>CAZHHD010000034.1:0-74025 GCA_964531795.1 uncultured Polyangiaceae bacterium | reverse complement strand
TCAAGAACCAGATGTGCGCGACCGGCGTGGCCAGGTTGATGTGGCCGAGGCGCTCACGACGCACCTTGCTCTGGATGACTTCGACGCCGCACTTCTCGCAGACGATGCCGCGGTGCTTCATGCGCTTGTACTTGCCGCAGTTGCACTCGTAGTCCTTCACCGGGCCAAAGATCTTGGCGCAGAAGAGGCCGTCCCGCTCCGGCTTGAAGGTTCGGTAGTTGATGGTCTCGGGCTTCTTGACCTCGCCGTGCGACCACTCACGAATCTTCTCGGGAGACGCGAGCGAAATACGAATCGCGCTGAACGAAAGCGGATCCTTGGGCTTCTCGAAGAAGCTGAAGATGTCGCGCATCGGGGATACCTCTCTCAAAACGGAAACTACGAACCCAGAAAAACTGATTCAGGAGCGAGCGGCGTCGGGGCGGTCGCGGCGAGGTGGGTCCTCCTCGCCGCGTAGCCCCGAGCGCGTCTACTCCTCGGCGGCCTGGTCGGCGCGATTCGGCTCGACGAGCTCGACGTTCAGGCAGAGCGCCTGGAGCTCCTTGATGAGCACGTTGAAGCTCTCCGGCAGACCCGGCTCGAGCGTGTGCTCTCCCTTGACGATGGCTTCGTACATGCGCGTGCGGCCCATGACGTCGTCGCTCTTGACGGTGAGGAACTCCTGGAGCGCGTACGCAGTGCCGTACGCTTCCATGGCCCACACTTCCATCTCTCCCAGGCGCTGACCGCCGAACTGCGCTTTGCCTCCCAGCGGCTGCTGGGTGACGAGCGAGTAGGGGCCGATCGACCGAGCGTGGATCTTGTCGTCGACGAGGTGGTGGAGCTTGAGCATGTACATCACGCCCACGGTCACCTCCTGGTCGAAGGCCTCGCCCGTGCGGCCGTCGAAGAGCACCGCTTGACCGGACTCGGGGAGACCCGAGATGGCCAGCGCGTCTTTGATCGAACGCTCGGGAGCGCCGTCGAACACGGGGCTCGCGTAGTGGACGCCGTTGCGCAGCTTGAACGCGACCTTCTTGATCTCGTCGTCCGAGAGCTTCGTCAGCCACTTGTGGAGCTGAGCGTCGCCGTCGAAGACGCGAAGGATGTGCTCGCGGATCGCTTGCGCGCCGAACTTCTGGTCGAGCATGTACTGGAACTGCCAGCCGAGGACGCGAGCGCCCCAGCCGAGGTGCGTTTCCAGGATCTGCCCGACGTTCATGCGGCTCGGAACGCCGAGGGGGTTCAGGACGATGTCCACCGGACGACCGTCTTGGAGGTACGGCATGTCCTCTTCGGCGAGGATCCGGCTGATGACGCCCTTGTTGCCGTGGCGTCCGGCCATCTTGTCGCCGACCTGGAGCTTGCGCTTGATGGCGACGTAGACCTTCACCATCTTGATGACGCCCGGCGGCAGGAGATCGTCGCCCTTGGTGAGGCGGTCGATCTTGTCGCGGAAGTGCTCCTCGCGAACCTGGATGATCTCTTCCAGGTCCTTCACCTTGGCGGCGAGCTCTTCGTTGCCTTCGACCGGAAGCTCGCCCCAGTACTTCTGCGGGATCGAGTCGAGGGTCGCCTCGTCGAGGGTGGCGCCCTTCTGCGCGAGGACCTTCCCCTTGTCGTCGACGAGCTTGCCGTTCGTGACCTGGCCCGTGAGCTGGCGCTTCAAGTTGCGGAAGAAGGAGTCGCGCAGGATCGCGATTTCCTCGTCGCGCATCTTCTCGAGGCGGAGGCGCTCCGAGTTCTCGATGGCCTGAGCGCGCTCGTCCTTCTCCGTGTTGCGACGGGCGAAGATGTGCGCGTTGATGACGATGCCGCCCACGCCCGGGGGGACGCGGAGCGAGCTGTCGCGGACGTCGCCGGCCTTCTCACCGAAGATGGCGCGGAGGAGCTTCTCTTCGGGAGAGAGCTGCGTCTCGCCCTTCGGCGTGATCTTGCCGACGAGGATGTCGCCCGGCTTCACCTCGGCGCCGATGCGGATGATGCCGCTCTCGTCGAGGTCCTTCAGGGCCTCTTCGCCGACGTTCGGGATGTCGCGGGTGATCTCTTCCTTGCCGAGCTTCGTGTCGCGGGCGACGCACTCGAACTCCTCGATGTGGATCGAGGTGAAGACGTCGTCCTTGGCGATGCGCTCGGAGATGAGGATCGAGTCCTCGAAGTTGTAGCCCTGCCACGGCATGAACGCGACGAGCACGTTCTGACCGAGCGCGAGCTCGCCCATGTCGCAGGCGGGACCGTCGGCGAGGACGTCGCCGGTCTTCACCTTCTCGCCCGCGCGGACGATCGGCTTCTGGTTGAAGCAGGTCGACTGGTTCGAGCGCTGGAACTTCGTCATCGAGTAGATGTCGGGGATCTCGGCGTTGTCCCCTTCGGCGCGGACGACGATGCGGGTCGCGTCCACGCTCTCGATGATGCCGTCGCGCTTGGCGACGATGCAGACGCCGGAGTCACGCGCGAGGCGCGCTTCCATGCCGGTGCCGACGTACGGCGCATGCGAGCGAACGAGCGGCACCGCTTGGCGCTGCATGTTCGCGCCCATGAGCGCGCGGTTGGCGTCGTCGTGCTCGAGGAACGGAACGAGCGCGGCGGCGACGGACACCATCTGGTTCGGCGACACGTCCATGAGCTGGATCATGTCGGGGGTGACCATGTGCGGGTCGCCGTTGAGGCGCGCCGGCACGAGGCTCTCCTTGAACTTCCCCTTCTCGTCCACCGCGGCCGAGGCCTGGGCGATGTACTTCGCCTCTTCCTCGAGCGCCGAGTACCAGGAGACGTCGTCGGTGACCTTCCCCTCGCCCGCCTTGCGGTACGGCGTCTCGACGAAGCCGTAGTCGTTGACGCGCGCGAAGGTGGAGAGCGACGCGATGAGGCCGATGTTCGGACCTTCCGGCGTCTCGATCGGGCAGATACGGCCGTAGTGCGTCGGGTGCACGTCGCGCACTTCGAAGCCGGCGCGCTCACGCGTGAGACCGCCGGGCCCGAGCGCCGAGAGGCGACGCTTGTGCGTCACTTCGGAGAGCGGGTTCGTCTGGTCCATGAACTGCGAGAGCTGCGAGCTGCCGAAGTACTCCTTCACCACCGCGGAG
The DNA here is from genome assembly GCA_964531795.1 of uncultured Polyangiaceae bacterium. Lineage (GTDB taxonomy): Bacteria > Myxococcota_A > Polyangia > Polyangiales > Polyangiaceae > CAZHHD01. Next base: position 70,960 of record CAZHHD010000034.1, on the reverse strand, counting down.
ACGGGCTTCGCGTTGATGAGGTCGTGCGGCATGAGCGTGTCGATCTCTTGCGACATGCTCATGCGCTCTTTGATGGCGCGCTCCATGCGGACCAGACCGATGCGGTACTGGTTCTCCATGAGCTCGCCGACGGCGCGGACGCGGCGGTTGCCGAGGTGGTCGATGTCGTCGACCGACCCGCGGCCGTTCTTCAGCTCGATGAGGTGACGAACGGTCTCGAGGATGTCTTGCGCAGTGAGGACCTGCGTGTCGAGCGCGGGGCGCTGCTCCTCGGGGAGGTCGCGGTAGAACTTGTAGTTCAACTTGAGGCGGCCGACCTTGGAGAGGTCGTAGCGCTCCGGGTTGAAGAACAGGTTGTTGAAGAGCGTCTTCGCCGTCTCGAGCGTCGGGGGGTCACCCGGGCGGAGGCGACGGTAGATCTCCATGATCGCGTCTTCGGTGGTCTTCACCTTCTCGGCGAGCAGGGTGTCGCGGAGGTAGGAGCCGACGTTCAAGCCGTCGATGAAGAGGATCTTGAACGACTCGACGCCCGCTTCGCGGAGCTTCTCGAGCTTCGCTTCGCTGACCTCTTCGTTGACCTCGAGGAGGACCTCGCCGGTCTCACGGTCGACGACGTCGTGCGCCGCGACCTTGCCCACGAGCTCCTCGGGATCGACCTGGAGGCGATCGACCTTGGCTTCCTTGAGCTTCTTGATCGCGACCTTGGTGAACTTGGAGTTCTTCTTGACGATGACTTCGCTGCCGACCTTGATGTCGCGGGTCGAGCGCTGTCCGGCGAGGAGATCGTATTCGACGCTCTTGCCGTACTTCCCACCCTTCTCCAGGTGCACCGTCTCGGTGTTGTAGAAGTAGTTGAGGAGATCCTGCGTCGAGTAGCCGAGCGCGCGGAGCAGCACGGTGGCGTGCATCTTCCGGCGACGGTCGATACGGACGTAGATGATGTCCTTCGGGTCGAACTCGAAGTCGAGCCACGAGCCGCGGTACGGGATGACGCGCGCCGAGTAGAGGAGCTTGCCGCTCGAGTGGGTCTTCCCCTTGTCGTGGTCGAAGAAGACGCCCGGTGACCGGTGGAGCTGGCTGACGACGACGCGCTCCGTGCCGTTGATGATGAAGGTGCCGGTGTCCGTCATCAGCGGGATTTCGCCGAAGTAGACCTCTTGCTCCTTGATGTCGCGGACGATGCGCTCCCCGCCATCGCGGGTGTCGTAGATCATCAGCTGGATGGTGACCTTGATCGGCGCGGCGTACGTCTGGCCGCGCTGGCGGCACTCTTCGACGTCGTACTTGGGCTTCTCGAGGTTGTAGCTGACGAAGACGAGCTCGCTCGTTCCGTTGAAGTCCTTGATCGGGAAGACGCTGCGGAAGACCGCCTGCAAGCCCACCTCGACGCGCTCGCTTTGCGGCACGTTCGTCTGGAGGAACTTGTCGTAGGACGACTTCTGGATGTCGATCAGGTTGGGGACCTCGATCACGCGGTTGATGCGCCCGAGGTTCTTACGGATACGGAAGTTGGACTGGATCGCGCTCGCCATCGCTGCTCCTCTTGAGCTCCGCCTCGGTCACGACACCGACGCGATGCTCAATTCCTGCTGCTGCTGTCTCGAACCGGCTGTCTAAGGGGCCCCTCCGTGCGCCTCGCTCGTGCCGTTCGTGGAACGGCCGAAGGCGCAGGGAGTAGGGAAAACGCCGACAGGGACGAAGCGGCGGGATCACTCCCGCCGCGCCGTCCCTCTCAGGCGCTCAAGAAAGAAACTGATTCAAACGCACTTACTTGAGCTCGACCTTGGCGCCGGCCTCTTCGAGCTTCTTCTTGAAGTCCTCGGCCTCGGCCTTGGACACGCCCTCCTTGAGGGGCTTCGGCGCGGCCTCGACGAGGTCCTTGGCTTCCTTGAGCCCGAGACCCGTGATTTCGCGAACGACCTTGATGACGTTGATCTTGTTCGCGCCCGCGTCCTTGAGCTCGACGGTGAACTCCGTCTTCTCTTCGGCCGCAGCCGCCGGACCGGCCGCCGCCGGGCCCGCCGCCACCGCCACCGGAGCCGCCTTGACGCCCCACTTGTCTTCGAGGGTCTTGATGAGCTCCGCGATCTGGATGACCGGCAGGTTCGAAAGGTAATCGACGACCTGGTCTTTGCTGATGTCCGCCATGATAATCTCCGTAATCTTGATATCGAGTCTTTGACGCCGATTCCCTATTTGGAAGTCGGCAAAATCTGGGTTCGGGGGTGTTACTTGCTTTGCTCCGCCTCACGCGCGGCGAGCAGATACGCGAAGTTCTGCGCGGGCGCGGCGAGGAGGGCGACGAGCTGCTGGAGCGGCGCTTGGAACGTCGCGAGCAACTTGGCGCGAAGCTCGTCTTTGCCGGGCATCGAGGCGAGCTGATCTTCGACGGCTTTCGCGTCGAGGATCGTCCCGTCGATGACACCTGCCTTGACGGTGAGCTTCTCTCCCTCGGGACCGTTGTCCTTGCGGAAGGCCTTCACCACCTTGGCGGCGGCGGAGGGGTCTTCGAAGCTCCAGGCGATCCCCGTCATGCCGACCAGCGTCCCCTTGAGGGCGGCGCCGTAGGTGGTCTCCTTGAGGGCATGCTTGACGAGGGTGTTCTTGCAGACCTTGTACTCGACGCCTGCCTTGCGGAAGTCGGCGCGGAGCTTGGTCACGCTCGCCACCGTCATCCCCTGATAGTTCAGGAAGACAGCGGCGGTGCTGCGCTGGAACCGGTCGCGGATTTGCGCGATCTCGGTGTCCTTCTTGACCTGCGCGGCCTTGGAGGCCGAGCGCAGGCTCATGGGAGCTTGTGATTCCATCACGTCTCCTCGGTGCGACCGATGAACTCGGCCGGATCGATCTTCACACCCGGGCCCATCGTGGACGAGACCGAGATGCTACGGAGGTAGGTTCCCTTCGCCGTGGACGGCTTCTGCCGCACGAGGGCGTTGATGAGAGCCTTGGCGTTGTCCGCGAGAGCGTTCTCCGCGAACGAGACCTTGCCGATGCGGGCGTGGACGATGCCAGCCTTCTCGACGCGGTACTCGATCTTGCCGCCTTTGGCTTCCTTCACCGCGGACGCGACGTCGAAGGTGACCGTGCCGACCTTGGGGTTCGGCATGAGACCTCGAGGACCGAGGACGCGACCGAGCTTACCGACGGCGCCCATCATGTCGGGCGTCGCGATCACGCGATCGAAATCCAAGAACCCCTCGGACACTTTGGCCACCATGTCGTCGCTACCGGCGAAATCGGCGCCGGCCTCTTTGGCCTCGCGCTCCTTTTCGCCCTTGGCGAAGACCAGCACGCGAACGGATTGACCCGTCCCGTGCGGGAGCACGATCGCTCCGCGAACCATCTGATCGGCGTGCTTGGGATTCACGCCGAGACGGACCGCGAGATCGACCGTTTCGTCGAACTTGGCGAACTTGGCCTTCTTTACGATGACCACCGCCTCGTCGACGCTGTATTTGCGCGAACGATCGACCAACTCGTCGGCCTTCGCGCGTTGCTTCGGAACCTTCGGCATCGTCCTCCTTCTCGGTCTTGTGGACCTCCCACCGTTGCCGGGATCGCCCCGGGCGGTGGTGGTTGCTTTCGTGTTGCGATTCGAGTTCGTGGATGGGCGCCCGCAGCGAAGCGAGCGCGGGGGGCGTCATCCGATGTCGATGCCCATCGAGCGGGCGGTGCCCTTGATGGTGCGGATCGCCGACTCGACGTCGGTGCAGTTCATGTCCTTCATCTTGAGCTCGGCGAGCTCGCGGACCTGCTTCTCCGAGACCTTGCCGACCTTGTTCTTGTTCGGCTCTTTGGAGCCGGCGCCCGGCTTCTTCTGCGTCGAGAGGCCAGCGGCCTTCTTGAGGAGAACGCTCGCCGGCGGGGTCTTCAGCTCGAAGGTGAAGGAGCGGTCCGAGTAGACCGTGATCACCACCGGGATGATCATGTCGCTGCCCTGCGTCTTGGCGTTGAACTCCTTGCAGAAGCCCATGATGTTGACGCCGTGCGAGCCGAGCGCGGGGCCGACCGGCGGGGCGGGGTTCGCCTTGCCAGCGGGGAGCTGCAGCTTGATTTGACCGGTGACTTTCTTCGCCATCTGATTCTCGTATTCCGCGGGGAGTTGCCGGAGTCCGGCGGCTTCCCGGTTTTGCTCCTACGGGGTCACTCGAATATTGAGGAGTGTCCGTAGTACGCAGTGTTGAAACTTCGAATTCGTAATCCTTGGTTCTCGTGTGCCGGGCGAGTCGCCTAGGCGCGCTTCTCGACCTGCGCGAAGTCGAGCTCGACGGGCGTCGCGCGCCCGAAGATCGACACCTTCACCTTGAGCTTCTGCTTGTCGGGCTTCACTTCCTCGACCGTGCCGGAGAAGTTCGCGAACGCGCCGTCGATGACGCGGATCTCGTCGCCCGCCTCGAAGGAGACGCGCGGCTTCGGCTTCACGGCGCCCTCGACGATGATCTTGCGAAGATCGTCGATCTGCGGCGGCTTCACCTCTTGCGGCTTCTGGTTGCCGATGAAACCGGTGACCTTCGGGGTGTCCTTGACGAGGTGCCAGGCCTCCTCGCTCATGTCCATCTCGACGAAGATGTAGCCGGGGAAGCTCGTCTTCTGGCGAACGCGGGCCTTACCGCCGGCGCGCTGCTCTTGGACCGTCTCGGTGGGGATCAGGATCTCGCCGAAGATGGCTTCCTTGTTGTGCTCCTTGATCCGCTGCTGGAGCGACTCGCGCACCTTGGCCTCGAATCCCGAGTAGGTCTGGATGACGTACCACTTTTTCGCCATAGCCGAATCCTTGGTGGGTGAGCCTGCAATTTCGGCGGTCCGAGAGCCGCGCCCTTGGTCGAGCGCGCCGCTGTTCATAGCTCTGTTCATGGCTATGACCCGTAGACGAGGTTCGTGACGAACCCCCAGAAGCGGTCCATCAACGCGAAGAAGACGACGGCGAACGCGGTGGTGACGAGCACGACCGCCGTGTTGTTCGTGACCTCTTGCTTCGTGGGCCACGTGACCTTGGAGAGCTCGCTCGCCACTTCTTCGGCGAGCTGCCGCGCGCGCGTGCGCTTCCAATAGTAGAAGGCGGTGCCGGCGCCGATGAGCGCGGCGATGGGCATCACGTACTCGTCGTGCGGATCCCCGAAGCCGGGCTTCCACATGGCGAGGCGCGTCCACGCGGCGTCGACCGCCTTGGAGGCGAAGAAGGCGATGCCGATCGCGCCGGCGAAGTACGCGCCGTACACGAAGCGCGCGGTGCCGAGCTGCTGCGGAGCCACCGCGCCGCCGTCGTCGTCGTCGCTCTCGCGCTCGCGCAGCTCGACGGAGCGCTCCGCCTTGTCGCGCGCGGCCGCTTCTTCCGGCGACTCGTCGCTGGGCGAGTCGTCCGAATCACGCTCGTCCGCCTCGGCCTCTTCCGAGGCTTCGCGGGCAGACTCGTCCGTCGAGGGCTCGTCGCCCCCTTCGGTCTCTTCTGCTTTTTCGAGCTCTTCTTCGGTGGCCATTTGGATTCTCTTGGAGATTCGCGATTCGTCTTCGTGAGGAGTCGCGCTCGGCGACTCGGGCTTCGGCAGGGGCTGAGGGGCTCGAACCCACGACCTGCGGATTTGGAATCCGCTGCTCTACCAACTGAGCTAAACCCCTAGGTTCGTTACTTTGTTTCCTTGTGGACCGTGTGCTTCTTGCAGGTGGGGCAGAACTTCTTGAGCTCGATTTGCCCCTTGTGCCCTGGCTTCTTCGTCGTCTTGTAGTTCCGTGCGGCGCAGTCCGAGCACGCCAGTGTGATGAGGATTCGTTCGGCCATGGCGCACTCCAGCGATTCGGTTCTGGAGCTTCGGAGACGACCGAGCGGGCGAGCACGCTCTTCGCGCGCCGCCCGCTCGTTTTCTCGGTCGTAGTTACTCGAGGACCTTGGTGACGATGCCGGCGCCGACGGTCTTGCCGCCCTCGCGGATCGCGAAGCGCATCTGCTCCTCGAGACCGACGGGGGTGATGAGCGAGATCGTCATCGTGATGTTGTCCCCCGGCATGACCATCTTGGTCCCTTCGGGGAGCTCGCACGTGCCGGTCACGTCCGTCGTCCGCATGTAGAACTGCGGGCGGTAGTTCGTGAAGAACGGCGTGTGACGGCCGCCCTCTTCCTTCTTCAGGACGTACACCTCGCCCTGGAACTTCTTGTGCGGCGTCACCGAGCCCGGCTTGCAGAGGATCTGCCCGCGCTCGACGTCGTTCTTCTCGATACCGCGGAGGAGGACGCCGATGTTGTCGCCCGCGCGCCCCTCGTCGAGGAGCTTGCGGAACATCTCCACGCCGGTGACGACCGTCTTACGCGTGTCGCGGAAGCCGATGATCTCCACCTCTTCGCCCGTCTTCACGATCCCGCGCTCGACGCGACCCGTAACCACGGTCCCGCGGCCCTTGATCGAGAACACGTCCTCGATCGCCATCAGGAACGGCTTGTCGATGTCGCGCTTCGGCTCGGGGATCTCCGAGTCGAGGGCGGCGATCAGCTCGCCGATCGACTTCTCCCACTTCTCTTCGCCGTTCAGCGCCGGGAACGCCGCCACGCGGATGATCTTCGCCGTGTCGCCGTTGAACTTGTACTTGTTCAGAAGCTCGCGGACTTCCATCTCGACGAGCTCGAGCATCTCCGCGTCTTCCACCGCGTCGCACTTGTTGAGCGCGACCACGATGTGGTTCAAGCCGACCTGGCGCGCGAGAAGAACGTGCTCGCGCGTCTGCGGCATGACCGAGTCGAGCGCAGAGACGACGAGGATCGCCCCGTCCATCTGCGCCGCGCCCGTGATCATGTTCTTGATGTAGTCCGCGTGGCCCGGGCAATCGACGTGCGCGTAGTGGCGCGTCTCGCTCTCGTACTCCACGTGCGAAGCGGCGATCGTCACCGTCTTCGTGGCGTCACGCACCGTACCGCCCTTGGCGATGTCCGAGTACGAGATGACCTTCGCGAGACCCTTCTTCGACTGCACCTTCACGAGGGCAGCGGTCAGCGTCGTCTTCCCGTGGTCGATGTGACCAATCGTGCCGACGTTCACGTGGGGCTTCGTGCGGTTGAATTTCTCTTTCGCCATGGCTGGTCTCTCCTGAAGAGAAGGGCTCCTCGTTGACTACGCCTTCGAGCCCACCACGGGGCTTGAACCCGTGACCTCTTCCTTACCAAGGAAGTGCTCTACCACTGAGCTAGGTGGGCCTTCGGTTGCTGCTGCTTCTCGGTCTGTCCTCTAGTGCCTGCTGCGTGTGTCTGCTGCGTGCTGCGTGACTTCGTCTGCGACTTCGAGCGGGAGACCGGGTTCGAACCGGCGACGTTCAGCTTGGAAGGCTGACGCTCTACCAACTGAGCTACTCCCGCGACATGCGATCCGTGGGCGGGTGGAGGGTGATGGATTCGAACCATCGAAGGCATAGCCGGCAGATTTACAGTCTGCTCCCTTTGGCCACTCGGGCAACCCTCCGTAATTCCTCTAGAAGTTATCGTGCGATTCCAAGATTCCTTATCTGCTTCTTTTCTTATTTCGGAGGCTCCGCCGCGGCGCGCTGTTCGAGCTAGCGAGGGGAGTTGAACCCCTAACCACCTGTTTACAAAACAGGTGCTCTACCATTGAGCTACGCCAGCTTACGGGGACGAAGGGGGGCGCAAGGTAGCTCAGGGAGGGGACCTTCGCAAGTGAAGGCGCGCTCCTTGCTAGATGAATCGGGTCGGCGGGGGTGCGCACGGGTAGCGCGAGGTGCGAGGCGTGTCAAGCGTCGCCGCCGCTGCGCGTCACGAAGCGCGCCGCGCACGGGGTGCGCGCGGGTTCGTGCGCAGCCCCGGGAGCCCGAGGGGGATGCCCGCGGCCCCCTTGCGGGAGGCCGTCAGCGAGGCTTCGGGGCGCGGCGCTCGGCCGCCTTTTCGTCGGCGATTCGCTTCGCCTCGGCCTTTTTCTTCATGATTTCAATGGCTCCCTGGACCTCTTCCTCGGTGAAGGGGAAGGTCTTCAAGATCGCCTTCTCCTCTTCCAAGGCCTGCTGGATGCCGGCGCGGGTTTCTTGGGCGCGCGTGACCCAGGCCGCGGTGTCGCTCTGCGGGGTGAGCGCGAGGGTCCGCCCCATCATGTCGTCCGCCTTCTCGAGCAGCACGCGGTAGCGCACGTGCATGATGGCGTAGAAGATCTGCCGCTGCTTGTCGGTCTTCGCGAGGAGCGTGGGCGGGATCACCATCAAGTCGTGGTGGAGCTTCCGGTACATCTCCCCCACGCGGTAGCCGGCCATCGCCGTCCAGCGCGGATCGGTCGCACGCATGGCGTCGGCGAAGGCGCTCTGCGCGTCGAGCAGGAGCTGGCAGCGCGCCTCGAGGCGCGAGAGAAAATCAGGCGGGACGGCCTGCGCGCGCTTGTCGGTCGTCCCCGGCGCGTAGACCTGCGCTTCCACGTCGGTGAAGCGGACTTGCTCCGAGCGGTAGCGACGGATCTCTCCCAACGCGAAGCGGACCTGAGCTGCGCCCGGCGGCAAGCGCCCCCCTTCGCCGTAGTGAAGCTGCTCGATGATGTCGACGCCGTCTTGCACGTCGCGCGTGGCGCCCGGCTCGTCGCCGAGCTCGATGCGCGAAAGGCCGCGGGCGCCGAGCGCGGTGAGCTTCTCCACCGCGTCGAGATCGCTCCGCCAGAGGAGCGCATCGCCCGTCTCGCCGAGCTCTTTCCACTCTTCGAGCGAGACGTGGAGCGAGGTGGCGCGAAGCAAGGCGAGCCGCGCCTCCCGCGAAGCGGGCCAGAGGCGCGCGACCTCGTGGCAGAGATCGCGCGCGCGTGCGCGGTGATCGAGCCCCTCTTCGGCGGTCGCGAGATCGAGCCGCACGAGCGGACGAAGCGCCGGCTCGAGCTCGCCGTCGCCCGCGGCGAGGATGGCGGAGAACGCGTCGGCCGCGACTTGCCACTGCTGTTCGGCGAGCGCGTGCTCACCTTGGGCGAGGAGCTCGCGCACCGAGCCGGCCACGCGCGGGGCGAGGATCTGCGTGGGGACCGCTTCTTGGCGCGGCGGCGGGGCCTTCGCCGGAGGCGCGGCGGAGGCGCAGCCGGCGAGAGCGAGCGCCGCAAAGGCGAGGACGAGGGGCCGCGCGTCGAAGGGCATCGCACGGTTAGTGTACGTGCACCCGGGCGAGGTTCCCGCCGCTTCGGTGCCGGCGCGCTCAGAATCCCGAGGCGACCGCGTCCTCGCGCGCGCGCACCTCGGCGCGGAGCTCGCTGACGCCGCCGGCCTTCGTGGCCCGCAAGGTGAGCTCGACTCCGGCGTCGACGTCGCGCACGCCGATGGTCGCGCCGGGGAGCGCCACCGGGCAGCGACGGAAGAGCAAGTCGTCCCCCGCTTCGGTGCGCGCCGAGGCCACGAGCGCGGCGCGCGCGCGAATGTCCTTCACCGCCCCTTCGTCGAGCGAGGTCACGAGCACCACCACGCCGTCCGGCACGTCGGTCACCTCGACCCGCGCGGGGAAGACCGTCGTGGGACACTTTGCGAGCGCGCGCCGCTCGGCGTCGCTCAAGAGCGCGCGCGCAGCGTCGACCGGCGCTGCGGCGGCAGGCTCTTCCGCGGGGGCCGAAGGGACGGCGGGCGCGGGGTCGGTGCCCGATTTGCGCTTGTCGCACGTGCACCCGGCAAAAGCGCCGAAGCCGACGATGGCAAGAGGCAGGAGGGGGCGGAGGTTCACGAGACGATGTCCGGGGCCGAGCGACGCGGTCGATGTTCGGTCGGGGCACGGAGCCTACCGCCGCGCGAGGGGAGCGCCGCAAAAGTTTGCGACGTTCCGGGGGGTGCACACGACGCGGGAATGAAGCGCGCCCCTTGCGCGTCGACCGAACGGCGTGGAGGAGACGGTGCCACCTGAACTCGTGGTCGGGTTGCAGCCTCGCGCCGGCGGAGGTCCGATGACGTCCGCTTCGACAATAGGAGGGAACATGCTCATTCTGCCGCTGCGTCGGGCCAATCTTCGCGATCTCGAGGCGCGCCACCGTGCGCTCGATCTTCAGATTCGAAAGATCGAACGTCGCGGGGTGCACATGACCCCCGCCGACCGCGCGCACGCCGCCGAGCTGAAGAAGATGAAGCTCGCGACGAAGGACGAGCTCGCCGCGCGCCTGCGACGCACGGGCTGACGCGTCAGCGCGGCGGAACGGGCGGATCGCTGTCCTTCTGGATGCAGGAGGACAGATCGAAGAACAAGAACTCGAGCGCCTTCTCGCGCTCGGTGAGCGAGGGATCGGTGCACCCCGAGGGGAACACCTTGCCGTCGGTGTTCGCCGAGACGTGGAGATCGGTGAAGACGACGCGCCCGCACTGATCCTGCTGCCCCACCGGCGTGTTGAAGGTGAGGTACGTGGGCGCGCGTTGCCCCGGCTTGGGGTCGGTGGTGATCCACGCCGTCGCCTCGGTCGGGTTCGCCGCGGTGAGATCCCACGCGACGCCGCCCGCGCCGAGCACCCCCTTCTTCGACGACGCACCGACGTTGACGAGCCACTCGGCGAGCGCTTGCCCCTTGGGGAAGGTCTGCTCGACGTCGAGCTCGGTGCCGAAGACGGTGTTGTCCGACTCGGTGTTGCGCCAGGTGCCGACGGAGTTGAGGTCGGCACCGCCGTCGCGGATCCAATAGCCGTGGTAGTGCGCGGCGAAGAGGCGCCCGCCGCCGTTCACGTAGCTCCGCACGGCAGCGAGCGCTTCGGGCGGCTTCGACTCGGCGTGCACCGCGCACTCGCAGGCGAAGATCGCCAAGTCGTACTTCGAGAGCTGCGCGCTGTCGTCCCAGAGCACCGCGGCGTCGGGCGCGCCCCCCTCGGGGATCGAGCCTCCGTGATCGAAGGCCGCTTGGCCTTGGTACATGTGCACGTGCCCCGGGCCGCTCGGCGCGGTGAACTCGCTGTCGTCGATGCCGATGTTGCGGAGGAAGCACTCCATCGCGTCGCACCCGGTGACGAGCGCGATCTGCGGCATGTCCCCTTCCGAGGCCTTGCGTGGCAAGCGGGTGAGGTTCGTGTCGGTGATGGGGGTGTCGGTGCACGCGGCGACGTTCGGCACGGTGAGCTGCCGCCGCCACTTGCCCACTTGCACGACGACCGGGACGTCCGCGCCGGTCGGCATGTTCTCGAGCACGAAGTGCCCCTTGGCGTCGGTCAGCGTGGTGACGAGCGGTAGGCCCGAAGCGAGCGTGCCGCACTTGTCGCAGGTGGCGCCGGAGGGGAACGGCTTGAGCGCTTCCTGCGGCACGTAGACGATGGCGTTGTAGATCGGGAGCTGCCCCGCGGGATCGAGCACGACGCCGCTGATGCTCGTCGTCTTCCCCCCTTCGCAGGTGGTCTGACGGCACTTCAGCCCGCACGGCCCGCCGTTGCCGTCGGTGAAGTTGGCGTCGACGGTGAAGTCCTCGTCGCCGGCGTCGTCTGCCGTGCCGAACTCGTGCGTCTGCGAGTCCGAGCACGCCTCGACGACGGCGACGGTGAACGCCATCGCCATCGCGAGCCCCACGCCTCCGATCCAAAGCTTGCGCATCTGCATGATCGGTCTCCGCGAACGTATCGTTCGTTACTTGGGCGGCGTGGGAGGGTCGACGTCGCGCTGCACGCACGACGCGAGATCGAAGAGCAAGAACTCGAGCGCCTTGGCTTCGTCGTTCGTCCTCGACGGATCGCAGTTGTCGGGGAACAGATTCGTCGCGGGGTTCGACTTCTCGATGCCGAAGTGGATGTCCGTGTAGACGACGCGCCCGCACTGCTCGGCCGGCGGCTTCCCCACCGGCGCGTTGAACGAATAGTACTTCGCGCGCGATCCGTAGAGGGGCACGCCGGCGTCGGTCTTGGCGTCGGGTCCAGCGTCGGAGACTTCGTAGATCCAGCGCTGCGAGGTGCCGGCGGTGACCTCACCCACGTCGTTGGCGACGTAGCTCATGTGGATCTGCCCGGGTCCGGCGGACGCGTCGATCCCGCCGAGCCAATCGGAGAGCGCTTGCCCCTTGGGGAAGCTCGTGTCGATGTTGAACACCGTCGTGTTGGAGGCGTTGGCGTTCGGCGTCCACGCGGCGGTCCCGACGAAGTCGAGCGGCCCTTCTTCGAACCAGATGTAGTGGTAGTGCGCCGCGAAGACGCGCCCGCCCGCGCTGATGTAGTCGTGCAGGTTCTGGCGCGCCTGGGTCGATTTGGTCTCGGGGTTCGTGCCGCACTCGCACGACATCAAGATCATGTCGTACTTCGCGAGCGCCGCCGGATCCTCCCACAAGGTCTGCGCGAACGGCGAGCCCAGTGCCCCCGCTCCGTTCGCCGACTTGTAGAGGTGCACGCGACCGAACTGCGTCGGCGCCGTGAACTCCGAGTCGTCGATGCCGAACGAACGGAGGAGACACTCCATCGGATCGCAGCCGGTGGTGATGGCGATCTGAGGGATGTCGCCTTCGTTCTTGTTCTTGGGCAGGCGCGTGAGGTTCGGATCGGTGAGCGGTGTCTCCACGCACTCGGGGACGCTCGGGAGCGTGATGCGGCGCCGCCAGCGACCGATCTGAATGACCAGCGGGATGTTCGCGCCGACCGGCATGTTGTCGAGCTTGAAGTGCCCGTGCACGTCGGTGAGCGTGGAGACGAGCGGCGCGCCGGTCGCCACCGTGCCGCACGTGTCGCAGTGCACGCCGGGCTCGAACGCTTTCACGTCGGCCGCGGGCACGTAGACGATGGCGTTGTAGATCGGGTTCTTCCCCGCGGGATCGAGCACGACGCCGCTCACGCTCGTCGTCTTGCCGTCGCTGCAGTTCTTCTGCTGGCAGCGAAGACCGCAGGCGGCGTCGTTGTCGACGACGGGCGGCTCGTCGCTCGCCTCGGGCTGCCCAGGATCGAACGTGTCGTGCGAGCTGCTCGTGCTGCACCCGCCGGCGACCGCGACGGCGATCCCCAGCGCGCTCGTCGCCCCCAGCGCCACGAGGACCCGCGCGCGATGGCGCGAAAGCGCGGACTTCGGCGCGAGGCCGAGCGGTGCGCGCGGATCGCTCATCGCGTCTTCGTGGGGGCCGCGGTGGCGAGGTTCTCGATGCCCCCGGTGTAGACCTGCTCGTTCAGCGCGGTCACCGCCTCGTCGAGGCGCGGCTTCCACTCCGGCGGGAGCTGGCCCGGCGTCTCGCTCTCCATCGCCTGCGCGACGAGGAGCCAGTGCCGCGCGTCGGCCTGGTAGCCGATGCGATAGTCGGTCATGCCGCGCAGGTAGGCGTAGCGCGCGCGCTCTTCGGGGCGAAGACGCCCTTCGTCGCGTTCGAGCATGCGGAGGATGCCGAGCGCCTCGTCGTAGGAGCTCCGATCGAAGGCGGTCTCGCCGCGCGCGAGCTCGTCACGGTAGGTCGCGCACCCGGCGAGCGGCGCAAAGCCGACGCCGATCGCGAGCACGAAAAGCCAACGCAGCATCAGCTCGAGCGTACCGCACAATCGGCCGATTGGCGCTTCGTTCGCGCGCGGACGAAGAGCGCAGCGAGGACGCCGAAGAGAGCGCCGAGCGCGCCCGGCGAAGACGGTCGACGGCCGATCGCGTCGCACGCGCAGCGCGAAGTCGCAGGAGGTGTGACGTTCTGCGTGCTCCCTTGCTCGGGCTTGGCCGAGGTGACAGCCGGCGCCTTTTCGTCGCTCGGCGTGTCTTTGGCGCCGCACGTCCACGGCCCCGAGCCGCCCGCTTCCTGGTCGAAGCCACAACGCTCCAGGATCGATCCGTCGGCGCGGTGAACCACCATGCCGAAGTGCTTCTTGTCGATCTTCGCTTCGATGTAGTGGAGCGTCGACTCGACCTTCGACGCGGTGTCGTCCTCGGCCTTGATGCGGTAGAGCGGCGCGCCGCCGCCCCCGCTCACGATGTACTTGAGGCCGCGCGCGGCTCCGCGCTCGTAGATGTGATCGTGCCCGCTGAGCACGAGGTCGACGTGGTGCGAGCGCCACATCTCGGGGAGCCGGGCGGCGAGGATGCGCGGGTTGCCTCCGTGCGGTCCCGAAGACCACGGCCCGTGATGCACGACGACGATGCGCCACGTCACACCGGGCTCGGCGTCGGCCCGCGCGAGAGCCTTGTCGAGCCAGTCGCGCTCTTCACCGCTGACGAAGGTGTCCATCCCGTTCAAGAAGAAGAAGCGGACTTGGCCCCATCGCGCCGTGCGAAAGAGAGCGCGCGTGCCCGTGAGCGGCGCGGCGTTCGCCGCCACGCTGGCGTCGAGCTTGGCGCGCGGGCCGCCGTCGATCGCGCCACCGTCGGCGGCGATCGCCAGAGGCGCGTCGTCGGGCGGCGCGCCGAAGTACTGGAGGAAGTTCGTCGCCGTCTCTTCGAGGAGCTCGTGATTCCCGACGGCGGTGAAGAGGCACCGCTCGCGGAGCATCGGCCCCTCCACGTCGAAGAACCGCTGCCACAGCTCGGCGTCGCTGCCGTCTTGCACGAGGTCGCCGGTGTTCACGAGAAAGTCGCCCGTCGCCGAACGCATCGCCCGGACGACCGCGGTGTGCGCGACGTCGTCGGTGCGGTTGTCGCCGTAGACGAGAAAGGAGACGGGCGAGGCCGCGTCGTCGGCCGGAGCGGTGGTGAAGGTGACGTCGTCCTCGGCCGAGCCGGCCACGACGTGCCCGTGGTAGGTCGTCGACGGCGAGAGCCCCGTGGCGGCGAGCTCGTGGAACGTGATCGCGGCGTCGTCCTTCGCCACCACCTTCTTGTCGATCTCGAGGCGCGCGGGGGCGGCGCCGTCGAGCTCGAAGCGCACCGCCACGCGGCTCGCGCCGAGCCCCTGCAGGTACGGGTGCTTCTTGAAGTGAACCTCAGGCGGAGCAGCCCCCAAGGCCCCGAAGGCCAGAAGGAGCGCGGCCGCCGTCGGCCATTTGGTGGTTCCTCGGATTTTGCTGAACATCTGGCCCGCACCGTTCATTGACCGACCCACGCCCTCGGACTACGGTTTACGGGCTTCCATGCTGCCCCCGCCGCCCGATGCCGGTGCCAGCGGCCCTGTGGGCACAGATCCGCTCGCCGAAGGGCTGCCGAAACGGTTCGGCAAGTACACGCTTTTGCGCAAGCTCGCCACCGGCGGGATGGCGGAGCTCTTTCTCGCGCTGCAGAAGAGCGTCGCCGGCTTCGAGAAGCTGATCGTCATCAAGCGCATCTTGCCGCAGATGAACTCGGACGGCGCGTTCATCGAGATGCTCCTCGCCGAAGCGCGCATTGCGGCGACGCTCTCGCACCCCAACATCGTCCAGATCTTCGACGTCGGGCAGGTCGACGGCACTTATTACATCGCCATGGAGCATGTCCACGGCGAGGACATTCGCTCCATCGTCCGCGCGATGAAGGTGCACAACATGGCCGAGTTCCCCCGCGAGCACGCGCTGGGGATCATCCTCGGCGTGTGCGCGGGGCTCGCGTACGCCCACGAGCGGAAGGATCTCGACGGTTCGCCGCTGAACATCGTCCACCGCGACGTCTCTCCGCAGAACGTGGTCGTCACGTTCTCCGGCGACGTGAAGGTCGTCGACTTCGGCATCGCCAAGAGCGACGGCAAGATGAACTCCGAGACCCGCAGCGGGAAGCTCAAAGGGAAGGTCCCTTACATGAGCCCCGAGCAAGCGCGGGGGGAGAAGCTCGACGCGCGGAGCGACGTGTTCGCCGCCGGCGTCATGCTCTTCGAGCTCACCACCGGGCGGCGCCTCTTCAAGGGGCAGAGCGAGTACGAGACGCTCAAGCTGATTTGCGATCGCGAGTACCCGACCCCCTCGTCGATCCGCCCGGATTATCCGCCGGAGCTCGAGAAGATCGTCATGAAGGCGCTCGCGAAGGAGCGCGACGAGCGCTACCAGAGCGCGCGCGAGATGCAAGGCGCGCTCGAGGAGTTCATCCGCGGCGAGCGCATCGCCGTGAGCAACATCGCGCTGCAGCAGTTCATGCAGACGCTCTTCGAGGAGAAGCTCGCCACCCAAAAGGAGGCGCTCCTCCAAGGAAAGCAGCTCGCCGAGATCATCGAGCTCACGCACTCCGATCCGCCCCCGCACGACGCCGAGTCTTCGGGGAGTCAGCAAGGAGCGAGCGCCACGCTGAGCATGCCGGCGGCGTCGCGCACCGTGACCGACGTCGCCATTCGTCGCTCGCGCTCGCGTGCCGCGGCCATGTGGGCGCTCGGCGGCGCGGCGGCGGCGCTCCTCCTGGCCGTCGGGGTCGGGACCGCGGTCTACGTCTCCAAGCGCAACAAGAAGCCGGTGGTCGCGGTGAACCCGCCGCCGGTCGCGCCGGTCCCCAAGGGGGCCATCGACGTCTCCACCACGCCGCCAGGCGCTGCGATTTGGATCGACGGGGATCTTCGACCCGAGGTCACTCCGGCGAAGATCACGGATCTGCCCACCGGGAGGCCGCTCGAAGTGAAGCTCACCATGGAGGGCTTCGAGGTCGAGAAGCAGTCGCTCACGCTCGACGACGGCAAGACGGCGACGCTGGCGGTGCCGATGAAGACCGGCTCGGTGACGCTCGAGGTCGCGCTGAAGCCCAACGCGCCGGGGGCCGTCCTCCTCGTCGACGGCAAGAAGGCCCCCGCGCTCACGCTCGGCGCCGTCACCGTGAGCGGGCTCGCTTCGGGCGATCAGCACAAGGTGGTCGTCGACGCGCCGGGCTACGCCGAGCAGAGCTTCGCGTTCATCGGCGCGCCGCAGGAGACGAAGCACCTCGACGTGACTCTGGTGAAGGAGGCGCACCACCACACGGGCGGCGCGGTCTCGCCGCCGCAGCCCTCGGGGAGCGGCAAGCTGAACGTCGCGACGTCGTCGGGGTGGTGCAACGTGTCCATCGACGGCGCCGCCAAAGGCGCGACGCCCGTGGCCGGCATCGAGCTCCCCGCGGGGCCGCACAAGGTCACGTGCACCACGGCGGAAGGCAAAGTGCAGTCGGCGACGGTGAACGTGCCGGCCGACGGCACCGCGCGCTATCGCTTCAATCTGTAGCCGCGCGGGAGAGCACGCGATCGAGGTAGGCCGACGTCACGCGGTGCCCGGCGACGACCTTCTCTTCCGCCGGCGTGAGCCCCACCCGAAGACACTGGAGCTGCGCCACCACCGCAAGATCGGCGATCGTGACGTCGCTCCCGAGGAGGTAGTCGCGCCCGTCGAGGAGCCCGTCGAGCACGTCGAGCTCGTGGTCGAGCTCGGCTCGAACGACCTCGCGGGCGCGGCGACCGATGCCGACCGCCGCGAGCTGGCGCCGCATCTTGGCGCGTCCGACGACGCGCGCCGCCGTGCGCATCCCGAAGGGGAACGAAGCGAAGAAGACAGGCGCGAGGCGCGCGAAGTTCTCGGCGTCCCCCCAGCGCGCTTGGACCATGTGCCAGTAGAGCGTCTCGTCGGCCCAGTCCTCGTAGAGATCGCACATCGCGCGCTCGCGCACCCCCTCGGGCACGAGGCGCGGCGCAGGGGCCATGGCCTCGAGCCTCCGCAGGATGATCGTCGAGTCGAGCACCTTCTCGCCGTCGATGGCGAGCACGGGGAGCTTCCCCTCGGAGCTGGCCTTGCCGGCGAAGATCTCGTTCTTCACCTCGTAGGCGAGCCCCTTCAGCTTGAGTGCATAGTGCACCTTCATGCAGAAGGGGGAGATCGAGGCCGATCCGGGGATCGGCGGGTACTGGTAGAGGACGAGGTGACTCACGGGCGAGCTCATTTCCTCACGTAGCGGAGGCGATGCACCGGCAGGCCGTCGGCGATCGCGCGATGCTCCCGCGGGCTCCGCGCGGCGTACGGATTCTCCGCGAGGTGAGGCGAGCCCGGGGCGTCGCCCGCGGGGACGAGCTCGGGGGCGGTGGCGACCATGCGCGCGTAGTCCTCGGCGCGCTCTTCGACGTCGGTCTGCACGAACAGCTCGCCCCCCGGAGGGAGCAACCGGACGATCGACCCGAGGAGCGTGTCCCCCATGACGAGGCGCTTTTGATGGCGCTTCTTCCACCAGGGATCGGGGAAGTGCAAGAACACGCGCGCCACCGAGCCGTCGGGCGAGAGGCGAAGGAGCGCCTCGCGCGCGTCCTCGGCGAAGACGCGGGCGCGCGCGCCGAGCCCGCGCTTCTTCAAGCGCTCGTCGACGATCGTCGCCCACTTGCGCCGCACCTCGAAGCCGATGAGCCCGGCCTCGGGCGCCGCTTCGGCACGTTCGAAGAGAAAGCCGCCGCGGCCGGGACCGATCTCGATCTCGATCGTGCTCCCCTGAACGAGCGAGCGCACGTCGACGCGCTCCCCCTCGGGGAGGCGGGGGGCGTGGGCGTACGAACGAGGAGGCGGGGCGGCGGGCGCTTCGGACACGGGCGCCACGGATGTCACAGGCGCCCGAGCAGCGTCAAGTGCGGCGCCCTTCGGCCGCGCCTCGAGTAAGCTCGCGCGCCGTGCGGCTCGTCGATCGCGCGCGGACCTGGGTCCGCCACCCTCGCTTCCTCGCCGTCGCGCCGATCGCGATCGGCGTCGCGTGGCTCGCGTGGAAGACGCTCCGCGCCATCGTGGACGCCGCGGGGCACCCGGCCGCCGCGCTCGACGACGCGTACATCCACTTTCAATACGCGCGCGCCATCGCCGAGGGGCACCCGCTCCGCTTCCAAGCCGGCGAGCCGATCTCCACCGGGGCGACGAGCTTTCTCTGGCCGCTCCTCCTCGCTCCCTTTTGGGCGGTGGGCTTCCGCGACGCCGCGCTCCTCTGGCCGACGTGGGCGCTGTCGTTCGTGGCGCTCGGTCTCCTCGCCCACGAAGCGCAGGAGATCACGCGGCCGCTCGCGGGGCGCGCAGCAGCGGCGGGTGCCGCGGGGATGGTGCTCGCGTTCGGCGGGCATCTCTGGTGCGCGGCGAGCGGGATGGAGGTCGTCCCCTTCGCCTGGCTCCTCGCGCGGAGCGTGCGGCGCGCGGCGGAGTGGGCCGAAGGGGCGCGGAGCGCGAAGCGTCGGCGTGAGCTCCTCGTGCTCGCGGCCGCAACACCGCTCATGCGGCCGGAGGGGGCGCTCTTCTCCTTGGCCATCGCCGCCGTCCTCGTGGCGTGGCCTCTCGTGACGACGAAAGAGGAAAGCGAGAGAGAGGCGACGACGGCGAAGGGCTCGGAGACGAGGCGCGCGACAGAGCTCGCGGCGCGCGCGTGGGGGCTCGTAGCGCTGGCGGTGCCGGTGCTACAGCCGCTCTTTCTTCGCGTCGTGACCGGCGCGACCACGACCAGCACCGCGCAAGTGAAGCTCCTCGCAGGGAACCCGTACTACGCCGGGCCGGCCTTCGACGCCGCGGTGCTCGCGAACCTGAAAATCTTCTTCGGCAAGCTGCTCCAAGGCGAGGTCTGGTCGGCGGAGTTTCTCCCTCAAGGCGGCGCGTACGTGGCGATGCTCGGGCTCGTCGCCCTCGTGCTCCGCGCGGGGCAGCGCGAGCTCCGCGTGCGCGCTGCGCTGTGCCTCGTGCTCGCGTTGGCGATGCTCGTCCCCTGCACCTACGTCACGTTTCTCTGGAATCGATTGCGCTACTTGTGGCCCTTCGCCACCGGGTGGCTGATAGGCCTCGCGTGCCTCGCGCGGTGGATCGGCGACGCGCTCGGCGCGCTCTCTTCGCGCCTTCGCATCGCCACGCCGCTCGTCGCCGGCGCGTTCGTCGGGCTCTTGGCCACGCACCTGCCCGGGGTCATCGACGATCTCGCAGACTCGGCGCACGGCATCGATCAACAGCAAGCCACGCTCGGACGCTGGGCCAAGCGGCATCTCCCCGAAGACGCGCGCATCGGCGTGAACGACACCGGCGCCATCGCCTATTTCAGCGACCGACGCACCTTCGACGTCGTCGGGCTCACGACCGCGAGCGAAGGGCGCTACTGGGTGGCGGGCGCAGCTTCGCGCGTCGAGCACTACGAGCGCTTGGCCCGCGAAGCCCCGGCGCGGCTCCCCGGCTTCTTCATCGTGTACCCCGAGTGGTTCGGCTGCGAGGCGCTCCTCGGCGAGAAGCTCACCGAGGCCGTCGTCCACGCCACGATCCTCGGCGGCACGACGATGGAGGCGCACGTCGCCGACTACCACCTGCTCGGAAGCGGGGAAGCGCCGTGGAGCGAAGCGGGGGCGGAGGTCGACGCGGTGGACGTGGCCGATCTCGAGAGCGAGGCGGCACACCATTACGAGCTCCTCGGTGCGCACGAAGGGGAACAGCTCGTGCGCGCCGAGCCGCCGCCCGAAGGCACGTCTCACCCCGAGACGACGGTGCTCGACGGCGGTCGCACGAACCGCGTCCGCGAGCGCTTCGTCATCGACACGACGAACGCGACGCATCTGGTGGCGCGTGTGGAGGCGGCGGTCGACGCGAAGGTGACGGTGCACTTCGACGGCGACGGAGGGGCGAGCCTCCCGCTCACCGGCGGCGACTGGCAGGAGCTCGTGTTCGACGTGCCCGCGGAGCAGAGAAAGAGCGGCGTAAGGGTGACGGTGGAGGCGTCGGTGCCGATCGCCACCTACCACTACTGGACGACACGCGACGCGCGCGACCACGCCGAACGATGAATGCCCACGACCGGGCGTGCACCGAGGAAGCACGTCGCTCCTCGTGACGCGCTCTCGCTCCTGACGCACGGAGGGGAGACGCGTGCCGACGCGCGCGTATCACCTCGGCGCGGCCCGCCTCAGGCCGGCCTCACGCGGCGACGACCGCGATCCCGCGATCAGGATCTGTGA
This sequence comes from uncultured Polyangiaceae bacterium, assembly GCA_964531795.1. Lineage (GTDB taxonomy): Bacteria > Myxococcota_A > Polyangia > Polyangiales > Polyangiaceae > CAZHHD01. Next base: position 50,310 of record CAZHHD010000034.1, on the reverse strand, counting down.
ACGCGGGTCGTGTGCCGTCGTGCGCCAGCGTTCGCACACACGCCCTACCTGACTCGCAGTTCCTCCTCGATTCCCCGACGAATTCGCGGCTCCCGGCGTGGGAGCGCTTCTTGCTCAGGCTCCGAGCCCGTCGCCCCCGACGCCCTCTTTCTGGAGAACTCGCCATGACGCTTCGATTGACCCGCCTCGCGCTCCTCGTCCTCCCCTGCGCTCTCTTCGCTGCGTGCAGCAGCACGACCATCGTCACTGCGGCTCCGCAAGACGACGGCGGCGGCGGTGGGGACGACCAAGGCGACGGCGGGCCGGCCGGCGACGACGGCGGCGCCAAGAAGGACGGACAGTCTTCGGGCTTCCCCGCGGCGCACCCGGCGACGCCGAAGGTCACCTCGTACGGCGGACCGGTGCTCAAGACGCCGCGCATCGTGCCGATGATCTTCAGCGGCGACGCCTACGCGAACGACATCAAGACCTTCACGCAGAAGATCGGCGGCTCCGCCTACTGGAAGGCCGCGACCACCGAGTACGGCGTCGGCGCCGCGACGGCGGTCGATCCGATCGTCCTCACCGTCCCCGCGCCGGGTGACATCACCGACGACGACGTGCAGACGTTCCTCGCCTCGCAGCTCGACGGCACGCACGCGGTCGGTCAGCCCGACGCGAACAGCATCTACGCAATCTACTACCCGTCCTCGACGACCATCTCCGACGGCAGCGGCACGAGCTGCCAGCAGTTCGGCGGCTACCACAACGAGACGCAGGTCGGCTCGACGCACGTGGCCTACGCGGTCCTCCCGCGCTGCAGCGGCTCGGGCTTCGGCGTCGGCACCGACCTCGACACGTTGACCATCGCCTCGTCGCACGAGTTCATCGAGGCCGCGACCGATCCGTTCCCCCAGAACAACCCGGCCTACGGCATCGTCGACATGGATCACCTCGTGTGGGCGCTCTTCCCGCTCCCCGAGGTCGGCGACATGTGCACGTTCGCCGCCGACGCGTACTTCAAGCCGAGCGAGATCGGCTACACGGTGCAGCGCACCTGGTCGAACGCCTCCGCCGCCGCCGGCCACAACCCGTGCGTCCCCGCGGCGTCGGGCGTGTACTTCAACGCCGTGCCGGTCCTGAAGGAGAAGATCCCGATGGACTTCGGCAGCGGCCAGAGCGCCGACACGCTCGGCGTGAAGGTGGCCCAGGGGAAGTCGGCGACGGTCGACCTCGTGCTCTACAGCGACGGCCCGACCTCGGGCGAGTGGAACGTCGCGGTCTACGACATGGGGCAGTACATGGGCGGCACGCAGGAGCTCTCCTTCGGCCTCGACAAGGACACCGGCAAGAACGGCGACACCTTGAAGCTCACGATCACCCGCAAGGCCAACGGCCAATACGGCGGGAGCGAGTTCATGATCGTCTCCTCCCTCGGCAAGACCCAGCAGTCGACGTACTTCGGCTTCGCCGGGAACTGACCTCCTCACGAACCTCGGCCGGCGCACCGGCCGGCGCACGCGTCCTCGGCGGGCTCGGGAAACGCCCGCCGAGTGCGACAAGTTGCCTTGACGTTTCGCCGTCGCCCTTTATACCAGTGGTGCCGATGTAGGATGGTTTCGCACCATCAGCGCAGTCGTCGACACCAGGTGAGGGGGCTCACGGAGTATCGATGCGTAATTTCAAGGTTTTCGCTGGTCTCCTCGCCCTCGCTGGGCTCACTGTCCTCGCCTCCGGCTGCAGCGCCGGAGCCGATTCCACGGGCGACGACTCATCCGCGGGGGCCCTCGGGGACACCGCCAGCCTCACGTTCGGCGCCGACGGCTCGGTGAAGCTCACGGGCGATCTGGTCGAAGGGGGCTCGGTCCGCGTGAGCTACGACGCCGCCCGCCTCCCCGATTGCCGCGGCGACTTCGAAGGGAAGCCGGGTTGGACCATCACCGGCTTCGCCAGCGTGGCCGGCGCCGACGCCGAGACCTTCGCCACCGACCACCCTGCGGTCGTGAAGCTCCCGACGCACGGCGATCTCTCGCTCTGGTTCCAAGTGACGAACCGCTGGGGCTGCTCCGCGTACGACTCGAAGTACGGCGCCAACTATCACTTCGACATCGGCGGCCACGGCGCGACCACCACGCCGTCGATCGTCTTCGAGGCCGACGGCGGCATCACGCAGGTCGGCGACCTCGTCTCCGGCGGCAAGGTCGCGGTGCACTACACGCAAGACCGCCTCTCGAAGTGCCGCGGCACGAGCAACGGCTACGCGCAGTGGAACATCACCGGCTACGCCAGCATGAACGGCGCGAAGGCGGTCCCCTTCTCCACCACCGTTCCGGCGGACAACGCGAACCGCACCGACGTCGACGCGCTCGTCGATCTCCCCGAGGCGGGCGACCTCGCGCTCTGGTTCGAGAACACGAGCCGCTGGGGCTGCGACGCCTTCGACTCCAAGTCGGGCGCGAACTACCACTTCCGCGTGCGCTGACGTGCACGTCGAACCGCTCGCGGCGTTCGCGACGAGCGCCGCCGAGCGCGCGCCGCTCTCCATCCCCGGCGCAGGGATTCTACGCTGCCGCCGCGTCGGTGCGCGCACGGTCGTGCACTCGGCGCGCGCCAAGAGCCCGCTCCGCTTGCTGCTCCCGGGAAACCACGGGCACGCGCAGTGGGCCTTCGTCGCCACGCTCGGCGGCGGGCTCGTCGACGGCGACGCGATCGATCTCGCGGTCGACGTCGAGCCGGGGGCCGCGGTGCTCTTGGGCACGCAAGCTTCGACGAAGGCCTACCGCGCGGCACGCGGCACACGTCAGACGACGACGGTCCGCGTAGGCGAGGGCGCGCTCTTCGTCGCGCTCCCCGATCCGGTCACGTGCTTCGCGGGTTCGAAGCACGCCCAGTCGACCGAGGTCGCGCTCGCGCGCGGGGCCTCGCTGGTGCTCGTCGACACGATGACCTCGGGGCGCGCGGCGCGCGACGAGCGGTGGCACTTTCAGAGCTACGCCTCGCGCACGCGCGTCACGCGAGAAGGCGCTTCGCTCGTGCACGACGCGATCGCGCTCGACGGCGCGCACGGTCCGCTCGAGGCGCGCATGGGGCGCTTCGACGTGCTCTCGACGATCGTCGCGACCGGCCCGGCGGTGACGGCGGTGCGCGCGAGCCTCCTCGCAGCTCACGCCGCACCGGCGGGCGACGCGGCGCACGATCTCGTCGTCTCGGCGAGCCCGCTGGGCGACGACGGCGTGCTCCTTCGCGTCGCCGCGCGCGAGATCGAGCCGGCGCTCCGTGCGATCCGCGGGTGGCTCGCCCCGCTCTCCGAAGCGCTGGGCGACGATCCTTTCGCGCGAAAGTGGTGAAGGCGCGCGCCGAGGCTTCGCCCGCGCCCTCCCCGAGTGCCACGATCGACCTGGATTTCCCGCCTCCGCGCGAAGTGCACGGCCGGCCTCGCCGCGAAATGCACGGTAAGGGATGACGAACATGACGCGTCGCGGCAAACTACGCGCGCCATGCACCTCACCCCCCGCGAAATCGACAAGCTGCTCCTCCACGGAGCCGGCACGCTCGCGCAGAAGCGCCTCGCGCGCGGACTACGTCTCGGATACGCCGAGGCCGTCGCGCTCCTCGCTTCGCAAATCTTGGAGCTGATTCGCGACGGACGCTCGGTGGCCGAGCTCATGGACGTCGGGCGCCGCATCCTCGGACGCGCCGAGGTGATGCCCGGCGTGCCGGAGATGATCCACGAGGTGCAGGTCGAGGGGACGTTCGCCGACGGCTCGAAGCTCGTCACGTTGCATCACCCCATCGCGCTCGAGGAGGGGGACCTCGCCCTCGCGCTGTACGGGAGCTTTCTCCCCCTCCCCGATCGCGCGCTCTTCGCGCGAACGGACGACGAAGCGAGCGGCGCAAGACCGCCTGTTCCCGGTGAGATCTTCCTCGCGGCGCGCGACATCGCCATCAACGCCGGGCGACCGCGCGTCGACATGCGCGTCACCAACACGGGCGATCGCCCGATCCAAGTGGGGAGTCACTACCCCTTCGACGAGACGAACCGCGCGCTCACCTTCGATCGCGCGGCGAGCCGCGGCATGCGCCTCGACATCCCCGCGGGGACGGCGGTGCGCTTCGAGCCGGGCGAGGCCAAGACGGTGACGCTCGTCCCCGTCGCCGCGCACCTCGGCCCCGCCAGCAAGCCCCCGAGCTCGGGGGTGACGCCGTGAGCCACGTGATGAAGCGCGCCCACTACGTGGCGATGTTCGGGCCGACCACCGGCGATCGCGTGCGTCTCGGCGACACGAGCCTCGTCGCCGAGGTGGAGCGAGACCTCACCCACTACGGCGACGAGTGCAAGTTCGGCGGTGGCAAGGTGCTCCGCGATCGTATGGGGCAAGCCGCGGGGGTGTACGAGAGGGACGCGCTCGACGTCGTCATCACCAACGCGCTCGTCGTCGACTTCACCGGCATCTACAAGGCCGACATCGGCATCAAGCACGGACGCATCGCCGGCATCGGCAAAGCGGGCAACCCCGACGTCATGCGCGGCGTCACACGCGGGATGATCGTCGGCGTCACCACCGAGGCCGTCGCCGGCGAAGGGCTCATCGTCACCGCCGGCGGCATGGACGCGCACGTGCACTTCATCTGCCCGCAGCAAGCCGACGAAGCCATCGCCTCGGGGCTCACCACCTTCGTGGGCGGCGGCACCGGCCCCGCGACCGGCACCTGCGCGACCACGTGCACGCCCGGGGCGCACCACCTCGGCCTCATGCTGCAAGCGACCGACGGCTGGGCGCTGAACGTCGGCCTGACCGGCAAGGGGAACACCTCGCGACCCGAGGGGCTCGTCGATCAGGTGCGCGGCGGCGCGGTGGGGCTCAAGCTCCACGAAGATTGGGGGACGACGCCGGGGACCATCGACTGCGCGCTCACCCTCGCCGATCAAGAGGACGTGCAGATCACCCTGCACACCGACACGCTGAACGAGTCGGGGTACGTGGACGACTCGATCGCCGCGCTCAAGGGGCGCACGATCCACGCCTACCACTCCGAGGGGGCCGGAGGCGGCCACGCGCCGGACATTTTGCGGGTGTGCGGTGAGGCCAACGTGCTCCCGAGCTCCACCAACCCGACGCGCCCGTTCACGGTGAACACGCTCGACGAGCACCTCGACATGCTCATGGTGTGTCACCACCTCGACAAGAACATCCCCGAGGACGTGGCCTTCGCCGAGAGCCGGATCCGCGGCGAGACCATCGCCGCAGAGGACATCCTCCACGACATGGGAGCCATCTCCATCATCTCCAGCGACAGCCAAGCCATGGGTCGCGTGGGCGAGGTGGTGATGCGCACCTGGCAGACCGCTCACAAGATGCGCGAGCAGCGCGGCCGACTCCCCGAGGAGCGCGGCGACAACGACAACGTCCGCATCAAGCGCTACGTCGCCAAATACACCATCAACCCGGCCATCGCCCACGGCATGGCCGAGCACATCGGATCGATCGAGGTGGGGAAGCTCGCCGACCTCGTCCTGTGGAAGCCGGCGTTCTTCGGCGCGCGACCGGAGATGGTCGTCAAAGGTGGCTTCATCGCCTTCAGCCAAATGGGCGACGCGGGGGCTTCGATCCCGACGCCGCAACCTTCGTTCATGCGCCCCATGTTCGGTGCGCTCGGGCGCGCGGTGGGGGCAACGAGCCTGGCCTTCGTGTCACAGCGCGCGCTCGTCGAAGGGGACCTCGCGCGGCTCGGCCTCGCCAAGTCGTTCGTGGCGGTGAAGGGGTGCCGCGGGCTCGGCAAGCGCGACATGAAGTGGAACGACACGCTCCCGAAGATCGAGGTCGACCCCGAGACCTACCAAGTGCGCGCCGACGGCGTGCACCTCACGTGCGCGCCGGCTTCGTCGCTCCCCTTGGCGCAGCGCTACAGCCTCTTTTGAGCGCGATCATGACGACGCCGCGCGATTCGAAGAACGCCTCGGCGAGCTGGCTCGTGCTCCAGCTCGCCGACACGGCGTTCCCCACCGGCGGCTTCGCGCACTCGTACGGCCTCGAGGCGGCGATGCAGCTCGGGCACGTGCGCTCTGGCAGTGACGTGCGTCGCTTCGTCGACGAGACCGTGTGGCAAGCGGCGCTCGGCGCGATCCCTTTTGCCCGCGAGGCCCACGCGGTGACGCGCGCGCGCGCGGCGGGCGACGTGCAAGAGGCAGAAGAGACGGTACGCGCGCGCGAAGAGCTCGACGGCCTCTCCCGCGTCGATCGCACGTGCGACGCGTTCCTCACGGGGACGGTGGCGAACCGCGCGAGCCGCACGCAAGGACGCGCGTTCGTCGCCACGGTGGCGCGCGTCTTTCCGGCGCCCGCACTCGAAGCGCTTCACTTCGCGGTGCGTGAGCGGCGCGTCGCCGGTCACCACGCGACGATGTTCGGCGCCTGCACGCGCGAGCTCGGCGTGCCCGAGGAGGACATGGCGCGGCTTCACCTCCACCTCGCGATCCGCGGGGTGACCTCGGCGGCGGTGCGCCTCGGGCTCCTCGGGCCTCAAGAAGCGCACACCGTGCAGCACGAGCGCGGCGAGCTCCTCGAGCGCGCCCTCGTCGCCTCACGCGGGCTCACCTCCCAGGACGCCACGCAGACCGCGCCGCTCCTCGAGATCTTCGGCAACCACCACGACGGGCTCTACTCCCGCCTCTTCGCCTCGTGAGGAACACCATGGGTCACGCGCACGATTCACACGACCACGGACACACGCACGATCACGGCGCGCACGACCATGCTCATGATCACGCTCATGATCCCGCGCACGGCCACGCCCACGAGGCCTGGCCCCACGCCGGGAAATTCCCCGAGCGCGAGCCGCCGAAGAATCGGAGCTTTCGCGATCGCGCGTTCACCGTCGGCATCGGCGGCCCGGTCGGCAGCGGAAAGACGGCGCTCCTCCTCGCCCTCTGCCGCGCGATGCGCGACCACCACGCGCTCGGCGTGGTGACGAACGACATCTTCACCCGCGAGGACTGCGAGTTCCTCCATCGCCACGAAGCGCTCCCCAAAGAGCGCATTCGCGCGGTAGAGACCGGCGGGTGCCCGCACGCGGCGGTGCGCGAAGACATCAGCCACAACCTCGTGGCGCTCGAAGAGCTGATGGACCAGGTGAAGCCCGTCCCCGAGATCCTCTTCGTCGAGAGCGGGGGCGACAACTTGGCCGCGCAGTTCAGCCGCGAGCTCGTCGACTACACGATCTACGTCATCGACGTCGCCGGCGGCGACAAGGTCCCACGGAAGGGCGGGCCCGGCATCACGCAGAGCGATCTGCTCGTCATCAACAAGACCGACCTCGCACCGCACGTGGGCGCGAGCCTCGAGGTCATGGACCGCGACGCCAAGAAGATGCGCGGCGAAGGGCCCGTCGTCTTTGCACAATGCACCAAAGGAGTCGGCGTCGACGCCATCGTGTCGGCAATCGTCGGCGCTTGGAAGAACGCGACGGGCAAATGACGAACGGCGCGCCGGGGACGTGACCCGACGCGCCGTGGCTCACCTCGACGCGCGCGCTACTCCTTGGCGTCGCCTCGCGCGAAGATCGACGCGACGTAGTTCAAGACGTCGGTCGCGCTGACCTCGTTGTAGCCGAAGTTCTTGATGAGCCTCGACTTGATGATGTCGATCTTCTCCTGCGTGTCCTTGTCGACGACGGCGGAGACGAGCGTCTTCAGCTTGATCGAGTCTTTCTGATCCTCGAAGAGCTTGAGCTCGAGCGCGCGACGCAGGCGATCGTTGGTCGACCACTGGAACTTCTTCCCCTCGACCGCGAGGGCGCCGATGAAGTTCATGATCTCGCGCCGGAAGTCGTCTTTCCGATTTTCGGCGATGTCGATCTTCTCTTCGATCGACCGCATCAAGCGCTCGTCCGGATCCTCGTCTTGGCCGGTGTAGCGGTTCTTCACGCGCTCTTTGAGCGTGTAGGCCTTGATGTTGTCGATGTAGTTGCCGGCAAGCTTCGCGATCGCGTCTTCGTCGGCGCTGATGGCGCGCTGCACTTCGTTCTTCACGATCTCTTCGTACTCGCGCTTCACCAGGCTGATGATCTCGGTGAAGCGCTTGCGCTGCTCTTCGTTGGTGATGAGCGAGTGGTGACGGAGCCCCTTCTCGAGCTCGTTCATCACCATGAAGGGGTTGATGGTCCCTTCACCCGACTCGTTCACCAGCGCGTTCGAGATCTTGTCCTGCACGTAGCGCGGCGAGATGCCTTCCATCCCTTCGCGCTTGGTCTCCTTGCGGAGCTCCTTGACGGTGTCCTGCGTGTACCCGGGGAGCACCTTGCCGTCGTAGAGCTTCAGCTTCTGGAGCAGCGACAAATTGTGCTTCTTCGGGTCCTCGAGGCGCGTCATCACCGCCCACATCGCCGCGACCTCGAGCGTGTGCGGAGCGATGTGCTTGGACTTGATCTTCTGCTGGTGGAAGTCCTTCTCGTAGATCCGGATCTCCTCGTGCAGCTTGGTGATGTACGGGATGTCGATCTTGATCGTGCGGTCCCGCAAGGCTTCCATGAACTCGTTGTTCAGGAGCTTCTTGTACTCGGCCTCGTTGGTGTGGCCGATGATGACCTCGTCGATGTCGGTCTGCGCGAACTTCTTCGGCTTGATGCGGTGCTCCTGCGACGCGCCGAGCAAGTCGTAGAGGAACGCGACGTCGAGCTTGAGCACCTCGATGAACTCGACGATGCCGCGGTTGGCGATGTTGAACTCGCCGTCGAAGTTGAAGGCGCGCGGATCGGAGTCCGAGCCGTACTCGGCGATCTTTCGGTAGTTGATGTCGCCGGTGAGCTCGGTCGAGTCCTGGTTCTTCTCGTCCTTCGGCTGGAAGGTGCCGATGCCGACGCGGTCCTTCTCGCTCAAGACGAGGCGGCGGCAGCGGATGTGGTTCTTCACCATCTCCGACCAGTTGCCTTCGTACTTGGTCATCAGGTGCTTGAAGATGAAGCGGCTCGCCGGGTCCATGTCGCCGTCGACGCGCACCTTGAACTGATCGTTCGAGAGACCGAGCTGCTCGATCGCCTTCGCGCGCCACTCCATCGGGATGAGGCGCAGAGGCTCTTCGTTCATGGCGCTGGGGAAGCGATCGGCTTCGTCGGTCATGCCGCCGAGGCCGGTGCCTTTGAGGTTCACCCAGTCGAAGGAGTAGAGCGCGCCGTCGACGGTGCGCGAGTACGCCTCGATGCCGGTCTTCAAGAGACGCGCGATCGTGCTCTTCGACGAGCCGACCGGTCCGTGGAGGAGGATGACGCGCTTCTCCGGGCCGTAGCCCTCGCTCGCCGCCTTGAGCACGTGGACGAGCCGCATCAGCGGGATGTCGAGACCGAAGATGGCGTTCGCGCCGCCGGCCTGCTCGTCTTTGAAGAAGTTGTATCTGATCAGCTTCTTCTTGTTGTCGATGTACTCCTCGGTCCCGTAGCTGATGATCATGTCGTAGACGCGCTGGTACGCGTTGCGCGTGACCGTCGGGCGCTCACGGACGATCTGGAGGTACTCCTCGAACGACCCCTCCCAGTGCAGCTCGCGGTACAGGTTGTAGTCCTGCAGCGAAGCGATGCGCTCGGTCATCGAGGTCGGGCGGGTTTCGGACATGGGCTCTCCAAAGTGGAAGGGGCTCGGCGTGGGACGACGACGACGCGAAGGTTCCTCGACGAGGATATCACCCTTTGCGAGGGGCTCTGGCGACGGGACCTCTTCGGACGGTCCGTCCCGTCGTGTGGCGAACGTCATGCGGCCACGCGACGAATTGTCACACCCTTTCGCCGAAGTCGGAAGCGTCGGTGTCAGGCCGTCGCACAAAAAAGCGAGGGGCTCTCTAGACTTCGCCTCGAAGCGACCCATCCTTAACCGGGAAGAGCTCTGGGGGAGCGTCGTTTGCATAAGCCACCCCCGTGGGGCGTCCATCCGAACGAGGGGCAGAGCAGGGAGCCATGAAACGTTCGATCGAGCGAGGAGCCGGAGCGTCGGTGCGAGCGTCACGCGCGCGCGTCGTCGCCGCATGTCTCGCAGCGCTCGGCGCGTCGTTCCTCGTCGGCTGCGGCGGCTCGATGGACGAAAGCGAGGGGGCGGCCTACCCGAGCTCGGGGAGTGACACTTCGGCAAGCATCGCCGCGCTCCCCCCCTCCCCTCCGGTCAACACGGAGACGACCAGCCTCGGCACGCAAGAAGACGTCGCGATCGGCGTCGATCCCGACAGCTACGCCGACACCGATCCGAGCGCGCTGACAGATTTTCAAACCACGCTCTCCCCCTACGGCACTTGGGTGGAGGACGACTCGTACGGCACCGTGTGGGTCCCTTCGAGCAGCGTCGTCGGCGCCGATTTCGCCCCCTACGTGACCGCCGGGCACTGGACGTACGAGGACGACTGGGTCTGGGTCTCGGACTACGACTGGGGCTGGGCGCCGTTCCACTACGGCCGCTGGGTCTACGTCGCTGGGCGCGGCTGGTGCTGGATCCCCGGGCGCACGTACCGCGGCGCGTGGGTGACGTGGCGCACCGGCTACGACGGCTGGGGCTACATCGGCTGGGCGCCGCTCCCGCCGATCTGGTACTGGCGCGGGGGTTACGCCGTCGCGCTCTACAGCGTGCCGCCGGCGCCGTACGTCTTCTGCCATCAGCACGACGTCTTCGCCCCCGCGGTCGCGCACGCCGTCGTGCCGAGCGGCGAGGTCGCCGGCGTCGCCGCGCACACGCGTCCGTACGTGCCGGCGAGCCCGTCGGTGAACGGTCACATCGCGGCGAGCCCGCGGGTGAACGGGCCCGATCCGCACTTGATGGGGATCGCGAACGCGAGCATCACCCGCACGCCGCACAACGACGTCGGCTTGCTGCGCGCGCAGCAGTTCTCCGCGCCTCGTACGGCGACGGTAGCCGGCGGTCGCGCCCCTTCGTTCAGCCCGCCGCGTCCCGAGCGCGCAGGTGCGCTCACGAGCACGAGCCGCTTCCCCGTCGGCGCCGGGCCTCGTTCGCTCGGCGAGCAGACCTTGCCGAGCCGCAGCTTCTCGAGCGGCGCCTACGCACGCCCGTCGAGCTCGATCCCGCACATCTCGCCGTACGCGGCGGGGACCTCGGCCCAGGGGATGCGCGGCAACCCGAGCTTCTCCGGCGGCTCGACGTTCCGCTCCGGCTACTCGGGGAGCCCCAGCTACTCGCAGAGCTACCACCCGAGCTTCTCCTCGTCGCCCAGCTACTCTGCGCCCAGCCACTTCTCCTCGTCGCCGAGCTACTCCGCGCCCAGCTACCACTCGGGCTTCTCGTCCTCTCCGAGCTTCCACTCGAGCCCCAGCTTCTCGGCGCCCACGTCGCGTCCGAGCAGCTCGAGCTCGCACTTCTCCGCCCCGCACGTCTCGCACGGCGGCGGGCGCCGCTGAGGTCTTCATGTTCTTCGCGCCTCTCCTCGCGCGCGCGGCGCGTGTCGCGGCCGTCGCCACCCTCGCCTTCCTCGGCGCCGCGTGCGTCGTCCGCTCGGAGCGAAGCGACAACGGCGGCGGCTTCGTCGGCCCCAGCACCACCGGCGGCACCACGAGCGACGGCGCCGACGCCGCCTCGCCCACACCCATCCTCGTGGAGATCGACACCGGCAAGACGATGAGCGCCAACCCCGGCGAAGGGGTCGGCGTCTTCACCGAGTACACCGCCGGCGGGCACTGGCACGTGTGGTGGACGTGCGACACGAACAAGACCGGCGCGTCGTGCACCTTCGACATCCGCGTCAGCGGCACCACCATGACCAACATCGCGCCGGAGAAGCTCCTCGCCGGCGACACCGCGCAGTCGACGCCCACACAAATCGATCTCCACACCGAGACGAAGGCCAACGTCGCCGGGGTCACCTTCGACACTGCGCCGGGCGACATCGTCCAGGTCGAAGCGCAGATCGGCGGCGTGGCCGATCCGTCGTTCTTCTTCTTCGTGCAAGACGGCAAGGTCAACGGCGGCTACGCCGGCAAGCTCACGAACCCGCTTCTTTTCCAGGGCACGAGCCCCTGAGCCTCGTCGCCGTCGTCGGCCTCGGGAGCAACGTGGGCGACAGGCTCACGCACCTCCGCGACGCGCTCGTGGCCATCGAGACCTTCGCCGAGATCGTCGCCGTCTCGAGCGTGTACGAGACCGCTCCCGTGGGCGGCCCTTCGCAAGGGCACTTCCTGAACGCCGCGGCGCGCCTTCGCTACGACGAAACGCCAGAGGGCGCGAGCGACGAGCCCGAGCCCACGCGCGCGGCCCTCGCGCTCCTCGATCGCCTCCTCGCGGTAGAGCAGACGCTCGGCCGCGTGCGGGTCGAGCACTGGGGCCCGCGCACGATCGATCTCGACGTGCTCCACGTCGACGGCATGTCGCTCAAGACGCCGCGCCTCGTCGTGCCGCATCCGCGGCTCGAAGAGCGCGCCTTCGCCCTCGCGCCGCTGTTCGACGTGTACCCCGACGCGCCGTACGTGAAGCCGCACGCGCCCCCCGGTCCGGTGGTCGCTTCGGGTGCGTGGTGGCGCTGAAGGGGCTCGGCATCGCGCTGCGACGCGGCGAAGCGCGCTCTACTTCTTCAGCTCGGCGATCATCGCGTCGCGCTCTTCCGGCGTGAACACGCGGAAGAGCGACGGCGGCATCTTGAGGCGCGTCGAATCGGGCAAGTCGATGCGCTCGATCGCCAGGTTCTTCTCCTCGCGGCTCATCGTAGCGAGCTGCGTCACGTCGAAGCGCGCGCGGCTCAAGGTCTGATCGAGGTTCGGGTTGTGGCACTGCTGGCAGAGCTGGACGAGGAGCCCCTTGCCGTCGAGGCCGGGCTTGGCGGCGAAGCCCATCTCCCGTAGCCCTTCTCCTTCGAGGAACACGTTGCCGATGTTGGGGAGCTTGGCGAGCGTGCCCGCGCGCCACTCCTTGTACGCCTCGGTCATGGCGCCGAGCTTCGCTTCGTCGGTCACCTTCACGTCGTGGTACGGCGGGGCGATGAAGTTGCCGCGCACCGCAGCGTCGTAGAGCTTCTCCCACGTGGCGCTCTTGCCCGGATCGCGGTTCGAAGCCGGCTGCGCGGCGGCGGTGTGCTTCACCTCGGCCTCGATGGCGGCGGAGTTGAAGGCGTTCGGCTGCTTGCCAAAGCCAGCGGCGGCGACCATCTGGGCGAACTTCGCCGGGTCGGACTTGGGGACGAGCGCCGCCGGGATCCCGCCGTAGTCCTCCTTCGTGCCGTGCGCCGCCTGAAAATCGGCGAGGAGCGCCTTGCCCCCCTCGGTCTCGCTGCTGAACCAGTGGGTGAAGGGGGCGCTGTTCTCCTGCATGCGGAGGATCTGCGGATCCTTGTCGTTCGGGGCGTGGCATTCCCTGCAGTCTGCAATCGTGTTGTTGAGCGCGGTCCCCGACTCGTACACGCGCACGTTGGTCCAGCCGCTCACGAGCGCCGGCGTGAGCAGATCGTTGGGCGTGCAGCCCCCCTGCTGGCGCGTGCACGCCTTCTCGAAGAGCACGAGGTACAAGTTCACTTCGTCGGCGACCGGATCGTGCGAGGCGACCTCGACGAACTGCTCGCCGGGATCGAACGCGAGGAACACGAACCCCGACGGCTTGCTCCCGTCGGTGGGCGGCGGCGTGAAGACGAACGTGGTCGGCGTGATCGAAGAGACACGCCGCGCGGTGAGCGCCGAGGAGTGCCCGAGGATGGCGAACGCCGGGTTCCCGCCGACGCCGTTTCCGCCGTTGGGATCCTTGAACGAGAGGCCGAGTAGCGCCTGCAAGTCGGCGAGGCTCTTCGGCGTCGGCATCACGCCGCCGGGCTTCACGTCTTGGCAGAAGGCCTTGGTGATCTGGTCGGCGTCGTCGGGGAAGTTCGGGTGGCTCCCGTCGTTTTCGCAGAGCTCTTGGTGCGCGGCGACGGGATCCTTCAGCGTCTGAAAGACGTCGCTCGGGATGACGGCCAGACCGAGCTCTTCTTTCGTCGTGACCGCGCCGCTCCCTTTGCTCTCGCCGGTCAGCTTCGTGCCGAGCCCGGGATCGAGCATCGTGCAGGCCGACATCGCCAGCGCGACGAAGGCCGCGGTCGTTGCGGCGTAGGCGTTCGACATGCCCTCGCGAGGGAGTTAGCAATCGATGTGCCGCGCGCCGCGGCGGCGCCAAACGCACGACAGCGGGGCGAGGAGGCCACCGCGACGTCCAGGAGGATCGAGTCGATCACGGGGCTCGAGGATCCGGGGTGACGCCCGGCCGATCCGAGGTGCGTGTAGGCGAGGCGCGCACGCGAGGTCGGAGGATGGCGAACCGAGCGAGCGCGGCCCGTGCGCGACGCCGATCCGTTCAGACGCTGCGAACCTGGTCGAGCGCCTCTTCGTACTCGTCGATGAGCGGGTGCGGCGGGAGAGCGCGCGCCGCGCGGAGCATGTCGTCGAAGCGCGCCAGCTGGGCCTCGCGCCCGCGCTTGAAGAGCCCCCAAGGATCTCCGTGGCGCTCCTTGCAGACGACGATCGACGTAAAGTTGTCGATCTTGTCGGCGAGGCTGATCGCCTGTGCATCCCAAGGCTTGTGTTTGAAGTGCTCGAGGTAGCGCGCCTTGCGCTCCTCCCACGGGAGCGACTTGTCCTCCTCGCTCACGTGGCGCACGAGATCGGCCACGCGCGGGCCGAGCTCCACGGAGATTTGCTCGTACGTCACCCCGCAGTCCTCGACGACGTCGTGGAGCGCTCCGGCGGCGAGCACCTCTTCGTCGAAGCCGTGACGCGCGAGGATCGCCACGACCCCGGCGGGGTGGCTCACGTACGGCACGAGGACCTCCGGGTACTTGCGCCGCTGCTCGCGGTGCCACATCGCCGCTCGATCGAGGGCATGTTTGAGGAGGAGCTGCATGAGCCTCAGTCTAAGCACGACCGGCCGGCGTGCTCGTCCCGCGAGCGCGCAGATCTCGCGCGTTTTACCGTGAACTGGGGGGCTAAAGGCCGAAGCCGCGGAGCTTCTTGTGGAGCCCTTCGCGCGTGATTCCGAGGGCCTTCGCAGCTGCGGTCTTGTTGTTCTGGTGCTCGCGGAGCGCCTCGATGAGGAGCCAGCGTTCGAGCTGGTCCATCATCTCTTTCAAGGTCCCTTTGGTCGGGCGGACGCGGTCGACGACCCCTTCGATCTGACGCACGCGCGGCGAGAGCAGATCGGGCGTCACGAAGCCACCGGGGTCGACCTGGATGACGAGGCGCTGCACTTCGTTCTGGAGCTCGCGCACGTTGCCCGGCCAGTCGTAGCTCTGGAGGAGCTCCATGGCTTGTTGCGAGAAGCCGGCCGCGGGCTTGCCCATCTCGGCGGAGAAGCGCGCCAAGAAGTGCTGGGCGATGAGGGGGATGTCCTCGCGACGCTCGCGGAGCGGCGGCACGCGAATGGGGAAGACCTTGAGGCGGTAGTAGAGATCCTCGCGGAAGCGACCCTCGGCCACCTCCTTCTCGAGGTTCCGGTTCGTCGCCGCGACGATGCGCACGTTGACGCGCTTCTCGGCGGTGGCGCCGACGGGGCGGATCTCGCCCTCCTGAAGGACGCGCAGAAGCTTCGACTGGAGAGAGAGCGGCGTCTCGGTGATCTCGTCCAAGAAGAGCGTGCCGCCGTCGGCGATCTCGAAGAGCCCCTTCTTCTCTTCGTGCGCGCCGGTGAAGGCCCCCTTCTTGTGGCCGAAGAGCTCGCTCTCGAGGAGGTTCTCCGGCATCGCCGCGCAGTTTTGGCCGACGAAGAGCTTGTCGCGACGGCGCGAACGGTAGTGCACCGCCGCGGCGATGAGCTCCTTGCCGGTCCCCGTCTCCCCTTCGATGAGCACCGTGACCCGCGTGTCGACGACCTTGTCGAGCATGGCGAGGAGGGTCTTCATCGCGTTGCTCGAGCCGATGATCTCCTGCTGGCCGCGCCCGCCGGTGCGGCGCGACTCTTCGCGCCCTTTGAGGAACGCGTTCTCTTTCTTGAGGCGCTCCTCGGCGGCGCGGAGCCGGTTGACGAGCCGCGCGTTGGCCACGGCGAGCGAGGCGTTGTGGGCGACGACGGCGAGGATCTCGAGATCGGCGTTGGTGAAGACGCCGGTCGACTCGCGGTTGTCGATCTGAAGGACGCCGAGGATCTCTTCGCCCTTCCACAGGGGGACGCCGAGCGTCGAGCGGATCTGCGCGCCCATCATCGACTCGGTGTTGCCGACGTCGCGCGGCGCGTCGGCGGCGAGGACCGCGGCGCGCTCGGCCACGACCTTGCGGAACACGGAGCGGGTGATGGGGATGGGCCCGGTGGCCGCCGCCGGCTGACCGCGCACCCGCGTGAGCACCGGCACGTACCCCATGGCGTTGGGGCGCCCTTCGCTCTCTTCGTCTTCGCGCAGGATGATCGTCACGTGCGTGGCGCGCGGCGCGAGGTCGAACACCGCGTCGGTGATCGCCTGGAGCACGTCGGCGAGGTCGGAGGCGGCGCCGATGCGCGTCTGCGCGTCGTAGAGCGCGCGCAGGCTCTTTTCGTGCTTCACCCCCGCGCCGGGGTCCATCTCTTCGATGCGACGGACCGCGACCACGTGCGCGTCTTCCGGATCTTCGATGAGCGTGACGGTGAGCTGCACCGCCTTGTCGCCCGACCCGAGCTCCACCACGTCGCCCGATTGGAGCGTGACCTCGCGGCCGTTGGTCTCGTCGAGCGGCGTGCGCTCCCCGTTCCGGAGGAGCGCGGTGCCGTTCGTCGATCGCTGATCGCGAAGGACGTGACGATCGCCGAGGAAGGCGATCTGCGCGTGGTCGCTGGAGACGAGCCCGTCCTTCAACGGGAGATCGCTCCCCTCCGCGCGCCCGATACGAATCAGGTCGGCGGCGAGCTCGAAGGTCTGCCCGGCGAACAGGCCCTGGGTGACCGAAAGCTTCACCATCGCGTTACGATCGCCTTCGCTCCGACTCGCTCTACGGGTTGGCGCGCGCGCGGAGGCGGTTGGCCACCTTCACGAGCGCGTCATCGCCGGAGATGAGGTCCTTGTTGCCGCTCGCCACGTCGCCGGAGACGACCTTGTCGAGCGCGTCGGCGGCGGCGTTGTCGCCCTTCGCGCCGGCGAGGAAGTCGACCGCCTCGGCCATGGCCAAGCGCGACTCGCCGTCCTTCACCTTGTCGAACTTGCCGAGGAGCAGCGTCTTCGTCCCCTCGTTGCCGTAGGTGCCGGCCATGCGCCCGGCCTTGATGGCCTTGAGCTTGTCCGTCGGGTTCGATCCGACCGGCGCGTCGAAGACCGCGGCGTAGCAGGCCGCGTCCTTGTCGCACTTGTTCGTGATGTCCGCCGCCGCCGTATAGAGCGTCTTTTCCTGGGCGGTCCAGAGCTTCGTGACCATCGCGCCGACGGCGGCGACGTGCGCCTTGTCCATCAGCTTGAGCGCGGCCTCGAGCCCCTTGGCCTGCATCTGCGTGGCCTCGTCGCCCTTGGAGGAGGTGACCTCCTTCAAGACCCAGTCGGTCATGTTGGGGTCGTAGAAGCTCGAAGCCACCTGCACGAGCACCGGGTGCGCGTAGGGCTCGCCGGGGAGCTTGTCGAGCTTCGTGCCCGCGGGGATCTTCTTGTACGCGTCGAGGAACGCGTCCTTAATCTTCTGGTCCGCGGGGAAGCGCGTGAGGCACTGCGCGATGACGGTGCGGTTCTGATCGTTCGTCTCCTTCGCCAGCGCGGCGAGGAGCGCGTCCTTGCCCGCCGGGCGCGAGATCCACGAGATGCTGTCGGCGAGGATCGCCACGCCGAGCTTGTCGGGGACTTCGCTCGCGGCCTTCGCGAGCTCGGGGTCGGAGCCGTTGAGCGCGGAGACGAGCGCGGCCTCGGCCTCCTTGGGGATCGTCATGAGCGCCGCGTTGGCGACGGCGCGGAGATCGCCCTTGGTCGGGGTGAGGAGCACCTTCACGAGCGGCTTCGCGGCCGGCCCGAACTTGATCTCCTTCAGGACCTGGATGGCGGTCTTCTGCCAGAACTGCACCTGGTCCATCGCCGACTCGGCGTTGTCGGCGATGACCGGCGCGCCGAGCTTCTCGACCGCCTTCGGCCCGTAGGACGGGTGCTTCACCGCGAGGACGGCGTCGTGGAGGTCGGTGACGAGGTTGATCGACTTCGCCTTCGACACCTGGAACTTCGAGAAGCAGTTCCAGAGAGCGTCGATGACGCCTTGATCGGTGAGCTGCTTGGCCTCGGCGAGGCCCTTGACCCACTGCGAGGCGTACTTCACGTCCTCGTCGTTCTTGCCGGCTTCGTAGTCGTTGAAGGCCTTGGCCATCGCCGGTGCCGCGCGCGGATCGCGCATGTCGGCGAGCGACTTGGCGAGGTCCTTGCGCGTCTTCTCGTCGAGGCTGCCCGCGGCGTAGACCTTGGTCATCGGCTCGACGGCGATGTCGAGGAACGCCTTCACGTCGGCGGCCGACCGGTCCTTGTTGTTCTTCGTCATGCGGTCGTCGAAGAACTCGCCCAGGCGGCGAATCGCGGCGGCGCGCTGCGCAGGGTCGTCGAGTCGCTTCACCCACGTCTGCGGATCGTTCTCGTCGGCGCAAGCCGTGAGGCTCGTGGTCGCCAGAGCCCCGGTCACGAGGGGGAGGGACGAGAGAGAGAGATGAGCGACGAGTCGGAGCGTTCCGCGCTTCATGAACATGGAGTTTCCCCTCTGCTTGGCACGTGAATTTCGCGGCGACAGTAGCCGAAAGCGGGGCCACTGTGTCCAAATATTCACGGGGCATGCGCGCCCCGCGGAAGCGCCCGCCGAGGGGCGCTTTGCGGGGACAGGCACGCTCGCATTTGTTAGGGTTGCCTGATGAAAAGATGGCGCTCCGGCGTTTGCGCCTGCCTTTGCGCGATGACGATCCCTGTCGTCGCACGCGCCGCCTCGCCGGTTTGGGACGCCGTACCGGCGAAGACCGTGCTCGTCGGCCACTCGACCCCCATTGCCGTGCATGCGACCGACGCCGACGGCGATCCGCTCGTCATCTCCGCGGGGCCCGGCAACCCGTCGTTCGTCACCGTCGCCGACGACGGCGGCGGGAACGGCACCGTGACCGCGCTCGCGGCCTACGGCGACGCAGGCAACCATACGATCCACGTCCTCGCGAGCGACGGTGTGAACGCGCCCGTGGATCTCGCGTTCACGATCGCGGTCAACCGCCAGCCGATCCTGGTCGTCCCCGCGCACCCCACGCTGCTCGTGGGGATCCCGGCGTGTCTCTCCATCACGACCGGTGATCCCGACGGTGACCCGGTCACGTTCTCGCTCGGCGGTCTTTCGTCCTTCGCTGGGACGGCGTCGTTCGATCCGCCGACGAGCACCGGGCTCGTCAGCGTCGTCATCACACCGTCCGCGGCGGACCTCGGTGATCATGTCCTCACGCCCCACGTCGACGACGGCCGCGGAGGGGTCACCGAGGGCCCGTTCACCGCGCAGGTCATCGCCAACGTGAACGACGCGGGCGGAAGCGATCCGTGCGCCCCCGCGGCAACCCCCGGCCTGGGCGACGCCGGAGAGGACGCGGGCGGCATCGTCGACGCAGGAGCGCGCGACGCCTCGGCGGAAGACCTGTCCGACGGAGGTGCCTCCGCGGACGGCGGCGGCCCTGGTCCCACGAGCGCTCTCGAGGGCGGCGGGTGCAGCACGACGAGCGGAGACCCGAACTGCGCGTTTTGGTTCTCGCCGGCGGTGACGCTGATCCCGCTGCTCGCGAGGCGTCGAAAGCGGCGCCCGCGCCCGACGCGCGCATCCCACAACCTGCGTCGATGACGGACGCCCCACACGCCCTAGTGAGCGCGGCGAATCTGCGATACGACGATCCTTGGTAGACGCGCACGCAAAGCTGCGGCGCGACCGCGCTCACGCGCGAACCCTGGGGAGGGCTTCATGACATCGAGGATCGCGATCCCGCTCGTCCTGCTCGTCGCCGCTTGCAGCAGCAGCTCGAGCAACACGTCGGCCGTGGGCGCCGACGCGTCGACCGGTCAAGACGCGGGCGGAGCCGACGCGACGCCGGCCGGTCCGATCAAGACGGTCTTCACCATCGTCCTCGAGAACCACGACTACGACGAGATCGTCGGCTCGACGAACGCGCCGTACTTCAACTCGCTGCTGACGCAGGGGACGCTGGCGACGGCGTACAAGGACACCGGGCACCCGTCGCTGCCGAACTACCTGCACATGATCAGCGGCGACAACCAGTACACGGGGCCGCTCGATCAGGATCCGCAGCAAGCTCCGAACTTCCCGTCGAGCGCACAGAGCCTCGGCACGCAAATGGAGGCGGCCGGAGTGAAGTGGAGGAGCTACCAGGAGAGCATGGGGACCCCGTGCTTGCTCACCTCCGCGGGCGAGTACGCGCCGCGGCACGATCCCTTCCTCTACTTCAAGGATCTCCAAGCGAGCCCGCTCTGCGCCGACCGCAACGTGGACTACACGCAGTTCGGGGCCGACCTCGCGGCGAACAGCTACCGCTACATGTGGATCACCCCGAACCTCTTGAACGACGGTCACGACCCGAAGGACGACGCCGTCACCAGCCTCAAGACGTCCGACACGTGGCTCTCGAACGAGGTGCCCAAGATCCTCGCCAGCGACGGCTACAAGAACGGCGGCGTGCTCTTCATCACCTGGGACGAAGCCGAAGGGCGCAACGGCGACGACACCGACAAGATCCCGATGCTCGTGCTCTCGCCGAAGCTCAAGGCGCCGGGCGCGACCTCGGCGACGGCGTACACGCACTCGAGCTACTTGGCGGCGGTGGAAGATCTCCTCGGTCTTTCGCGGCTTCCGACCGTGACGAGCGCGCCGAGCCTCGTCGACCTCTTGAACCCGTAGCGCGTCTTCGGCGCGTCGCGCGCGTCACCCGGGCGTGCGCGCGCGCACGAGACGCTCACTCGAAGACTTCCACCACGCTCGTGTAGCTGTTGCCTTGGAGCGGCCCGCCGCCGACCGCGTAGAGCGCGCCGGCGGCGAGCGCGAGGCCGAAGCCGTGGCGCGCCGTCGGCATGGGCGGCGCGGCGTGCCACACGCGTGCGTCGAGGTCGAAGACCTCGTGGGTGGCGAAGGTCCCGGGGAGCGGCAGCTTCCAATCCTCACCGCCGAGCACGTGGCACCCGCTCCCCACCGCGAGGGCGCCGAGCCCGCCGCGCGCGGTGGGCAGATCGGGGAGCTTCTCCCAACGCCCGGTCGTCGTGTCGAAGAGCTCGGCGGCGTGGCTCGCGACGTCGCCCGGGCCGATCCACCCGCCGACGACGATCATCTTCGCGCCCATGGCGCACGAGGCGAGGTGCTCGCGCGCGGTGGGCATCGCCGGCCCGGTGCTCCACGTGTCCGACGCGATGTCGTAGACGTCGAGCTCGGCGTAAGGGAGCTGCCCTTCGTTCGGTGCGCCGCCCGTCACGTAGATCTTTCCGCCGATCGCCTGCGCTGTCGCTGCGCCACGCGCCAGCGGGGGCGGCGCAAGCGCGCGCCACGTCGACCCCTCGAGCACGTAGGCTTTGGCCACAGGCACGAAGGGCTCGTTCTGCTCTTTGCCGAGGATGCCGTCGAAGCCGCCGACCAGGTAGACGCGCTCGCCGTCCTTGGCCACCGCGAGGTGGTGCTTCGGTCCGTCGGCGGGGAGCGCAGGACCGTCGCTCCACGCGTCCTTCGTCGGATCGTAGACGTCCACGCGCGTGCTGGGATTCGCCGTCCGAATGTCGCCGAGCACGCCGGTGATGCCGCCGAGAAAGAGCACCGCGCCCCCGCGTTCGACGCCGTACCCCTCGAAGCGATCGACCGGGAGCGCGTGGCGCGTTCCCCACGTGGGATCATGCGACGCGCTCGAGCACGCGGCGAGCAAAGCGCCACCGAGGACGAGCGCGAGCTCGCGCGCCCGCGCGTCGCGTGCCGCTCGCCGCCGCCTTCGATCGCTCATGGCGCACCGTAAGCGACGACGCGATCGGTCACGACGTAGACGACTCCGTGGGCCACCGTCGGATGGTTGTATTTTCCACTCGTCGCGTCGAGCTCGACACGCGCGAGGAGCGCGAGGCTCTCGGCATCGAAAGCGTAGAGCACGGATCGGGGGGCGGGCTTCGTCCCCACCGGGACTTGCGGTGCGGTGCGCGGCGCCGCCGAGTCGAGGACCCACACCACCGCCCCTTGACCGACGAGGCTCGTGACGACGGGTGCGCCCGGGTTCTGCAAGATCACGTCGGGCGCGTACCGATCGATCTTCAAGTACGCGGGCCGACCTGGCTCGGTGACGACGCGGAGGCGCGCAACCGAAGGCGCACGCGGGGTCTCGAGGTCGTCCGTGCGGCGGGAGCTGCCGCTCACGAAGAGAAACGGCGCGCCGCTCGGGTCGCGATAGAACGCCGGCGTGCTCCTCATCTTCGCGTGGTTCACGGCGTTGTCGCCGGGGACGTCGGAGTACGGACCGAAGACGTTCAGCGGACCGCGATCGGGCGGCCTGTAGAAGGGCTGGAGCGAAGGGTCGAGGAGCGAGCCGTCGGTCGAGGGGGACGCAAGGTGCTTGGGATCGCACGCCGGGCGCGCGCGCGTCGTCCCGGGGAGCGCATCGCGATCGACCAAGTACACGTTCCCCTGCTTGCTACCGAAGGCGAGGAGGCGCGGCGTCGACGTCGTCGCCGGATCGAGATCGACGAGCACCGGCGAGCTCCCGCCGAGATCGCTGTCGCCGCTGTCCATCGCGCAGTAGTTGAACGGGCTGTACGTCCCCGCGAGATCGAGCGAGCCGTTCCATGCGAGGACGGTGTTCCCCCAGACACCGGGCGAGGGGCCCGAATCCTCGGGGCTGTTGCCGGTGGTCATGTACACGTGGCCGCGCGCGTCGACGGTCGGACCTCCCGCGCCCCACATCCCAGCGCTCGCCAGGTTCTGCTCGGCGGTACCGTCGCTCGGCACGTCGTGCTCCGAGCCGGAGAAGCTCGCGTCGACGTGCGGCGTGCGCGTGTCGATCGCCGCCATCCAACCGATGGCGGCGTCGTAGTACGAGCCCCACGAGACATAGAGACGCCCGCCGTTCGGCGAGAGCGCGAGCGCCGCGCGCTGCGACATGTTCGCGGGGTAGCTCATCGTCGGCCTCGCGCTGCCGTCTTGAGGCGCGTTCTTGTTCGTCGGGGCGAGCGACGCGTCGTCGAGGACGACCGGCCAGCCGGCGATGACCTTGCCGCTCCCGAGGTCGAGCGCGAACGCGCGCCAGCCGGCGGCGCGATCGACGCACGTCACGTAGAGGCGCGGCGGGCTCGCCGCGAGATCGACCGTGGGCGTCGAGAGAATGCCGAACGGCACGCCGTCTTGGCTACGCGCCGGCTGCGAAGGCTCGCCGAGCGATCGGCTCCAGAGGATCGTCCCCTTCGCCGAGCGCGCGCCGTCGGCGGCGGCGACCGCGTAGACGTAGCCGTTGCTCGTCGCGGCGATGACCACGGGCAGGCGCTCCCCCGGCTCGGCGGCGGGGCTCGTGACGGCGACGTCGTCGAGGTAGAGCGGCGACGCGTAGCCGTGGGGCGAAAAGCGCGTGCCGTCGACCACCGCGTCGTCGAGCGCAGGCGACGTGAAGAGCGGAACGAGCCCGCTCGCGACACGCTCCGGCGTCAGGCACGCCTCGGCGTCGTTCCATCCGGTGCGCGCGGCGTCGCCGTGGTAGCCGGTGAGCTCGATGCGCACGTCGGGGGTGCAGCGCGTGTCCACGCGACCGCCGCAGTCCACGGGGGCGAGCGCGAAGAGCGCGATCGCACCGAGCAGCATCGGGGGGAAGCGCGGCCGCACGCGCCCGGGAATAGCACTCCGCGGCCACACGCGCCCGAAGCGGCGTCAGCGTCCGGCGAGCCCGCTCGAAGGATCGTGCCGCTCGGCGCCGCGGGGAATGCCGCTCGCCACGTCGTTCGTGGCGATGGCTCCGCGCGCCCACAAGGTTCGCTCCACCATGGCGAGGAACACGCGCTCGAGCGCCTCGCGCACCTCCGGCCCTTCGAGCACGCCGAACGCACGCGCAATGGCTTCCATGGTGGCGAGCCCGGTGGCGTGCGCTTCGGCGCGGAGGCGATAGAGCGAAGGAGGCCCGGGAGGGAGCGACACGCACGGCACCTGCTCGAGACCGGGCACCCGTTGGCGCACCTTCGAGGCCTGACGCCACGTGCCGTCGGGGACGATGAGATGCACGGGCTCCGGCGATCTTGCGAGGTCGGCGAGCGGCACGGCGTCGTCGCTGGGGAAGAGCACGAGCGGGCGCACCCCTTCCGGCAAGTGCACGCGTTCCGAGAGCGCGCGGTCCCGCGGCGGGTGCCCGCGAACGATCACTTCGCTGTTCGACAAGCAAGAAGCGGCGAGGCGCCCCGTGTTCGTCGGCTTGCGATCCTCGTAGCGGTGAATGACCAAGACGAGGCGCGTGCGGGTCTCGATGCGGGGAATGAGCTCGCAGACGCACAGGCCGATGTGCATGCGGCATCGACCGCACCTCCGGCTGGCGTTCTCGCGACGGCTCACGCGGGCATCATGGCCGCGGAGGCGAGGAAAAGCTACAGCGTGAGCCCCTTGCACTCTGCAGGCAATGGGATCGACTCGCCCGCCTTGGTGGTCGTGCACGCCGCGGCCTCGATGGCGCTCTTGCACGCTGCCCAGTCGGCCTGCGCCGTGCCGCACTGCATGTACTGGTAGTAGTTTTTGCAGTCGGTGACGCTCTGGTGCTCGGCGGTGGCGCCGGGTGCGGACACGATCACCTTGCCGGCGCCGCACGCGCCGGCGCGGTCGCAGAGGAGCTCGGTCACGCCGGCGCAATCGTCGGACACGGAGTTGCTGTCGCTGCTCCCCTTGGCGCCGGCCTCGTCGCCGCTCGTGCTCGCACCGCCTTTCGAGCTGGCGGCGCCGCCGTCGGACGACGACGACGAAGGTGACGAGCTCGAGCCGCCGCACGCGGCGAGGGTGAAGGAGGCGGCAGCGAAGACGAGAAGAAATGAATTTTGGGACATGACGGACCTCGCAGGCGAAAGGGCGCGGTCGGCGCGCGTCGCGTGAGCTCCGGGTGCAGGTGCACCGAGCTCCTCCGCCGGCCCCTTAGCAAGGCGGGCGCCAAGAGCTTCGCCCGCGCATTCTCGGGGAGCGCGCCGGAGGCCCGGGTCGCGGGTCCACACGAGGCGCGACGCGAATGTCATGCAGCTCGGGCGCGCGCCGGGAGTCCGCGACGGGGAGCGCGCGTTCGCTCCTGACGCGCACGCGCAGCGCGCGTCAGCCGATGATCATCGCCTCCGAGAGGAGCTTCCCCTCTTTGAACCTTCGCAGGCTCCAGCGCTCGAACAAGGGGCGCGGCACGCCGTCGACGAGGTACTCGGCGAGCAGCTTGCCGATCACCGGCGCCATCATGAAGCCGTGGCCCATGAAGCCGGACACTTGGTGGAACTCAAGGACCTCGTCGACCGGCCCGACGATCGGGTTCGCGTCGGGCGTGATGTCGTAACAGCCGGCCCACTGCCTCAGGACCTTCACCTTGCCGAGGATCGGGCAGGCCCGCGTGAGCGATCGCGCGTAGAGCCCCAAGAAGGCGTGCGAGCTCTCCTGGTTCAGGCCAGAGGGGACGCGCTCCTGGCCGATGCCGCCGACGATCTCGCCGCGCGTCGATTGGCTGAAGTAGAGGCCGTCGTCGAGATCGGCCACGAGCGGCTTGAGCCACGGCTTGAGCGGCTCGGTGGAGCAGATCTCGTGGCGGTGCGGCTTGTTGGGGAGCGCCACGCCGAGCATCCGCGCGATCTCCGGAGACCACGCGCCGGCGGCGTTCACCACCCGGTTCGTTTTGATGACGTGCTTGCGTCCGCGCGTGCCCGGCGTGGGGACGCGCGACTCGCTCATCGCCGGGGACGCGCCGGGCTCGCGTGCACCGGAGACGTCGCGCACCACGACCCCCTCGATGCGCTTCCCCTTCGTCTCGAAGCCGATGACCTCGGTGAAGGGGACCACCTCGGCGCCGAGCTTCGTCGCTGCCTGAGCGAACCCCCACACGAAGGGCCAGGGGAAGACCACGCCGTCGTCGGGGTTGAAGCTCGCGGCCACGACGCCGTTCGTGTCGAGCTCGGGGACGATCTTCTGCGCCTCTTTCGGGGTGAGGAGGCGCGTGGGGAGACCGCATGCATTCTGCAACTTCACGCTCGCTTCCAGCGCGCGCCGCTTGGCCTCGCTGCGGACCAAGAAGAGGTAGCCCCCTTGGCGGAGCCACACGTTGATCTTCATCTCCGAGGCGAAGTCTTGGCACATGCGGATGCTCTCCTGCATGAGCCGCACGTTCGCCTCGCTCGACCACTGCGCGCGCACGCCGCCGCCGTTGCGCCCGCTGGCGCCGCCGCACAAGTAGCCGCGGTCGATCACAGTGACGTCGCGCACGCCGAGCCGCGCCAAGTGGTACGCGGTCGCGAGCCCCATGATGCCCGCGCCGATGATCACGACGTCCGCGGTGTCGCGCACGTCAGGTGCCTCCGCCTTCGCCGGCGCGGAGGCCACGCGCCGCGAGCTCTTCACCGAGCGCCGCGAGCGCGCGCGCGTGGAGCTTTCCGTTGGAGACCAAGACGCCGCGCACGTTGCCGAGCTCGGCGTCCTTGTAGTCGTAGGGGGCGCCGGCCGCGTCGGTGTACGTGCCGCCGGCGCCGACGACGATGGCCTCGGGGGCGCACGCGTCCCAGCGGTAGCCCGCGCGGCCGAGGTGCGCGTAGAGATCGGCCGCGCCGGAGGCGACGCGGAGCGCCTTGAGCCCCGCGCTCCCGAGCGACGTCACCTTTCCCACGCCGAGGCGGCGCGCGGCCGCGGCGAGCGCCTCCGAAGGGCGCGAGCGCGAGACGTAGAGCGTGGCCTTCGCCGGATCCTCGGTGGAGGTGACGCGCACCGGCTTCCACACGCCGTCGGGCATCACCTCGAACGCGCCGAGGCTTTCGCCGCCGACGAAGCGACGCCGGTCGGCCGGCCCTTCGATGACGCCGAAGGTGGCGCGCCCGCCCACGGCGAGGCCGATCATGACCGCGAACTCGCCGTTCTTCTGGACGAAGTCGCGCGTGCCGTCGAGCGGGTCGACGAACCACACCGCGTCCTTGGCGCGAAAGCCGGCGTACGCGCCGGGGTCGCTCTCTTCGGCCACCACCGGCACCCCGGGGAAGGCGCGCTCGAGCCCCTCGCACAAGATGTCGTTGGCGCGCTTGTCGGCCTGGGTGACCGGATCGTCGCCTTCCTTGTATTCTACAGCGAACGGCTTTTCGTAGACCTCGCGGATGGCGGCGGCGGCGAGCGCGGAGAGGCGCAGCACCTCTTCGGCCATGCGGCGCGCGTCGGGGAGGCTCGTCACAGGAGGATCCCCTTCTTCATGAGGAAGCGGGGGAGCTTCGCCAAATCGGCGTCGGGGAGGTACACGGGACCGGCGCCCGCGTCGCGCACGAGCTCTTCGAGCTGGAGGACGCTCTTCGGTCCGAGCACCGCGGAAGAGACGAGGTGGTTCGCGAGGACGAAGCGCACCGCCGCGCCGCGCAGGCTCTCCACTTGTCCGTGCACGAGGAAGCGCATCGCTTCGACTTGGTCGACGCGCTTCTCGAGCTCGAGCCGCGTCCATCGCCCGCAGCGATGGTCCCCCTCGGGGAACTGGCGCTCTTTCGTCCAGAAGCCGGCGAGCAGGCCGTAGGCGAGCGGCGAGTGCGCAAGCACACCGGCGCCTTCGACCATGAGGTCTCCGCCGATGCGGTGCAGATCGATGGCGTGAAAGAGGTTGTACGCGAGCTCGACGACCTCGGCTCCGCGGTCGAGCGCCATGCGCGCGCTCTCGGCGTCGCCGGCGGAGATCCCCCAGTGCGCGACCTTCCCCTCCTTCACGAGGGCTTGCATCGTTTCGCTCGGCTCGCCGGTGCCGAGCGACTCGGTGCTGGGATTGTGGAGCAGGTAGAGCTCGACGCGATCGCGACCCAGGCGCTTGAGCGATCGCCCGACCGCGCCGCGGAGGTACTCGGCGTCGAAGCGCTTGCGCGCGGGCTCGGTCGTACGATCGGTGCCCCCCTTGGTCACGACGACGACGTCGGTGCGCGCGCCGAGCACGCGGCCGAGGAGCGCTTCCATCTTTCCGCCGCCGTACGAATCGGCGGTGTCGAAAAGGGTGATCCCGACGTCGAGGGCGCGGCGGACGACCCGCTCCGCCTCCTCCGGCTCGACCGAGCCGTAGGCGTCGCCCGAGAGCCCCCAGGTGCCGAGAGCCATCTCGGACACGAAAAGCCCCGTTTTTCCGAGCGGTCGCTTGCGCACGCGGGACGAACCCTTCTCACAGATCGGGCGGGGGCGCCAATCCCAGCGCGTCCGGAGCGGTCCCGAGGCCGAAGCGGACGGCCGGGGCTCGACCGTGAGGTCGGCGCCCCGCGGGGCGGCGCGCCGCTTCGGCACTTGACGCGAGGGGCCGGAACGAGCGAGACATCCCACCGGAAATACGGCTGGGAGGATTACAGATGCGAAAGATTGGAGCGTTCATCGTCGGTGCCTTGCTGTGCGCGGCCTGTGGTGGAGGCGATGAGGCGCAGAAGCCCGCAGTGGCTCCGCCCCCGCCCGAGCCCGTGGCAAGCGCAGCCCCCACGCCTGCGCCGAGCCAGGCGGCGACCCCCGCCCCGGCGAAGCCCTCGATGGCCGACCTCATGGCCGCCGCGATGAAGAACGTCGCGGACACGCAGAGCGCGCACGACGCGAAGAAGTTCGCCGCGCTCTACACCGAAGACGCGACCGTCATGATCCCGGGCATGGGCGAGCAGCACGGCCGCGCCGACATCGAGAAGAACGAGCAGATGTTCTACGACGGGTTCAAGGACATGAAGTTCTGGGTCTCGCGCGCCTGGGTGAAGGGCGACATGGCCGCCTGCGAATGGGGCTGGAGCGGGACCAACAACGGCGACTTCATGGGCATGAAGGCCACCGAGAAGCCCGCGGGCGGCATGGGGCTCAGCCTCGTGTGGCTTACGCCGGAAGGTCTCATCAAGAAGGAGAACCGCTACTTCGACATGGGCACCACCATGACCCAGCTCGGTCACGGCAAGGGCAAGGCCCGTCCGGTCCCGACCGCGGCCGCGTCGGTCGAGATGCACTCGGCCAAGGGGACCCCGGACGAGGACAAGGTCACCGACATCGCCAAGGGGATGGCGGCGGCCTTCGAGTCGAAGAAGGACACGGATTTCACCGCGAACCTCGCCGACGACTGCACCTACGACGACATCAGCGCGCCCGAGGTCATGAAGGGCAAGGACAGCGCGAAGAAGTGGTTCGGCATGTTCACCAAGGCGTTCCCCGACGCGAAGGGGACGGCGGACACGACGTTCGGCGTCGAGGACTTCCTCATCTCCGAGCACACCACCACCGGCACGCACAAGGGCCAGTTCGGTCCGTTCGCCGCCACCAAGAAGCCCGTCACCCTCCACGGCGTCGACGTGATGCAGGTCAAGGGCGGCAAGGTCGTCAAGGCCTGGGGCTTCGACAACAGCGCCGAGCTCATGATGCAGATCGGCGTCATGAAGGCGCCGAGCGCGGCTCCGGCCCCCGCGGCCAAGACCGACGCGAAGGCCGACGCCAAGGGCGGCGACAAGGGTGCGGCGGCCAAGCCGGCCGGCGACAAGGGCGCCGCGGCCAAGCCGGCGACGCCGGCGACCCCCGCCAAGAAGTGACCCCGAGCTGACCGCGACGCGGCTTTCACGAGCCCGCCGCGCGAAGGACCGAACGAACGCGCGCTCCGAAAGGGGCGCGCGTTTTTTCTTGGAACCTCGGCCTGCCAGCCGCTGTCTCTCCTGGCGAGCGCGGTGCCAAGCCACCCGCCGGCGCGAGCCGGAGGGGGAGGCGGTGCATCTCCTACGAAGGAGCTCGCGGAAGCGAGCGCGCGACACGACAGCGGAAACGAGGCGCGCCTTCCATGCGCGCCCAGGGAGAGGTGTGCGATGGCCACGGGGTATGTGATGCGGGCGCAGGCTGGTTTCGTCGACGCGTCGGACGTGGAGCGCGAGGATCTCGACGTCCTCGAAGCGACGCTGACCTGGGGCGACGACGTCCTCGCCACCAAGCACTTCCCGCTCGGCGCGCGCATCTCGCTCGGCGACGAAGGGTGCGACTTCGCCGTCCCGACGGCATCGCTCGGCACCGAGCGCGTCGTCGTCACCGGAGGCGATCACGTCACCGCGCCCCCGTGGGCCACGGTCACCGGCCCGACCGAGCTTCGTCGCGGACATGCGACGTCGGTCGTGCTCAAGGACTTCACGCTCACCCTCAAGGTCGTCGCCGCGGGGCGCAAGGTCGACACCGGCTTCCTCGCCGCGCTGCGCGATCTCTCGCTCGGCACCGTCGGCGGCTCGGCGGCGATGCACATCGGCATCCTCGCTTCGCTCTTCGCCTTCATGCCGGCGCTCTCGGCGGACGACAGCGAAGCGATCGATCGCGATCGCATCTACGCGATGAAGACGCTCCTCGACAACGCAGCCGAGCGCGAGCGCGAGCAGGATCCGCCGACCCCGGAGGCAGGCGGCACGGCGAACGACTCCGATCACGCCTCGGGCGGCGGCCGCGCGCAAGGCGCCGAGGGGGCCTCGGGGCGCACCGATCCGAAGACGACCGCGGGGCGCTGGAGCATCAAGGGGAACGCGCGACCCGAGGACGCCGCGTTCCAGCGTGAGCGCGACAAGGAGGCGGCGCAGACGTTCGGCATGCTCGGTCTCCTCGCGAGCTCCCAGCTCACCGATCCCGACGCGCCGGTGGCGGCGTGGGGACGCGACGTGGCGGTCGGCAGCGACAAAGAGAGCCACGCCGGCGACATGTGGTCGGTCAACATCGGCGACGCGTTCGGCACCGGGCTCGGACTCTCCGGCCCCGGCGAAGGGGGCGGCGGCACGGCCGAAGGGGTCGGCATCAACGACATCGGCGGCCTCGGGCGCTCGCTCGACACGCGCCTCGGTCACGGCTCGTGCGACGGCAAAGGCCCGTGCGACGGCATCGGCAACAGCCACGGCCACTTCATGGGGAACTACCACCCGCACACGCCGAGCGTGCGCCCCGATCCGCACACCGAGGTGAACGGCCACCTCGCGCCGGAGATCATCCAGCGCATCGTCCGCCAGAACCAAGGGCGCTTCCGGAACTGCTACGAGACGGGGCTCCGCACGAACCCCTCGCTCGGCGGTCGCGTGGCGGTGAAGTTCGTCATCGACCGCCAGGGCGCGGTCTCCATGGCCAGCGACGGCGGGAGCGACCTCCCCGACCAGGGCGTCACCAAGTGCGTGGTGCAGAGCTTCTACAACCTGTCGTTCCCCGCGCCGCAAGACGGGACCGTTCGGGTGACCTACCCGATCATGCTCACGCCGGGCGACTGACGGGCGGGAACGACCACCCTGGTGGGGCAGTGCCTGCCCCCTCGCTCGCTCCGCTCGCGAGCCTCCCCACGCATCGCTCACGCGACGCGTTTCGTGCAGAGTGCACGAAACGCGCAGACGGCGAGCTGACACGACGACGCTAACGCACAGGCGTCGTCGATCGAAGGCCGGTGCGTTAGGGATGTCGGCCCGGTCTTGGCTCCTCGCCTTTCGCGGAGCGAAAGGCGTTGCGGCAGCAAAGGCGGGGGAGGCTCGAAACGCGCAGCGTTTCGAGGGGGCAGAGCCCCACCAGGGTGGTTCGCCATGGCGGCTTCATAGCGCCGAGCCTGCTGCTTCCGCGAAGCCAAACGCCGCCAGTCCTCCGCTGAATCGTGACAGGCGCTTTGCACGGCGCTATGAAGCCACCATGGCCAGCATCAAGAAGTCGCTGATGAAGCAGGGCATGAAACTCATGAGCGATCCGCGCGTCATGAAGCTGATGCAGGACGAGCGGGTGATGAAGGCCGTCATGACCGCCATGAGCATGCCCGGCAAGATGCAGGACTTCACCCAGGAGCAGGCCGAGCGCATCGCCAAGGCGATGGCCCTCGCCACCGAGGACGAGGTGAAGGACCTGCAGCGCACCGTGCGCAAGCTCGAAGAAGAGATCGCGCGCATGCAGCGCGAGAACGACGCGAAGAAGAAGTGAGCCGAGGCGCGCGCCCGCTCACGCAGCGGGGATGCGCGCGTCCAGCCACTCGGTGAGGATGCGCCACGTCGAGCGCGGCGCGTCGCGGCCCACGAGCAGATCGATGTGACCGAGCGGCAGCGCCCGGTAGGTCTTGTCGCGGGCGCGGCTCCGCAAGAACGCCGGACGCACGCTGGCGGGAGGCGCGAGATCGTCGTTCTCCCCGGCGATGACGAGGAGCGGCAAGTCGAGCTGCTCGAAGCGCTCGACATAGTCGCGCTCTTCCCCGCCGAAGCGCCGCGCGCGCGCCCAGCGGAACATGTCGACCATCTCGCCCAGGGTGCCGTTGTCGAACGCCAGGCGAAGATGCTCGTCGAGCACCTCGGGCTCGAGCGCCCCCGCGTGCCAGCCGCGCAGGGGAATGGGATAGAGCGGGCTCTCGGCGACCCGCGTGATGCTGCGCATCACACGGCCGATCGGGCTCACGGGGAACGCGAGCCCCTTGGGCCTCACGCGCATGGCGTGGAGCGCGCCGACCAAGACGGCGATGGCGCCGAGCGAGAACGAGCCGCGCGTGAAGTGGTACGGGCTGCCGATCGCGACGATGCCGGTCACGGCACTCCCAAGCGAAGGGGCGGCGGCGTAGCTGACGAGACCGCCGAGCGAGTGCCCGATGAGCGTCACCGGGCGCCCACCGCTCAGGGCCTGCACCGCCTCGATGGCCCAGGGGAGGTCTTCGTGGACGTAGTCGGAGACGCCGCGCGCGCGCACGTTCGAGAGCTGACGCGAGCGGCCGTGCCCGCGGAGATCGAGGTTGAAGACGTCGTAGCCCTCGCGCGCGAGGTAGTTGGCGAGGCTCCGCGAAGGGAGGTGCCACGCGTAGCGATTTTGGCCGAAGCCGTGGACGAGGAGGATCGGCGCGCGCGTGCCGTCGCGCGAGGCGTCGCGCTTGCGCACCATCGCC
Organism: uncultured Polyangiaceae bacterium; assembly: GCA_964531795.1. GTDB lineage: Bacteria > Myxococcota_A > Polyangia > Polyangiales > Polyangiaceae > CAZHHD01. The sequence continues at coordinate 17,399 of CAZHHD010000034.1, read as the reverse complement.
AGCGGGACGGCGTGACCCGTGACCAGGACCTCTTTCACGAAGGTCGCGCGATCGCCCCGGTCGACGACCTGGTCAATGCGCTTGCCGTGAAGAATGACGGGAGGGGACACGTGGGGAGAGAGCGCGGTCGCCCCCAACCGCACTCGTAGTGTAGCATCGGCCCGAGCGGCGGCCGTCTCGAACTCGAGGCCGCGCACGCCCCCGACGTCCTCCCGTTGCATCACGAGTTGCCACGAGGCCCCATGCAGAAGCTTCCCTCCTTGCGTCTAGCTCTTCGCGTTGCGCTCGCCCTCCTCGCCATTTCGCCCGTCGCGCTCGCGCAGAAGCGCGGCGGCCAGTGGGACAGCCCGAAGGGCGCGCCGAGCGCGTCCGCCGCGCCGAGCAGCGGCGCAGCGTCGACCGACACGCCGACTGCCGATCCCTCGGCGAGCGCGAGCGCGAGCGCCTCGAGCTCGGCCGAGCCGGGGGCCGGTGGGCAGAAGCTCGTCGAGCCGCCCAAAGAGACGAGCGAAGACACCGACGTCGAAGAGAAGCCGGGCAAGAGCTACTACTTCATCGGCGCGCGCTACCGCGGCACCATCGTCCCGCAGTTCATCGAGAACCTCTTCGTCGACGGCGGGCGCACCATCTACACGAGCACCGTCGGTCTCGAGATGGACATGCGGAAGGACGGGTTCTCGTTCATCCCCGCCCTCTCCTTCACCGAGTACGGCATGCCCGACACGCTCTTCCTCGAGAAAGGGAAGGACGCGAACTTCGCCGGCAACTGGTCGAACATCCACTCGAACGTGAACGGCATCTACGCGACGGCCGACCTCCTCTGGTCGACCAAAGTCGCGAAGAACGTCGACTTCGAATACGGCGCGGGCTTCGGTCTCGGCGTGCTCTTCGGCGACCTCGAGACGAGCTGGGTCTACTCCAAGACCGGCGGCCCCTACACGACCGACGACGGCCGCAGCTTCGCCCCCTGCATCACCGAGAGCGACGGCGTCGGCTGCGCGAAGAAGGATCACCAGAACGCGCAGACCGCGAAGGTAAATCACTACACCGAGCCGAGCTGGGCGAACGGCGGCTCCAAGCCGAACATCTTCATCCACCTGGCGATCCCGCAGTTCGGCCTCCGCTTCAAGCCGGTGAAGCAGATGGAGGCGCGCCTCGGCCTCGGGTTCTCGCTCACCGGGTTCTGGTTCGGCGTGAGCGCCAACTACGGTCTCGAGAAGGCCCTGGAGAAGAAGAACTAGGCCGTGTCGCTGCCGCCTCGCTACGAAGCGAAGCGCCTACTCGGTCGTGGTGGCGGCGGAGAGGTATGGGCCGTCCGTGACAAGGTCACCGGCCGCGAGCTCGCGCTGAAGGTCCTCGCCGAATCGGCGGGCGACGCCGAGGTGATGGCGCTCGTCCGCGAAGCGGTGTCGCTGTCGGGCCTCGAGGGGCTCGGCGTGCCGCGCGTCGTCGCCTTCGGAAAGCTGAAAGAGAGCGGGCGCCGCTTCCTCGTGCGCGAGCTCGTCGAGGGAGAGAGCCTCGAGGCGGTGCTCGCCGAGCCGGGCGGCCAAGCCTGGGTCGGTCCGCTCGTGCAAGCGTGCGAGCAGCTCACCGTGCTCCACCGCGCGGGGCTCCTTCACGGCGACATCAAGCCGGCGAACGTCATCGTGGGATCGCAAGGCGCGGGCACGCTCGTCGATCTCGGCCTCGCTGCGCCGTGGCGCGAAGGGGGCGCGCGCGCGCGAGGCATCACGCCGAAGTTCGCCGCGCCCGAGCTCCTCGACGGGGCGCCCCTCACCGTGCGCGCCGAGGTGTACTCGCTGGGCGCGACGTTGCGCGAAGCGCTCGAGCGGCGCGGCCAAGAGCTGAGCGCCGAGATGCGCGGAGCCTTCGCCGAAATCGCCGAGCGCGCCACGCAGAGCGAACCGAACCAACGTCACCCGAGCGTCGACGAGCTCGCCAGCGCGCTCCGTCACGCCGCGGGGATCGTGCCGCGCCACTTCGAGGCGCAGGCCTGGCCGGTCCTCGGCCTCGAGGCCACCGCCGAGCGCCTTCGCACCGAGGTGGGCAAGCTCGGCCCGGGGGAGGTGCTCGCCGTGGTGGGCGCCCGCGGATCGGGGCGCACGACCTTGGCACGGCGTCTCGCGTGGACGCTCGGCGTCGAAGGGGGCGCGGTGGCCACAGTGGAAGCGCCGCCGGGCGCGACCGAGATCGGCCTCGAAGCGGTGGAGCTCGAGCTCGGTTCGGCAGCGGTGGGTCCCGACCTCGTCATCGTCGTCGACGACGCGCAGCTCCTCGAGCTCGGCGCGCACCGCGCCATCGCTGCCGCCGCCAAGGCGGGGGCGCGCGTGGTCGCCATCGGCGCGCGCGAGGTGGTCTCCGATCTGCTCGGCGGCGGGAAGGTGTCCACCTTCGAGGTGCCGCCGCTCGAAGGGCGCGTCGCCGAGGAGCTCGTGCGACGGGCGATTCCCTCGCTCGCGCGGCCGCTCGCGCTCCATCTCATCGCCGAGGTGAACGGCCGCCCGGGGAAGCTCCGCGCGATCTTGAAGAGCCTTGCCGGCAAGGCGATCGTCTCGGCAGAGGACATCGACGCTGCGCTCGCCGAGCGCCACGCCTCGACCGCACCGAGCGCGCCGGTGGACCGCGGCGCAGCGCTCGAGCGCGTGGAGCGTCTCGTCGACATGGGGCGCATCGACGACGCCGAGAGGCAGCTCGCCGATCTGGGCGCGGGCGAAGACGCGAGCGAGCGCGTGCGCTTCGCCATCGCCGGCGCGCGCGTGCGCCTCGCGCGCGGTGACACCAAAGGGGCTCGCACGCTCCTCGAAGAGGTGGAGAAGGAAGCCAAGGGCGACCTCGCGCCGCACTTCCAGGTCACCTTGGCCCGCGCCCACCTCCGCGGCGGGGACTACGCGCGTGCCTGCGCGCTCGCCGAAGCCGTGGCCAAGAGCGCTGCTTCGGCCGCCCTCCGCTCCGACGCGCTCGCCGTACAAGGCATCGGCCTGGCGTGGACGGGTGAAGAAGCGCGCGCCGAGTCGACCCTGGAGCGCGCGCTCGCCACCGCGCGTGAGGCGAACGACAAGCGCCTCGAGGCCATCGCGCTCGGATCGATTGCCATCGTGCAGCAGCGCGGGGGAAGGAACTCGGAGGCACGCAAAATGTACGAGGCCTCGCTCGCCGCCGCCGAAGAAGCGCGCGACGCGACCACGGTGGCGCTCACGCGCTCGAACCTGGCCGCGCTCGCCCGCGAAGAAGGGGACTTGGCGCTCGCGCTCTCGCACCTCGAAGCGGCGGCGGACATGGGGCGCCGGGCGGGGGGGCAGCTCGCGGTGCAAGGCGCGCTCTTGAACCTCGCGAACCTGGATCTCTACCTGGGGCGCTATGCGCGGGCGCGAGGCTCGATCGACTCCTTGGCGGCGCAGCGGGCGGCGCTCTCGCCCATCGCCCAGGCGACACTCCTCGGACTCGAAGCCGAGCTCGCGGCGCGCTCGGGCGACGTCGCGCGGGGGAGCGCGCTCTACGAGCGCTCGGCGCAAGCGTGGGACGCGCAAGGGCGCGCCCTCGACGCGCTGGAGGCGCGGTTCGAGGGGCTCCTCGTGCGCGCGCGCGAGCTCGTCACCAAGTACGGCGCGTCCTCGAGCCGAACCCCGGCCCACGTGGGGAGCGAGCTCGCCGCCGAGCTCACCGAGCTTCGCGGAAAGCTCGAAGGCGCGGGGGGATTCGGCGAGCACGAGGCGCTCGCGAGCATCGCCGAGGCCACCATCGCCCTCGTGGCCAACGACGAGAGCGCCGCACGCACCGCCATCGATCGCGCGCTCGAGCGTGCCCGCGCCGCCGGCCGCGCCGAATGGGAGTGGCTCGCGCTCGAGACCCGCGCGCGCCTCTCGGCGATGCAAGGGAGCACGTCGCTGTCGCGGCGCGACGTCGACGCGGCCCTCGCGATCCTCGAGGAGACGGCACGCAAGCTCCCGCGCGATCTGCGCGAGGTGTTTTGGGACGATCCTCGTCGGCGCTCGCTCCGCGAGGCCACGCTGGCGACGCAGAACGTGCCGCTGGGCACGATCTCGGCCCCCCGCAGCGGCCTTTCCCGCTCGGTCCACTCGGTGCACGCCACCACGACGACGCTGCTCGGCGGGCCGCTCCCCGAAGCAGACAAGCTCGCGCGCATCTTCGAGATCACCCGTGACCTCGCCGCCGAGCGCGACATCACGCAGCTCCTCGCCAAAGTCACCGACCACGCCATCGTGCTCCTCGGCGCCGAGCGCGGCTTCGTCCTGCTCGTGAGCCCGAAGGGCGACCTCGAGGTGCACGCGGCGCGCGATCGCAAAGGCGACGAGACGCATCAGAGCTTCTCCCGCTCGGTGGCCGAGCAGGTCGTGGCCAGCGGCGAGCCCGTCATCGTCACGAGCGCCAAAGACGACGAGCGCCTCGCCGAGGCGGTGAGCGTGCACCAGCTCATGATCCAATCGATCGCCTGCGTGCCCATCCGCGGCCCCTTGCGATCGGCCGCCGGCGAGACCGAGGCTGGCCCCACGATCGGCGCGCTCTACCTGGAGACGCGCCTCCGCCCGGGGACCCGCTTCGAGAGCGAGCTCCCCACCCTTCTGGCCTTCGCCGATCAAGCGGCCATCGCCATCGAGAGCGCACGCCTCATCGAAGAGAACCGCGCCCGCGCCGAGGAGCTCGCGCGGGCCAACGTGGAGCTCGCGGCGGCGCACGAGCGCGTCGCAGCGCTCCTCGGAAGGCGCACCGAGCAGCTCGCGGCGACGAAGAAGGATCTTCAAGAAGCGCGCGCGCAGCTCCGCAGCCACTTCGGCTACGCCGGTCTCGTCGGGACGAGCACGGCGATGCGCAAGCTCTACGCGCTCATCGATCGCATCAAGGAGACCGACGTCCCCGTCCTCATCACCGGCGAGAGCGGCGTGGGCAAGGAGGTGGCGGCGAAGGCGGTGCACGCCTCCGGTCCGCGCGCCAAGCGCGCCTTCCTCGGCGTGAACTGCGGCGCCATCCCCGCGAACCTCCTCGAGAGCGAGCTCTTCGGCCACGTGCGCGGCGCGTTCACCGGCGCCGAGCGCGATCGCAAAGGGCTCTTCCGCGAGGCCGAAGGGGGCACGATCCTCCTCGACGAGATCGGCGAGATGCCGACCAAGATGCAGGCCGGCCTCCTCCGCGTCCTGCAGGAGAAGGTCGTCCGCCCCGTCGGCGGGGCGAAGGAAGAGCCAGTCGACGTGCGCGTCATCGCGGCGACGAACCGCGACCTCGCGCAGATGGTGGCGGAGGGGACGTTCCGCGAGGACCTCTACTACCGCCTCCACGTCATCGAGCTGCCGATCCCAGCGCTCCGCGAGCGCCTCGACGATCTCGCGCCGCTCATCGATCACTTTTTGACGCTCTTCGCCGCCCGCTACCGCCGCGAGCGAAAGGCCCTCGATCGTGGCGCGCTAAGGAGGCTCGCCGCCTACGACTGGCCGGGCAACGTGCGCCAGCTCGAGCACGTGCTCTTGAACGCGTGGCTCATGAGCGAAGGCAACGAGCTCATGGCCGAAGATTTCGAGCTCCCCGACGCCGCGCCGCGCCCCTCGCTCGCGCCCAAGAGCCGTGGCCCGCAGCCGGTCACCGCGCGGAGCCAAGCCGAGTACAAAGACGAAGAGCGCGAGCGCATCTTGGCGGCGCTCGCCTCGAGCAATTGGAATCGCGTGCAGGCTGCACGCACCTTGGGGATCCCCCGGAGGACGTTTTACCGCCGCCTCAAGGAGTTCGGGATTCTGTAGGCGGGCACGCCCCGTCGCACTGGGTCCTGAGATCGAGCGTCGGAACAGCGGGCTCCTCGCTCGAGCTCTTCTTCGCGAGCTCGCGCACGAAGGGCCAGGGGACGAGGTCCTCGTCCAAGATCTTCCCGTCGACGAGCGCCGGACCGCCGCTCGGCGTGAGCACGTCGTCCGGCCCTTCGGCGGGATCGGAGGTCCACACGCCGCCCACGAGCGCGCCCGCGCCGTCGAGCGCCAAGGTGGCGAAGAAGTGCATCTGCACCGGGTGAAGGCCGACCTTCTGGTACCTCGTGCCGTCGGCCGAGGTCGGGTCGAGCACGTCGGCCTCGGCGTCGGCGAGGGTCGTCGAGCTCAGGGTGAGATCGAAGCGCACGTCGGTGAGCGACGTGACGCGCCCTTCGAGCGAGGCCTCGCGACGCGCGTTCCCCGCGGGGTACGGCGGACGCACGACGGCGATGCGCGCGCCGGCGACGGCGTAGAACTGCGTCGCCGCGGTGGGGATGGCGTCGATGATGAACGACGCGTGCGCGCGCCCGATGCGGTTGGCGATGACGAGCGCGAGGATCGCCGGGTTCATGCTGCACGTGGCGCTGGCGTCGAAGGAGATGACGTCGCAGAAGCGCCCGATGTCGGTGCGCACCTCGGTCTGGTAGTAGGCGACGGCGAGGAGCGACTTCACGTCGTTGGGGTGAAAGCGCACGCGCGCGCCGTCCACGCCGATCACGTCGACGACGCGAAAGGGCTCGGGCCAGACGAGCGACGCCGCGGCCACGCCGTTGCAGCGGCCGTTCCAATAGCGCGGCGAGCCGTTGTGCGTGCGGCCGAGGGATCGCACCGTCGCTGGGAAGTCGTAGCGACCGTAGACGAGGTCGAGCTTCTCGGTGGGCGCGAGGGTGAAGAGGCGCCGCTCCGCCAGCGCGTCACCCTGCTCGGCGCCCTTGAGCCACGCATGCGCCTCGCTCGACGTCGGCGGCGCGAAGCCGGTGAGGGTGCGCCACGTGAGGCGGAGCGGGCCGTCCTTCCAGCGCCCCGACTCGCCGCCGTACCACGAGGGGAAGAAGCTCGAGGACCACACCGGGTTCGTCGGGCGCAAATCGCGATCTGTGAGCCCCTCGCGCGCGAGCTCGTCCCAGGTGGTGACGAGCTTCCCTTCGGGGAGGCCGTCGCGCGGGATGTCCTTCGGATCGCCGGCGTCGGGGGTCCCAGTGGCGCGCAAGATCCGGGGCTTTAGCGGCACGAAGTACTCGGGGAGGCCGACGCGCACCGCCACCACCGCGAGGGCCCACGCTGCCGCGCGCACGATCATGCGCCGAGGCGAGAGCCCGTCGTCGGCTTTCGGCGCGCGCCGCGCGGCGATCCACGTGGCGAGGAGCGCCGCGGGGATGACGACGTAGAGGAGCTCGTTGGCGAAGGTGAGCACCCCCCAAAAGCCGAAGTACTCGGGGATGCCGAGCGGACAGCCGGGGAGGAGCTTCCAGGGAAGGAGGTGCCGCCCGTTCTCGAAGGGGGCGAAGAGGGCGACGCCCACGTCGCCCGTGGTCGTGGCGTCGAGGAGCGGGTGAAGCGCGGCGGCGAAGAAGAAGAACGCCGCGACGCTCTTCTCTCCGGCGCGCGAGAGGCCGAGCCCACGACACGCGGCGAGCGTGGCGACGAGCGCCAAGATCGCCGCGAAGACGAGGGAGTGCGCGAACCCGCCGTGGGCGAAGACCGAAGGCGGCCGCACCGTGGCGAGGTAGGCGAGCATGTCGAGATCGGCGACGCAGCCCAGGGCCGCCGCGGTGACGAGCCACCTTCGCTCGTGCCCCTCGGGGAGCGGAAACGCGCGCCGCATCGCCAGAGGCAGCGCGGCATGCACGAACAGCGAAGCCACTCAGCCCCCCGAGCGAGCGCGACGCGGCATCAAGGCGAAGAGCCAGAACGGCGCGAAGATGAGGAGCTCGGTCGCCATCACGCGGAGGCCGGTGGGCGAGAGCAGGTACGCGCCGATGGGGGCGATGGGGATGAAGCGCACCGGCGACCAAAAGCGATGATCGCTGAACGGCCAGAGGAGCGCGCACCCGTAGCCGCCGCCGTAGGTGAGCGTGTCGAGGAGCCCGTGGCTCGCGGCAGTGACGGCGGTGAAGAGGGCCGTGCGCCTCGGCGGGAGCCCGCGCCGCTCGGCGAAGACGTAGCTCGCGAGGCCGAAGAAGAGCGCGACGACGAGCGAGTGGCTTGCGCCGCGATGTCCGAGCGACGCGCCGTAGGGGATGCCCAGGAGGAGTCCCACCGCGTCGGCGTCGGGCAGAATCGAGACGATCGAGAAGGCCACCATCGCCTTGCGCGCGAGGCGCGGATCATCCGTGTAGGCGCGCCCCGACGCCATGCCGACGGCGATGTGCCCGATGCTCGGCATCGCCCAAAGGCTACCAGAGTCGGACATTCCCCGGCGGACCGCGACAGCCGCGCCAGGGGACCGAGGTGGGTTGTGCCGAGACGCGCCTCGCGCGCGGCGTAGCGGGTCGAGCCTCTTTCGGGGAAATGCGCGCGCTTTCGCCGAGGAGAACCGCGCGCGCGTCGATGGCATTCCCGTTGCGTAAGGGAGCGTGGTCACGGGTCCTTGGAGGAGGATGCGATGCGAAAACGAAATTGGCCGGAGCGCGCGGGTGCGCTCTCCGGGTTGGCAACGCTCGCTCTCGGCGTGGGGTGGCTCGCGGCGTGCGGCTCGAGCACGACGTCGGACGCCTCCTTCGGCGGCGGGGATTTCGGCGGGGGCGACGCCGCCTCGAGCAACGAGCCCGGCTCGGGGGGTGCGCCCGCCGACGACGCGGGGGTCCCCGCCGAGCAGGAGCAAGAGTCGACCTACCAGTCGCCTGTCGCCACCGGCCGCTACGTGTGGGTCGCGAACCCGACGAGCGGACGCGTGGCGTACATCAACGCGACGACCCTCGAGGTGAAGACGGTGGAAGCCGGGAACGGCCCGACCTACGTGGCCGGTGTCGCCAGCGGCCAAGACGACGCCGCGCTCGTCTTGAACGTCCTCTCCGACGACGCCACGCTCCTCCGCGCCAACGCCGGCGGCCAAGTCACGGCGAGCACCTTCCCCACGGCGCACGGGATGAACGCCATCGCCACCTCGAGCGACGGCCGCTGGGCCATCGCCTGGACCAACAACGCCCAGGTGAGCTCGACCGATCGCGCCGACAAGACGCAGGGCTTTCAAGATCTCACCGTCATCGATCTCACCGGACAGGTCCCCTCCACCGTCCTCGCCGTCGGCTACCGCCCGGTGAAGGTGGGCTTCACCACGCCGGCGAACCACGCCTTTGCCGTCACGCAAGACGGCGTCTCGATGGTGAACCTCACCGCGAGCGCGCCCATCGTGGAGAAGAACGTCGCCATCTCGGACAACCCGCTCGAAGACCCGGGGACGCGCGACGTCTCGGTCACCCCCGACGGCGCCTACGCCATGGTGCGACGCGACAACCAAGCGGGGATCACGATCGTCTCGCTCGACTCCGGAACGCGCGTCACGGCGACGATGCCCGGCGCGGTCACCGATCTCGACCTCTCCGACAACGGCGACAAGGCCGTGGCGGTGATCCGCGAGAGCGCGACCGTCGCGGTCTTGCCGGTGCCGGGGATCTTCAACGACCCGGCGACCTTCGCCACCACCACGATCACCGGGGAGACCGTCGGCTCGGTCTCGCTCACCGCCGGCGGCGGCGCGGGGCTCCTCTACACGAACGCCGTCCCCGTCGAGCACCTCACGGTGCTCTCGCTCGATCAGGCGCTCACGCATCGCACCGTGCGTCTCTACTCGCCGGTGCTCGCCGTCTTCCCTTCCCCCAACGCGCAGTACGCCGTCGTCCTCCACGCGAAGCCCACGACCGGCACCAAGGCCGGCGCGTTCAGCCTCGTCCCCATCGGCGCCGATCTCCCGGCGAAGATCGTCGGCACCGACGCGCCGCCGATCGCCGTCGCCGTCTCCCCCGCGAGCGACCGCGCCGTCGTCGCCGAGCGCGACGACGGGAAGCAGATCTACGGGGTCTACCTGGGGCGCATGCCGAGCTTCATGGTCGACCGCTACCCGCTCGCCAGCCCGCCGCTCGCGGTGGGCATCGTGGCCGGGGCGCGCCGCGCGTACGTCGCGCAGAAGCACCCCGAAGGGCGCATCACCTTCCTCGATCTCGACAACGGTCAGGCGCGCACGCTCACGGGCTTCGAGCTCGCGGCGCGCGTCGTCGACGGGAGCAAGCCATGATGTCTCGTTGGGAAACCCGCGGTCTCTTCACCACCGTCGCCTTGGCCTCGCTCGCCGCCTGCGGGGATCGCCCCGCGGCGTGGGACACGTCGGCCACGAGCTCGCAGGCCGTCGGTCTCGACTCGGCCGTCGCGCTCGTCGACGACGCCGCGCACCGCACCGTCTTCGTCTCGGCGAAGCCCGGGCAGGAGGTGGAGCTCCACGCCGAAGAGGTCGGCCACGGCGTCGTGAGCGCGCTCACCTCGCCCGATCTCACGACCCTCTTCACCCTCTCCACCGGCGACTTCCCGAGAAAGAGCGAGCGCGATCAGAAGCCCTCGCTCCAGGTCTTCCAGCGTCCGGCGCCGGGGGCAGATTTCACCGGAAAGAAATACGATCTCTCCGCACCGCTCAGCGGCGTCGCCATCGATCCCGAGGGGCGCTACGCAGCGCTCTACGCCGCAGGAAAAGGGAGCACGAGCTTCGTCGAGAACCCGAACGAGATCGTCCTCGTCGACTTGAAGGCGCCGGCCGGACAAGACGCGCCGGTCTCGCGCACGCTCCGGAGCTTCGGCGGTCGCCCGCAGCGCCTCACCTACACGCCGACCTTGAACCTCCCCGGCGGCACGCGGCGACTCCTCGTGGTCGAGACCGAGCAAGACGTGTCGATCGTCGATCTCGATCACATGCACGACGCCGTGCCGCGCCCCGAGATCACGGTGCGCCTCACGAGCGGGGCGAACGCCCAGGTGCTCACCCCCGCGGGCGTCGTCTTCGACGACGGCGATCCCACCCGCGCCGACGACGCGCGCATCGGCATTCGCGTGGCGAACGACACCAACGTGGTCACGCTCACGCTCGGCCCTTCGACCGCCGCGCCCGGCGCGCCCCCTCCGCCGAACGATTTTACGCCGACCATCAACCTCACCGACGTCGGCGGCGTCGCCAGCGACATTCGCTTCGTCCGCACCGACGGCGGGCTGAGGCTCGCCGCGCTCGTCCCCTCGGCCCGCAAGGCGGTCTTGGTCGAGCCGGACACGAGCCTCACGACCGACGTGCAGCTCGACGAGCCGTTCCAGCAGATGTCGCTCATCACCAGCGTCGTCGGTGGCGGCTCGGGGACCGACGTCGCGCTCCTCTACGGCGCTTCTTCCGGTGCCACGAGCGGCGTCGCCTTCTGGGCGCTCGGCAAGACCAGCGGCCAGCCGTACCGCAGCGTCGAGGTGCTCGGCATCGCGGGGAGCGTGACGCGCGTCATCGACGTCCCCGCGCCGCACCCCGAGCTCAAGGTGCTGCAAGGGAGCGGCGACGCGTTCTACGTGCTGAACCTCGCGACCCGCACCGCCGCGCCGCTCACCACGCTCTCCACCGCGACGCTCGATCTCTCCCGCGACGGCGAGCGGCTCTGGGCGTTCCAAAAGAACACGCAGAACCTCTCGCTCATCACGCTCGGCAACGTCCACCCGGTGCCGCTCTACGTGGACCTCGCCATCGACGACGTGTTCGACATCGACCGCCTCGGCGGCGGCCACGCGCTCGTCGCGCTCCACCGCTACGGCTCGCTCGGCGTCACCGTGTTCGACGCCGACATCCCCGACGCCGCCAACTCCCGCACCACCGGCGGGCTTCTCTTGGGAGGGCTGTGATCATGCATACTGCACATGTTTGGGCTGCGACCCTCGTCGCCCTCGCGCTCCCCAGCGTCGCCTACGCACAAGCTCCCTCGGGCGAGCCGCAAGGCGGCGGCGAGCCGCAGATCGTCTTCGACGGCTCGGGAGCAGCTCCGGCGGCGCCCGCTCCCGCACCGGCAAGCGCGCCTGCCTCGCCGGCCCTCGCGTCGGCCTCCCTCTCCGCTTCCCCCTCGGCCGATCGTCCGAGCGAGCCCGGAGCGAACGGCAACGAGCTCGGTCACAAGCAGAGCTTCTGGCGCTTGGCCATCGGTCCGCGGTTCGAATACGTGCGCGACCCGGGCTTCGACGCCTTCGGCGACAGCGACGTGCTCGCCGCGTGGTCCATGGAAGCGACGCGCACGATCCTCGCGCGCGGGCGCTTCTCCTTCGGCGCGGGGCTCGGCACCGATCTCGGCGGTCGGAGCGGCCACGCCCGCGGCATGGAGAGCGGGCTCTTCGTCGCGCGCTTCTCGGCGCCGCTCGAAGGGCGCTACCACGTGCTCCCGTGGCTCTACGGCTTCGCCCGCGTCGCGCCGGGCGCGGCCTACGTGAACGCGCGCGTCGACGACCCCTCGTCCCCCGGTGCGCTCACGAAGAGCGGCGGCATGTTCACCGCAGACTTCAGCGGAGGAGCCTCGGTGCTCCTCGGTCCGCAAGGGAAAGCGAAGGACAAGACCGTGCGCTTCTGGATCACGCCCGAGGTCGGCTACGCGTGGTCGACGGCGATGGCCCTCGACATGACCGCCGAAGGACACGCCGACGATCCGCGCCCGCAAGGGACGACATCGCTCGGCGAGCTCGCGCTCCGCGGGCCGTTCTTCCGCGTGAGCGCGGCGCTCACCTTCTGAGGCTCAGCTCGCCGCGACGCGAGCGGCGGTGCAGGCGCGATTCCCAACGGGCCGAGGTGCCCCTAAGCTTCGCGCCATGCGCTCCCCTCTCCGCTCGTACGTCGCCCTCGCACCGCTCGCTCTCGCGCTCGCCCTCGTCGGCTGCGCCAAAGACGCGCCGCAACCTTCCGCCTCGTCGACCACGACGGCCACCTCGGCTACGCCGGTCGGCGCCGCAGGATCGGCCGCGCCCGCCGCGGCCGGCGACACGCACGGAAACCCGCCCGGCTCGACGAACCCGGGGGAAATTACCGTCGGCAAGCCGCCGCCGGACTTCACCGCCAAGGCGTCGAACGGCACCGACATTCACCTCGCCGCCCTCAAAGGGAAGCCGGTCGTCGTCTACTTCTATCCGAAGGACGAGACCCCGGGCTGCACCACCGAGGCGTGCTCCTTCCGCGACGCGTGGAACGATCTCTCGAAGAAGGGGGTCGTGCTCATCGGCGTCTCCGGCGACACCGACGAATCGCACAAGGCCTTCGCCGAGCACCACAAGCTGCCGTTCTTGCTCGTGAGCGATCCCGACGGAAAGATCGCCGCCCTCTTCGGCGTGCCGTTCCACGTCGGCTTCGCCAAGCGTCAGAGCTTCGTCATCGGCCCCGACGGCAACGTGAAGAAGATCTACCGCGAGGTGGACGTGACGAAGCACGCGGCCGAGATCGCCGCCGACGTCGGTCCCTGACATGCGTGTCCGCGTCGACGGCGTTCTGCTCGCTCCGGAAGACGCGCGCGCCATGTGGCGCCGTTTCAGCGAGCACATGGAAGCGCACCGCGGCGATCTCGCCGGATTCGCCGCGAGCGAGGGCTTCGCCAGCGTCCACCCGGGCATGGAGGGGGGCGAGCCGCTCCTCGTCGTGAGCCGGACGGCCGCCCAGGGCCCGTACCGTTCGGTGACCAAGGGGGAAGGCGGCCCCCCCGCGGCGCGATCCGGGGGTGGATCCCATGGAGGCCAGCGAAACGGCGGCGGCGGCAAGAAGAAGCGCGGCGGCAGCGGGAAAAAAGGCTGATCGCGCGCAGGTCCCCCCCGGACGAGGGGTCGCGGGAAGCTCACAATGTGCGGCGCGGCTCTTGCTCTAGATCGACTCCGATGGAGCCTCGCCCGGCGGATATCGCCTATGCCGCGTTCACCGACGCCGCCACGTTCATGCTCGACGCCGACGGCATTTGCCGTTGGACCGTGACCCGCCCTGGCGCGCGCGGCGGCGCCGAGGCCACCCTCGCCGAGCGCTGCGTCGGCGCGCAGTACGTCGCTTCGCTCGACGTGACGGTCCAAGGCGGGCTCATCGAGCTCCCGCGCCTCGGGTGCCCGCTGCTCTTCGCCCGGCTCGATGCCCGCGGTCGCATCTCGCTCCTCCGCACAGGTCCCGTGGTGCGCTTCGAAAAGCGGGGCGCCGCGCGGGATCTCGAGCGCATCGCCGAGGGGCGCGAGCTTTCGCCGCGCGGAAAAGACGACGACGACAGCGGCGTGCACCCGACGCCGCGAGCGACCCCCATCCCTCCCGCCTCTGCGCCGGAGCTCGATCCCTACGCCGACGAATCGGCCACGCTGCGCTTTTCCCCGGCGCAGGTGCTGAAGGCGATGCGCACGACGCCGCCCGAGGAAGACGCCGTCGCCGCGACCGTGCGCGCCCCCGAACCGCCCACGCACCGGAGCGAGGCGATGCCCCCGCGCGGCGTGCTCCCCCGCCGCCGCCCGCGAAAAGACCGCCCCCTCCCGCCGCCGCCGCGCGTCCACTCCGAGCGCGCCGAGACCCAGCCCGCCGCCGCCGCCCCGAGCGGCGTGCTCCTCCGCGGGAGCGACGAAGAGCCCGGATCCGACCCCCTCGTCGCGCAGCGTGGCGGGCGCGGTCGACGCGGCTGATCGCACCGTGCGCCCCGCGCGGCCTTTTGCCGCGAAAATAGCGAGGTTCGGCGCCCCCGCGGGTGCCGAGCCCGTAGACATGAGCTGGCGGCAATGGTAGTGGCGTGCCGCCCCATTCCCCCCATTTTCATGCGGGTACGTGGGGTCCGACACGCGCACGAACTGCGCGTGCGCGGCGAGGGAGGCGACCCCTCCTGGCTCGAACCCGGAACGGACCTATGTCATTGGCGATGGTGGCGACGACGAGCACGGCAGGCGGAGCGGTCAATGTCGATTTCGACCTGACCGTCCTCGTCCAGGTCGGGCTTTTCCTCGTCCTGATGGTGGTGCTGAAGCCCCTGCTCTTCGATCCGATGCTCAAGCTCTTCGAGGAGCGCGAGAAGCGCATCGACGGGGCGAAGCTCTCGGCGCGCAAGATGGACGACGCCTCGGCGACGGCCCTCGGCAAGTACGAGGAGGCGATGCAGAAGGCCCGTGCTGCGGCGAGCGCCGAGCGCGAGAAGGTCGTCGCCGAAGGGGTCAAGACCGAGAACGAGATCCTCGGGAAGATCCGCGCGAGCACGGCGAAGACGCTGGAAGACGGCCGGGCCAAGACCGAGGCCGAGGTGGCGGCGGCGCGTACGGCGCTCCGCGCTTCGGCGGGTGAGCTCGCGCGCGACCTCGCTGGCCGCGTGCTCGGACGCGAGGTGCAAGGATGAAGCGCTCGAACCTGGCGAAGACGACCGCGCTCGGCGCGTTGGCCCTCGCGCTCGCCCTCCCCGCGATCGCATGGGGACAAGACGAGCCGGAGCACGCCCCGCCCGCGACGCTCGGCACCGTGCGTGTCGACGGTCGCCCCGTGGGCCATCACGGCGCGCTGACCACCTCAGGCAAGCCCAAGGCGGAGGCCGCCGGCGAAGAGAAGGGCGAAGCCGCCGAAGAAGAAGAGTCGGCCGAGCCCAAGGCGATCAACTGGGCGGACTTCTCCAACAAGAAGCAGCCACCGCTCGCCGTCTACCTCCTCAACTTCGCGGCGCTCATCTTCGTGCTCGTGAAGCTCCTCGGCGGGCCGATCATGAACGGTCTCAAGGACCGCAAGAATCGGATCGCGAAGGACATCGAAGAAGCGGCGCGGATGAAGAAGGAGGCCGAGAAGCGCGCGGAGAAATACCAAGCGCAGCTCGAAGGCCTCGGCGCCGATCAAGAAGCGACCAAGAAGGCGCTCCTCGAAGCCGGCGAAGCGGACAAGAAGCGCATCGTGCGCGAGGCCGAAGAGAAGGCCGCGCGTCTCGAGCGCGACGCCGCGCAGCTCCTCGAGCAAGAGTCGCGTCAGAGGAAGCAAGACCTCACGCGCGAGACGGTGGAAGCCGCGCTCGTCGCCGCCGAGGAACTCCTCAAGAAGGGGATGACCCAGGCCGATCAGGAGCGCCTCGCCGAGGAGTTCTTGAAGGAGCTCGGCGCGCGCCCGCGTTCGGTCGCGCCCGCCGCCGGAGGTGCCGCGTGATCGCCAGCAACGTCGCCCGCCGCTACGCCAAAGCCCTCCTCGAGATCGGCATCGAGACGAGCACGCTCGACGCCATGGTCGAGGAGCTCGCCGGTGTCGCCGAGGCGTGGTCCTCGAGCGCCGAGCTCAGGAACGCGCTGCAAAACCCGCTCGTCGCCCTCGAGGCGAAGAAGCAGATCCTCACCGAGCTCGCCGCGCGCCTCGGCCTCGGCCTCACGTCGAAGAACGCGCTCCTGCTCCTCGGCGATCGCCGTCGTTTGCCGGCGCTCCCCGGCATCGCGCAGCTCCTCAAGGAGATGACCGATGCGAAGAAGGGGCTCCTCCGCGCCGAGGTCATCACCGCGGTGCCGCTCTCGGACGCGTACTACGCGCGCCTCCAGGGCGAGCTCGAGAAGATGACCGGCAAGAAGGTCGCCCTCGACAAGCGCCAAGACCCGACCATCCTCGGTGGTGTCATCGCGCGCATCGGCGACACCGTCATCGACGGATCGATCAAGACCCGCCTCTCGGAAATGAAGAACAACCTCCTGGCGGACGCACCGAACTGACGCCCGCCGCGCGAGCGCCGCTCGCCCGCCTTTCCCCAAGACTCCCCACGTAATCCGCCGAGGCCACGGGGCCGAAGCGAACGACAGCCAGAGGAACCAGAGTCATGCAGCTTCGCGCCGAAGAAATCTCGCAGATCATCAAGAAGCAGATTCAGAACTACGAGAAGACCGCCCTCACGATGGAGACCGGCACGGTCCTCAGCGTGGGCGACGGTATCGCGCGCGTCTACGGCCTCGAAGGGGCCATGGCCGGCGAGCTCCTCGAGTTCCCGGGCGGCCTCATGGGCCTCGTGCTGAACCTCGAGAGCGACAACGTCGGCTCGGCGCTCTTCGGCGACACGAGCACGATCAAGGAAGGCGCCACCGTGAAGCGCACCGGGCGCATCATGGAAGTGCCCGTCGGCGAGGCGCTCGTCGGCCGCGTCGTCAACGCGCTCGGCATCGCCATCGACGGCAAGGGGCCCATCGAGTCGCCGCACCGCCGCCGCGTCGAAGTGAAGGCGCCGGGCATCCTCGCGCGCCAGCCGGTCAAGGAGCCGCTCCAGACGGGCATCAAGGCCATCGACGCCATGGTCCCCATCGGCCGCGGCCAGCGCGAGCTCATCATCGGCGACCGCCAGGTCGGCAAGACCGCCATCGCCATCGACACCATCCTGAACCAGAAGGGCCAGGGGGTTTACTGCTTCTACATCGCCATCGGGCAGAAGCAGTCGACCGTCGCCGCCGTCGTCGACAAGCTCACCGCGCACGGCGCGATGGAGTACACGACCGTCGTCGTCGCCGGCGCCAGCGAGTCGGCGCCGCTCCAGTTCATCGCGCCGTACACCGGCGTCACGATGGCCGAGTACTTCCGTGACAGCGGGCGCCACGCGCTCTGCATCTACGACGACCTCTCGAAGCAGGCCGTCGCCTACCGTCAGCTCTCGCTCCTGCTCCGCCGCCCGCCGGGCCGCGAGGCGTACCCGGGCGACGTCTTCTACATCCACT
>CAZHHD010000033.1:0-84313 GCA_964531795.1 uncultured Polyangiaceae bacterium | reverse complement strand
AAGGGAGCGTCAGCGACCGAGCGAGGGGGAGCGCCAGCTCCCCACCAGAGTGACCGATGACCTAGTTCCTGAGTCAGAAGGCTCGGCGCCGAAGGCGACGAACCTCGGACTCAGGACACTAGCGCGCCGCGAGGCGTGGTTCGGCGACGACCATGCAACCGTCGTCCATCTCGTCCGTCGTCTGCTGCCCGTAAGTGACCGTGGCGTTGGGGTCGGGGTTCTGCGTGTTCCCCTTCGTGTTGTCGTACGTCGCCGTCACCTCGATGCGTGATCCGGCATCGAGCACCAGCGGAGCCGCGGGCTCGTAGGTGAGCTGCCAGCGAAAATCGTAGTCGCCGTCGAAGAGCGGGTGGCGCGAGCCGTCGGGATCGATCTCGGTGTACGTCATGCGCTTGCCGCGCAGGTGCATGTGCGGGACGAAGCGAACGATCTCGGTGCGCTGGGGGACGAACATCGCCACGGTCTCTTTGTGGTCCTTCTCGTTCGGCGGGATCTTGATCTTGAAGTTCACGACGCACATCGCGCTCAGGACCTTCTCCGGCGGCGTCTTGTTGAAGACGAGCCCTAGGCGGAAGGAGCTCTTCGCCACGGCGTGGCCGTTCGGCTGGTAGTGCACCTGAAGAAGGAGGCGCGCCCCCTTCGGCAAGAAGCGCCCTTCGTCCGGGGTGAAGCGTTCGCGATCGCCGCCGGGGACGAGGGCGGCGAAGATGCGTCGCGCGTCGTGCGCCGCCGCAAGATCGGCCTCCGTCGGCTCGACCGCATCGCCGGGACCGGGCGGGAGCACGAAGATCTGTGCATGATGCACGATTTGAGGCGCGCTCGGGTGCAGCTCGACGAGCTGAACGAAGCGGTCTTCGGTGAAGTTCGGGTGAAGGACGAGGTACCGATAAGGCAAGATCCCGCGATCGGGGACCGGCGTCGGATCGGCGACCGGGACGACAGCGTCGGGCTCGCCGATGGTGAACTCCGACGGGTACTTGCGCGGCAGCGGCGCGTCCTTCGGATCGCCCGCCGGCGCGCCGGCTCGAATCCACTGCAGCAGCGTCGTGCGCTGCGCTTCGGTGAGGGAGAGATCGTTCTTCCACGATCCCGATCGAGCGAACCACGGCGGCATGATCCGCGCTTCGACCACTTCGTCGATCATCGTGAGGTGCGCCTTCATGTCGGCGTAGCTCGAGAGCGCGAAGGGGGCCGCTTGTCCTTGGCGGTGGCAGCCCTGGCAGCGATCCTGCACGATGCGGCTCACGTCCCGGTACCAGGTGGCGTTCGTCGTTGGCGCTGCGGTCGGCGCGCCACCGTCGCGGTCTTCGTCGGCCATCGCCTTGATGACGCCCAGCGCGCAGCCGGGGGCGTACGTCACGCGCACCGGGGGCCGCTCGCCCTTGGCCACGGCGGCGAGCGCGTCGTTGAGGTACGTGCTGCGCGGCGCGGGGAGCGCAGCGCCGATGGCGTATTGATCGTCGATGGCGCCGCGGTATTGCAGCGTGCCGGCGGCGTCGACGACGAAGCTCTCGGTCGAGGCTTTGGCGCGGAGGGCGCGGGCGATGCCGTCGCCGACGACGACGCGCGCAGGGATGCCTTCGAGCGCGGCCCGCGCCTTCTCCGCGTCTTCTTGCGCCTCGGGGAGGACCACGAGGAGCGCCGACTTCGGATCTTTGGCGACCTTCTCCGAGAGGTCGCGGAGCGTGGGGAGGTACTTGTTGGCGACGGGGCAGGTCGAGCTCCACATCACCACGACGAGGGTCTTCCCGCGGTAGCCGGAGAGCTTGCCTGGCTTCTTGTCGATGTCTTGAAAGGCCGTGTCGGCGATCATCTCGCCGACGCCGGAGCCGCGCTCTTCGGCCACGACCGCGCCGCTGCGTACGTCGGTGCCGCGGAGCGACGGCGCCGAGGCGTCCTTCAGAAAGAAGAACGGCGAGAGGTTGCCGACGGGCTCCGCCGAGCCGCCGAGCGGGGTCGGCGCGCGGTCCGTCGAGCTCTTGCACGCTGCGAGCGCAAAAAGGAAAACGAGCGCGCGAGAGACCCGCGCGCTCGTTCCGCCTCGCGGAGAGACAGACTCAGGGCTTCTGGTTTTCGGAGAGCTTCGGCGCACTCGAGAAGTCTACACCGCCGAGATCGCCGACGGACACCGCGGTGCCGCCGTTCGGGTCGGGCTGCGCGTTGAGAGAGACGAAGACGCCGCCCTTCATGTACTCGCGCGAGCCGTCCATGTCCGACTTGTCGAGGAGGCGACCGAAGCCGCGCTTCTTCATCTCGGCGTCGTAGTAGTCGGTCACCTCTTTGGGCGTGCCGGCGCTCGACTGGTAGACGCGCACGCCGTACGGGGTGCCGTCCATGTGCGCGCTGAAGAGGCGAAGGGTCTTGCCCGGCGGACGCGGCGCGAGATCCGAGTCGGTGCCCGGGACGTCGTTCGAGCCCTGCGGGTACAGGTTGTCGAGCTTGAAGTGATCCTCGGTCCACGCGACGAGCACCTGCGTGCCGTGCGTCCCCTTCTTGGCGTAGGCGTAGCGGAGCGCGCCGAGGTCGCCGAGGTCGTGCGTCTTGACGAACTTGAGGGCGGCCTTCACGCCGTCCTTCTCTTGATCGGGGGTCTTGGCGAGGCAGCTCACGACGCCTTCGTCGTCGTTGCCGCGGCGAAGGAACGTGAGCGGGTTCTTCCCCGCCGGCGCCGCTTGCACCGCCATCCCCTTCTTGCCGAGCTGCTTCCAGAGATCCGCCGAAGCGCCTTGGTTGGCGCGGCAGTGGGTCTCGAAGCGGTCGAGCACGGTCTTCGCGCTCTCGTCGGTGACGCCGCTGCTCATCCAGATCGCTTGACCGTTCAGGTTGATGCGGTGCGGCTCCTGGAGGAGATCGCCCATCGCCGCCAGCTGCCGACCAACCCCCATCGCCCCTTCGTCGGCCTGGGTCTGCGCCGAGGAGTAGCCCGCGCCGACGCCGACCGCGAGCGACACCGTGAGCCCGAAGGCGAACACGCGCGCGAGCCCCTGGCGGTGCCGCGCCTTCTTGGCGTTGAACGGCTTGAGGCGATTGAGCTTACGAAGCGCGAGGAGAATCTGGATCATGGCTTTCTAATCTCCCGCTCAGTTGATCGACACGGAGTTGGGGACGAGCTGGCGAATCTCGTCGATCGCGTACGTGAAGAAGCCGAGCAGGCCGGTGTGCGACGTCTCGTTGCAGAAGTAGAACGAGTGCGCGCTCATCGCGACGCTGCGCGTGCTGGTGTCCCACACCGCGCCCTGATTCTGGAAGCCGTGGCTCCACGACCACTGGCCGCTCACGTTCCCGCCGACGGTGAAAAACTGCTGGGTCGAGCTCACCGCGTCTTGCGGCGCGGCACCGGCGTTGGTGCCGGCGGCGGTCCGCGGGTCGGCGCCCGGGTTGCTCGAGAGCGAGGGGATGGTCGGCCCGCCCGAGCCGGTGCACCCGGCCGAGGCTTGGGTGAAGAAGTTCTGACGAGCTTCCTGCTGCACCTGGAGCTTCTTGTAGCGAGCGCCTCCGGCGAGCATCGTGACGCCCCAGCAGCAGATGAAGATCGGCATCACGATGGCGGCTTCGACCATCGCCGCGCCGCGGCTGCGGACTCGCTTCTTGGCCAACGCGACGTGTTGCGCTTGCTTCGTGCGGTTCATGTGCGTCTCCATCAGTGCACCACGGTGGGGTGGAAGCCGGCCGGGTCGAGGGCCGCACCCACGCTGTTGATCGGGCCGCTGGCGGCGTCGCCGGCGAGACCGAAGACGAACTTCACCGACTCGTTGTTCGCGACCTGGCCGACGGTCGTGTGACCCGCGCCGCCGGGGCCGTACTCCGGATCCGTCGGAGCGATTTGGTCGGCCGCGCTCTCGAGCGCGTTGCTGATCGCCGCGTTGATCTCGCCGGCGATGTCGCTGCCGATGCTCGGCACCTTCACGCGGCGGAGGCGCGCCTTCCAGCGGAGCCCGAACATCGCGTTGTCGTTCTCGTTGCAGTCGCTCGACTCCCAGGTGTCGCCGCAGTCGTAGTAGAACTCCGCCTGCGCGTAGTACGTGTTCTGCGTGGACGGCGTGGGCGCCGCCGCCGCGCCGCGCGAGCCGATGGGGACGATGTGGCCCTGGGTGTCGTTCTGCGTGCTGGGGACGAACGTCCAGATCTGCATGAGGTCGTGGCCGTTCTTGGCGACGTCGTGCACCGTGTAGAAGCCCTCTTGCTCCCAGACCTCGGTGCCGCGCGTGAAGCTGCAGTAACGCGAGACGAGGCTGCCGGTGATGATGTTCTGGATGACGTCGATGATCTGCTGGAACGGCGTCGTGTTGATGGCGCTCCCGACGAGCGGGATGTTGCCGATCACGTGCTCCTTGATCCAGTCGAAGACGCCGTCGATGGCGTGCTTGCAGAGGTCGTCGAAGTTCTTCTGGTGAAGCGGGAGGCCGCCGACACCGCCGGCGCCGCCCGCCGGAATCTCCGACGCGCTGATGCTGAGGCCGACCTCGTTGTACTCGTGCGCCGCGATGAAGCTGGCGGCGAAGCCGGCGACCGGGGTGACGTTCTTGACGACCGTCTCCACCTTGCCGAGCGCGGGGAGCACGGTCTCGAGGACGCCGGCGTACTTCTCACGCGCGTCCTTCACCGCGTTGTGCACCGGCTGAACGGCCTCGGAGATGTCGCAGAACGCGGTGGCCGCGCCGCCACCCGAGGCCACGGTGCCGCCGTCGACGATGAGGTTCAGCGTGGTGGCCGGCGTGCAGCAGCTGCGGCGGCCGTTGACCGAGGTGCCGGCGATGCTGGGGATGACTTCGTTGCCGTCGAGGAAGCACGACCCGGGGCCGAGCTTGCCCGGCGTGCTCCCGACGATGTCGAGGATGGCGCCGAGGATGTCCTCGATGATGTTGATGACGAGCCAGAGCGCCGTGAGGACCAACATGATGATGTTGATCGCGGCGATGAAGTTCATCCCCTTGGCGTGGACCGCGGCGGCGGAGAACGAGGCCGAGTCGGCCGCTTCCTGCACGCGCTCACGGTAGATGAACGCATCGCCGAGGCCGATGACGTACCAGGTGGCACCGATGAGCGCGATGCCCATGAAGGTGCCCATGATCATGATCGCGCCGCGGTCTTCGCGGGCGAGACGAACGAAGCGTTCGCGGAGCGTGGCCATGACGGACTCCCTGTTCTCGCTTTGCCGACGGAAGCTCATTTGTACCTCGCGCCTTGCTTGGGGAGAGTCGCGGTGTCGGTCATGAGGATCGGCCCACCCGCGCACACGATGCGGCCACCGAGCGGCACGCTGCAGTTGAAGTTCACGGTCGAGTTCGCGGTCACGTCGCCGGTCGGACCGCCGGGGTCGCTCACCGTGACGGAGCCGGCGAGCATGCCGCTCTGACCCCACATGCCGAGGCCGCCCTTGAAGGCGTTGTCGATGTCGCCGTCGGTCCCTTGCGGCTCGCCGTCCATCATGGGGTTCGTGTCGCCGCCCCCCTTGATGACGATGCCGGCGCGGGCCGCGCAGATGGTCGCGTGGCGGACGAACATCTTCGCCACGACCATCACGGCCACCTGGAAGAAGACGAAGAACCCGAGGAGCAGCGGCATGATCGCCACGGCAAACTCGGCGAGGACCGCTCCTCGCTTGTCACGCGCGAGGCTCACCCGCGAGAGAGCCTTTCCCTTTTGCGCCTTCATACCGTCCTCCAGTGTAGCCAGGCAGTGACGACCATTCCCACGAGCACCGACGGGCCCATGGCGAAGCGGGTGTTCATGTCCGCGACCAACGTCTTCTTGTTGTCGCCGCTGGCGGTCGGGCTCACGGCCACCACCGCAGCGGTCTTGATGGAGCGAAAGAGCCGCCCCTCGTAAGCGAGCTTTCCCAGGCCGACGATGCCGGCCATCACGAAGCTGTAGAACGCGGCCTCGATGCCGACGCGCGCGCCGAGCACGGCGCCCATCGCCGCGAGGAGCTTCACGTCGCCGGCGCCGACGCCGCCGCGGAGAAAGAGGATGAACGGGACGAAGGCGCAGACGGCAGCGCCGATCAGCGAGCCGATGCCCACGACCCACGCGTCGCGTCCCCACCCTTCCATCGAGACGACGCGCGCGATGTGAATCGCCGGCGCCGCCACGAGGACCCCCAACGTGAGCACGTTGGGGATGCGCCCGCGCCGCCAATCGCTGAGAGCCGCGATGGCGGAGACGCAGAGCGCCAGGATGAGGAAGCTCTTCATCTCCATGATCAGGGCGTGGGCGTGAGGATGGTCGTGCGCTGCGCGACGTAGTTCTGCGTGAGGAGCACCGCGCCGGCGGACACGCCGATGACGGTGGGAATGGCGACGAAGGAGACGAGAAGGGCGTATTCGACCATCACGGCCCCTCGTTGACGCAACCGACGTTTCAATGACGACATGCTTGCCTCTCGGTCAGCGGGATAAGAGGAGCGTCCCGCATCTCGCTCCTCACGTCCAGACTCCTTGCAAAGTTCCAATGCATCCATAATACATGCCACGGACAGAAATCCGACATGGAAAGAATTATCTCGCAGGGGTAGAAAAATTCCGTCGTGATTTCGGGACTGGGGTGTAACCCCCGCGAGCCTTCATACGGACTTCATTGCTGAATGTGTGCTTGTCCATGGTTGGATCTTATAAGATCCAGTTTCGCGCCCCCCGCCCGGGTCGCGAGGGGAGCAACCGGGCATGAGCGACGCGAACAGAGCCAAGCGGCAAACCTCGGACCAAGCGCTGGCGACGGCGCTTCCGCCGCTTCCGCTCCCACCCGACGACGTCCGGGCCGACGTGAAGCGGGGCCTCACCTACGTCCTCCGCGAGACCGGCGGGCGGTGGCTCGCGCCGCTCTTGGCCTGGCTCCTCGCGCCGAGCCTTCAGCGCGCCCGCGCTCGGTTGGCCGGCGAGCTCGCCACGCAGGTGAATTGGATCTCGGAGCTCCACCTTCGCGCCCGCATTCGTACCACCGAGTCGGTCCTCTCCGACAGCTGGTGCGTGATTCTCGGGCCCGACCTCGGCGCGCGCACGGCGATCGATCGCGGCGCGCTGCTCGTGGCGAGCGCGCTCGAGATGCACGACGTGATCGCCTCGGGAAAGCTCCCGCAAGAGTACGAGGGGGAGCACCCGCTCGACATGGAGCAGTACCAACGGCTCTTCTCCTGGGGGCTCCGCGCCAAGGACGACGACACCCCCACGCGCGCGACCGGACGTCACGTGCTCGTCCTCGTACGGCGTCGCTTCTTTGCCGTGGACGTGGTCGGCGCGAGCGGCGTGCGGTCGGTCGACGGCTGGCGCGAGGCGCTCCGGGCGATCGTGGAGCTGACGGCGAAGGACGGCCCCTCCGACGACACGCCGGCCGGAGTGACCGCGGGCGATCGACCGGAGTGGCGCGCGCTCGCGGCCGACCTCTACGAGACGAACGAAGCGACGATGGACGCCGTCGACGAGGCGCTCTTCACCCTCGCGCTCGACGTCGACGACGAGGTGGCCGATCTCGACGGCTTCGGAGTGAAAGCGTACTCGGCGGGATTCCGGAACCGTTGGTACGATCACGGGCTCCAGCTCGTCGTCTCCGCCGACGGGAACGCGGCGGTCATCGGCTGCTTTCGCGCCGGCGCCGAAGGACGCGTGGCTGGTCTCTTCTGCCTCGCGCTCGGCCAACGGGCGATTCATCACGCGCTCCCGCAGAAGACCGACGCGCCCGCCGACGTCGCGGCGAAGACAGGGGTGCACGAGCTCACCTGGCAAATGAGCGAAGGTCAGCGAGCAGCGCGCGACGCCATCACCGAGACGGTGCGCTCGCGCCTCACCACCGAGGGTCGACGCGAGTGGATCGAGGGGCTCGGCCTCGGGGCCTTCAAGAAGCTCGGCATCAAGCCGGACGCGGGCTTTCACCTGGCGCTGCACCTCGCGTTGCGCGACCCGCGCGTGCTCGCGCTCGGCCGCGGCGTGGTGCGCGAGATGATCGACATGCGTCGCTACCAAGCTGGTCACGTGCGCACGTTCATCCCGCCGACGGCGGCGGCGGAGGCGTTTCGCGTGGCGCTCGAGCGGGGAGCCGATCGCGCCGAGCTACGCGAGAAGCTCGCGGCGGCGGCGGTCGCGCACACCCGGGCCATCGACGCCGAGAAGGAGCTCTCGACCGAGTCGGGCTACGGCGCCGAGATGCTCGCGTACCTCGGTCGCGCCGCTGCGCCTTGGCCGCGAAGGCTCCTGCAAGTGGCGCTCGCTTACGGGCTCAAGACGCCGGGGACCTTCCCCTTGATGACGTCGAACATCCGCTACGCGCACTTCTGCGAGTACCACGGGCCGATGGGCTACGTGGCGCTCACGCATTTTCTCCAGCTCTACGTGGTGATGAGCGAAGGGCCGGCGATGCTCACGTTCCAGACGGGGCGCGGCCTCGAGGAGGCACCGAAGCTCATCGCCGCCGCGCTGCGCGACGTAGCGGCCAAGCTCGCGAAGCTCTCCTGAGCCGCGATTGGCGCGGCGGTCGCCGACGCGTGTGCGCCGACGATCGGCGGAGGCGCGTCAGCCCTTGGGCGTCGTGATCTGCACGCCGTAGTCGAGCCGCACGTCGGGCCCCTTGTAGGGCGGGTGCGTGAACGTGAAGTAGCCGGCGACGCAGCGCGCGGTCGCGCCGCCGCCGCCGACGTAGATGTCGACCGGCGCGGTGTGGCCTTCGTGACTCACGAGGAGCGTCATGCGCACGGGGCCGGTCGTGGCCGGCTTGCCGTTCTTCTCCTTCAAGCCTTGGCAGTTGGCCTCGGCCTTTCGGGTCGCGTCCTTCAGCTTGTCGCCGATGAGGCGCTTGGCGGTGTCGATGTCCACGGGATCTTCCGCGGCGGCGTGACCGGCGATGGACATCCCGAACGCAACGGCGCCGAGCGCGATGAGCTTGGTGGCGACCTTCATACCCCGACCTCCAAGTAGAGAGTGTGCGCCGCGAAATGGGAACTGCGCAAGGCCGAGGAGCGATCCTCGATCTTGCGCAGTCCACGTACCTCAAGCTTCCGGCACGGCACCGCCCCGTTGGACGGAGCTCGGTCGCCGCGCATGCAAACGCGCGGGCGACCTCGGCTTCATTGCGTTTCTTCGAACTCGGCGTCGATGACGCCGCCGTCCTTCTTCTTCCCACCCGCTTCGCCCGCGGGGGGCTCGCCGTGACCGTTCGCGCCGTCTCCCGGGGCTTCGCCCCCGCCGGCTCCCGCCGACTGGTACATGACGCTGGCGATGCGGTGCGCTTCCTTCTCGAGCTTCTCGAGAGCGGAGGTGATTTGCGCGTCGTCCTGCTTCTCGACCGCCTCGCGCCCCTCTTTGATGAGCCCTTCGAAGGTCGCGACGTCGGCCGCCGGCAGCTTCTCCTTGTGCTCGGAGATCTGCTTTTCCAGCTGGTAGACGAGGTTGTCGAGCTTGTTCCTGCGCTCGATCTGCTCGCGGCGCGCCTTGTCTTCCGCCTCGTGCTCGGCCGCTTCCTTCACCATCTTCTGGATGTCGGCCTCGTTCAAGCCGCTGTTCGCCGTGATGGTGATCTTCTGATCTTTGCCCGTCGCGGTGTCCTTGGCGTGGACCGAGAGGATGCCGTTGGCGTCGATGTCGAAGGTGACCTCGACCTTGGGGACGCCGCGCGGCGCCGGCATGATCCCTTCGAGGTGGAACTTGCCGAGGGTCCGGTTGTAGCGGGCCTCGGTGCGCTCGCCCTGGAGGACGTGCACTTCCACGCTCGGTTGGCTGTCCGTCGCCGTGGAGAAGATCTCCTTCTTCTGCGTCGGGATGGTCGTGTTGCGGCCGATCATGACCGTCATCACGCCGCCGAGCGTCTCGACGCCGAGCGAGAGCGGGGTGACGTCGAGGAGGACCATGTCCTTCACGTCGCCCGAGAGCACGCCGGCTTGCACCGCCGCGCCGATGGCCACGACCTCGTCCGGGTTCACGCCCTGGTGAGGATCTTTGCCGAAGAACTTCTTCACCGTCTCTTTGACGAGCGGCACGCGGGTCGAGCCGCCGACGAGGATGACCTCGGCGATGTCCTTGGGGCTCTTCTTCGCGTCCTGGAGCGCCTTCTTCACGGGCTCCATCGAGCGCTCGATGAGCGGCGACATCATCTGCTCGAGCTTCGAGCGCGAGAGACGCATGTCGAGGTGCACCGGGCCGCCGGGGCCGACGGTGAGGAACGGCAGGTTGATGCTCGTCTCCTGCACGCTCGAGAGCTCGATCTTGGCCTTCTCCGCCGCCTCCTTCAGGCGCTGGAGGGCCATCTTGTCCTTGCCGACGTCGATGCCCGAGCTCTTCTTGAACTCGGCGATCATCCAGTCGATGATCAAGTTGTCGATGTCGTCGCCGCCGAGGTGCGTGTCGCCGTTGGTCGAGATGACCTGCACGACGTTGTCACCGACCTCGAGGATCGAGATGTCGAAGGTGCCGCCGCCGAAGTCGTAGACGGCGATGATCTCGTCCGACTTCTTGTCGAGGCCGTAGGCGAGCGCCGCGGCCGTCGGCTCGTTGACGATGCGCTTCACGTCGAGACCGGCGATGCGGCCGGCGTCCTTCGTGGCTTGGCGCTGGGCGTCGTTGAAGTACGCCGGGACGGTGATGACCGCCTCGGACACCTTCTCGCCGAGGTAGTCCTCCGCCGCCTTCTTCAGCTTCATCAGCACCTTGGCGCTGACTTCTTGCGGGGAGGTGACCTTGCCGCGGATGTCGAAGGCGCTGTCGCCGTTCTGAGCGCGCGCGACCTTGTAAGGTACACGCTTCGTCTCTTCGCCGACCTCTTCGAAGCGGCGCCCGATGAAGCGCTTCGAGCTGAAGACGGTGTTCTCCGGGTTCGTCACCGCTTGGCGCTTGGCGATTTGACCGACGAGGACTTCGCCCTTGTCGTCCCAGGCCACCACGCTCGGAGTGATGCGGGATCCCTCCTCGTTGACGATGACCTTGGGCTCACGCCCCTCCATGATGGCGACAACGCTGTTCGTCGTGCCCAGGTCGATGCCGATGATCTTGCCCATGACGCTGTCGTCCTCCAAAAATCGTCGATGCGGTGCTACGAAAATCGCTGGTTCGATCGGCGGGCGTACCATGCCCACCTAGGCTCGTGCCCGAGGTGACTCCAGAATCGGAGGCCCAGGGCTCGCGCGGTGAGGAAGCGATACGCTTTCCTTCCGGCGGAACCTGCGCCCCGAGTTCTCCGGGGCACGCACGCAAGCTAATCACACGGCGGAGGCCGTCAACGGTCACGGCACGGTTCGTGGATGTTCGGCGAGGCTCGTCGAGGACTCGCCCACGGAGGCGGTGACGCGAACGGAGGGGCGAAACGAGCGGTTCGGTGCGCCCCGGAGAGCGGAGGGCCCCTCCGCCCGGCCCAACCCGGACGCGGGCCGATTCGCATCGATTGCGACGGCCGACGCGCACTGATAGAGTCCCGACTGGCTTTTCGTGCGTGCTTGATGCGTCGACCCAAGGACAATTCCCCGCCGGGCGGGGACGGTGAGCAACCGGGCTCACCCGGCTCGAAAAGGGCCGGCGACCCGTCGCGCGGTGACCGCGGTGACGCTGTGAAGCCGGGCGCTCCCCAAGAGCCGCCGCGTGGGCGCAGGGCGCCGCGCGAGCAAGGTGCTTGGCCCGCGCCGCCCGAGCTTCCGTCGTTCCGCGTGGAAGAGGACGAGCCGCCGGCGCAAGCCGACGTGCTCGAGCGGCACCGGGACACCGGGCTCGTGCGTCACGACGTGGCGCTCCCCGAGGCGCGCATCGACGCCGACGCCGCGAGGGTCGTGCAGCGTCTCGAGCGCGCCGGCTTCCAGGCGTACCTCGTCGGCGGGTGCGTGCGCGACCTGCTCCTCAACGGCAAGCCCAAGGACTTCGACGTCGCGACGAGCGCGCGCCCCGAGGACATGCGCCGCTTGTTCAGGAACTGCCGCATCATCGGCCGCCGCTTCCGCCTCGCCCACGTGCTCTTCAGCGGCGGGAAGGTGATCGAGGTCGCGACGTTCCGCAAGAACCCGCAAGAGATCTCCGCCGACGAGGCCGAGCTCACCGACGAAGACCTGCTCATTCGCAGCGACAACGTCTTCGGCGACGCGCACGAGGACGCGCTCCGGCGCGACTTCACCATCAACGCGCTCTTTTACGATCTCGATCGCCGCCAAGTCCTCGACTGGTGCGGCGGGATGGACGACATCCGCGACCGGACGATCCGCACCATCGGCGATCCGGGCGTGCGCTTCCGCGAGGATCCGGTGCGTATCCTCCGCGCGATCAAATTCGCCGGCCGCCTCGACCTCGGCATCGATCCCGAGGTGTACGACGCCATGGTCGCGCACCGCGACGACCTCGCGCGCGCGGCGCGGCCTCGCCTCTTCGAGGAGATCCTCCGCTTGATGCGCGGTGGCGCGGCCCACCGCTCGATGTGGCTGCTCTGGGAGATGGGGGCCATGTCGCTCCTCATCCCCGAGCTCGCGGCCTTCCTCGACGACGACGACGCGACCGGCGGCGGCGGCGCGCGCTTCTTCCGCAGGATGGACGCGGTCGACAAGAAGACCAAGGCGAAGGGCGCCCCCCTCGACGACGTGGTGCTCTTCACGACGCTGCTCTGCGAGCCGCTCGAAGAGGTGTGCGGCGATCCGAAGGACCACGGCGACTCGGTGCACGAGTTCCTCGATCCCATCATCGAGCGGATCGCCCTCCCGCGCCGCATCGCCGACGCGATCCGTCGCATCATCACCATCAAGCAGCGCCTCGGCCGCGGCGCCTTCGCCCGCCTCGCCCGCTCGGAGATGATCGGCCCGGCGCTCGACGTGCTCGAGCTCGATCTCCTCGCTCGCGGAGCCGATGCTTCGGCGGTCGACGCCCTCCGCGCCCAGCTCCCCCCCGAGCCCCACGGCGGGCACGGCTCGAGCGGTGGCGGCGGTGGTGGTGGCCGGCGCGGCGGCTTCGGTCGCGGTCGCCCGCGGCGCTGAGAGGTTTCCGCCCATGGCACGGGGACTCTCGGTTCTTCTTGGGTTGGGCGCCGCGATGCTCTTCTCCGTCGCGGCCGCGTGCAGCGGTAGCTCGTCGAGCACGAGCGGCGGGGGCGGCGGGGGCGGCGGCGGGGGCGACGACGACGCGGGAGAGGCCGGCTCCTCCCACGGCGAAGGCGGGGGCACGAGCGACGCCGTCGAGCGCTGCGCGAAGTCCTCGTGCGACCAGATGCGTCGCTGCAGTCCGAGCTACCTCGCTTACCTCTACGTCGACGAAGCGACGTGCCTGACGAAGGAGCGTGCCCTCTGCGCCGCCGGGCTCACGGTCGCGGACACCGGCGCGACCGAGGCGGGGCTCCTCGCGTGCGCCGACGCGCGCGACGCGTACCAGTGCACCGGCTCGCCGTTCAAAATTCCCGATGCGTGTATCTTCCAAGGAAGTCGCGCCGACGGGGCGACGTGCGGGACCTCCGATCAGTGCGTGAGCAAGACGTGCAACTACGGCACCGGCACCTGCGGAACGTGTGCGGCACCGAAAGGGGCCGGCGAGTCGTGCGCCGGGGGAGCTACGTGCGCGCCCGGCCTCCAGTGCGTCAACAGCGGCACGGGGCTCGCGTGCGCCAAGCCGCAAGCCGTCGGTCAGAGCTGCGACGCGACGCATGCCTGCGGATCGGATCCGCTCGCGTACTGCATTGGCGGCACGTGCCAAAAGCCTGGAGGAGAAGGCGCCACCTGCGACACGACGGGGAAGCTCCCCCCGTGCGATCCCTACGCCCTTCTCAGCTGCAACGCCCAAGGCAAGTGCGCGGCGCCGACCTTCGTCGGCAGCGGGCAAACTTGCGACCCTGCCCACGGGGTGTATTGCCAAGGCGAGACCGCGTGCGTGAGCGGGACATGCGTCGCGCGCGTGAAGACCGGAGAGGCGTGCGACAGCACCGCGCGCTTCTGCGAGATCGGAACGAGCTGCATCTCGGGCACCTGCCAAGAGTACGGCGCGAGCTGCAAGTAGCGCGCGCGACCGCGACGCGCGGCCGGTTTCAGCCTTCGGCCGTGGGCGCGCGAAGGAGCTCGGCGAGCGCGCTCGCCTCGGCGACGGGCAAAGAGCAGGTGCGCCCGCGGCAGACGTACGCCACCGGCGTGTCCTTCGCCTCTTTCCCTTCGGCGAGGAGCGCACACGCGGCGCGTGACGCGTCGTCCTCGGGATCGACCCACGCGAGGGTGCGGTTCGGTAGGTACGCGCGGAAGACCTCGCGGGCGAGCGCGCAGGTGCGCGTGTCGCTGCGGCCGCCGACGAGGACGACGTCGACCGATCCGCGCACCAGGCGATCGAGCGCCCCCACCGTCTCGGCGAAGCCGAACGGGTTGTCGAGGGCGAGCGGGGCCAGGTGCTCGAGCTCGCGACGCGCGCGCTCGCCGTAGCTCGCGTCGACGAGCGTGCCCAGGTGGAGGAGCACGCGGGTGGCGATGGCTTGGCCGCTGGGGATGGCGTTGTCGAAGGCGTCCTTGGCGCGATGGATGAGCGCCTCGCCGTCGTCGGGGGTGAAGAAGAAGCCCGGCGTAGCGTCGTCTACGAAGTGCGCGAGGATCGCGTCGGCCGCGCTTCGTGCAGTTTGCACATATCTCGGCTCGCCCGTCGCCTCGTAGAGCGCGAGCGCCGCCCAGGCGAAGAACGCGTGGTCGTCGAGGAAGCCCGGTCCTTTGACCGCGCCGTCCTTGGCGAGGCGAAGCACGCGGAGGCGCGCGCCGTCTGCCTCACGCACGGTGAGACGCGCTTCCACGAACGCAAAAGCGCCACGCGCCATCTCCACGAGCTCGGGTGCGTCGAGGAGCGCGCCGGCGTCGGCGAGCGAAGCGACGAGCAGCCCGTTCCAGCTCGCGAGGATCTTCTCGTCGCGGAACGGCGCGACGCGCGCGCGGCGCGCTTCGAGGAGACGCGCCTTCGTGCGCTCGAGCGTGGCGAGGATGGTCGAAGGGGCGAGGCCAAGCTGTACCGCGAGCATGGGCACGGTCTTCTCGACCGCGAGCACGGTCTTCTTCGTCTCTTCGAAGTTGCCCTCGCTCCGGACACCGAAGTGGGCGAGCACGGTGCGCATCGCCTCTTCCGACTCTCCGTCGAGCGCGGCGCGGATCTCGGCCTCGTCCCACACGAAGAACTTCCCCTCCTCCCCTTCGCTGTCGGCGTCCTGCGTGGCGTAGAAGGCGCCGCCGGGGTCGCGCATCTCCCGCGCGAGGTAGGCGGCGATGTCGCGCACGGTCGCCGCGTGCGCTTCTTCGCCGAGCGCGCGGAAGCCGTCGGCGTAGCTCCGAAGAAGCAGCGCGTTGTCGTAGAGCATCTTCTCGAAGTGAGGCACGAGCCACTTCTCGTCGGTCGAATAGCGGTGAAAGCCGCCGCCGAGCTGGTCGTAGATCCCGCCGGCGCGCATCGCGTCGAGCGTGAGTCGCACGCGGCTCTCGGCGCGCGCGTCGCCCTCGAGCGCGGCGCGGCGGAGGAGCACGTCGAGGGCCATGGTGTTGGGGAACTTCGGCCGCGATCCGAAGCCTCCGTGACGATCGTCGAAGCGCGCCGAGAGTCGGTCGGCCGTGCGCCGTAGCAGCGTGCCGTCGAGGGGCACGCCGCTCGTGGACTTCCGCTCGTTCGTCACTTCGGCGATCGCCTGGGTGAGCTCGCCGGCTTGGAGCGTCACCTCGTCCCTTCGCTCGCGGTAGGCCCCGGCTACCGCGTCGAGGATCTTGGTGAAGCCGGGCACGCCGTAGCGGTCGGTCGGGGGAAAGTACGTGCCGCCGAAGAACGGGCGTTGATCGGGGGTGAGGAACACGGTGAGCGGCCAACCGCCGCTGCGCCCCATGATTTGGACGACGAGCTGGTAGATCTGATCGAGGTCCGGGCGCTCTTCGCGGTCCACCTTCACGCTGACGAAGAGCTCGTTCATCTTCGCGGCGATGGCTTCGTCCTCGAAGCTCTCGCGCTCCATGACGTGGCACCAGTGGCACGCCGAGTAGCCGATGGAGAGGAGGATCGGCACGTCGCGCTCCTTCGCGCGGGCGATCGCCTCTTCACCCCACGGGAACCAGTCGACCGGGTTCGTGGCGTGCTGGCGAAGGTAGGGCGAGGCCTCTTGGGCGAGCCGATTTTCGTGCTTCATCGGCGGGGAAGCTAGGTCGTGTCGAGCCTCAGGGGAAGTCGGCGGTGAGGTTGTCGACGTGCACCGAGATCGACGGGACGGCCGCGGAGACGAAGAGCAGGCCGTAGCGCTCGGCGCTCGCGGCGATGCCGGTCACCCCGGGGCCGATGCCGGTGATGGTCTGCTGCGTGGTGTCGAAGGTGATGAGCGCCGAAGGCCCGGCGCCGGGCGTGGTGTCGAGCTCCATCGCGAGATAGAACCACTTCCCCTGCACTGGCTGAAACGACAGCGGGCGGAAGTAGGACACCGAGCCGTTCGCCGAGCGCTCGAGGTAGAGGATGTTCCCCTCGATGGCGAAGCCGATGTCGGCGATCGTGAGGGAGCCCGAGTCCGTGAAGTGGACCATCATGAGATCGAAGTCGCCTTGCGGCGGGTCTTCCAGCCGGAACCAGCCGGAGACATTGACCTTGAGGTGCAGGGTGCTGTCCGTGTGCTGGAGGATCCCGTAGCGAGGCGTTCCGCCGTCGACGGCCGGGCTCGCGGCGAGCAGCGAGCGCTGCGAGAGATAGCCGACGAGAGGATCGGCAGCGGCGGAGCCGAACGAGTGCGCCTCGACGAAACCCGCCGGGGGGAAGACGCCGTCCTCGAAGTCGGCGCAGACGGCGTGGCTCGAGCCGGCGCACGCCGGGAGCGGCGCACCGTCGCCGTCGGGTCCTGTCTCCGATCCGCCGTCGGTGTCGACGACGTCGAGCGCCGCGCCGTCGTTCACCGCCCCCGCGCCGTCGCTCGCGCCGGCCTCGCCACCGCCGTCGACGCCGCCGCTGACGAACGTATCCGCCGAGCACGCCAGCACGAGAGTCGGCGCACCGACGGCGAGTCCGACGAGCGCACGGAACCTCACGACACGAGCTTGCCACATTCGGACGACGGGAGGCGGGTTCGATGGGTTCGCGTGCACGGACACGTCGGTGGCTGTGGTAAGGAGGCGGACGGTGAGCACTTCGCGGAGAGGCACGCGTCCATCGTCTTCGCCGCCCGGTGCGCGCTCGGGCGCGGCCGACCCGCCGGCGAGCGTGACGAGCGCGGACGCCGTGCGCGCCGCTCGTCGCGCCCTCCTCGAAGGGGTCGGCGCCGAGGTCGCCGCGAGCTTCCCCGGCACGACGCGCATCGGCGGGCAGATCGTCGCCGCGCTCTACCTGGCCGACGGCCCGCTCTCGATGGATGCACTCTGCACAGAGCTCGGGCGAGCCAAGAGCAACGTCTTCGGCAACCTGAAGAACCTCGAGGCGGCGGGGATCGTGGAGAAGCAGCGCGTGCCCGGTGCCCGCCACGACGCCTACGCCCTTCGCGGCCCCTACCCCGACGTGATCGTCGGCGCGTATGTCACGCGGCTTCGTCGCGTCGTCGCCGACAAGCAGGCCTTGTGCGCGCGCTCGCTCGGCCTCTTGGGCGACGCGAAGGGGAGCGAGGCGGACTTCTTGAGACTTCGGCTCGACGATCTCTCGCGCAAGTACGATCGCTTCGCCGAGGTCTTCTCGGCGCTCCTCCCGGCGGTCGACGGTCCGATCGATCTGGAAGCGTTCCTCGACGCCGTGCCCGCGCCGGTCCTTCGCACGGTGTCGGCGATCGCCCGCACCGCCCTCTCGATCCGCGCGCGCGCACGCGCCGGCGCCGGCGCCGAGGCGCCCAAGGCACGATCGCGCGTCAGGCCGCGGTGATCTCGACGCGGAGCAGCTTCCGCCCGATGAACAAATAGTCGCCGTGGGCGAGCTCGCGCTCCCCCTTCAACCGGAGGTACGTCCCGTTGCGGCTGTTCAAGTCGGTGAGCGTGAGCTTGCCGTTCGCCTCGTCGAGGCGGCAGTGCGAAGAGCTCATGAAGAGATCGGTGGGGAAGTTCAAATCGCCGCCTTCGCGCCCGATCTGCAGGCCGTTGCTTCGCGCGCACACGATCATCCCCGGCGCGCCGCCTTGGAGGATCTGCGTGATGCGGAACGGGCTCTGGTGCTTCGGCGAAGAGTAGAAGTACGTGCCGTCGGGCGCCGGGCCGTCGGTCGGCTTCGGCGGACCCTCGAGGCGAAAGAGCTGCTCGCCGGCGAGGAAGTGATCGCCCGAGGCGACGTCGAGCGTGCCGCGCACGCGGAGGTACACGCCGTTCAGCGAGCCCTCGTCGCGCACGACGAGCTTGCCCGAGCGGTAGAAGAGGTTCGCGTGCTTGGGGGAGACGAACGGATCGTCGGGGAAGACGAGCTGGCCGTTGCGACCGACGATGTGTTGCTCGGCGTTCAGCTGGTAGCTGAGCCCCTCGACCCCTTCCCCGCGAATCAGGATCAGCTTGGCCTTCCCCGGCACTTGCAGCTGACCGAAGAACTGCGTGCGCGCGGCGAGGATCTCCGGAGGGACGGCGGCGCCGCAGCGGCCGCAGAACTTGTGACCGATGGGCACCTGCGTCGAGCACGACTTGCAGATGAAGTTCTTTGCCTGATCCATCAGCTCCTCCAGAGACATGCCAGACTGCGGGGCCGCGGGCTCGACTTCGTCTGCCGGCGGTGAAGACTTCATCCGCCCCGAGGGGCGGTTGTCGAACGCGCCCGAGGACGCGACGGCCGAACCGGATCGTGAGGGCGGAACGCCGAGGCGCAGGCTCCCCGACGATCGACGACGGCGAAGACGTTCGTCGAACATCGACGAAGGGGGCGCGTCCTCGAGCTCCGCCGGGGGGCGCAGATCGGTGCGCGCCTCGTGCGTTTCACGGGGAAGAAGAGCCAGATCGTGCCCGCAGGAAGGGCACGCCGTGGTCTTCATGGGGCTGTACCACTCGCAGACCCCGCAGACGATGCCGATCTCGATCCCCATGGCCACTCGGGCGGAAGCTTACCAGAGGATATTGAGCCGCCGCTCCGAATCTCCGAAGCCGTCGGCCCCCGAGAGCCGGTAGACGATGTGCTGGCAGTCCTTGGGATTCACCTGCCCGAACTCGCGCGAATCTTGGTGGAAGTGCATGTCGTCGCTCAGGAGGTAGACCTTCCCGGGCTCGACCGTCACCGAGAGGTCCGACTCGAAGCCCGACGCGCCACGGAGGGTCGCGGTCTCCATCTCGGCGAACTCGCGGCGCGAGCAGGTGAGCTCGACGTCTTCCTTCGTGGCCGGATCGGTGACCATGATCTTCTGCGGGTTGCAGGCGCCGACGGTGTTTTGCTGGCGGCTGTTCACCGAGACCGTTTCGTGGGTCACCTGCACGTGGTCGTTGGACACGCCGACGATGCGCCCGACGACCCATCGCCCCGGGGCGTCTGGATCGGGGCAGCGCACGAGGTTTCCCCAGCCGGGGCTCGAGTGGCGGTACACGAGCACCGTGTCGCCGCTCTTCATCGTCGGTTGGATCGAGAGAGCGAACTGCGGATCGTCGCCAGGGACCGTCCACACGTCGAACATGGCGAAATACAAGAAGAGGCCGAGGCCCCCGAGGATGCCCGTCACCCAAGCAAGAAAGCGGATGTACGTGCGCATTGGCCCGAGGTCATCTTAGGGAGGAAGCGGGCGGGATGCCAAATCCGCCGCGCTGGCCGTCTCGGCCAGCGGCAGCTCGAAGCCGACGACAGCGCCTGTCGCGCCCTCCCGCTTCGCACCCTCCCGCTTCGCACCCTCCCCCGTCGCCCCCTCCCCCTCGCTTCGATTCCGCGCGTGCGCGCTGCCGCCGTGGGCCTCGGCGATGCGCTTCACCAGCGCGAGGCCGATGCCCGCCCCCCCTTCGTGCGACGGGGCGTGCGACCGGGCGCGATCCCCGCGGACGAAGGGCTCGAAGACGCGAGCGAGGAGCTCCTCGGGGAAGCCGGGCCCGCGATCGTGGACCTCCATGCGCACACGCGGCCCCTCGCGAGCGACGCTCACGAGGAGGGGCTCGCCCGCGGGGTGACCGTGAACGCGCGCGTTCCTCAGGAGGTTGTCGAGCGCGCGCGCGAGGAGCGCAGGATCGCCGGCGACCTTCGCTGCTTCGACCCTCGCCTCGTCGCCTTCGAGCACGAGCTCCACGGGATCGCGCTCTTTGGCGAGGCGCGCGCGCAACCACGGCAGGAGCGCGAACGGCTCGGCGCGCACGTCGGTGAGCCCGGCGCGCGCGACAGCGAGAAGATCGCCGAGGATGACGTCGACGTCATGCAGTTGCCGGCCCACGTCGTCGATCGCTTGCGCGTCGTCTCCGCGCGCTTCGGCGCGCTCGCGCAAGATCCCGAGCGCCACCTCGGCGCGGTGGAGGGGCGAGCGGAGCTCGTGGCTGACGGCGGCGAGGAGCTCTCGCTGATCGCGGAGGGTCCGCTCTACGCGCTCGGCCATGGCGTCGAAGGCGCGCGCCAAGTGCTCGGCCTCGGCGCTCCCGGCGTGGCTCGGGTCGAGAGCCGCGCGCGCTTCGAGCTCGCCCTGCCCGAAGCGGTCCGCAGCGGCCGCGACCCCCTCGAGCGGACGCGCGAGGCGACGCGCGACGCGATCGGCGGCGATGGCCAGCACGGCGAGGGCGGCGAGGAGCGCGAGCACGACGCGCGGCCACGCCGGCGAGGGGGGCTCGGCGTCGAGCTCGATCGCCCCCACGACGTTGCCGCGAAGAACGACGGGGATGAACGCGCCTTCTCCCGGAGCGAAGGCGATCTGGCCCGAGCCACGCGCCGATCGCACGGCGCGCGGCAAGGTCGTGGGATCGCGACGTAGCCGCAGGTCGAAGCCCGTCGTCTCGCTCGCTTCGTGAAGGTACGCATCGCACGCCGCGGGGTCGTCCCAGATCCGCGCCAGGCGCGTGGCGAGCGCCCGCGCGACGAAGGGGCGCGGGGCCAAGGCGGGGTCGGGGCGCGTGGCGACGACGACGAGCGCGCTCCCCGACGCCGCGACGAAGATCGCGGCGAGGAACCACCCGAGGAGGCGAACACGGAGGCGCGGGGTGGCCATCCTTCTTCGCTCATGCTCCCGGGCGAACGAGGGCGTACCCCACGCCGCGCACGGTGCGGATCCGCCGCGGGGCGTGAGGATCGATCTCCAGCTTCTGCCGTAGATGGCTCACGTGCACGTCGAGCGAACGATCGACGCTCGGGTCGTAGCGGTCCCCCTTCACCTCGGCGGCGAGCTCTTCACGCGGCACCGTCTCTCCCGCGCGACGCGCGAGCGCGAGCAGCAGGCGAAACTCGAACGCCGTGAGATCGATCACGCGCCCGTCGACCCGGACCTCCTGCGCCGCGACGTCGACGGCGAGCGTCCCCACTTCGATGCGCTCCGGCGCCGCCAGGACGCGCGTCCTTCGATGGACGGCGCGCATGCGCGCGAGGAGCTCGCGGGGATTGGCCGGCTTGGGGAGATAGTCGTCGGCGCCGAGCTCGAGGCCTTGGATCCGATCGTCGTCGTCCCCCCGCGCGGTCAGCATGATCACCGGCACGTCGTGGGCCGCGCGAATGCGTTTGCACACGGCGAAGCCGTCTTCCCCCGGCAGCATGACGTCGAGCAGCACGACGTCGACCGCGTTCGCTGCGAGATAGGCGAGCCCCTTCGCTCCGTCGGCGGCGTGCACGAGCTCCACCCCGTGCGGCTCGAAGTAGGTGGCGAGCAAGCGCGCGAGCTCGAGATCGTCGTCGACGAGAAGCGCGCGCACGGGAGATCAGCTCCCGAGCTCGAGCGCGGCCTTCAAGTAGTTCTTGGCGCGGAGGGCGTACGGGCCTTCGGGGTTCGCGGCGAGGTAGGCCTCGAACGAGCGCGCCGCGTCGCCGTAGCGCTCCAGGTGGAACTGCGCGATGCCGCGCGCGTAGGCGAGCGGGTAGGTCGCGTCGACGGCGCCGAGGCGCTCGATCTTCTCCAGCCGCCAGCGCTCCGCCGCCAAGGCGCGACCAGCGAGGAGCGCGTCGCACGCCTTCCTGTCGTGCGCGCCTCGGAGCGCGCTCTCGAAGAGCGCGCTGGCTTGCTCACTCGGATGCGGGTTCTGCAGATAAAACGTGTAGAGCGCACGCGTCTCGTCGAGCGAGGGGGCGAACTCCGGACGCGCGGTCACGCCGACGACGCCGTTCCACGACAGCTTGAAGGCGACGCGGAGCGAGGAGTCGTCGAGGAGCACGCGGTGCTCCGATACCCATCCGACCTGCTCCATGCTCCGAAGGAAGGAGCCGCCGAGGGCGTCGAGCTCGGGCGAGGGGGTGCCCGTCGCTTCGAAGCGATGCACCTCGCTCAGGAACTCGTCCATCTGGACCGCGCGGAGCGAGAGGAGCGCCTCGGGGTCGGCGAGCAGCGGGGGGACGAGCGTCTCGATGGCCGTTCGCACTTTGCCCGCCTCGAAGGCCTCTACGCCCCGCGCTTGGTGCACGTTGAAGTCGCGCACGGCCGAGCCGAGCTCGCGCACCTGAGGCGAGAGCGGGACGCGATGCGCGCGCGCCGCGCGGGCGTCGTCGGCCGATTCGACCTGGGTGAGCACGCGGGCGTCGACACGCGGAAGTGGAAGCTCGACCGGTCGTACGCCGCGGGGGAGCATGAGCGCCCCCATCACCAGGGCCACGAGCACTGGTACGCCTCCCGACCAGCTCGTGGACCACCAGGTCGCCGACGCCAAAGAAGAAGGCGAAGGAGAGGATGAAGACGACGAAGAGCTCGACGTTGGGAAACGTCCGCGAGTCAGCACGTGGTGATGCTACCATCGAGTTTGATTCGGAGGGCTGAGCCACGTGGAGCTTCGTCGAACACCCCGCGCGCCTATCGACGTCGCGGTCGATTACACGGTCAAGGGAGACGCCACCGTCCAACACGGACGCGCGCACGACATTTCGCTCGGCGGGATGTTCGTCGCGACGGCGGTGGCGCCGGCGTTCAACGCCGAGGTCGTCGTCACGCTGACCTTGCCTGGCCAGAAGGCCCCCTTCACGCTCCCCGGCATCGTGCGCTGGCGCCGCGAAGACGGCATGGGGGTTCAGTTCGGTCTGATCGGCGCGCGCGAGACGTACGCCATCACCGAGGTCGTTCGTCGGAGCGAAGCGGGCGAGCGCATCTCCGATCCGGGCGATATCGACGTCAAGCTCGACGACTGATCGCGGCGCGCGCGATCGACGGCCCCCGCGCGCCTACTCTTCGACGTGGATCGGGATCGCCAAGGATCCCGGCGTGGAGAAGCGCGTGCGGTAGATGACGCTCGCCGCGCAGGTCTGCGCCTCGGGCGCGAGCGGCGGATCGAAGCGCGCGAACGTGACGAGGCCGTCGGGACCGACGCGCAAGGAGAGCGTCGAGGTGACGGTCACGTGCACGTCGGCGCCGCGAAGGAGCGGCGCGGTGCAGCTCGCCACCGCTTGCTGCACCGTGGCGTCGGCGTGGGGATCGGCGTGCACCGAGGCGGTGTCGCTGCGCGGCGGCGCGGCGACGGCGCCAGGCCCTTCGTGCTCGGCACGCGCGGGCGGGGGCGGCGTCACGCGCTCGGGCGCGGCGGGCGGCGCCGCCGCGGGGACCGCGCGGGCAGCCGAAGGTCCGCTCGGCGAAGCGGTGAGCTGGATCGCCGGACGCACCGCGGACGCCGACTTGTCGACGTGCACCTCGTGCGAGGGATCGTCGAGATCGAACGTGACGTGGGCGGGCGCGGTGACGAGCGTGCCGTAGGTCGAGCCCGTGCGCGGCGGCTCGCCGATGGACACGACCCCCTCGGTGAGATCGACCGAGACGTGCGCCCCTTCGCGGGCCACGCGGAGGTGCGTGCCGTGGACAGCGACGCGCATCGAGCCGACGTCGACGGCGAAGGCTTCCCCGCGCGGGACCGGAGTGACCTGCGCCTCGATGGCGCCGCGCTCGAGGCCGAGCACCAGCGGGCCGTCGGTGCCTTGACCGCGCGGCACGCGGCGCATGTCGATGCTGCTCTGCTCTTCGAGCGACCAAGCGACGGTGCGACCGCTCCCCCACGCGCTCACGAAGAAGGCGCGCGCGCCTTCGGTCTCGACGGTGTCGCCAGCGCCGAGCGGGCTTCCGTCCTTCGTGGTGGCGCCGGCCACGCGCACTTCGCCGGCGCCGGTGCGCGAGACGAGCGAGCTGACGACGTGCGTGGCGGCGACGGGCGCGCTCGACGTCGCGTCGAACGACGCGCCGTGGCTCACCGGGCGGAGGAACACGGCGGCGGCCGCGGCCGCGGCGAAGGCCCCCACGATCCACCACGATCGCGACCTTCGCTCGTCGTCGAGACGCGCGGCGGCCGAAGGCTCCTGGGCGATGCGCGCGAAGAGCTTCTCGTCGACCTTGGACCAGTCGTCGCCCTCGCCGCGCCCTTCGGGGCGGAGATCGGCGCGGGCTTCGCGGACGAGTCGTTCGAGCGCTTTCTCTTCGCTCATGACTCACCGTCCAGCTCTCGCGTCGCTTCGCCCTCGGAGGGGGCGAGCGGCGCGGTCTTCTCGCTCTTCGTCTTGCTCGCTGCCGGTTCGGGCTTCGCGCCGAGCTCGTCGAGGAGCGACGCGAGCGCCGGCTCTTCACGGAGCAGGGCTTCGATCTCGCGGCGGGCGTAGAAGAGGCGCGTGCGCACGGTCAAGACCGGCGCGCCGACGATCTCGGCGATCTCCGCCGGCGTCACCCCTTCGAGCTCGTGCAGGACGAAGACGACGCGCTTCTTGTCGGCGATGCGATCGAGCACACGCGAGAAGGCGCGCACGCGATCGCGGCGCGCCACCTCTTCGTCGGGGAGGACGCGCGCGGCGTCTTCGGTGAGATCGGCGACCGGCTCTTCGACGAGGACGGGGCGGCTCTTGGCAGCGCGCCGGTGCATGAGCACCACGTTGACCGTGACGCGATGAAGCCAGGTGCTGAACTTCGCCTGCCCGCGGAAGTCGGGGAGGCTCTTGTGGACCTGGAAGAAGACCTCTTG
Organism: uncultured Polyangiaceae bacterium; assembly: GCA_964531795.1. Taxonomy (GTDB): domain Bacteria; phylum Myxococcota_A; class Polyangia; order Polyangiales; family Polyangiaceae; genus CAZHHD01. Next base: position 59,421 of record CAZHHD010000033.1, on the reverse strand, counting down.
CACGACGTCGTCGAGATCGCTCGGGCGGCCGATCATCCGGTACACGAGGCGGGCGACGTCGGCGCGGTGACGTGTGTAGAGCACACGAAACGCCTCGCGGTCCCCGGCGGCGGCGCGGGTGACGAGAGAGTCTTCGTCGCTCATGACCGGGCGGAACGTACGCTTGGCAGCGGCGGTCGGCGAGCCCCTCCCCAGGTCGACGGGGGCGGACTCGCTGGCGGTCGCCGGCCGAGGCGGCGCGGCGGCGGCTCGGACGACCGGGCCGAGGCGCGACCACGCGTCGGGGCGCGCGCTGCCGAAGGTCCGGGGGACCACCGCCGAGATTGAGGCAACCACCCTTCGTTCGGTGCCCCACTCGCGCCGGAGATTCAGGAGGGCGACGATTTTACGGGGCGCGACGGGGCCGATTGGCGAAGTCGCGGACATCCAAGGCGAAGAGCGTGACACCCACCACGATCGCGAGGAGCAGCATGCCCCCACGCTGCCCGAGCGGAGAAAAATGGCCGAATTTTCGGCAAAATACACACGTCGGCCCACACCGAGCTCGGCGTCCCCACGAGGCGCCGGCGGGCTCGACTGGCGGGCGGCGCGGCTTGCAAACGAGCCGCGCACGGCGCTTCGGGAGCGAGGCGCGCTGGGCGCCTGGTCGCTCTCAGAAGATGGCGCGGAGATCGACCTTCTCTTGCTTCTTCGCTTCGAGAATGTGGTTCAGCGCGCGGAGGATACGCGTCTTGGTCGGGCCGCTGAGGGTCCCGCCGGAGAGCGCGGCCTCGAGCGCACGCGGGGTCACAGGGCGACCCGAGCGCGGCTTGCGCGTCTCCTTCTCCGCCTTCTCTTCGCCGTCCTTCGGCTTGCGCTTGTTGCGCTTGATCGCGCGGTCCTCGACCTGGAGCGTCTCGAGCTTGTGCGAGACGGCAAGCAGCCGGGCGGCGTTGATCTTCTTGTCGGAGAGGAGCTTCGCGAACTTCGTGTCAGCCATGGGGGCGCGAACCCTAATCAAGAGGTGGGGCTCGTGCAAGCCTCGGGACACCTCGAATCCGTCCGGGACAGGGGGAAATCGACGCTCCTTCGGCGGGATCGACGGGTCGGGCGGGGTGTGCGGAGGAGGGCTAGGCGAGCGACGCTCGCGATTTTGTCGTCGATTTTCCAGTATTTCGGCGTGCTTTCGAGGCGCGTGAGGCGGCGCCGGGCAGCGCCGGGCCTGGGATCGGGTGGCTCGCGGGAAAATTGGGCACGTGGCGTGCGATCCAGGCGACTCATGCTCGACCTCGACGCGGTTCTCCTCCTGGGTGCCGCGCTCACGATCGCGCCGCTCCTCACGCGCGCGCCGGCGGCGGTCCTCGCCGTGGCGATCGTCGCCGTCCTGGTGGCGAGACGGCGCGGGCTGGGGGCCGTCCTCGTCGCGCTCGGGCTCCTCACCGGCGCTTGGCGCGCCGAGCGCACGTGCGCCGCTCACGCCGAGCGCGTGGCCGAGCTCGCGAAGATCCTCCCGCGCCCGGCGCGCTGCACGGGGCGCGGCACGGTCTCGGAGTCACCTGTCCTGGTGCGTGGCGTCGGCCGTCTCGTCGTCGACTTCACCTCGCTCGCATGCGAGGGGGCGGAAGCACCACCTCTCCGCGCCGTGGTCTACGAGGAGGAGAGCGAGGGCCTCGCCCGCGGCGACGAAGTGACGCTGACGACGACGCTCGCGCCGCTCGAGCGCTTCGCCGACGTGGAGCTCGGGCCGTCGGCGTTGCGGCGGGCGCGCGCGCGGGTGACGCGAAGCGGCGGTGCGCTCGACCTCCGACGTGTGGCCAAAGGGCACGGGCTCCTCGCGGCGATCGATCGGGCGCGGACCCGCGTGCGGCGACGCATCCAAGCGACCTTTCCACCGGACACCGCGCCGCTCGCGCGCGCGCTCGTCCTCGGCGAGACGGATCTCGATCCCCGCGACGACGCGGCGTTTCGCACGAGCGGCCTCTCGCACCTCTTGGCGGTGTCGGGGATGCACCTCGTGCTCGTGGTGCTCGGCTTCGTGCGTGTGCTCGCGGCGCTCCTCGCGCGCATCACGCAACTCGCGGCGCGCTTCGACACCGGTCGCGGGGCAGCCGCGCTCGGCGTGATGGGGAGCTGGGTGTACGCCGATTTTGCCGGCGGCAGCGGGTCGGCGCTCCGCGCGGCGTGGATGCTCACGTTCCTCCTCGCGGCGCGCGTGCTCGGACGAAGGAGCGACGCCTCCCGATGCTTCGGCCTGTCGCTCGTGGCCATGACGCTCGTCGATCCTCTGGTGGTGGCGGATCTGTCGTTCGTGCTCTCGGCAGCGGCGACGCTCGGGCTCCTCGTCCTCGCGCGTCCGCTCACGCGCGGGCTCTTGGCGTGTGTGCCGGGCGCGCTTCGCTTCCTGGCGGAGAGCGTAGCGACCACGACGGCGGCGACGGTGCCGTGCGCGCCGGTCCTCCTCTGCTTCGCCCCCACCGTCCCCCTTGGGAGCGTCGTCGCCAACCTGCTCGCCGTGCCCCTGGGCGAATCGGCGGCGCTCCCCGTGTGCATCCTGCATGCATTGCTCGCCCCTTGGCCCCACGCCGAGGCCGGCGCGGCGCGAGTGGCCTCGGGGGCGCTCACCCTGGTGCGCGGGATCGCGCGGTTCTTCGCCGACCTGCGCATGCTCTCGCTCCCCGTACCGCCACCCTCCGCCTTTGAGCTCGCGATCCTCGCGTGTGGCGCGCTGCTCGTGGGGGCTCTCCGCGGGCGCGCGCGCGCCGTCGTGCTCTTGGGTTCCCTGCTCGCGCTCTCCGCCACCGAAGTGCAGGTGCGGCGTGAGGCGCGACCTCTCGGCGAGCTTCGCGTCACCTTCCTCGACGTCGGCCAAGGGGACGCGGCCCTCGTCGATCTACCGGACGGGGGCGCGGTCCTGCTCGACGCCGGTGGGCTCGTGGGGAGCCCGGTGGACGTCGGCGAGCGGGTGATCGGCCCGGTGCTCCGCGCTCGGCGACGCACGCGTCTCGCCGCGGCGATCCTCTCGCACCCGCACCCGGATCACTTCGGCGGCTTCGGCGCGGGTCTCTCCGGCGCCCACGTCGACGAGCTTTGGGACACGGGGCAGGGCGCTCGCGAAGGGGTCTCGGGCGGCTACGCGCGCCTGCTCGATCACGCGCGTGACGACGGCGCCCTCGTGCTCGGGCCGGAAGCGCTCTGCGGCGCGCCGCGTACGCTGGGCGGCGCGCGCTTCGAGGTCCTCGCCCCTTGCCCTGCGGCTTCGCCCGATCGCGGGCCCAACGACAACTCGCTCGTGGTGCGTGTCACCTTCGGCGCGCGTTCGTTCCTCTTCGTGGGCGACGCGGAGCACGAGGAGGAGGCCGACCTCCTTCGCCTCCCTCTGGGCGCGCTCCGGGCCGACGTGCTCAAGGTCGGGCACCACGGGAGCCGCACCTCCTCGAGCCCGGCGTTCGTAGCCGCGGTCGCCCCCTCGGAGGCGGTCATTTCGGCGGGGGTGAGGAATCGCTTCGGCCACCCCACGGCGGAGACGTTGGACACGCTCGCCGCGGCCGGCGTGCGCGTGCATCGCACCGATCGCGAGGGGGAGATCCTCGCCCGCACCGACGGCCGAGCGCTCTCGATCACCGCACCGGCCGCGGACGATCTATAGTCCCGCGCCATGCCCGAACGTATCGCCACCATGCTCTCCGCCGAGACCATCGCCGCGCGCGTGCGCGAGCTCGGCACGCAGATCTCCGCGGACTACGCCGATCGCTCGCTGGTCCTCGTCTGCGTCCTCAAGGGGAGCTTCGTGTTCGCCTCCGACCTCGCGCGGGCCATCGACGTGCCGATGCGCATCGACTTCCTCGGGACGCGTTCCTACGGCGAGGGGACGGAGTCGAGCGGCGTCGTACAAATCACCCAGGACCTGTCGCGCCCCATCGCCGGCGAGGACGTCCTCCTCGTCGAGGACATCGTCGACACCGGGCTGACCATCGCCCACTTGATGGACCTCTTTCGCACGCGGAACCCGCGCTCGGTGCGCGTCTGCTCGCTGCTCCACAAGCCGGCCCGCGCCAAGGTGGACGTCAAGGTCGACTACCTAGGCTTCACCATCGAAGACAAGTTCGTGGTCGGCTACGGCCTCGACTTCGCCGAGCGCTTCCGGAACCTGCCGTACATCGGCATCGTCGAGCGCGACTGACGAGCGAGGTCGCGGGGCCGATCCGCCTGGCGCCCGCTTCCGCCCGTCTCGGGTGCACGCTTCGAGTCCCCTGGCTCCCCGCGGACGATTGCCGGGCGTTTGACCTGCGAGCGCCGCCTGGGCTCTCATGTCGTGGTGACGCAGGGCCAAGGAGTGGTCCGCGTGGGGAACGCTCTGCGCGGCAAGTGGCGGATCGACGCTCGATTGGGCGACGGTTCGACGGCCCAGGTGTGGGCAGCGACCCACGTGAACAACGGCTTCCGGGTGGCGCTGAAGGTGCTCCACCCGGACTTGAGCCGCGATCCGGAGATGCGCGCGCGCTTTCTCCGCGAGGGGTACGTCGCCAACACGATCCAACACCCGGGTGTCGTGCGGGTCATCGACGACGACGCGGGCGAAGACGGCTGCGTCTTCCTCGTGATGGATCTCCTCGAAGGGGAGTCGCTCGCGTCGATGGCCGAGCGCCTCGGCGGCACCGTACCCGCGGCCACCTTGCTCCCCATCGTCGACGGCGTGCTCGACGTGCTCGCCGCCGCTCACGCCCAAGAGGTCGTGCACCGCGACGTGAAGCCCGACAACATCTTCGTGCCGATCGTGGGTCCGCCGAAGGTGCTGGATTTCGGGCTCGCGCGGATGAAGGAAGGCTCCTCCGACGCCACCCGCACCGGGCTCATTCTCGGCACGCCCGACTACATGGCGCCGGAGCAAGCGCGGGGGAAGCGCGGCGACGTGGACGCGCGGTCGGATGTCTTCGCCGTCGGCGCGACGCTGTTCACGTTGCTCTCGGGGCAGGCGCTCCACTTCGCGCGCACGCTCCCCGAGCACCTTCAGCTCGTCGCCTCGACGCGACCGCGCTCGCTCTCGGTGGCGGCCCCCTCGGTCGATCGCGCCATCGTCGCGGTCGTGGATCGCGCGCTCGCGCTCGAACGAGAAGAGCGGTGGCAGAGCGCGCGCGAGATGCAAGTGGCGCTGCGCGCGGCGATGGGCGGCACGACGCTCGAGAGCGATGGGAAGCCCGACAGCGGCTCGGCGGTGACCCAGGCGCGCGGCTCCGAGCTCTTCCTCGCCGGCGAGCCTCCGGTCCCCTCCTCTGCGCCGCCGCCGAGCGGAGTCACCACGCAAATGGTCATCGCTGCGCCGGGAGCGGCCGCGACGCGCAACGCCGCGCCGATCGCTGCTGCGTACGGAACGGGCGAGCGACCCCGCGCGTCGGACACGCTCATGTCACGCGTCGAGCCGGCGACCTCAGGTGAGCTGCCGCCGTCGACCGAGCGAACACCGCCGACCGGGACCGACACGCCGAGCGACGTGGGCGCGACGACGACCTCGCCGGAGTTTCGACCGCTCGCCATCGAAGAGGCGACGCTCCGCGGGCCGCCTCCCGTACCGCTCGAGACGCTACACGCGCTCGGGCTAGGCCCCGGCGCGCAAGGCGCGCTGCCGGCGGTCGGGGCCGAGACGCTCATCCAGCCACTCGGCGAGGTGCCGCGCGAGATCGAGCACGTGCTGAACCAAGCGACCGAGCCTCCGGCCGTTGCGCCCGCGGCGGGGGCGTCACCCGCGGTGGTCCCGCCGAGGAGCGGTCCGTTCGGAACGGTGGCGCGCACGATCGTGGCCTTGATCGTGATCGTGTCGCTGGTCCTCGTCGTGGCGGTGCCGCTCGTGCGACGCTTGCGCACGGCGAACGGCGGTCCGGCGCCGACGCAGCCCAAGTGAGGAACCCATGTCCAAGCGACTCGACTACCTGGAGAAGATCACGCGCGAGGGCTCGACCGATCCCTTCGCCTGGTACGGCTTGGCGCTCGAGTTTCGGAACCTCGAGCGCTACGACGAAGCGCTCCAGACCTTCACCACGCTTCGCGATCAAGCGCCCGACTACGTGCCGATGTACCTGATGTGCGGACAGATGCTGGAGAAGATGGGGCAGAAGGACGAAGCGCGCGAGTGGCTCGAGGCGGGGGTGAAAGCGGCGACGGCCAAGCGTGACAGCCACGCCCTCTCCGAGATCGAAGCGGCGCTCGCCGCGCTCGAATAGAGCTGCGCGCGTCGACGACGGCGCCGGTACGAGCTGAGCCGCGACCGACGTGGGGAAGCGGGCGGGGAGCGAGTTCTACTCTTTCGCGCGCCGTGCGGCTTCGCGGAGCGCTTCGAGCCGCGCGCGGATGCGTGACTCCTCGCCGCGCTCGGTCGGTTCGTAGAGCACCTCGCCGGCGATCTCGTCGGGCAAGTACACCTCGCCGGGGACGACGCCTTCGTCGTAGTCGTGCGCGTACTTGTAGCCCTGACCGTAGCCCTCTTCCTTCATCAGGCGCGTGGGGGCGTTACGAAGCTTCTTCGGCACCGGCAGCGCGCCGCGCTCGGCGATGATGGCCCGCGCGCGCTGCCACGCGTTCTTCACCGCGTTCGATTTGGGCGCGATGGCGAGGTAGAGCGCGGCGTGAGCGAGCGGGTACAGCCCCTCGGGCATCCCCATGCGACGGAAGGCTTGGTCGGCGGCGTTGACCACGAGGAGCGCGCGCGAGTCGGCGTTGCCGATGTCTTCGCTGGCGAAGATGAGCATGCGGCGAAGCACGAAGAGCGGATCGTCTCCCGCCTCGAGCATGCGCATCATCCAGTACACGGCGGCGTCGGGATCGGAGCCGCGCATCGATTTGATGAAGGCGCTGACGACGTTGTAATGCTCCTCGCCCGACTTGTCGTAGAGCAAGGGGTCGTGGCCTTGCCCCTCGGTGACGGCGGCAGCGGTGATGCGCCCTTCGTTCGTCTCGAGGGCGTAGCGCGCGATCACCTCCAGCGTCGTGAGGGCCCGTCGCGCGTCGCCGCGCGCGAGGCGAGCGATGGCCAGGAGCGCGTCTTCGTCGGCGGTGACGGCAAGAGCCCCGAGCCCGTTCTCGGCATCCGCGAGCGCGCGCTTCAAGAGCTCGGTGAGCTCGCCCTCGCCGATGGCCTCGAGGCGGAACACCTTGCAGCGCGAGAGCAGCGCGGCGTTCACGGCGAACGAAGGGTTCTCCGTCGTCGCGCCGATGAGGGTGATGGTCCCCGCCTCGACGTGCGGCAAGAAGGCGTCTTGCTGCGCCTTGTTGAAGCGATGGATCTCGTCGACGAAGACGATGGTCCGCTCGCCGCGGTAGTCGAGCCGCTCGCGCGCTTGGGCGACGATCTCGCGGAGCTCGGGCAAGCTGCCGAGCACCGCCGAGAAGGGGACGAAGTGCGCGCGCGTCTTTTCGGCGACGACGCGACCGAGCGTGGTCTTCCCCACGCCCGGCGGTCCCCACAAGATCATCGACGGGACGCGGTCGCTCTCGATGGCCCGCGCGAGGAGCTGCCCGCCGCCGGAGAGGTGGCGCTGACCGACCATCTCCTCGAGCGAACGCGGGCGCATGCGCTCGGCGAGCGGCACCTCTCCGCGACGCTCCGGCGATCGGCGCGCGGCCGCTGCAAAGAGCGTCGTCGGCTCCTCTCCGGGGGCGCGCGTTCGATGTCGAGAAGCCACGTCGACAAGCTAACCCGACTTTTCGGCAGAGGGGCGGAGTCGGCCATCGATTTCCGGCGAGACGTCGGCTAACTCACGAGCGTGGTCCCAGCCCCGCGCGCCCTCGTCATTCCCTTCGCCGTCCCCAAGGAGGGCGAGGGGCTCGGCTTGGGGTTGGCGGCGCTCATTCAAGGATTCGCGCGACTCGAAGGGGGCGTGCTCGGGCTCGCGCAGGTGATGCCGCGCGGACCCGGCGGACACGGCGCGCACCTCGAGACGCCTCTCGAGGCGTTCCTCGCCCCCGACGCGTGGAAGAGCCTTGCCGAGCGCGGCGACACACCGGCGGACGTGAGCACGGTGGTGACCGGAGCGTTCCAGCCTCCCGACGGCGGCGCAGGGCACATCCAACTCCTCGCCTTCGACACGAAGGACGGTACGCCGAGGGCGCGCAGCGAGGCGCACCTCGACGAAGCGACGGCGGGCCGAGGCATCGTCGACGCGCTCGCTGCGCTGTGGAAGACGCTGGGCGGCGAGCTCGGACCGCTGGCCGACGTGGGCGAGCTCGACTGGGAAGCGCTCGAGAGCGTGCTCCGCGCCGAGCGATGTGCGCTGCACGATCCGCGACGAGGCGCGCCGCACGATCGCTTCGCCGCGATGGTGCATTTGGGGCGCGCGGTGTCCGACGCCCCTTCGGCCCGCTTCCCCGCGGGTCGACTGGCCGCTCTGGCGATCGAAGCGGTGATGTCGAGCGGAAGTGACCAAGGAGCCGAGGCCGCGCTGCGTGTCTTGCATCGCGCGTGCGAGGACGCGCCCGATCGTATCGAGCTACTCGAGGCCACCGCGGGGCTTCATGTGCGACTCGGGCACGCGGCGGAGGCCGAGGCAGCGGCGCTCGAGCTCGTAGGGCGCGACCCCAAGCGCCCCTCGGTGTACGCGCTCCTCGCCGAGGCGCGACGCGTGAAAGGCGACGCCGCGGGGGCCGAAGCTGCGCTCGCGCGAGGCTTCGAGCTCGACCCGGGGCATCCCGTGCTCTTGACCGAACAAGGGGTGCTCCTCGCCGCGCGTGGGGAAGAAGCACGCGCCGCGGCGGCGTGGGAGCGCGCGCTCCTCCGCGAGCCTTTGTTCCCCCCGGCGTTCGTGAACCTCGCCGATCTCGTGGCCCAGCGCGGAGACGCCGTGCGCGCCGGTGCGCTCGTCGATCGCGCGCTTGCTTCGCGCGCCGCGCACCCGGAGATCTTGCGACGCGCCATTCTCATCAGCTCGACGTGCGAAGCGCCGGGTCTCGCCCAGGCTGCACGTGTGGCGCAGCTCTCGCGCGCGCTCCTCGCCTTCGTCCCCAACGACGCGATGGCGCTCCTCGCCTTGGCGCGCGCGCTCAAAGACCAAGGCGAGCGCGACGCCGCGCGTGCGCGGTTCCTCGACGTCGAACGCGCCGCCCCGAGGAGCGTGCTCAGCGCCGCGGCCCAGCACGAGCGCTTCATCCTCGACCACAAGGAGACGGCGAGCCGTCTCGAGGGGCTACGTCGCCTCGTCACGTGGTGCGAGGGGCAAGAGCTCGAGGACGCGACGGTCGAAGTGGCGGAGGACGCCGAGCGTCACGCGGGGTGGTTTCCGCGGCTCGTGCTGGGCATGTACGAGCGTCAGCGCGGCGAGTGGCTCCGCGCGCGCTCGGCCTTCGAGTCGGCGATCGAGCACTGTCCTGGCGCGAGCCAGGCGCACATCGCCGCGGTCGAGTGTTGCGTGGCGCTCGGCGAGGGCGAGGCCGCGATCCGTCACGCGACGGCGGCGCTCGAGCTCGAGGGGGAGAAGCCCGACACGCTCGGAGTCCTCGCCAGCGCGTGCCTCGCCGCCGGGAGGCTCGACGACGCGGAGCAAGCGGTGGCCCGCGCCCTCGTGCTCGCGCCGGAGAACGCTCCGCACCTCTCGCTTCGCGATCAGATCGCCGCAGCGCGAGGCGGACCGCCCGCGCGGCCTTCGTTCGTGGCGCGCCTCCTCGCGAGCTTGAAGCGCGCCGAACCGGACGCCTGATCTCAGTCGGCGCGACGCTCGCCGAAGATCGCCGTCCCTACGCGCACCCACGTCGCGCCCGCGGCCACGGCCTCTTCGAGATCGTCCGACATTCCCATCGAGAGCTCGGGGAGCGCCGAGGGGCCGCCGTGAAGGTTGCGCAGCGAGACGAGCGTCTCGAACACCCCGCGCGCGACGGCGAGATCTCCGGCGGGCGGCAGCGTCATGAGCCCCACCGCACGAAGGCGCGGCTCGGCGCGGATCGCAGCGAGGACGTCGGCGAGATCTTCGGCGGCCACGCCGTGCTTCTGCGGCTCGCGCGCCACGTTCACCTCGACGAGCACGTCGATGGGGCCGCGCCCGGCTCGCTCGAGGCGCTTGCCGAGCTCGTGCGCCAGCACCTCGGAGTCGACCGCGTGAACGACGTGCGCGTGGGCGGCGACGATCTTCGCCTTGTTCGTCTGAAGGTGCCCGATGAAGTGCCACGCGACGTCGGGGAGGTCGGCGAGGGCCTCTGCTTTGGCGGCGAGCTCCTGCGCGTAGCTCTCGCCGAACGCGCGCTGACCGGCGGCGTACGCTTCGCGGATCTCTTCTTCGCTCTTGGTCTTGGAGACGGCGAGGAGCCGCACGCCACGGGGGTCGCGACCGGCGCGCGTCGCCGCCGCGTCGATGCGCGCGCGCACGGCGGCGAGACGCGCGGCGAGGCTCACGCGCCCCTTCGCTTTCGCGCGGTGAAGACCATCACGTCGCTCGCGCGGTCGAAGGGGCCGCCGTAGAAGTCTCCCGCCAACGACTCGACGTCGAAGCCGTTGTAGTGGAGCAGCGCCTCCCACTCTTGGGGGAAGAACTGCCGGTGCGCGAGCGGGGTGACGAACGGCTCTTCGCGTCGATCCTTCGGCGAGAACTCCATGCTCACGAAGAGGATCTGACGAAGGGCGTCGTAGTCGAAGTGCTCGGCGTACTTCACCACGCCGACCCGCGGATGCTCGAACGCCGGCGCGGGGTACGCGCGCCCAGGGTCGCGCGTCAGATCGTGGAGCGAAGGGATGGAAAGATCGACGACGAAGCGCCCGCGCGGCTCGAGGTGCTCGCGCACCCGCGCCAGGAAGCGCTCGACGTCCTCGCGCGTGTAGAGGTGAAGCGCCGTGTTGAAGGTGCAGAACACCTGGGGGAAGCGGCGGCCGAGCTTCACCTTGCGCATGTCGCCGCGGCGGAGCGTCACCCGCGCCGCGACCTCTTTCGCTTCGCGCCGGAGGCGCAGGCGCAGGTCCGCGATCATCTCCGGCGAGTGATCGACGCCGACGACCTCGATGCCGTGGCGGGCGATGGGGAGCGCGATGCGTCCGTTCCCCACGCCGTACTCGAGCACCGGCCCGCCGCGCGCCAAGGCGAGCCCGACGTAGTGCTGGACGTCGTCGATGCGCTTTTTGTACGTGGCCGCGTAGTAGTCCGGCTCGCCGTAGTGGGCGAGCGAACCTACTTCGAGCTCACGGTCGACTCCGCGACGGCGCGGCGGGGGTCGATGTGATCGCACATCGACTCTCCTCTTCACCGCGGTCCGTACGGGGCTGGCTTCAGATGAGGCCGAGCTTGCTCTGCACTTCGATCCACTCTTCCACCGCGAGGGTGCTCAAGCGGTCGAAGTGGACCTTCCCCGCCGCGATCTCGCGGAGGGCGGTGACGGCCGGCTTGTTCTTGGAGTGGACCTGCGGCGTCGACCCCTTCATGAGCTGGCGCGTGCGCTGGGCCGCCAAGACGACCAGGGCAAAACGGTTCTCTTCACGCTCCAGGCAATCTTCGACGGTGACGCGGGCCATGGGTTGCTCCTCGAATGCGAGTACGTCGTGGGCTCTCTTGCCTCGCGGATCGCATCCCCGCGAAGAAAATCAGCCCCTTACGACTCGGGGGGCGGAACCTTAGTCCCGGGAGGCCGGTGTTTCAAGCTCTTTGCCGGGCGCGGCCCGTTGCCCGTTGCCGCCGCCCCTCTTTTCGGGCCACCTTTCCGGGCGTGGAGCCGAGCGTGGCGGGGGCGCGCGTCCTCAAGATGCGCGAGGTCGCGGTGGAGCGCTTTGGGGAGGCGTCCTTCGAGCGGGCCCTCGCGCGCCTTCCGAGCGACGTGCGCGAGCAGTACCGCGGGCTCACCTCGGTGTCGTGGGCTCCGACCTCCCTCGACTACGCGGTGCACGACGCGCTCGCCGCCGAAGTCGGCTTGGAGCCGGTCGCGCTGCACGAAGAGCTCCTTCGCGAGGCGATGTCGCGGAGCTTCAAGACCTTGTGGCGCCTCTTTCTGAGCTTCACCTCCGACGAGGCGCTCATCCGCCGTGCGCCGGCGATCTACGCGCGCACGCGCAACGTCGGCGACGTGAGCATCGACGTCGTGGGTGACCGTCGCGCGACCGTGCGCATCGCCAAGTATCCGAAGATGACGGCGCGTGACGCGCGCTGCATCGGTGTGGGGCTCGAGGTCGTGCTGACGCTCACGGGACGAAGATCGGCGCGGGTCGTCGAGTCGCTCGGGGTCGACTCGGCGACTTACGATCTCTCTTGGACGTGACGACACTTTGGGGGCGGGGCAGTCGATCAAGGGGGCACCGATGCAGTCGAGCTCGATGAGAGCGGGTGACGCGCAGCTGGTCATGGCCGCGCTCGAGCACGCGCCGGTGCTGATCGCGATCCTCGATCTCGAGGGTCGCTACGTGCAGCTGGGGGGCCCGTGGCTCGAGGTGCTCGGCCTGAGCCCCGAGGACGTCGTCGGCAAACGCCCGGTGGACCTCGCGCACCCCGACGACGTGCCGAAGCTCGCCGAGGTGATGCAGCGGGCCTACGCCGACATGAGCGACCGCCGCCTCGACATTCGCATGATGCGCAAAGGGGGCGGCACCCGTTGGATCGCGTGGTTCGGAGCCGGCACCGCCATGGATGGCGCGCTCGTCGGCATCGGCATCGACGTGACGGCGGAGCGCGAGGCGCGCGAGGCCGAGGCGCGCGCGAAAGAGCACCTGCGTTGGGTGCTCGATACGGTCCCCGACTACATCACCGAGGTCGACGCCGACGGCATCATCACGTTCATGAATCGGACGTATCCGGGCGTGACCATCGAGCAGGTCGTCGGAACGAACATCATGAACTGGCTCGCCAGCGACGCGCGCGAGCGCTTCGCCGCCGCGATTCAACGCATCTTCGCCGGCGGCGGCCCGGAGCGACTCGTGGTCGTGGGCTCGGGCGAGGCCGGCCCGACGATGTACGAGTCACGGCTCGGTCCGATGCGCGACCAAGCGGGGAACGTCATCCGCGTCATCCTCGTGGGGAAGGACATCACGCAGGAGTACCGCGCGGTGGCGGAGCGTAGCCGGCGCATGCGTCTCGAGACCTTGGGCCTCATGTCGGCGAGCGTCGCGCACGACTTCAACAACCTGATGACCATCGTCGGCTTCGGCGCGGAGTCGGCGACGCACGCGGCGGAGCGAGGCGACCTCGCGCAGGTCCGCGCAGCGCTCCAGGAGATCACGGTCACGACCGAGCGCTGCGTGGAGCTCACGAAGCAGCTCCATGGATCAGGGCCCGACAGCCCCGACGAGGGCCACGCGATCGATCTCTGCGCCGCCATCCGCGAGGCCCGCCCGATGATGACGCGCGTCCTCGGACCGGACATCGAGACGACGATCGACGCGCCGTCTTCTCCCTTGTGGGTCCCCGTTCGCCGCGTCGAGCTCTACCAGGTGCTCGCGAACTTGGCCTCGAACAGCCGGAAAGCGATCCACGAGCGCGGTCACGTGAGGTGCACCGTGCGGCCGGGCAACGCCCAGGACCCGGTGCTCCGCAACAAGATGCGCCCGGCGGCGGTGCTCACCTTCGAGGACGACGGGCCGGGTATCCCTTGGGAGATCCAGACCCACGTCTTCGACGCGTTCTTCACCTTCGGACCGCAAGGGGGGACGGGGATCGGCCTCGCCACGGTCTACGGGATCGTCCAATCCGTCGGCGGCGAGGTGATGCTGCGGAGCGCCGCGGACGAAGGGACGACGTTCACGTTCTATCTCCCAGGTGCTCCGGGGCGACAGCCGGAGGTCGCGGCCCCAGGGCCACAGTACGGCGGCACCGAGACCGTGCTCGTGGTGGACGACGAGCCGATGATTCGCGCGAGCACCGCGCGCTACTTGAGTCGCCTCGGTTATCGAGCGCTCGAAGCGGGGGACGCCGCCGAGGCCGAAGCCGTGGCGAAGGCGCACAAGGGCCCCATCCACCTTCTGCTCACCGATCTTCGCATGCCGGGGGTCGACGGCCTCGAGCTGGCCGAGCTCCTGAGGAAGTCGCGACCGGGGTTCGAGGTGCTCGTCATGACGGGGTACGCGACCGAGGAAGACGTCGCGCGCGCGGGAGCGGCCACGATGTTGCGAAAGCCGTTCGCGCTCACCGAGCTCGCGCGCGTCGTGCGGGCCACGCTCGATCGAAGAGCGGGATCGTGATCCGAGCGGCCCGGCGCGCGCGCCCTGCGACGGGATGAAAATGCTGCGCCGGCCCTCGAGCTGGTGCAGCGCGCAGGCGAGGTCGAAGCGCGGAAGCATGCGCTCGATCGGCTCGATGAGCGCCGGACGCGCCGCACCGGACGGCATGCGAGATGCTTCGCCTTCTCCCAACCGAGCGAGGAGGCTGCGATGCCGAACATCGACACAGGGCTTCTGCGAACGAAGCGGGCGGGCAGAGGGCGGGCGTCGCACGTCGCGGCGCGAATCGAAGGACAGGTGGCTCGAGGCTTCGAGGAGGTGCGCGCCGAGTTCGAGCGCAACTTCACCGAGCGCGGCGAGATCGGAGCTGCCGTGTCGGCCTACTGGCGCGGTGAGAAGGTCGTCGATCTCTGGGGGGGCTTCCGCACGCCCGAGCGGGACGCACCGTGGAACGAGGACACGATGGTCATCGTCTTCTCTACGACGAAGGGGCTCTCGGCGATGGCGCTCGCCCTCGCGAACTCGCGCGGGTGGCTCGACTACGACGCCCCGGTCGCGCGCTATTGGCCCGAGTTCGGCCAGAGCGGAAAGAGCGAGATCACGATCCGACAGCTCCTCGGTCACGAGGCGGGGCTCGTGTTCCTGCCGGAGAAGCTCGACACCCAGAAGCTCCGCGACCTCGACGCCGTGGCGCGTCTGCTCGCGCAGAAGGCGCCGGAGTGGCCGCCGGGGACGCGTCACGGCTACCACGCGATGTCCATAGGCCTCTACGAACAGGAGATCCTCCGCCGCGTCGACCCGGCGCATCGCTCGCTCGGGCGGTTCTTTCACGAAGAGATCGCTCGCCCGCTGGGGCTCGACGTCTACATCGGCTTGCCGCGCGACATACCCGACGCGCGCCTCGCCCGCGTGAAGCCGCTCTCCCGCGCGCGGGCGATCGCGGCGATCCGAGACACGCCGCTCGTCCTCATCCCCAAGATCCTTTCGCCGTGGTCGCTCCTGCGGAAGTCGATGGCGTTCCTCGCTCTGCCGTGGAACGAGCGGGAGAGCCTCGAGGTCGAGGTGCCGGCTGGCAACGGCGTCGGGACCGCGCGATCCATCGCGCGTGCGTATTCGGTCTTCGCCGACGGCGCCGCGGAGCTTGGTCTGACGCCGGAGACGTTCGCGCGCATCACCGCGCCGCCACCGAAGGCCGACATGGATGTCATCTTGCGCGTCCCCTCCTGCTTTTCCCTCGGGTGGGCGCGCCCCGGGCCGAACGTCGGCTTTGGTTCGAGCCCGCGCGCCTTCGGTCATCCCGGCGCGGGCGGGTCGTTCGCTTTTGCCGACCCCGACGCGCGCGTGGGCTTCGCGTACGTGATGAACAAGATGGGCTTCCACCTCATCGACGACCCGCGAGAGAAGTCGCTCCGCGACGCCGTGTATCGCGCCATCGCCAGGTCGAAGGTGGGGCCGAGCTAGAGCGCGAACCTGCTGCGGGCTTGGTCTCGGCGAGATAGCCGAAGAGCTGCTCACCGCCGTGGCCGGGGATTCGACCGCGAGCGTCGAGCTGGCGCAGGCGCTTGCCGCGACCGTGCTCGGCGAGCCCCTCGTCAAGAGAGCGCTGCTCCTAGACGAGCTGCTTCGGACGCGAAACCCGCTCGCCCTTGTGCGCGCCGTCCAACTCGCGGAGATCCTCGTTGCCCACGCCGCGCTCACCAAGCGCGCGTCGAGGTCATCACCGTTGCTGCGAGGCGCGTCACCGCCCGGTAGAGTCGGGTAATGGCCGACGCGCCGGACACGCCCGACAACGCACTTCCCACGTCCGACGAGCTTCGTGCGTGTCTTTGGGCTGCTGCGCTCGCGGCCAGCCCCGAGAAGGACTGCAGGCGCTATTCGACGGCTCTGCTCCGGGATGCCGAGGTCGCGAAGAGCGCAGGCAATACGGGCGAATATCGGGCGCTCAGATTCCTCGGGCACCTCACGTCGATGGCCTTCCGTCTGGATCAACCAGCAGCGCCACTCGTCGCATACATTCGCATGGGCACGTCGCGATCCGCAGCCTTGGAGGACTTCGAGGCAGAGCACCTTGCACTGCTGAAGGGGTTCGCGCCGACGGTCTCGGACGGCGAACTGAAAGCCCGCGTTTGTGATGTCCTCTGGCTCGGGGCTCGTGATCACGTCGCCGCCGCGGAGGCGGTCGACGCTTACCTTCAATCGGCGGCGACCCTTGAGCACCCCGAGCACTGGACAGGTTCGGTCCAGCGTCTTGAACGAGCCGCCCAGCTCGCGGTCGCGCTTCGACGGATGGAACTCGTCGACAGAGTGCTCGCGGTCGTCGACGGCATGCTCCAGAAGTATGCCGGGAGCGACCCGCTCTACCTATCCGCGAAGCTGATGGAGCTACTCCTGAAGTACCGCAAGGGAGATCCGGCGGCGTGTGCACGGATCGCGGAGACCGCGGCGGCTGCGTCGGAGGCGAAAGGCGATCTTCATCGCGCGTCCACCTACTTGGAGCTGAAGGCTACGTGGCAACGACGAGCCAACGACGCCGCCGGAGCGAATGAAACGCTCAAGCGCATCGGGGAGAACTGGGCGAGCCTCGCTGAAAAGGCGGCGTCGGGAGAGAAGCCCGCGTTCAGCGACGCCGTGATGCATGCGCAGCGCGCTTTGGAAGCCCTTCAGAAGGCGGCGGGAACGCGCGATCGCAGACGTGTCGTCCACGCGGCGCTTCTTCGCTACCAAGAGGGCTCGCTGAACGACCTGAAGCGCTTCGAAGTCACGCGCGACGTGACTCACCTCGTGAAGCGCGCTGAGGAACTCGTTGCCGGAAAGCAGCCGGGCGACGCGCTCGTGGCGCTTGCGCTCGCGTACGAAGCGCGACCCGTGAAGGACCTTCGGAAGCAGGTCGAGCATCAGGCCCGCGAGCATCCGTTCAGCTACCTGTTCTCTTCGGTCGTGCTCACGAACCAAGGTCGCGTGGCCGCGCAGCGCGGCTCTCTTCTCGGCGGTACGCCAGAGGAATCGGAGGCGGCCGTCCACGCCGAGATGTGCCGTTACCTCACCACGCATCACTCGCTCCTGGGTCAGACGTTGATCGAGCCCGCCCGGAGGCGCATCGTCTTCGAGCACGAGATTCGAGAGGGCCAGCTCCAAGCGCTTCTCGCGCAGAGTCCCTTCGTCCCACCGGGCCGCGACGCCATCTACGCCAAGGGACTGTGGGCCGGTCTCCAGGGCGACTTCATAGCTGCGACTCATCTGCTGATCCCACAGATCGAGCACTCCGTTCGCGTTCTCCTCTCGCAGCGCATCGGCGTGCTCACGTCTAACCTCAAGTCGGACGGCGCACAGGACGAGCTGGACCTGAACACCACGCTCCGCATGCCCGAGATCAACGACCTCGTCGGCGAGGACATCGCTTTCGATCTGCGAGCGCTGTTGATCGAACGGTTTGGTTCGAACCTGCGCAACCGCTTCGCGCACGGCCTGATGCACCAGACCGAGTTCATGTCATACGCCGGAGCGTACTTGTGGTGGGTCTGCCTGTACCTCTGCCTGGCGCCGCTCGTCCTGCCCGCGCACGAGAACAGCGACGCCGAGTCGAACCCGAAGGAAGCCGGCAGCGGAGAAGTGGTTGCCCCTGTCGCACCCGAAGTGCCGACCCCGACAGACGGGCAAACGTGAATGCGACATCTCTGGTCGGAAGTCATGCATCTCGACCTACCAACGCTGAGGCGTCGACTTCAAAGGAGCGCGAAGCGCCTGGGTGACGTGACCCTTGAAGACCTCGTGGCTCCCGATCCCAAGGCGTCAAACGGTCTCTACGCCTTCTTCCTCGATCAAGACGTTTGCTACGTCGGCTGTGCCCGGAGTCGCGCGCTCATCGAGCGGGTAGCTTCACACCTGGACATGCGGGAGGAGGCATGGTTCGGCACGCTGCTCGAGAGGCTTGCTCGGAGGAAGGGTGGTCGCGTCAAGCGGTGGGAGATCGTTGGTGAGGCGCTCGACGCGCGTGTCGCCGTCATCTTCAAGAACGTCGCACGCGGAGATCTTGGTACGGCAGAGCGTGCACTACGGCATGCGTTTCGACCGACCTTCAACGCCCCGAAGCGCGCGAAAGCTCTGACAGGCACGCTAGCGACGCTTGCTCGCAGGGGCGCCTGGTGACGTGACCGCTGCTACCAGCGCGAGCCCCGCGCCTAACCTCGGGGAACTCCCGGCGCTCCTCAATGAGGGCCAGTCCAGCCCAGGCCGATCGCTCGCTCGAAGAAGCAAACCGCTTCTTTGGTTCCGCCCTTGATCAAGCGGCTCTGCACACATCTCGCGCTTCGTCTGATTCGCTCATGATTGCAGCGGAGGAGGAGAGATTCGAACTCCCGGACAGCTTGCACCGTCGGCGGTTTTCAAAGCCTACGGCGATCGCGCGTTTCGTTCGGGAAAAAGCGCGGTCTGGCGCGTTCGTGTCAGGCGACATGTCAGCGGCGGCATCCGAGGGCCGCCGTCACAGGAGGCCGAGCGCCTTGAGGCAAACCTCCAGAGTTGGACGGAGCCCCTCGAGCGCCGCCTTCTTCTTCGCAGGGGGCAGCCCCACGACGAACTTCGTTACGTCCTCCTTCTTGTTCCAGGCGACCTTGTACCGAACGAATCGGCGCAGGCTCGGCTCGGTCAGCGCGGTCTCGAGGTGATCCGCGAAGCTCTTGGCCGGATCGTTGAACTTGTACGTGGCGAGGAGACTGGGCCGCTCCTCGAGCCAAGCCTTCTTCTCCGCGTGGTCCCAAACGTCGGACGACAGAAGTTCGTCGATCGCGAACGGAACCGGAAAGTGCGCCGAGAGGCACTTCTTGAGAAGGTCCGACGGTTGAACGCTCACCCCTGAGACGACGTCCGACTTCGACTTCAGCGTCTCGTTGACCTTCTTGCGCGTTGCCTGGGCGTCCGCGTCCTTGTCGAAGAGCCCAACCGCCTTCGCTGCCGGGCGGCTGTGCGCCCAGGCCACCATCATGTCCCGAACCCACGTATGACCGCCGCCGGAGGACGGAGACTTTGGGATGGCGAGCTGACTCTCCAATGACGGGTAGAAGAGTTCGAGAGTCGCCTCAAGAAGTACTCGGTCGCTTGGCCCTTCGCAGTAGAGCGTGGGGACTGTCGTGTCCGTGAGTTTCTTGGCCGCTTCACGGACTCTCGCGAGCTCTTCACGCCCGTCCCGGAAGTACGGCTCCATGAGGTCGAGGAAGCCCATCGCAGAATCGAGATCGCTTACGCCTCTCGCGGTCACAGGCGCGACCGTTGTCGTGAGCGCCGTCTGGTCCTTCTCTACGACGAACACCTGGACCCGCTGACCGTCGGCTTGACGCGCGACGGAATAGAACGCTGGCGAATGGGTGGTTACGAACGTCTGAATTGAGGAGCTGGTCTCAAGGAGCTCCTTGGCGAGGTCCATACACCTTCGCAGCTCGAGATTGTTCTCGGGCTCCTCGTAGCCCCAAATGGTCACGACCTTTGGCCTTCCAGGGGCCGAAAGATGGTTGGCTTGCTCCGCAAGCCAGCGCAGCACGATCGGTACGTGGCGCATTTTGATGCCGTCGCCGCGCTGGCTCAGGGTGAACGATTGACCTCCGGTCACAGAGGTGAACTCAAGCTGGGCGAACAGGTCGCGCAAGTCACTCGGGAGGTCGATCGTCGTCTCGAGGGAGAGCCGCGCCTTGATCTCATCGAGGATTGTCTTGGTGTTGTCGTTGATTGTTTGGGTGAAGGCCCTCGACGCACTACGAACCTTCTCTTCGACGGTCGCCTCGAGCATGTCGTGCAAGCTGCTGAGCAAGGCGCCAAAGAACTCGGGGCTCTTAATTGCCGGAACGTAGTCGAAGCGCATCGAGCGGAGAAAAGGCGCGAGCTTTGACTTGGGCGATAGAGGGTCGCCTCCGACGTGTTTGATCGACTCGGCATGGAGCCCGTCTCGTCGCCACACCTTCCGCCATAGAATCGGTTCGCGCTTCGAAAAGGAGATCGGTGGCGTCACCTCGAGTTCTACGGTGATTTCTTTTGCTCGACCTTTCCTTTCGGAGGCGTACCGGCAGTAGTCACGGTCCCAGACGAGGTCGAAGCCTCCCTCTCGTGCGTGATTGAAGAAGAGGTCGAGCGCGCGGAGGAAGTTCGACTTGCCTTCGTCGTTCTGTCCGACGAACACGTTCAGATCGCTCACGGCGTTCTTGAATGATGCAATCGACCGGAAGTTCTGGATGTGGACCGCCGTGATGGCCATGAGAGCGCCAGCGTAACAGCGTGCCTGATCGACCGCAGCGACCTCAGTCTTGAGCGAGCGCCTTCGCGATGCGGCTGGGATCGCTGATTGGATCTACCCTTGCGGCGAAGCGACGACCCAACTCGGGGGTCAGGTCACCGAGATGCACGCGACCCGGAAAAGACGTTGGCGGAGGAGGAGAGATTCGAACTCCCGGACAGCTTGCACCGTCGGCGGTTTTCAAAACCGCTGCCTTAGACCACTCGGCCACTCCTCCAAGATGTCTTGCTTTCGCGAGCTTAGCACCACCTTCGACCACGTCGTTTACCGCGCGCTTACCGCGGGTCGCGGTAAGTAGCGCGGTAAGCAAGGACCGCTGCGCAAAGGTCGCAGCAGGCGGCAGGGCTATCACTTCGCCGCACGCGAGGTCGAGCGTGATGCGCTCGATCGCGTCGCGCAGCGTCGCGAGATCTTCGCCGACGTAATGACGTCGCGTGACGGTTCGAGCGGCATGGCCGAGAAGTCGCCCGATCACTTCGTCGGCGACACTCGCGGCACCGAGCCAGGTGGCGAACGAGTGCCGCGTCACGTCCTTGAAGGTGAGTGTCTCGGTTCCATACGTCGTCGGACAGCCCGCCTTCTCGAGGTCGTTCCGAACGTTCGCGGCATCACGTGGTCGTCGTGGCGCACCGGTCTCATCGGGAAACACGGGGTCGGTCGGTCGCGGTTGACGGCCGACGCGGCGCGCCCAGCCTTCAGCCTTCCAGGCTCGCAGTGCCTCGACTGCAAGATGGTGGATCGGGTTGGTACGAACGCCATCCTTGGTCTTGGTCCTCCCGATGCTGTTGCGCCCTTGCGGTCCCTTCTCGGCGAGCGACTTGGTGATGTGGATGCAGGGGATGGGTGCGTCGAGCGCGACGTCTGCCCACGTCGCGCCGTACAGCTCGCCCGAGCGGAATCCGCCGGACGTGAGCGCGAGCAGGTAGAGCACGCGCCGATGTTCGGGGACCGCTGCACACGTCACCAGTCGCTCCGCGTGTTCGATCGTAATGTGCGACTTCTCTCCGCGACGCAGACCTCGACGCTCACCCATGGTCTCGGCGGGAGGGATCTCTTTTCGGACGCCCGGGTGCCGCATCGGATTCGCGGGCACCGCGATCCACTCCTCGGCCATCGCGTCGTCGAAGAAGGTGGTGAGCGTGTTGACGACGTTGCGCGTCGTCATCGGCGCCAAGGGCTCGCGCTTGATGACCTTCCCGTCGGAGTTGCGCGTCACCTTCCCGCGATCGCGGATCTCCCGAACCCACGCGCGGAAGCCGGCACTTCCGACATCAGGTTCGATGGGAATGTCGGCGATCGGGTGCGTGAGAATATGCGTCTTCATGTTGGAGCGCCCCTGCCCGCGGATCGCGGCCGAGAGCGCGGGATTGCTGTCGCGGAGTCGAAGCCACCGCCCATACAAAGCTCGAATCGTCGGGGCCTTTTCGGGAGGCGGCTCGACGGGCGACGACGGGCGCGCACCAAGACTTTTCGTGTACTCGTCGAGCCAGGCCACCGCGTAGCGCTCGGCCTGGCGCTGGGTACGGTACTCGGCGGGGATGCGGTGCTCCTTCCACGGTGCGCCGCGCGGGCCCGTTCGGAACTGGAGAACGAGGCCACCGCTGCGCCGACGGTAGATGTTCCAACCGCGATCTTCCTTGTGGCTCACTGCTTTCGTCCCTTCTTCGCGTCGCGCGACCAGCCGAGGCTCTTGGTGGCCTCTCGAAAGATGAGGGCGCGCAGGTAGTCGGAAACGGTGATCCGATCGCGCGCCGCGAGCCTGAACACGAGGTCACGCTCCTCGTCGCTCAGGAGAATGTTGAGACGGTAGGGGCGCTCTGCGATCTTCGGTCTGGGCATACGTGCGTATAGTATACTCATCGTAATGGCCCAGGCTCGTGAGGTCGCCTCGTGCCACGTCGCCGTGTGGTGACTTTGGCCTGCGCAAGGCGCCGAGCATCGAGGCGCGCTCGACGTTCGAGCGCGTCGTTGACGTCGAGCGCCGCCTGGGCCCGCAGCCACTCATCTGCGGCGCGCACGTCCACGCGACGCGCACGGCCGGCCCCAATGGTGGGCAAGCCCTTGGCGACGAGATCCCACATCTTGCGTTCGCTCACGCCCGTGCGCTCGGCGTAGGCGGGGACTCGAACGAAGAGAGGATCGTTCGCATCGTCCGATCGCTGGTCGAGAGCGGCGAGCAAGCGAGGCAACAGGCGCTCCGCCACCTTGTCAGCGAGCACGTCCGCCAGCTCGTCGATCGCCTCTCCCTGGTTGTTCACGGGCCGCGCAGCACGCGCCGGCTCGGGCAACGACGAACGGGCGAGGACCGGACGCGGCGTCCTCATCGGCTCGCCTCGCGATGGTTCGCTAGCCGGCGAGCATCCGCCCGAAGATGCCCCGCAGTTTTTTGGTCCCACGTCACGCGGCCGCCTCCAGTGAGGGCACGATGGCCCTCGGGCGGCGCCGCGTATTCTGCGGGGGCCTGGGCGCCGTGAAATGCAGGCGCTTGCTCGGACTATGACTCCTGAGGTCGAGGCGTGCAAGCGGTCTGGAGTCGGCTCTGACCCAGGGGGCCCACGCGTTGGTGGCCCCGAGAGTTCGGACGTGGGGGGGGGGCGCGCGGTGCGCGCGGTGCGGGCCCCCGCCGCTTCCTAACTTGGCACGACTACGAGACCTACCCGCGCTCCGCGTCGCGTACGAGGCGACGAATCGTTCCCGCCTTCATTTGACGCGTCAGATCGACAAGGCGCTGACGCGTCGACTCCTCCGGGAACGTGACGAGGTCGAGGAGATCAACCTCGAGTCGCTCGGCGAGGATCGCCAGCGTGTGCAACGTCGGACGCACGAGCCCACGTTCGATCCCACTGAGGTGTCCCTTGGATCGCAACCCGCTCTCGTAGGCCAGCTTCTCCTGCGTGAGGTCGTGCGCTTCGCGCAAGGTCCGCACGCGTTGCCCGATCTTCGCTGCGATTGGATCCGCTTGTTCGCGACGAGGCATGCCGCTTGACACTAAGTTCATCCACGATGAGGATAGTTCATCCCGGATGAACACGAGAATCCGAAGGTCGTCGCGGCCACGCCGTCCCACCAACGTCATGCCGCCTACGGAGTTGGACGAAGTCGGCGCGCGACTGAGCGGCGAGGTCGCCAGGTCGATCATCCGAATCGGGGACCAAGCGCTGCTCCTCGAGAGCATCGCGGGCCGCTCATTCAGTTTGTCGTGCGACCTCTTTCGCGACGCGAAGTCCGAGGAACTCTCGGCACGGGCGCACGAGGTCCGTGGCGTGGTCCTTCATGCGCTGGCGGTGCTCGCCGAGCTTCAATACCTCGCCGGCCGGCTCGACGCGCTCGCCGCTCTGCGTGCGGTGTCCGGCGACGCGGACTGACCCAGTTCACCGCCTTCTGACCAGATTCATTGGCGCGAGCATGTTCGACGCGCTAATGCGCTTATGTGATTGGTTTATCTAATTTTATTCGTCTGGTGGGTCGACGCGAGCAGGGTCACACTGGCCTTGGTTCGGATGATCCGAGCGCGGCTCGCCTCTACCGGGGGCACAGCGCGAGGATCGGGCCGCATGCGGAGGGCCTTCTTCGATGACCCAGTCCCTGCTCAATCGAGCGAAAGCGGCTAAGTTTCTCGGGATCAGTCTCTCCGAGTTCAAGAGACGAGAGAAGGCGGGGATCTACAGGCCCACCCTCGTCGACGACAGGGGCTGGCACATGTACGCAGTCGACGATCTGAACCGGGTTCGAAAAGGCGACGCTCGGAAGAAGACCGTCCCGCGAAAGCCACCCGTTGGAGCCGAGCCGGAGCACACCACGCCGAAGTACCCCGGGCGAGGTACGGTCTACGAGCCCGAGGTGGCAGCGAAGGTCTTCACGGAGCTCGACAACGGGATGACCGCGAGAGACATCGTCAAGATCCTCAAGGTCCACCCCGACGTCGTCTACGCGATCTACGAGGCATGGACGAAGCTGGGCGCGATCGGCGGCGGAGGATTCCATCTCACAAGGGTGATCCTGGATGCCATCAATGAGCTTCCACTCCTGGGAATCCTTCCGGTCCTCACTGGCGAGGAGCTCCTCGCGTGCCTGCGTGAGACAGCGCTCGCGAATCCGCTCTGCGTGAGGTGCGAAAAGAGGCCGCAGCAGATTTGCCTCGCGTGCGCCGCGGAAGAAGAGACACCTCGAGGTCGGGCAAGGTGACTGAGTTCCGCGCTCCAGCGATGGCGTCGTCGGCCTAACGCGAGTGCGGCTCACAAGGAGCACGTCCCGTCCGGGGTCGTGTAGGTCAGGATCACGAGGCCTCCGTTGCCACCGTGGGTCTTGCTCGCGCCGCCGGCGCCGGCTGCCGCAGGCAGGGTCGTGGCTGACGACCAGTTGTTGGCGCCCAGTCCACCGTAGCTGCCATTACCATTCGCGCCGTTGCTGCCGCCGTTGCCACCACTATTGGGGTACCCAACGCCGGTGTCGCCACCCCCACCGCCGTAGCCGCCACCACCACCAGAATTGGAACCGCCGGCCCCGCCCGCACTGCCGCTACCGCCGTGGCTAGATTCGCCGTTGCCGCCCGTCATGCTGCTACCGCTCGTCGCGGTGCTGTCACCCGCTGTGCCGCCTGCGGTAGTTGCGCCTCCGCCGGGCACGTAGTTCGAGGTGCCTCCGCCTCCGCCGAAGTAGCCACTCCCGCCTCCACCACCGTAGTCGCCGCCACCACCGCCGCCAGCGCCGACGTAGACGGTGAGGCCCTGGCCCGCCGCGAGCACGAATGAGTCGGAGACAGTCGAGCCGGAGAGACCGGCGCCGCCTCCGCCTTTGCCGCCAGCGGCGTAGTTCACGAGCGCGCCGCCCGCGAAGATGGCACTGCTGCCGCCGCCACCGCCGCCACCGTACTGGTTACCGTCGCCGTTGCCGCCGCCGCCACCGCCGACCATGCTGTAACTGACGTGCAACGCGGAGGCGTATGGGCTCGTCTCGCTCAGTGACGACGTGATCGTCCTGTGACATGTCGTCGTCGCCGTCGCGCCATCGGGAGACGCAGCGGCGTCACCGGGGCCACCGCCATCAACTACGGCGCCGTCTGAGCTGGAGCCGTCAGGCCCCGCGGCGCCGGATCCAACGTCTTCGAAACCCCACAGGGCGCTGCACGCGTGACAGCACGAGATGAGGCAAAGAAGTGGGATGCGCGTGAAGCGCCGGGGGCACAAGACGAATCGGTCGGTCATCACCACCTCCCGCCCAGTTGCATTCCAGCGCTCGACGTCCCAGCGGTTGGCCGCACGTTCACGGCTCCGTCCTTCGGCGCCGTAATGAACAAGACGACGCCACTCGCGAACAGCCCTCCCCCCAGAACAAATGCGATCGTGGAGGCCGTCGCCTGGGTGTGCGCGCTCTTGCCACCGTCGATGCCCGCTTGGTCGCACGACGAGAGCCCCGTCGGACAATTCGCCGACGAGGTCGCGTCGTCGTACGTCGACTTCGCATGAAGGCCGAAATAGGTTCCGACGCCGAGGCTGACGATGCCCGCGCCGCCAAGGACGTACGCGACGGTCCGTTGATCGTTTGCTGACAACGCCGAGCGCGGTCCATCCGACTTCGGTTGCATCGCAGCGGGTGATGCGGTCGTCGCGCTCGCGCCCGCTGCCGACTCTCGCGTCGTCATCACGCGTGCCGCCTTGAGCGCGACGACCTCCCTCCGCGCCTTCACCCCTTCACGGAAAACAACCTTCCTCGAGAGAGTCTCGTAGCCCTCGGCCGTGAACACGAAGACGTGCTCTCCCGGGTCAACCATGAGGGGAGCACCAGCGAGACCATCCGCGACGGCGTTGCCGTCCATCGAGACTCGCGCGTTGGCGATAGTGTTGCCCGCGGGGTCGACGACCGCGAAGACGATCATCGGGACCGCGAGATCGATCTCGGTGAGCTGCTCGCCACAGTCGTCACGGATGGGTCCGGGGCAAGTGTTCGCCAGGCAGATCAGGAACTTGGCGCGCGCCGCTCGAAGCATGCCGCCCTGGCGAAGCGTCTGCCCGCTCTCGCTGGCCTCGACGCACTGCAACTTCGTCGTCTCGTCCGCACGCGCCCGGGCGACGAGCGAGATCGCTGCGCACGAGAACGCAGCGAGGAGAACGCGGCGACGATGAATCATCGTCCTCATAGGCACTCCATCTTCCAGAGCTTCTTGCCGCTCGAATCGAGGGTGTACGGCGGGTTGCACTTCGCGGGATGCAACGACTGGTCAAGCAGCCGCTGCTCGGGATCGAGTGGCGGAGCGCTCGGCTTCGTCTTCGGCTGCGAGGGCGCGCCACTCGGCGTGGCCCTTCGAAGGGGCGCCACCACGCTCGGAGGTGGAGCTGCAGCTGCCGGCGGCGTCGCCCTCGCTGAGGGCTGCTCGCTCGGCGTTTCGTCGATCGCGACGTTCGAGGTCGAGGGGACGGTGAGCGGCGCAACGACCGGCACCGCTTCCCCTATCGTCACCGATGGAATCACTTCCGTACCACTCGGCTGCCTCGCGCTGCCGGCGATGAAAAAGACGAGGACCGTGCTCGCGCCGATCAAGGCTGCAACGATCGCGGTCGCCCCGAGGGGCGTTCGGCGAATGGTCGCCACCTCAAGGCCGTGTCGCAGGACCGAACGAATCTCTGCCAACCACCTTCTCGACGCCGCCCACGCGATCAGCTGAACCCGCGCGGCGAACGGTCGCGTCTCCGTCACGGTTTCCGTGACGCTCTTGGTGAGCGTCGCGTGCGAGAGCGCCGTCATCGTCGGCATCCTGGGGGCAGGCCGAAGCACGTCGGTGGTCGGCTCGTGCGACATGTCGAGCACGGCAATGGATGCGGCGACATCGAACACTCGGGTCGAGGCCCCATCACTCGCCCACTCGGGGCTCGGTGGCTCCAGTGTTCCCTCTCTCTTGCCTGGCTCGGTCGAGAGATTCGAGGACTCGTCTTCGACAACCAACTTCGACGCGGTCGGAAGCGCAACAAGGGTCGTCGGCTTGTCCGACTCCTCTTCTTCGCTCTCCGGAACGAGTGAAGGGAGCCCCAACAACGTGGCCTTTCTCGCAGCCTCCTTCTTCCCGGGCTCTGTGGAGACGAGGGCGGGATCCATCTCCTCCTGCGTCACCAGATGCTCGTCGTCGTCGCGTGTGGTGGTTCCGAGTTCGTCCGGGCCGCGCCAA
Organism: uncultured Polyangiaceae bacterium; assembly: GCA_964531795.1. GTDB lineage: Bacteria > Myxococcota_A > Polyangia > Polyangiales > Polyangiaceae > CAZHHD01. Next base: position 31,899 of record CAZHHD010000033.1, on the reverse strand, counting down.
GCGTCGGGCTCCGAGGCGAGCGTCGGCGCGATACCAATCCCCTTCATTCCTAGTGTCGGCGGAGTCGCTCTCCTGGCTGTGCCGCGCGCCACGAAGAGTCGCGCTTGCTGCGGGAGGCGCAGGCTCGCCGCAACGATGGCGTCGCGCATCGCATCGGCGCTCGGCCATCGAGCGGTCTTGTCGAACGCGAGAGCGCGATCGACCAGATGAATGATCTCGAACGGCGCCGTTGGGAGGAGGACACCGAGCGATCGTGCTCGCTCGTGCGCAGCCTTGATGAGGCATTGAATCGGGTTGTCCGATTCGTGCACAAGTCTCCCCGACGCGAGCGTGAACATCATCGCGCCGACCGCCCACACGTCCGTCCGCGCATCGATCGCACTCGCCTTCGCCTCGGCTTGCTCCGGCGCCATGAACGCCGGTGTGCCGAAGAGCTGACCGCTATGCGTGGCGTGCGACCTGGCCGCTGCCGCGTCGTGCAAGCGTGCGATCCCGAAGTCGAGGACCTTCAGCTCCCCACTCCGCGTGAGAAAGACGTTCGCTGGCTTCACGTCGCGATGCACGATCCCGTTCGCGTGTGCCGCAGCGAGCACATCGAGGAGCTGGTGCCCGATCTCCAACACCCTCTCCAGCGGCAAGCGCTGACGGCTCCTCTCCCATAGCTCTTCGACGGTCTCGCCTTCGAGCAGCTCCATGACGAGGAACGCCGCGCCGTCGTCCGCCACGTCATCGTCGAGCACCGCGACGCTGCCCGGGTGGCCCACCGAGTTGGCGACGTATCCTTCACGCAAGAATCGGTTCCGGATGTCCTCGTTGAAGGAAAGCTCCTTGTTGAGCACCTTCACGGCGAAGCGTTTGCGATTCCGATGTGTCGCCGCGTACACGATGGCCATCCCACCCATGCCGAGCACGCGGTCGAGGTGATATTTGCCGCGGAGCACGGTGCCCAGGCGAGCGGCCGCGCGACCTGTGAGTTCCGCGTCCATCATCGGCAGCGCGGCGCACGCCGACCCAGGCGTCCTCCCTCGCTCCCGGGCGACTGAGGAGTCGTGGTGTCTGACATCGGCGCCACTCGTCCCTCCCGCCGCGCGCCGAGCGCGGGCGTCTTCCGAAGAGTAGCAACGATAGTCCCATCATGATGGGATTTTCACTCCCAAGGGTTCAGCCACAACGGCAGGGTGCGCAGACGCGACCCGGACCTCGTCATTCGGGCCGTCGGACGGCGAGTCGCCGAGGTGCGAGCAGAACGCGGACTGACGCAGGCCGCGTTCGCGGAAGCGTGTGGGCTCACGACGAAGCACGTGCAGAAGATCGAGCTTGGCCAGCTGAATCTAACGATCCGAAGCCTCGTCCGGCTCGCGAATCACCTGGGCATCGATCCAGGCGCGCTCTTCGAGCAACCCGGTGACCTGCGGGTCCGGCGCGGGCGGCCATCTCGAAGTGCCGCCGATGAGAATGACGAGGCTGAGGTCGCCTCGATAGCGGCGTCACACGAATCCTACACTGCACGGCGCGAGACGGTCATCGGGCTCGCAGAGAAGAAGAAAGAAGGAGAATTGGCGGGACGGCGTCGAGCTTCGCGGAACGCGCCGGCGCGTCGGCGCCCGCGATGAGCGGCGCGAGGTGCCCGCCGACGGACGGTCAGCGTCGAGATCACGTTTTGCGATGGACGAGACTTGGCACTCGAGAGCCGTTCCCTTCCAGGTGACACCCGGGGTTCGGGTGCTATGCAGCCCGAACGATGAGAGGACGGGCAGTCCAAGTCACGGGAGGTTTGCTTCTGATCGCCGTCGTCTTCGGCGGTGCCGGAGGGGCGTGCGGCGGCAGCCCCAGCGGCGGCGCGCCGTCCGACGCGGGTTCCGACCAGGTCGCGACGAACGACGCAGGCTCGCTCTGCCCCAACGGCGTGGCCGCGCCGTATCCGACCGACGGCACCGCCGTGGATCTCTTGAGCGCGATCCCCGACATGACCTTCGACGGCGAGTCGGGCAAGGTCGCGCTTCACGACTACTATGAGCCGTGCGCAGCCGCGTCGCGGCTCCTCGTCGTACGCGTGAGCGCAGGCTGGTGCGGCACGTGTCGTTGGCACGCGGCGCACACCAAGGAGCTCCACGCGCTCGACGTGGCCAAGCGGCTCGAGGTCCTCGATCTCGTGATCGCCGACGACGACAACGCGCCGCCGACCACGGCGACGCTCGCGGCGTGGCGTGTGCAGATCGATGAGCCAGAGAAGCTGGCAATCGATCCGTCGTTCCAGCTCGCACCGCTGACGCCGGAGCACGGCGCCCTCCCGCTTATCGCGCTGATCGATACGCGAACAATGGTCGTGCGCAACGTGCTGAGCGATCCGAATCCCGACGTGCTCGCGGTTCGCATCCGTCAAGAGATCGCTCAGCTCGACAAGACGACGATGCCGCCGTCCACGCCGGCCCCGACGACCGACGGTCGCTTCGGTCGCGAGCAGTGGGACATGATCCACGACATGGGGGTGACGCCCGGCGCGCCGCCCGTCGACGCGACGAACGCGAAGGGCGACGATGCTGCGGTCGCGGCCCTCGGCGCGCAGTTCTTCTCCGACGCGACGTTTTCCCCCTCGGGGACGATGTCATGCGCGTCGTGCCACCCGACCGCGTCGTCGTTCGCCGACGGTCTGCCGCAGTCGCAGGGCGTGGCGAAGGTCGATCGCAACGCGCCGTCTGTGCTCCTCGCTGCGCACGCGCGTTGGCAGTTTTGGGACGGGCGCGCCGACTCGCTCTGGGGTCAGGCCCTCGGGCCGCCGGAGAACGCGAAAGAGATCGGCTCGACGCGCCTCTTCGTCGCGCATCGACTCTTCACCGCCTACAAGACGGGCTACGAGGCGTCGTTCGGCGCCCTCCCGCCGCTCGACGACTCGGTACGCTTCCCCGCAAGCGGCAAGCCCGGCGACGCGACGTTCGACGGAATGGCCTCGGCTGACAAAGACGCCGTGACGCAGGCGTACGTGAACTTCGGCAAGGCCATCGCCACGTTCGAGCGGTCGCTCCGCGTGAAGCCGATGGCGCTCGATGCGTACGCCGCCGGCAACATGACGGCGCTCACTGATCCGCAGAAGGACGGCTTGAAGGCTTTCTTCGCCAGCGGGTGCGCGCAGTGCCACTACGGACCGCGGCTCACCGACGACGCCTTCCACAACGTGCGCTTCCCCACCGGGCGACAAGACGGTGCCGCCGATCGCGGGCGCATCGACGGATTGACTCAGCTCGCGGGTGCCGAGTTCACGACGAGCAGCGCGTACAGCGACGCGAAGACGGCGCCGCACATGACGACGTCGTACGCGACGGCGCTCGGCGCGTTCAAGACGCCGACGCTACGCGGCGTGGCAGCGACCGCGCCGTATGGACACGGGGGCACGTTGGCGGCGCTCACCGACGTCGTGAAGAACTACGGAGGACGCGGGCTCCCCGACGACGACGCGCGAGCCGTCGGACCGAGCGAGGAGTGGCTCCCCAAGTTCGATCAGCAGAATCAAACCGCGCTGCCGCCGTTTCTCGAGACGCTGACCGCCGAGCGCGCGCCGTAGTTTCGGTCGCAAGACGTCGATCCTCGGCTTCGCCGCGCTGGTGCATCTCGCCCGCGGTGCGCTACGTGACGCTCATGCTTCGTCGTCCGACATTCCTCGCGACGCTCGCGCTCCTCGTGGCGGCGGGCTGCGCATCGTCTTCCTCCTCCTCGTCCTCCTCTTCTTCGTCCTCGTCGAGTGCCGGCAATGGCGTCGACGACGTGAAGAAGGCCTGCGACATTCGCCTCACGTGGACCAAGCGCGGCGAGAACACCTGCGTCCAATGCGTCTCGTTCGCTCCCATCGCGAAGTGCAGTTGCCCCTCGTTCCAGGACGCGACGTACATGGGGAAGTGCCAGGCGCAGGCAGATGAGCGAGACCATGTGGCGCAGTGCACGCACGAAGTGAGCGACTGCGTCTCCGCCTGCAACGACGATTGCGCGTGCGTCGACGCGTGTTACGGGGGCAAAGATGCGTGTCGCCAGGCAGCGAGCGCAGTCGATGGCTGCGTCGCCGAGGTGTGCGGCTCGTATTGCCAATGAACGAGCGATTCGTCCGTCGCGGATCGTGATGCCCACCCGACGAGTTCGATGGCGGGTGGACATGCTCAGGGCTACACCCGCTCCCGCTCATGCTCCGTCGCATTCTTCTGCTGCTCGGACTCATCGCCCTCGTCGCGTGCGGCTCGTCGTCCTCGGCGCCGCAAACAACGGGCCTCGAGAAAGGTGACGCGCTCCCCGATCTCGCATTGGTCGGCTACCTCGATCGCAACCACGACGGAGCGCTGACGCCCGACGAGAACGGACCACTCACACCCGAAGACGTGCTCGCCGCGAATCCCAAAGCCGAGCTCCTCCTCGTCCACGTGGCGTTCGGCTGGTGCACGTACTGCTGGCAAGAGACGAAAGAGCAACTGAAGATGACGCAGGGCTACGGCGGTCGCTTCGTCTCGACGCAAGTCCTCATCCAGGATCGCGACGGTCAGCCGGCGACGAAAGACCTCGTCGACTCCTGGATCCACATCAACGCGAGCGCGATGCCCACGGCCCTCGAGCCGGCGGGAACGCTGTTCAAGAGGTTCGGGCCCTCCGCGACCTACCTGCTCGTGGACGTGAAGGCCGGCACCACGATCATCGAAGTGGGCGCCGGTCCGCCCACCTTCGGCCTCGTACGCCAGAAGATCGCTGACCGCCTCGGACCACTGCCATGAGGAATACGATGAAGACGCAGATCCGACGTTCCACGCTCCTCCTTCCGCTCGCGATCGCTGCGTGCAGCTCGGGGAGCAACACTCCATCGGGCATTGGCGACCCTCCCGCGCCGACCTACGACGCGAAGGGCTGCGCGACGCCCTCCGACGGCACGATCCTCCCCGACGCCGTCTGCGTGCGCTCGCTCAGCGCCACGATCGTCGACGACAAGGCGGCTCCTCTCTCGAACTTCGTCACGACCGCGTGCGGCGACGGTTGCACGTTCGGTCGCACCGACGCGACGGGCCGCGCGTCGATGAGCGTGCATCGCTACATGCGAAAGCCGGCGATCATGCTCCACGGTCACTCTGTGTACGCGAGCTATTACGTGCTCCTCGCCGGCGATGGCGACATCGACAGGGGGACGCTGGTGACGCCGATGATGCCGAAAGACGGCGTCGTCATTCCCCCCGACGGGAGTGCGGCGGACGTGACCTTCGGTGACGTTTCCTTCTGGATCGCGGCGGGGACCAACGTGCTTATCGACGACACCGAGCTCGTCGAGCCGACCGAGCAGGCGTTTCGCGCGCTCGCCGTTGCCCCCGACAAGGCTCCCCCTTTCGTCGATCCGACGCTGCACATCACGACGCTCTATGCGCTTACCCCCTTCGCCACCAAGTTCGATCCCGGCGTGAAGCTCAACGTGGCGAACACCGCGCAGCTCCCGAAGGGCGCGGCGGTGGAGTTCTTCATCCAAGGGACCGACGTGAAGGACAAATTCGGTCCATTCGGGATCATGAGCAAGGCCGCGAACGGCCACGTGAGCGACGACGGGACCAAGATTACGACCGACGAGGGCGAGTCGATCTCCGAGCTGACCTGGCTCGGCGTGCGGCTCAAGGCCAACTGACACGGGGATGACGACCATGCTCAAGAAGATTTCGTTGCTCGCGCTCCTGCTCGCCATCGCGGCGTGCAGCTCCTCTTCCTCGTCGGCGCCGGCCGCGAACGTCGACTCCGACGCGGGCCCGGCGGTGGCGGCGTACCCCGACGGTCCCTACGGCATCGCTGCGGGGCAGGTGCTCGCCGATCGCGAGATGCGCGGCTACCTGCGCTTCGACGCGACCGGATTGGCCACCGCGGCGCCGAACGGAGTGCAGTCACCGCTTCGCTTCTCGGACATTCGCACGCTAGCGATGACCCCTCCGGCCGAGGGAGGCTATCCGACGGTCAAGTACGCGCTCATCCACCTCACCGCGTATTGGTGCCCGATCTGCAAAGCGTCGGTCGAGGACCTGGTGAAGCAGTATCCGAGCTTCGCGGCCAAGGCGACGTTCGTGGATCTCCTCATCGAGGGGGTCGATCCGACCACGCCGACGACCAATCCCGAACTCGACTTGTGGATCAAGTCGGAGAAGGTCCCCTTCACGACCGCGCAGGATCCGGACGGCACCTTCGGGATCAAGAAGGCTCTCGGCGCGAAGGACACGACGTACCTGATCGAGCTTGCCTCGATGAAGATCCTCTACAAGGGCGACTACGACACCGCGCTCACCAAGCTCAAGGCGCTCTAGCCAATACTCGCGACGTCGCGAGTATTGGCTTCATCGCCGATTCGGAGATCCGGCGAGAGGGCGCGGCGCGACGCGCCCCTCGGGCGCTCGCGGCGAGCTTGTCTTTCGTCGCTCGGACGTGGCGTGAACCACGGCGGCGACGCGTGTCTTGGCGCGCTCGAGGCGGCGCAGCGTCGTCCGGCATGTCTCGCCGAGCGTCGCTTGCGCCGCGGACGCGCGCTCGAGGAGGGCCAGGGTGTCGCTCGTGCACTGCTCGGGAGCCGGCGACTCGAGCACGCCCGCCGTCTCCTCCCATCGCTCGGCCTCGCGGAGGAGGCTCTCCGACACTCTGAAAATGGCCTTGAGAACGCTCGTCATCGACGGGGACTCCCCTTCGCGGAGACGCGACGACGATGGGTCATGAATCATCGACGCGAGTTCGCGCACCGAAAGCCCCTCAGTGAGCGCGCGCTCGGTGAGCTCGTCTCTCCGCGACTTGGCGTCGATCCCGGCGAGTTCGATCAAGTGCGACCACGAGAGCGGCTCGCCGAACACGTTCTCCCGCTTCATGAGCGCGGCAATCTGATGCGCGTCCCACCGGACCGCGACCTGGCCATAGCGATACAAGGTCGTCTCGTCACGACCGAGGGCGAGGGCAACGAGACTCACGGCACGCGCGCCGTACTTGTCGGGCGCGTTGCGGATCTCGAGAATGGTCACCCCGACTCTGTGACGGCTGTGCACGAGATCGGCGGTGCTGCTCGACAGCATCTCGCGCATCAGTTCGTATTTCCTCCGCAACGACGCGTTCATCTCGTCGAGCGCGCGACGAACGCTCTTCTGAGTCTTTTCCATCGATGACCCCTCTGACTCGCCGAGCGGCCGTAGCCACTCGGCGTCACACCCGCGCTTGCGCGGCGGGCAGACGGACGCCACGAGATGCTCATGCGCGGAGCACCCCGGGCGGAGGTCAGATCAGGTAGACACCGAGCTGGGCGTGGCGATCGGTCGATCCCGGAGGACCGGTTCCGCGCCCCGCGACAGGTGGTTCAAAGCGTGAGACGAGGATGCTCTCGCGGACGCGAGGAACTACGATCGTGGAGGCGAGCGACCGACGGGGAATCTCCAGCGACGCCGGATGCGACGCGTTCGGCGTGCGACCCAGCGCGTGCATCTCGCAGCAGCACGATCGGTGGACAGACGGAACTCCGCGCGAGCCCTCCTCGTCGCCGGGCGAGCTGGACGCACAGCAGCAGTCGGAGAGGACCTCCTGCATCGATGCGCAGAAGAAGTAGCGACTCCCGCCGTGGAGGATCCCGAAGAGAACCGCGACGGTCGCGAGCACGTTGACGAGGCGCCACCCGGTTCGTCGCCATCGACGGAAGCGCGGGGAGCGGTAAAACCGCGTCATCGGTTCACATGATGACGGTAGTCCCTTCGCGCTGGGCGTTCAACGATCCGAGATCTTCGCGGCGGTCGGGAGCCCCCGACCCTTCCAGAACGCGAAGATTGCAGGATACACGGTCAACTCGAGCAGGAACGACGTCACAAGCCCGCCGACCATCGGCGCGGCGATGCGCTTCATCACGTCGGCGCCGGTGCCGGTGCTGAAAAGGACCGGGACGAGCCCCGCGATCATCGCGGCGACCGTCATCAGCTTCGGCCGGAGGCGCTTGGCCGCCCCCTCGACGATCACCTCGCGGAGATCGTCTCTCGTGCGGAGGCGCCCCTCGCGCGACCAGTGGGCGTGCGCCAGCGTCAGGTAAAGCAACATCACGACGCCGGTCTCGGCGTCGAGACCGGCGAGAGCGATGATGCCGACCCACACCGCGACGCTCATGTTGTAGTGCAGGAAGTAGACGAGCCAGATCGCCCCGATGAGCGAGAAGGGGACCGCGAGCATCACGATCGCCGTCTCGGCGAACGACTTGGTGTTCAGGTAGAGCAGCAAGATCACGATGCCGAGGGTGAGCGGGATGACCCACTTGAGTCGTTCCTTCGCGCGCTCGAAGTACTTGAACTGGCCGACCCACGCGACGCGCGTCCCGGCGGGGAGCTTCACCTGACGCCCCACGACGTTCTTCGCCTCGGCGACGTAGTCGGCGATGGCGCGGTCGGTGTCGACGAAGACGAAGCCGACCAGCGCGCCACCTTCGCTACGGATCATCGGCGGTCCCAGCACGCTCTGGATGCTCGCGACTTGGGAGAGCGGGATCTGCTCGCCGGTGGGGGTCGCGATCGAGATCCGGCCGAGAATTTCCGGGTCGTCCCGATATTCGCGTGCATAGCGCACGTTGATCGGATAGCGCTCGCGGCCATCGATGACCTCGGACACGGTCTCGCCGCCGATGGCGCTCGTGACCACCTTGTTGACGTCCTCGGCGGTCAAGCCGTGGCGTGCGGCTTCGTCGCGCTTCACCTCCACGTCGATGAAGAAGCCGCCGGTCGACCGCTCGGCGAAGGCGCTGCGCGTGCCGGGGAGGGCCGAGACGGCGTGCTCGATCTCGATCGCTGCCTTCTCGATCGCGGCGAGGTCATCGCCGAACACTTCGATGCCGAGCGGACTCCTGACGCCGGTGGCGAGCATCTCTGTGCGCGTCTGGATCGGCATCCACCACACGTTGGGCATGCCGGGGAAGTGCAGCTTAGCGTTCATCTCTTGAATGAGTCCGTCCCACGTGACGCCTGGACGCCATTCGCCGCGCGGCTTGAGGACCACGGTGACCTCGGCCATGCCGAGCGGCGCTTGGTCGGTGGGTGATTCGGCACGCCCCTCCTTTCCGAAGACGCTAACGACCTCGGGGACCTTCTTCAGCTCGCGGTCCATCGCCTGGAGGACGACCCCCGCTTCGTTCTCCGACATGCCGGGCGGCGCCGTCGGCATGTAGAGAATCACCCCTTCGTTGAGCGGCGGCATGAACTCGTTCCCCACGCGAAGGAACGCGGGGACGCTCAGGATCATCGCGAGGAGCGCCGCGCCGATGACCTTCCCTCGGTGATCGACGACGAAGCGCACGACCGGCGCGTACGCCGCCATGAGCCATCGATTGAGCGGGTTTTTCCCCTCCTCATGAACTCCGCCGCGAATGAGGAGCACCGCCAGCGCGGGGGTCAAGGTCACGGCGAGGATCGACGCGAAGCCAATCGAATACGTCTTGGTGAAGGCGAGCGGCTTGAAGAGCCGGCCTTCGGTCGCTTCGAGGGTGAAGACCGGAAGGAACGACACTGTGATGACGAGGAGCGAGAAGAAGATCGCCGGCCCGACCTCCTGCATCGCGCGAATGATGACGTCGGTGCGCGCCTCTCGCTCGCCGTCATCCACCCACTCCGCGAGTCTTCGATGGATGTTCTCGATGAGAATGATCGATGCGTCCACCATCGCGCCGATCGCCACGGCGATCCCGCCGAGCGACATGATGTTCGCCGTCAGGTGCTGCGCGTCCATCGGAATGAAGGCGAGGAGCACACCGATCGGCAGGGTGAGGATCGGGATGAGCGCGCTGCGGGCATGCAAGAGGAAGATGAAGATGACGAGGCTGACCACGAGCATCTCCTCGATGAGCGTGCGACGAAGCGTGCGCGCCGCCTCCTCGATGAGCTGCGATCGGTCGTACGTGGGGACGATGCGCACCCCTTCGGGGAGGCCGCTCTGGATCTCCCGGATACGCTCTTTCACTGCGTCGATCACGGTGAGGGCGTTTTCCCCGTAGCGCATGACCACGACGCCACCGGCGACCTCACCTTCGCCGTTCAATTCGGTCAGGCCGCGTCGAATGTCGGGGCCGAGGCTCACGTTGGCGACGTCGCGCACGCGGATCGGCGTGCCATTGATGACCTTGACGGGTGTGGCTCCGATGTCCTCGGGGCTCTTTACGTAGCCGCGTCCTCGGATGACGTGCTCGTGACCGGCGATCTCGACGACGCGTCCCGACACTTCCTGGTTCGAGCCACGGACGGCGTGCACCACGTCGTCCATCGCGACGCCGAAGGCGAGGAGTTTCGCGGGATCGACGTTGACTTGGTACTCCTTCACGAAGCCACCGACACTCGCCACCTCGGCCACGCCGGGCACGCTCGCGAGTGCGTAGCGGACGTTCCAATCTTGGATCGAGCGAAGCTGGGCGAGGTCGTGCTTTCCGGTCGTGTCGACCAGCGCGTACTCGAACACCCAGCCGACGCCGGTCGCGTCGGGGCCGATCACCGGCGTCACCCCTTGAGGGAGCTTGGCGCGCGCCGCGCTCATGTACTCGAGCACGCGGCTTCGCGCCCAGTAGATGTCGGTGCCGTCTTGGAAGACGATGCTGACGAACGACATGCCGAACATCGACGTGCCCCGCACGGCCTCGACCTTTGGTGCGCCGAGGAGCGAGGTGGAGATCGGGTAGGTGATCTGGTCCTCGACGAGATCGGGGCTCTGGCCCATCCACTCGGTGAAGACGATGACCTGCACGTCGGAGAGATCGGGGATGGCGTCGAGGGGCGCGCGACGGAGCGAGACCCAGCCCCACGCCGAGAGCGCGGCGACGAAGAGAATGGTGAGGAACGGACGACGCGCGCTCGCTGCGATGAGTCGGGCGATCATTTGGGGCTCTCCCAGTACGTCGCGGCGGTGTTGATGCGCGCTTCGGCGGCGATGAGGAAGACGCCCGACGTCGCCACCACGTCGCCTGCTTGCAGGCCCGAGCGCACTTCGTAGATCCCGTCGGTCTCGGTGCCGACCTCGATCTCGCGCGGCTGAAACCGGCCCTGGCCGAGGTCGACGAACACGAGGCGGCGAGGACCCGTGTAGACCACAGCCGACGACGGCACTTGCAGCCGCGTGCCGAGATCGGCAGCGAGCTCGACGCGGGCGTACATGCCGGGCCGTAGCTCGAGGTCCTTGTTCGCGAGTTCGACGCGGACGCGCCCGGTGCGCGCCTTGGCGTCGAGGTACGGATAGACGTAGGCGACCTTTGCCTCGTAGGGCGTGTGATCGGGGAGGTAGTCGAGCGTGACGGTCGCGCGCTGCCCCACCCGCACGTGCGCCAAATCGGCCTCGTAGACGTCGGCCTCGATCCAGACGCGGCTGACAGCGGCGATGCGAAGGAGGCGCGTCCCGGCATCGACCGAGGCTCCCTCGACGATGTTCTTCTCGATGACGACCCCACTCGCGGGGGCGGTGAAGGTCACGCTCTCGATCGGAGTGCCGGCCTTCGCCACCGCGTCCACTTGCTCGTCGGAGAGACCGAGGAGGCGCAGTCGCTCGCGCGACGCCCGCGCGAGCCCGTCGGTGCGCCCGACGCCGTCGGGCGCCGAGCCGATCGCGCCGCCAGCGTTTTTCGCGAGGAGAAAATCCTGCTGCGCGTTGAACAGCTCCGGACTGTATAGGGTGAAGAGCGGCTGGCCGCGCGTGACGCGCTGACCGGTCTGGTTGGCGTAGAGCTTCGTGATCCAGCCGCGCACCTTCAGGTTCACGTCCGTGAGGGCCGACTCGTCGTAGGCCACTTGCCCGACCGCGCGGAACGACGTGGTCATGGGGCGAAGACTGACCTCGCCGGTGCGTACGCCAATGAGCTGGCGCCGCGCTTCGTCGATCATCACGACGCCTTGGGCTCGTTGCTCCTTCATGACCGGCACGAGGTCCATGCCGCAGATCGGGCACTTGCCGGGACCGCTCTGCCGCACCGACGGGTGCATAGAACAGGTCCAGTGATCGATCGCGCTCTCAACGGGGGCGGAGGTGGAGGGCGCTGCCACGGCACTCGACGCCCGAGAGGGCTCGTCAGCGATGCCGAACCACTTCGTGAGAGGCTGGCGAAAGACCACCCCGACGACGACGAGCGCCGCCACGAACGCGATCGACGAGAGAAGCTCGCGGCGTGCTCGCGACTCGCGATCCGGCGTCACGGTGACACCCCTCGCCCGAGCGCGCGCTCAAGCTCGGCGTAGCGATCGCCGTACGCCGCGCGGGTGACCTGCACCTCGAGTTCGACGTTGCGCAGGTTTCGCTCCGCCCCGATGACCGACACGAACGGCGTTTGTGACGAGGTGAACGCCGCGCGCGCCGCGTCTATCTGCTCGCGCGCGATGGGGAGAACGCGCTCCTCGTAGACCGCGAGCACGTGGCGCGCCTCTTCGAGTCGCTTGAGGGCGACGACGACCTCGGTGCGCGCCTTGTCGGACATGCGCACCGCCTCGCTCTCGAAGCGCGCGCGCGCCGCGTTCGCCTCGTCCTCGGCGCCGCCACGCCATGCGGTTTGGATCGGCAGATTGAGCCCCAAGCCCACCATCCAGCGGTGCTCGGGCATGTCCCACATCGAGTTGTAGGTCGTGGAGACGGTGACGTCCGGGTAGTAGTCGCGCGCGGCCTTGTCGACGCGCGCGCGCTCGGCCTCGGCGTGCTTCCGCGCGGCGACGATCTCGGGGCGACGCTCCACGGCGTCCCCCGCGAGGCGTCGCGCGTCCTTCACGTCGGGCATCGGCGCGAGGCGCAGCTCCTTGGGCGGCGGAGGGAGCGGCAACTCGGGATCCCGGTGGAGAAGCTCGTTCATCTGCGCCACAGCGATGTCGCGTTGCGACGCGAGGACCACCGCGTCGTGCTCCATGTGCGCGAGCTCCCCCTCGGCTTGAAGAGGGTCTTGCGCCGACCCACGCCCGCTCTCGAACTGCGCAGTTGCGGCCGCGCGCAAGGTTCGCATCAGCTCGACGTGCTGCTGGTTGATCTCGATCGAACGCGCGGCGACGAAGTACTGGTCGTAGAGCATCGACGCCGAGAGGGTCAGCTCGCGCCGGGTCGCCTCGAGGTCACTCTTCGACGCCTCGGCTTCGGCGGTCTCGACCGCGGCGGCGAGCCCGCGCTTGCCGAACCAGGGCAATTTCTGGCTAACGGTCGCTTCCCAACCGAAGCGCGCGCTCGACGATCCGATCGACAGGGGCGCGACTCCGACGTCGACCATCGGATCCTCGAACGCGCCGGCCTCACGTACTCGTGCAAGGGCCGCGCGCCACCCTTGCCGCGCCGACTCGATCGAGGGGTTTCGCGCCAAGACCGCGCGCACATACGCTTCGCGCTCGAGGACCGGACCCGCGAGCACGCGGTCGTCGGCCGCGTCGGCACGCGGCGCAAGTGGGCGATCGGCGTCGGCGCGCATGGTGTCGTTGGACGACGACGCGCTGGTCGCGGCGCAGCCGAGGAGCGACGCCGAGAGAGAGAGGAACGTGGCAACGACCGCCGGACGGACGCCGACGATGAGCTTCCCGATGAACATAACGATCTCCTCGCGAAGGCGAAGGGCGCGCGTGCGCCGAGATCCGCGCGCGCGCGTCGTGCGCGCACGTGAGTCGTGCAGATCGACGCGACACCTAGGTCACGCCGACCGCGGATCTCAGATCAGGAAGACTTGGAGACGAGCGACGCGCTGGGGCCCAGTGGGCGTTGGCGGCCCGGCCCGTTGAAGCGTCTGACGAAAAAGATGCGGCGGGAGCGCGGTCAGGACCGTCGCGTGCGGCACCGGTTGCACGAGCGCGGTCAAGGGCGCGGCCGCGATCTCGGTCGACGGCGCGAATGCGTCACCCGCCGGCAGCGCGTCCACGAACTTGGCCTGACAACAATCGGGCGTCTCGAAGGCAGGCGTCTTGGTGCCGCGCGCCGTCTTCGAAGCGGCGCAGCAGTCCTCGGCGACCACCTCGCCCATCATCGGACAGTAGAAGTAGCGCGCGCCGGCACGCAGCACGCCGACGAGCGTCGTGAGCACCACCAGCATCGCGAAGATGCGGCGCGTGACGTTCAGGCTCGTCCGTTGGCGCGAGGTGCGTTGCACGGTGACATCTGACATTAGCATGTCCGCCGCCCCACGCGGCTCGCCCTAGGAATCCCTCAAACCCAGGTTCTTCATTAGGCGCGCCAAGTACGGCTGGGTGAGTCCAAGGAGCTCCGCCGCCCGCGTTTGATGACCACCCGTCTTTTGCAGCGCGGCTCGAATGAGCGATCGTTTCGCGTCAGCCACCCCTTCGTGAAACCGCGGGACTTCACGCGCGCCACTGCCGACCGGCGAGGAGAGGCGCTCCACGATCTCTTCGGGAAGCACCTCGAGCCCCATCACATCTCCCGTCGCGAGGACGACGGCTCGTTCGACCATGTTGGCAAGCTCGCGGACGTTCCCGGTCCACGTGTACGCGGCCAATAGCTCGCGCGCCTCGGCGGAGAAGCGTAGGTCGGGGCGTCCGGCTCCCGCAGCAAAGCGCGCCACGAAATGGTCGAGGAGTGCCGGCACGTCCTCTCTTCGATCGCGCAGAGGCGGAAGGCGAACCGACACGACGTTGAGTCGGTAGTAGAGGTCCTCGCGAAAGCGCCCGGCGGCGATCTCGGCGGGTAGCTCGCGGTTGGTGGCAGCGATGAGACGCACGTCGGCCTTCAACGTTCGCGTTCCCCCGACGCGCTCGAACTCCCGCTCTTGCAGGACGCGAAGAAACTTCGCTTGCAACGCCGGGGCAAGCTCGCCGATCTCGTCGAGAAAGAGCGTGCCCCCCGACGCGAGTTCGAGCCGCCCCGGTTTGCTTCGGACGGCGCCGGTGAAGGCTCCCTTCTCGTGGCCGAACAGCTCGCTCTCCAAGAGGTCGGCGCTCAAGGCCGCGCAGTTGATGGCGCAGAACAAACCGTCGCGTCGCTTGCTCGCGCGGTGGACCGCGCGCGCGAGCACCTCCTTCCCGGTGCCGCTCTCGCCGCGCAGCAAGATGGTGACGTCCGAGAGTGCGGCGCGCGTGGCGACCTCGAAGGCCTCGGCCATCGCCCGACTGGTTCCCAAGATCAGGTGGTGTCGATCCGAGATCTCGGTCTCGAGCGACTCCACCTTCCGGCGAAGGCCCATCTTGTCGAGCACACCGGCAACGACGTGCTCGACGTGCGGCGCTTCGAACGGCTTGGTGATGAAGTCGGCAGCTCCGGCACGCACGGCGCGCACCGCGGCCTCAATACTGCCATGCGCGGTGATGACGACGACCGCGGGGGCGTCCGGTCGACCGACCAAGGCTTCGAGGACAGCGAAGCCGTCCATCGTGGGCATTTGCAGATCGAGCAGGAGCAGATCGGCCCCTTGCTTGTCGACCAACGCCAGCGCCTCCTTCCCGTCGGCGGCGACGTCGACCGAATGCCCAAGCGCGCGAAAGCGGTCGCGCAGGATCTTGCGAATCGCTGCGTCGTCATCGACGACGAGCAACCGGGCCGTGCGAGGCTCGGTCACGCCGCCCTCCACGGAAGCACCGCGGCAAAGGTGCTTCCTTTTCCCGGAGCACTGCGCGCGAGGACATCGCCACCATGGAGCCGCACGAGATCGCGCGTGATGGCGAGTCCCAGGCCCGAGCCGGGACGGTCTTCGCGGCTCCGATAGAAGCGATCGAAGACGCGCTTCACCTCGTCTTCCGCCATCCCGACACCGGTGTCGCGCACCGTGATGCGCACGTCGGCCGAATCGTGCTCGACGGCGACACGGACGGAGCCGCCTCGATCAGTGAACTTAAGCGCGTTGCCCACCAGGTTTTCGATGACTTTGCGAAGCTTGTCGGCATCGGCAACGGTCTCGATCGAGTCGCCGCTCACATCGACCGTGACGCCGCGCTCGTCGGCGATGGGCTGAAGGCTGCGAACTACGTCGCGCGCGAGGGCGCCAATTTCCACCGGTGCTTCCGCGAGCTGGACCTGCACCCGCTCTTCGCGAGCACCCTGGAGGAGGCGACTGATGGCCTCGATGAGACGCGCCGCGTGGTCGCGCACGATCTCGACGTACTCCCGTTGCGACTCGGTAATCGGTCCGGCGATTCCATCCAGCAGGTTATCGGCTGCCCCCTTCACCGAGGTGAGCGGCGTCCGAAGGTCGTGGGACACTTCGAGCATCATCTCTTCGCGCATACGCGCGATCTCAGCAAGCTCGAGGTTGGCGCTCGCCAACGCGACGTTCGCCTCGCGCAGCTTTTCGGTACGAGCAGCCACATCACGCTCGAGACCTTGCCGCGCGTCCTCGAGCGCAGCATTGGTCGTGCGAAGCTTCTCCGACGTGCGTGACAGCTCGTGCTGGCCGAAGATGAGGTCGTCGGTTCTCTTGTGGCTGGTCATTCCCTGGACGAGGAGCAACACGAGGCACGCAGCAACCGAGAAACGCACCGTCCACGGTTCGTGAACGACGAGCGGCACCAACAGCAGAATCACCAGCAAGAAGCTGAGGGCGCTCGACTGCCACGCGTGGCACTGGTTCAACTTCAGCGAGCACACCGAGCAGCGTCCGTACGGCTGCACGGCAACGTTGCGCCGGAGCGCGCAGTTCTCATTGATGACGGTGAGCCTGCGTCCCGTCGATCCTGATGTCGCAGGTGCCATTCGCATACCTCTTGGCTAGGCCGAGCTTCACGAGAACGTGCCGGCCCGCCACGTAGACCGCGCAGCCGCAGCAGAAACCGACGGTGGGCGAGAGCAAGAACGAGGCGGTCGGCACCGCCAGGATCACGTACCCCGCGGCGTCGTGGCCGGCGCGCACCAGCCAGATCGCCGCCAGCTGCACGACAGTCGAGATCGCGCACGCACCACGGGTGCCCGAGAAATCGAAGTAGAGATCGCCGAGTAGATGCTCGCGCGGTGCAGGGACGAAGAGAGCCACCGACAACGCCACCGGCACGAGGCGCGGGGAAACCGCCTGGAGTAGCGTCAGCGCGAGAGTCGCGTAGGCGAAGCGAATGTCGTGGGTGAAGAATGCGGCGATGAGAAAGCCGGCCTCGACCAGACGCTGGGCGCGCATCCCGGGGCCGTACTGAAGCCGTTGATCGAGATCGGAGAGCATCGCGCGATCCGAGCGTAGCAAGTGTCGAGCCCCAGGGCGCGCGCACGATCGGTCGCCCCGCGTAGCTCTCCGGGAGCGGCGCGAAGCCGACTCATGTCCGATCGGATATGGCGCTATGTCCGATCGGACGGGTCGCTCGAAGGCACCAGGCCGCGCGCTCCGACGGATTGGGCCGTACCGTAGGTGGCCCGCTCTCTGCTTTGGGCACGACTGCCGGCGCAGGTCGTCGGGGGTCGTCTCGAAACCAAAGGGAGAAGAAGATCATGGATACGCCTGCTCGCTCGCTCGTCGTCGTCATCACCCACGGAATCGATCACGAGCTGTCGTCGGTCGCGCTCACCATCGCCAACGGCGGGATCACCGCCGGGCTCAAGGTCTCGATCTTCTTGACCAGCGCGGGGGTCGACATCGCTCGTAAGCGCGCCGCCGATCTCACCCACGTTCACCCGCTCGAGCCGTTGGCGGCACTCCTCAAGGACTTCCTCGCGCGCGGAGGAACCCTCTGGGCGTGCACGCCGTGCGTCAAGGCGCGTGGATACGAGCAGGCGGACCTGATTGAAGGGACCGTCATCACCGGCGCGAGCCCGATGCACGCGCAGCTCAAAGAGGGCGCGGCCTCGCTCAGCTTCTGAAGAAGGAGGGGACATCATGCCGACAGTCGACGCGAGAGATCTGGAAACCAAAGTCAAAGAGATGTACCGCGCGGTTGCGCAGAACCCGCACGGTGAGTTCCACTTCGAGATGGGGCGCGTGATGGCCGAGCGCCTCGGCTACGCGCCGGCGGATCTCGACCGAACCCCTGCGGAAGCCATCGAGTCGTTCGCCGGCGTCGGCTACTTCTTCGACCTCGCGAGACTCGCGCCGGGCGAGACAGTGCTCGATCTCGGGAGCGGCTCGGGGATGGACACGTTCGTCGCGTCGCTCCACGTTGGGCCGACCGGCAAAGTGATCGGTGTCGACATGACCGACGAGCAGCTCGCCAAAGCGGAGCGCCTGCGCAAAGAGTGCGGCTTCAGCAACCTCACGTACCGCAAGGGGTACATCGAGGAGACGGGCGTCGCGAGCGGCAGCGTCGATTGCGTCATCTCGAACGGGGTGATCAATCTCGCGGTCGACAAGCCGCGCGTGTTTCGTGAGGCGGCGCGGCTCCTGAAGTCGGGTGGACGCTTGGCGATCTCCGACATCGTGACCGATACCGCGCTGCCGGAAGGAGTCGTGTGCAACGCCGACCTTTGGGCGGCGTGCATCGGCGGCGCTGCACAGCGGGACGCCTACACGAGCGCGATCCAGTCGGCCGGCCTCGACGTCGTCACCGTCAAAGAGAACCCGTCGTACCGGTTCATCTCCGACCGAGCGCTCGGCGCGACGACGAAGTTCGGCGTCAAGAGCGTGTCGATCCTCGCGCGGAAGCGCTAAGCGGTCGTCGCGTCCCGCTTCGCCGGAGGCCCGGCGAAGCGGGCGTAGACGACAGAACGTGGCACCGCGAAGGTCTGTCGCTCCCCCTTGCACCGGCGCCCGATTGACCGTATTCAATTATTCTATTGAATACGAAATCAGCTACCCGCCGTCGCTTCAAGAGCGCCCTCTACGAGCAATTTGCCCGCGTGGGGAAGGCCGTCGCCAGCCCGGCCCGCATCGAGCTTCTCGATCTGCTCGCGCAAGCCCCGCGCACCGTCGAAGCGTTGGCGCGAGAGATCGATCAGCCCATCGCCAACGTGTCGCAGCACCTGCAAGTGCTCCGCGCGGCCCGGCTCGTGGAGACCGAAAGGAACGGCGTCTATGTGACGTATCGACTCGCCGACGAGAACGTGAGCGCACTCCTCGCATCGCTCCGTCATCTCGCTGAAACACGGCTCCTCGAAGTGGAGCAGGTGACGCGCGACTTCTTCGAAGCGCGCGGCGGGCTCCAACCGGTAGATGGCGACGAACTGGTTCGCCTGGTGGAGAGCGGTCGCGTCACCGTGCTCGACGTGCGCCCCGTCGAGGAATACCGCGCCGGTCACCTGCCACGCGCGATCTCGATCCCGATTGCCGATCTGGAGCGACGTCTCGCGGAGCTCCCCAAGCGGCGCACGATCGTTGCTTACTGCCGCGGCCCGTACTGCGTGTACGCGCTCGACGCGGTGAAGATCCTCCATGCGCGAGGGTTCAAGGCCATGCGCGCGGACCAGGGCGTCCCCGAGTGGCGCGCACGCGGTCTCCCGGTCGAAGTCTCTCCGGAGGTGAGGTCATGATCTTCAAGCCGTTCTACTATTTCGATACCGGCTGCGCGGCGTACGTCTTCGGCTGCGGCGGCCTGGGGATCGGCGCAGTGGTCGATCCGCAGGAGCGCGATCTCGACGCCTACGGCGCCTTCGCCGAGGCGAAGGGGCTTCGGATCACGCACGTATTCGATACCCACGTGCACGCCGATCATCGCTCCGGCGGGCGCGCGCTCGCCGCACGCACCGGCGCGGTCTACGCGCTTCACCGGTCGGCGCGCGTCGCCTTCCCCTTCGAGCGGCTCGATGACGAGCAGCGCATCGAGCTGGGGAACACGGTGGTGCGCGTACTCCACACGCCGGGACACACGCCTGAGGGGGTCTCGCTCGTCGTCAGCGACCTGCGTCGCGGACCCGAGCCGTGGTTTGTCCTCACGGGGGACACGCTGTTCGTCGGTGCCGTCGGTCGCCCCGATCTGCCCGGCGACGCGCGGAAGAGCGCGGCCGACCTCCACGCGAGCCTCCACCAGAAGCTCCTCACGCTCCCCGACATGGTCGAAGTGTATCCCGCACATTTCTCCGGCTCGATGTGCGGGGCGGGGATGAGCGGCAAGCCCTCGTCGACGATCGCGTTCGAAAAGCGGTGGAATCCGATGCTCTCGCTCGACCGCGACGCGTTCGTCGACGCGCTGTCCGAAGTGCCGGCGAAGCCCGCCGGCATGATGGAGATCCTCGCGACGAATCGCGGCGAAGCCACGCCGTGAGCCCAGCGCCGCCGGCATCGACCGAGCTCGGTCTACGCGCAAACCTCGGGCAATTCAGTCTGCTCGTCGTGGTCAACGCCTTCGTCGGGGCGATGGTCGGTATGGAGCGAAGCATCCTCCCTTCGATCGCGGAGCACGAGTTTCATCTCGCCGCTCACGCTGCGATCCTCTCCTTCATCGTCGTGTTCGGCGTGACCAAGGCCGCCACCAACTACTTCGCGGGGCGGCTCTCAGATCAACTCGGTCGCAAGGCGATCCTCGTGGGAGGTTGGCTCGTCGCGACGCCGGTACCGCTCCTTCTCATGTGGGCGCCGTCGTGGACGTGGGTGCTCTTTGCCAACGTGCTCCTCGGTGTGAGCCAAGGACTCACGTGGTCGACGACCGTGATCATGAAGATCGATCTCGCCGGTCCTCGACGACGCGGCTTGGCGATGGGATTGAACGAGTTCGCTGGCTACTTCGCCGTGGCGCTCTCGGCACTCGCGACGGGAGCCATCGCGTCGGCGTACGGCCTCAGGCCAAAGCCGTTCTACCTCGGCGTCGGCTTCGTCGCCGCGGGGCTCTTGCTCTCGACGCTGCTCGTGCGCGAGACGAAACATCACGCGGCCCACGAAGCGAAGCTGGACGCGGCGCAGGTGCCAATCCCCTCGCCGCGCGAGATCTTTGCGCGAACGTCGCTCCTCGATCGGAACTTGTCCTCGGTGAGCCAAGCGGGCCTTGTTAACAACTTGAACGACGGCATGGCCTGGGGGCTCTTTCCGCTCTTCTTCGCCGCGTCGGGAATGACCCTGCAGCAGATCGCGTGGATCGCCGCGATCTATCCCGGCGTATGGGGAGTTGGTCAGCTCGTCACCGGCGCCCTGTCGGACCACGTAGGTCGCAAGTGGCTCATCGTGCTCGGCATGTGGACGCAGGCCGCAGGAATCGCCGTGACCGCGCTCGCGCGCGGGTTCGCCGGCTTCGCCGTGGGCGCGGCCCTCCTCGGGCTGGGGACGGCGATGGTGTACCCGACGCTACTCGCCACAATCGGCGACGTCGCTCACCCGGCGTGGCGAGCATCGGCGGTCGGCGTCTATCGTTTGTGGCGGGATCTCGGCTATGCGATCGGCGCACTCGTAGCTGGCGCGGTCGCTGATCTCCTCGGCGTCACCTCGGCCATTTGGCTCGTCGCTGCGATGACCTTCGGATCGGGGCTCGTCGCCGCCATCCGCATGACCGAAACGCTCAAGCCCGCACTCGTCCCCTGAGTACGCCCCATGGACCCCATCTATTTGGATCACAACGCCACGACGCCCCTTCTCCCGGAAGTGGTGGACGCGATGCTGCCGTACCTGCGCGAGCACTTCGGCAATCCGTCGAGCGGCCACATCTTCGGTCGGCGTGCGCACGACGCGATCGACGCGGCGCGGGCGCAAGTGGCCGCCCTCATCGATTGCCGTCCGGATGAAGTGATCTTCACATCCGGCGGCACCGAAGCGAACAACCTGGCGATCTTCGGCGTGTCGGCATCGACCGCCAAACGCCATGTCGTGACATCGACGATCGAGCATCCGGCGACCGCTGCGCCGTGTCGCGCGCTGGAGGCTCGCGGCGTGCGCGTGACCTGGAGCCCCGTCGATCGCGACGGGCGCGTGCGCTTCGAAGACCTTCGCGAGTCGCTCGACGAACGCACGGCGCTCGTGACGGTCATGCACGCCAACAACGAAACGGGAGTGCTCCAGCCAATCGCCGAGATCGCGCGGGGGGCGCGCGGGCGTGGTGCGCTGGTGCACACCGACGCGGCGCAGTCGGTCGGCAAGGTCGCGGTGCGCGTGGACGATCTCGAGGTCGACCTTCTGTCGATCGCAGGTCACAAGCTTCACGCGCCCAAGGGCGTGGGCGCACTTTTCGTTCGACGTGGGACCTCGCTCGCCCCTTTCGTTCTCGGCGCGGGACACGAACGAGGCCTTCGTCCTGGCACCGAGAACGTCGCGTCGATCGTGGGGCTCGGTACGGCCTGTGAGCTGGCGGCGGCGCGCCTGGCATCCCGCCCGCACGCGGTCCGCGATTTGCGCGATCGCCTCCGGGCGCGACTCTGCGAAGCGATCGCCGGCATCACGCTCCACGGTCACCCGACCGAGCGACTCCCCAACACGCTGAACGTGGCCTTCCCGGGTGTGACCGGCACATCGGTCCTTGCGGCGACCCCCGAGGTGGCAGCGTCGACCGGCTCCGCGTGTCACGAGGGGGGCGAGACGGCCTCCCCGGTCCTCCTCGCGATGGGTCTCGATCCGCGCGCCGCGCTCGGGGCCGTACGGCTCTCTTTGGGATGCACGACGACCACCCGCGAGATCGACGATGCGGCGGATGCCTTGCTGCGAGGGTGGCGGCGAGCGCGCGGAGGCGGCGCATGACTGAATCCCGGACGACGACGATCCTCGACCATATCGGTCGCACGCCGCTCGTGGCGCTCCGCCACATCGGGCGCGACTTGCCGGCCCCGGTGCTCGTGAAGTGCGAGCATCTCAACCCGGGCGGAAGCGTGAAGGATCGGCTCGCGCTGGCGATCGTCGACGACGCCGAGAGAAACGGACTCCTTCGCCCCGGCGATACGCTCGTCGAGGCCACCGCGGGCAACACGGGAATGGGCCTGGCACTCGTCGCTGCGGTGCGCGGCTACAAGCTTGCGTGCGTGATGCCGGAGAAGATGTCGGTCGACAAGAGGATCGCCCTCGCCGCGCTCGGTGCCGAAGTGATCATCAGCCCCAATGCGCCGCCGGCGAGCCCTGACAACTTCCAGAGTGTGGCGATCCGCCTGGCTCGCGAGCGGGGTTGGTTCTTGACCGACCAGTTCCGAAATCCTGCCAACGCGCGCGTTCACGAAGAGACGACCGGCCCCGAGATCCTCGAGCAAGCCGGCGGCGTGGTCGGTGCGTTCGTCGCCGGCGCCGGCACGGGAGGGACGATCACCGGTGTCGGAAGGTTCTTGAAGAAGATCTCGGCCGACACGCGTGTGGTGCTCGCCGATCCGGTCGGCTCGGGCCTCGCCGAATGGGTCGTCTCCGGAGTCGTCGGAGCGGACGCGGCCTACGAGATCGAGGGGATCGGGACCAGCAAGCCGCCGGACATCCTCGATCGATCCGTCATCGACGAAGCGGAGAGTGTGTCCGACGACGAGAGCTTCGCCATGGCGCGCCGGCTGTGGAGGGAGGAGGGGCTCTTCGTTGGCGGCTCCGCGGGTACAGCCGTGGTCGCTGCGCTGCGCGTGGCCGCACGACCTGGCCTCCAAGGTCCAGTCGTGACTCTCCTGCCCGACTCGTGGGATCGCTACGGCTCGAGAGCGTGGGTGAAGGGGGCGTAGGAGCCTCGTCTCCGGCAGGGTGCGCGAAGGTCTCGTGCCTAGTGCCGCATCGCCAGGACTCCGACGATCGCGCTCAGAGCGATCAACCACGTCGTGTTCACTTTGAATCGGAGAAGGAGGACGGGGCTGTGCTCGATTTCCTCGAACTTGTTAGTTCTTATGTACTAGTATCTAAGACCAATGGGACCCCGCCCCGGAAGCTTATGTGCTAGTACATAAGAGTTATCAACCTGGAGGCAGGAGGCACGTGGATGCCGAAGAAGACGCAACGCATTCTGCGCTCCAGCGTGGTCGTCAACTACCTGAGCCTCCGCGTGAAGTGCGGCAAGAAGAAGTGCCGCTGCGCGGAGGGTCCGGCGAAGGGTCATGGCCCGTATTGGTACGCGTTCTGGAACGATCCGGTGACCAAGCGAAAGCGGAGTCTCTATCTCGGGAAGAGCTTTCGTCCCCCGCCGGGCCGCCCACGAGGCCGCGTGCACAGTGAGAGGCGGTTGCCGCCGAAGTGATGAGCCCCGAGCAGGCGTGTGACCAGGCGCCGACGACCGACGCTCCGGCCACACCGCGATCTGTGGGGAAATTGGCGGCGTTTCGCTCCCTTCGCTCTGTCCATCGAGACGCCGGTCTGCCATACTCCAAGGGCGATGGCGCGCTCCGATCTGCTCCTCAACCTCGTCCGCGCCGGGTCTCTCGGAGACCAGGTTGGTTTTCGACGCACGGTCGAAGCGTTGATTGCCGAGGAGCGAGAGCGGCAGCATCACGTTGTCGCGGACCGACTCGCTGAGTACCTCGCGAGCAAAGGGACGGGGGCGCGCGGACCTTCAGCTGATGCACCTGTCGGCTCCTACGACGAGCGTCACCCCGAGCGCGTCCTGGCCGATCTCCTCCTCCCCGACGTCGTGTCGAGCGCGTGCATGGAACTCGTCGAGGAACAACGACGCGCCGACCTCCTCCGATCGCATGCCGTCGAGCCGCGTCACCGAGTCCTTCTTGCCGGTCCGCCTGGCAACGGGAAGACGTCTCTCGCAGAGGCGCTGGCCGGGGAGCTCGGACTCCCGTTGCTCGTCGTCCGCTACGACGGCGTGATCGGAAGCTACCTCGGGGAGACCGCTGTTCGCTTGGCGCGGCTCATGGAGCACGTGCGTTCGCGACGCTGCGTCGTCTTCTTCGATGAGTTCGACGCGATCGGAAAGGAACGCGGCGACGAGCACGAGACAGGTGAGATCAAGCGCGTGGTGAGCTCCCTTCTGCTCAACATCGACGCGCTCCCCTCGTACGTCGTTGTGGTGACGGCCACCAATCATCCCGAGCTACTCGACCGCGCTGTGTGGCGTAGGTTCCAGCTCCGCTTGGAGCTGCCACCTCCAAAACGTGAGGCCATTGGCGAGTGGCTCCGAAAATTCGAACAGCGGAGCGACCTCAAGCTGGGGCTCACAGCAAAACAGATCGACGATCACCTCACCGGCCTGAGCTACGCAGAGCTTGAAGAGTTCTGCACCGACGTCCTTCGACGCCTCGTCCTCCAGGGCACGAGGCGCGACACGAAAGCGATCGTGGCATCGCGCCTGGCGCAGTGGGCGACTCGATTTCAGACGCGGAAGTAGGGCATGCCGTCGCCGGCGCGACCGCTCCTCATTTCGCCGCCCGGCTCGAAGGAGGTCTTCGCACAGCCCAAGCTCGGGGGAGGCGGTGGACCAACGAAGCCGAAGAAGGCCCGACAGATCGAGCGCCTCGCGCCGAAGTTCACGGAGCTGCAGCAGGCACTCGACGCACGTCGGGGCGCGCTTCAGAGCGATGCCGCGGGAGTAGCGCTCGAGCAGGTGCTGGTCTTTGAAACCAGCGGACCCGTAAAGGATCTTTACGATACCGTCGCGAAGACGCCGGGGCTCGAATGGCTCGCGGACGAAGATCTCCGTGACCTCGCGCCGGACGAGGACTTCTTCTTCGTCGACAAGCCAGGCAAGGGTCTCAGCGCGCAGCTCTATCTCGTGCTCTTCAACCAGCAGGCGCTGGAGCAGCTGTTGTCCCTTTGGCGCCTCTGGAGCACCAAGAAAAGACTCCCCAAAGAGCACCGAGGCTGGCTCGACGTCTTTCGTCAGTTGCGCGACATCCGACGCTGGGGTGTTCGTGATCGACTCGAAGAGAGCGGTATCGTCGCCTACTGGCGCGATCGTGTGGCCGACGGCTTCGAGACCGTGAGCGTCGAGATCGAGTTGTGGTTTCGGGAGGGCGCTCAGCGGTCAATCGCAGAGAAGCGCGTCCGCGACGCCGTCGGACGCGCGACCGGCCAGGTCTTGGCGACCTGCACGATCGAGGCGATCGCGTACCACGCGCTCGTCTGCAAGCTCCCCATCGCGGCGGTCGAACGCATGCTGGACAACCCCGAGGTCGAGCTTCTGCAGTGTGATGAGGTTCGTCTCGTACGTCCCACTGGACAGGCTGGCGCCCCCGTCGTGGCAGACGAACCAGAGCAAGAAGAGGACGCCCGTGGCGGCGAGCAACGCAAGCTCGGCGATCCGATCGTTGCGCTGCTGGATGGACTCCCGCTGGAGAATCATCGCCGCCTGGCCGGCCGCCTCGTGGTGGACGACCCGGACGAATGGGCAGAGACCTACCCCGTGGCGAGTCGCTGCCACGGCACGGGGATGGCGTCGTTGATCTTGCACGGCGACCTCGGTGCGAACGAGGAACCTGCGCGCCGGCGCCTTTACGTTCGGCCCATTATGCGTCCCGATGGATTCGGACGTGAGATGGCGCCCGAGGATAGCTCGTGGGTCGACCTCATTCATCGCGCGGTCCGCCGGGTCGTTGCCGGTGAGGGGAGCTTGCCCGCGACTGCCCCATCTGCACGAGTGATCAATCTGTCGATCGGGGATCCGTATCAGCCGTTCATCCGATCAATGAGCCCGCTCGCGAAACTGCTCGATTGGCTGTCTTGGAAGTACGAGGTGCTGTTCGTCGTCAGCGCGGGAAATCACTCGACACCAATCACGATCCCCGGCCCGCCGAAGGACTTGAAGCCCGAGGCGATCATCGCAGCCGTTGCGGGAGCCCACCGACACCGTCGGATCTTGTCACCGGCGGAAGCGGTGAACGCTCTTTCGGTCGGCGCCACCTCGACCGATTCCAGCGGGCCGTGGACGCCGCGTGCCTCAGATGAGCACGAGCTAGTACTGCCCGACGGTCTCCCCAGCCCAATCAGCGGGCTGGGCCGCGGCTACCGGCGCGGTGTGAAGCCGGATGTTCTCGCTCCCGGCGGACGCGTCGTGTTTGTAGCGACCGAGAATGCGAACGGCGACACGGCCTTCAAGCCGACCGCGCCACCTCCGCGCTTGCCGCCCGGTCATCGTGTTGCCGCCCCGAGTGCAACGCAGGGCGACCTCTCAGGGGTTCGGTTTTCGGCCGGAACGAGCAACGCCGCGGCGCTGGTCAGCCGGGCAGCGAGTACGATCGCCGACGCGCTGGAAGAGCTCGGCGACGAGCCGAACGCGGGTCAGCTCGCGCGTGTGCCGACGGCGTTGTGGTTGCGAACGCTCTTGGCGCACGGTGCGAGTTGGTCGGCCGAGGCGAGCAAAGTCGTGGGGAATGCCCTCGGCACCGACGGCAAGAAGCGCTCGTTCGCCGACGAGGCGTCGGCGCTGCTCAGCTACGGAACGATCCGGCCCGAACGCGGCATCGCGTGCACGGAAGAGAGAGCCACCATCCTCGCCGGAGGCGACATCGCGGCCGACGAACGCTACGTGCATCGCATCCCGCTGCCGCCCTCGTTGAATGCGCACACCGCATGGCGACGGCTGACGATCACGCTGAGTTGGTTTACTCCTATCAATCCGACTCATCGGAAGTACCGACGCGCTGCTCTGCAGTTCGAGCCCCCGGGCCGACGGGAACTCTTGGTGCAGCGCTGCAATGTCGACTGGCGAGCCGTGACGCGGGGGACACTGCAACACGAGGTCCTCGAGGGCGACGGCCGAGCCATCAACATCGAGCCCGATGGTCACCTCGAGATCCCGGTGACCTGTCTTGCCGAAGCCGGCTCTCTCGACGAGCGAGTCCCGTATGCCATGGCCGTGACGCTGGAGGTCGCGCCCGGCGTGAACAACAAGATCTACGACGAGGTGCGTGCGCGCATCGCGCCGCGCGTCGCAGTTCGCCCGGGCGCCTGACGCCTGCCCCACTCATTAGGGAGATCGCGCAACGCACGCAGAGCCTCCGCGAGCACTGCTCTCGCCGGTGCGGCGTAGCTCACGATCGATCGTGTCTCCGAACACTTGGTTGCATCCGCCGGGCCCTCCACCCTCGGGGATCGTCTGAAATCCGGGGGGATCGTCTGAAATCCGGCCAACGAAGATCGCTTGAAAAGCGGCCAACGGGGCGAGGTGGCGAGACACATGTTCTCTACTCGTGAGCCCGTGCGTTTGCCAGCTCTGGTCGCTGGGTGCGGTAGCTCCTCGGCCCGCACTTGAGGACGTGGGCGTGGTGGAGGAGCCGGTCGAGCATGGCGGAGACGGCGGCGTTGTCGCCGAGGACCTTGCCCCAATCTTCGACGGGTCGATTCGAGGTGAGCAGGGTGCTGGCGCGCTCGTACCGTCGCATCACGATCTCGAGCAGGTCCTCTGCGGCGGAGTGCGGGAGCTTACGCATTCCGAGGTCGTCGATGATGAGCAGGGGCACATCGGCGATCGCGGCGACGAGCTCGGCGCGCGTGCCGTCGACGGTGGCCTCGGTCAGTTCCTCGAGGAGCACGTGCGCCTCGCGGTAGAGGACACGGTGGCCTTGCTGGATCGCAGCGTGCCCGATCGCGTGCGCGATGTGGCTCTTGCCGGTGCCGGGCGGTCCGAGGAAGAGCGCGTCCTCGTGCTGCGTGACGAAGCGCGAGGTGGCGAGCTCGAAGACGAGTGCGCGATCCATCTTCTTGTTGAAGTCGAAGTTGAAGCCGTCGAGCGTCTTGCCCACGTCGCGGAAACTGGCCTGCTTGATTCGCCGCTCGATGAGCCTGTCGCCGCGGCGCAGCAGCTCGTCGGAGACGAGCGCGGAGACGAGGTCGATCGGCGCAGAGGCCTCTTGCTGCGCTTGGAGGATGCGCGATTCGAGCGCGGCGGCCATGCCGCCCAGGCGCAATTTCAAAAGCGCGTGATTCAATTCGACGAGATTCATGCGGGCTCCTTGGTGAGTTGAAGGACGAGGTCGCGGTAGTGCGTGAGGTCGCGGATGATCGGGTCGACCTGCTTGAGTGAGAGCGGCAGCGCGGCGCGCTTCTCGAGGTAGCGAGAGACGAAGCGGTAGGTCGGCACGCCAACCTCGAGCGCGAGCGCGCACGCGTCGTCAGCGGCGGTCGGTCCGTGCTTTCTTGCGAGACCGAGGAGGCCGACGATGCGGCGCACGCCTACCTCCCCATCGCGACGATGGATCTCCGCCGCGACGGCGCCGATGCGCTTGCCCGCGGCACGCGCGCGCGCGAGGAGCTGTTCGGTTGTCTGCGGCGTCTTCTTCGGCTTGTCTTCGTCGCGCGTGCGATGCCGACCGCGGAGCTGCGGGATGTGCTCACGGAGCAGCGCGCTCGTCTTCGCATCGAGCAGCCGCACGCGCCGCTCGTCCCACTGCACGAGGACGACGTGGCCGATGTTGCCCGGCGGCGCCGAGTAGTACGCGCCGTCGATCTCCACGTGCCCATCGAGGTGCACCGTGCGCGACCCGTGGCGGTAGTAGCGAAACGGCTCGAGCGGCAGTGGCGCGAGCGCGGGTCTCTCCTCGGCAAACATCGCCGCGACCTGACGCTTCGTCGTGCCGTGGATGCGCGTGTCGGCCCAGCGCACGTCCCAGTTGTCGAGGTAGCGCTGCGCCTCCTCTTCGCTCTCGAAGCGCAGACCCCGGAGCATCTTCTGCGTGTGACCGATGCCCGACTCGACCTTCCCTTTGCGATCCGGATCGCGCACGCGGCAGGGCAGTGCGACGGCACCGTAGTGCGCGAGCACATCGCGGAAGAGCGGATTGACGCTCGGATCGTAGACGTCGGGCGTGAGCACGCCCTCTTTGAGATTGTCGAGCACGACGACCCGGACGACGCCGCCGAGCCGGCGAAACGACTTCTCGTGCAGCTCGCACCACGTCTTCGCGCTCGAGCGCCACGTGAGCAGGCGCACCGACTTTCGGCTGTAGCCGAGCGTCATCAAGAAGAGGCGCATCCGGCGGTACTTGCCGGTCGCCGAGTCGCGCACCATCGGACCGTCGCCGTAGTCGACCTGCGCCTCCTCGCCCGGCGCGGTCGTGATGATGGCGTGCGGCTCCGGCGTGCGCGCGCCGCGCAGCTTCGTGACGAAGCGGAGCACGCTCACGTAGCGCGCACCGAAGCCGGACGTCGTGACGAGGTCTTGGTAGATCGCCTTCGCGAGTCGGCCGCGCGAGAGCGCCTCTTCGATGAACTCGCGGTGTGGCTCGCACGCGCTCGCGACCGGCGAGCGCGCCGCGCACGGCCACGACGGCACCGACGAGGGGTCGGGGATCGCCTCGTTGGCCGCATTTGAAATCGCGCCCGAGTCGGGGATCGTCTCTTTGGCCGGTTTTGCCCGACCCCACTGTCGCGGCGGACGGATCGGGATCCCCGCCGAGCGCAGGTAGCGGCTCGACGTCTCGCGACGGACGCCCGTCTCCTGCTCAATTCGGCGCAACGGCCAGCCGAGCCGACCCAACGCGAGCACCTGTTGCTTCTTCTCGTCGCTCAAGACGTTGCCCATCTCGCCGGGGTGCGCACCTCGCACCTCGACGCGTCAACGTCTCGCTACCTCACGTCCGTTGGCCGCTTTTCACCCGATCCCCATTGGCCGGTTTTGGGCGATCCCCGAGGCCTCCACAGACGTCAGAGACGGTGAGGCTCCCGCCAAGGGCCTCCAGCATGATGTGCTCACCACGCGAGGGACGTGGTCGCTCGTTCTTGCAGTAGATGGTATCCGTTCGCCGCTCCACAGATCGGCGATCAACTTCCTTCGAAACGCAGAAAGGCTCTTGTCCCCATCGGTGTTGCAAGCTGCCGTGAGGTTTGGGCCAACGCATCGGGCGCGTGAAGCTTGAATGAAGAAGGCAAGTGCCCACGCGGATGCTTCGGCCTGACGGTTTGGGTGCCATCTTCCGCATCGATCTCGATCGCATGAATTCTGGTCGTACGGCTCTCCCCTAATCACAGCCCCGAAGGAAGAGTCGGCGCACCGAGCGACGCGCGCGAGATCCTCAACAGCCCGTTGGTGTATCCACCAACAACCTTCGACGTCTCGATGTATGCGTTGTCGTTGTCGACCCAGAGGCTGGCGATGAAGTGCTGACCAGCTCCGGCGGTGATCGGCCATCCCACTCCGTCAGAGAGGCGCACGATTCGCGCGCTCGTGTCCCCGGTGACGATGAGCGCGACGCCAGCATTTGCGGTGATGGGCCAGCCGAAGCCACTGGTGTTGTCCGGAAGCGCGGCAACCTTGTGGCGCGTGATCGCGCCGGCGGACGTTGCGTAGGGCGACGTCCAGAGGAAGCCATTGGTGCCCCCGGAACCGGTGTCGACGAACTCGTCCCACACGAGCATGTTCGATGCCGAACGATCCAATGCCATCAGCTCGACATAGTTGCCGCTCGGCAGCACCACGAGGGACTCGTAGGTTCCGTCGAGGTGCTGGAAATAGAGCGAACCCTCTGCCGCGCCTCCCGACTGATGAAGCACCACCATTCCGTCGGGCGCGACCAGCATCTCGGCGGCACTGAGCGTCTGCGGCGTTTGGGTGGTAACAGCGTTGCTCGCGATGTCGACTTGGTGAATCGCGCCCGTGCCATCGATCTGAGCGAAGAGATGGTTCGATCCGTTCTGAACGTCCCCGACAAACTGCGGCGCCTGAAAACCAAGGTCAGCATCGGTGAAGGCGTGGAGCGTTAGGAGACTCAGCTGCCCCCAAGGCCGCGCGCCGAGCAGGGTCATGTGCGGCGTCCCGTGGATGTAGATCATGTATGAGACGCCGTAGTCTCCGTGCACCGCGGTCGCCCCGCACGCGTGGTCCGTGCCTGACGTGCTCAGAGCGAAGAGTGGTTCTCCCTCGAGGGGCTGCACGATGTACGTGAGTGCGCGGAGCTGGTCGGTCGAATAGGGACCGCTCCAATACTTTCGGACGTAGGTGACGTACGGAGTCCCATTCACGAGCCGCACGTTCTCAAGCTCGGGGAACGTGAGCGACCACTGGTTCCCGATCCCCCAATCGTTGATCAGCTCCTGGCACCCGGGCTGCCCGGACGCGCAGGCGCGCCATTTCCAGGGGCCAAGGGATGCAGCCGGATCGGCGGCCGTTTTCACTGCGCACTGCGGATACCCATCGATCGGGTTCCAGGTCCCCGCCCACGGATCGACGAGCGTGGGCGCAGCGTCTTGGTCTGGTGACCTGACCCCCGACTTGGGTCCGCTGGTTCTGAGTTAATTGACTTCGACGTGGTCCTCTACTCGGTGACGTTCGCGATGGCGAGCACGACGCTCCTCGGCCCCGT
>CAZHHD010000032.1:0-91197 GCA_964531795.1 uncultured Polyangiaceae bacterium | reverse complement strand
AGCCCCCCCAGGCGCGAAGCAAGAAACCGCTGCTCGGCGGGTTGGCACGTGAGCTCGAGGGCGCGCTCGTAGGAGGCGCGCGCAGCTTCGTTGCGGCCGAGGCGGCGCAACATGTCGGCGCGCGCCGCATGGGCGAGAGCATAGGCGTCGAGAGCGCCGTCCTTCATCACCGCGTCCACGGCGGCGAGGCCCGCCTCGGCTCCGTCGCGCATCGCGAGCGCAGCCGCGCGGTTCAGCGCCACGACCGGTGACGGGTCGACACGGAGAAGCACGTCGTAGAGCGCCACGACCTCGGTCCAGTTGGTCGCGCGCGCGCTCGGCGCTTCGGCGTGCACGGCGGCGATGGCGGCCTGCAAGAGAAAGGGGCCCACCCGACGCGAACGCAACGCTCGCTCGATACGCCCCTGGGCTTCCACGATGAGCGCGCGATCCCACAGCGAGCGGTCTTGATCCTCGAGGAGAATGAGATCGCCCGCGGCGTCGACACGCGCCCTTCGCCGCGCTTCATGGAGGAGCATGAGAGCGAGGAGCCCCTCGGCCTCGGGCTCGTCCGAGAGCGCGACCAAGAGCCGCCCGAGCCGAATCGCCTCCTTCGCGAGATCGTCGCGGGTGAAGGTCGGCCCTTCCGTCGCGGCGTAGCCTTCGTTGAAGACGAGGTAGACGACCTGCAGCACGCTCTCGAGACGCGAAGGGAGGTCGGCCGGCGCCGGCACCTCGTAGGGGATCCTCTCGTCGCGGATCTTCGCCTTCGCGCGCACGATGCGCTGCGCAATCGTCGGTGCGCGCGTGAGGTAAGCCCGCGCGATCTCTTCGGTGGTGAGCCCCGCCACCTCGCGCAGCGTGAGCGCGATGCGCGCGTCGGGGGCGAGCGCAGGATGGCAGCACGTGAAGAGGAGGCGGAGCTCGTCGTCCGGGAGGTGCTCGGGCATGGGGGGAGGCGCCTCCGCGATCGCCATGGCGAGGAGCTCGGGCGTCGCTCCGGCGAGGCGCGCGCGGCGGCGAAGACGATCCACGATGCGAAAGCGCCCCGTGGAGACGAGCCACGCGTACGGGTTCGCCGGAACGCCGTCTTTCGGCCATTGCTCCGCCGCGGCGGCGAAGGCCTCGTGGAGAGCCTCCTCCGCCGCGTCGAAGTCGCCGAGGAGACGGATCAACGTCGCGAGCACGCGCCGCCCTTCGCGGCGGTACGTGGCGTCGAGTACGGTGGCCGTCTCGGTCGTCGTCACAGCTTGGGGCGAGGCTTCGAGAAGTCGACGAAGGGGCGCACCTCGACGAAGCCGATCCTGGCCAGGGGGATCGTGGCCGCCACGCGGACCGCTTCGTTCAGGTCGCGCGCGTCGATGACCACGAAGCCGCCGAGCATCTCCTTGGTCTCGAGGAACGGGCCGTCGGTCGTCGACATCTTGCCGTCAC
This sequence comes from uncultured Polyangiaceae bacterium, assembly GCA_964531795.1. GTDB lineage: Bacteria > Myxococcota_A > Polyangia > Polyangiales > Polyangiaceae > CAZHHD01. Next base: position 89,784 of record CAZHHD010000032.1, on the reverse strand, counting down.
GCACTTGCAGCGTGACCGCCTCCTCGGGGAGCTGGAGCGGGCCTTCGCTGACGAGGTGCCCGCTCGTGCGGATCTCGCTCTTCGGGTCCATCGAGTCGCGGAGGACGGCCTCGGCTTCTTCGCTCTGGTTGAAGGCCTTCTTGGGGTCGAAATAGATGAGGCAGGCGTAGTGCATGAGAGCTCCTGGCAAGGCGACGTCGTCGCGGTTCGACCCCTTGTCGTTCGGCGAGGGCGTGTTTCGACAGGATCGACGACTTCTTTTTTCGAAGCGAGGAGCTTCTACGTCGGGGATCGCGGAAGAGCCGACAAATCGTTCACGGCCGAGGCGACAGCGCCCCCTCGAGCTCGAGCAGCCGGCGCTTTTGGGGGAGCCCCCCCGCGTACCCGGTCAGCGCGCCGTCTCCGCCGATCACGCGGTGGCACGGCACCACGATGGAAAGAGGATTTCGCGCGTTCGCCGCCCCCACCGCGCGAACGGCGCGCGGCGCGCCGAGGGCGCGCGCCAGGGCGGCGTAGGTGGTCGTGGTGCCGTAGGGGAGCTCGGCGAGCGCGCGCCACACGCGAAGTTGAAACTCCGTGCCGACCGGGGCGTGCGCGAGGTCGAAGGCGCGACGCGTGCCGTCGAGGTACGCCTCGAGCTGAGCGCGCACCTCGTCGAAGGCGCGCGGGTCCTCGCGCGCCCCAGGCGGGACGGCGCGGACCGCGTGGGGGGCCCCCTCGAAGTAGATCCCACGGAGCAGAAGGTTTGCACGCGAGCCTGCGCCGACGAGCACGAGCCCCCCGAGGCGGGTCCTGATCCGCGCGAAGCACACGGGCGGCGCCGACGCCTGCGTGCCTCGCGCGTGCCTCGCGTCTTCTTTCGCCTCTTCGTTCGTTTGCAGGTTCATGCCGTCTCCTCCGCGAGCCCCGTCCACAAGTGCGCCGCCGCGTACGCCCGCCACGGCCGCCATCTCTCGGCGCGCGCTTCGCACGCCGCCGTCGACACGCCGTCGAGCGCTTTGCGAAGCCCGAGGTCCCCCGCGGGGAACGCGTCGGGCCACGAGAGCGCGCGCATCGCGATGTACTCCGCGGTCCACGGGCCGATCCCCGGGAGGGCGAGCAGCGCCGCGCGCGTGGCCTCCGCGTCGGCCGTGCCGTCGAGGAGGAGCGCTCCGTCGGCGACCGCACGCGCGAGACCCCGCACGGTGTGAGCTCGCGCGCGCGTGAGCCCCAAGCCACGAATCGTCTCCTCGCGCGCCCCGGCGAGGCGAGCGGCGTCGGGCCACGCGAACATCGGGGTGGCGGCCGCGTCGGGGGCGTCGATCGGCGTGCCGAGCTTCGCCACGAGGCGCGCGGCGAGCGTCCGCGCGGCGCGCACGCTGATCTGCTGGCCCAGGACCGCGCGAACGGCCCATTCGAACGGGTCGAAGGCCCCCATCACGCGGAGCCCCGGACGAGCGCGCACGCGCGGCGCGAGGAATCGGTCCCGCGCGAGGTGCTCACCGATGCGCAGGACATCGGCGTCGGTGTCGAAGACGCGGCGCACACGAGCGGCGATGTGCATGAGCGAAGGGGCGAGCGCCGACGACACCTCGACGACGATCGCCGCCCGCCCTTCCGCGGCCGAGATCCTGACGACACCGGCCGCTCCGTTCAAGGCCACGCCCTTCACGTAGCTCGCGCCGACGAACGCTTCGTTCCCGGCCACGGCGCGCGCCCGAAGAAACTGGAACGCCGCGGCCGCGTCGAACGGCGCGCGCACGTCGAGCACGATCCGCAGCGCGCTGTCGGTCGTGCCGCTCGCGGGCCTCCGGACGTCCGAAGGGGTCATCCCCTGGCTCGTGCGATAGGCGTCGTTGAAGCGCCGTACGCTCGAAAAGCCGCTGGCGAACGCGACCTCGGTGACGGGGAGCGACGTGCCGCGCAAGAGCTCGCGCGCGAGGGCGATTCGCTTCGACAGGGCGAGCTCGACGGGGCCGACGCCGAGCTCGTCCCGCATCGAGCGGCGCAGATGGCGACCGCCTACACCCAAGCTCGCGGCGAGCTCCTCGACGCTGCCGCGGTTCAGCGCCCCTTCGTCGATCCTTCGCGCCGCCGAGGCGACGAGGGAAGACACGGCGTCGACGCTCGACTGCCCCGGCGCGCGCTCGGGCCGGCAGCGGAAGCAGGCGCGAAAGCCCGCGCGCTCCGCCAGCGCAGCGCCGGCGAAGAACTCGCACCGATCGCGCCCCGGCGTGCGCGCGCGACACACCGGCCGGCAATAGATCCCGGTCGTCTTCACGCCGACGAAGAACGCGCCGTCGAAGCGGGAATCGTGCGCCACGAGCGCGCGGTAGCAGGCGTCGGGATCGAGATGCACGTCGCTTAGTTAATGGCGCGGCGTGCCGCTGTCTCGCCGTTTTCGGACATGGCAGCTTCTCTCTCTCTCTCTCCGCGCGCGCGTCGTGGGTCGGTGGGAGCGGTCGGCACATCGTGGTCGTGACGCGCCGTTGGACGAGGATCGGTGCGGGCGATACGCTTTTCCGATGCGGTCCTCCCCTCTCCTCCTCGCGCTCGCTGCGCTCACCGCTCTCCCGAGCTGCACGTCGGGAGACAGCAGCTCCACGTCGTCGAGCGGCGGGTCGAGCAGCAGCGGAGGCTCTTCTTCCGGCGGATCTTCCTCGGGAGGATCGTCGAGCGGCGGATCGTCGGGCACGACGAACCCGCAAGACGGCCCCCCTGCCGGCTACGTCGACGGCCACGCAGCCATCCCCGCCGCCGGCCAGGCCGAAGACGTCTCCTCCCCCACCACCGTCGTCGGCACCGGCACGGCGGCGAGCTGCACGGGCGACGCGTTCATCGCCGCCGTCGCCAAGGGGGGCGTCATCACGTTCAACTGCGGGAACGATCCGACCACGATCGTCCTCACGCAGCCGGCGAAGGTGTTCAACGACAAGGGGACGAAGCTCGTCATCGACGGCGGCGGAAAGATCACGCTGAGCGGCGGCGGCACGAGCCGCATCCTCTACATGGCGACGTGCAACAAGGCGCAGGTCTACCCGCCGGGCCCCGGCGACTGCAACACGAACCCCGGCGTCCAGCTCGTCGTCCAGAACCTCACGTTCATCGACGGCAGCGCAAAGGGCATCCCCGACACCGACAACGGCGCCGGCGGCGGGGCCATCTACGCGCAAGGCGGAAGCCTCAAGGTCGTGAACTCGCGCTTCTTCAACAACGTGTGCGACGACTTGGGCTCCGACCTCGGTGGCGGCGCGATCCGTAAGCTCGACTACCTCGTCGCGCCGGGGGCGGGCCCCGCGCGCCCGGTGTGGATCGTGAACAGCACGTTCGGCGGCAAGGCCGGCTACGGCAACTCGTGCGCGAACGGCGGCGCGCTCAGCAGCATCGGCGTGTCGTGGAACATCATCAACTCGTGGTTCTCCAACAACACCGCGGTGGGCCACGGCGCGAACAGCGGGCAAGGCGGCAACGGCGGCGCCATCTACAACGACGGCAACGAGATCGTGATGAACATCACGTCGAGCCTCCTCGAGAACAACATGGCGAACGAAGGCGGCAGCGCCGTGTTCTTCGTGAGCAACGACAAGTCGGGCTCGATCTCGATCACCGACTCGATCACCCGCGGCAATCCCCGAGGAACGTTCGAAACCCCGAATTTTCCTGGCTTCTACATCATCGCCAAGCAGCCGATGACCGTGAACAACTCCCAGATCCTGCGCTGAGCTCGCCGGAGGGCCGCGACGCGCTCGAGAGGAGCCGCGCGGGGGGCGCGCGCACGGCCCGCCCCCCTCGGCGCCGCGTCAGAGCCCGCAGGCGCTGGCGCAGCTCGTGTCGGCGCAGGTGACGACCGCGTCGAGGTTCGCTCTGCCCCCCGGATGCGCCGCGTCGCACGCCGTGACGCACGCGTCGTCTTGGCAGGCGTCGTAGCACTCGATCAACGCGACGCATGCCGCGTCGCCGAGGCAGGTCGTCGTCTGCGCGCAGCAGCTCCCGTCGAGGCACGTGTCGCACGTGGCATCACCGCTCGTGAGCCCGCACGAGCCTCCGGTCGCGCCCGCGTCCGGCGCGCCACGCCCTCCCCCACCGCCGCCACCTCCACCACCGGCTCCGCTGGCGCTGCTGCACGCCGCGTCGCACGTCGTGTTCGCGCAGGTCGACAGCGCAGCGAGCTTCGACGCGCCGGTGGGATGCGCGCTCTCGCACGCCGAAGCGCAGGTCGCGTCGGAGCACTTGTCTTCGCAATCGAGCAGCGCGTTGCAGTCCGCGTCGTTGAAGCACGCGTTGGCGTCTCCGCAGCAGCTCGCGTCGAGGCACGCGTCGCACGTGGCGTCGCCGCTCCCGAAGCCGCACGAGCTCGCCCCCGGCGGCGGCGTGGAAGAGCCTCCGCATGGCGTGGTGCAGCTCGTTTGCATGCATTGTGCAGCGGTATCGAGGAGCGCAGCCCCCTTCGGATGCGCGGAGAAGCACCCTTGAAAGCAGGCGTCGTCGCTGCACGCGTCGCCGCAGGTGATGAGCGCGGCGCAATCGGCGTCGTCGGCGCACGCCTTGGTCGAAGCGCAGCAGCTCGCCTCGAGGCATCCGTCACAGGTGGCATCGCCGGTGGAGAGCCCGCACGAAGGCGCTCCGCCGTCGGCCGCGCGTGTCCCCGAGAGCGCGTGCACGGTACCGGTGTGATTCGAGGCGATCATCGCCGCCGCGCTCCTGCCGCGCGCCGAGAGCGCGAGCTTCAAGCGGCTCGACGCGCTCCCACTGGCGGCGCCGCTCCCCGCGGGATCTCCCGGGCGCGAGTGGATCTCGGTCGTCGTCGTGCAGGCAAAAGTCATCATCGACGTGATGGCAATCACGCCCAAGGTCGTCGTCTTCATGTGTCCTCCGAGGGCCCCGCGACTTCGAAGGCCCACCACGCGCGGGTGCCGCCCCGCGCCGCCAACGAGCGCGCGGACGACGGCAGCCCCCTTTTCGTACGGACCTAGTTGCCGGTGCCGAGGAGCGCGTTCACGACGTCGAAGAAATTTGCGGCGCACGCGTCGGCCTTCCGCGCGATGCTGAGACGAATGGCCTACCGCGATCCCGCCCCGCCGCCGGTCAGTCAGGAGTCGGCCGAGCTCGCGGCCTACGAGGCACAGCTAAGGCGGAGCGCGCGCCGGAAGAAGATCGTCTTCGGCTTGGTCGTCGGCGGCATGGGCGTCCTCGGCTTCGGCTCGTGCCTCGGCCCCGTCGCCGTGACCGTCGCCAGCGAAGTGTGGAACGGACGGAAGACGAAGCTCACCGCCGCGGAAGCAAAGGAGGTGAAGGATCGCTTGGACCCCCTCGAAGCGGACGCGAAGAAGAGCCAGGCCGCCTTCGACGCGCTCTGGCCGAAGCTCCGCGCTGGAGAGATCGGCGCGCGGAGAGATCTTGGCGCGTGCCTGGCCGACGTGCCGGGGCCGAACATCGAACACGAAGACTCGAGCACCTCGCTCCAGAACAGCTCGGAGGGGGAAGGCTGGACGTTCGTCGACGTGAGCCCGTCCGCCGCCAAGTCACCGCTCGAAGGTCTGAAGATGCCGCAGGGCTCGATGGCGCTGAACAACACCGGGACGGGCGATCGCTTCGTCTTCGCGGGCAGGCCGCTCCGCACCGCCTCGGGAGCCAAGGCGCCCACGCTCGACAGCACGACGACCGGCCTCCAGGTGGCTTCGTGGCGCGCCGAGGCAGCGGAGCCGATTCGTCACGACGCGCACGCCTCGTTCCTCGACCGCGTGAAGTCGTTCGCCGGCGACGGGCTCCCCTTGGACGTCGTGGTCTTCGTCGACCTCTGGGAGGATCCGAAGTTCAGCGACGCGCCCGCTCCCACGCCGAAGGACGACCTCGAAGCGCTCGAGAAGGGCTCGCTCCCGACGCGAATGTTCGAAGGGGGTCTCGCCATCGCCCGCGCGTTCGCCTGGGACCCGCAGCAGCAGAAGATCGTGTGCGCCTCCCAAGCGCTCGCCGAGAGCTCAGAAGACATCAGGATTCGGTCTGACGACATCGCCCCGCTGCGGCAAGACCTCGTGCTCCAGCTCGAGAAGAGCCTCGTCCGTTCGTTCGTCGCGGTCGGCGACGCACCACCGCGCATCGCTCGCCCCGCGCCTCGCGACGAGCAAGCCGATGCGGGGGCCCCCGCGCTGAGGCGCGCGCCGAAGCCGCACGGGCGTCGCTGAGCGACGGAGACCGAGCGCTCGGGCCCCACACCCTCGGCGCGGCCTGCTGCAGGTCGGCGCCTGTTGCGAGTGGCGCGGAACCGAGCATACCCTCGGCGTCGCAAGGGAGGTTTCATGACCGACGTCATCGAACAGTTCAAGGTTGCGCAGCGTCAGGGCTGGGCGTTCTTTTCGCCGCTCGAGGCGCTCACGGCGACTGCGGCCCCGCGCCTCGTGCGCTTCGCCGGCATCACTCGTGGCACGCGCGTGCTCGACGTCGGCTGCGGAACCGGCGTGGTCGCCGTCACGGCCGCGCGCCTGGGCGCGAAGGTGACCGGCGTCGACCTCACGCCGGAGCTCATCGAGCACGCGAAGGAGAACGCGCGCATCGCCAGCCTGGAAATCGACTGGCACGTGGGCGACGCCGAAGCGCTCCCCGCGGCGGACGCGAGCTTCGACGTCGTCGTGAGCCAGTGGGGCCACATGTTCGCGCCGCGGCCGGACGTGACCGTGCGCGAGATGCTTCGGGTGCTCAAGCCCGGCGGCACCATCGCGTTCGCCACCTGGCCGCCCGAGGTCTACACCGGCCGCTTGTTCGCGCTCCTCGGGAAGTACACGGGCGGACCGCCGCCGGGTGTCTCGCCGCCGGCAGCGTGGGGCGACGTCGCTCTGGTTCGAGAGCGCCTCGCTGCGGGGACGAAGGACCTGACCTTCGATCGCTCGGTCATTCGCTTCCCGGCGCTCAGTCCGCAGCACGCGCGCGTCGCCTTCGAAGCGACGGTGGGCCCGCTCATCGGGCTCGTGAAGCGGCTCGAAGGCGAGGACAAAGCGAAGCTCGCTTCCTTGCGCGCGGAGTTCGAGGCGCTCATCGAGACGTACTTCGAAGAGAACCAGATCCGGCAGGATTACCTCCTCACCCGCGCGATCAAGCTCTGACGTTGCGACACTTGTGGCCGCTCGTCGTCTGCGTCGTCGCCACCGTCGCCTGCTCGCGCGAAGAGCGCGCGACGGCGAGCCACGACGCGGCGACGAGCGTGCCCGCCGTGTGCACACGCATCGGACAGAGCTGCGAGTTCGCTCCCGGCAAGCTCGGGAGCTGCGTCGCTCGCGACGATTGCGCCGATCCGGCCGGGTGCTTCGTGTGTCAGTCGCAGCACTGAGCCTGTCCCAATCTCGACGAGGGACCGCCCCTAGCTCGAAGGGAGCCCGCGTGCCCGCGCGAGGAGCACCTCCCGCTCGCGCGCGTTCTTCGTGAGCGAGGCGGCTCGTTCGAGCTCGGCGCGCGCTTCGCCGTTCCTGCCGAGCTTGGCGAGGAGATCCCCGCGGACGCTCGGCAGGAGGTGATACCGCGCGAGGAGCGGCTCGCCCTGGAGCGCGTCGGCGATGGTGAGGCCCGCGGCCGGACCCTCGGCCATGGCCACGGCCATCGCGCGATTCAGCTCGACGACCGGCGAAGGGACAGCCTCGACGAGCTCGGCATAGAGCGCGGCGATGCGCTTCCAGTCGGTGGCCTCGGCCGTCGTCGCGCGTGCGTGGCACGCCGCGATGGCAGCTTGAAGCACGTACGGTCCTCGCCCTTGCCCGAGACGCTCGGCGCGGTCGAGCGCGGCGAGGCCCCGTTGGATGAGGAGCCGATCCCACCTCGCGCGATCTTGATCGAGGAGGAGAATCGGCTCGCCCGAAGGCCCGGTGCGCGCCGCGAAGCGCGAGGCTTGGATCTCCATGAGCGCGACGAGCCCGTGCACCTCGGCCTCGGAAGACGCGAGCTCGGCGAGGATGCGACCGAACCGCAGCGCTTCCTCGCACAACGCGGGCCTCATCCAGTCGTCGCCGGCGGTGGCCGAATAGCCCTCGTTGAAGACGAGGTAGACGACCTCGAGCACCGAGGCGAGGCGCTCCCCGAGCTCGGCGGCCGTGGGGAGCTCGAACGGCACGTGGGCGTCGGCGAGGGTGCGCTTCGCCCGCACGATGCGCTGCGCGATCGTGGGCTCGGGGACGAGGAACGCGCGCGCGATCTCCTCCGTCGTGAGGCCGCCGAGGAGGCGCAACGTGAGCGCCACGCGCGCCTCGACGGCGAGCAGCGGGTGACAGGCGACGAACACGAGCCTTAGCCGATCGTCACCGATCGGATCGTCCAGCATCGCTTCGAGGTCGAGGAGCACGTGGTCCGGCTCCCCCGCCCCCATCACCTGGTGCTTCCGCGCGAGCATCGCGTGACGGCGCAAGACGTCGAACGCGCGACGCTTCGCCGTCGTCGCGAGCCAAGCGCCCGGGTTCTCCGGCACACCGCTCGTCGGCCACGTCTCGAGCGCGGCGACGAGCGCGTCCTGCGCGAGCTCCTCGGCCAGCCCCACGTCCCGCACCATCCGCGCGAGCCCGGCGACGAGCCGGGCCGACTCGATGCGCCAGATGGCGTCGATGGTGCGGCGGAGATCGATCACGCCCGTCGTTTTGCTTCGGACTCGGCGCGGAGACGCGCCTCGTTCGCGCGGAGCTCGGGGGTCAGCGCCTCACCGAAGTCGTCGGGGGAAAAGACTTGTCGGATCTCGATCTCGGACTCGGTGAGCATCGGGTTCGGGCAGCGCTTCACCCACTCGACCGCTTCCTCCATCGACTTGCACTGCCAGATCCAGAAGCCCGCGACGAGCTCCTTGGTCTCGGTGAACGGACCGTCGATGACGGTCCGAGTCGACCCGGCGAAGCGCACGCGCTTGCCCCTCGAGGTCGGGTGGAGCCCTTCCCCGGCGAGCATGACGCCGGCCTTCACGAGCTCCTCGTTGAACTTCCCCATCGCGGTGAGCATCTCGGTCGAGGGCATGGTGCCCGCCTCGCTGTCCGCCGTCGCCTTCACCATGATCATGAATTTCATGTGATTCGTCTCCTTCTACAGGGACAACGAACGAGGGGGCCCCGGATCGACACGGGGGGCGATTTTTTTCGTTACTGCTTCGATTCCGGCTCGGTCGGGGCCACGCTTCGGGGACCGGTGGAGATCGCCGGCGCGACCGCCACGACGGGCTCGCGACACGCGGTGGCCAGCGCGATCGCCAGCTCGTGCGCGCTGGGGAAGCGCGCCGTGGGGGGGCGGGCGCAAGCACGAGCGAACCACGCGTCGAAGCCCGAGGGGACGGAGCGATGGAGCTGGGAAGGCACCGGAAGCGGGTCTTCGCACACGCAACGAAAGACCTCGACCAGCGAATCACCGTAAAAGGGGAGCTGCCCGGTCATCGCGAAGAAGGTCGTCGCCGCGAGCCCCCAAAGGTCGAGCCGCGGCGTCGGCGGTCCGCCTTCGGCGAGCGCTTCGGGGCTCATGTAGATCGGGGTGCCTGCCCGCGCGAGGCCGCCCTTCTCTCCTCCGCTGACGTCGAAGTGGCGCGTCTCGGCGGCGGACGCGTCTCCGCTCGGCAACCGAGGTGCGCTCGGCGCGCTGCGCAGCGGGGGCGCGAGATCCTGACGCGCCTGCGCCAGGCCGAAGTCGATCAGCTTCGCGAGGACGCCGTGCGCGCGCTCGGGGTCGTCGATCAAGAGGATGTTGTCCGGCTTGACGTCACGATGAACGACGCCGTGGCCGTGCGCTTCGGCGAGCGCGCGCGCGACCTGCTCCACGATCGCGCACACGACGAGCGGCTCGAGGGGGCCCCGGCGCTCGACGCGGTCGCCGAGCGACTCCCCCTCCAGGTACTCCATGACCAGGTACGGCGAGCCGTCGTGGGCAATGCCGTGATCGTAGACGCGCACGATGTGCTCGCTCTTCAAGAGCGCCGCGGCCCGCGCCTCGCGCTCGAAGCTCGCGTAGGCCGCGGTCTCGGCGAGCTTGGGCGACATGAACTTGATGGCGACATCGATGTGGAGCGCGAGGTGGGTGCCGAGCCACACGCTCCCCATGCCCCCTTCGCCGATCTTGCGCTCCAGGCGGTACTTTCCGCCAAGCGTCGAACCGCTCGGAGGTGCTCCGGCGGGGGAGCGCTCGAGGCTCTTCGCCGTGCGCGCGGCCTCTTCGAGCCCCTTGGCGAGGCGTAGCCTCAGCTCGCGAGCGTCGAACGGCTTGGAGATGAAGTCGTCCGCCCCGGACTCGAGGGCCTCGACCAGATCGGCCTTGGCGAGCCGCCCGGTCAAGAGGAGCACGTACGCGCCCGCGCCGTGCGGCGTCGAGCGAAAGAGCTGACAGACCTTCAACCCGGTGAGGCCGGGCATGTCCCAGTCGAGAATCACGACGCGCGGAGCGTCGTCGCGTTTCAGCACGCGCCACGCTTCGTCGCCGCTGCGCGCGATGACCGGCTCGTAGCCCCACGTCCGCAGGCAGCGTTCGAGGACACGGATCATCGCGTCTTCGTCGTCGGCCACGAGAACGCGCACGAGCACAGCGTACCATCGACCTCGCGCACGCGAGGCATCGCTCTCGGAGATCGCGGCAGCTCATCCACGTGCGACGGGCCTCGGTGCAGCGCTCTGCGCCCCGCGAGCACTACACTCAGCCGGTAAGGCAACCGTGTCGGTGAAGCTTGCGCAGTACACGCATCGGCGTGCAGCGCGCGACGAGATCGCGACCGCGCGCGAAGCGATCGCACACGCGTTGGATCGCGAGATCCACGTCGGTCGACTCCGCGCAGGGCAGGTGCGATAGGCGCGCACCATCGTGACGAGCCCGCACGTATCGCGTCGCGCGTCCTTCAATCGTCGCTGTGTGGTGCGCGCAGCGAGAAGAGCGGAACCTTCGCCGCGTGCTCGCGCGGGGTGGGCACGCGCGTTGCTCCTCAGCCGTACGTGACTCGCTCGACACGCGCCACGATCGTCGTCGTATCGACCGCCGCCGTCGGCGTGTCGATCTACGCGGCTCTCCCCGCCGGGACGACACGCACCACGCGCGCGCCTTCGCGAGACTCGGCCGAGACGGAGCAAGCTCCGGAGCCCGAAGCGCCGATCGTGAAGACCGCGACGCCGACGGCTCCGATCGCGACGCACGAGATCAATCCACCGTCACCGCCGAGCGAGCTCGCTCCGACCAACGCGCCAGAGCCCGCGGGCCCCGCTCCGCGCGATCCGCTCGACGCGCTGCGCGCCGGCCTCGCGTCGACCGATCGCGCCGAGCGCATCGACGCCGTCGAAGCGGCCCAGCGTGCGCACCTCACGTCGGCGCTCCCCGATCTCGAGCGTGTCGACCTGGCGCGCGATCCCGACGCGGCGCCGACGGTCATTCGTGCGGTAGCCTCGCTGGCGAAAGACGCCTCGCCGAGCGAGCACGACAAGGCGGCGCAGACGCTCTCGTCGTGGCTCGTCTCCGAGCGTGGGCGCGAGAGCCCGGAAGCCACCGGCAACGTCTCGATGCTGGTGGAAGCGCTGGGCGACGCCGGGGGGCGCGACGCCGTGCGCGCCCTGGCGAGCGCGCTCGACGCAGGCGATCTCCCGCTTTACGTCGAGACGCTCGACGTGCAGGCGCTCGGCGCGCTCGGGGACAAGACCGCGTGGCCGGCGGTGGCCCGCTTCGCCGCGCGGGTCGCCGCGCTCCACCCGACCGAAGGCATCGACGAAGAGCTTCGCAACGAAGCGGCGCAGGCCGCGGGCGACGCCTTGAAGCGCTTGGACATGTGAGCCCCCAAGGAACGGAGGATTTCCCCATGAACATCGCCCGAAGCTCGCTCGTGCTCGCGTCCGTCCTTCTGCTCGCCGGTTGCTCGGGGGGGAGCGACTCGTCCGAGGACGCGCAGATGTCCGACGAGGAGCTCTCGGCGCCGACGTGCGCCCCTTCGCTCGCCGTCGGCGCGGTGCCGGTCAAGCACAAGGCGATGCTCAACACCATCGCCTTCACCGAAGGGACGGCCGGCCGAGGCGGCTACGACGGGTACAACGTGACGTTCGCGTACCACTACTTCTCGAGCTGCGTGCGGCACCCGGATCTGGCCATTCGCTCGGGGAGCTACACGTCGACGGCGGCCGGGCGCTACCAATTCCTCTACGCGACGTGGCGCGGCCTCGGCCTGCCGAACTTCGAGCCGAACAACCAAGACAAGGGCGGAATGAAGCTCATCGCCCAGCGCGGCGTGACCTTGCCGACGACGCGCGCGCTGACCGCGACCGAGTTCGCCAACGCGATGTCGCGCTTGAACAAGGAGTGGGCCTCGCTCCCGGGGAGCCCCTACGGTCAGCCCACCTACAGCCTGGCGACCACGCGCAAGAAGTACTGCAGCTTCGCCGGCTGCTGAGCGAACGGCGGCCGTCGCCGCCCTTGTGAGCCGCCACGGCCCCACTTACGCTCCCTCCTCTCTCGTGGGGCCCCTGGAACAGCTCGAAGCCGCGGTCGCGCAGCACGTCGCCGCGATAAAGCGCACGGCCGCCGCGTCCATCGCAGGCGGCGGCCCGGCGTGGGACGCGCTCATGCGCCACTACGGGCAGGCGCCGTTCGACGCCCAAGAGCGCGCGGCGATCGTCGCCGGCATGCGACTCGGCGGCGGCGCGGTCCCCGCCGAGGTGCGCGTGCTCTTCGTCGGTCTCGAGCAGTGGGCCGACGCCGAGCTTCGCCGCCTCGCGCAGGATCCTTCGCTCGCCGCGAGCCCCGCGCTCTCGGCGCTCGCAGAGCGGCTTCGTGGTCTCGCCGATCGCGAGACGTCGAGCTACGAGCGCGCCCTCGGCCTTCCGCCCCCCGCGCCGGCGCCGGTGCCTCTCCCCGCTCCCGCCGGGCCGAGCCTCGCGTCGATCTTCCAGAACGCGCAGGAGACCTCGAAGGAGGTCCCGTGGGCGGGGATGAAATACAAGAACGTCGGCGCGCTCACGTGCGTGCACTGCGGTGGCCCGCAGGAGCGCCCTTCGGACTTCATGTGCAAGTACTGCCGGCGACCCATCGCCGGAAGCATCAAACCGACCACCTGAAACGGGCGGAGCGAGGGACACGACACGATGAATCCGGCGCAGCAGCAGATCATGGCAGAGTGGCAGCAGTTTCTTCAGCAGCTCGGAGGGCAGACGCAGCAGCTCCTCCAACAGGCGCACGCCGGCTGCATGCAGATGATCGGGCAGAGCCCGACCGAAGGGACGCCGCTCAACAACGCTCTCGTCGCCATCGAGCAGCAGTACAAGGACCTCGCGCGGCGCCCGGACGACAACTTCAGCGCGTTCTACGATCGCGTCTGCGCGGCGGGGCCCGGCGAGCCTTCGTACAGCCAGATGAAGGCGTCGATGCGCGGCTTCGGTCGCTGGATGGACGAGACCTGGCAGCGCTTCGACGCGAGCGTGCACGGCGACTTCTACCGCGCCATGTGGCCGCACGCGCAGCACGCGATGCAGAAGCCGGCGGCGTGCAACCGCTGCGGCGGCCCGCTGAATCGAACGACGCCGCACAAGACCGAATCGGTGACGTGCCCGGCGTGCCGCACGGTGAACCAGGTGATGCCCGAGGCGGTCGTGGCCGCGTACTTCAGCGGAATGCCCCACTACTTCGCCGAAGCGGCGGCGATGGAGAAGCGCTTCGCCATCCAGAAGATGAAAGACGAGTGGGAGGATTACCGCGACGCCGAGCACGCGGCCGATCGCGACCGCCCCGAAGAGCCCATCGAGCGCCTGAAGCAGCGCGAGCAGATGGAGAAGGACTACTGGACCACGTACGCCGAGACGCGCATTCGCTACGAAGGCGGAACGCCGGACGACGTCCGCACCTTGGTCGAGGCCCGCATGAAGCAGGCCTTCTACGACGAGATGAATCTCAACGAGGTGTGGCGCAAGGCTCACGGCATGCAGGGGGTCCGCGAGCAGGTGCGCGTCCCCGCGCATCTCGCGAACGTCGACGAGTGGGCACCGGTCGGGCATCCGCAGCAGAACCCCAACGCGCTCGAAGACGACTTCGTCCACGAGCAGCTCTTGAGCGAGGCGCTCCGCGAGCCCGATCGTTACGACGGGCTGCTCAAGGCGCTCGGCTACCGCGACGCCGCGCATCGGGCGCAGGTGCACCACACCTTCATGCGCTACTACGGCGACTGGCTCACCACCGCCGAGGGGCAGCAGCTCATCACGCGCGCGGCGATGCGCGCGATGAACGAGCGCATGAAGTACATGACGGCGGCGAGCGCTTCGAGCGGGCTCCTCGATCCGGTCGAGGGGGTGTCGATCGCGATCTACGCCAACCTGCAGGCGAAGCAGGCGGCCGTGAGCCAGGACGAGTTCGCGAAGCTCCTCGCCCAGCATCAGATGGATCTCCCCAAGTGGGAGCGCGTGGCCAAAGGCTGGCTCGATCGCATGCAGCGCGACACGACCGGCGTGGTGGCCACCGAGTACGCGAAGGGCTTCGCCGGTCAGGGGCAGTACGGCGCGATGGGGGCGGCGGCCGCCGACAACATGGCGCAGGGGCAGATGGGGATCCAAGGACCGAGCGCGGGCGCCGAGCCGATGACCTTCGAGAAGTACTGCGAGGTCAGCGGCGCGATGGCCGCGTGGTCGAAGCAAGGGAAAGACATCAGCGCCGGCCTGCACAAGCACTTCCAGATGACGGCGATGGATGTCTCGAACGTCGGCATGTACTGGACGCAGAAGATGATGGCCGACATGTCCATGTTCCAAGTGCAGTCGGAGAAGACGGCCCAGTACGAGCAGAAGTACTTGGCGATGGCCTGAAGCCGATCCGAATCCGACGCTGCACGGATCGCTCGTTTTCTGACCTCCGCTTCGTGATGCGGGCTGCGATCGCCCGCGCACGTCGAATTTCGGTAAAATGAGGTGATGCGCCGAGGACTCCGCCCGCTCGCGATGGCCCTCGGGCTCGCCCCGTCGCTCGGCCTCGCCGTCGCCCCTGGATGCAGCGGAGGCTCCGAGGCCACAGAGCGCGACGGGGGCGCCGACGCCGCGCTCGCCGACGCGGCGCCGGAAGCGACGCGTCCGACGAGCGACGCCGCGAGCGACACCGGGGCCGACGCCGAGGACGCAGGACCGCCCGATCCGTGCGCCGCCCTCCCCGTCCCGGCGTGCCCTCCGCCCACCGGCTTCAGCGAGGGGAGCGGGCTCCACGCCATCGATCGCTGCGCCTTCCCGATGAAGGAGACGTCGCGCTTTTCGTCGCTCCCGCCGCTCGTGACGGCGCTCGAGCAGATCGCCCCGCGCGCGACGATGGCCACGGTGCTCGGCGATCTGAATCGCGACGCCTCGGCCACGTCGTCCGTCCCCGGCTCGCCGCCAGGAGTCGCCCTCGCCTTTCAGTGGAACGCAGAGGACGAAGCGGCGACGACCTGGACCCCGCAAGGGATCAGCGGCGCGGCCGACGCGATCGGCTCGGGGCTCGTCGAGGGGAAAGAGGTGCTCCTCGTCAGCTGGTACTACACGCCGCCGTCGGGCTCGACGTACGAGAAGGGGGTGCGCATCGCGTTCGTCGACGTGACGAACCCTGCCGCGCCGGTCTATCGCTTCGCGTTGCTCGTCGAGCCGAAGGGGACGCCGCAAGCGCCTGATTTCGGCCCCGTCGTCCTTCACGCGGGCGGCATCGTGTGGTTCGGCGACCTCTTGTACGTCGCCGAGACGGGCAAAGGATTCCGCGTCTTCGACATGTCGCGCATGATGCAGGTGGCGACCGACGCCGACACGATCGGTTGCACCGGCGGCACGTGCCGCGCGGGGCTCTACAAGTACGTCATCCCCGAGATCGGCGCCTACGCCACCGCTTCGGCGTGCGCGCCCATCTTCTCGTACGTCTCGCTCGATCGCACGAGCACGCCCCCCACGCTCGTCTCCGGCGAGTACTGCAGCACGAGCGCGTGCAGCGGAGAGCTCGCGGGGCGCATCTACCGCTGGCCCCTCGACGCCGCGAGCGGCCGACTCGAGCGGGCCGCCTCCTGGCCGAAGGACGCCTACTACGTGGCGCAAAAGCAGGTCCAAGGCGGCGCCTCGCGCGACGGGCTTTTTCTCCTCTCGTCGAGCGCCCCCGCGAGCGGCGGCGGCGCGCTCTACCGCGTGAAGGGGACCAAGAGCGCCACGTCGACGTGGGTCGATGCGCCGGAGGATCTCCTCGTCGACGATCCGCGCGGGCTCGTCTTCAGCCTCTCCGAAGCGGCGGGATCACGCGTGGTGCTCGGCGCGCACCTGACGAGCTATCCCGCGCCCTGAGTTGAACGGCGATCGAGGCGGGCCGCACCCGCGGCGCCGCCGATACGTTCACGTCCCGCAAAACGTCGCGCGCACGCGCTCCTCGGGCTTGGGCGGCTCGGCCAGGTGCGCCGCCTCCGGCTGATCGTCGAACGGCCGCGCGAGCACGCGTACGAGCGTCTCGAAGGGGCGAAGGTCTCCCCGAACGGCGGCGGTGATGGCCTCTTCGATGCGGTGGTTTCGCGGGATGAAGGCGGGGTTCGCCGAGCGCATCGCCTCGGCCCGCGAGTCGGGCGTGGCCCCTTCGTCGGCGAGCCGTGCTCGCCACCGCTCGGCCCACTCGTGGAACGCGAGGGGATCGCCGAAGAGGGACGCGACCTCTGCGTGCGCCGCGGGATCGGAGAGGCGCCGAAAGAAGAGGGTGAAGTCCACCTCGCTCGACGCGAGCCGGTCCAAGAGGTCTTTGGCCAGATCGAAGTCGCCGGGGCCTTCCTTCGCGAGCCCCAGCTTGGCGCGCATCACCCTGGCGAACGCCGCCTCGAACTTCGCACCGAACGCGTTGAGCCTCTCGGTCGCCACGCGCGCCGCTTCCTCCTCGTCGTCGGCGAGGAGCGGAAGGAGCGTCTCGGCGAGCCGCGTGAGGTTCCACTGCGCGATGCGCGGTTGGTTCATGAACGCGTAGCGGCCGCCTTCGTCGATCGAGCTGAACCTCTTTCGCGGGTCGTACTCGTCGAGGAAGGCACAGGGGCCGAAGTCGAGCGTCTCGCCGGAGATGGACGTGTTGTCGGTGTTCATGACGCCATGGACGAACCCGACGCCGAGCCACGCTGCGACGAGCGACGCCTGCGCGACGATGACGCTCTCGAGGAGGGCGAGCGCGGCGTTCGGCGCCGAGAGCGCCTCGGGATAGTGGCGCTCGAGCGCGTAGCGCGTGAGCACGGTGAGCGCTTCGATGTCGTCCCGCGCCGAGAAATACTCGAAGGTGCCGACGCGAAGGTGGCTCGCGGCGACACGGGTCAAGACCGCGCCGGGGAGCGCGGTCTCGCGAAACACCGGCTCGCCGGTGGCCACGGCGGCGAGCGCCCGCGTGGTCGGGATCCCCATCGCCGCCATCGCTTCGCTCACCACGTACTCGCGCAGCACGGGGCCGAGCGCGGCGCGCCCGTCGCCGCGACGCGAGAACGGGGTCGGCCCCGAGCCTTTGAGCTGGAGGTCTCGTCGCTTTTCGTCCGTGCCGACGACCTCGCCGAGCAGGATCGCGCGGCCGTCGCCGAGCTGCCGCACGAAGGAGCCGAATTGATGGCCGGCGTACGCGAGGGCGATCGGCTCCGAGCCTTCGGCGACTGCGTTGCCGGCGAGGACCGCCACCCCCGCGTCGGACGCGAGCGCCTCGGCGTCCACCCCGAGGAGCGCGGCCAAGGGGGCGTTCACGTGAAGGAGCTTCGGCGCGCGCACCGGCTTGGGGGTGACGCGCGCGTAGAAGCGATCGGGCAGACGCGCGTAGGTGTTGTCGAAGGGGATGCGCATACGGGGGCAAACGTTAGCCGAGCTGGGGCGCGCGCGCACCGCGCCGCTTCGGCCACGTTCGCCCTGGTCTGCTCAAGGAGCGTGCACGCCGCCCTTCACGACGATGTCGACGCGACGGTCGTATCCGGCCGATTGATCGGCGGTGTCGCCGCGCGCAGCCCGCTCCCCCTCGGTCGCGACCGTAATGCGACTCTCGGCGATGCCGTTCTCGATGAGGATCTGCTTGATGGCGTTCGCCCGCTTCATCCCCAGCTCGTCGTTGTAGGCGTCCGTCCCCGCCGGGTCGGCGCGGCCCACGAGGAGGAGCGTGCGGTCACGCATCCCGTTCGAGTTCAAGCACGCCGCCAGCGCTTCGAGCTGCTGGCGATCTTGCGCCAGCGCGTCCGCCGAGTTGAAGGGGAACTTGGGGCTGATCCTCTGGCAGGCCTCGAACGTGTCGCGACCGATGTCGATTCGGATGAAGCGCGCCGTGCCGTTGCCGAGCGTGGGCCAGGGGACGGCTTGTTCTTGGGTGGCGGGGGTCGCGCCGGTGGGCGCCGACGTCAGCGTCGGGCTCTGGGCTTGGCGGCTCTCTCCTGCGCAGGCGATCAAGGCGGTGGCGCCAAGCGCCAAAATGGTCGAGCTCTTCACGATGTCCTCCATGCGTTCTCTGTCGTTGTCTCCTCGCCGCCTTCGCAACGAGCATGCCGCGCCGTTTGCACGGCGAATCGCGGTGTTGTGACGAGAGGCGCCGAGCGCCCCAGCGACGCCGCGTGCAACGGCTGCGCGTCGCGCAGGATTCGCTGCCGCGGGGTCTCGCCGGACGCGCCGTTTGGCTTTAGAAAGCAGGTCATGAGCTCGTTTCTCGAGAGGCTCGGCGTAGAGCTCCCCATTCTCCAGGCGCCCATGGCGGGCAGCCACGACACGCCCGAGCTCGCCGCCGCGGTGAGCGAAGCAGGGGGCTTGGGATCGGTCGGTTGCGCGTATTTTTCCGGGGAACGAATCGACGACACCGCGGCCAGCGTGCGTCGCAAGACGAAGCGTCCCTTCGCGCTCAACCTCTTCGTGCGCGACGAGGCGCCGGAGGACGCCGAGGCGGCGAGGCGCGTCGCGCCGGTCCTCGACGCCTTTCGAACCGAGCTTGGGTTGTCCGCTCCGCTCGGTACGCCCAAGCCGGCGCCGGCGCTCGCCGAGCAGCTCGCGGCGGTGCTTCGCGTTCGTCCGCGCGTATTCAGCTTCACCTTCGGCGTTCCGACGCAAGCGCAGATCGCCGAGGTCCGCGCGGCGGGGATCCTCGTCGTGGGGACGGCGACGTCGCTCGAAGAGGCCGAGGCGCTCGCTCGGCTCGGGGTGGACGCGGTGTGCGCACAAGGGGGCGAGGCCGGTGGCCATCGAGGGACGTTCCTCGGTCGCTTCGAAGACGCGCTGGTCGGCACGATGGCGTTGACGCGGCAAATCGTGGCCCGCGTCCGTGTGCCGGTGATCGCGGCGGGCGGCATCATGGATGGCGCAGGGATCGCCGCGGCGCTCGCGCTCGGCGCGTCGGCGGTCCAACTGGGGACGGCGTTCTTGCTCTGTCCCGAGGCAGCGACGCAGCCTGCGCACCGCGCGGCGCTCACCTCCCCCGCCGCACGCACGACGGTCGTCACCCGCGCCTTCAGCGGTCGGTCGGCGCGAGGGATCCGGAACCGCTTCACCGACGCGTTCGAGAGCGTCGCGGCGGCGCCGTTCCCCGAGCAGCAGTCGCTCACCGCCGATCTCCGCGCGGCGGCAGCCACGGCGGGTCGCGCCGATCTGATGCAGCTCTGGGCGGGGCAAGGGGCGCCGCTCATCCGGAGTCTTCCCGCCGGCGAGCTCGTGCGCACGCTCGCCGAGGAAGCCGGCCTTCGCCCGGCGTGACGCGGGCCACGGCGCCCGCGCGCGCTCAGCGGGTAACGATGCGAGCGCCGTCGTCGACCTTGTCGCTCGGATGAACGACGACCCTCTCCCCCTCCACGACGCCCGACAGCACCTGGACCTCCGAAGCACTCCGCCGACCGAGCTCGACCCGCTGCCTTCGCGCGCGCTCTCCCTCGGCGACGAACACCGCCCACCCGTCCCCCTGCCGAAAGGCCGCGCTCGAAGGGACGGTCACGACGTCGTTCCCCTCCCACGTGACGATGCGCGCCTCCACGCGGTAGCCGTCGCCGAGCTGAGCGCGCCGCGCGAGCGGCTCGTCGAAGTCGATGACGACACTGACCCGCTGCTCCTCGACGCCGAGCGCGGAGATCCGGGTGAACGCCGATGGCTCGACGACGCGCACGTGCCCGGCGAGCGGCCACGGACCACCCCATCGATCGAGCACCACCTTCGCGTGAGGCGGAATGCGGACCGCGTCTTCAGTGAGCACGTCGACCACCACCTCGACCTCCGACGGATCGCCGAGCTCGAGGAGCGGCGTCGACGGCAGAACGACCCCCGCGCTCCCCTGAACGATGCGGAGCGCACGCCCGGTGATGGGCGAAGCGACCTCGAAGGCCTCGGCGCCGCCGGCACCCTCGCCGTAGCGGCGGAGCACGGCGGTCGCCACTTCGACCTCGTGCGCCGCCATTTCGGCGCCGAACTTCGCCGAGGCGAGCTCCTGCACCCGGAGATCGACGTCGAGCTGTGCGTTCCTCGCGTCGTCCGCTCGCGCGCTGCCGCTGGCGACGAGCTTCTTCACGTCTTCACCGTCGGATCGGGCGTGCTCGAGCGCGACCTCGGCGCGCGTGACGTTGACGCGAGCCTGCTCGGCCGCAGCGCGCGACGCTGCGAGGCGAGCCGCCGCCTCGGCGCGACTGCGAGGATCGAGGAGCGCCGGCGTCCCGGGCACGATCCGCGCGAGGGTCTTTCCCCGCTCGACAGGATCGCCTGCCCGCAGGGTGATGCGCACGAGCTCGCCGCCGATGGGGGCGAGCACGATGTAACGGTCCCGCACGCGCGTGCGTCCGGCCTCCTCGATGCTGACCTCGAGCGGACCGCGCCGCACGGCGACGAGCTCGACCAGGGTCGGCCGCGGGCGCGCGGCCACGACGAGGGCGACGACCGCGCCGAGAGCGAGGGCGAGGCCGAGGCCTCGCTTGATCCAACGCCGCCTCGCCTGCGCGCGCTTCCTCGCGCCGACCTCCGCAGGATCGCGCGCGTGGGCAAAGACATCCGACTTGTCCTGGTCCAGTGTGGTGGTCACGGCTATTCCCTCGCCTTCAAGACGGCCACGAGATCGAGTCGATCGAGCTGCCTCCGCACGACGACCGCGCTGAGGAGGGCGGCGGCGATCGTCACGACCACGGCGAGCGCGTAGGTCTCCCCCGTCACGACCGCGGGCAGCCGATAAAGCTCCTGATCCACCGTGGAGATCATGACGATCGCGAGCCCCTTGCCCAGGAGAAGCCCGGGAAAGATGGCGAGCGCTACATACGCCCCGAGCTCGCCGAGGAGCACCGAGGAGATCTCTCTTCGGGTGAAGCCCAACACGCGAAGGCTCGCGAGGTCGCGACTTCGCATCGAGAGCGCGATGCGGGCATTGTTGTAGACGACAGCCACGGCGATCGCGCAGCCGAAGAGCGTGAGCACGAACGAGGTCGTCGTCATCGTCTCCGCCGACTGCTTTCGAAACTGGGCGATGATCTCTCGTCGGCGGCTGACCGCGGCGACGCGAGGCATGCGCTTCAGCCGCCGATCGATCTCTTCGGAGAAGGTCGGGTCCACCGAAAGAAGGACGGTCGAGACCACCGGCGCCGACCCGAGGACCGCGTGCAGCGCGGGGAGGGACATGTACGCGGAGAGCCCGAACATCTCGTGCGCCAGCGCCGCAACACGGACCTCGCGCACACGGCGGTCGCCTTCCAGCACCTCGACGGTCACGAAGTCGCCGACCCCCACGCCGAGCGCGCGCGCCAACGAGTCTCCCAGGAGGAGCCCTTCCTCCGGAACCTCGACGAAGCGGTGCGGCCACTCCACGACACGCCGCAGGTCGCCTCGCGGCGCAAGTCCGCTGACCGCGGTCTCACGAAAGCGGTGCCCGTGACGCATCCGCACCGGCACGATGTGGAGCGGCTCGGTGCCGACCACGCCGGGCAAGTGGGCGAGCTCGCCCTCGGCGCTCGCGTCGACCGGCTCGGTGAAGGCGACGCTGACGTCCTCGCGCTGGGCCTGCTCGAACTGGAGGTCGATGATGATCTCGAGCGCGCCGCGCGCGTAGCCTCCGACGACGACGACGGCCACGCCGCAGGCGATGCCCGTGCACGAGAGGAGTGTCCGGAGCGGACGTCGCGTCATCTCGCGGAGGACCATCACCGCGCTCCCGCCGAGGAGAGCTCCGATCCCGATCCGCTCGAGCAGGCTCCTCCGGTACGTCGGTGGAGCTTCCGGCTGCATGGCCTCCGCTGCGGGCAAGCGCACCGCACGCCAAACCACGGCGACCCCGCCGGCCACGGCGGCGAGCACGCTCACCGTCACCCCCGTCGCCACCACGCTCGCGTCGAGGCGGTAGTCGAGGACCGGGAAGTGAAAGTAGGGGGAGTAGAGGCCGAGCATCCCGCGGCCGAGCCACGCGCCGAGCGCAACGCCGAGCACGGCGCCGACGCTGACGATGGCGAGGACGATGGCGAGGTAGTGAGCGCCGACCTCGCGGTTCCGGTAGCCGAGCGCCTTCAAGGTCGCGATCTGCGGCCTTTGCAGGTGGACGAGCCGCGAGAGCACTACGTTCACGAGGAAGGCGGCCACGCTGAGGAAGATGAGCGGGGCGATCGTGGCGTAGCTCTCGAGCTGGAGCAGCTCGTTGTCGACGAAGAAGCTCGACGGCTGTCGGTCGCGGCCGACCGCTCCGAAGCCGCCATAGGGTTTGAGGATCGCGTCGAGGTCGGCGAGGACTCCGCGGCGGCTCGCGCCGGGTTGGAGACGGAGCACGACATCGTCGAACGCCCCCTTCATGTCGAAGGCCGGAGCCACGACGTCGCGATCCATCCATAGGACGGCGAATCGTCGGTTGTCGGGGGCGAACTCTTGGCCGGCGGTCCCTCCCACGGCGAGGACGTATTCGGGAGAGAGGGCGATGCCGACGATGTGGATGTCGCGCCGCACGCCGTTGATGACGACGGGGAGATGCGCGCCGGGCTCGAGTCCATGCGCGTCGGCGAATGTCTCGAGGAGAACGGCCTCGTCCGGCCGGCCCGGCTCGACCATGCGCCCCTTCCTGAGGTACGGCGCGTCGAGGCGCGGCGCGGCGCCGAGCGGAAGGGTCACGAGCCGTCCCGTCGCCGGCTCGGAGAGCCCCTCCACGGGGATCATGACCGGCTCGACGAGGCGCGTCTCCACGATGGCGACGCCAGGGATCGCTTCGATGCGGGCGGCGACGGACTCCGGCGCTCGCTTGGCGTGGGCGAAGACGTCGGCGAAGCGCGAGGACTCGTAATACGTGTCGCGCGCCCAGAGGAGCGACGCGTACGCGGATCGCAAGGTCACGAAGCTGGCGATGCCGCAGGCGACGACCGCCGCGATGGTCAGCGCCTGTCCGCGCATACGGAACAGATCGCGCACGAGCTTCCGGTGAAGCGTGGTCACCATCGCAGCTCCGAGGCCGGGACCTTCTCCCGGTTTCGCTCGATGCGGTGGATGCGTCCGTCGGACATTTCCATCACCCGATCGGCCATTCGCGCGATGGGAATGTTGTGCGTGATGACGGCCGTGGTCGCGCCGAGCTCGCGGTTCACGCGGCTCAAGACGTCGAGCACGATCTGACCGGTGCGGTAGTCGAGCGCGCCCGTCGGCTCGTCGCAGAGCACGAGATCGGGACGCTTGGCGATCGCGCGAGCGATGGCGACGCGCTGCTGCTCGCCGCCGGACATTTCGGAGGGGAAGTGATCCATCCTCGCCGCGAGCCCGACCAACGCGAGCGCGTCTTCGGCCGAGATCGGCGTCTCGGCGATGTCGGTCACCAGCGCGACGTTCTCGCGCGCGGTGAGGCTGGGGATGAGATTGTAGAACTGAAAGACGAATCCGACGTGCTCGCGGCGGTAGCGCGTGAGCGCGCTCTCGTCCGCCACCGACAGGTTGTGGTCGCGGTAGTGCACGGCCCCCGACGTCGGGACGTCGAGCCCGCCGAGGATGTTGAGCAAGGTCGACTTCCCGCTCCCCGAGGCACCGAGCAGCACGACGAACTCGCCTTGAAAGAGGTCGAGATCGATCCCGCGCAGCGCGGTGACGTCCACCTCCCCCATCCGGTAGACCTTCGTGAGACCTCGGGCCTGAAGGACCGCTTCGGCCGGGCGGACCTCGGGACCGGGGAGTCCGGGGGCGATCGAAGCCTGCAGGGCCATGAGCGGCCGCAGCAGCAAGAAGCGCGCCCTCGGCGCCGACCGCGTCGGCCGCGCGCGCCGCCCAATCGGGGCGCACGCCGGTACGGCAGTGAGATGCGCGAGGCGCAGAGTCTGCGCCGGGCTTCGTCCGCGTGCGCCGCGCGGCGCGTCGCCCCCTACTTCGTCAGGACTTCGCTGCCGAGCGAGCCGCCGCTCGCGGTCGCCCACTTTCCGTCGAGCTCCTTGCCGTGCGCGGTGTAGCTCACGACGCCAGCGCCTTTGCCTCCGCGTCCCCAACCGACGACCAGTCGGTCTCCTTCGCGAATGGCAGCGCCGTCGTAGCTGTCGCCACCGGCCAGCTTCCAGTGCACGAGGTACGTGTCACCGTGCGGCGTGATGACGACATCGCCGCTGTAGCTCTTTCCGTTGCCCGGGACGGTGGCCTTCGTGATCTTGTACGTGCCGCTGAGCGAAGCCGGCCCCTCGAGATCTTCGACGCCGACACCGGCGGCGCCGTGCGAGGTCCAGGTACCCGACAGCTTGCCGCCTTCGATCTTGTAAACGACGACGCCGAAGTCGCCCCCCTGCCCCCAACCGACGCCGAGATGATCGCCCTCTTGGAGCGCGACGCCTGCGTAGCCGGGTGAGCCGGTGATCGTCCACGCGAGGTCGTAGTACCCGTTCGCCTTCGTGACCTGTACCGAGCCGCGGTAGGTGCCGTGGCCGCCGGGATTGCTCGCGCTCTTGATGGTGTACGCGCCGGCCATGTCGACCGCGCTCGGGTCGCTCACCGCCGCGGTCCCCGCGCCCGTCGTCGGGCCGCTCGGCCCTTCTTTCACGACCTGCTCCGTCGCCTCCTTCTTCTTGCACGAGGTCGGAACGAGCAGCGCGAGAGCGACGAGGAGCGCGTGGGTCGTCTTCATGCGGCGGAGCGTACCCGGGTCGGGCGCGAGGCGGGAGGTCAAGACGCAGCGACGAAGGGCGCGCGCCAGCTCAGGCGCCCGCGTCGCCTCAGGTCGCTTCGAGATCGACGATCCGCACGTCGATCTCGAGCGTGCCGCCCAAGATCTCGGCGTAGCGGCGGCACATGGCGATCGCCTCGTCCATGTCTCGGAGCTCCATTACCGCGAAGCCGCCGAGGAGCTCCTTCGTCTCGCTGAAGGGGCCGTCGAGGACGCGCAGATCGTTCTTGGTGAAGACGAGGCGCTTGGCCTTGGAGCTCGGCGTGAGGTGGATCGCGCGCTCGAGCACGCCGGCCTTGGTCATCTCGGTCCGCAGGCGCGTGAGCTCGGCCTTCAGCTTGGGGCTTCGCGTGCCTGCCTCGGTGGCGGCGTCGGCCTTCTCGATGAGAAGGAAGTGGAGCGGAGGATTCTCCGGCGCCGGCATGACGCCGATGTCCCACGGCTCGTTCACCTTCCCGAGCTCGAGCTCGCCGTCGCCGAGGATCTTGCCGTAGCGCTCGGCCCAGCCGAGAGCCTCCTCGCGCGTCTTCACGTTGAGGAGGAGCGTCGTGTGGGGGAGCTCGCGCTCACCGGTGTAAGGACCGTGCTTCACCGTGGCGCGCCCGTCGCGGAAGACGAGGCGCGTGCGGGTCTTGCTCCCGCTCAGCCCGGCGCCGTCGAGGAAGCGCCCGCTGCTCGCATACTCGCCGATGAGCTCACCCATCTTGTGGACGAGCTCCATCGGCGGCGGCTTGCCAGCTTCGGTCTGCGGATCGTTCTTGTGCATGATCATGAAGCGCATGGTCGGACTCCTTCTAGGCGCCGGCGGTCGCCGACACTCTAAGAACACGACCGACGAGGCGGTCGCCGATCGACACGCGGCGCGATCTTTTTGCAAGCCGCTGTAACTCCAGCGAATTTCCTACGCCACGGCGGTGCCATGCGGCGCGACGAAGCTCAACCGCCGGAAGAAAATCTCCCTTTTCGAAAAATCGTACCGGGCCATGTCGAGAGCTGCTCGTCTGCTCCGACCTAAGGGTGGACGCTGAGACGGACTCGGCGGCGCGAACGGAGACCGACCATGACCACCACGATCACGACCTTCCTCACCTACGACACCCAGGCCGAAGAGGCGGCGAAGCTCTACACGTCGCTCTTCGACGGGAAGATCACGAAGACGATGCGCTACCCGGCGGGTGCGCCCAAGCCCGAAGGCTCGGTCCTCTCGGTGACCTTCGAGCTCTTCGGTCAGACGTACATCGCGCTGAACGGCGGCCCCTCCTTCACCTTCGGGCAGGGCTTCTCGCTCATGGTGCAGGTCGACACGCAGGCCGAGATCGATCGCCTCTGGACCAAGCTGACCGAGCACGGCGGTAAGGAGGTGCAGTGCGGCTGGCTCGTCGACAAGTTCGGCGTCTCCTGGCAAATCGTCCCGAGACAGCTCGGGGAGATGCTCTCCGACAAGGACAAGGCGAAGTCCGGCCGCGCGATGCAGGCGATGATGGGGATGAAGAAGCTCGACCTCGCGAAGCTCGAAGCCGCGTTCGCCGGCGCGTGAGAGAGAAGAGGAGAACGACGATGAAATTCATGCTCATGATGCACGCACCGCGCGGGACCGGCGAGTACCAGATCAACTCGTGGAAGCCGGAGGAGTTCCGCGCGCACATTCAGTTCATGAAGGACCTCAACAAGGATCTTCGCGCGGCCGGCGAGCTCGCCTCGGCCGAAGGGCTCGCCCCTCCCGGGCAGGCGCGCATCGTCCGCTCGAAGGGGGAGAGCGCGCCCGAGGTCACCGACGGCCCCTTCGCCGAGTCGAAGGAGTTTCTCGTGGGCTACTGGATCGTCGACGTCGAGAACGCCGAGCGCGCGTACGCCATCGCCGGGCGAGCTTCGACCGCGCCTGGGCCGGGCGGAAAGCCGCTCGGCATTCCCATCGAGGTGCGCCAGGTGATGAGCGGGCCGCCGGACTCGCTGTAAGACGGCGCGCGATGAGGAGCGACGACGAGCACCTGCTCCGCGCGCTCGCGCCCGAGGTGCTCGGCGCCGTCGTGCGTCGCTTCGGCGACTTCGGATCCGCCGAGGACGCCGTGCAAGAGGCGCTCGTCGCCGCCGCGGTCGAGTGGCCCAAGAGCGGCGTGCCGGAGAATCCGCGCGCGTGGCTGATCCACGTCGCCGCGCGGAGGCTCACCGATCACGTGCGCTCGGAGTCGGCGCGCCGCCGGCGCGAGACCAAGGTCGTCCTCGAAGCCCCGCCGGAGGAGAACGTGGTGCCGCCGCCCGACGAAGCGCAGGTAGAGGAGGACGACACGCTCCTTCTTCTCTTCTTGTGCTGTCATCCGGCGCTCACGCGCCCCTCGGCGATCGCGCTGACCTTGCGCGCCGTCGGCGGGCTCACCACCACCGAGATCGCCAGCGCGTTCCTCGTCCCCGAGGGCACGATGGCGCAGCGAATCAGCCGCGCGAAGCAGAGCATCAAGAGCTCGGGCCTGGGCTTCGTGATGCCGCCCCCCGAAGAGCGCGCCGCGCGGCTCGGCGCCGTGCTCCACGTCCTCTACTTGATCTTCAACGAGGGCTACGCCGCGAGCTCGGGGGAGGCGCACCAGCGGATCGATCTCGCGCGCGAAGCGATTCGTCTCACGCGCGCGCTCCACGACCTCTTGCCCGACGACGGCGAGGTCGCGGGGCTCCTCGCGCTCTTTCTCCTCACCGACGCGCGGGGCAGAGCGCGCACCGGTCCGAACGGAGAGATCATCCCTCTCGACGAGCAGGATCGGTCGCTGTGGGACCGAGACTCCATCGCCGAGGGGATCGCGCTCGTCACCTTCGCCATGGGCCGAGGCCACGCGGGGTCGTATCTCCTGCAAGCGGCCATCGCCGCGGTGCACGACGAGGCGGCGCGCGCGGAGGAGACCGACTGGCCACAGATCGTGGCGCTCTACGGCGTGCTCATGCGCATGTCCGCAAACCCCATGATCGCGCTGAATCACGCCGTGGCCGTCGCCATGGCCCAAGGGCCGAACGAGGGGCTCGCGCTCCTCGACGAGCTCGACCAGGATCCGCGGCTCTTGGATCACTACCGAAAGGACGCCGTGCGCGCCCACCTCCTCGAGCGCGCGGGGAAGACGTCCGAAGCCCTCCCCTACTACGAGCGCGCCGCCGAGAAGACCGCGAGCACGCCCGAGCGAAACTACCTGCTCCTCAAGATCGCGCGCCTTCGCGCCAACTGACGAGCCCGCTCCCCTCTCCTTGGGGCGCGCCGTCGGTCACGTGGACATGCTCCGCAGCGTACGCGCGCGCTCGGTCTTCGTGCAGGTGCACGCGCACGACGCTCTCTTCCGCGGGCACGCCCAGACGAAGCGGAAACCCGTAGTGTCCGGTGCCACGATGCACGTAGAGGCGATCTTTGCCTCGCGCCCAAAAGCCGTGGTCGGGGATCTTGTTGCCGAAGAACTGACGCACGACCGTCCACGCGAGCCCCAGACTGACGAGGCCGAGCTGTCCGCCGTGCGTGTGTCCCGAGAGCACGAGGTCGCCTTCGCCGTGAGGGAGGTGACGGAAGGCCCCCGGGTCGTGCAGCAGCACGATCCTCGGAACGCCGGGCTTTCGCGGGTGCGCGGCACACACGCGCGCGAGGTGCGCGTCGCGACCGCGCCGCACGAAGTCCATGCCGACGATCTGCACCTTCCCCACGCGGGTCTCGACCTCGTGCGCGGCGTCGACCAAGAGCGCGATCCCGTTCCGCGCGAGCGCGTTGGCGACGCTCTCGGGGGCCTCGTGATCGTGGTTGCCGTGGCAGGCGAAGGTGCGGCCGGAGAGCGCGCGCAGCGGCTCGAACGCGCGACCGAGCGGCTCGGCGTCGCGCTGCGATTCCATCGTGAGAAAATCACCGGTGAGGAGCACGAGGTCGGGATTGGCGTCGACGGCCCGCTGGGCGATGCGACGAAGTCGCGCCACCGACATGAACGGGCCAAGGTGCGGATCGGTGATCTGCACGATGCGAAGCGGCTCTCCTTGGCGCGCCTCGCCGCGCGGATGCGGCGCGAGATCGCTCGCGTGCGGACCTTCGCGCCCGTCGACGACGAGGTCCACCTCCTCGGGGCGGGTGACGAGCGATTGAAAGACACCGACGGCGGCGAGGACGTAAGGGAACCACGGCGCCCACGGGTGGAAGCCGAGCGCGGAGGCCACGGCCCACGGCACGGCGAGCAACGTGCCGGCGACGAACAACGCCGCGGGCCAGCTCACGAGCAGCCGGTAGACGAGCGGTCGCATCCGCGGGCGCGCGAGGGCGAGGAAGTTCACGTACACCGCAGCGTGGAGCAGCGCGAAGATCGGGAACCAACGCGCTTCGAGGGGCGCGAGCTCCACTGCCGCCAAGGAATAGATCCCGAGGAGCACGCCGAGGAACAGGGCGAAGGCGCGCGTTCGCACCACGAGGCCGACGACGACGACGGCGAGCCAGGCGAGGAAGGTGACGAGGGGAAACCAGGACATCGGCCCCCTATTCCTTACGCCATTCCATGGTCGCGCGAGCGTCTGGGCGAGCGGCGAAGCGGCAGGAGGGGTGAAAAGAACGGTAAGTGGACCGCTCGACGCAAGCGGCTAAGGGTGCAGAATGATCGGGTTGCGCCCCTCCTCACTCCTACGCGGCGGTCTCGCCTTCACGGTGCTCGCCTCCTTGCTCGCAGCAGCGGTCGTCGCGTGCTCCGGCGGCGGCGACGACGGCAGCCCCTCCGGCGACGGCCCGGAGGCCGGCCTGAGCGATCGCACGGTTCCCCCCGCCGGTGACGGCGGCGGCGGCGGCGCGGTGGACGCCGAAGCCGGCTATCCCACCCCCAAAGAAGCGTGCGAGGCGTACGTGAAGGCCGAATGCGCTCGGGCGGCCGAGTGCAACATGCCGATGAACTGCGACCGGGCCCTCGCGCTCTGCCCGGACTATCTCTTTGCGCCCGGGTCGACGCGTGGCGTGAGCGACGTGCTCGCTTGCGCCGCGGTGCGACGCGCGCAGAGCTGCGCCGAGCTCGAAGCGCGCATCGATCCCGCGTGCGCCACGCCCGGCACGCGCAAGAAGGGCGAGCCTTGCGAGTTCAACACGCAATGCGAGAGCTTCTCGTGCTCGACGGGGTTGGGCTCGTGCGGAACGTGCGACGGGATCACCCCGCCCGACAGCGGCTGCCCCAAGCTCGGATTTTCTTGCGGTCAGAACATGCACTGCCCGAGCCCTTCGGGGTGTGTACCGAGCGTGGCCGCCCCCCACCTTTCGTCGGGCGACACGTGCCCCGCCGCCGACGGCGGCAAGCTCACCTGCCCGACCGATTCGCCGTGCAGCGCCGCCGGGCCTCTCGCCGATGCCGGGCACTGCAATCCCGCCCCCGCGAGCGGCGCGTGCCTCTACGAGCTGCACCAGCCCTACGCCACGGTGTGCCGCGGCGGCACCGAGTGCACCTTCACCGACGCAGCGTCCCCCGACGGCATCTGCGTCACCTCGGCCCCCGCTGGGTATTTCTGCGGAACGGCGCTGGGTCTCACGGGCGGTTGCGCCCCGGGCCTTTACTGTCCCGATCAGCTGTTTGGCGGAGTGTGCGCGCCGAACGCGCAGCTCGGCGTGGACGGTGGATGCAGCCCGCAAGTGCCGTGCGACCCGACCGCAACCTGTCGCCTCAACGGATCGCGAGGGACGTGCGTCCCCGGCGTGGCGATCGGCGCCCCCTGCGGCGTGATCCCCGACGCCGGCTCGTCGTTCATCGCCTGCGCGACGGGAGTCTGCGCGACGATCAAGACGGACGCGGGGAGCAAGCAAGTCTGCGTGAACGTGCCTGCGACCGATCTCCAGGCGTGCAGCCTCCCGCTGTCACCGTGCGCTCAAGGGCTCGAGTGCGGGAGCGATCAGCTCTGCCATCTGCCGGCGTGCCCGACGGACGCAGGGAAAGACTGAACGGCGCACTCGGCGCGGATAGGAGGCGCCGCGCCGCGAGACTCGCGATAGATTGGTCGACGATGGCCTTTCTCTCCCGCGCGTCGCTTCTCCGTACGACCCCCCTCGTCCTCCTCGTGCTCGCCATGGCGTGTGGGACGGAGGACGCCTCGACCTTCCCCGAAGATGCAGGCGCCGACGCCGTCGATCTCGACGCCGGGACCGGAACGGGCGACGACGCGACGTTCGGCGGTGACGTCACGTTCAACGACGACGCGAGCTCGTGCCCTTCCCAGGTCTTGTGCGGCAAGAGCGGCACCTGCTGCGGTCAGGGTCAGGAGTGCTACGACGAGGCGTGCGTCGCCGCTTGCGCCACGGGCGTTCACTGCGGCTCGGCGTGCTGCGGCGGCGGCCAGGTTTGTCTGAACGCCGCGTGCGCCACGCCCGGGGCGTCGTGCAACGACTCCTTCGACTGCGCCGAAAACGAGTTCTGCGAGCCCACGATCGGCAAGTGTCTCCCCCAACCCACGGGGCAGAACCAGTGCGTCATCCAGCCGCCGACGCCGACCTTCGCGCCGGTGGTGAAGTGGTCGTGGACCGACTCGGCGACGGCGCGCACCGGCTACAACCAGATCATCAACATGCCGGTGATCGTCGACCTCGACGGGAACAGGATCCCCGAGGTCATCGTCGTCACGAGCAAAGACACGGACGCCTTCAACCAAAGCGACAAGGCCTTCCTGCGCGCGCTCAACGGGAGCGACGGCAGCGAGAAGTGGCCCGCCACCGCCGACGTCTACAAGGACGGCACCGGCACCTCGGCCGACGGCGGAGTGAACCCGGACTACACGGTGAACCCGCGCGGTACGCCGGCGGCGGGTGACCTCGACGGCGACGGGAAGATCGAGATCGTGGCGCCGCGCCGGGGCGGCGGGCTCTACGCCTTCAACGCCGACGGCTCCTTCCGCTGGCGCTCCAAGAAGGCCGACGGCGTGACCGACTACAACGGTGTCCTCAACTCGATCACCGTCGCCATCGCCGACATGGACAACGACGGCAAGGCCGAGGTCGTCGTCGGGGGCTTGGTGTTCGACTACACGGGCAAGCTCGTCAGCGACACGCCGTCGGGGCGCGAGTCTTGGGGCGCCAACGTGTCGAGCTACGGCGCGGTGTCGATCATCGCCGACGTGGACGGGAACGCCGCGACCAAGGATCAACACGTGGTCACGGGAAACCGCGCGTTCAAGAAGAACGGAACGATGATCTGGGACAAGTCGGCGACGTTGGCCGACGGCTACGCCGCCATCGCCGATCTCGACAAGGACGGGGTACCGGAGCTCGTCGTCACCTACAGCGTCGGGAGCGTCGGCTACGTTCGCGTGCAGAACGCAACGACCGGCGATGTCATCGGCACCCCTCTGCAGGTGCCGGGGAGCGGGCACGGCGGACCCCCGACCATCGCCGACTTCGACGGCGACACGTTCATGGAGATCGCCTCGGCCAACGGCGACAAGTACAACGTCTTCGAGTTCGACGTCGGGACCAAGGCGCTCTCGGTCAAGTGGAGCCACGACACGCAGGATCTCTCGTCGAACGTCACCGGCTCGAGCGTCTTCGACTTCGAAGGCGACGGCGCCGCCGAGGTCGTCTACACGGACGAGTGCTACTCGCGTGTCTTCAAAGGGACCGACGGCACCGTGCTCCTCGAGATCCCCAACAGCACCGGCACCATCCACGAGTACCCGGTCATCGCCGACGTGCTCGGGAACAATCACGCGGCATACGTCGTGGTTGCCAACGATCGCAACCACCTCCTCGGCGGCCTGACCTGCCCGACCACCGACGCGGGGGCGTACGTGCCGCGGCACGGCGTCTTCGTCTACGGCGACCCGAACAACAAGTGGGTGCGGACGCGGCGCATTTGGAACGAGCACGCGTACCACATCACCAACGTGAACTCCGACGGGACGATCCCGGCGATCGAGAATCGAAGCTGGGAGCCGCAAGGGCTCAACAATTACCGCGTGTCGTCGCAGGGCAAGGGGGTCTTCAACGCGCCGGATCTGTCGGTCGATCTCGAGATTTCCACGCAGCCCTGCCCCGGCGGCCTCGAGCTCCGCGCCCGTGTGAAGAACAACGGCTCGCTCGGCGTTGCCGCGGGCGTGAAGGTGGACTTCTACCTCGGCACGAGCGCGCAGGGGCAATTCCTCGCAGAGAAGACGACCACGACTGCGCTCCTCCCGGGCGGCTCGGAGATCGTTCCCCTCACCTTCTCGCTCGCGGGCCACGGCGGCCAGCTCTCCTTCTTCGTCACCGTCGACGGTGGGAGCTCGGCGAGCGTGGTGCCGGAGTGCCTCGAGGACAACAACTCCGCCGGCGCCGGCGGAGTCATTTGTCCGAGCGTCCGCTGAGCCCGCAGATCAGCGACGCGCTTCGATCATCTTCCAGCCGTTGCCCGAAGGATCGCGGAAGCCCGCGTCCACGCTGCCGTAGCGCTCCACGGGCTCTTGCGTGAACTCGACGCCGCGCGCGCGCATGCGATCGTAGGCGGCGCGACAGTCGTCGACCTCGAGCACGAGCGGCGGCATCGCCCCCTTCGCCACGATCTCGCGAAGCGCTCCTGCGCTCGCGGCGTCGAGCACCGGCGACTCCGGCTTGAAGAGACCGAGCTGGAACGACGGCTGGTCCGGGTGCTGCACCGTGAGCCAGCGGTAGTCGCCGTTCTTCACGTCGGTGTGGACGCGAAACCCGAGCTTGTCGACGTAGAACTCGACGGCTTCGTCTTGGTTGCGAACGTACAGACCGACCATCCCGACACCCTGGCTCATGAGACCTCCGTTTCTTCGGATTCGTTCAACCCGTCTTGGTCCTTGGTATCGAAAGCCTCCTGCCGCCGCTTCTCCGAAACTGCGATCGTGAGGTCCGGCCTCCCTGCCGCGCTCACGTAGCAGACGGGGACGAGCTCGAGCGCGTTGGGAATGGCCTTCTTTTCCCGCGCGCGGAGCTCACCCGGGGTCTCGCCGGTCACGTCGCGGAAGGTTCGCCCGAACGTCCCCAAGCTGCTCCACCCGGTCTGGAAGGCGATGTCGGTGACGGGCAGATCGGTGTCGCGGAGCAGCGCCTTGGCGCGCTCGATGCGACGCGTGAGGAGGTAGCGATGCGGGGGAATGCCGAAGGCGTCCTTGAAGGAGCGCGCGAAGTGGGCCTCGGAGACCCCGCTCACCCGCGCGAGGCGCCGGACGGGCCACTCTTCGTGCGAGGCCGCGTCCATGCGGTCCTTCGCGCGGAGGAGGCGCCGGAGAAGCTCGGGGTCTTGGCTCACGCGTACTCCGCGGCTCGAAGGCGAGCTCGCCGAGAGAGTGTCGCCCGACCCGCGCTTCCCTTCCAGCCTCCAAATCGGCGAACATGCGGCCCCCTTTCCACGAGGCGAAGATGAAGCACAGCGGGACCAAGCAAGAAGGCGCTTCTGCGTCGCAGTTGATCAGCCGCCGCATCGCCGAGCTCGGCGACTGGCGCGGCGAGACGCTCGGGAAGATTCGCGCGCTCATCCAAGAAGCCGTTCCCGGCGTGATCGAGGAGTGGAAGTGGATGGGGACGCCGGTGTGGTCGCACGACGGCATCCTCTGCACGGGCGAGAGCTACAAGCAGGTGGTGAAGATGACCTTCGCGAAGGGCGCTTCGCTGAAGGATCCCGCCAAGCTCTTCAACTCGAGCCTCGACGGCAACGTGCGTCGGGCGATCGACATCCGCGAAGGCGAGAAGATCAACGTGGCGGCGCTGAAGGCGCTCTTCCGCGAGGCCGCGGCCCTGAATGCCGCGGGCAAGGAGAAGAAGAAGCCGACCCCGAAGAAGATCGCTGCGAAGAAGGCCGCGGCGGCGAAGGCACCGCCGAAGAAGGTCGCGCCAAAGAGGGCAGCGGCGCCGAAGAGCGCGCCGGCAAAGCGGCCGGCGGCGAACCGACGCGCACGCTGATCGGCGGGCCCCACCCACCCCTCAGGGCAACGTCGGTGGGAGCGCGACGCGGAAGAGGCCGAGCTCGCCCGAGCCCAAGTACTGGGCGATGAGCAGCCTGTGGTTCGCGGTGTCGAGGACCGCCGCAGGAACGGAGCCCCCCGCGACGCCCCGCCCGGCGGAGATGTCGCCGAAGGGTGTGCACGCGCCGCCGTCCTGGTCCAAGTTGCATTCGTAGAGGCTGGGGGTGAACAGACTCGCCTGCTCGTCGTGGCGCGTGACGACCAAGAGCCTCCGCGTCGCTTCGTCGAAGAGAGCGGTGGGAGCATTTCCGGTCCCCACCTCGGGAGCGACGGTGAGCGGCGGGCGACAGAAGAGCCCGGTCGACTCACAATGGAAGACGTTGGCTTTGAGGTCCTGGTCGGAGGAGGCGACCACCAGCCCGTTGGCGAAGATCGCCGACGGGAAGCTGTCGCCGGCGTCTCGCTCGGAGATGCTCGTGTAGACGCACCCCGTTCCGTCCAGGTTGCAGCGGGAGAGACCGAACTTCGGGGGCAGGAGCTCCGACGCGACGACGACCAGCTTGCCGCTGGGATCGAGGAGGATCGACGGATGCTCCGCGCCGGCCGCCTGATCAGCCGAGATGTCGGCGTAGGCGCAGCCTCCGGCGTCGAGGTTGCAGCGAAAGAGCCCGAGCCTGCTGGGCGTCCACGTGTCGTCTCGGCACACCACGAGGGCCTTCTTGTTCGCGCGATCGATGGCGATGGTCGGCATCCATCCGCTGTTTCGAACCCGCCCGGCCGAGATGTCGGCGTAGGTGCAGCCCCCTCCGTCCAACTTGCACGTGAAGAGACCCGGCTTGAACCCCGCGTTGAAGTCGTTCGTGAGGTTGGTGGCGGCGATGAGGAGCGTGTGGTTGTCCTCGTCGATGACCGCGTGCGGATTCGTCCCGTAGCCGAGACCCGCGGCGTCGGCGCTGTTGGCCGTGACGTCTTCGCGCGTGCAGTTCGTCCCGTCGAGGTCGCAGTGGAAGATGACGGGGTTGGGGTTCGACTCGCGATCGGACACGATGAGCAGCTTCCCATCGACCTTGTCGATCACCGCGAAGGCGACGGTGCCGCCGGCGTCGGCCGAGATGGTGACGTACGAAGGGGGCGCGATGGCGCCGTCCGTCGACGCGTCGGCCCCGCCCTCGCCGCCCCCGCCGCCTTCGATCTTGGCGTCGAAGGACGAGCCGTCGCGCGCGAGCGTGGCGTCTTCGAAGCCCCACACGAGGCTGCACGCCACCGTGACGCCGGCGCTGCCGAGCGCGATCGCGGCCCACAACGAGCCTCGCAAGAGCGCAGCCGTCTTCACCAGCCACCTCGCAACTGAAGGCCCGCGCTCGACGCCCCGAGGCCGCCCGCTTGCACGCGCACGCTTCCGTCCTTCGGCGCCGTCAGAAAGAGGACGACCCCTCCCGCGAGGAGCGCGCCCCCGGCGACGAACGCGACGGTCGAGACGGTCGCTTGATCGTGCGCCGTCCGGTTCCCATCGACCCCGCTCTGATTGCACGACGACAAGCCCGCCGGGCAATTCGCGCTCGCCGACGCATCGTCGTACGTCCCCTTGGCGCGCACGCCGAAGTACGTCCCGATCCCCAGGCCGACGATCCCCGCGCCCCCGACGATGAGCCCCAAGAGCCTCTGGCTGCTGCCGTCGCGCGCCTCCGGCGCGGGCGTGGGCGCGTCCGCCTGCCGTGCCGGCGTTTCCACCCCCTGGGGAGGCGTGCCGAAGACGACGAGCTCGTGGCGCCCTTTCATCCCCTCACGGAGGACGAGGTGGGTCGACACCGGTGACGCGCCTTTCGTCGTCAGCTCGAACGTGTGCTCGCCCGGATCCACGCTGAGCGCGGAGCCGTCCAATTGATCGGTGAGCACGACGCCGTCCATCGCGACGCTCACCGCGACGAGATCGGCCCCCTTCGCGTCCTTCGCGACGAAGACCAAGGAGGGCATCGCGCGCTCCACCTCGTCGAGCCTGGTCGCGCAGTCGACCCGCACGGGCCCCGGGCAGCTTCGGGAGACGCAGCGCCGCAAGTTGGTGCGTGCCGCGCGGAGCTCGCCGCCTCGACGAAGCGCCTGCGCGTGCTCGTTGACCGAGACGCACTGCGCGGTCGTGAGATCTTCCGCGTGGGCGTCCAAGGCGACGCCCAGCACGGAGAACGCCACGAGCGCGAGCCCGCGAAGCTTGGTCATTGGAGGCATGGGAGCCGCCAGATCTTGTCACCCTTTGCGTCGATGTCGTAGGGCGGATCGCAGCCGGGCGTGGCCGACGACGACGGTCGCGGGGCGCTCCCCGCTGCGGAGGCGGCCTTGGCCACCGGGGCCGCCGCCGCCGCTCTTCTCGGCGACGGCGCAGCGGTCCCTCGGCCCCCCGTCGTCGCGACGCTCGGCGGCGGAGCCTCGAGGCGGACCTGGCTTGGGGCGACCGGCGCTGGCTCCGCGCTCGGTGACGGCGCCGTCGCCTGTGCGGGGGTCGACGCCGGAGCCGCGGGGAGGGACGCCACAGGCTCGGCGCGCCGCAACCAGAGGATGCGACCGAGCATCAGCGCGCTCATGGTAAGCACGACGGCCCACACCGCGGTTCGCCACCGCGAGGACGCGTCGGGTCGAGCACGTGACCACGCGGGGGCCGTTTCGACGACCGGGTCGACGTGCTGCTCGGCGACGTGCGCCGACGCGTTGGACCGGCGCGCCGCCGCGGTGGGGGCAGGAGCGCGCTGGCCTGCGGGCAAGATGCGCTTGGCATTTTCGGCGGCGAGCCGGCCAGTCTCGCTCGCGAAGGGGGCGAGGGCCATCGCGAGCTCGGTGGTCGATTGGAACCGCTCCTCGGGGAGCCGGCGGAGGCACTTCTGCACCACCGCTTCCAGAGAGGCGCTCACATCCTTGCGCCGTGCCGAGAGCTTCGGCGGCTCGGCGGCATGAATCGCGGCAAAGAGCGCGACGGCGTTGTCCGCAGAGAACGGCGGCTCGCCGGTCAGGAGCTCGAAGGCCACGACGCCGAGCGCCCAAATGTCGCAGCGATGATCGACGTGCTTCGAGTCGAGCAGCTGTTCGGGAGACATGTACAGCGGTGAGCCGAGCGCCGTGTTGGTCCGCGTGATGTCTCGGCCTTCGGGGCGGTCGAAGACCTTCGAGATGCCGAAGTCGAGCACCTTCACGCGGGAGGTGCCGTCCGGTCGACGCGCGAGGAAGAGATTGGACGGCTTCAAGTCGCGGTGGACGATGCCGAGCGCGTGGGCATGAGCGATCCCTTCGATCGCCTGCAGCAGATTGTCGGCCACTTGTTCGATCGGCAGCGGTCCGCGCTCGACCAAGAGCTTCGCGAGGTCCTCGCCTTCGAGGTACTCGAGCAACATGTACGGCAAGCCGCTCTCGAGGATCCCGACGTCGACGACACGCCCGACGTGCTCGTTCTGGATTCGAGCGGCGGCGCGCGCCTCGTTGAGGAACCGCGCGACCGCTTCGCCGGTGGTCGCGGCCTCCGGACGGAGGAATTTCACCGCAAAGCGTTGCTGAAGGAGATCGTGGTAGGTGGCGTAGACGACGCCCATCCCCCCCTCGCCGAGCGGCGCGCCGAGCCGGTACTTCCCGAGGAGGACATCCCCGGGCGTCGGCAGCTGGATGTTCGGCGGATTCGGGCGCACGTTCTCACGATCAGCTTAGCTCCATGAGCCTCGCGTCTGCTCGCGGTCGTGTGGGTCCTTCAGCGGTTCTCGCGGCCGCCGGGCCGCAGCGGATAGAACCCGCGCGAGGCTTTCACCAAGTCGGCGCAGCGCGCGAGCTCGATCTCGTGCTCGCCCCCGACGAGGCTCTGACATCGCCAATCGGCGTCCCACGCTTGAGCGAGGAGCTTTCGGTCCCCTTCGAGGAGCCCCCACACGTCGAGCGGGCAGCTCCACATCTCGGTGCAGTTGGTGATGGGGATGACTCGCGCGCCGGTCGGGCGCGGCCTCAAGAGGCTCTGCCCCCCGAGCCGGGCAAGATCGCTCGCGAGCGCCGGGTGATCGAGGACGCCGAGGAGATCGAGCAACGTCGGCAAGACGTCGAGGTGCGTGACGAACGCGTGCTCGGCCCCTTCGAGCGACGCGGTCTCCTCGGTCGTGAGCGCGCCGCCCCCCGCGGCGACGAACGCCGGCACGTGGATCTGCGTGTCGTAGAGGTGCTGGCCGTGGTGGATCGCGCCGTGGTCTCCGAACGACTCCCCGTGATCGCTCGTGTAGACGACGACGTAAGGTCGGTCGCGATTCGCGTCGAGGAAGGCCTTCACGCAGGCGGCAATCGTGCGATCTTGCTCGAGGAGCGCGTCTTGGTAGGCGCGGTGGAGGTCGTTCATCCCCGACCAGGTCACGACGCGCGTGAACGGGCGCCGAGGCGCCGTCGCGTCATCGAAGTAATAGGGGGCGTGCGTCCCGCTGAAATGCACCATCGCCACGTACGGCGGCGCGAGCCCCGAGATGTGGTCGACGCAGTGCTGCGACAGCCGGCGATCGAGGCCGCCCATCACCACCTCCTGCTCGACGTCCTCGACCTTCCGACCGAGCATCATCGCGCCGTCGAGGTACGAGTCGACCGCGCGCTCCGGCGCGGCGCGCTCGAAGAAGGTGGGGTCGTGCGACGACCAGTAGTGCATGCCCACGCTCGCACCCCCCGAGCGCGTCGCGCGGACGATGTCGAAGAGATCCGGCGCCGAGGCGATGGGGGCCCGCGGGCCGAGCTGCGGCAGCCCGGTGAGCAAGGCCGAGAGCGAGATGGCGGTGTAGCTCGAGACCGAGCGCATCTCGAGGAGCGGATGGCGATCGGGCAAGAGCTCGGCGAGCTCGGGCGACGTGCCACACGTGGGCCCCTCGCCGCACGCGTCCTCGGCGCGCACGCTCTCGGTCAGGATGAAGAGCACGTTCGGTACCGACGTGCGACGCGAGCCGAGGAGCGGCAGCGGACGATGGTCGGTGTACGTCTTCGCCGTGCGTGGGGCGGCGAACGAAGCGAGGGCCGCCGTGGTCCGGACCTCGGCGGTGCCGTCGCGCGGCGCACCTCCGACCAGCACGCCCAGCACGAACGCGGTGGCGGCGATCCAGCCGTGCCGACGAGGAGCGCGGGCGACGCGCCCGAGACGAGTGAGCGCGGCGTACTCGATCGCCGCGAGCACGAGCGTCACGAGGGTGAGGAACGGCAAGGCTTGCGTGAGCACGGGGCGAACGTCCCCCCACGCGAGGCGCGCGGCGGCTCCTGCTTGCGCGTCGAGAGGCGCGTCGTAGTAGCGGAAGAACGCCCCCTGGAGTGTGACGACGAACGCCAGACCGATCGCGACGGCGAGGCGGAGCGGCCTTCGCTCGATGGAAATGGCCAGGTGCAGCAAGGCGGGGCTCGCCACGAGAAAGGCGAGCGCGCGCGGATGACCGACGTAGAAGCGCGCCCCGCGGAGCGCGAGGTCGAACACGACGAGCTGCAGCGAAAAGAGGAGCGCTCCCCAGGTCGCGGGCGCGCGAAAAGGCGAAATGAGACGCTCGACCATCGGGGCGCGGCGGGAGAGTGGCCCCGGCGCGCGCTGCGAGCAAGACTCGAAAGCGGAGCCAGCGTGCAAGATCAGCGTCGGTGTGCTGAGGATGCGCGAGCGCGAGGCACGCCTTCACGCACGCCCGTGCGTGGCGTCCGTGCACCGCTCGGCTCGGCGCGAGTGTTGCAAAGTGGCGCGTCATGGAACCGACCGCAACGACGGACCGCGAGAAGCGAGCGATCACCCCCACCGGATGCTGCCCCCCCTTCGATCCCGCCACGTGGGATCAGAAGGAGGTCTCCTGGACGAACAAGACGTTCGTGAAGGAGCACGTCCACAGCGTCTTTCACGTGCCCCTCGACATGGGCCGCAAGATCACGAAGAGCCTCCGCCTCATCGAAGCGGCCCACGCCACACCTCCCGAGCGGCTGATGCTGAGCGACGAGCGCTCGCCGTGGGGCTCCGACCTCTACATCGACGTGACCGGGCCCGTGCCCGGCGCCGACATGGCGAGCCTCTCCGGCACCTTCCTGACGAAGGTCTACGAGGGGCCCTTCCGCGACGCGCCGAAGTGGGCCGAGGACATGGGCAAGTACGTGACGGCGAACGGCCGCTCCATGAAGAAGTTCTACTTCGCCTACACGACGTGCCCCAGCTGCGCGAAGGCCTACGGGAAGAACTACGTCGTCCTCTTCGCCGAGGTCCCCCCGAACCCGCGCGTCTCCTGAGGCTTGGCGCATCGCGATCAGCTGCGAACGCGATCTGGAGCGCCCGACCGCCGAGCCTCACGCGGGGAACATGTGGAAGTAGGGCTCGGCTTCGCGGAGCACGCGCGCGACCGAAGGGCGCTGCGTGAGACGCTCGAAGTACGCCGTCAGGTTCTTCCACCGTCCCACGAACGGGACGACCTTGTTCCCGTAGTAGAGCGCGGGCATGGCCGCGCAGTCGGCGAGCGTAAAATCTTCGCCCATCGACCACGGGCCGACACGCGCCTGCTCGTCGACGAGCGCGTACGTCGTCTCCATCTGCGCGCGCGCCTGTTCTACGCCGAGCGCGTCCCGAGACTCCCGAGGCCGCAGGCGATCGCCGACGATCTTCTGCATCGGCACGTGGATGTACAGGTCGTGCACGCGGTCGCGCAGGCGACACTCGATCGCGCGATCGGGATCTTCGGGGATCAAGCGGCGCCCGCCCGCGAGCCTTTCGGCGTACTCGAGGAGGATCGTCGACTCGGGCATCGTGCGGTCGTGCGCGTCGTCACGAAGCACGGGGAACTTGGCGATCGGCCAGAGGCGGGCGAACGCAGCGCGCTCGGCCGCGTTCCCGAGATCGACCAACTTCTTCTCGAAGGGGATTTCGAGCTCGTAGAGGCCGACGAGCGCCTTCCAGCAAAAGGACGAGAGCGGGTGGTAGTGGAGCGTGAGCGACATGGAGATCATCCTTTCG
The DNA here is from genome assembly GCA_964531795.1 of uncultured Polyangiaceae bacterium. GTDB lineage: Bacteria > Myxococcota_A > Polyangia > Polyangiales > Polyangiaceae > CAZHHD01. Next base: position 47,978 of record CAZHHD010000032.1, on the reverse strand, counting down.
GCAAGAACCAGCGATACCCGTTCGAACGCCACGGCACCCCGAGCTCGCCGCACACCTCGCCGATGAAGTCGGGGTTGAAGAAGTAGTTGTGGAGGCGCGCCACTCTCCCCTCGTCGGCCTCGACGCGCGTGACCGCGCGGACCGCCTCACCGTCGTGGTGCTGGTAGAAGTGGAGGAGGAGCCACTCGCCCCGATGCGCGACGCTCTCGACGCGCGGCGGCGTGGCGAGCACCCCCTGCACGAAGCGCTGCTCGATCCCGCAGTCGCGGTCTCGCGCCATGCGCGCCCCGCCGAAGAGCATTCCGTAGAGGACGGTGCGCCGCGCGGCCTCCGGGCCATACTGCGTGGTGGCGCCGACGACCTCGACCGAAGCGGTGTCGAGGAGGAGCGCGGTCAGGCGATCGAGATCGCCGGCGTTGAACGCCGCGCAAAACGCGTCGAGCACCGGGGGCCGTGGCGCGCGCGTCGTTGCCGGCGGAAGGCTCCTCGTGGCCTTCCAGCGGCTCTTCGCGACGACGGCGCCGCAGCTGATCGAGCCAGAGGTTCGACGCCACGCGAAAGAGCCACGCCCGAGCGTTCGGAGGTGGCGCCCCCATTTGTCCGAGGGTGACGAACGCGCGCGCCATCGCGTCTTGCGCCAGGTCCTCGGCGTCCCACGGGCTCCGTGTGAGGTGCCGGCAGTAGCGGTAGAGATCCGACCGGAGCGGCTCGTAGGTATCGAGAAAGCCGTGCCAAGACGAGCGAAGGACGGAGGCGAGCGCGGCGTCCGGCGGAGGGGAAGAGGGGGTCATGATCGATAAACGAAGCTCGGGCCCGAAAGGATACGTCCCCCGTCGACAACCGAATACGATCCCGAAATGCGATCGACCTTGCGCTGGCTCTTGCTCCCCGCGTTCACGGTGGGGCTCGTCGTCTGCTCGTCGGGCTCCTCGAACGCGCCGAGCGACGCGGGGACGGACGCCGGCCTCGTGGTCGACTCGGCGCCGCCCGAAGACGCCGGGCCGCACGAGATTCGCCACATCGTCGTCATCCTCAAAGAGAACCGGACCTTCGACAACTACTTCACCGGTCTCCCCGGGGCCGACACGTCGACGACGGCCACGCTCTCGAACGGGCAGGTCATCACCCGACCGCCCGCGCCCGACAAGACCATCTGCGACATCGATCACACGTACGCGCACGCCGTCGACGCCTACGACAACGGCAAGCTCGATCACTTCGACGTCGGCATGGACAACTGTCCGAGCGAGCCGCTCCGCCCCTTCTTCCAGTTCAGCGAAGCGCAGATCCCCAACTACTGGCAGTACGCGCGAAACTTCGCGATCTCGGATCACTTCTTCGCCACCGTGACGGGGCCGAGCACGCCCGGGCACCTGGCGATCGTCGCCGGTTGGAGCCCGGCCTACGAGAACCCGACCTTCTGCTTCGACTCGACCAAGTGCGGGTGCATCGCCCCGCAAGACACGGTCATCCCCACGTTCGATCCGACGACGTGCACCACGGCGAAGGAGTACCCGTGCTTCGACATTCCCTCGGTCGTGGACGCGCTCCCGCAGGGCTACACGTGGATGGCCTACGGAGCGGGGAGCGGTACTGCGTCGGAGTCGACCTTCAACTTCGTGAAGTCGATCGGCAAAGACGACGCCGCGCGCGCCGCGCACTCGCGTGATCTAGGTCAATTCTCCAGCGACATGGGGACGAACGAGCAGGCGAACCTCGTCTACGCCTTCGTGGGCTCGGCGCCCATCTCCGAGGGGCCGCCCGACAACCCCTGCGCGGGCGAGAACTACACGGTCGACGCCGTGAACAAGATCATGAAGAGCCCGATGTGGAAGGACTCGCTCGTCATCGTCACCTGGGACGACTTCGGCGGGAACTTCGATCACGTCGCTCCGCCCGTGGAGGCTTGTCCGAGCGGCGGCTTCTACAGCCAGGGCTTCCGCCTGCCGGTGCTGCTCATCTCTCCTTTCGCGCGAAAGGCGGTCGTGCACACGCCGACCGAGCTCGCCTCGATCCCGAAGCTCGTCGAAGATCTCTGGCACATGCCGCACATGGCGACGCGCGATCCGCGCGCGCGCGACGACAAGGCCGGGAGCCTCCTCGAGGCGATCGATCTCACGCAAGATCCGCGGCCGCCGATGATCCTGCCGACGCGCACCTGCCCGTGACCTTGGGAGGCGCGCGCGACTCACCCCCGCGCGCTCGAAGCTCGCCGGACCATCACCACGCGCTCTTCGGGCGCAGGCAGCGCGCGCCGTTCGTCTTCGTGGATGCGACGCATCTCGGGACCCCAGCCCGCCTCGGCGACGCAACGAAACCCGAGGCGCTCGTAGAACGGCCGGTTCCAAGGGATATCCCCGTACGTCGTGAGCCACAGCGCGCCGCTCGCCCAGTCGATGGCGTGCTGTACCAGCGCGCGCCCCAAGCCGCGGCGCATCCACGCCCGGCGCACCGACAGTTGCTGTAGGTGGGGCTCGGCATCGACGAACCCGAGCGCGGCGAACGCGATCGGCTCGCCGGCGGGGGTCACGGCGAAGACGACGCGACCGGAGGACAACGCCTCCTGCCAGCGCGCATGCTCCGCCGCCACGAAGGCGGGCGGCAGCACCCCGTCACGCCCGGCATCGACGAACAGCGTGCACGCGTCGTCGTCGATCGCGACGGCGTGCGAGAGCTCGTCGGCGCGCGCCGGTCTCAGGCTCCAGAGACTCATGGGCGTCACTACGGCGCTCGCGGCGAAAGGTTTCGCGGCGCGGCAAGGGGCCCCTCTCGACCGCTCCGGTGTCCTCGCTCGAGCCGCCACCTCTCGAGTCGCGGCGGCGGTCGGCGGGGTGATAAGAAGGAGAAATGGCCCCTTCCGGGAGGCGTTGGGCGCGAAGGCTGATGATCGCGCTGGGCGCGCTGATGCTCGTGTGGCTCGTGGTGATCCTCGCCGTCGGCAGCGAAGCCACGGTGGAAAACAGCGTGGACATCGATCGGTCGCCGGAGGTCGTCTTCGACTACGCGGCCGACATGCGCCACGAGCTCGAGTGGAACCCGGACGTGGAGTCGATCACCAAAATCACCGACGGGCCCATCGGACTCGGCACGAAGTTCCAGGCGAAGTGGAAACAGAGCGAGCCGCTCGTCGTCGAGTGCGTGCGCTACGAGCGACCGAGTCACCTCGTCCTCGACAACGGCGGATCCATCGAGGCCCGCGTCGATGTCACCATCGCCCCCGAGGGGACGGGCACGCATTTCGTGTCGCGCTTCCGCGCGCGCCCTCACGGCGCGGCGAGGCTATTTTTCCCCATCTTCATCACGATGATGAAGAAGTTCGAAGCGGCGAACATGCGCTACCTGAAGAAGGCCGTGGAGTCGCACCCGGCGCCGTGACGCCGGGAGCCTGGCGGTCGCTGCGCTTGGCGCGTGTGCCGCGCGTCGTTCCCCTCACAAGCGCTCGACAGAGACCGCGCGCTCGTCCTCGAAGACGAGCCGAAGCAGCGCGCCGTTCTCGAACGGTGCGACCAGCGTCCCCGTGAGCCCGTAGACGAGCGCGCGCATCGCCCCGCCGTGGCTCACGAGGAGCAACGCGCCACGCGTCTCGTCCGCGTAGCGCTTCGCGCGCGTCGCGGCGAGCAACATGCGGCTCACCATCGCCTCGTAAGGCTCGGCCCCCGGCGGCGTCACGCGGTTGTCCGCCTTCCACGCGGCAAACTCGGCTGCGTGATCGGCGAGGAGCTCGTCGCGCGTCTTCCCCTCGAACGATCCGTAGACCCGCTCGCCGAGGTCGGGATCGGTGTAGCCGAGCGGGAGCGCGAGCGCGTCGGCGCAGATCTGCGCGGTCTCTCGTGCGCGACGAAGCGCGCTGGCGCCGAGCTCGGTGAGCCCCAGCGAGCGAGCGCGCTCGGCGAGGGCACGCGCCTGCTCCCTCCCCTTCTCGTTGAGCGGCACGTCGGTCTGACCTTGAAGGCGACCTTGCCGGTTCCACTCGGTCTCGCCGTGACGTGCGAGGTAGACGGCGCCAGCACGAGGGGACACGGCCCGAGGGTAGCGCGTGCTCGATCTCGTGGCGGCCCGACGGTGGATCGGCGGCACCAAGCGGCGAGGCGGCGACGCCGCGGGCGCTCCCCCCCGCCCCGCACGATCCCCTGAGAAATTCGGCACGGAGCGTGCGTTACCTACATCGGCACACCTTCTGCACGGCGGCGAGCCATGGGCCTTTGGCGACCGCTCCTTCCTGCCGCGCTCCTCGTGGCCGCCGCCGGTGTGGCGTGCGGTGACTCGAGCGACGCGGCGTCTTCGGGTGGACCGGGTGGAGGCGGCGACGACGGCGGCGCAGGGTCGAGTGACGGGGGAGGCGCAGCCCAAGACAGCGCGCCGGGCACCCCCCCCGCCGTCAGCGTGCGCCGCGCCGGCAGCGACTTTCTCACCGACGGTCCGCAGTACCTCTCGGTGCGCAAGAGCGCGACCGAGCTCCCCGACGCGTCGCAGAAGGCGCGCTGCGAAGCGCTCCTCCCCGAGCTGAAAGGGCTCCCGTTCCTCGGCAACGCGCACACGTGCGCGATCTTCAATACGTACGTGCTCGACCAAATCAAAGACGACGCGCAACGCGCGACCTTCTTCGCCGCGGGCTTTCACGAAGCACAAAAGATGATCGGTCACGAAGCGGTGGGCGGACGCCGACTCGCCGTCGAGGTCACGCTCGATCTCTTGAACGCGCCCGTCCCGACGCTCGAGGCCTACGTCGACGCCATCGTCGCCGGCGCGCGCATCGCCAAGGTGCCGGTGCTCTTCAACCTCGACGCCGTGGATTGGTGGGACGGCCGTCCCGATCTCTGGAACTTCTTCGACGCGAAGAAGCCCGGCTACGATCCGAAGAACGTCGGCAACGTCGAGTGGGCGGGACCGACCGCCGACACCGCGCCGCGCGCCTACTGGCGCGACTGGGGCTCGCAAATACGCGTGGAGACGCCCGTCCCCGACATGGGATCGCCCACGCTGCGCGCCGCCATCGCCGCCGTGCTCGGCAAGGTCCTGCCGAAGATCGTCGACTTCGAAGAGTCGCTCCCGCCCGACCAGCGCTACCTCTACGCCGGCGCGATCATCGGCACCGAGCTCGCGGTCGGCGTGAACCACTACTACTACCCGAACGGCAACGCGTACCTCGGCGACGATCCGAAGTGCGATCCCGGTCTCCCCTACGCCGCCGGCTGCCCCGCGCCCGCCGCCGGGATTTGCCAGCAGTACAACCACTCGGTGTGCCCACCGGACTTCACCCTCGCGCCGAGCGGGGGTGTGGCGCAGCTCGGCTACCACGCCGAAAAGGATCTCAACCTCGGGACCGGCACGCCGGGCCGTCCCCAGCTCGACGCGATCCTGACGAGCTACATCGGCTTCTTCGAGAAGGCGGTCGTCGACGGCGGTCTTCCGCCGACCAAGATCTTCTCGCACGGCGGCGGCACGTTCGGCGCGAACGGCCCGCACTCGTACGACGCCGCGTACGTCCCCGGGATCCTCCCCGGCTGGTCGATGTACTTCGGCGGCGCCACCGATCCGTCGGGCTCGGTCGGCACCTACGTCAACGCGAGCGAAGATCGAAAGGCGCTCCCGTGGGCGAGCCCGGAGTGGCTGCCGCTCGATCCCGGTGGGAACGACTCGCAGAGCGCGTGGTTCAACGCGATCGAAGCGAACCTGAATTTCCGGAACAACCGGATGATCTCGGTGGCCAACTGGGAAGGTGTCGCCCCCAATCCGCGCGCCGTCGCTGCGCTCGGCCAGTCGCTGTCGACGCCGGCAGCGGGCGCGTGCTCGGTCCCGCATCGGGAGGTGATTGGCGTCGCGCACTTCGCCGACGCGACGGTCATCCGCTTCTCGCCACCGGTCTTCGGTACGACGGCGTACATCAACGCGTCGAGCTCTCCGGCCACGACGCCCATGGGCACGCTCGCCAACATCGACCTCGAGAACGGCGTGCTGGACCCGGCCTCCATGACGCGCGTGTACCCGACGAGCGGCGCGAAGAAGGTCTACGTGCAGCTCGCCACCGACGGCTGCGTGCGCGACGGCGCGGCTCAACGAATGCTCTCGCAGATCGAAGCGGTCGACGTGGGCGGAGGAACGACGAAGCTTGCCGACGCGCCGCTCGTCTTCTTCGCCGACCACGGCCGCCGCATCGCCACCCTGACGTGGGACGGCGCCAAGGGGACGAGCCTCACCGTCGACTTCTCACGCGCGCCTGATTTCTCCGCGGCCGAGAGCGCCACCTTCCAAGATGCGCGTGCATTCTACACAGACGGCTTCGACGCGAGCTTCCCGCTCTACGCGCGCCTCCACGACGGTGCTTCGGTGTCGAACGTCGTGAGGCTCGGCCCGTGAGCGAAGCGCGCATCCGCGCGAGCGTCGAGGCGTTCGTCGCCGCGTGGAACGAGCGCGACGCCGAGGCGCGGATGCGCCTCATCGAGCGAGGGTGCGCGGAGGACGTGGTCATGAGGACCTCGGGCAGACGCGTCGAAGGGCACGGCGAGCTCGACGCGCTGATCGCCGATTTCCAAGCGCGGCACCCGGGAGCGCGGGCAGTCCTGGCGAGCGCCGTCGACGTGCAAGGGAGGCTCTTTCGCTATGCCGGGGTCGTCGGAGGGCCGACGGAGGCTCGCGGCGCCACGACCCTCGACACCGGAGCGTGCGACGACGAGGGGAAGATCTGCGTTCTTCTCACCTTCGTCGGGGCGACGCACTGAACTCACCAAGCGCACCGCCGTCCAAGGGCGATGGAGCTCGATCGAAGCGTCGCTGTCGAACGTGCCTACGCAGTCTTCTTCCCCTACCGAAGGAAGCTCACCCCGACGGTGGCGTCGTGGGCTGCCGAGGTCGAGCTCCTCGAGCGAATCAAGCAGGGGCGCCTCCGTTCGCTCCTTCGCGAGGACGTAGAATCGATCTTCTGGAACGCGACGGGCGACGAGGCGAGCTTCAAGCACTTCTTGCCCACGCCCTCCTCGCGGGGTGACGGGGTTCTCACGACCTCCCCTGGCGGACGGAGCTGCGCTCCGGCTGGGACAATTTCCAACGCGAGATGGAATATTTCCAACTCGACCGTGCGCTCGCGCGAGGAGATCCGAGAGGTTGTGCGGCTCGGCGCAGGCCCGGAAGTTGCGCTCGAAGCAAGAGGAGCGCAGCAACGATGCCCACGGAGACACCCCGAGCTCACCGCGCGACGCGACTCGCGACAAGCCGTGGCACGCTCGCCACGTTGGCCGCGTGCGCTCTCGTGGCGCTCGCGGGACTCACCGCCTGCGAGGCCGCGACCGCTTCGTGCGACAGCCTCGACGGCGCGGGCGCTCCTCTGTTCGGCGACGGAGCGGGCGGCGGCGGGAGCGGGAGCGGCGGCGACGGTCAGTATCCCGGACAGTATCCAGGCTGGGTCGACCCGAACGATCCGTACACGTCGTGGGACAGCGACCACGCGGCCCTCACCGCGAGCTCTGGACCCGTGAACGACGTCGGCGACGGCCCCGACGCGAACGGCTGCTACGCGTGCGCGCTCGAGTGCAAAGTCGGAGAGGGCGCCGCGATGCCCAACGGTGGCGTGGTTCGGGGCTTCAGCGCGCGAGGGCACGGCGAGGCGTGCGGCGTCGCGAGGACCCGAGCCGTGGCGATGGCTGGCCCGCACCTGGAGGGCTGTCGCGATCTTGGGTCGGTGGTCAAAGCGCAGCCCTCGGTGGGGGGCGGCGAGTCCGGCGAGCTCCATGCGCTCCCGCGAGACAGCGCGAGCGGCTCGGATCTCGAGCAACATCGATGAGCCTTGACGGACTCCGGCGCAGCCACACCTTGCAGGCAGCTCCGAGGTTCCGATGCTCGTCCAATGCCCGTCGTGCTCGAAGGTCAATCGCCTCCCCGCGGCACGCGCCGCCGAGAAGGCGCGGTGCGCAGCGTGCAAAGCCTCGCTGCTCCCTTTGGCCCGGCCCATCGCCGTAGGTAGCGCCGAGGATTTCGACGAGCTCGTCCGCGACGCGCCCGCGCCGGTGGTCGTCGATTTTTGGGCGGCGTGGTGTGGCCCGTGTCGCATGGTCGCCCCCGAGCTCGAGAAGATCGCGAGCGAGCGCGCCGGCCAGGTCATCGTCGCCAAGGTCGACACCGAGGCGCTCCCCAACGTCGCCGCGCGCTTCGGGATCCGAAGCATCCCCACGATGATCGTGTTCCGCGGCGGGCGCGAGGCCGAGCGCATCAGCGGGGCTCTCCCCGCGCGCGAGATCTCGGCTCGCCTCGCCCTCTGACGCACGCGCGGCACTTGTCAGCAGGCACGCGCGTTGCTCTGCTCGAGAGCATGCGGGCCATGCAGCTCGATCGTCCCCGCCCCATCGCGGAGAAGCCGCTCGCACGCGTGGAAGCGCGCGAGCCGCGGCCCGAGCCTGGCGAGATCGTGCTTCGCGTCTCCGCCTGCGCGGTCTGCCGGACCGATCTGCAGCTCTGCGAGGGGGACCTTGCGCTCCACCGCCGCCCGATTGTGCCAGGGCATCAGATCATCGGGCGCGTCGTGGCGATCGGAGCCGGCGTCGACACGTGGCAGGTGGGCGAGCGCGCCGGCGTGGCGTGGCTCGCGGGCGCGTGCGGGAAGTGCGCGAGGTGCGTCGAGGGGCGCGAGAACCTGTGCGCCGCCGCCGAGCTCACGGGCTGGGATCGTGACGGCGGTTACGCCACGCACACGACGGTGCGCGCCGATTTCGCGCTACGGATCCCCGAGGCCTTCGACGACCTCGAGGCCGCGCCCCTCCTCTGCGGCGGCGTCATCGGCTACCGCGCGCTGAAGGTCAGCGGCATACGACCGGGCGAGCGTCTCGGGCTCTACGGGTTCGGGGCCTCGGCGCTCCTCGCGTTGCAGGTGGCAAGATCGTGGGGTTGCCGCGTCTTCGTGTGCACGCGCGACGTGGCGGAGCGCGCCCGCGCGCAGGCGCTCGGAGCCGAATGGGCCGGCGGCTACGAGGACACGCCTCCCGAGCCGCTCGACGCCGCGGTGACGTTCGCCCCGGTGGGGAGCGTGGTCGTCGCGGCGCTCAAGGCGCTCGATCGCGGGGGCACGGTCGCCATCAACGCCATCCACCTCGACCAGATCCCGGCGTTCTCCTACGAGCACCTTTGGCTCGAGCGGAGCTTGCGCAGCGTCGCGAACGTCACGCGTAGCGACGCGCGCGAGTTCCTCGAGCTCGCGGCGAAGATCGCCATCCGTCCGAGCTTCGACGTCTACGCGCTCGAGGAAGCGAACCTCGCCCTCGAGCGCTTGAAGGCAGGACGCGTGTCGGGCGCGGCGGTGCTGCGCATCGACGAATGAGGCTCGCCTGCGCGCACGCGCGACGTGCTCGTCACGCGCGGCTCAAGGGATGAAGCGCGCGCCGCGATTCCGTCGGCGGGCCGCTGGCACGCAGCTCACCTCGCGCGGCACGGGGCGGCGAAGGTGGCGGGGCGTCGTGGCTCCTTTGCCGTCATCTCTCGGTCACATTCCCAGGAGGACGAGCGCGAGGCCTCCCGAGTGCGCACGTTGAGAGGCCATGAGTCAGCCCGACGCCAATCCGCGCAAAGAGCGCGACGAAACCGACGCCAGCCTTCAAGCGGAGCGCGCGAAGACGGACACCGAGCTCACGAAGGCGCGCGTAGACGTCGAAGCAAACGCGGACCGCGTGGTGAAGCTCGCACGCGAGCGAGCGGAGGCTACTCTCGGCGAGGCGCGCGACCGAGCGGACCGGGCGATGGAGAGCGCGGGTGCGACGACCGGCGTCGTCCAGGGCGTGGCGCGCGAACGCAAGGCCGCGGACCGGACCGTTGCCCAGGAGCACGGCGTCGCCGACGAGCGTCTGCGGCTCGAACGCCGAGAGCAAGCGCGGGCGCTCACCGCTCTTCTCGACCTCGAGCGCGAGGCTACCGACGACGGGCTCCTCGTCGAGCGCGCGCGCGCCGACGAGACGGTCGCGACGCGGGACGACTTCCTCGGGATGGTGAGCCACGATCTGCGGAACATGCTCGGCACGATCGCCATCAGCGCGGCGATGCTCGCAGACCGCTCCAAGGCGCAAGGCGAGGCCGACGTCGAAAGCCTGCATCACGCCGAGCGGATTCAGCGTTCGACCGCGCGCATGAACCGGCTGGTGGGCGATCTCCTCGACGTGGTGTGCCTCGAAGCGGGACAGCTCCGAATCGTGTCGGAGCCGAACGAAGCGCTCGAGCTCGTGAAGGAAGCGAAGGCAGCGTTCCTTCCTTCGTTCACCGCCAAGGGGCTGACCCTTGCGCTCGAGGCCCCGGAGGGCCCGGTCGCGCTGCGGTTCGATCACGATCGACTGCTTCAAGTGCTCGCGAACCTTCTGAACAACGCCTTCAAGTTCACCGAGCCCGGGGGCCAAGTGACCTTGTCGCTCGCGCGCGCCGGCACGGACATCCGCTTCTCGGTGACGGACACCGGGCCCGGCATTCCCGCAGCGCATCGCAGCACGATCTTCGAGCGCTTCCAGCAAGCCACGAACGATCGGCGCGGCCTCGGGCTCGGGCTCTACATCTCCAAGTGCATCGTCGAAGCCCACGGCGGCACGCTCTGGGCGGAGGGCCAAGAGCCGCGCGGGGCCGCGCTGCGCTTCACGATTCCGGAGAACGCCGCGTAGGCGTGGCTTCGGTCGTCGAGAGACTCGGTGCCTCTACCCGCGTCGAGCCGCGTCGATGGCCGCGACGTCGATCTTCTTCATCGTCATCATGGCGGTGAAGGCTCGCTTGGCCTCCGCGCCGCCGGCCGCGAGCGCCTCGCTGAGCGTGCGAGGGGTGATTTGCCAGGAGAGACCCCAGCGGTCCTTGCACCAACCGCAGTCGCTCTCCTGGCCGCCGTTCGTGACGATCGCGTTCCAGTAGCGGTCGGTCTCCTCTTGGTCGTCGGTGGCGACCTGGAAGGAGAATGCCTCGGTCTGCTTGAAGAACGAGCCGCCGTTGATGCCGAGACACGGGATCCCCAAGACGGTGAACTCCACCGTCAGCACGTCACCCTCCTTGCCGCCGGGAAAGTCGCCCGGCGCCTTGCGAACCGCGAGCACCTCGCTGTTCGGAAAGGTGGCGGCATAGAAGCGGGCCGCCGCTTCGGCGTCCTTGTCGTACCAGAGACAGACCGTGTTCTTGGCGATCATGGTGGTGTCGTTTTTCGCCGCGATCGAGCGCGAGATCAAGAGAGACCCTGGGGCCTACGGAGCTTCGATTGCCCTGCGTTTCGCTGGCCCCCGTGAGCTCGCGACGGCCTCCGCGCTTTCCAGTACGCTGGCGAAATGAGCCCCATGATCGCGGCCGGTCCGCAGGGTGTGATCGCCAATCCTTTCTCGTTCGCCAGCTACACGGTGAACCGCCCCTGGCCGACCTTCCTCGGTCGGAACTTCGAGGTGCGCGATCCGTCTGGGCAGCTGTGCATGTTCGTTCAGCACAAGCTCTTCACGTTCAAGGACGAGTGGAACATCTTCACCGACGCGAGCATGCGTCAGAGCCTCGTACGGGTGAAGGCGCGCGAAGCGATCGCCGTGAACCTCACGACGGACGTCTTCGACGCGAACACCGGTCAGGTCGTCGGCACGGTGCGCTCGAAGGGCCTGAAGTCTATCGTCCGTGACACCTGGGAGGTGCTCGACCCCGCGAGCGGCGCCGTCGTGGGCGAGCTCGTCGAGGACTCGAACGGAATGGTGCGCCGCATGCTGCCGAGCTTCTTCGGCATGCCGATCATCCCCGGGCAGTGGCACCTCGCGCTGCACGGGCAACCGGTGATGCAAATCGAAGAGACGCGAAAGTTCTTCGGTAAGTCCTTCAGCGTGCGCCTCGTGCCTGGAGCCGTGGATCCCCGCTTCGCCATCGGCTGCGCGCTCCTCGCGCTCATGCGCGAGATCATGCGCGAGTCGAAGTAGCTGGGGGCCTTGGCGCTCGTCGCCTCAAGGTCTCAGGGAGCACGCCTCGTGAGATCGATCGCGATCGTCTTCGCGCTCACGCTGACTTCGGTCTTCGGAACGTGACGATCGCCGGCGGCTACGATCGACGGCGGCCGCTCGCGAAACGCCCCCCACGCTGCGCGAGCGTCTGCGTCCGTCCACCTTCCCGCTGCCGAGCAAGCGGTGAGCGCGTCAAACAACACCTTCGCGCTCGCCGGCCGGTCGTTCGGCGACTTCGCGAGACACTGCAGCACGATCTGCTCGAGGTCCGCGGGGATCGTCGCCTCCGGGCGCTTCGCGCGGAGGCGCGCCGAGGGTGACTCGGGCACCGAGACGAGATGATGTCGGCACGCCTCCACCACGGTCTTTCCGCCGAAGACGACGGTGCCCGTGAGCAGAAAATAGGCGACCGCGCCGAGGGCGTAGATGTCCGCACGACCGTCGAGCGCGCCCGCGTCGTGGAGCGCTTCGGGCGCTAGGTACATGGGAGTCCCGACGATGGAGCCGGCGCGTGACACATCGGGACCACTCGTGAGCGGGCTGCCGCCGTCGCGCTCGCCAGCGACCGCGTCGGCGGAAGCCGGGCCGAGCTGCTTCACGAGGCCGAAGTCGACCACCTTCGCCACGTCGTACGTGCGGCCGCGGGCGCAGAGGATGATGTTCGCGGGCTTGATGTCGCGGTGAATCAAGCCGACGGCGTGGGCCTCGGCGAGCGCGCTCGCGACCTGAACGAGGATGTGCACGACGCGCGCAGCCGGGAGCGGGCCGATCTGCTCGACGATCTCTTCGAGGTCGTGCCCATCGAGCAGTTCCATCGCGTAGTAGAAGACGCCGTCCGGCGTTCGGCCGTAGTCGAAGACCGTCACCACGTTCGGGTGCGAGAGCTGGGCGGTGAGCTGCACCTCCCGCTCGAAGCGCGCGAGGTCTTCGGGGCCGAACGCGCGGTCAGGATGGAGCAGCTTCACCGCAGTCGGTCTGCGTAGCATGGCGTGCTGCGCGCGAAAGACCTGGCCCATTCCCCCTTCGCCGAGCCTCTCGAGAAGCGTGTACTGTCCAAGCTTCTGCGCCTCACGAACCTTCTTGCGGAGGCCGTAGATCACACGCGAGGTCACCGTCACGAGCGTGACGCCGATGATCGCCCAGATCAGCGTGGCCAACTGAGAGGCCAGCATGAAGGAGCTACGTCCGCGGATGCCCGAGGGAAGCACCCACTCCGCGCCGTAGACGACGTACGGCACCAAGAACACGGGCAACCACACGCAGGAGCTGATGACGAGCGTTCGAGCCGGTGAGCTCGGGATCAGGATCGCCCGCGTGGCCGTGACCGCGAGCGTAACGATCGCCGCAACGAGCTCCGGCCGATCCCACCAGTGAAGCTGGGAGGCCATGGCGGTGAAGGAGAGGCTCATCGTGATGGTGACGAACGCGTCGACGTTCGCGAGCACTCCCTGCGCGCGCGACCGGCCCCGGCCCACGATCCAGGCGACGCTCGAGGCGGCGAGGCCGACCACGACGAGGAGCACCGTGGAGGGCACACGGTCGTAGAGCACGAGGCTGATGACCGCGAGCAGCACGAACGAAATCGAGCTGAGCAGCGCGCCCACTTTCCCCATGAGCGCGAGGCGCTCTTGGAAGAAGTGCGTCTCCGCGCCGGAGGTCGACGCCCGCGCCACGCGCACCGCCGCCGGATGCGCTGCACCGACCGCGTGGCCCGGCGAGCCTGGCGGAGCAGCTTCGATGGTCGCGGCGAGGGACGGCGTCTTCCCGTTCACGCGAGAAGCGTAACAGCGGGGCCGCGCCGCCGCACTCCGGGCGCCTCACGGCGCACGCCCGGGGGGACAGCGTGCACGACCGTCGCTTATCCTGTAGGTCATGCGAGGTCGGCCGACCGTCCAGGTGCTGCTCCGACCTGCGCGTGTCGCGCCGGGCGACACGCTCGAGGCCGAGGTCATCCTCACGAGCGCGTCGGTCACGCCCGTGGAGTTCGTCGAGACGAGCTTGATCGGGACGGCCCGCGCGCTCTCGGGGGCGCACGAGGCCGGAGCTGGCTTCGAGCGCCGCCTGCTCCACCTTCAGACGCGTGCGACTCCCGGCTCGCTGCCCGTCGGCCCGAAGAGAATTCTGAGTCGCTTCGCGATACCGGCGGACGCGCCGCCGGCATACGCGGGCGCGCGCCTCATGTTGAGCTACATCCTCCACATCCGGGTCGCCATCCCGTGGTGGCCGGACCGTGTGGCGGACTTTCATGCGCCGGTCATGCTCGGCGGACCCCAGCTGGCGCGGCCGAGTGTCCTCTCGTACGTGTCGCGGGGATCGGGAGCACCAGGCGCGGAGCTGTCCGTCACGTTCGACGACCTTCTCGTGCGACCTGGCGAGGTGATCGAGGGAGTCGCGCGCGTGCGAGGAGTGTCGTCGCAGCCCGTCCGAGGACTGACGCTCTACTTCGTCTGTCGGGAGCGGTACGTCACGTCGATACAGGCGGCCAAGAGCTACACGGTCCAGATCTTGACTCGCCCTCCTGGCGAAGGAGAAGCGATCCCGTTCCGAGTACGTCTGCCGGCAGACGCAGCGCCTTCCTTCACCTCGGAGGTCGCCGCTTGCGAGTGGTCACTGGTCGTTCGCGCCGGCACGGCCTCCGGCAGAGTGGTCGAGGTGACCGCGCCGCTCGTCGTGGCACCGGGTCCCCCGCCACCCGCCACGCAGCGCGAGGCCGCTCTCTCGTCGGAGCGCGCGGCGCGTCGATCGATGTGGCGAGCGCTCGCAGAGGTCCGAGGCGCGACCTACGACGAAGACCGTGAACGTCTCGTCGGTCGGGCGGAGGGCGTGGACTTCGCCATCCAGGCAGAGACCCGCGGGGACGTGAGCGCCCTCGCCGCTCAGCTTTCGTTCGCCGACTTGGGCCTCGAGCTTCACGCGCACGAGCACGGCCTCTTCGATCTCTTTGCCAAGTCGATGGCGCTCGCGTTGCCCGCTGCGGCCGAGCGCTTCGTCGTCCGCGGTCGCGATCGCGCGCAGATCGGGGCGCTCTTGTCGCCGTCACTCCTCGAGGCGCTTCTCTCGTTTCGCGAGGTTCACCTTGACGACACCGGCGGGCACCTTCTCGGTCACGAGAGTGGGAAGGACCGAGACGAGCTCGAGCGATTCCTCGACCGTGTGCTCGAAGTGGCGAGGGAGCTCGGAAGGAATGCGCGCGCCTTGCCTTGGCCGGAGGCGATGAGCACGCGACACGCCGCATGGCGCGCCTTCGGCGAGCGAACCTCGGCGACTCCTCACGCGGGCAAGGGTGCCCTCCTGGGTGTGAGGATCGCGGGCGCGACGCTCGATCTGTGCCCTCGCTTCGATGCCAAAGGTAAGCTCGAGGCGCTCGACGTGCGCGTTCCGCTCGATCCGCCGCTCGACTCGAAGCCCGACGTCGGCGATCCGCGACTCTCGCCCCATGCGCGCGACCTCGTGCGTGAGATCAGCTCTGATCCGCGAGGGGTCTTCTCGCTCGAGGCCGATGCGCTCCTCTGGCACCTCGGCGAGGTGCCAGAGGATCCGAGCGACATCGAGGCGCGTCTCGGCGCGCTCGCCGGACTCGCTGCAGCGCTCCGTGGGCGTGGAGCCGAGGGACCTTTCCGATGAGCCGAACGCGCGAGCGACGCGCGCGCTCACTTGGTCGAACGTTCGTCGGCACGCCGACGAGCTGCTGACTCGGGCCCCTAGGCGCGGCGAAGGCGCTTCGAGCCGCGCGCGATCCACGGCACGAAGAAGAGGAGCGCCCACGCGCTTGCGCCCGCGTCGAGGCGATGAGGCGCGGCGCTGCAGCCGCTCGATCCGGCGTCGTCGTGGCTCGCTCCCCCGCCTCCATCGGCCTCGGGGACCGCGCCGACGCCGCCTCCCGCTCCGCCGTCAGCGCCGCCTCCCCCGCCCGCGCCCCCAGCATCGCCACCGGGGATGGGATACAGCACGTCACCGTCGTGCGACGTCGCCGGGCGCGGCTCACCGAAGGTCTGGAGCGTGCCCATCACGTTCGGGGTCTCGACCTGAATGTCGGTCGTCGCCGTGGCGTCGCACGTCGACTGACCGATGCTCTTCACGATCTTGGTCGGCGCTCCTTCGCCCGAAGCGGCGCTCGTGAAGCGGGGCCTTCGCCAGTGGACGCGGATCTTGTCGGTGCACGTCACGCCGTAGCCGGTCTCGGTCCAGTACATGAAGCTCTGGATGGTGTCGGCGGCGACGTGGAGGGTCTGCGTGTGCAAGGCGGCCCCCGTGTCGGCGCGGCTGACGGTGAAGGTCCAGGCGCGCATGGTCCGCGCGTGGTCGACGTACACCGTCGGCTCGTCGAGCACGGAGTAGTTCCCCGCGGGGAGGCTGTCGCTCGCTCCTCGCGTCACGTCGAGGCGGTACCAGACGTTCGGCGACCACGCGAAGTCGTCGGTCCGCACCGGTGCGTTCTGCATCTGCTCGAGCGCCGCGAGGCGCACCGAGGTCGGCGTGCTCGCGTCGTAGGCGTAGTTCGAGTTCGAAGTGAGCGCGCCCCAATTGACCTTCTGGGCGCCGCTCAGCGCCTGCGGTCCGCCGTGCGCTGCCACGCCGTTGGGGAACGTGACCTGCAGGGCGAAGAACTTGAGCGCTCCGAGATCGATCGGCTCGACCTCGAGCTCGACCGAGACGTCGGTCAGATCTTGCTGCGGCTCGGAGGCGAACTGGTGCGCGCTGTGAGGCTCGCCGGCAGCCTCGGCCGAGGGTGCGGCGAGGGCGACGAAGGCGGCCACGAAAAGGAAGCCTCGTGCCTGCTTCTCACGGCGTTCGCGGGCCCTGTGCATGAGCGTGGCGTAGCGCGGCCGAGCGGGGTCGTAAAGCGTGCGGATCGCGCGGCACAAGCTCGCCACGCGCTAGCGCCGCGGCTTCGGCTTCGGCTTCGCCTTCGCCTTCGGCTTCTTGGCGACCTCGGGTGACTCGCTCGCGTCGCGGAAGTCACACCACGCCCGCACAATCGACTCGATTTCTTTCTTCGCGGCGTTCGCCTCGGCAAGGCTCCCGATCTTCATGACACGACTCGTGTCGCCGCCGCCCTCCAGCCGCGGGTGGTTTCCGGGGATGCGCGCGCCGGTGTGGAACATCAAGCTCGCGTGCTGCTTGCTCTTCGGGAAGAAGCTCGCCAGATTGCCGCGGTAGACGAACGTCGGCGCCTGCCACTTGATGCACTCTCCGATGCGTCGGTCCGCACCGAGCACGATGGCTCGCACGCGCTCCACGACGGGCTTCATCGGATTTTCGTAGCGCGCGAACCAGGTGTCGACCTCTGCGCTGCGACCCATGCTTCACCTCCGGGAGCGAGGCTAAGCCGACTCGAGGATCGACCTCAAGGCGGCCAGGTCCTTCGCGTTCGCGCGGCGCATGGCGCTCGCCATGAGCGGCGCGACGATCTTGCCGAAGCCGCTCGGCTCGCCGCGGTTCCGCAGCGTCATGTGCGTCCGCCCTTGGGGACGCGCCTCCCACGTGTACGTCGTCTCCATGGGAAACGGGCCTTCGCTGGTGCGCATCACGAGGCGCGCCTCCGGAGCTAGATCGACGATCTCGTACGTGTAGGCCAAGCGCCTGCCGAGGAAGCGCGCGACGAAGGCGACCTGCGAGCCAATCGCGAGCGGCGGCGGCGTCCTCCACTCGACGGACTCGATGTTGACGTACCATTTCGGCGCGTTGTTCGGATCGCTGGCGTACGCAGCGACACGGGAGACAGGGCGATCGATGACGATCTCTGAAACGACGTCGACGAGCATTTCGCGGGCCTCGGGTCGTTCTACGTGGAACCTCGCGGCAAAGGTAACACGTGCCCCGCAGCCGGCTGCTGGAGCGCGCCCGACGAGCTCAGGTGAATACGTGACGCTGGGCGGGAGGGGCGCTCTCGATCACCTGGAGCGCGCGCTCGAGACCGCCAGCGGCGCGTAGCCTCGCCGCGAGGCGCCCCGCATTCGCGCGAAGCGACACCTCGGACGCGCGCTCGACCGCAGCGAAGACACGCTCGGCGGAGATCTCGCTCCGCGGAAGGAGAACCCCTGCGCCCTGTGCGATCACGCGCTCGGCGTTCTGCGGCTGGTCCCCGAAATGAGGCACGCACACGAGCGGGACCCCCTGCGCGAGCGCTTCGTGCATGCTGTTCGCGCCGACGTGCGTGACGAAGACGTCCGTGAACCCGAGGACCGTCGTCTGCGGAACGAACCGTCGCACGCTGACGTTGCTCGGAGCTGGACCGAACGACGAGGCGGCGGCGCCCACCGACAAGAGGAGCTCGAACCCCTCGCGGTCGCCGAAGGCCTCCACGAACGGCGCGAAGAAGCTCGGCTCGAGGCCCCCCGTCCCGCCCACGACCGTGCCCATGCTCACGTAGATACGCCGGCGGCCCTGCGCGTACGTCTCCAGATCCCCCAGGGGGCCTCCACCACCGCTCGTCGACCCGACGAAGTGGAAGGTGCCTCGGACGTTCGCGCGTGTCGGGTTCAGCTCCTCGCACGAGAAGACGAGGTTCTCGCGTCCGTAGAAGAGCCCGAGGTCGCGTCCGGTGAAGTCGATCTTCCATCGGCGCTCGATCTCGGCGAGCGCCGCGAGGTTCGTCGCGTCGAGGCGCTCGCTCGGTGCGCCCACGTGCCTTCGGATCTCGTCGCGGTCGAAGACGAGCGTGCTCACCGAGCAGATCCCCGGGACGCCGAGGATCTCGGAGACGGCGAAGCCCCACGGCGCGCACGAGTCGAAGACCACGACGTCGGGCCGGAGCGCGCGCGCTTCGTCCACGAGCCGAGGGAGGAGCGCGGCCGTGGTGGGCAAGAGCTGCCGATAGAACGGCGCGCCGGGGTGGTAGTCGGCGGTGGTGAACACCTCCCCGGTGCCCATGTTCCGATAGCGGCAGCCCATCGCTTCGAGCCGCTCCCTCCACTCGGACGTCAGGGTGTACGTCACGTCGTGCCCGCGCTCGACGAGCCCTCGGACGAGCGGGAGCGTCGGGTTGACGTGCCCCGTCCCCTTCGGGCTGTAAAAGAGCGCGCGCATGACGTGGGTCTGTCTTACTTGATTCCCACGACCATGGTGTCGGGGCCGACGAGGTGCTGCACGCGCGTCTCCTTGAAGCCCGCCTCCTTCATCCACGCGACGCAGTCGGCAGCGGTGTAATCGAACCCGCCCGGCGTCTCGATGAGCATGTTGAGGCTCATCAGGAGGCCGAAGGCATTCTTGGAGCGGTCGTCGTCGATCATCGCTTCGAAGACCACGAACGAACCGCCGGCGGGGAGCGCCTCGTAGGCCTTCTTCACGAGGAGCTTCTTCTCGGCGAGGTCCCAGTCGTGGAGGATGTGCCCCATGGTGATCACGTCCGCCTTGGGGAGCGCATCGGTGAAGAAGCTCCCCGCGGTGAACGAAACACGCGACGCGAGCCCGAGCGAAGCCACGTACGACTCGAAGGCCGGTCGCACCGGCGCGAGGTCGAAGCCGGTGGCCGTGAGGTGCGGGTTCGCGAGGGCGATCTGCGCGACGAGATCCCCCTGGGCGGCGCCGACGTCGCAGACGGTGCGGTAGTCGCTCCACGGGAGCGCGCGAGCGATCGTCATGGCGGCGCCGTGGCTGAGGCCGGTCATGGCGCCGAGGAAATTCTCGAGCTTGGCCGGATCGGCATAGAGCTCGGCGAAGAAGTCGCCGCCGGCCTTGGCCTCGTTCTGCGCCGCGCCGGTGCGGAGGCCTTCGGTGAGCGCCCCCCAGAACCCGTAGAGACGAGCGTTCGCCATCTCCAGCATGCCGCCGATGTAGCTCGGCTTCTTGCGATCGAGGAAGAGCTCGGTCGCAGGGCTGTTCTTGTAGCGACCGTCGCGACGCTCGAGCATGCCGAGCGCCACGAGCGCGTCGAAGAAGTCGCGCGCGGCCCGCGGGTGCAGCCCGAGCTCCCCACGAAGACTCTCGAGATCCAGCGCGCGGCCGGCGAGCGTCGTGAAGACGCCGAGCTCGACGGCGCTCAGGAGCGTCTTGGACCCCCAAAAACCGAGACCGAGTTGCAGGATGTTTTCCGGTGTGACGTGCTCGCTCATGGCTCTTCTCCCCTAGTCCGACCTTCGGAAGGATGTGGGCTGTCCCAAAATCGAATCAGGGACAGCCCCTTGTCCGCGGCTCTTTCCGCGACCCAGCCACTCTGCCACCGCAAATTCGCAGCCTAAAGCCGATATTTTGCATGCCGACCTGCTATTTTGCAGGCCATGCTCGACTCGCTCGCGTGGGACGATTTGCGCGTGTTCCTCGTGCTGAGACGCGTGGCGACCTTCGCCGCGGCGGCGCGCATCCTCGAGGTCGACGCGACGACGGTGAGCCGTCGCATCGCCCGCCTCGAGGAGCGACTCGGGACCCAGCTCTTTCAACGAACGCGCGACGCCCTCGTTCCCACGCGCGAGGCCGAGACCATCGCGGATCTCGTCGAAGGGATGGAGCGACAGGCCGCGCTCGTCGAGAGCCAAGCAAGAGGGCAGAACGCGCGCGTCGAAGGGGTCGTGCGCATCGCGGCGACGCCCCACTTCGCGCGCTCCTTTCTCTTCCCGCGCCTCTCGCCGCTCTCGACACGGTACCCGGCCTTGCAGATCGAAATCGTCCCGGGTCAGAACCGGGCGGACCTCACGCGGCACGAGGCAGACCTCGCCCTCAGGTTCCAGTTCCCCGGCGCGGGTGCACCGGCGGAGACGACGTCGCACGTCGAGATTCAGTCCAAGCGGCTCGCGTCGATGACGATCGGTGTCTACGCGAGTCGGGAGTACATCGCGCGCGCCGGGCGGCCGAAGAACGCGCACGCCCTTCGCGGCCACGACATCGTCCTGCCCAACGAAGACGCGCCGCACATCCCCGGCCGGCAGTGGGTCGAGCGCGTCCGCGCCCTCGGCCGCGCGTCCATTCGCGTCGACGTGGCGAGCACGGCGGCGGCGATCAGCTCGGGCTACGGCGTCGGCGCTGCGGTCGACCTCTATGCCGCGGATTTTCCCAACCTCGTCCGCCTCACGCCGCCGGAGGTCGTCGACACACGCGATCTGTGGATCCTGATGCCGAGCGACTTGGTCCGCGTCGCCCGCGTCCGCGTGGTGTGGGACTTCCTCGTCGAGCTCACGACGAAGAAGAAGAAAGGGTGATCTGCGAGCTTGTTCGACGAAGCGGCCATGACTTCCTGCGCCTTGGCGTCCCCTCCCGCGCGGCGCTCCGCCGAGCTCACCTGACCGTCGCACACCCGACGTAAGCGCCGATGGCGGAGCCGCGCTCCGCAACGTGCACATCTGCTCCTTCGCGCGCAGTCCGGATTTCTCTTTGCGCGCGGCGCGCGACTTGAAAGCATGATCTTGAATGGCGAACACTCGGCGATCGAGGGCCTCGTGGGCGGTGCTCGTAGCGGGAACATGCCTCGTGAGCTGCGGAGGTGAGGTCACCGGCAGCGGCGATCCGGGGAACGGCTCCGCCGCACCCCGCGTGAGCGCCGACCCGAGCACGTCGTCGAACGCGCCGATCCGTACGTCGAGCAGCGGAGTGGGCGGCCGCTCGACGAGCTGCACCGCCTTCGTGACCACGACGCCCTCGGACAACAAGACGAAGGTGGGCGTCTTCGACGACGTGACGCTCGAGTTCTGCAGCGCCCTCGATCCGTCGTCGGTCACGAGCCTGCACGTCGAGCTCCTCGCGCCGCACGCCACGGTCGGACGCAAAGCCGTGGTCGTGAGCTACGACGCTTCGAAGCGTCGCGTCGTGCTTCACCCGACTCTCCCGATGACCTCCGACGCCACCTACCGCGTGCGTGCGCGCGGGCTGAAGACCGCCGACGGAGGTGTCGTCGACGACATCGCGCTCTCGTTCCACACGGTGCGCGATCCCCTCGTCCACTCCTACGGCCCCATCGGCGGCGCCCCGCAAAGCCAAGTCGGCACGCTCGACGCCGAGGGGCGAGTGTCGCGCATGGAGGTCTTCACGCCGGGACCGGACGGCGTGCCGGGGAACGCGGACGACGTCGACACGCTGTACGGCTACGCCTACTCCTATTCGTCGTCCTCTTCGTCGACGAGCTACACCCAGGTGTTGTCGGCGGCCGGTCCCGACGGCACCTTCGGGACGTCGGACGACATCGTGTACGACGCCGTCGGTCGCGAAGACTCCGAGCTCGCGCCCTACTCGGCGTGGACCGCGCGCTCGATGGGTCCCGACGGCAAGCTCGGCACCGCGGACGACGGCTACATCAATTGCGGCCGGCAGTACTACACGGACGACGGTCGCCCCTCGCACATGGAGTGGTTCAAGGACGCCGGCGCCGACGGCATTCCGTTCACCGCCGACGACACGATCATGAACTACACGGTGTTCGACGACTCGACGCCGGGCCACCCGCAAGTCGCTTACTACACGAAGCCGGGGCCCGACGGTCAGTGGCACACGGCGGACGACGTCATGAGCGGCGCAATCGTCGAGACCACCGACGACATTGGACGCAGTCTGCTCGAAGTGCACCGCTCGCTCGGTCCTGACGGCATCTGGGGGACCGCCGACGACGTGACCACCGAGGTCCACGCGTACGGCTACGATTCGAGAGGTATCGAGACGAGCCACCGCGCGTATTACAACCCGGGGCCCGACAAGACGTGGCTCACCAGCGACGACAGCCTCTGGTTCATGGGGAGCTACGGGAGCGACCTCGAGGGCAACGTGACGTCGCTCGACATGAGCGGCGTCCACTACGTGTTCGCGCCGCAGCTCTGATCGGCCCGACGCTCGCCCCCCCAGCGTCGTTTCTGCGGCCGCGAACGAAGGGTGCGAAACCCGAGGCCGGCTCGTGCGTACAGCCCGCCATGCAAAGGACTGTCATCGGAAGACTGCGAACGACGCGCACGGGGGGCGAAGCAGGATGCCTCCGCGCGTGAGCCTGGTCGTCAGCGTTGCGCTGGCGTGGACCATGTTGCTCGTTGCCGCTCTGGCACGTGAACGCATCTGGACCATGGAGGGGCTGAAGGCCGCCTTCGGCAACCGCGACGGCGCGCTGCATTCCTCGCCGTTCGCCGACCGTGCAGATCGCGCCGCGAGGAACATGGCGGAGAACCTTCCTCTCTTCGCAGCGGTCCTCCTCGCCGCATTTCTGGCGCGCGTTCCCGAGGGCGAGCTCACGATCCCCAGCTTGCTCTTCGTCGGCGGCCGCCTGACGTACGCGCCGCTCTATTGGGCGGGGGTGAAATACCTTCGCACGCTGGTGTGGGCCGTCAGCGTCTTCGGCCTCCTGTGGATCGGCGTGCTTGCGGCGACGACGCACCCATGAGCACCGCGATCGCGGAGCCTCGGGTCATCCTTCTTTGCGCCGGTAGTGTGTCGCGATGGCGCCGGACTTCAGGCGGCTCGTCGAGACGAGCTCGAGCTGCCGCGAGCGCTCCATCCCTTGAAGCAACGTCGGCCCGTGCCCGGCGAGGACCGGGTGAACGACGAAGCGGTATTCGTCGATGAGCCCCAGGCGCTCGAGCGTGCCCGCGAGGTTGGGGCCGCCCAGGAGGATGCCAGCCGGGGTCTTCTCCTTGAGCGCTCTCACGGCCTGCTCCAAATCCCCGTCGACGTGGAACGTGTTGTTCCACGGGAACTCGCGGCGCGACGTGGACACCACGTACTTCGGCTTGGCCTCGAGCTTCTGCGCCCACTCCCCCATCGCCCGCGGCGCTTTGTCGTCACGCGCGACCGCCGGCCACGCGTCGGCCATGAGCTCGTAGGTGTTGCGCCCCCAGAGCATCGCCCCCGCGGTGTCCATCAGCGCGGTGAAGTAGTCGAGCAGCTCGTCGTCGGCGATCCCCTCGCGATGGTCGTAGCAACCGTCGAGCGTCACGTTGAGCGAGAAGGTGAGGGATCCCACGACGCTGATTGTAGCGGACCGCGGCGCCGCGGGAGAGACGTCGTACTCACTGGCGTCGCCTTCGCGCGAACGCGGGCGCTCCTACCCCTCACTCAGGGTGACGAGAAGCTCGTCGAGTTGCTCGTGCGTCTCGGTCGTTCCGCTCGTGCTGCCGGAGGCGATGGCGGCGTCGAGGGCCTCCTTCGACGGATAGAGGTCGTGCATGACCAAGAGCGTCTTCCCGTCCTTCTCTTCGAAGGTGACGGTGGTGACGGGGCCGCCCTCACCCTCCTCGTTCGTCCAGACGATGCGCGCGTGCGGTGTCACTTCGAGGTACGTGCCGAAGAACGCCATGGGCTCCTTGTCGCCGTGGGCGAAGAGCAACCGGTACTTGCCCCCGGTACGAACATCCGCCTCCCAAGAGAGGACGACGATCCCGAACGACTTGGGCACCCACCAGCGTTTGAGCAGCTCGGGCTTGCTAAAGGCCTCGAAGACGATGCGCGCCGGGGCGTTGAAGGTTCGCGTGACGACGAGCTCCCGCTCCGACTTCCGGTCCACCGCGGTGCGGTTCTTCTCGTTCTCTTTACGTGCGTCCATCGACCTTCTCCTTCTGTTTCAATTCCTCGACGACGTCGTCCAACGCGTCGAAGCGTGAGGCCCAGAGCTCCTGGTACCTCTCCATCCACGCCGCCTCTTCGGCGAGGCGGCGCGCGCCGAGCTTGCAGGTCCGCACGCGCCCCACCTTCTCCGTCGTGACGAGCCCGGCCTGCTCCAAGACGACGACGTGCTTCTTCATGCCCGTGAGGGTCATGTGGAACTTCTCGGCCAGGTCGGTGATCGAAGCGTCCGCACGCCCGAGCTGCTCGAGGACGCCGCGCCGGGTGGCGTCCGAGAGCGCCGCGAACGACGCATCCAGTCGGGCTTTCGAACACTGAACCATCTGGTTCAGTATGTAACGCGCCGAGGGGCGGCGCGCAAGAGCCTCCACTCACCCGACGATGCGAAGGAGGTTGCCGAAGGAGCTCGCCTCGGCGAAGTCAATGAAGGCCTCTCCGCTCAGGGCCCCAGACCCGCCTTTTGGAGACGCGCCAAGGAGCGCGTGATGAGCAGCGACATCGCGGCGAGGCCGAGCCCGAAGGCGCCCGCGTGCCACGCGCTCCGCGGCTCGAAGTCTCCCACGCGGAGGAGCAGCGTGTACGCGACGGCGAGGTTGGCGAGCCCATAGAGGACGTTCACGTGCGGCGGCGACGGCCCGCGGAACGGGGGCGAGGCGAACGGGGTGGGGAACGTGCGCCCGAGCACCCCCGAGACGAAGTGGGGGACGAAGTTCGCGAAGAAGGCGCCGGCGAAGAAGTAGGCGGGGAAGTGAGACCAAACCATGGGACCGCCGAAAGGCAACTGCGTGTTGCCTACTCCCAAAGTACCCGCGACGCAGACAGATGGCCACTCGCGCTTGCCATCTAGCCAACCGTGGTCCTATCCTCACGGCAAGGAGCTACGAGACCTTGGCCAAGCGCACGGAGACACGTCGCACGCGAGGCGTGCTCGGTGGGCGCAGCGAGCGGGTCGTGCACGAGGTGCTCGTGGCCACCGTCGCCGAGCTGGCCGAGTCCGGCTACCGGGCCTTTCGAATGGACGCGGTCAGCGCGGCGGCTGGGGTCAACAAGACCACGATCTACCGGCGCTGGCCCGACAAGCAAGAGCTCGTGGCGGCCGCCGTCGAGTGGATGCGCAGGTTCGCGCACGACGTACCGCTCCCCGACACGGGCTCGCTCGAGCGGGATCTCGTGGAGGCCTTTCGGCACAGAGTGACCTTCAAGGACCGCGTCGAAGGGCGGGCGTGGGCGCGCCTCCTCGCGGAGAAGCACGATCCCGAGGTCGGCGCCGTCATCGGCAACGCCGTCCAAGAGCGCAGCGGCGCGTGGTACGCGATGGTGACGCGGGCGACCCTCCGCGGCGAGCTCCCCGACGGCACCGATCCGCGCCTGCTCTTGGGGATGCTCGCGGCGGTCGTCGACGCGTGGAACGCCCGCGCGTCGGGTCGACTGAAAGCCGAGCTGCTCGAGACGGCCGTGCGCACCGTCGTCGCCGGTGCGCGCACCGGCTCCCTGGTTCGCGGGAGCGCGCGACGCCGAGGCGTCAGCCCTTCTTCTTCACGGCGTAGCGGAGGTGCGTGACCTTCGGCGAAGCGAGCACGTCGAGGATCTCGAGACCGACGACCTTCGCGTCGATCCCCTCGAACAAGCGCTTCCCCCCGAGGAGCGTGGGGACCACCGAGAGCACGAGCTCGTCGACGACGCCTGCGTTCATGTACTGGGCGACGAGGTTTGCCCCCCCGGAGATGCGGATGTCTTTGCCGCCCGAGACCTCGCGGGCGCGACGGAGAGCGTCCTCGATCCCCTCGTTGACGAAGTAGAACGTCGTCCCCCCCTCGCGCACCCACGGCGCCCGCACCTCGTGCGTGACCACGAAGACCGGCGTGTGGAACGGCGGGTCGGCGGGCCAGCTCTTCTCGCCGAAGTCGAACATCCGCTTCCCCATGATGCTCACGCCGGTGCGGTCGAAGGTCTCTTCGATGAACCGGTTGTCCGGCCCCGTCTCCCCGCCCTCGCCGAACTTCAGTCGCTCGCGGAACGCTCGCTGCTGGAACACCCACGCGTGGAGATCCCGCCAACCGTCGCCGCCGATGTTCGAGAGGCTCGAGTTCGGCCCCTCGGTGCAGCCGTCGAGCGACATGGACATGCTGACGAACACCTTGGCCGGCATCACCGCATCCCCTTCAAGTGCTCGGCGAGATTCTCGAGCGTGGTGTAGCCGATCTCCACGGCGCCGAAGCCGACCGTGGCCTGGCGCTGCTCCTTCGTGGGGTGGAGCTGCCTCATCGTCACGACCGTCTTCTTGTCGCTCTGCTCGTCGAACGTGATGGTCACACGAAAGCGATGCTCGTCGTCGTCCTTGTCGGAGCCGTGGTCGAGCACGAGCAGATCGGGCGATCGGATCTCCAGAAACACGATTCGGTTGTCCCAGACCTTTCCGTCGGGGGCGATCATGTCGTAGCGCCAGAGCCCGCCCACGCGCACGTCGCACGCGCGCGTCTTGGTCGTGAAGCCCTTCGGGCCGAACCACTTCGTGAGGTGCTCGGCCTGCGTCCATGCCGCAAAGACGAGCTCGCGCGGCGCATCGAAGACACGCGAGAGCACGATCTCACGATCGAGCGACCAGGGGACCTCATGACTTTTTGCGACCATGACTCTTCTTCTCCTTCGTGGGTTTCGCCTGCAACTTCTTCAAGTAATCGTCGAGCTGATCGAAGCGGTCGTTCCACGCTTCGCGCGTGTGCTGCGTCCATCGCGTGACCTCGTCGAGCGCCGCGGCGCGGAGCTGACAGGGCCTTCGCTGCGCGTCCCGACCGCGGGAGATGAGCCCCGCTCGCTCGAGCACCTTCAGATGCCGCGAGATGGCGGGGAGGCTGATCTCGAACGGAGCCGCGAGCTCCAGCACCGTCGCTTCGCCCGTGGCGAGGCGCGCAACGATCGCCCGCCGCGTGGGATCGGCGAGCGCGGCAAAGATCGAGTCGAGGCTTTCGGCGGACATGCTGTCTCCGTGGTGACAACTTAACCATTACGTTAATTAACCAATACGTCAAGTACCACGATGGGCGGCGGTTTCGACGGGCCCCGCTGGACGGCGGAGCGTGGAAGGGCTGCTAACTTGGTGGGCGTGGCGCGTCGCTTCGGCTACTACGACCGGCTCTCGGCCAAGGAGAAGGCGACGTACCGCAAGAGCGACGCCGTCACCGAGATCGACGTGCCCGACCTCGGCACGCTCGCGCCCCTCGTCGCCACCCTCGAAGCGGCGCTCACCTCGGGGAAGCGACTCGCCACGGCGAAGGCGTCGACGTCACTCGTCGCGGCGCTCTGCCGCCAGCTCGGCGTGCCGCCGGTCGAGGTGAAGGTTCGCATGGTGAGGCCGGCGATCTCCGGCGGCGAGTTGCACGGCCTCTACACCTTCCGCGACGGGGCGAAGGCTCCACGCATCGAAGTGTGGATGCGCACCGCCGCGCACGAGCAGGTCGTGAAGTTCCGAACGTTCCTCCGCACGCTGCTTCACGAGGTCGGTCATCACCTCGACGTGACGCTGCTCGAGCTCGACGACAGCTTCCACACCGAAGGCTTCTTTCGCCGCGAATCGAGCCTCGTGCGGCAGCTCGCACCGCGACCCGTCAAAACGGTGAAGAAGGAGAAAGAGAGAAAGAAAGAGGCGGAGGAGCGCCCGGAGCCGACCGCGGCGAAGGCAGAGCAACTCTCCCTGTTCGGAGGCGCACCCCAAGAAGGGGGTCGCTGAAGAGGGCGGAGCGCGCCGAGGCGTTGTCGTCCTCGCCCAAGCGCGTACGCTAGCGATCATGCGCCGCAAGAACGGATCGTCTCTTCACGCGCGTGGGGCCTCCTTCGAGGTCCTTCGCCGACGCGCTCTCGGAGCGCTCCTCGCCGGCGCTCTCATCGCCTGCGGCGGCTCGACCACCACGCCCGCGACCGACGGCGGCAGCGGCGACGACGGCGGCACGGGGAGCGACGGGGGCGTCGGGGGCGACGCAGGCGGCAAGACCGACGGTGGCGCTTCGTGCTCGAGCACGCCGGCGACCTTTCACCTCGAGGGGACCGGCAGCTTCTGCGACAACCCGACCCCCTGCGGTGACTTGGATTGGCTCACGATCCGCAAGGGCGACGGAACGCCGCTCGCCATCAAGGCGTGCCCGGCCGTCGGCTGCGCCTCCCCTCCACGCCCGATCACCCTCCCCGCCTCGACGACGTGGGACGGCAGCTACTACGTGAACTGCGGCGACACGAGCACGCTCACCTGCGTGCCGCCGGGTCACTACATCGCGCATCTCTGCTTGTACGAGAACCAGGGTGACGCGGCGGCCACGTGCGTGGCGAGCTCGACCCCGGTCTGCAAGGACGTGCCGTTCGACTGGCCGACGGCCGCGACGATCTCGGGCTCGCTCCCCTGAAGTCGCCATGAGGGAGCTCGATGTCGACTACCTCGTCGTTGGGGCTGGGGCCGCAGGGATGGCGTTCACCGATGCGCTCCTCGGGCGCTCGGAGACCGCGCGCGTCGCGCTGATCGATCGACGTCACGGCGTGGGCGGGCACTGGCTCGACGCTTACCCGTTCGTGCGCTTGCACCAAGCGTCGGCGTTCTACGGCGTGCCCTCCACGCGGCTCGGAGGCGGTCGGCTCCAGACCCGAGGGCCCGAGGCCGGGCTCCAAGAGCGGGCGAACGTGGCCGAGATCCGCGCCTACTTCACGCGAGTGCTCGAAGAGAAGCTCCTCCTCACCGGGCGTCTCTCGTTCTTCGCCGCATGCGACTACCGCGGCGATCGGACGTTCACGTCGCTCGTGTCCGGGGAGCAATTCAGAGTGCGCGAGGGGTGCCGCGTCGTCGACGCGCGCTACCTCGCCCCCGAGATCCCGGCGAGGACGCCCCCGCCGTTCGCCGTCGCCGACGACGCGCAGGTGATCCCGGTGAACGACCTCGCCCGTCTCGAAGAGGCGCCGTCTCGCTTCGTCATCGTCGGCTCGGGGAAGACCGCCACCGACGCGGTGATCTGGCTCTTGGAGAACGGCGTCGACCCGGGCGCGATCTGCTGGGTGCGGCCGCGCGATCCGTGGATGCTCAATCGTGCGGTGGTGCAGCCCGATCCCGCCGTCTTCCTCGGGATGGCGGCCGACACGATGCAGATCGCCGCCGGCGCGACCTCGGCGGACGCGCTGTTTCTCGGTCTCGAAGAGGCGGGGATCATGCTGCGCGTCGACACGCGCGTGACGCCGACCATGGCGAAGACGCCGACGCTGGCGCAGTGGGAGCTCGACAAGCTCCGCACGATCGAGAACGTCGTGCGGCTTGGCCACGTTCGCGGCGTCGCCCACGGGGTCCTCTCGTGCGCCGAAGGCGACGTGCCGCTCCCGCCGCGGACGCTCGTCGTGCACTGCGCTGCGTCCGGGCTGCAGTATCCGACCCCGCGGCCGATCTGGAACGCCGAGAGCATCGTCCTCCAGAACGTGCGCGCCGGCTTCCCCTGCTTCGGCGCGGCGCTCGTCGGCTTCGTGGAAGCGACGCGGGACGACGACGCAGAGAAGAACCGCCTCTGCCCGCCGACGCCGTATTCGAACACGACGACCGATTGGTGCACAATGCAGGTACTTGGCGCGCGCGCCTCCGCCTCGTTCGGCGCCGAACCCGACATCAAGGCGTGGGCCGACAGCCTGCCGCTGAATCCCGCGCGCACGCCGCCCGAGGAGATCGCGCGCCCCCAAGTCCGCGCGGCCGTCGAGAGGTACCGGGAGCACGCCCCCGCCGGTCTCGCGCGGATGGCGGAGCTCGCAGGGCTCACGGCATCGGCGGCATCTTGAGCACGAGGTGCCCGGATCGCCCGCGGATCGTCTCGATCCGCCTCATCGCGCTTCTGGAGGCAGAGTAGCGGCTCGGCCGCGGGCACCGCGTCGAAGATCGCGTTCGACACCTGCGCGGCGACGCAGCAGCACGCAGGCGAAGGCGAAGGCGAGGAAGAAAGAGAACCGAGGGCGTCCGCCACGACCGACGGAGCAGCCGGAGGAGCTCGTAGCTTCGGCGGAGGAGCCGGCGTCCGCGTCACCGGGCGCCGCGCCCGCGTTCGGCGCGCCTCGATCGAGGGGGAAGTCGGGATCGAACTGAGCGATGAAGGGATCGACGAGCTCTGCCGCCTCGACGTCGACCCGCTGGTCGTAGTTCGTGCCGGTGCAGCTCACGCTGTGCTCGCCGAAGGAGTGGACGCCCACGACGACGTCACGTCCGCCTTTGGTCGCGATCGACGGCCCGCCGGAGTCGCCCTGACAGATCGAGCGCGCCGGGTCTCGGAAGGTCAGGTGTTGCGCGTCGATGCCGCTCACGGTCGTCGAGTACGCGAACATGCGACCGTCGGCGTGGGTCGTGGTGTCGGTCACACCGCTGCCGACGACGCGGATCGGGAGCCCTACGTCGCTGAGCGCCTCGCGGTTCATCGGCAGCGGCGCCACGGGCATCGGCTTGGCGGTGATCACCACGCCGATATCGTGCCCCGCCTTGGCGGTGACATTGGTGGGATCGAAGTCGGGGTCGAAGTGCACTTCCCTCGCCGTGAAGAAGCGCCTCGCGTCGCCCGCTTGCGCCGGATCTTGGTTGTCGTCACCGACGAAGATCCCATACTGGCCCCCCGCGCCGGCGACCCGAGGGTCCAGGCAGTGCGCGGCGGTCAAGACGACGTGGGGAGCGACGACGGTCCCCGTGCACACGATCCGGACGTCGGTCGAGCTCGCCCGCTTGAGGATCATCACCGCCGCCGGATCGGTGGTGTCGGCGGCGCCGCCGAGGATCGGCTGGCGCGTCGCCCCGACCTGCTCGAAGCTCGATCGGTCCGCGTCGCCGGAGCACCCGAGCAGGCAAGCCGACACGAGGGGGACGAGCGCGCGGGCGAGATGGCGTAGCGGGCGAAGGTGGTCGCGCTTCATGGGTGGTTCTCCTTGCGAGATAGTCGCGAACCGAGGTCGCGCCGCTTACCCGCTCTTAATTCAGCCGCCCCGCGCGCTGTCCCGTGATGGTTGGCGCTCGCGGCCACGCCGGCGGGCTATCCTCGAGCGCGATGAGCTCTTGGGTGGGCCGAACGACCGAGCTCGAGCGTCTGGCGGCGTTCGCCGAAGCGCGGCGCCTCGTCGTCGTCGGGGGGCTCGCCGGCGTAGGTAAGACCTCGCTCGTCCGCGAGCATCTGGCCCGCGAAGGGGGCCCGGTGGTTTGGGCCACGCGGGTTCCGAACGACGCTCCCGAGAACGGCGCGTTGGTGCTCGAGCTCGTCGGCGAGACGGCCGACCTCGGCTCCTTGACCAAGCGACTCTACGCGCTGCTCGACGCCTCGCCGGACCTCTCCATCTTCGTCACCACCACCGACACACGCTGGTTCAAGGGGCCCACCTTCGACGTGGTCGGGCTCGCCACGGCGATCGGCGCGCTCGAATGTTCGAACGCAGCGGAGCTCTTTCTTCAGCACAGCCCCACCGCCATCGAGCGCAGCGACTACCCGCTCGTCGAACAGCTCGTGCGCTGGGTCGACGGCCATCCGCGGGCGATCCTCGATCTTGCCGACCGCGTGCGTTCGATGCGCCTCGAGGAGCTCGTCGAACGAAGGAGCCGGCTTGCCGATCTCCTCACACGCGAGACGACGGACCCTCTTCGACACCAGATCGAGGAGCTCGATCCGGTGAGCTCGGCGGTCCTCGCGACCGCCGTCGACTTCAGCGGCCCTTTCGCGTTGTCCGACCTCGAGTGCGTCCTCCCCGAGCACTTGCCGTCGCTCCCCCAGGCGACCGACACACTCGCGGCTCGAGGGCTCTTGGTCCGCTCCGGCCGGCGCAACGCCGAGCTCCACGTGCCGCGCCTGATCGCCGCCGTGGAGGCGGGTCGCTCGAAGCGACCGCGAGAGCTTCGCCGACGCCTCCACGCGCGCGTAGAAGAAGTGGCACGCGAGTACGTGCGTGCCCATGGGCTCACGCCTCCGCAAGTGACGGCGTCGCTTCGTCGCTTCGGCCCTGACCTTCTCCGCGCCGTCTGGGACGAGAGCGGCTCTCCCGCCGAGGCGACACGGTCACTCGCGCTGCTCGTCGTCGCGTGCGACGACTTCGGCCAGCTGACGCGCGAGCGCCAGAGCGACTGGCGCGCCGAGCTCGATCGGGTGGGCCCCCTGCTCGCCGAGGGGGAAGAGCGCCGCACGTGGCTCCGCGCCGGCCTCGGGATCGCCTTCGCCTACGCGCAAACCGAGCCCAAGCTCGGGAGACGCTTCGTCGACGCGGTGCTCGAAAGCCCCTCGGCCGATGAGGACCTCGCAGTCTTGGCGTCTTTCGTGGGCGCTCGACTTCTTCTCCACGAAGTTCCTCCCACCGTCGCTCGAGCGCGCTTCGAGGAGCTCGAGGCGCGCGCCGTCGCCCGAGGGAATCTCTTCGTGGCCGCGCTCACCTCGCTCTACGTGGCCAACTCGCACGCGCGTCTGGGAGAGCGGCGCGAGGCGTTCACGCGCGGGTCGCATGCGTTGGTCATCGCCGAGCGGACGAAAAACCTCACGTTCGTCGCACAAACCAAGCTCTCGCTCGCCGAGCTCTTCTTCCGATTGGGCGACCCCAAGGAGGCCGAGCGACTTTGTCTGGAGATCGAAGCCTCGGGCGAGCTCGTGCACGATCCCTACGGCCACGCCTACACCTCACTCGAGCTTGGCTACGCGAGCCTCTTCTCCGGCGACGACGTGAAGGCGAACCGCCATTTTCGCGACGTCCTCTACACCCCGCACGAATTCGTCGGAGCGCGACGCCTCGCTGGGCCGGCGATGTTCGGCCTCGCCATGGTCGCGTGCCGGGCCGCGGAGTGGCAAGCCGCGCTCGAGCACGCCGAGCGCGCTCTCTTCGAGCTGCGGTCGTTGGGCGCGACCACCGACATCGTTCATTCCCTCTTCGCGGCGTGCGTCGCCGCGCGACACCTGGGTCGTGGCTCGTACGTCAAGGCGCGCGTCGTCGAGATCCGGGCGCTGCTCGCCGCCGCGGGAGAGCAGCGCGGCCCGAACGAGCTGCTCGGTCTGCTCGAGAACGAGGAGCGGACGGCCGACACCGCACGCGCGACCGAAACCTTCGTTCGCGCGCATCTCCGCGTGCCTGATTCGCTCGAGGGGGCCTTCGATTACAACCTCTATCTCTCGGCGTTGATGGCGTCCTTTCTCGTCGCGCCGATCACGCCCTCGCGAGAAATCCACGTACTCGGAAACGGAGAGAAGCTCCGCATCGGCTCGCAGACCGTCGAGCTCGCGACCTTTCCTACCCTGCGCCGGCTCTTCTGGGCGCTTGCCGTCACGCACTGGGAGGATCCTAGCCGCTCCATTTCGCTCGAAGAGCTCGCCGCCAGCGTCTGGCCCGGGCAGAAGATCTCCTTCTCTGCCGTCAAGAACCGGATCCACGTCTCGCTGTCGAAGCTGCGAAAGCTCGGACTCGGGAACGCCTTCGAGGTGAGCGACGAGCGAGTGCGCCTCTCGGGCCTGGTGCGGCTCACGCGCTGAGCGCGCGCAACGTCGGGAGCACCATGCCCGAGAGACCCGAGGACGCGACGCGCGCCCGTGAACGAGACGTTCGGCTTCAGGGAACCGGACAGGTGCACTCCACCTCGGTCGAAGTGGCGCTGGTGCATTGGTACGGACACGATCCCTGCTGGGTGCAGAGCGTCGCCGCGCACGAGCAGTCGACGGCGCCCGAGCACTGGGCCGGCGTTGCCGCGCACGAAAACGTCGGATCGCGCTCGCAGCGATCGCCCGTCAGGTGACGACCAACCGGACATGCTCCGGCGTCGTCGGGAAGGACGAGAGCCCCACCGACGACC
The DNA here is from genome assembly GCA_964531795.1 of uncultured Polyangiaceae bacterium. Classification (GTDB taxonomy): domain Bacteria; phylum Myxococcota_A; class Polyangia; order Polyangiales; family Polyangiaceae; genus CAZHHD01. The sequence goes on along the minus strand of CAZHHD010000032.1, from coordinate 13,793 downwards.
TGATCGCGGACGCACACGCTGCCGGGGCCGCACGGTGGCGTGCAGCCGCTCGTTTCGGCGTCGTCGTCCGGCGCAGCGTCTCCTCTGTCGGCGCGCTTCGCCGGCTCGGCGCCGCGTGGGGCGCCCGCGTCTGCGGCCGAACGCGACGCCTCCGACGCGGAGCCGGTGTCGCCTCCAGTGGTGGCGTCGGCGCCGTTGCACCCCCAATCGAAGAGCGCGAGCGCGGGGACGATCCAACGGATGGGAACGAGAAACGAAGTTCGATTCATGGTGAGTCTCCTAAGAAGTGGCGGGCAAGGCGCGGTCCGAGGCTCGGACGCGACGAGCGCGCGTGCCCGGTTGGCGCAGGGGCGTCGCGTCGGACGTCCGTGACCTCACGAATAATCGCGAACGGCGGGGACGCCGCTTACCGGCTCTTAATTCGCGCGGCGCTCGGCACCGAGCGAGTGGGCGTCGCTGCACGTGGTGCTCGCGCTATCCTCGGCGCGCCCCTTCATGACCGACGTGATGAATCCCTCCGGACCCGTTTGCCCGCGCTGCGGCGCTGCCACGGGGGCCGTCACCGAAGAGCGACCCTGCCGATATTGCGGGATGGTCCTCGTTCCTCCTCCACCTGCCGCGCCCCGTCTGCCCGCCGAGGCGCCACCGACGAAGAGCCGCGCGCTCGTACTCCTGCTCCTCGGCGGTGCAAGCGCGCTCCTCTTGGTCGTGTGCGTGCTCTCGTTGCGGCCTTCTTCCTCGCCGCTGTCGGATCCGCCGAACCCAACAGCGTCCGCGCGCCTCTCGCCGAAGGTGGAGGCTCCCCGTGCGTCAGCGAGCGCGGCGGCACCGGCCGAGCCCGAGAAAGCCAAGCTCGTCCTCCGCTTTGGCGCGCAAGGGGACGGGCCCGGTCACTTCCACAGCGCGGGCCTCCTCGCCGTCGACCAGGACGGAAGCACCTTCGTGACGGACGCCAAACCGAGCCGCGTGCAGCAGTTCGACCCCACCGGCAAGTTCGTTCGCCAGTACGAGCTCAGCAAGGACCACGACTGTTGCATCCACGGGCTCGCGGTCGACCACGCGGGGCACCTGTACGTGAGCTTCCGCGACGCGATCCTCCGCTTCAAGACGTCGGACGGCTCGGCGCTCACGTCGCTCGATCCCCCTCCCCCGCACGGTCTCAACGGTCAGGGGTTCGAGGCGCTCGCCGTCGATCCCTACGACATGCTCTACGGATTGAGCCTCGGAGGCGACGGAGAGGTCGGCACGATCCTCAAGTTCGACCGCCAAGGCAAAAGCCTCGAGCGCGTGACGAAGAAGGCCGACGAGCACGTGGGGACACTGCGCGGGGACAAGTTCGTCTTCGACGGCCTCGGCAACATCTTCTTCGCCCAGCGCGGATTCATCGAGGTGCTCGATCGCAAGTGGGCGCTCCAAAACCGCATCGGCCAGGAAGGGACCGGCCCGGGCACGCTCCCCCACTTCGGCGCCGACGCCATCGCGCCCGACGGCCACGGTCACCTGCTCGTCCTCGCGGGCGGGCGGATCGACGTCTTCGACGTGGGCGGTCGCTACCGCGTCAGTCTGCTCGACGCCGACAAGGGGCACGCGCCGAGGCTCGAGTACCTCGCCGTGGGGATGGATGGACGGCTCTACGCGACGACCGCCGATGCCGAGGTCGTCGTCTACACGCTCGACCTCGGTTCCTGAGGATCCGCGGTCGCTACGGCAACGAGATGAGCGCGACGAGCCCGGGCGCGTCGCCGTCGAGGAGCTCGGCGACGCGATCCTTGTCGACTTCAGCGACGATGATCTGCCCGACTTCGTCGCTCACCGAGCGGAAGATTCCGCGCTTCTGCATGCTCTCGGTCTGACGATGGTTGTCGTCGGTGGGCGTCAGGTAGTGCACCGAGTCCGCCTTGTACCGACGAATCAAAAAGAGCTGACAGAGCGTCATGAGCCGCTTGCGACGCAGCGCATCGGCGAAGGTGTTCTGGTCGCGGATCGACAAGATGCTGTGGCCGCGCCGATCGTGGATCGGCTCGAACACGACGTTCGCGAGCTTCTCGCCCGCCGCGTTCCGGATCGCGAGCTCGAGCACGCTCGCCCCCGCGGTGTGCGGACGGAGCAAGACCTTGAGCCCCGGCGCGATGCCGTGATGCTTGCACCACGGCCCGAGCCACTCTTCGAGCACCTTCGGCGGGAGCTCGATGGCGATTTGGTGTTGGAACTGCGTCGAGCCGACGCCCATGGCCTTCGTCGTCGACGTGCGACCAGAGAGCGACATGAGCGCCGCGTCCGCGCGCGGGCCGCCGACCAACGTCTGCGGCGTTCGATACGGTGACTCGAGGAGCCGGATTTTGCGCTGAAGACGCGCGAGGGCGAGCATGCCGTCTTGCTTGAGCGCGGTCGCGAACTCTTCGCCCGCGAGGCCGTCGGCTTGGTGGCCGCCGTAGGTGATGAAGTTGAACACGAAGCCGAGCTTCCCCAGCTCCTCGGGGAATCGCCGCATCTGCTCGTCGCTCATTCCCGTGCTGTCCCAGTTGAAGGAGGGCGACAGGTTGTAAGCGAGCATGCGGTCGGGGAATTTCTCGTGAATGGCGTCGGCGAAGATCTTCGCGTCGTGCAAGTCGGCCGTCTTCGTCTCCATCCAGAGGACGTCGGCGTAGGGGGCTACCGCCAGGGACTTGGCGATCGCGTAGTCGATGCCGCCACGGACTTGGTAGTAGCCGTCGGGCGTCTTCGCGTGCTCGCAGTCCCACGTGATGCGGAAGCCGAGCTCCTTCGCCTTCGCGTCGATCTGGAAGAAGGAGGCACGCGCGGCGAACTCCTTCCACTGGGCTTCGGTCATCGCGATCTTGGCCCCTTCGCTGGCGTGGAAGCGCAGGGCCTCGAGCGCGGCCTCGGCGAAGGTGCACACGTGGGCTTCGGTCTGCCAAACGTCGACGAACTTGTCGAAGACCTTGTCCAGCGCGGCGTCCGCGGCCACGCGACCGGAGGCCTCGTAGACCTTCATGGCGTCGTCGTAGAGGGCGGCGATGCCGCTCTTCGCGAGCCAGCGATCGGCCGCCTCGTACTCTTCGTCGCTCGTCGCGTAGATCCGATGTCCAGTGAGCTCCGCGATGCCGCGCCCCTGGAGCGCCCTCAAAATGGCGAGGAACGCCACTTTGAACGTCGGCACGTCGAGGTTCGTGGCACCGAGGATGAACGGCTGATCGCGCTCGTCGCTACGACCGTCGAGCAGCGTCGCCGACTCGGCGTCCGTCCTCGCGACGATGATCCCCGGCACCTGCATGACGTCGAGCTGGAAGCGCGCCGCGCTGAGCCTCTTGATCTGCTCGTCCTCCGAGACGAGCACCTTGCCGCCCTGGTGCCCGCACTTCTTCACGCCCGGCTTCTGGTCTTCGATGTGGTAGCCGGGCACGCCCGCCTCCACGAAGCGTCGAATGAGGTTCCTTACGTGGGCGTCGCCGCCGTGCCCCGTGTCCGCGTCGGCGATGATGAACGGCCGGAAGTCGACCGCCGGCGTGGCCGCGCGCTGCGCCTCGGTCATGCGCGTGCGTGCGTGGTACTCGTTGCGGTCCGCGGTCAGGAGCGCGCGGACGATCGCCCGTGCTTCGTCGGGCACACGGCTGAGCGGGTAGCTGGCGAGGTCCGGCCCCGGGTCTTCGTCGGCCGAGCCCTTGGCGCTCGTCGCCCAACCACCGACGTAGATCCCCTCGAGGCCCATGCGCTTCATCGCGACCGCCTCGCCGGGCGAGTACGGCCCGAAGGACGTCATGCACTGCCTTTCGACGAAGAGCTCTCGCAAGCGCGCGTGAAATGCGAACGCGGTGTCGCGCGCCACGGCGTACTCGTCGCGGATCGTCCCTCGCTGCTCGACGACTTCACGCGGGGTGTACAGGCGCTGGATCCCGGCGAACCGCGGGAGATCGAACCAGCCTTGCATCTCGGCGAGCTTGTCTTGGAATTGCGACATCGGACCGACATGGTAACGGCGTTCGCGCGCCGGCGGCGTGGAACCTTGCTACCGGCGCATCACGAAGCGCGCCGAGGTCAGGCGCCCGAGGACGCGGCCTCACGCGCCGAGAAGACCGATGGGCGTGCGGGCTTTGCCTTGACAGCCTCGCGTACGCGGTCAATATTCAACCTCTAGGTTGAATGTCACCAGCGACTCCGAGCGAAGCGGTTTGGACGGCCCTCTCGGATCCGACGAGGCGCGCCATCCTCGAGCGTCTGACACGCGGGCCGACGCGCGTCACCGACGTCGCCGCCCCCTTCGAGATGTCGCTCAACGCCGTGTCCAAGCACATCAAGGTGCTGGAGGCGGCGCACCTGGTCCGACGGACGCGTGAGGGGCGCGAGCACGTGCTCGAGCTCGACCCGAAGCCCCTCCGCGAGGTCGTTCGCTGGGCGTCGAACATGGAGCAGTTCTGGTCGGAGCGGCTCGATCGCATCGAGCAGTTCTTCGAGGAGAAGAGGAGGCGCAAATGAAGCTCGTGGATCTGAAGCTCTCGCGGTTCATTCCCGGCCCGCCGGAAGAAGTCTTCGACGTGTGGTTCGATCCGGCGAGCCCCGGCGGACCGTGGCACGGCGCGAAGAAGGCGATCATGAACCTCGCCGTCGACGGGATGTTCTACTTCGGGATGGAGCGATCGGTGCTCGAGAAGAAGGGGGTCGTCGTGCATTCGCCCGGCCTGCACGGCCACTTCGGCAGGTTTACGGCGGTCGAGCGCCCGCGCTCCGCCGAGCACACCTGGATGTCCGAGCACACGCACGGGATCGAGACGACCGTCTCCGTCACCTTCGAGCCGCGCGACGGCGGGACCGAGCTGACGATCGTCCACCGCAACGTCCCCGACGACGAGAACGGCCGCCGTCACGAGGGGGGCTGGGCGTCCCTCCTTGCGAGGGTCGAGCAGCACTTCACATGAAGAAGGCCAGCGGTCATGCGTCGGTGCGCGGCCTCCGGATGTATTACGAGATCGAGGGCGAAGGCGCTCCGCTCGTGTTCGTTCCGCCCGCGTTCGGCGTCGCAGGGTCGAAGTCGTTCGCCGGCCTCCTGGCGAGCCGCGCGATCCTCACGATGGACCTTCAAGGGAACGGTCGCACCGCCGACATTCCCGATCGACCGATCTCCATCGAGCAGTACGCGGAGGACGTCGTGGCGCTCCTCGACCATCTCGAAATCCCGAGAGCCGATTTTCTAGGCGAGAGCTACGGCGGCAACACGGCGGCGATGATCGCGGTGCGCCATCCCGAGCGCGTGCGACGCGTGGCGACCTACTCGGCCACCTTTTCCCCGCCTCCGAGCACGCTCGAGCCCTCGACGGTCCACTTCGAGCGGCCACCCACGGCCGAGGGTCGGCACATTCGGTTTCAGCGAGAGAGCTACGAGAAGGTCGCCCCCGACCCGAGCTACTGGCCCGCGATCTACGACAAGGTCGGGAGCATCGTGTGGAAGGGCTTCTCCAAGGAGGAGCTCGCGTCCATCCAGGCTCCGATGCTCATCCTCCAGGGGGACCACGACTTCGTGCGCTTGGAGCACTCGGTGGAAGCGTTCCGCCTCGTTCCGCGCGCCGAGCTCGCGGTGATCCCGAGCGCGAGCCACTTCGCGTTGTCTTCGGAGCCGGAGAGGGTCCTCCCGATCATCCAGCACTTCCTGGAAAAGCCGGGCGAAGAGCTCCCGCTGGCGACCGCCGAGCTCGGGTATCACCCGGGCGAGACGAGGTGACGGGGAAGCGGCGGCGTGGAGCCCGCCGTCACCCGCGCCCGGGGACGAGCACGAGGTTCCCGCCGGTCGCCAAAGTCTCGATGCGGGCGCGCTTCAGCGGTGCGTATTCCGCCGACCCGTACCAGGCGAGGGCGGCGTCGCGGCTCGGGAAGCGAATCACCACCGTCCAGTCGAAAGGCCACGTTCCCTCGAGCGTCTCGGCCTGGTCCGAGCCGACGAGCAGCACGCCTCCGTGCTCGGCGATGAGCGGGAGGACGTGCTTGCCGTACTCCGCGCGGTAGCGCGGCACGTCGTTCGTCTCGATCTGCGCGATGAAGTAGACGGGCTCGGTCACGGGTCCTCTCAATCCATCGGTGGGGTCGCCACGAGCGACGGGTGCTCGCGCCACCTCGCGCGCAGCTCGTCGAGCGCCGAGGCGCGGTCGGTCGGGTAGGCCTTGCGGAAGTCCATCCAGTCGAGCGACGTGACGAGCGCGATCTCGGCGAGCCCGAGGCCACCGTCGAACGAGCACTTGTCGGCGTCGAGCTCCTTGCCGAGCCACCCGAACACGGCCTCGGCGCGATCGAGCCGGCGTTGCGCGTACGGCGTGCCGTCGACGGCGAAGCCCTCGCGGCGAAGGTAGTAAAGCTGCACGATCCCATCGAGCGCGGCGTCGATCGCGTTCACGAGGTTGTGCGTCCGCCACACGTCGCGCGGGCGCGCGAGGCCGTGCCATCCGCGGGTCGTGACGAGCCAGTCGGTGATCACGTGCGAGTCATAAAGCACCCGCCCGTCGACGACGGCGGTGGGCACCTTCCCGATCGGCGTGACCTCGCGTAGCGCTGCGAGCCCTGCTTCGGTCGCTGTGTCGACGCGATCGACCGACTCTCCCACTTCTTGGGCGACGACGCGGACGCGACGAACGAACGGCGAGGAGGTGCTCCCGTAAAGCTTCACAGTGGGAAGATACGCGAGGTGCAGCGCATCACGAAGGTCGGCGAGGAGGGTCGCAGGTCGGCGCGCAGCAAAGGTCAGACCTTTCCACGCTCGTCTTTGTCGACCTCGTCGATGGCCGCGGCTACGGCCTCTTCGTCCTCGTTCAGCGCGGCCTCGATGGCGACGCGAACACGTGGCGACGCGCTCGCTTCGGCGGCGACGCGCACGCGCGCCTTGCCCTCGTCGTCGAGCTTGCCGCGCATCGCGAGCACCGCGCCCGCGCGCGCCGTCGGATCGGCGCCCGGATCGTCCACGATGCGGAGGAGGACCTCGGTCGACGTCAGGCCGCCACGGTAAGCGCTCTCGGCCCGCGGTTTTGCGAGCTCACGGATCCACTCTCGGGTCGGGCGCCCCGAGCGTGCGAGGAGCGCCGCGGCGTCGGCGTGGGCCTCTCGCTTCCGGAAGGCGTCCAGCGCGGAGCGGAGGGCGGAGCGCAAGAGCTCCGTCTCTGGCATCTCGGGCGGCACCTCGTGGCGGATCGCGAGAGCGCCCTCGAGCTGGTTCGACGTCTTCGACGGCGTGATCGCGCTGACGCGAAGCGGAATGTGCTCGCCCGAGTCGAGCTCCACGACGACCGTGTTCGGCTCTTCGGCAACGGCGCCGAGCGCCCGAATCGAGCCGAAAGGGACCCGGCGCCGCCTGCCGAGCCGCTCGAGGTAGAGGCCGTCGTCGCCGATGGTCACGTGGAGCGGAATCATCCACATGGCGCTGGAGAGAACGAGCCCGACGAGCGAAGCGAGAAAGAGGCGGGGGTACGTGCCGCTCCCTTCCAGGTAGAAGCTGGCGGTCAGGAGGACCCCGGCGAGGCACGCCGAGAAGAAGAGGCTGAACGCGTTTCGCAGCCGGTCGTTCGCGAGCCCCGCGCGGAGCCGAAAGTGGTTCACGTTTCCCCCTCTTCGACCCGACCAGAGGTTCAGCGCGTGGTCAAGGCGCCCGCCGCTCGACCCGCTCCTTGACGCCCAGGAGCATGCGCCGATCCATCGCGAAGCCGATGGGCTCGATCGCTGCTCCGTACGCGAGCTTCATCGAGAGATCGCCCGAGGTCGCGGTGCGGTAGCGGCTGATGAACCGACAACGCGTCGGACCGAGAGGCTCCAGAAAGAAGAGCCAGCTCGTCTCGACCCAACCTTTGCCCGCGGCCTTCGCTGCGGGATCCGCAGCGCCGAACGCGAGCCAGTGGCGCCCGCGCTCGACCTCGACCACCGGGAGCGCCGGCATCTCCGGATGGAGCTTCAGCCCGTCGCCGACCTTGACCTCCCACTCGGGGTGGACGCGCTCGGCGTTTCGCACGTCGCAGCCGACGATGTTCTCGAGCCACTGGTAGCTGTAGAAGCCGGCTCGATCCGCGCCGATCTGAGCGATCCACGGCCACACCTCCTCGGCGGGCGCGTCGATCACGATGCCGTGCGTCCAGAACGAGCTCGGCGAAGGGATACGATCGTCCCCGGGGTACGCGCGCGCCGCCGTGGCCTCGTCGACCCCCCACCGGCGCTGACCGCTGCGGAGAAACGGCGTGAGCATCGCCGCCACCATGATCGCCGCGCCGCCCGCCCCCTCGGCCACGTCGCGCCACCCGTCGTGCGCCTTCTCGCGGGTGTCGGGCGCGCCGTACGCGCGAGCCAGCGCGCCGAAGAGCGTGCGGCGAATGAGATGCGAGCCCGGGCCGACCACGACCCAGTACCGCTCGAAGCGCCGCCACGACGCCTCGTCGGTCGCGTCGACGCACACCTCGAGCTCGACGCGGCTGTTCTGGTCGCCGAGCGGGAGCACGCGGAGCGCCCACGCCACCTTGACCCAGCCCGCCTCGTCGAAAGCAGCGTAGGCGTCGGGACCGTCCACGTGCACGAACGGGATGTCGAGCTTCCACACCTTGCCGATCGCACCGACGACCACCTCGCGAGGCTCGTCGATCAGGATCTGGAAGCCGGGATGCTCGGCGCTGGAGGTGAGCGCGTCGATTCGCAGGTCCACCTTCTCGACGGTGCCGATGAAACGCGACGGCAAGGTGCGCACGGCGAAGAGCGCCTTCACCAGCGACGAGCGCGCGAGATCCCCGTGGCGCACGATCTCCCAAGCGCGCTCCGGTGCCAGGGCGAGCTCCACGGAGGAGAGCTCGAGCTTGCGCGGCGTCGGCAGGACCCGATCGAGGGCGGTCACGAACCGCAGGATGCCCCGCCCCGCGTCACCTTGGCCAGCCCGTTGGGGCCGCACCGCGGGAAACGAGCGCGGCACTCGGCACGGCGGCGAGGCAGATCCTCCGCTTCTAACCGAGCTCGCGTCATCTCGCTTCGAGGGGACACATCTCGCGCGGAAAGACGAAGTCCCCCGCGACGTCTCCCATGCTGCACACGACCTGGCCGAGCTCGCCGTTGAGTTCTTCGTCCCGACGGACGGCTTCGTCCTGCAGAGCTTTCGCTTGCGCGTCGTCGACGTCGGCCAGCGTGGTGAGATCGACGAACATCAGCGGCGCGATGTTCGTCGACCACTCCGTGTAGTGCTCCGCGCCCGGTCGGGCGGGACGCGTGCGTTGCGCAGCAGCCCACGCCTTGCGCTGTCCACACGTCAGCGGCTTCGCCGTCGCCGCCTCGGAGACGAACGAGGCGCCCCCCTTCCACCACACGACCGCGAACCGTGGATCGATCGGAGTCCGCTCCCGCTGCTGGTTGATCGGGTAGACGCACTCCTCCGGCGCCGCGTCGATTCGGCTGCACGCCGCGACCGTGCCGAGCGCGGTCCAGCGAGCGGCGTCCACGATGGTCAGCGCCCGATCGAAGTCGAGGACCTTCGCTCCGTCGGTCGAGACGGTGAAGCGATCGCGATCCCACTCGGGTCGCGTCGACGTGCAGCCGTGGGTCGGACGGCGAAGGCGCGCGAGCAGCCGCCCCGAGGGGAGCTCCACCTTCTCGAGCTCCGCGCCGATCCACAGCGCGGCCACGTGGCTCTTTGGCAAGAAGGCGACTCGGTCGATGTGGCTGTCGCCGAGGAGCGGCGTTCCCGAGTCCGTCGCGAAGAGCTGCGTTCGCCCCCCGTCGAACCAGCTGAGGACGGAGCCGTCGTCGGCGAGCGTCATCACCCGGCAGCCGTCACACGGAGCCGCCGCGGAAGGCGCGGGCACGATGTGGCGCATGGGGGCGAGCGTGCCCCGATCGAGCACGTCGATGGAGGTCGTCGGAGCGCCGCGGAGCACGACGACGCGCTCCCCCGCCGCTGTGAGCTGCTCGGGGCGGAACGGCAAAGGATGCATCGCGCCCGAAGCCACGTCCCACAGGCGAACGCGGGGCTCGACGGGACCTTCGTCGGGCGCGAGGATCGCGATCAAGAGCTCCGGCGCGACCCACTTCGCCGAGAGGACGTCGGTCCTGGTCGTGAGGATCGCGCCGTGTCGCTCTTGGATGATCGTCTCTCGGACGAGGTGATTGCCGCGCTGGTGGAGGACGTGGCGCCCGTCCGGCGAGAGCACGGGATAGCCGCGGGGCGCACCGTGCCGAAGAACGTCTCCGAGGGGCAATGCGCGCGCCGTGGCCATGTCGGAGGCGAGCCGGGCCACGGCTCGAGCGCTCTCTTCTCGATCGCCCCGCGCGTACCGGTCGAGAGCGTCCTTCGCGCGGGCGCTGAAGGCCGCGTCCTCCGCGATCCGGGCGCGCTCTTTCGCGTCCTCGGACGTGGATGCGTCGATCGCGACAGGGGCGGCGGTCGCGCGAGGCGACGCGGCGGAGGGGGGCGGCCGCTCGGGGGCGCACGAGGCGACGACGAGCGCGAGGAGGACGGGCGACGCTCCTCTCCATCGCTTGCCGCGCGAGGGCGGAGAGGTCGCGCTCGTCGCCGTGGGGACGACCGGCCGGCACGTCGGGGTGCAGAGGTCGTTCGCCCGAGCGTTCCCCATCGGGGGGAAGTAGCACGTGGGCGACCTCGCGCCTCGCTTTGCCGTACGCTCGAGCGGTGAAAGAAGAGCCGGCCGATCTCGACGGGACCGAAACCACGCTCTCGAGCCCGAAGGAGCTGGCTCGCCTCGCGCCGCGGCTCCTCGAGGCGGTCTCGCCGCGCCTTCGCGCGCTGTTCGCCGATCCGAGACCAACGCTGACCCACCTCGCGAACGAGACGACCTTCGCGCCGCTCGCCGGCTGGCTCCGTCTCGCAGCCCAAGCCGATTCGTACGACCTCGCGATCTACGCGCCGGGGCCGCGGTTCCGGGACTTCCCGATCGAAGCCTACCTGCGCATCTACAGCGGCGCGTCGGCAGATCCCCTGCTCGTCTCCGGTGGCCTCGATTCATTGCCGCGATGGCTCCCCCCTCCCCTCGCCGAGGTGCTCGGCCGCATCGGCGTCATCCGCATGCAATGGAACGTCGCGGGGGCCCTGCTCCGACCGTCGGAGCAAACATCGCTCGAGGAGCTCCACCGCGAGAACGCCGACGTCTGGTTCATCGAGGGCGATTCGATCGAGGTCCCTCCCCACCCGGAGGAGATGCGCGCCTTCTACTTGGCGTCGGGCGGCGGATACATCATGACGAACCCATCGGGAGAGACGTGGAATGCACGCTACGTCGGTGGGCACGACGCCGGTCCGCCGATCGACGCGTGGCTCACTGCCTATCTCGAAGATCCCTGGCTCGAGGGGAAGCCCTGACGGCTCCGCCCGCGCACGTCTACCCCTCGCTCCCGGATTCACCGGCGAGCTCGGGGCCCACCGCGCGGACCATCTCCACGAGGGCGTCTTTGACGACGCGTACGCGCGGGTTGTTGCGCACTTCGGCGGTCGTGACCACCCACATGTCGAACGTGACGATGACGTCGCTGATTCGTGTCAGACGAGGGTTCGTGTCCGAGCCGAGACACGGGAGGATGGCGATGCCGATCCCGGTGAGCGCGGCGACGGTCGCGGTCGAGAAAGGGTAGACGGACACGACGTAGTCGGCCGGCTCGTCGAGCGTCGCGTTCCATCCGTCGCCCGGCGACCACTTGGTTCGGATCATCTTGTGCCCGGCGAGGCTCCGCACGGGGCGCGCGGGGCGACCGAAGCGCTCGACGTACTCGTGACTCGCGTAGGCCGCAGCCACTCTCGATCGACGCGCACCTCACCCCCTCGCCCACCTAACTCGTGCTCGCGCGTCACGGTGCAACAGCCCGACGCGTGGGGAAGGTCGAGAACTTTCCGGCGCCCCGCACGTCCAACCTCCCAATGGATCGGTTCGCTCCTGCCCTCGTGCTTCTTCTCGCTGCGGTCGCCTGCTCGAAGGAGCCGCTTCCCTCCGCGGCGGCGGCGGAGGCCGGAGCGGGAAGTGCGACCGCGAAGGGGCTGGCCGGCGACTTCTCGGCGCCCGTCGCCACGTTCTGCGGGTCGCTGTGCGCGAAGGATCCGGTGCACGAGCGGATGGTGGAGACGATTCTCACGCGGTTGAAAGCCGCGGGGATCCCGGCGGTGATCGCCGAGAGCGCCGGCGCGACGCTCTCGGTCGACGGGTCCCGCGCCGAGGAAGCGCGGGGCATCCTCAAGGACCTCCGGGATCGAGAGCACTTTCCGATCGAAGTCTGGCGTGGCCCAAACGACGGTGGAGCGCTCGAGCGCGTCGAATGAGGGTCATGCGTTGGCGGCGAGATCGACCCCAGCGCAACTTGGGTTACTGCGCGGGGTTGTCTCCCGCCCTAGAATCATCCACTCGATGATCCTTCTCGTGCCGTGCGACCCGATCCACCCTCGCCGACCCGACGAGCACTTCAAGGACGAAGCTGCCGCAGCAGAGAGCCTCGGCATTCAGGTCGGACTCGTGGATCACGAGGCGCTCACGCGGTCGGGCGGCGCCGCGGACGGTGTCGGACGAATCCGTGGCGAAGGTCCTGCCTCCGAGGCGGTCTATCGCGGCTGGATGCTGCGCTCCGAGCAGTATGCCGCGTTCGAGGCCGCATTGGCCGAGAGGCACGTGACCCTGCGAACGAACGCGCGTCAGTACCAGCACGCCCACGAGCTCCCCGGTTGGTACGGTCACCTCTCGTCGGTGACACCGGAGTCCGTGTGGACGACTGGCTCTTCACCGGACGACTTCCGCGAGCAGTGCAAGCGGTTGGGCAGCGGGCCCGCGGTCTTGCGCGACTACTCGAAGTCGATGAAGCACTACTGGCACGAGGCTGCCTTCATCCCCGATGTCGCCGACCTCGACGGTGCGTGGAGGATTGCCCGCCGCTTCCTCGAGCTGCGCGACGATTCCTTCGTTGGAGGGCTCGTCCTGCGCAGGTTCGAGTCGCTTCGGGCGGATGAAGTTCGCACGTGGTGGGTCAACGGGACCTGCGTGCTCACGACCGTGCATCCAGATTCCAAGGCGATCGACGTGCCATCGCCCCTCGACCTCAAGGCGCTGACAGCGTTGATGGACGCGCCTCGCCTCCCCTTCGTCACGGCCGATCTCGCCCTCCGCGACGACGGAGTGTGGCGTGTGATCGAGTTGGGCGACGGACAGGTCAGCGACCGACCGCGCACGACGCCGCCAGAGGCATTCCTGCGGGCCGTGCTGGGCGTCGATCCCGCCGGCGGCCAGAAGCGGTGACGCTCGCGGGGCGGGTAGGGGCTCCCATGATCCGTGTGATGGAGGAGACCCGCTCCCGGCCGCCGACGTCGCAGCGCCACATCGAGAGCGCGAAGCGCGAGGTGGCGGTCGTTGCACGCCGACAGCGACGCCGAGCTCGCGTTCATGATCGCGAGGGTTGGGACGCGTTACTCTCACGCCCATGGCCGAAAGCGAAAAGCCTCCGTCATCCCCATCTTCCGAGAGCGCGTCGCCGTCGACCAATGTGCTCAAAGCCGAGACGGCGAGCTTCAGTGCCACCGACTTGACCGCGACGGCCCGCAGCCGGATGAATTTCGCGAACACGCACCTCTTCAACGCGCACAGGTTCGCGCTACGTGTTCATGAGGTAGAGACCACGAACGCCGGTGAACCCTTCGGCGCTTTCTGGGAGTCGATCCAGGCGGACACGTTGGCGGCGATCATGTCGTCGGTTGCGTCGCTCGAAGCCTTTGTGAACGAGGCGGCTCTCGAGCCAAGGGCGTACTTCCCCATGACCTGACCCCCGAGTTGGGTCCGCGGATTCTGAGTTAATTGACTTCGACTTGG
>CAZHHD010000031.1:0-94303 GCA_964531795.1 uncultured Polyangiaceae bacterium | reverse complement strand
TCGTGCGAAGCACGAGTCGCCGGAGGCGAGGCGGGGGAGGATCGCGAAGGGAGCGCAAGCGACCGAGCGAGGGGGAGCGCAAGCTCCCCACCAGGGTGACCTAGTTCCTGAGTCAGAAGGCTCGGCGCCGAAGGCGACGAACCTCGGACTCAGGACACTAGAGTCGTCCCTCCTCCAGGTCAAAAGCAGCCGTTCGTTCCGAGCAAGCGCCCCTGCGTCGCGTCGAAGATGATGCCCGTCTCGCGGAAGCCCGCGAGCGCTCCGGCTGTCACCGTCGGGTCCACGCAGAGCATCATCATGTTCTGCGAGACGTTCCCCGACTTGTCGAAGGCTGCGGGCACCTCGACGCCGTTGAACTCGATGCCGCGCCCCGCAGCGAGCTGGCTCATCGCCGGGGGAATGTCGGTGGGGAGATCGTGGACGAGGATGCCCGTGTTCAAGCGGGTGAAGAGCGCCGTGCTCATGGCGTCGCCGGTGACGGGGCCCCCTCCGACCGAGGCGGCAGCGAAGAACGCCATGTACGTGCTGTCGAAGACGAGGGCGGCGAGCTCGTTCGGCGGCTCCTCGGGGTACGCGGGCGCGAAGCGCTGGTAGAAAGCCAGCACCGCAGGATCGTGCGCGCCGTGACCTGGCTGCTCGACGAAGATGCGCGAGATGATCGAGGCGTCGCTGCCGACGAGATTCGTGAAGGCCGGGTTCAGCGCGCCCGTTCCGAAGAGGTAGTACGGCGCGAGGCCGAGCTGCTCGATCTGTCCGAAGATGGTCGGGGTCTCCACGCCGCCGAGCGGGAAGAGAATGATGTCCGGCTTGAAGGCCAGAAGGTCCGTCAGCATCGCCGCGAGCCGCGTGTCGAAGTCGGGAGCCTTCGGATCGCCGTAGCTGAACTCCTTGTAGTTCGAGCCGTTCGAGGCGGCGGTGGCGCCGTTGAAGACGAGCTCGTCGTACATGAGGTTGATCTGCGCGTCCTCGGCTCCGACGCCGCTCACGAGCGTGGCCACGTGCAGCTTGGTTGTGTTGTCGAGCCCGCGCTTCTTCCGCAGCGCGGGCTCGATGGCGTACGGGACGACTTGCGCCGTGGACCGCGGCACCGAAATTCCGATGTACGCCGTGACGAACAACACGCCGACGCGCCCGGGCACGTTCGTGAACTGCGAGCCGGCTGCGCTCGAGGGGGCGATGATCACGGTCTTCGGCGTCGTGGCCAGCGCGGTTTGGAGCGCGGTCGTGATTTCGTCCTGGGGGATCGGGCCGATCATCGCCGGCACGTGCAACTCGCGCACGAGGTGATCGACCGCCGGCGCGCTGAGCCCTTGGTTCATGAGCGGGATCTCGCACGCGGAGACGACCACGGGCCGAGGCTTCGTCGATCCGTTGACCGGCGGAAGGCCTCCGCCGTTGGCTTTGAGATCCTTCAGCGCGAGCTCGATCGAGTCCTCTGCGGCCTTCAAGATCGGCTTCCAGTCGGGGATCATCATCGACCCGAGCACCACCGTGTCGTCGTTCGCGAGGTCGGCGGGGTCGCCGAGGATGCGTGGGCACGCTTCGGTGAGGAGCGCGACGCAGGTGTGGTCGAGCGTCTTGCGACAGACGAAGGGGGCCCCCTTGTTCCTGTCGATGCACTCCTGGTTCGTTCTGCAGTACGCCGCGTTGCTCTCGCAGGTGCCGGCGTTGCAGGTCGTCCCTTCGAACGCCGCGCCGCGACCCGTGCAATCGGCGTCGGTCGTGCATTGCACCGCGTCGCGCTTGACGAGAAACGTGCAGCCCACGACGCACAAGCTCGCGGCGACCGCGAGAAATCGACCCTTCATCGTCACCCCCCCGGGTTCCAGAAGGAGCCTAGGCCACGAAACGCTCCCAGCCGGGGTACTTCCGGGGTTCGCGTGGGCGAGAAAAAAGAGATCGCCCCGTGTCACACTGTGACCCGGTCGCCCGATGATCGAGCGTGGCCACCTTTCCGATGAGCGCTGACTGGTCCTCTTCCGCCTTTCGTGAAGCGCTCGCCGCCATGGTGCGGCGTCGTGTCCCTGCGCACGAAGTAGACGATGTGGTCCAAGCGACGCTGACCGAGGCGTTCGTCTCCAAGACGCGACCGGAGGAGCCGGAGGCGCTTCGCAAGTGGATTTGGGGGATCGCGCGGAACAAGGTGGCGGACTATCACCGCCGCGCGCGCCGCGAGACGTTCGACGTGCCGGAGATCCCGACGAGCGCGCCGACGCAGGGGGTGGACGACATCTTGCGCTGGGCCATGCGCGAGCTCCCTCCCGGACAAGAGCCGGAGAAGACGCTCGAGTGGCTCCTGCAAGAGGGCGAGGGGGAGAAGCTCGAGAGCATCGCCGAGCGTGAGAACTTGCCGGCCACGCGCGTGCGTCAGCGCGTGAGCCGATTGCGACGTCACTTCAAGACGCGGTGGGCCGCCCAAGCGGCGGCGCTCGCAGCGCTCGGCATCGTAGCGCTCCTCGCGCTCGTGTTCTTCCTCCGCCGCGAGAAGGCGCCGGAGCCTGTCATCGCCCACGACACGCCCCACGAGCCGACGCCCCAAGAGCGCGCCGGTCGCATGCGTCGCGACGCGCTGCGAAGCTGCGAGAACGGCGCCTACGAGCCGTGCCTCGACGGTCTCGATCGCGCGAAGGAGATCGATCCGGCGGGCGACACCGCTGAGGAGATCCAGCGCGCGCGCCGAGACGCGACCGAGCACCTCGCGCCGCCTTCGCCGACGCAGAACGATACGAAGAACGACATCAAGAACGACACGAAGACCGCGCCGGTGTTCCCCGCGCCGAGCGCGGTGCCTTCGAGCGTGCCCGCGCCCGTGCCGACCACGGCGCCGACGTGGAACCGCGATTCGTTCGGAACGAGCGACATGACCTCGTCCAAGGTGCCGAGCAAAGTGAAGCCGAAGGCCGCGCCGAAGGTGGCGAAGCCAGTGGGCACCGACTTCGAGCCTACCGCGCCGGTGCCGACGAAGTAGCGGCGGCCGTCTCGGCTTCCGCGATCGTGTCACAGAACGGCGCGCTCGCACGACGAGTGAAGGAGAGGAGGGCAGAGCCCGCGGCACTTCGCCGCGAGGCTGCCCGTGCTTGCACATGAACATCACGAGGGTGCGCGCACAGCGCGCGGTGGGAATGGTGTGTCTTCTGATCGCCGCGACGGGAGCTCTCGTCTCGAGCGAAGCCGCGGGCGCTTCAGGGCCGAGCGAAGGAGTGCCCATCACCGTGCGCGGCGGGCGACTGCCGGTGTACGCGTACCCACCGGCGCGCGGCGAGGCGAGCGAGACGGCGAAGGAGCCGGGCGCAAGACCGGTGACGATCTACCTCCACGGCATCTGCGGGGATCCGGGGAACGGTTGCCCCTACTTCAAAGACGGCGTCACGAGCTCGTCGTGGCTCCTCTGCCCGAGCGCGCCGACGCCGTGCCCGGGCGGTGGCGCGACGTGGAGCGGCCCCTTCGCCACCGAGGAAGCGGCCATTCGCAAAGCAGAGGAGGAGACCGAAGCGATGCACCCCGGTGCCGTCGACACGACGAAGCCGCACATCTTGATCGGCTTCTCCCAAGGCGGGTACCTCGGACGAAGCGAGCTTCGCGCGAACCCCGGGCGCTACCGCGGCGCGCTCTTCATCGGCGCCGACGTGGAAGTGACGGCGAAGGATCTTCGCGACGCCGGCGTGAAGCGCATCGCGCTCGGCGCCGGGCGCTTCGACGGCACGTACCGTCCGCTCGCGGCGAACGCCGAGCGGCTTCGCGCCGAAGGCTTCCCGGTGCGCTTCGTCGACCTCGGCAAGGTCGGCCACACCTACGCGCCGGCGACCGACGAGCCGGTGCTGCGCGACGCGCTCGCTTGGCTCGAAGAGGCGTACTGAGGCGCGCGAATTACGCGTCCGGTTCCTCGGGCGCGCGCGGCGTCGGCGCTCTCCCTCCGTAGAACGTCGGGAGGAGGCCCAGCGTCAGCACCGTGGCCGTCACGAGCCCGCCGATGACCACCGTCGCCAACGGCCTCTGCACCTCGGCGCCGGTCCCTTCGGCCAACGCCATCGGGAGAAATCCGAGCGACGCCACGATCGCCGTGGTGAGCACCGGGCGAAGCCGCTCGTGCGCCGCTTGCCGTGCCGACTCGCGCGGCGAGTGGCCTTCGTCTTCGAGCCGCCGCGCCGCCGAGATCAAGACCACGCCGTTCAACGTGGCCACACCGAAGAGCGCGATGAAGCCGACCGCCGCCGAGATCGAGAAGGGGAGGCCTCGCGAGGCGAGCGCCATCACGCCGCCGCTCGCCGCCACCGGCACGTTCAGGAAGATGAGGAGCCCCGGCCTTATGCGATCGAAGATGAGGTAGAGCAGGACGAAGATGAGAGCGAGCGTCGCCGGCACGATGATCGCCAGGCGCGTCGCCGCGTGCACCAGGTTCTCGTACTGCCCGGACACGGTGACGTAGTAGCCAGGCGGAAGAGAGAGCGCCGCGAGCTTGCGATCGAGCTCTTGCACGAAGGAGCCGAGATCGCGCCCGCGCACGTTGGCCTCCACGAGCACGCGCCGCCGCGCCTGCTCGCGGCTGATCTGCGCAGGCCCTTCGTCGAGCACGATGTCGCAGAGATCGCCGAGCGGCAAGGTGCGCGCGGCGGTCCCCGCGCCGAACGTGAGGGGGAGGCGCGCGAGCGCGCTCGGATCGGCGTCGGGCGGCGTGTTCAGTCGGACCGCCACCGGGAAGCGACGATCCCCCTCCACGAGCACGCCGACGATGCGCCCGGCGCGGATCGCCTCGACGGCGTTCCGAAGCTCGTCGCTCTTCACCCCGAGGCGCGCGAGCTTCTCGGTGTTCGGGCGCAGCGTGGCGAGGGGGAGGCCGCTCGTCGGCTCGAGGCGGACGTCGGCCGAGCCGGGGATCGACGCGAGGAGCTGCGCGATCTCGGTCGCCGATCGCGTCAACGTGGGGAGATCGTCGCCGAAGACCTTCACCCCCACGTCGCTCTTCAGGCCGCCCAAGAGCTCCTGCGCGCGCATCTCGATGGGCTGCGTGAAGCTGAAGCCGGTTCCGGGGAGGGTGCGCCGGAGGTCGTGCTCGAACCGCGCCACCAGCTCTTCGCGCGTCTTGGCGCTCGTCCACTCGGCGCGCGGCTTCAAGAGGATGAAGACGTCGCTCTGCTCCACCCCCATGATGTCGGTGGCCACGTCGGGGCTGCCGGTGCGCGAGACGACGCGCTTGACCTCGGGGTACTTGCGCAGCGTCGCCTCGAGGATCGTCGTGCCGCGAATGGCTTCGGTGAGCGAGACGCTCGGCGGACGCACCACCTGCACCACGAGGTCCCCCTCTTCGAGGCGCGGCACGAACTCCGATCCGCGACCCCAGCCCGCGCCGACACCGGCGGCCACGAGGACCAGCGCCGCCACCGCCGCCGTGCGCGGACGCGCCAGCATCCAGTCGAGGAAGGGCTCGTACGCGCGCCGCAACTGCCGCACGACCCACGGATCGCCGTGAGGGCTCCGCTTGAGCACGAGCGAGCCGAGCGCGGGGATCCAGGTGAAGGTGAGCACGAGCGAGGTCGAGAGCGCGAAGAGCACCGTCCAAGCCATCGGCCGGAACATCTTCCCCTCGACCCCTTCGAGGAGGAGCACCGGTGCGTACACCACCGCGATGATGAAGACGCCGAAGGCGATGGGGCGGCCGACGGCGCGTGCCTCGCGCCCGAGCGCCTCGCGCGCGTCCACGTGCTTCGCGGTCATCGTGGCGAGAGCCCCTTCCACCATCACCACCGCCCCGTCGACCACGAGGCCAAAGTCGATGGCGCCGAGGCTCATCAAGTTGCCGGTCATGCCGCTCTGCCGCATCACCGCGAAAGCGCCGAGCATGGAGAGCGGAATGGCGGTCGCGACCACGAGCCCCGATCGCAAATCGCCGAGAAAAATCAGGAGAACGACCACCACGATGACGCCCCCCTCGAGCAGCGAGCGGCGCACGGTGGAGAGGACGCGATCGACGAGCGCCGCGCGATCGTAAAAGGGCTCGATGGTCACGCCGGGAGGAAGACGCTTTTGGATGGTGGCGAGCTCGCGCTTCACGTCGAAGGTGATCTCGTGCGCGTTGCCCCCGGCGATCATCTGCACCATCGCGTAAATGGTCTCGCCCTCGCCGTCCGCTGTCGCCGCGGCCACGCGGATCCCCTCGCCGTCGATGACACGAGCCACGTCGCGCACGCGCACCGGCACGCCCCCCTCGCGCGTGGCCACCACCTGGTTGGCGACGTCGGCCGACGATCGGTACTGTCCGTCGAGCCGCACCAGCACTTGCTCCTCGCCGCGCTCGAGCGCCCCCGCGCCCGCGCTCTGCCCGCCGCCGAGGAGCGCCTCTTCCACCGCTCCTTGCGTGACGCCGAGGGCGCGGAGCGCGTCGAGATCGAGGCGCACTTCGATCTGCCGTTCGGCTCCGCCCCACGCGTTCACCTCCACCACGCCGGGCACCGCGCGGAGCGGATAGGCGATCTCCCACTCGAGCACGGTGCGAAGATCGCGCGCCGAGTGCCCCGGCCAGCGCAGGGTGAAGTGGTAGATCTCTCCCAGGCCCGTCGTCAGAGGGCCCATCTCCGGACGACCGGCGGAAGCGGGGATCGCCTCGCGCGCCGCCGTCAGGCGCTGGGCGACGAGGTTTCTCGCTTGTGCGAGCTCGACGTCGTCTTGGAAGACGATGGTGACTGCCGACACGCCCGCGCGCGACGTGGAGCGAACGACCTCTTTGCCGGGAAGCCCCGCCATCGCGAGCTCGATGGGACGAGTGACCAGCGCTTCGACTTCGAGCGGCGAGAGCCCCGGCGCGTTGGTGAGCACCTGCACTTGCACGTTGCTCGTGTCGGGGACGGCGTCGATGGGGAGCGCTTGGTAGCCGCGCACGCCGGTGATGACGAGCGCCAAGACGGCGAGCGCCACGAGGAAGCGGCTCTCGAGCGCCCAGAGAACGACGCGCGCGATCACGGGCTCTCGAGCTCGCCGCGGAGGAGCTCCCCTTTGAGGAGCAAGGCGCCGGTGGACGCCACCCCTTCGCCCTCGGCGAGGCCGCTCTCGATGACCGCGTCCGGTCCGCCGTCGAACCGCGCGCGCACCGGCCGGAGCACGAAGGCGCCCGGAGTTTTTTCGGCGACGAAGACGGACGGGACTCCGTGCACGTCGAGGACCGCCTCGCGCGGGACGACGATCTCGGGCTTCCCTTGCGTGGGCGCCCCCGCGAGGACGACCTCCACGTAGGCGCCGGGGACGAGGAGCGTGCAGGTCGGATCGGGCTCGAGTCGAAGCGGCAGGGTGCGCGTGGCCTCGTCGATGGCGCCAAGGACTCCCGTCACGCGCGCGCTGCAGACCGGCGCGTCCTTCGGCGCACCGCGCGAGGTGATGGTGGCGTGGGCCCCTTCTTTGGGAAGGTCCTGAATCGTCTCGGGGACGCGGGCGAGCACGGCCACGCGGCTCGCGGCGACGAGACGAAAGAGCGGTCGATCCGGGCTCACCGCGCCACCCAAGACCGCCTCGCGATGGGCGACGACGCCGTCGATGGGCGCGCGAACGGGAAGGCGTACCGGCACCGAGGTCGGCGACGTCTCGGCGTTGTCCGGCGGCTCTTGGCCCCCAAGGCTCAAGAGGAGCGTCCGCGCGGCGGCGAGATCGGCCGAGGCGATGCGACCCTCGGCGCGCGCCTCGTCCAGCGCGTTCTTGCTGGTCGCTTCTTGTTTGTCGAGCTCGCCTTGTCGCTCGAGCTTGCGCGCCGCGACCGAGGCGCGTGCCCGCGCGCGGAGGACCTCGGCGGTCGCGCGGCCGACCTCGGGAGCGTCGACCCACGCCAGCACCTGCCCCTGCTTTACGTGCGCCCCTTCGGTCACGAGGATCGCCGCCACGCGTCCGGGGACGAGCGCCCCCGCCTCCGCCGCGCCGGTGTCGGACGAGACGACGTCGCCGGCGACCCGGAGCTCGGTGCTCGGTGCGCGCCTGGCCGCTGTCTCCACCCGCACGCGACCGGACGAGATCAGATCGGCGTCGAGCGTCAGGCGGCTCTCTTTGGTCCCGACGTTCGTGGTGCCGGAGCCGGTGGGTGCCGAGCTTTTGTTGCAGGATGCAAGGAATGTGAGGAGCACGAGGGCGCCGAGGCGCGCGCTTCGTCCCTTCGCTCGGCGGGTGCGCATCATCGTCTCCCCCCGCGTGGTTCGCCGAGGAGCGTTCCGGCGGCGAGACCGAAGCCGAGGTCGGCGCGCTGCACTTGGGCTGCGACGCGCGCGAGCTGCTCCTCCACGTTCACGAGGCGCTGGCGCGCCAACAGCACCGTCGCCACCCCTTCGGTGCCGACCTCGTAGCTCACTTGAGCGAGCCTCAGCGCTTCGCGCGTGGGGAGGAGCGCTTCGCGGGAGAGCGCGTCACGGACCTCGCGCCAGTGCGCGCGCTCGTGGAGCGCCTTGCGGATGTCGCGCGCGAGCTCGGCGCGGGTGTGCTCCACCTGGGCGTTCGCCAGATCCTCTTGCGCCTGGCCGCGCGCCGTCTCGTAGCGCGCGGGATCGACGAGCGGCAGCGGGACCCCCACGATGCCGGTCCAGATTTGATTCCCCGTCCCCTCCCGGAGGTACGCGGCGCCGAGCGTGAGCGAAGGTCCGAGCGTGGCGTGGGTGAGACGCACCTCTTCGTGCGCCAACGCCGAGCGCGCGCGCGCCAACGCCAGGGAGGGGTGCCGCCCCTCGGCGGCGCGGATGGCCGCGGCCTCGTCCACGATGTCTTCGCGCGTGCCGTAGAGATCGCCCTGAACGTCGACGTCGGCACCGGCGTCGAGACCCAGCGCGAAGCGCATCTCGGCGCGCGCTTCGGTGAACGCCCCTTCGGCGTCGAGGATCGCCGCGACCGCGGCCCCGGCGTCGGCCTTGGCGAGCGCGAGCTCCACCGGCTGCGCGACGCCCGACCGGACACGCGCCTCCGTGGTCTTCAACACGGCGAGCGCTTGCGCGTGCGCTTCGCGACGAAGACGGAGGAGCTCCTTGGCCTCGAGCACGTCGACCCACGCGAGCCCGCCGCGTGCCGCCCCTTCGAGGCGCGCGCGCTCGGTGTCGGCATCGACGGCGTGGACGAGGGCGCGGGCCGTGTCTTCGCGCGCCGAACCGAGACCACGCAGCGAGACGTCTTGAAGGAGCGAGGCCGAGAGCTCCGGCCCGGACGTGGGCGAGGCGGATCGATACCCGGCGGCCACCGTGAGCACCGGCGCGCGCGGCAAAGAGGACGCGTGCGCTTCGGCATCGAGCGCCCCCGCGCGCGGGGCCCGTGCCACCTTCACCGCCGGACCACGCTCGGCCCCGGCGGCCACGGCGTGATCGAGATCGAAGACGAGGCTCGCCGGTCGCGTGGCTTCCGGGCCCTCGACCTCGTGCTCGGGGAGGGCGCGCGCCGGGGCGCTCACGGTCGACGCCGCGCCGAGAGCCGCGAGCGAAAGAGCACCGCCGACCCGCGAGAAGACGAGGCGCAGCATGAGTCGAGGCTAGAGAGCATCTTTCGGGCCGACACTCCGGCAAATGTCGGAGTCCCCGGCGGGGAGGCCGCGCTAGAGTTCTTTCGAGGCCGACGCGCGACCATGAACGCAGGTTCTTCGCTCCGCCCGCGCGCATTGCGTCGCCTCCCGCTCTACGTGGCGGTCGGCGTCCTCTTCGGCGCCCTCTACGCCGGGGCCAACACCTACTTCGACGTCATCGAACGCCGCGCGCCGCTCGTCGACACGTGGGCCGTCATTCACGGCTTCGTCGACCGCGGGATCCCGCTCCTCGTGGGCGCGCTCCTCGGCGTCACCGCGCACTACGTGAGGCTCCGCTCGGAGCTCGCGCGTGCGGCCGGGGCTCGCGTCGAGGAGCTCCGCGCGCGGCTCGAGCATGTCGAGCGCGATCAAGCGGTGTGGGTGGTGGCCGCCTCGACCCTTCATGACGTGCGGAACCCACTGCACGCGCTGGGGCTCCTCCTCGACGAGCTCGCCGAAGAGTCGTTGACCCCGAGCGCTCGCCACGAAGCGCTCGCCAAGGCGCGCACCCAGATGACCCGCGTGAAGGACAACCTCGCTTCGCTCCGCGCGCTCGCCGGAGGCGCGATGCCGAATTTGGGCGCGGTGGCGCTCGACGCGGTGGTCGACGAGGTCGCGCGCGACGTGCTCCCCATCGCGCGGCACGACGGGATCTCGGTCACGGTGCACGCGGCCGACGTGAGCGCCACGGGCGATCCCGCGTTCGTGCGCATCATCGTCGAGAACCTCGTCGCCAACAGCTTGGACGTGCTCAGGAGCCGCGGAGGCCCTGGGCGTCTCGACATCGAGGTGGCGGAGCGCGACGGAGCGAGCGTCGTTCAAGTCCACGACGACGGCCCGGGGGTTTCCTCGGAGACCCAGCTCTTCGAGCCCCTCTCGTCGTCGAAGGCGCGTGGTCTCGGTCTCGGTCTCTCCATCGCGCGGGCCCTTGCGCGGGCGATGGGAGGGGACGTCGAGCATCGCGGGGCGCCCGGATGGTCCACCACCTTTGAGCTGAGGCTCCCCTCGGGCGTCTCGTGAGCGAGCGGCTCCTCCTCGTCGAAGACGAGGTCGACGCGCGCGAGGCCCTCGCCCGCGGCCTCACCCGACACGGCTTCACCTGCGTCGAGGCGGGCTCGTTTGCCGAGGGCGTGACGCAAGGCGAGCTCGGCTTCGACGTCGCGGTCGTGGACATCGTCCTCGGCAAGGGCGGCGAGGGAGGGCTCGATCTCCTCGCGCGCCTGCGGGCGATGGCCCCCGTGTCGCCCATCGTCGTGATGACCGCCTTCGCGGACGTGGGGAAGGTGAAGCGCGCGCTCAACGAGGGGGCGGCGTTCCTCCTCGAGAAGCCGTTCACCGTGAACGATCTCGCCGCCGTTCTGCGCCGCGTGCTCGCCGACCGCGCCGGGCTCGGGGCCTTCGTCGACCGCGCCCTCTCCCACGCGCGCTTGACCGAGAAGGAGGCCGCGGTGGCGCGGCTCCTGCTCAAGGGGCTCCCCACCGCGGAGATCGCCCGCCTCGAGGGGAACGCGGAAAAGACCGTGCGGCAGCACGTGTCGCAGATCTACGCAAAGTGCGGCGTCGCCTCCCGCGCCGAGTTCTTCCATCACGTCTTCCCTTCGTGACGGACCGCCCCTGCGCTAACATGCGCGGACGATGCGCATCACGGTCAACGGCAAGACCCAGAAGGTGGAAGCGCCCCCCGCGGCACGCCTCCTCGACGTGCTCCGCGGCCCCCTCGGGCTCACCGGCACGAAAGAAGGTTGCGGCGAAGGAGAGTGCGGCGCCTGCACCGTGCTCGTCGACGGCGTCGCCGTGAACTCGTGCTTGGTCGCCGCTGGCCAGTGCGCCGATCGCGAGATCGTCACGGTCGAAGGGCTCTCCATGGGCGGCGCCCTCTCGCCGCTCCAAGCGTGCTTCGTCGAGGACGGCGGTGCGCAGTGCGGCATCTGCACGCCGGGGATGCTCGTCGCCGCCGAGGCGCTCCTCCGCGAGAACAAGAACCCCACCGAGGCCGAGGTCCGCGAGGCCATCGCCGGCAACCTGTGCCGCTGCACCGGCTACCAGCGCATCGTCGAAGCCATTCTTCATGCGGCGGTTCGCCTCCGCGCGGAGGCGCCGTGAGCACCGGCTTCCCCGCGCCGTCGAACGAGATCCGCGCCGCGCACGCGCCGGCCGGTCTCGAGGCCGCCAAGCTCGTCGCGCCGCGCTCGGTCGCCGAGGCGTGCACGCTCTTGGCCGACGCCGTCGCCCGCAAGGCGACGCCGATGATCCTCGCCGGCGGCACCGACCTCATCGTCGACCGGCACCTCTTGCCGGTGGAGCGCGCCAACAAGATCGATCTCGTCGTCGATCTCACGCGCATCGAAGGCTTTCACCGCATCACCCACGACGCTCCTCCGGGCGGCGGCGAGGCGCGTCTTCGCCTCGGTGGCGGAGTGACGTATTGGGATCTGCGGAAGGACCCTGCCGCCGCGGCGATCCCCATGCTGGCGGAGATGGCGCGCGACGTCGGCGCGGTGCAAATCCAGACGCGCGGGACCTTGGCCGGGAACATCGCCTCCGCTTCGCCTGCCGCCGATGGCGTGCCGGTGCTCATGGCCCTCGAGGGGAATGTGCATCTTGCAAACACCTCGGGGACGCGCACCGTGCCACTCGAGAAGTTCTTCACCGGCTACCGCAAGACCGTGATGCAGCCGGGCGAGCTCATCGTCGAGATCGACGTCCGCGTGCCGCCGCGCAGCGCTTGGGCTCGCTGGCGCAAGGTCGGAACGCGCCTCGCGCAGGCCATCTCCAAGGTGGCGCTCGCCAGCGTGGTCGAGGTCGAGGGGGGCACGATTCGCCGCGCGCGCTTCGGCATCGCCTCGGTCGCGGCGACGACGCATCCGCTCGCGGCGGTGCGCGAGTACCTCGAGGGGCGCGCACTCGCGGCGGTGAACGACGACGAGCTCGGCGCCGCCTTGGCGAAGGACGTGACGCCCATCGACGACGTGCGAAGCACCGGGGAGTACCGCGCCCACGTCGCGCGCGCGCTCGTGCGCCGAGCGCTCGAAGCGCCGACCGCGGGCTGACGACGTGCGACCTTCGCTCCGCGAGGAGACCCTGACCGCGCTCCTCGGCGGCCTCGCACCCCACGCCGATCCGAAGGTCTCGGGACGTCGTCCCGTGCACACCGTCTACGGCGGCGCGCACCTCTTTCAAGCCGGCGCGGCGAAGAAGCTCGGGGGGCTCGCGCTCGCCGCGCTCGATCGTTACGCGCCCGACGCAAAGACCTTCGGCGAAGTGTTCGACATCGCCCCCGCGTTGGCCTCTGTCGTGCGCGCGCGTGTGGCGGAGAAGCTCGCGCGTGAGCCGGTGGAAGATCTGCGCGTCGACTTCGAAGACGGCTACGGCCACCGCACCGACGAAGAAGAGGACGGCCACGCCGAGCACGTGGGCGCCGAGCTCGCGCGGGGCCTCGAGGCGGAGACGCTCCCGCCCTTCGTCGGTGTGCGGGTGAAGGCGCTCTCGGGAGCGACGGCGAAGCGAAGCCTCCGGACGCTCGATCGCGTCGTCACCGCGCTCGCTCGCGGCTCGGCGGGGAGCGTCCCTTCGGGCTTCGTCGTCACCTTGCCCAAGGTCGAGGACAAGCGGGAGGTGCTCGTCTTGGCGCGCGCCCTCGAGGAGCTCGAGCGCGCGAATTCGCTCCGCTCGGGCTCACTCGCGCTCGAAGTGATGGTGGAGACGCCGCGCGCCCTCGTGGGGCCGAGCGGTGATCTCGTGCTCGGTCGCATCGCGAGGGCCGTGGGCGAGCGTTGCGTGGCCGCGCATTTCGGGGCGTACGACTACACGGCGGCGCTCCACGTGTCGGCCGCCGACCAGAGCCTCGCGCATCCGGCGTGCGATCTCGCGCGCGGGCTCATGCAGCTCGCGCTCGCCGGCTCGCACGTGGCGCTCTCCGACGGCGCGACCAACGTGCTCCCGGTAGCGCCCCACAAAGGCGAGTCGCTCGCGCCGGAGCAGCAGGAAGAGAACCGGCGGGCTGTACACGATGCGTGGAAACTGCACGCGACTGACGTGCGCCGCAGCCTCGCCCAAGGCTTCTACCAGGGGTGGGATCTTCACCCGGCGCAGCTCGTCTCGCGCTACGCGGCGCTCTATCGGTTCTTTCGCGAGGGGCTCCCCGCGGCGACGAGCCGTCTTCGCGTCTTCGTCGAGCGGGCGGCTCAAGCGAGCCTCGTGGGGACGGTGTTCGACGACGCCGCCAGCGCCCAGGGGCTCTTGAACTTCTTCCTCCGCGGCGTGGCTTCGGGCGCGCTCGACGAGGCCGAGGTCTTCGCCGCCGGGATCACCGCCGACGAGCTCCGCGCGCGATCCTTCGCTCAGATCGCCGCCCGTCGTCGCGCGCCCTGAGCAGCGCAGGGGGCGCTCGCGCCCTCGAGGCGAGTGCGTCGAGCTCGGCGCCGCGCGCCTACTCCTCCTTCAAGCGGTAGCCCACGCCCGGCTCGGTCAAGAGCCACACCGGACGCGCCGGTTCGGCCTCGAGCTTGGCGCGGAGGTGCCCCATGTACACGTGGAGGTACTGCGTCTGGTGCGCGCGTCCCGGCCCCCACACCTCGCGAAGGAGCTGCTGCTGCGTCATGACGCGCCCGGCGTTCTGCGCGAGCGTCGTGAGCAGCTTGTACTCGATGGGGGTGAGGTGCACCTCGCGCGTCCCGACGAACACTTGCCTCCGCGCCATGTCGACCTTGAGCTCTCCGGCGCGAAACTCGGCGGGGCCGCTGGGGTGCTCGCCACGCGCGGCGTGACGGCGGGCGACGCGGATCCGTGCGAGGAGCTCGTTCATGCTGAAGGGCTTGGTGAGGTAGTCGTCGGCGCCGGCGTCGAGCGCTTCCACCTTGTCGCGCTCCTGCCCGCGCGCCGAGAGCACGAGGATCGGCGTCTGCGTCCACTCGCGGAGCTGCTTCGTCACCTCGACGCCGTCGAGATCGGGGAGACCGAGGTCGAGGAGGATCAGCTCGGGCTGCTCGCGCGCGGCCGTGGCCAAGCCCTCGCGCCCCGTGACGGCCTCGAGGAGCTCGTAGCCGTGGCTCTGGAGCGAGGCGCGGAGAAACCTCCGCACCTGGCCTTCGTCCTCGATGACGAGGAGCTTGGGCGACTTCTCGTTCATCCGAGCACCTCGGGAGGGACGCCGACGATGGGGAGATCGAAGACGAAGATCGAGCCGCCGCCGTCACGGGGGAGGGCGCGGATCTTCCCGCCGTGCGCCTCGACGATGCCGCGGCAGATGGCCAAGCCGAGGCCCGCGCCGCCGCCGGCGCGCTCGCGGGGGAGGCGATAGAATTTTTCGAAGACGCGATCGCGGTCCTCAGGCGGGATGCCTTGGCCGCGATCACGAATCTCGACGACGACGCTGCTCCCTTCGGCGCGCGCCTCGAGCTCCAGTGGGGCAGATTCGGGGCTGTACTTGGCGGCGTTCTCCAGGAGGTTGATGAACACCTGCTCGATGAGGACGCCGTCGATGGCCACGAGCGGAAGATCGCGCGGGACCTTCACGAGGACCTCGCGCTTGGCGAGGCGCTCCTCGAGCCGCCCCAGCGCCGAGCCGACGACCGCGTCGAGTGGCTGCCAATCGCGCTGGACGCGCATCGAGCCCGAGGCGAGGCGGGTCATGTCGAGGAGGTTCTGCACGAGCCGCGAGAGCCGTTGCGCCTCTTCGTGGATCGTCTCGACGAGATCGTGACGCGCCTCTTCGGGGAGGGAGGCGTCTTCCGAGAGCAACGTGCTCGCGGCGCCGGTGACCACGCCGAGCGGCGTGCGAAGATCGTGCGACACCGAGCTCAAGAGCGAGCTCCTCAGGCGCTCGGTCTCCATGTCGAGGTGGATGCGCTGTGCCTCCTCGGCGAGGGCGGTGCGCTCGAGGGCGGCGGCGATCTGCCCAGCGAAGGTCTCGAGGAGCTGCCTCCGATCGGGGTCGACGAGCATCTCGGCGTGCTTGGGTTGCACGCCGAGGACGCCTAGGGTCCCCCGCCCGGTGCGGAGGGGGACGTAGAGCGCGCGCGAAGACGGGAGCGTGTCGGTGGTGAGCCCCGCGGGGCGCCCGTGCTCCCAGACCCAGGTGGCCACGCCGTGCTCCTTTTCGTCGGGCGCGTGCGCGTGGTCGCCGGTCGACGCCGTCTCGAGCTCGGTCTTCGCGTTCTTGCCGTGGGAGCGGGGGAGGAGCACCGACACTTCGGCGTCGAAGACGTCGTGGACGTGGCGCACGGCGGCGGCGAGCAAAGCGTCGCGCGAGCCGCTCGTCGCGAGCTCGCGGGTGATCGCGTAGAGGCTCGAAGCCCGCCGTTCGCGCGCTCGCGCAGCGTCGGCCTGCTCGCGGACACGCCGCGTGAGGCTCGAGATGACGACCGCGACGAAGAACATGACGGCGAACGTCACCGTGTGGCGAAAGTCGGAGACGGCGAAGCTGAAGTAGGGGGGGACGAAGAAGAGGTCGTACGTGACGACGCTCAGCACCGTAGCGACGAAGGAAGGGCCCATGCCGAAGCGCATCGCCACGAGCACGATACCGAGGAGATAGACCATGACGACGTCGGGGAGCTGCGAGCGACCGAAGACGAGGGCGTTCACCACCGTGGCGAGCATCACCATCCCCGCCGCGGCGCCGTAGCCGAGGGGCGATGTTCTCCTTCGCGGCGAGGGGGCTGCGCGCGCGGGGGCGTCGGTCCCTTCGCCGGAGATGACGTACACGTCGACGTCGTGGCTGCCGCGTACGATCTCCTCGAGGAACGAGCGCTGGAGTAGATCGCGCCAGCGCGGGTGCGTGGGGCGGCCGACGACGACCTTGGTGGCGTTGCGCGATCGCGCGTAGCGGAGCGTCTCTTCGGCGGCGCTCTCGCCGCTCAAGGTGACCGATTCGCCGCCGAGCTCCACCGCGAGCCGCAAATTCTGGGCGAGACGCTCGCGCGCGCTGGCGCTCATGCGCAACGCCGCCGGCGTCTCCACGTACACCGCGAGCCACTCGGCGTGGAGCTCGGCGGCCATCCGACGCGCCGAGCGCACGAGACGCGCCGAGGCGGGGCTCGGGCTCACGCACACGACGATGCGCTCGGCCACCGGCCACGGGCGGGCGATGCCGTGCGCGCGCTTGTACGAGCGCATCTGCGCGTCGACGCGCTCGGCGGTACGGCGGAGCGAGAGCTCGCGGAGGGCGATGAGGTTCCCCTTGCGGAAGAAGCTCTCCTTCGCGCGGTGCGCTTGGTCGGGGATGTACACCTTCCCCTCGGAGAGCCGGAGAATGAGCTCGTCGGGCGGGAGGTCGACGAGGCGCACGTCGTCGGCGCGGTCGAGCACCGAGTCGGGGACCGTCTCTTTGACGACGACGCCAGTGACCTGGGCGACGACGTCGTTGAGGCTCTCGAGGTGCTGCACGTTCAACGTCGTGAAGACGTCGATGCCCGCGTCGAGGATCTCTTCGACGTCCTGCCAGCGCTTGGCGTGACGCGAGCCAAGGACGTTGGTGTGCGCGAGCTCGTCGATGAGGACCAGGCTCGGCTTGGCGGCGAGGATTCCGTCGACGTCGAGCTCCTCGAGTGTGAGGCCTCGGTAGGCGATCTTCTTCTTCGGCAGGACCGACAGGCCGAGGATGAGCGCCGCGGTGTCGTAGCGTCCGTGCGTCTCGACCACGCCGACGAGCACCGACCGACCTGCGTTGCACTCGGCGCGCGCGGCCTCGAGCATCGCGTACGTCTTGCCGACTCCGGGCGCGGCGCCGAAGAACACCGTGAGGCGTCCGCGATGCGCGCGCGAGGCCTCCTCCTCCACCTCGCGGAGGAGCTCGTCGGGGTTCGGTCGCTCGAAGTCCACGCGCCTCAGTGTGTCGCGTCGAGCGCGGCGTTCAGCTGGGCAACGTGGATACGCGGCTCGCCCAAGACCCCGAGATCGCGCCCTTCGGTGTGTGCGGACACGAGAGCGCGCACCGTGGCCTCGGGGAGGTGACGCGCGCGCGCGACGCGAGGAACCTGGAACTCTGCCGCGGCGATCGAGATGTCCGGATCGAGCCCGCTCGCCGAAGCGGTGACGAGATCCACCGGGACGGGGCGCGTGTCCGTGGGATCCGCGGCGCGGAGCGCGGTGATGCGCGCCTCGGCTGCCTGGGTGAGCGCGGGGTTCGTGGG
The DNA here is from genome assembly GCA_964531795.1 of uncultured Polyangiaceae bacterium. Taxonomy (GTDB): domain Bacteria; phylum Myxococcota_A; class Polyangia; order Polyangiales; family Polyangiaceae; genus CAZHHD01. The sequence goes on along the minus strand of CAZHHD010000031.1, from coordinate 76,663 downwards.
GCCGAGGTTCGATCCTGCCGACGCCGACGCGTTGTACGGCGGGCTCGTCGCCGAGAGGCGCCCCCAAAAATACCCGGGAGCGTCGAACGACTGTCCGATGAGCGCCGAGCCCCCGCCGGCGAGCGACATGCTCCCCTGGGCCTTCGCGGGGAAAGCGGCCTGGGCGACGCCGGTGACCACGAGCGGGTAGGCGACGCCCGTGAGGACCGAGAGCGCGGCCAGAAGAACGAGCGCGGGGCGGAGCTCGGAGAGCATGGGAAACGACTTTCTCCCGCGGGGGGCGGGCGAGGGCATTGTCACACCAAACGAAGAGCGACGAGGGCGAGATCGATGATCTTGATGCCGACGAACGGCACCACGATTCCGCCGAGGCCGTACACGAGGAGGTTGTCGCGCAGGAGATCGGCCGCGCCCACGGCTCGGTACCGCACGCCGCGAAGGGCGAGGGGGATCAAGAAGACGATGATGAGCGCGTTGAAGATGACCGCCGAGAGAATGGCGCTCTCCGGCGTGGCGAGGCGCATCACGTTGAGCGCGCGGAGAGCGGGGTAGGTGGTGGCGAAGGCGGCGGGGATGATGGCGAAGTACTTCGCCACGTCGTTCGCAGTGCTGAACGTGGTGAGCGCGCCGCGCGTCATGAGCATCTGTTTGCCGATCTCCACGATCTCGATCAGCTTGGTCGGGTTCGAGTCGAGATCGACCATGTTTCCTGCCTCTTTGGCGGCCTGCGTGCCGGTGTTCATCGCGACCGCCACGTCGGCTTGCGCGAGCGCCGGCGCGTCGTTCGTGCCGTCACCGGTCATGGCGACGAGCCGCCCGCCGCTCTGTTGCTCGCGAATCAAGGTGAGCTTGGTCTCGGGGGTGGCCTGGGCGAGAAAGTCGTCGACGCCCGCCTCGGCGGCGATGGCCGCAGCGGTGAGAGGATTGTCGCCGGTGATCATCACCGTCTTGATCCCCATCCGACGAAGCTCGGAGAAGCGCTCCTTGATCCCCCCCTTCACGATGTCCTTCAGGTGAATCACGCCGAGCACGCGCGCGTTGTCGGAGACGACGAGCGGTGTGCCGCCCTTCTTCGCCACCACCTCGACCGCCGCGCGGACGTCTGCCGGGACCGCGCCCCCCTTCTCCTTCACGAAGGCCTCGACGGCGTCGGCGGCCCCCTTCCGGATCTCGCGCCGCTCGAGATCGACGCCGCTCATGCGTGTCTGCGCGGTGAAGGGGACGAAGTGACCGCCGAGCGAGCCCACGTCACGTTCGCGGAGGCCGTAGCGCTCCTTGGCGAGGACGACGATGCTGCGCCCCTCGGGGGTCTCGTCGGGGAGAGAAGCGAGCTGCGCGGCGTCGGCGAGCTCGGCGTCGGTCACGCCCTTCGCGGCGATGAATTCGGTCGCCTGTCGGTTGCCCAGGGTGATGGTCCCCGTCTTGTCGAGGAGCAGCACGTCGACGTCGCCCGCCGCTTCGACCGCGCGCCCCGAGGTAGCGATGACGTTGGCTTGGATCATCCGGTCCATGCCGGCGATGCCGATGGCCGAGAGGAGCCCCCCGATGGTCGTGGGGATGAGGCACACGAGGAGGGCCACGAGCACGGTGATCGTCACCGGCGCGCCTTGCTTCGCTACCTCCACGCCGAACGCCGAGTAGGGGAGGAGCGTGACCGTCGCCAACAGGAAGATGATGGTGAGCGCGGCGAGCAAGATGTCGAGGGCGATCTCGTTCGGCGTCTTCTTCCGCTTGGCCCCTTCGACCATCGCGATCATCCGATCGAGGAAGGTCTCGCCGGCGTTGGCCGAGATGCGCACCAAGATCCAGTCGGAGAGGACCCGCGTGCCGCCGGTGACGGCGCTGCGATCGCCGCCGCTCTCGCGGATGACCGGGGCGCTCTCGCCGGTGATGGCGCTCTCGTCGACGGAGGCGACGCCGAGGACGATCTCGCCGTCGCTGGGGACGAAGTCCCCCGCCTCGACGAGCACGGTGTCCCCTTTGGCGAGCTGGGAGGCGGCGACGAGGGTCACGGCGGCGTCGCGCTTCGGAGCCGCGAGCCGCTTCGCTTGGATGTCCTTGCGCGCCTTGCGAAGCGTGTCGGCCTGCGCTTTGCCGCGCCCCTCGGCCATCGCCTCAGCGAAGTTGGCGAACAGCACGGTGAACCAGAGCCACGCCGAAATGCCGAAGATGAAGGCCGGTCGCGCCTCGCCGTGACCTCCGAGCGCGTCGAAGAAGAGCGCGGTCGTGAGCGCGCTCCCCACCTCGACGACGAACATCACCGGGTTACGGATTTGGTGGCGCGGATCGAGCTTCTTCAGCGCGTCGACGGAGGCGCGACGGACGATCTTGGCGTCGAGGAGCGGACGAGACTTGGCTTCGCTGGTCATGGTGCGTTCTCGCTGGGCTACGAGCCGTGCGCGACGAGGTGCTCGACCACCGGGCCGAGCGCCAGCGACGGGATGAAGGTGAGAGCGCCGACGATGACGATCGTGCCGACGAGCAAGATCACGAAGAGCGCCGAATGCGTGGGGAGCGTGCCGGGTCCTTGGGGGACCAGCTTCTTCTTGGAGAGCGCGCCGGCGAGGGCCAAGACCGGCACCTTCACCCAGAAGCGCCCGACGAACATCGCGATGCCGAGAGCCACGTCGTAAAACGGCGTGTTCACCGTGAGCCCGCCGAACGCGCTGCCGTTGTTGTTCGCAGCGGAGGAGAAGGCGTAGAGCACTTCGCTGAAGCCGTGGGGACCGGGGTTCAAGACCCCCTTGCGACCGGCCTCGGTGGCCACGGCGACGGCGGTGCCGATCAAGACGACCGACGCCGGAAGCAAGACGACGAGCGACGCCATCTTCATCTCGAAGGCTTCGATCTTCTTCCCGAGGTACTCGGGCGTGCGCCCGACCATGAGCCCGGCGATGAAGACGGCGACGATGGCGAAGACGAGCATCCCGTAGAGGCCCGAGCCCACGCCGCCGAAGACGATCTCGCCGAGCTGAATGAGCCACATCGGCACGAGCCCCCCGAGCGGGCTGAAGGAATCGTGCATCGAGTTCACCGCGCCGCACGAGGCCGCGGTGGTGACGGTGGCGAAGAGCGCGCTGCCGGAGATCCCGAAGCGCACCTCCTTCCCCTCCATGTTGCCTCCCGCTTGGAGCGCGCTCACGGCGTGGTCCACGGGGAGAGAGGCGAGCGCGGGGTTCGGCGCCTGCTCGGCCGCGAGACACGCGACGAGGAGCGGCACGCAGATGACGGTCATCGCCGCGAGGAGCGCCCAGCCTTGGCGCGTGTCCTTCACCATCGTGCCGAAGGTGTAGGTGAGCGCCGCAGGAATGAGGAAGATGAGGAAGATTTCGACGAAGTTGGCGAGTGGTGTCGGGTTCTCGAAGGGGTGGGCCGAGTTCGCGTTGAAGAAGCCGCCGCCGTTGGTGCCGAGCTGCTTGATGGCGAGCTGCGAGGCGACCGGGCCGAGGGCGATGACTTGATCGGTCACCGGCTTGCCGTCGCCGTCGACCGTCGCTTGGAGGAGATGCGCGGTGTGGTAGCTCGCGAACGTCTGCACCACCCCTTGCGACACGAAGAAGAGCGCGGCGACGACCGAGATCGGCAAGAGCACATAGAGCGTGGCGCGCGTGAGATCGACCCAGAAGCAGCCCAAAGTGCCGCTCGTCTTCCGAGCGATGCCGCGGGTCAGGGCGATGAGCACGGCGATCCCCGCCGCCGCCGAGGTGAAGTTCTGCACCGTCAGCCCGAGCATCTGCACGAGGTAGCTGAGCGAGCTCTCGCCGCCGTACGCCTGCCAGTTCGTGTTCGTGGCGAAGCTCACCGCCGTGTTCCACGCCACGTCGGGCGCCGGCGAGCCGAAGCCTTGCGGGTTCAACGGCAACGCCCCCTGCACGCGCTGGAGCACGTAGACGAGCAAGATGGCGGCGAGGTGGAAGAGGAGCACGCCGGCGGCGTAGGTCTTCCAGTCGTTCTCGGTGTCGGCCTTCACCCCCGCGGCGCGGTAGAGCAGGCGCTCCACGGGACCGAGCACGCGAGTGAGCGCCACCCGCTCGCCCTCGAAGACGCGTGCCATGTAGGCGCCGAGCGGCTTCACGGCGAGGAGAAGGAGGCCGAAATAGAGCGCGACCTGCGCGACGCCAAAGAGGCTCACGAGAACTTCTCCGGCTTGAGGAGCGCGACGAAGAGATAGACGAGCAAGAGCGCCGCCACCACGCCGCTCACGATGTGGAGCGGGCTCATCGCGCCTCCTCGCAGATGCGCACGAGGCCCCACGTGAGGGCAAAGAGCGCGAACGTCAGACCGATGTAGACTGCATCCATGGCGCCGAGCCTCCGAGGATCGAGACGGTCACGAAGCTAGGCCGCCGGGAGAAAGATCGAAGTAAAGACGCTCCGGTCTTCGCTAAGGATTCTCTAAAGACGTAGTCGGGCTTCGCGCTCGACGAGCAGCAATCGTGCCGAGCCGTCGTGCGCGCCGACCCCGGTGGTTGCTCCGTCGTCCTGCGCGGAAGGCGCGACGGTTGCGCGCTTCGCAATCCCTGCGCCGACGCGTGCCCGAGGCCATCGTCTGGAGCGCCCGAGGGATGCGCGGGCGAGCTTCTGGGCGCTCGTGCAGGTTCGCACGACTGCACAAGGCCGATGAGATGCGCTCTAGTCTATTCTTTCGCGACGGAACGAATGAAGAACACAGACCCGCGACTCTCCCTCCTCGCCTGCGTCGCCGGCGCGTGCTTCTTCGCCAACGGAGCGTGCTCCCCCGAGGCGCCGCGGGCGCAGGCTCCGGTCTCGCCCAAGGCTCCTGCCTCCTCGACGGCTCGTGCGCCCGATCCGGCAGGTGACGCGTCGGCGCCGATCGCTGCCAGTCAGGCCGATGCCCCCGCCTGTCGCGTGGTCCTCACGTGGACGCGCGACGCCGCGAGCGAGCACGAAGAGCGCACCTACGACGCGAGCGGGCGCCCGCTGACACGCACCCTCGAGGGGAAAGAGCGCGAAGCGTGGACCTACGACGCCACGGGGCACCTGCTCGCGCGCACGTGGACCCAAGGGACGCTGACCACGGCGCTACGGTACGACTACGACCGAAGCGGGCGCGTGGTGCGCCAGGCGGAGACGCGTGACGTCGTCGTTGCCGCGCCGGGGAGCGAGAACACACCGCCCGAGGTGCGCGTCCCCATGGTCCGCGCGGTGGAGGAGCGTCACGTCGACTTCCACTACGGGCAGGGCGGTCTCGTCGAGGTGCAGCGCTTCTCCGGGGGCGGCGCGAGCGGAGAGCTCCAGCAGGCGGCGCGGCTCACCTTCCAGTCTTCACGGCTCGTCGCGCTCGAAATGGACTACCGCGCCGGCGCGGTGACGAAGGCGACCGTCCGTCACGACTACACCTACGACGCTTCGGGGCACGTCGTCGACGTGCGCATCGACGCCGCCGAGGGGACCGCGTGTCGTCCTTCGACCCCGGTGCGCATCCACCGCGTCTTCGACAGCGCGGGTCGGATGACGCGCGAGGAGACGCTCCCCTTCGAGACGACATGCGAGAAGCGCTTCGGCGACCGACGCGACATCGCCTACGACGCCGGGGGGCGGATCTCGACGTCGCTCTTCTTCACCGATCCGGCGTCGCTGCGGGGCGGGCACCCTTCGACGCTCGAGGCGCTCAAGCCGCGCTGGCGCGACAACTTCGTATACGACGCTCAAGGTCGCCTTCAAGGAGCGGCGCGCGAGCTCGAGCCCGAAGTGCGGAAGCTCGACACCTTGTCCATCCGCTACGAGGGCGCGTGCCCGGTCGCGCCACCGGAGCTCCGCCCGAGCTTCACGGGGGATCGCCAAGACGCGTTCGAAGGGGGCGCGATCGACGTCACGTACGCGACCGTGGAGCTCGGTCGATCGCCGCGTCTTTGGGGGTTTTGAGCGGCGGCACGCGCGGATGCTGCGCGACGAAGGCGCGGTCACAGCCAGGCGGTCGCTCCGAGCGTGAGCGTGTCTTGGGTCCGCGCGTTGGGGACGAAGGGCGAAGCCGCGCTCCCGTCGCCGACGACGTTGCGTCCGAAGAACATCTCTCTGTCGGCTTGATCGTGTCGGAGCTCGAGCCGCACCGAGAGGTGATCGACCGGACGGAAATCGAGCGTGGCCGTCCCCGAGCTGACCCACGAAGCCGGCCAGAAGATGGGGCTCGCCACGCCGCTCGCATTCTGCGCCACGTGCTCCCAGAAGCGGTCTCCGCGGAGCGCTACGTAGAGCCACGACGTCGCGCGCACGCGCCCGTAGAGCGCGCCGGCGAACCATCGCGAGGTGCCGAAGCGATTCGGCTCCCACCCACCGTTCGTGTGGGCGAGAAAAGAGAGCCACGACGTCGCGTCGACCTGGGCGTAGGCGTCGATGTCGTGCCGGAAGTACGGCCCCTCGAGCGCGCCGGCGGGCCGCTCCACGCCGCCGAAGTAGAGGAGCTGCGCGAGGAGTCGATCCGGAATCTTGTACGTGAGGCTCCCCGAGATCGACTTGTACGCGTTGTTGTCGACGACGCTGTTCCACCCGTTGTAGACGGCGAAGGTCGCCGTGAGGTTGGGGACGAGGTCGTACGAGGCGCGCGCGCCCGTGTGATAGTAGGGGAGCCCGAAGAAGAGGTTGGAGCGCGACCAGTTCCAGTTGTCTTTGACCGGGATCACCTCGGGCCCGATGGGCGAGAGGAAGAGCCCGGCTTGAAGGAGGAGCCCGCTGCCGACCGGTGCCTTCCAGCCGAGGTTCGCTTCTTGAAGGAAGCGCCAGGTGGTCGCGTCGGTCGCGTTCGCGCCGCTCGCCCCCGGGAGCGTGGGCTCGGCGGAGTAGTACGTGTCCGGTGTGTGGCCGGCCTGGAGCACGAGGCGCCCCGTCAGATCGCCCACGTCCCACTGCGTGCCGAGGGCGACGTTCGAGAGCGTGAACGTGTTGTGACGGTTGTCGAAGCCGCGGTAGTTCGTGATGCCGTTCGACGGGCGATTGAAGTTGTACGAGTACTCCGCTTCGACGTAAGCGACGGGTGAGAGCTTCGCCGGCCCGACGTGGATCTCGGCGTCGGTCGGCGCGGCGGGCGACGGTGCGGGGGCGGGGGCGGGGGCGGGAGGCGCGGCGGGTGCTGGTGCGACGGGCGGCGCGGCGGTGTCCACCGCTTGGAGATCGGCGTGGGCGAGAGAAGCAGCGAGGAGCAGAGCGAGGGATTGCATGCGCGACGCCGCTCACACTGAAGCGAGAGACAGGAGACGTAAAGCTCTGTCAGCGCCCCTCGCGGCGCTTCTTTATGGGTTCTTTAGCTCGTCACGCCGCGCGGTAGCGCCTCGAGCTCGCGCCGAAGCTTTCGCGCCGCGCGCTGATTCAGCCACGCGATGAAGACGAAGAGCGCGACGACGCCGACGCCGTACACAACGAGGAACAGGCTCATTCCGAGCTTCATCGCGTCCGAGATCCAGATGAGGCCGAGCCCGAGCGCGAGCGGCGCGAGGTAGAAGCGCGGCACCCGCGAGAGCAGCGCGATCTGGCGCTCCATCTGGGTGCGGCGGAAGCCGAGCACCTCGCGCGTCGTGGCCGTCGGCGGGAGAGCCCCTTCGCTTCGTCCGTGACGCGCGAGCGTCCAGGCGATCCACGCCGCGCTCACGACGAGCTCGAGAGAGCCGAGGCGCTCGAGCCACGAGGAGGCGAAGACGGCGCGCGCTCCGAACAGGGCGGCGACGATGGCGCCCGCCACGTACTCGCGCAGGTTGCGGAAGCGAATCGTGCGCTCGAAGCGGCTGGCGTCGCGCTTCACGTCGTCGAGAACGATGGTGGTGCTCATGGACTCCTCCTTCGGGGGTTCGTTCGATTGCCAGAGGCTCTTGAGCTCGTCGTCGTGGCTCATGCTTCCTCCGAATCGCGCGCCGCGAGCCCGGCTCGTACGCGCGAGAGCTTGGTGGTGACGTTGGTAGCGGTGAGGCCGGTGACCTCGGCGATCTCTTGGGAAGAGAGCCCCTCCAAATGAAGGAGCACGATCGACTGCTCGACGAGATCGAGCGCGCGGATCTGCGCCTCGAGCCGCGTGAGGCGCGCCCGGTCGATGGCGCGTGCCTCGGGGTTCGGTCCAGGAGCGCGCGCGTGCATCGCCTCGTCGAGTGTTCCGCCGGAGCGGCTCTTCTCGGTGCGCGCGCGGAGGGCGTGCGTCACCGCGACGTTGTGGGCGACGCGGAGCACCCAGGTGCGCTCGCTCGCGTCGCCCCGGAACGAGTCGAGCGAGCGCCACAAGGCGAGGGCGATCTCTTGCTCGAGATCGCGTCGCGCGTGCGGGTCGCGCTCGCGAAAGCGCGTGAGGCGGTAAATGGCCCCCTCGTGCGCGGCGAGCAGCGCTTTGAACCGTGCATCGCGATCCACGCCTGACATAGTCACGGGCGCGGCAGGTTCGTCACAACGAAAGGATCTTTTTTAGGCCTCCCGCGCGCACCGGCCCGGCGTCACTGCTTCGCGTAGGTCTCGAGGTAGTCGGCGAACGTGCGATGAAAGTGCAGGCGGACCACGTTCTTCCCGGCGTCGGTGGGGAAGGCGTCGTACCCGAACTGGAAGAGGATGGGCCCGCCGTCGGCGCCGCACGTCACGCCGAGGGAGATTTCGGTCGTGTTGACGATCGAATACGTGCCGGTGCAGCACTCGCTCATGGGTTGGCCGTTCGAGTCGAGGTCGGTGACCATGGCCACCTGGTTCCCTTGGAACTTGATGGCTGCCGAACGGCTCATCCCCGGTCCGCCGTCGGCGGTGTCGATGGCTTGGGAGGCGATGAGCACGTAGGTGCCGTCGACGATGGTGCCGCCCACCCCCGCCGGCTCGTTGACGAGGTTGGGCGAAGCCACCGGCGCGCCCGCCGTCAGGCCGTTGCAAGTCGCGCGCGCGGCGTCGGAGCCGGCGTCGGCGGGACCTCCGCCGGTGTCGGCGCCGCCGCCGCCGTCGTACACGGAGGCGCTGCCGTCGTTTACCCCGCCGCCGTCGTAGAGATTGGTGGAGGGGAGGTCATCGGAGCTGCTGCTGCCGCAGGCAACTCCAGCGACCACCGGCAGGCTGAGGAGGACGAGCGCGAGGGACCGTGGGAGGGGGCGCATGTCCCGGGGATGGACGGTCGCTCCCCCGTCTCAATTCACGCTTGCGCCCTGCAAAAACCAACGGGCGAGGAGATCGCGCTCGTCCTGGGTCATGCCGGTGCGGTTGGCGAGAGGCATGGTCTTGGAGATGACGGCGCGCGCCTTGATGCGCTCTCTGTACATGCGGATCTGCTCGGGGGTGTCGAACATGATGTTGTTCGGCGGCGTCTTGATGTCGGGCTGATCGGGGTGGGCGGTGTGGCAGGGTTGGCAGCGCTGCCCAAGGACGATCTGCACGCTGGTGAAGGAGACCTTCTCGCCGACGTTCGCCGGCATCGCCAGCGCGCCGGTGTCTTCCTTCTTGCTCATCAGGAAGAAGGCCGCGACCAAGGTCACGCCGATCGCCGTCCCGAGCGCCGGCATCCACTTCGTGAAGGTGAAGCGAATGTTCAAGAAGTGGCGCGCCGTCGCCCCGCCCACCATGAGCACGCCGAGGATCGCCCAGTTGAGCGTCGAGCCGTAGGTGCTGGGGAAGTGGTTGCTCAACATGATGAAGAGCACCGGGAAGGTCATGTAGTTGTTGTGGATGCTCCTCTGCTTGGCGTGCTGGCCGAGCTTGAGATCCTGCGTCTTCCCTTCTTGCGTCGCCTTCACGAGCTCGCGCTGCGAAGGGATGATGTGGAAGAAGACGTTCCCGCTCATGCACGTGCCGAGCATCGCGCCGACGTGGATGTACGCGGCGCGCCCGCTCAAGAGGTGCGTGAGGCCGTAGATGGCCCCGGCGAGGAGCGCGAAGCAGAGGGCGACGGCGACGGGCTCCTTCTTCTGGAGCGGCGAGCGCCAGATGAGATCGTAGATCGCGAAGCCGCCGATCAACGCGCCGAGGCCGACGCCCATCCCTTCTTCGGGCGTGAGCTTCGACACCGCGGGATCGACGAGGTACGCGCCGCCGCCGGCGTAGTAGACGATGAAGAGCAGCGCGAAGCCGGTCATCCACGTCGTGTACGACTGCCACTTGAACCAGTGCAGAACCTTGGGCATCTGGGAAGGCTCGAGCTGCTTCTTCTCCATCTCGTAGAAGGAGCCGGAGTGCACGAGCCAGATCGTCCCCTGGTGGAGCGGCCCCTTCTCGGGATGCTTCTCCAGGTTGCGATCGAGCCAGTTCCACAGCATCGAGTTGCCGATCCACATGATCCCGGCGATGAGGTGGATCCAGCGGACGACGAGATCGAGGAGCTCGCGAAGAGTGGCTTCCAACTCAGCTGCCTCGGTAGGTGGAGAAGCCGTAAGGGTTCAAGAGGAGGGGCACGTGGTAGTGGCTCCCGGCGTCGCGCACGACGAAGACGATGCTCACCTCGGGGTAGAAGCCCTCGACCCCGAGCGCGTGGTGGTAGGCGTACACGTCGAAGGTGATGCGGTAGGTGCCGAGCGAGAGCGGCACGTCCTTCAAGAGATCGCGGAGGCGCCCGTCGGCGTCGGTCACGCCGTGGCCGCGCTTTTCCCACTCCCCCTTGTCGTTCTTCCACTCGAGGACGATGGGGACGGCGGCGGCGGGCTTGCCGCGCGAGGTGTCGAGGACGTGGGTGGTGATGGCGCTCACGAGAGAGGGGCTCCGGGGTGAAAGAGAAGGCCGTCGGGTGTCCGCGCGGCGGGGCGCGCACCTTACCTTAGGGCCTATCCAACAGGCCTCAACGGGCTTCGCAAGGCAAAAAAAGCGGGGCGCGCTCGACGGGCGGTGTCCTCGACGAGCAGGGGGACCTCGCGGGCCTTCTGCGTGCACGCGGGCGGGGGGGGACGCTGCGGGCGGGTCGGGCGGGCTGGGCCGCGATGAGGTAGGTTCCCGCGATGAGGTACTTCACGCGCGGCTGGGCGAACGGAGAGCTCGACGACGCCGCGGCGGAGAAGGTGACGCGAGACTACGCGTCGAGGTTGGAGCAGATCCGAGCCTCGCTGCCAGGCCCGATGCAGGAGCTTGCGCGTCTGTCGCTCCACGACGGCCTTCTCGAGCAAGTCACTTGGAACCCGGTGGATCGACACCTGCGTCTTCAGATCGTGGGCGGCGACCTTGGGGCGGGCTACTTCTGCGCCGATCTGGCCTATTCCGGCACGTCGATCGGGCGTTCGGTGGTCGATGCGCTGCGGCGCGCGGCGATGCGTTGGCGGTCACCTCACGGGCCGACCGCCGGGTGAGGCTTGGGCCTGCGTTCGTGCTCGCAAGCCCCGACGAGGTTTAGAGCGCGCTGCACAAAGGTCGCGAGCGCCACGAGGCCAAGGGGGGGGCGGGCGCCCAAAGGCTCTCGTACCGCGATGATGCACGCGTTCGCGCGGTCAAGCTGGCTCACCCGGTCGGCTCGGTCCGATCGGGCCCGCGCGTCGCCAACCGCGCGCGAGGAGCCACGTCCGCGGCGCCGAGCACGCGCCGCCCACCACCGCGGACGAGAAGCGGTCCGCACCTAGCCCCCGCCGAGGGCGCCCGCCGCGCCGGGCAGCGTGCTTCGCGTAGTTGTGGAGCACGTAGCCGATCGCCCGCCGGACCTCGCGCGGCGTACGGAGCGCCCGTGCGTGGTAGCGATCGGCGAGCACGCGGCCGCGGCGCCGCCCCATCATCGCGTTGATGCGGCGTGCGAGGCGGATGCCGAAGCCCTGCATACGACGCGAGAGCGAGGCGCGATCGGGCGCTTCGACGAGCAGGTGCAGGTGGTTCCCCTGCACCGAGAAGTGCACCACGCGAAGGACGCCACGGGCGCGCTCGGCCGCGAGGGCGTGCTCGACGCAGCGGAAGCCGCGCTGAGAGCGGAGGTTCCACACGTCGTGGGCGACGCGGAGGGTCACGTGGAGCGGTGTGCGGGCGCCGTCGAACTTCGGGCGCGGCGCGTGCGTGACGCGGGTCGAGGTGCGCGGGCGGCCCGCGCCGCGACGAGCGCCGCCGTGACGGTGCATCTGGAGCTCGAGTTGCGAGGGGGCGCGGCGCATCTTGAATACGGCAGATATGATGACGAAGGCGAGGAACGTCAAGGGCTGGGGGGCGTGGCCGGCGTTCTTTCGAGGGGGCGGGTGACGGGCGCGACCCGAGACGTGTGGCGCGACGCGAGACGCGAGGTGAGGCACGACGGCGCGGACGCGGATGCGAGGCGCGAGACGCCGCCCACACGCCGCGGCGGGGCGGGCGCTCCGTCGCGTGGGCCGCGCGCGCCCTCGCGACCCGCGCGCGCCTTCGCTACCTCACGCCGGTGTCACCCACTTGTCGATGCGAAGCTCGAAGATCTTTCGCTGCTCGTCGGCGGCGCGCGCAAGCTCGGTGGCAGCGTCGTTGGTGAGGCGCTCTTTGGCGATCGCCAGCATCTCCTCGGCGGTCTTCCCCGTCGCGCAGACGATGTAGATATGGCCGAATTTGGCTTCGTAGGCGCGGTTCGCCTCGGCCAAGGCGTCGAGCGTCGCTTGGCTCGCTTCGGCCACTTTGGCCTGCTCGCCGGAGGACCACGCCGCCGCCGTGTGCGACTGTGTCGCCGCCGCCTTCTTCTCGCCGATGCGCGGGTGCGCGCGGAAGGCTTCGAGCACGTCGTCCTTCGAGGCGCCCTTCCACACCTTCACCGCCGCCTCTTTGAGCGCTGCCACGCTGGCGAAGGGGCGCGCGTCGGCGACCCCCTTCACCCACGCTTTGCATCCGCAGAAGCTCGTGAGGATCTTCTCGAGCTCGGCGCGGGGCGCGACCTCGAGGTAGCGGAGCGCCTCGCGCTCGCGCCCTTCTTGGGTCACGAAGCCGTGGAGGCGCAGACGACTCACCCCGCCGTCGGGCCAGATGCGCATGCGCACGTGGGTGAAGGGGCCGCGCGCGCGGAGCTCGGCGTCGTAGAAGTGGCGCGTGTGGGCCATGAGCTTGGTGCGCGGGAGGAGCTCTTGCCACCGCGACTCGTCGGTGAGCATCGACTCCACGCTCTCGCCCGCGCCGCCCGCGTCCTTGGCGACGATGCCGTGGAGGGCCGCGCTCTCCGGGAAATTCCCCTTGAAGTAGTTGGTGTCGATCTCCACGCGCTCGAGCACACCAGGAGCGGCGAGCTCGACCACGACCCAGTCAGGACCTTCGCGACGGCTTCGCTTGGTCTCCCAGCCGTCGCCCATGTTCACCGAGCGGCCGGGCATGATGAGGTTGTGGCGCGATCCGAAGAACATGTCGTTGCACGCGGCGACGAGCCCGCCGTGCTCGGCGGCGGCGAGATCGACCTCGGCCCCGCCGCGCCCCATCCAACGGAGCGCCGGCACGACGTCGCCGTGCACGCGGAGCCGCGCGACGCCGCCGTCGGGGTAGATCTGAAAGCGGAGGTGCGTGACGCGCGCGCCTGCCTCCTTGGCGTCGAGGGCGAAGTAGTTCTTCGAGTCCCCTTGGAGCTTCGACTTGGGGAGGAGCTCGGTCCACACGGTCTTCGCGTCGAGCAGATCTTCCACCGTGGCGTTGGGCGGCGCGGCGCACCCTTCGATCGACGCGCTGTCGGGGTAGTTCCCTTTGAAGTGCGCGGTGTCGATGACCACGCCACGGACCACGCCGGGCATCCCCAGGCGCACGATGGCGAAGTCGTTCCCCGGCACGCGCCGCCTTCGCGACTCCCAGCCGTCCATCCACTTGCCGCGATCGGTGTACTTCCCCTCGAGGAAGATCGCCGCCTCGGGCTTGAGCAGGTTCTCCTTCTCGGCGAAGAAGTCGTCGTTGGCGTAGATGACCGCGCCGCCGAGGCGCTCGGCCGCGAGATCGACGAGCTCGACGAAGGGGTGACGTGCGGCTTCGGCCTTGGCGGCCGCGGCCTGGTTGGGATCGCTCATGCTCTTCCTTTGCGTAGCCACACGCCTCGCGGCGTCCCGAGAAATCTCCCGTCGGGGGTCGCGAGGCTCGTCGCGCTCCCCCGCCCGGGATCACGAAGCGCGTCGCGCTCGAAAATCTTCTCGCCGCGGAGCCACGTGCTCACGACGATCCCCCCGAGCGACTCCCCCTCGTAAGGCGTGATCTTGTGTCGGTGCTCGAGCGCGGTCGCGTGCACCGGGGCCACGCTCTCGCCGTCGTCCCACACCGCGAAGTCGGCGTCGGCGCCGGGAGCGAAGACCCCCTTCTTGCCGTAGAGCCCGACCAGCTTCGCCGGCCCTTCGCACATCCACCGCGCGACGTTGGCGATGGCGCGCGCGCGCGCCGCCGGTGACAGCGTGGAGGCTCCGGCCTTCTCGATACGAAGCACCTCGCTCCACACGACGCGGAGGCCGAGCTGGAGCGACGAGATCCCGCCCCACGCCTTCATGAAGTCGCCCGAGTCGGTGCACTTGAGCGCGGCCGGGGCCGGCGAGTGGTCGCTCACGACTTGATCGAGGAGCCCTTCGCGGAGCGCGTCCCACAGGCCGAGACGGTTCGATTCCTCGCGGATGGGCGGCGCGCACTTGAAGGCGGTGGCGCCGTCGACGATACGATCCGATGCAAAGTGCAAGTAATGGGGGCACGTCTCCACGCTGACGGGGAGCCCCTTGTCCTTGGCGCGGCGAAAGAGCGGGAGCGCCGTCGCCGCCGAGAGGTGCACGACGTGAGCGCGCGTGCCGAATTTCTCCGCCAGCCGGAGCACGAGATCGATCGCCGCGTCCTCGGCGGTCTTCGGGCGCGAGGCGAGGTAGCTCGCGTACCTTCGCGCGTCGCTCGGCGAGAGCGTCCCTTGGATACGGGCCGCCTCTTCGAGCGGCGCGGGGAGCTCGGCGTGGACGAGCAGCGGGACGCCGAGGTCGGCGAGGGCGCGCATCGCCTTCTCGAGGTCCGCCTCTTCGAGGTGCTTGAACTCAAGGACGCCCGACTCGGCGAGGAAGCACTTGAACGCGAGCGCCCCGGCGTCGCGAATCGCCCGAAGGTCGGCGGCGTTCCCCGGCACGGCGCCGCCGCACAGAGCGACGTCGACGAAGCACTTCCCCTCGGCCGCCTTCGCTTTGGCTTCGAGGCCTGCGACCGACGTCGTCGGCGGAATGCTGTTCAGCGGCATGTCCATCAGCGTGGTCACGCCGCCGGCCGCCGCCGCGCGCGTGGCCGTGGCGAACCCCTCCCACTCGGTCCGGCCGGGCTCGTTCACGTGCACGTGGGTGTCGACGATGCCGGGCATGAGGACGAGGTCGCCGACGTCGTCGACCTTAGCCCCCTCGGGGACCTCGTCGTAGCCGGCGACCCGGGAAATCACGCCATCGTGGAGATGCAGCGCCGCGGGACGCACCCCTTCCGGGGTCACCACGCGGAGGCCGCGCACCACCCGATTCGGGGTGCTCATGAGCTACGCACGCTACAACACCTTACGCGCGGGGGCGACACGCGTCATGATGGGGCCGCCATGCGACGTACGAACGGCCGTCCCTCCGCTCTTCCCCACGCGCTCCTGCTCGGCGCGGGCGCCGTCGTCGCGCTCGCCTCGCTCGGTGCGTGCCACGACGAGCCGCAAGCGCGGTCGAAGCCGGCGGAGGAGCCGTTCCAGCTTTCCCCGGGAGGCGACGACGACGCGGGGGCGCAAGCGATGCCGACGGAGATCCCGCCGCCGGGGAGCGAGGCCGCAGGCGACGCCGCTGCGGCGACGCCGGTGGCGGTGGCCGATCCGGGAGAGAGCGGCGTGCGCGACTGTCCGACCGGCAAGGGGCCGAGCGATCTCATCGTGAAGCCCGAGCCGATTCGTCGCGGCGCCGACGCCGGGGGCGCGGGCGGCGTCGTGCGCGTGATCCTCGACAACCGCCGCAGCATTCCGCGCACCGTGGAGGTCACGGGGATCGACAGGCTCGACGGCGTCCCTGGCTCGCCGCTCAAGGTCTCGCGCGTCACGGCGGACGAGGGGGGCGGCGGCTTCCCCCAAGCGAAGATGATGCTCGCGGCGCAGGCGACGATGCACCTCGTCGTCGAGTTCGATCCCGCGGTGCCGCCGCCGTACCGCGTGCACTTCAACGTGGACGACGAAGCGGCGTGCATCGACTCGCCGGTGACGACCGCTCCGCCTGGTCACCCCAAGGGCGGCACGGCGCGCCCGCGCGGCAAGAAGAAGTAGCGCCTACGCCGCGGTCTCGAGATCGCGAAAGAGCTCGGTGAGCTCGGGCCGGCCGCGGAGCGGATCGGCGAAGCGACGCAGGAGCTCGCCGAGGCGGCGGTCCAAGCCGTCGGCCTCTTCGGTGAGCGCGCGGATCCGCTGCTCGCGATCTTCGAGGACGCGTTCGACCTGTTCTTCGTGTGCCGCCAAGGCCGCGCGGAGCTCGCGCACCTGGAACTCGATGTCCCCCACGGCGCGTGTACGGGCTTCGAGGGCCGTCTTCGCCTCTTTTTCGCTCGCGCGCGCCGCACGCCACGCATCGACCCGATCGGCCGCGCCGCGGTACGCCGCCGAGAGATCGGTGTAGGGCTCGAGGAAGGCGGAGCGCCCTTCCCACCGCACGACCTCCGCCTGCGCCGTCTTGAAGCCTTCTTGTGCTTCGGTCACGCGGGCCGCGCGCGTCACGACCTCTTCGCTGGCGACACGCTCTTCGTCTTTGGCGCGCGAGAGATCGACGCCGAGCGCGTCCACCGCGAAGCCAAATCGCTGGCGCCCCTCGCGCCCACGCTCGGCGACGCTCTCGATCTCTTCCTGCACCGCGAGGGTCTCTTCGCCGATGCGCAGCATGCGCGCGACGAACTCTTTCATCTCTGCGAGAGCGGCGGCGGCCGGCTGCGGTGGCGTTCCGCCGTAGGCGCGCGCGAGCATCGCGGCGAACACCTCGGTGCGCTTGGCCCACCTCGTGGGCTCGAGCGCGCGCAGCGTGCTGGCGGGGCGCGGTGAGCTGACCGCAGGATCGGACTGCGGGTCCACCGGGACGGGGATGCGATGCGCCTGCGCAAGCTCGACGAGGTCCTGATGCACGCGGTGGGCGTCGACCGGGCGCGCCTTCGGATCCTTCGCCATCAAGCGGAGGATCAAGTCCTCGAGCTCTTGGGGGACGAGCGGGTTCAGGTTGCGCGGGCGCTCCGGCACCTCTTTCAGGTGCTTCACGAAGAAGCTGGCGATGTCCGGCGACTCGAAGGGGAGGCGCCCGGTCACCATCTCGAAGAAGATGATCCCGAGCGCGTACAAGTCCGCCGGCGGTCCGGCGTCGGCGTTGGAGATGCGCTCCGGCGCCATGTACTGCGGCGTCCCGAAGAGCTCGCCTTGACCTGTGAGGCGCGTGTCGCTCATCGAGCGCGCGATCCCGAAGTCGAGGAGCTTCACCACGTCTTTGCCGCCGCGCTCGGCGCGCACGACGAAGATGTTCTCCGGCTTCAAGTCGCGGTGGATGACGTCGAGGTCGTGGGCGCGGGCGATGCCGCGGGCCATTTGGATCATGAGCCCCACCGCCCGCGGAATCGGGATGGCCCCCTGGGAGATGAGGCCGGCGAGCGAGCTCCCCACGAGCTGCTCCATGACGATGAACGACGTGCCGTCGTCGGTCTCGCCTTGCTCGTAGATCTCGATGACGTTCGGGTGGGCGAGGCTCTGCGCGCTCTTCGCCTCACGGCGGAAGCGCTCGCGCACGACCGAGTCGCGCGCGAACATCGGGCTCATCACCTTGATGGCGACTTGGCGTTCGACGAGCGTGTGGTGCGCGGCGTAGACCGTCGCCATGCCCCCTTCACCGAGGACGCCGTCGATGACGTAGCGTCCGGCGAGCGTCGAGCCAATTCGCGGATCGGGGAGCTCGACCAGATCCGTCCCATCGAGGAAGCAAAACGACCTCTCGTTCGGATAGGTGAGCGCGCACTTCGGACAGGTTTTCACCGCAGATCCCCTCGGGCACGCCCAGCGTAACCGACCTCGGGGGAGATGGCGTACCCCTTCGCGCGGAGCGTTTGTCGTCGGGGCCGTTCGGGATGCACAATGGAGCGCCGAGCGTTCTCTACTGGCCACTTCCATGCGAGTCATGCGTTCACCCTCTCGTTTCGACGAACGTCGCGCCTCACCCGGCGCGGCGTGGTGGCGTCCGCGGCCTTGGCGCTGGCTCGCGCTGGGGCTCGTAGCCTCCGCGCTCGGAACCGGCGTCGCCGCCGCGTCCGACCGACTGGTTCCTGAGGCAGGGAGCGTCGTGGGGATCAAGGTCGCGGGGCGCGCGGTAGAGACGGGCGGCGATCTCGACGCCCTCGCTCGCGCTCAGGCCGAGAAGCTTCGCGCGCGCCGGGTGGAGGTGCGCTACGGGCAAAGGTCGCTCGGCGTCGCCACGCTCGGGGATCTCGGCGTGCGCGTCGACACCGCGCGCGTCGTGGCGATCGCGCGCGAGCAGGCGCCGGAGGGGGACGCCTTGGCGCGCGTGGCGACAGGTCGCCTGATTGCGCGCGGCGGAGTCGACGTGCCGCTCGCTCCCACGATCGACGCCGAGGTCGCCCGCCCGTGGCTCACGCGCGTCAAGGACGCCGAAGATCGCCCGCCGGTGTCGGCGCGGCTCGATCTCGAGCATCACGGCGTCACCCCCGAGCAGCCGGGCCACTACGTGGATCTCGACGGCGCGATCGGTGCGTTGGCCGAGCTCGCCCGCGGCGCTTCGCTCGACGACGCCGAGCCGATCGTCTTCGATCTTCCCGTTGCGCCTCTTCCGCCGCGCGTGACGAGCTCCTTCGTGCGTGCGCTCGACGTGCACACAGTGCTCGCGACCTACGAGACGTACTTCTCGCGAGGCGGGGACCAGGCGCGCCGCGCGGAGAACATCGACGTCGCCGCCGGCAAGCTCGACGGCCTGGTGCTCTTCCCCGACGAGCTCGTCTCCTTCAACCGCGTCGTCGGCGAGCGGAGCGAAGAGAACGGCTTCAAGAAGAGCTGGGAGATCTTCAAGGGCGAGATGCAGGAAGGGGTCGGCGGCGGCACGTGCCAGGTTGCCTCCACGCTGCACGCCACCGCGTTCTTCGCCGGGCTCGAGATCTTGGAGCGCCTCCCGCACTCGCGACCGAGCGCGTACATCCCCATCGGCCTCGACGCGACGGTCGTCTACCCGGTCGTCGACATGAAGCTGAAAAATCCCTACCCGTTCCCCGTCGTGCTCCACACCAAGGTCGAGGGGAACCGCGTGAAGATGGAGCTCCTCGGCAAGGAGCGCCCGGCGCGCGTCGCCTTCTCGCGCGAGCTCCTTCGCACGTACGCCTACGGTCGCAAGGTCGAGGAGAAGGAGGGGCTCTCCGCGCGCCACGTGATCTTGAAGCAGCACGGCATCAAGGGCTTCCGCGTGAAGCGAAAGCGCCTCTTCACCTTCACCGACGGCAAGACACGCGAAGAGGCGACGACGGATCTCTACCCGCCCACGAGCGAGGTGTACGAGGTCCCGCCGGGCTTCGACGTGTCGCTCCTCCCGCCGCTACCGGCGGACGACGTCGCCGAAGATCTCGAGCACGCGCCGGCGGACGCCGAGGGGCAAACGCCGACGTTCGCGACGACGAGCGCGACCGCCCTGGCCGCTCCGCCGAGCACGCCGCCGACGAACGGCGCGCCTACGAGCCCTGGCAGCGCGACCACCTCGGCGGCGGGCGCGACGCCTGCGCCGACCCCTGGCGATCTCGTCGTCGAGGTCGGGCGCGGCGCGCACGCCCCCACAGCGCTCCAAGCGAATCCGCCGCGAACGATGACCATCAAGCGCTGAGCGGGCGCGCCGCAGCCTCAATATTTGACCCGCGCGCCCTGAGGTGCGATTTCCTGGGTCCATGCGTGCGACTCGTCAGTTGGGAGGGCTCGCGCTGCTGCTCACCGCAGCGCTGAGCCCTGCACGCGCCACCGCGGCTTCGCCCGAAGGGGGCGCGTCCGCACCGACGACCGCGACCACCGCCACGGCGACGACCGCGACGACGACGAGCCCCGCCGCGACGAGCGTCGCTCCGCCCCCCGCGCCGGTCGTGCATCCCGCGGCCCCCGCCGCTCCGCGCGCCGCGCCTCCGCGCAGCGCGACCACGTCGAAGGGGAAGAGCAACGCGCCCAAGGGCCCGCAGCGCGCCACGCGCAACGTCGACCCCGGCGCGCGTCGCCTCGTCGCCGGCGGACCGACGACCGACGACGTGGCCTTCGGCGCCGAGAGCCCCGAGCTTCGCGCCCTTCGCGACGCCGAGCACGAGCTCTTCCCCGCGGCGAGCCCGCCGTGGGGGGCCGCGTGGCCGCAAGATCTCCCTTCGCCCCTCAGCACGCCGGAGTCCGTCCCCGCAGTGCATGCTTCGGGCTTGCCGCCGACGCCGGTCCCTTCTTCGCCGCCCGCGGCCGAAGGCGGGCGCGATCTCTCGTGGATGGCGTCGCTCGCGCTCCCCGAGCTTCCGGTGCGTTGGGATCCGCGCGTCGTCCGCTACCTCGAGTTCTTCAAGGACGATCCGCGCGGGCGCGCGCTCCTCGGCGTGTGGCTCCGGCGCTCCGGTCGCTACCGCGAGCTCGTGAAGAAGACGCTGCGCAAAAAGGCGCTCCCCGAAGACCTCTTCTGGCTGGCGATGGTCGAGAGCGGCTTCGATCCGGCGGCGCGCTCCCCCGCGGGCGCGCTCGGTCTCTGGCAGTTCATGGGGGACACCGGGCGGCAGTACGGGCTCGGACAAGATCGCTGGGTCGACTACCGCCTCGACGTGCAGGCCGCGACCGAAGGGGCCGCGGATTTCTTGAGCGACTTGCACCGCCGCTTCGGGAGCTGGGAGCTCGCGATGGCCGCGTACAACATGGGCTACACCGGCGTCGTCGCCACGGTGAAGCGCTACAACACCAACGACTTCTGGGCGCTCTCGCGCATGGAAGGGGCGATCCCTTGGGAGACGACGCTCTACGTCCCCAAGATCATCGCTGCGGCGATCGTCGGTCGTAACCTCGCCGCCTTCGGCTTCGCCGATCTCGCGACCGAGAACCCGGTCGAGTACGAAGAGGTGGTGGTCCCGCCGGGGACCGCGCTCTCCAGCGTGGCCGCGGCCGCGGGCTGCTCGACGAAGGAGCTCGAGGGGATGAACCTCGCCCTCCGCGCCTCGCGCACGCCGCCGGCCGATCCTGCGATCCCCGAGACAGCGAACGGCTTCCCCGTGCACGTGCCCCTCGGCAAGGCCGCCGAGCTCACGAAGAACCTCCCGCGCCTGAAGCAAGCGCCGCTCGAGCGCTACGTGGTCCGCTTCGGCGAGACGCTCGAGCAGATCGCCTCGTCGCACGGCGTGCCGGCCTCGCGCCTCGTCGACATCAACGGCATGACACCGGGCGAGGTCTTGCACGGTGGCACCGTGCTGCTCCTCCCGCGCGGGAACGGAAGCTCGGCGGCGAGCAGCCCGTCGGCGACGCCGGTGGTCATCGTGCCGGCCGACGTCTTCGTCTACCCCGATCGGAAGCGTGTATTTTACAAGGTCGTCACCGGCGACACGCTCCCCGAGATCGCCTCGGCCTTCAAGGTCAGCGTCGACGAGATCCGCAGGTGGAACGAGATCGATCCGGTCGGCCGCCTCCAAGACGGCATGACGCTCCAGCTCTTCGTCCCCGAGGGGGCCGATCTCTCGCGCGTCGCCGTCTTGCGTGACAACGACGTGCGCGCGGTGGCGGTGGGGAGCGACGACTTCTTCGAGTACTGGGAAGGGCAGAAGAACCGCCGCCGCATCAGCGTGACGGCGAAGGCGGGCGACACGCTCGAGAGCATCGGCAAGCGCTACGGCGTCACGCCGGGGACGATGGAGCGCATCAATCGTCGCGGGCGACGCGAGAAGCTCGACGGCGGCGAGTCGATCGTCCTCTACTTGCCGCAGAACTCTTCGAGCGCGGGGAGCGCGACCGGCAGCGCGGCGATGGCCGACAACGGCGCGAGCCCCGCCGGGACGAACGTGGTCCCCGAAGCCGAGCCCAACGCACCCGTGCCTCCGGCGCCCGCGCCCGATCTGCTGCCGCCCTTGCGCTAGGTGCTTCCCTGATGTTGCACGAACGACCTTCGTGCATCAGGATTCGCCCATGCGTTCGCCTGCGCTTGGCCTACGAGCACGCGTCGCCGGCTTTGCCGTGGCGTTCGCGCTCGCCGCGAGCCTCGTCGCGTGCGGCGGCGATCCGAACGGCCTCGGTACCCCTGACGACGTCGCGGCGGATCCTTCGGGCCACGGCGACGGCGGCGCGGGCTCGTCCGTGCCGGCCAACGCGACGTTCGGCGAGCGCGCCGTCGCCCGCGCCAAGACGTGGGTCGACGCCAAGGTCCCGTACTGCGGCGGGCCCAACGGCGGACACGACGTCATCTGCGGCGGCACGTGCGTGCGCACGGGCGAAGCAGAGAACGCGTCGTGGGATCCGTACCGCTCCGATTGCTCGGGGTTCGTCTCCTACGCGTGGGCGCTCCCCGCTCCCGGACACGTGACGAGCGGCTTCGCGCCGTACGACGACAGCGTGAGCCAGGTCATCGACGCGAGCGATCTCGCGCCGGGCGACGCGCTCAACAACGACCAGCACGTCATGCTCTTCGGCGGCTGGGCCGATCCGGTGAAGCACGTCGCCCACATCCTCGAGGAGTCGGATTGCGGCAAGGTCGCGCGCGAGAAGGACGTGGGGCTCGAGCTCGACGGCAAAGACAGCGTGACGATCCTCGACACCACCGGACGCGTCTTCCACGCGATTCGCTACACCGGAAAGTAGCGGCGCGCGGGGCGGTGCGCGAGCGCAAGAGCGGGCGCGCCTAACGCCGCGTGGCGTGCGCTCGAACGCTCAGAACTTGTAGTTGAGCCCCACGCCGAGGACGTCGGCGCGCGCGGCGTAGCTGCCGCCGTTGATCGACTCGGTGGCCGTCGGGTTCCCCTTCACCGGATTCACGCGGGGGATGGCCGCTTGGTCGGGGGCGACGTCGACGCCGAAGCCGAAGATGTGCGCGTACACGGCGTCGAAGCGCCAGTGCGGACCGACGTGGAGCCCGACGCCGAGGGCGACGGTCAGCTTGTCGAGATCGATTGTCAGCGGCGAGAGGTACGCGACCGGGATCGCGCTCTGATCGTAGTTCACGCCGGCGCGGAGATCCCAGTCGTACTTGAGGATCTGCGTCGTGAACTCGCCGCCGAGACGAAAGGAGTTCGAGTTCTCGAAGTTTCGCGGGAGCGAGATGTTCGCCACGTGGAACGGCGTGGGGAAGCCGGTCACCCCGGTGAGCGCCACGCCGTCGGGGGCGATGTCGATCGAGTGGTGCGTCGTCCAGAACTCGCGCACGTACGCGGCCTCGACCTTCAGCTTGTCCATCGGGCGCACCTCGATGCCGGCGCGGAAGACCGAGGGGAGCTGGAAGCGCACGTGGACCTGATCGCCGTCTTGCGCGGCGTTGTCGAACTCGACCGCGTTGGGCAAGCGCACTTGGATCTTGCCGGGCGAGTTGATGACGAACGGGAGCTGGTACGAGAGGCCGATGGCCACGTGCTTCTCGGGCACGAAGGTCGCGCCGAAGTTCGAGCTCGGCGCGAAGATGGGGCCGACGTTCAGCTGCGCGGTCGCGTCGTATTTCGGGTCTTCGGGGGCGCCGATGAGCCGATCGGGCGGGCTCGCGCTGAAGAGCACGCTCGAGGCGAAGGTGCCGACGAGCGCTTCGAGCCCGAGCCCGAGGCGGATCTGCTCGATGGGCTTGAAGGCGAACCACCCGCCGGCGAGGACGAGCGCCGACCCGTCGAGCGAGACGAGCGAGTAGCGCGAGGGCGAGGGCTGGTTGTCCACCGTCGTCGGGTACGACGTGATGGCGGTGTACGGCGCCATGATGCCGGCGGCGGCGACGAACTGCTTCTTGTCGCCGAAGGCGTAGCTCCCGCCGAGCGTGGGGATGGGCAGCACCGGCGAGGTCCCCGAGACCGAGGGGTACTGGTAGATGCGCACCGTACCGGCGGCGTCGATGACCTGCGTGCGCCTCGTGAAGTCGCTCGTGTAGTGGAGCCACGAAGCGTCGAAGAGCACGCTCGTCCCCGCGTCGGCGAGGCCGGCAGGGTTGTACCAAATGGCACCGAGGTCGTCGGCGCCGGCCACGTAGGCGCCGCCGCGCGCGAGCGGGCGCACCCCGCGGTCGGAGAAGTAGAGGCCGCCCGCGTGAGCGAGCGATGGGGCGAGCGTCGCGGTAGCGAGGAGCGCCGCGACGAGGGGACGCGCGCCGCGCGCGCCCAGCTTGGGCAAGCTCATTCCGTCCCTTGCCGCACGATCTCGTAGAACTGCTCGAGCCCGCGCTCTTTGTTGAGCAGGAAGTCGCCGACTTCGGCGGTGATGTTGGCGTAGTCGGCCGCGTCGTACTTGTCCGTGCGCTCGGGCGCCACGCGGTTCACGTCGCCGATGGCGTCCATGATGACCTCGAGCGGCGTCTTGCGCGGCGTCCCGTTGGGGCTCGGGAGCGGGGTCACCATGTTCTTCAGCGCGATGGTGAGCACCTGGTTGGGATCGATCTCGGAAGAGCACGTCTCGTGGTGCTCGGCGTCGAACGCGCGGCCCGAGAGGCGCGCCAGGAGCGCGGCCTGCGAGTCCATCATGCTCGACTGCACGACGTTCCCCTGGGCGTCGCGAAGCGGACCGGCAGCGGCCTCGGCGGCGACGTGCAGGATGGGGACGATGTCCGTGTCGTCTTCCATGATCTGGAGAAGGTCCGAGCTCGAAGCGAGCACCGTGGGGAGCGCGTCGTTCTGCGCCGCAGTGTCGAGCATGTAGACGAGGAGGTTCTCCGCCTCGCGCCTCGCGCCGTCGTCCTTGCGGACGGCGTCGAGCAGATCGAGCGACCCGGCGAACACCGGGCCCTTCACCGTGTCGGTCATCTTCTGCGTGAGCTCGTCACGGGCCCAACCGCAGCGCGGGTAGGGGGGGACGAACGAATCGGGACAGTGGGCCTGGATCTGCTCGCGGAGCAGGTCGATGAGCGTGGGGCCCATCTTGGGGACGGCGGGGTTGGTGAACGCCGAGGCCGTTCCGTTGCCGGTCACGCCCAGGAATTGATCGACGAGCTGAGAGCGCGCGAGGCGCCACTTGGCCTGGCGCTGGTTGTCGTTCGGGTTCTTCTGCGCGTACGCGGCGAACGTGGCGTCGATGTTGTTGAGCGCCTCGGTCATCAAGTACATCGGCGTGACCTGGGGGTTGGTCGTGCCGTCGTTCCGGAGGCCGGTCACGCGCCCGAGGCGGCTCGTGAGGCCGTTGGTCTTCGCCGCCCCCGGGTCGAGGAGCGCGCGGGTCGCTTGCGCGAGCACCGTGATGCCGTTCACGTTCGTCGTCGCCGTGCACTTGTGCGTCGTCTTGTCGACCGTCGTGCAGTGCTTGATGGTCGTGTTGGTCAGCGTCGGCACGAGGTCGTGCAGCGCGAGGACGAAGTCGGAGGCGAAGATCTCGCTGAGGAGCGGCTCGTAGGTCACGAGCCCGTCCTGCGCGCAGTAGTGCGGGTCCTTCGGGTTCGCCGCGGCGCACTCGTTGGGGGTCCCCTTGTCGTCCTGCCAGTGCTTGAACATCGCGACCATCATCGCGATGAGGACGTCCTCCTTCTGGTGGTTGACGAACACCTTCACGAGCGGCGCCATCGACGAGTAGAAGTTGAAGTCCTCCCACACCATCGTCGCGTCGGGATCACGCTGATCGAGCCAGTCCCCCTCTTGGCAGGTACGGAGACCGTGGATCATGCCGTCGTTGGCGATGTCCGGCGTATCCGAGCAGTCGGTGCCGTTGATGCCCGAGAGTCCGCCGCCCGATCCGATGCACGGGTCGGGGATGGAGCGCTCCGGGCAGACCGCGGTGCCGATGTGGAGCCCCTGCAGGTCCTTCAAGAAGTGGTTGGTCGTGTAGTTCTTGTCGCCCGAGTTCACGCTGTCGTGCGCGAGGTCGAAGTTGACCAGGCGATTCAGCCACTGCGGCTGAGGGCGGAACGTCTTCGAGCTCGGCGGATCGTAGAAGCCGATGATGCCGCTCGACTGCTGGATGGTGTCGACCGTCGCTGCGCCGATGCCGACGATGCCGTTGCGCATGACCGCCGGGCGGAAGGTGAGCGTGCCGGCTTGCGCGATCGAGTCGAGGTAGAACTTCGCCAGGTTCTCGATCTTGAAGACCTGGCACTCCTTGTAGCTTCCACTGATCGGCAGATCGACCGAGCCGGCGACGGGGATCCCCTTCGCGTGCACCGTGGCGTTCGGCTTGTTGCACGCGGTGACGCCGGCGGTGTCGTTGACCGCCTGGAGAAAGCGCTGCATGGCGCTGCGCGTGAGGCCGGTGTCCGGCTTCGAGCGGTCGACCGGCGTCTTCATGAACTCGGCCTTGCCGGTCGTCAGGTTGAAGGCCGGGCCGTTCAGGTTCCCGCGGTCGTAGGAGATGTGATCGCCGTACTGGGCGAAGTTGGCGAACGCCGCGGCGAGCTTCGGGGTGTTGTCGTCGCCCAGGACCTTGAGCAGATCCTCGAGCATCGCCGGATCTTTCGGATCTGCGAGCCGCACCGCTTGATCGAGGATCTCGTCCCAGAACGTCGAGCCGGGGGCGTGACGGTTCGCCGCCTCGGGGTGCTTGTCGGCGAGGCCGCGGAGCACGAGCCCGTCGCCGATGAGGCGCGCGAGCTGCGGCGTGTGATCGGTGACGAGCGTGCGCGTGAACGCCAGCGTGTCGTCCGTCGTCGGATCGCCCAGGATTTGCCCGAGCGCGTAGACGAGGTCGAGCATCGGCGACTGCGTCGTGTCGTAGCCGTTGTAGCTCAGCACCACCGGGCGCGTCGCCAAGTCCGCCGGCGGCGGCTCCACGTGCGTGAGCGACCAGGTGTTCACCGCGTTGGGATCGGGCGCGTAGCTCTTCTGCGATTTCCCGTCCCCGGTGCGCGCGCCGAAGATGACGTACGCGCCCGAGAGCGCGTTCATCACCGTCTCGTGGTTGTGCGTCGGATCGGGATCCACGAGCGGGCGCATGTCGCCCATCATCTGCGCGGTGAAGGTGTGGCTCGTGTCGAGGTAGTCGTAGAGGAGCGCCCCGTTCGCCGTCACGCGGCCGAACTGGTCGCGCGGCGCGTTGTCGAGCGCGTCGGGCGTCAAGAACGGCGAAGGGGGCGGCTGGCCGTTGGACGTGATGAAGCGCCCTTGGGCGTCGAGGTCGGGGAGCTTGTCGCCGTCTTTGTCCACGAAGGGCGCGGGCACGCCGCCCGACACGAGCGGCACCGAGGCGAAGCCGCGCGCGTCGCGACGCACGATGTAGCGCGAGGGGGCGTTGCCGCCGAAGGCCGGATCGCTCGCATAAAGCAGCGTCTGCAAGACCTCGAGGCTCCCGCGCGGGCGCGAGAGCACGTTGCGCGACGCCACGACGTCGGGCGTGGAGGTGAGCGCGGCAGCCGGCGGATCGATGGCCGCCACGCGGAGCTCTTGGTGCGTCGCTTCGAGGAGCGCCGACAGCTGGGCGTACGCCGGCCCGGGCACGGGGATACGCTTTCCGTCCGCCGAGCGCGGCGGGTTCGGGTCGAGCGGGTTCGAGTCGGCCGACATCACGCGCAGCGTCTCCGCCGAGAGATCGCGCAGCCGCGGGTACGCCATCGTCGGGCGCGCGACGCCGAGCGCCACGTTCGCGGGGCGGTAGCCGGAGTGGGCGGCGAAACGCTCGAGCGCGGTCTGCGCTTCTTTCGAGTTCTGGAAGGCGGCGAGGAAGCGCGCGAGCGACTCGGTCGACTGGGGGATGGTGCCGTCGTCGTAGAGCGGCCCGAGACGCCCGAGCATGTCGGCGAGCTCACGACCGAGTGAGCGTTGCGCGGCGTCGCCGCTGGCCGGCGCGCACGTCGCCGTCGGATCCTGCGCGTGGATGTCCTTCACCGGCACTTGCATGTCGGGGAAGGTGAAGTCGAAGGCTTCGATCAGGTCCGCCCGGTGGTGGGCGAGCGATTCCACGCGATGCACCGCGTAGTCGCGGTTCTTCTGCTGGTCTTCGAGGCTCACCGGATCGCCGTGTTGGTTGACGGCACCTTCTGTGGGCTGCGGCAGGATCGACTGATCCACCGTGTCGGCGTATTGGCCGTTCGCGTCCTTGTGGCAAAGCGGCTGATAGGAGGCGCCGGTCAGGTCCTCGCGGATGGCCTGCGCGGCCACGCGATCGCAGATGACTCCGAAGAGCTCCTCGCCGATGGTTCCGCGCGCCGGCGGGCTGCGGGAAGTATCGAGATCCTTCGCGCACGCCGACGAGGTGAGGGCGGCGATCGCCACCGCGCCGGCCGCCAGGACGCGGGTGCCACGCTTCCCCCGCCGCGGGGCATTCCTTCGGCGTTGGGCCTTCGATCGCGGGCGGTCCACAGGGAGAAGGGTAGCAACTTTTCGGCCGGACAGCCTTCCTGCCGGATGGGGCTTCGGCGCCCCAGCGCGCGCGCGCTCAGCTTCGCCCGATCGCGCCGGCCTTATGGGATGCGCTCGCGAGGAAATCGTGCTTTTTTTCCCCACCCCATGGAATCTGCGAAGCCCGGCCTCCCGTCGACCGCCGCCATCGTCCTCGCCGCCGGCCAAGGAACCCGCATGAAGAGCGTGACCCCCAAGGTCATGCATCGGCTGGCAGGGCGCCCGCTCGTTCATTACCCGGTGCGCGCGGCGCTCGACGCCGGCTGCGCCGAGGTCGTGGTCGTCGTCGGGCACGGACGCGAGCTCGTGTCGGCGTACCTGAAAGAGGCCTTCGGCGATCGCGTGCGAACCGCGGTGCAAGAGCAGCAGCGGGGCACAGGCGACGCCGCGCGCGCCGGGCTCGCCGGGGTGAGCAGCGGGATCGAAGCCGCCCTCATCTTCTACGGGGACGTGCCCCTCCTCACGTCGGACGACGTGGCCGTGGTGGCGCATCGCCTCGGCGGATCGCCCGCGTGCACCTTGGCCCTCGCCACGTGCGAGGTCGACGATCCCTTCGGCTACGGGCGCATCGTCCGCGACGCCGCGGGGAACGTGGTCGACATCCGCGAGCAGAAAGATCTGAAGAACGACGCCGAGCGCGCCCTCCGCGAGATCAACCCCGGCATCTACGCGGCCAAGATCTCCTTCCTCCGCGAGGCCATCGCCGCCCTCGAGCCCAACAACGCCCAGGGCGAGCTGTACCTCACCGACATCGCGCGGATCGCCGCGCGCGCCGGGCAGATCGTCGCCGGTGTCCCCTCGCGCGCCGAGGTGCTCGTGGGCATCAACGATCGCGAGCAGCTCGTCTCCGCCGAGAAGCAGATGCACGCGCGCATCGCCACCGCGCTGCGCCGCGCCGGCGTCACGGTACGCGACGGCGCGCGCATCGACGACGGCGTCACCGTCGGCGCCGAATCGATCGTCGAGAGCGGCGCGGTGCTCCGCGGCACCACGCAGGTGGGCCAAGGGGTGAAGATCGACGTCGGCTCGGTGCTGACCAACGCCGTCGTCGCCGACGGGGCGGAGATCAAGCCGTACTCGGTCATCACCGACTCCAAGGTCGGCGCCCGCGCGCAGATCGGCCCGTTCGCTCACCTTCGCCCGGAGAGCGACATCGGGGAAGAGGCCCACGTCGGCAACTTCGTCGAGACCAAGAAGACACGCATGGGCAAGGGGGCGAAGGCGAACCACCTCGCGTACCTGGGCGACGGCATCGTCGGCGACCGCGCCAACGTCGGCGCCGGCACCATCTTCTGCAACTACGACGGCTTCATGAAGCACACGACGGTCATCGGCGAGGGGGCCTTCATCGGCTCGGATTCGCAGCTCGTCGCGCCGGTCACCATCGGAAAAGGGGCCTACGTCGCCACCGGGACGACCGTCACGAAGGACGTCCCCGACGAGGCGCTGGCCATCGCCCGCCTGAAGCAAGAGAACAAAGAAGGCTACGCCCCCCGGCTGAACGCCCGCCTCAAGGCGGCCAAAGAAGCCAAGGCCAAGGCCAAAGACTCCGCGAAGTAGTTGGCGCCCGCCCCCGGATGGGGCAACTTCCTCCGTCATGGATGCCATTCGCGTACGCGGGGGAGGGCCTCTCCGCGGTCACGTCCGCATCAGCGGCGCCAAGAACGCCGCGCTCCCCATTCTCTGCGCCACGCTGCTCTCCGACGGCGCGAGCCTGCTTCGCAACGTCCCCAAGCTGCGCGACATCGACACCACGGCGGCGCTGCTCCGCTTCTTGGGGCGCGGCGTCACGGTCGACGCCCCGGAGGTGCGCGTCGACGCCGGGAGCGACGTGCGCCCCGAAGCGCCGTACGAGCTCGTGAAGCAAATGCGCGCGAGCGTGCTCGTGCTCGGGCCGCTCCTCGCGCGCTTCGGTCGCGCGAAGGTGAGCTTGCCTGGCGGATGCGCCATCGGCGCGCGCCCGATCGATCAGCACTTGAAGGGGCTCGAGGCGATGGGGGCCAAGATCTCCCTCGAGCGCGGCTACGTGAACGCCGAAGGACCGAACGGCGGCGGGCGCCTGCGCGGCGCCGAGATTTGCTTCGACATCCCCACCGTCACCGGCACCGAGAACCTGATGATGGCCGCGGCCCTCGCCAAAGGGCGCAGCACGCTCGTCAACTGCGCGCGCGAGCCGGAGGTCGAAGAGCTCGGTCGCATCTTGAACAAGATGGGGGCCGAGGTCGACGGCGCCGGGACCGACGTCATTCACATCGTGGGTCGCGACCCGGGCGATCTCGCGCCCTTCGATCACGCCATCATCCCCGACCGCATCGAAGCGGGGACGTACATGGTCGCGGCGGCGGTCACCGGCGGCGACGTGGTGCTCGACGGCGTCGAGCTCTCCGATCTCGAGGCGGTGGTCTTGAAGCTCCGCGCCGCCGGGGTCGAGGTAGCGAGCGAAGGACAGAGCGTCCGCGTGCGCCGCGAGGGCGAGCTCCGCGCTACGAACATCACCACCGCGCCGCACCCCGGCTTCCCCACCGACATGCAGGCGCAGTTCCTCGTGCTCATGTGCCTCGCCAACGGCGAGAGCGTCATCAGCGAGACCATCTTCGAGAACCGCTTCATGCACGTGCCTGAGCTCCACCGCATGGGGGCCAACATCGCCCTCCGCGGGAACACCGCCGTCGTCGACGGCGTGAAGCGCTTGTATGGTGCAAGCGTCATGGCGACCGACTTGCGCGCCTCCGCATCGCTCATCGTGGCCGGTCTCGTGGCCGACGACGAGACCGAGGTGCGCCGCGTCTACCACTTGGATCGCGGCTACGAGCGCATCGAAGAGAAGCTCGGCGGCCTCGGCGCCGACATCAAGCGCGTGAAGGGGGCCGAGTCGTGACCACGCGGCGTCGAAGCGACGCCGAAGCGCGCGGAGCGACGTGAGCTCGCCGCGCCCGCTCGCCGTGGCGGTGCCCAAGGGGCGCGTGCTCCGGGCGCTCGTCCCACTCTTGGCGCGCGCGGGCATCGACGCCTCGGCGCTGCTCACCGACGATCGCTCGCTCGTGCGCGAGGTGCCGGGGATTCGCTTCCTGCTCTTGAAGCCCGACGACGTCCCCACGTACGTGGACTACGGCGCGGCCGATCTCGGCGTCGCCGGTCGCGACGTTTTGGAGGAGCGCGAGCTCTCGCTCTACGAGCCGCTCGGGCTCGGCATCGGCAAGTGCCGCATGGTCGTGGCCGCGCCCGCCTCCGCCGGCCCCATCGCCTCCTTCGGCGCGCCCCGCGTCGCCACCAAGTACCCGAGGACGGCGGCGGCGCACTTCGCCGCCCGCGGCATCCCCGCGGAGGTGGTCTACGTGCAGGGCTCGGTGGAGCTCGCGCCCATCACCGGCCTCGCCGATCTCATCGTCGATCTCGTGGAGACCGGATCGACCCTTCGCGAGAACGGGCTCGAGGAGCGCGAGGTCGTGAGCCACGTGGAGAGCGTGCTCGTGGCCAATCGTGCATCCTACAAGCTTCGACACGCCGAGGTGGGGCCGCTCGTGGAGCGCCTCCGCACCGCGGTGGCCGCGGGCGCCGGCCCGGCCAAGAGCGGACCGGGGCTGGCGAGGAGCGGCGCGTGAAGATCGCCCTGGTTCAGGACCTCGACGCGAAGCCCCGCGCGGCGTGGCCGTTCTTGGTCGATCCCGACAAGATGAACCGCTGGTCGCTCGCCCGCATCGAGCTGCTCGCGCCGGGCGACGGCGGCACCGCGTGGGGCGTCGGTGCGCTCCGGCGCATTCACTTGAAGACGCTGGGCCGCGAGGTCGCCTTCGACGAAGTGGTCGCCACGAGCGACGCGCCGAGCCGCTTCGTCTACCGGGTCTTTCGCGGGCTGCCGCTCAAAGATCACCGCGGCGAAATCCGCCTCGAGCCGCGTGCCACAGGGTCGCGCCTCACGTGGGACGTCGACTTCGACTTCCTCGCGCCGGGGATGGGCTTCGGCGCGCGCGGCGTCTTGGAGAAGCAGCTCAAGAAGAGCCTCGAGACCCTCGCCGCGTTGACCCGCGGCGCCCCCGAGCTCGAGCTCGCCCCCGATCGCCAAGTGGACGCGGGGGTCGACCTCGCGCCGCTGTGGGAAGCGGCGGAACGAATTCGCGTCGCCCAGCGCGAGCTCGCCGATCGGCTCGAGCTGAAACACGATCCCAAGCTCTGGTTCACCCGCGTCTACCAGTACGTCACCGAAGGGCAGCTCGATTTCTGCCGAAGCGGCGAGGCGCGCCACGTGGCGTGGGTGCTGCGTCTCATCCCGCGCTTTCATCGCTACTACACACGGAGCCTCTTCGCCGCGCTCGGCGAGGGCGAGGGGGCGCTCGAGCAGCACTGGCGTACCGCCTTCCGCGGCATCGATCGCGCCTCCGAGATCGAGGGGAGCGAGGGGGGACCGGCCATCGCGCTCGGCATTCTTCGCGGCGCGCGCGCCCACATCGAAGAGGACCTCCCGCGCGCCCTCGCCGACGTGTACCTCGCCCACTACCAAGACCAGTGCGACTACGTCCGCCTCCGCGCCGACTACCTGCGCATGGCGGGGATCTTCCGCGACGCGTCGAAGCGGATGATCGCCACGATGCCGCGGAGCTACTTGCCCCGCGGCGTTCGCGAGCTCTACCCGGTGATGCCCGACTCGATCAAAGAGGCGGTGTTCCGTCGCGTGTTCTACGACGTGCCGCGCGCGCGCCTCACGGCGTTCGAACGGGGGGAGCATCTCGTGTCGTGGCGGCAGGCGCGGGGCTCGATGGCCCCTCCGCCGCCGCCGTGATCGGGGGAGGATCGAGCCGCACGAGGGGACGAAGCTTCCTCAAAGAGGCGCGTCCGATCCCTTTCACGCGGAGCAGATCCTCGACCTGGTGAAAGCGCCCCTGCTTGGCGCGCAGCTCCAAGATGGCCGCGGCGCGCTTGTCCCCCACGCCGGGGAGGCGATGCAGATCGTCCACCGTGGCCGCGTTGAGGAAGACCGGATCTTCCGGGGTCGCGCGCGCGTGCGCCCCTTCGCGCACGCACCTCGGCGGATCGGCGCTGCTGGCAGCGGGCGCGCCGACCGCGGGCGCATTCCCTGGCGCGGGCAAAGAAGGAGGCGTGCTGGGCGGAGTGACCGCGGGCGGAGACGCGGCCGCCGAAGCTCGGGCGAGCGCCGCCGGATCGCGCGGCGCCTCGGCGTCGCGCGCCTCGATCGCGCGGGGCGCGACGGCGATCGCCGAGTCGACGCCCATCGGATGCGCGCTCGCGGCGCCACCGACGATGGCCAACGCCCCGAGCCCCAAGGCGAAGAGGAGCACACGAGCCGCCGGAGAGGCCCAGCGGCTCGACGTGCAGCGAGAGAGAAAGCCGCGCACGCGCGCGGCAACCGTGAGGTGACGATCGTGCATGCGCGGCTCCTTTCGCGTCAGAACGGCAGATCGGCGGTGGGGGTCCTATCGGCGCGGTCGCGTCGCTCGGCGCGCGCGAGCCCCGGCGCTTCGCCGCGCGGAGGGGCGTCGCGATCGTCGCGCGGCTCCCAGTCGCGCACTTGCAGCGTGCCGCTCACCGGGATCGCGTCGAGACGCAGGTTGATCGAACCGTCGCGGTTGATGAACCCGGCGCCGACCCGCGTCCAGAAGGACTTGCCGGGTTGGCGCTCGGTGATCGTGTAGACGATCTTCATCTTGCGCGATCCCTCGCGAGCTTCGCTCTTGAGGTCGTTCCGAGGCTCGGTGACTTTGCTCGTGGCTTCCATCGTCGTGTCTCCTTCCCCGGCGCACTCATCGCCGAGGCGAGGCGACCTAGAGCGAGGCTCGTGCCGCGGCGCGCGCGCTCGAACGCCTCGAATTCCCTAGGTTGCGCGACGGGCTCCTCTGGCCGGGACAGTTCGCGTCCGTCCCCGGCCAGGTGGCTCGGCGCGTCCACGATGCCCCCGAGATGCACCGCTCCGCGGGGCGCGGCTCTGCTGCGGCGACGGGCGCGGCGCCCCCCTTTTGCCCAGCGAGGAGGGTCGTGGTACCGGATTCGAGGGGAGAGAGTAGACTCCCACCCTCGAACGTCTGGAGAGGAGCACGCGATGCAGGACCGAGAAGCCCACATCTTGGACGCGCTTTCAGCCGCGCAAAAGCGCGAGGTCAGCGAAGAAGCGCAGGGTCAGATCGCGCGTCGCACGTTCCTCTCGGGCGCGGCCGCGGCGGCGGCGGGCGCGACGCTCCTTCGCGGAGGCGTGGCCCAGGCGGCGCAAGACAAGTCGGTGCCGAGCCTCGCCGCCTCGCCCCCCGCCGGCTTCACGCCGTTCAACGCCCCCGGCCGCATCGTGAAGGTGCACAAGGCCGGATCGCTCCAAGCGAACCAGATCTATCCGAAGCCCGAAGACGCGAAGGAGATGCTCACCAAGGCGCTCACCGAGCTCACCGGGGAAAAAGACCTGCCGACCGCCGTCGGGCGCTTCGTCCACAAGGACGACAAGGTCTGCGTGAAGGTGAACGGCATCGCCCTCCGCAACCACGCCACGAGCAAGGAGCTCGTCCTTCCGTTCCTCGAGGCGATGATCCAGTCGGGTGTCCCCGCGGAGAACATCACCGTGCTCGAGCAGTACGGGAGCTTCCTCGCCGGCACGCGCATCAACGCGCAGAACGTCCCCGGCGGCGTGAAGGTGACGACCCACGCCAACGGCGACGCCACCATGGAAGAGCGGATGATCCCCGGCACCGGGGTGAAGACCAAGTTCGTCCGCGCGCTCACCGAGTCGACGGCGGCGATCAACTTCGCCCTCATCAAGGATCACTCGATCTGCGGCATCACCTGCGCCATGAAGAACATGACGCACGGCTGCCAGATCTACCCGCACTACTTCCACGTCCACCACGCTTCGCCCCAGATCGCGATGCTTTACGGGCAGGACATCGTGAAGAGCCGCGTGCGCCTCATCATCACCGACGCGTTCCAGGTCATGTACCACGGCGGTCCGCTCGACAAGCAGCCGCAGTACCGCACGCCGTACGAGTCGGTGTTCGCCACGACCGATCCGGTGGCGATGGACACGACGGCCTACGACATCGTGGAGAAGTTCCGCGAAGGCAAGAAGCTCCTCTCGCTCAAGGCCGAGGGGCGCGAGCCCTCGTACATCCAGGCGGCGGCCGACCTCGGGCTCGGCATCGCCGACCGCGCGAAGATTCAGATCAAAGACGTCGCTCTCTGACGTCTCGCTCGGCTCGCGATCGACGCTCGCCTCGCTCGCGGGTGAGCGCGCGCTCTTACCTCAGCCCGTCGGCCACTCGCAGGTCGACGGGATGTCGGGACCGTTGCTCGGCTTCGTCTTGCTGCACGTGCCGAAGGCGTCGAGGAGCTGCGTGGACGTGCCGCCGTCGGGGGTACAGGCGTTGATGCACGCGTCTTTGCGCGGAGTCGGGCAGGCGTTGATGCAGTCGATCATCTTCGCGCACGCGGCGTCGCCGGCGCAGGCCTTCTCTTCGTTGCAGCAGTACTGATCGCTCCACGACTGGCAATCGCTCGTCCACTTGGGACCGGTGAGCGCGAGCCCGCACGAGCCGCTGCCGCCCCCTCCTCCTCCGCCACCACCTCCGCCGCCCCCGTCCGAGGTTCCGGAGCTCGAGCTGCTCGAGCTGCACGCGGCGAGGGCGAAGGCGACGAGCGCGACGGGGAGGAGGTGTGTCTTCAAGATCATGGGTCGACCGTAGGAGGGAACGCGCGAAGTTGCACGAACTACGGATTGTGCAGGTGGCCTGACGATTGCAGGGCGCCGCCGCCACATGCATCGATGCCTTCGTCGTCGACGTGGGGGTGCGGTTCTGATGCGCGCGCACGTGGCCTGTGGACGGACGCGCGAGTGGAGCGCACCAAGAACACTGCGCGCGATCGCCGTGGCGCTCGCGATCGTCTTGGGTGGCACGACGACGGCCCGCGCGCGCGAGACCGATGTGGTCGCCATCGAAGTGGCCGCCGCGCCGACCTTCTTCAACGGCTACCTCCGCTACCGCGGACAACCCTACGCGACCTACGACCAGTTCCTCCCCGGGTACGGCCTCGGCCTCGCGGCCCGCGTGCGGATCGCCATCGACGATTCGAACGCCGTCGGGGTCGAAGGTCGCTTCACCGTGGGGTGGCCGTTCAAGCACGGCGAGCCGGAGGGGCTCTTGGACTTGCGCGCGTACCTCCTCTACGAACGCAGCCTGGCGCCCGCCGGGCACGTTCGGCTCGTGGCCGGCGGCGGCCTCGCGCAGGTGTCGTTCCTGTATTCGCAGACGGAGATCTACATCCCGGGCGAGCTCCACTCTCCCTGGGAGTCGATGACGGGCCCGGCGTGGATGGGCGGGGTGGTCTACGACTTCGACCCGCGCTCCCTCGTGACCGGTGTGCTCGGCCTCCGGGCGCACTTCGGGGTCATGCAGAACGGCAGCGAGGTCTACGCGCCGATGATGCTGACCTTCGACGCGACCGTGCGCTTCTGAGAAGGAACGGCCCCGCCTCCGAGGGCGGCCCGTCGCTTGCACACATGTAGGATAGCCATGCGGCGTCCCTTGAAATCCCCTAGAAATCTTCGTCCGAGCTGGATCGGCGGGGATCCGCGCTCGTCCCTCGCCCGGTCCATGGGCGCTCTGGCGGCCATCTTCGGCGCGGTGGCGCTCGTCGCCTGCAGCGGCGGCTCCGGCGGCTCGAACGGCGGCGACGACCCCGGGAGCGCCGGCGGCGGCGTCGGTGGCGGTGCGGGCGGAGGCGGCGGCCAGCAGATCGGCGGCAACCCGGTCACGGGCGACGGCGGCACCCCCGACGATCCGTGCATCGGCGTGCAGTGCAGCGCCGGCAACGTGTGCAGCGCGGGGACGTGCGTCCCCGACACGACCGACGCCGACCACGACGGCTTCACCGTCGTGAACGACTGCGACGACAAGAACGCCGACGTGCACCCGGGCGCCATCGAGGCGTGCAACGGCAAAGACGACAACTGCGACAAGCAGATCGATGAAGGCTTCGACCAAGACAACGACGGCTACTTCCAGTGCGCGCACACCGGCAAGGTCGCCGACTGCAACGATCACAACGCCGCCATCAACGATCCGACCAAGCCCGCGTTCCCCACGACCTCGGACATCTTCGGCACGGTGAACCCGCATTGGGTCACCGCCGGCGGCGCCGACATCAACACCTCGGTCCAGGGCTGGTCGCGCCTCACCGACAGCGCGGCGAACCTCACCGGCGGTCTCTTCTGGAACGCTCCCTACAAGTTCGATCACTTCCAGATGTCCGCCGACTTCTTCATCCAAGGGGTGACGACAGGCGGCGAAGGGCTCGCCTTCGTGTGGACCTCGAGCACGACGAACGCCGTGGGCGGCGCCGGCGCGGGCATCGGCTTCAAGGGGCTCGGCGGCTACGCGGTCGTCATCGACACGACCCAGGAGACCGGCGAGCCGGCGGCGCCGTTCCTCGCCATCGAGAAGAGCGACGGCACGCGCCTCGTCACCGTCGCGCCGCCGACCTTGCCGAACCTGCGCGACTCGCAGACGCACACGCTGAAGGTCGCGCTTCAGGCGGGCAAGGTGAGCGTGGCGGTCGACACCAAGAACTACATCACCGACTTCGCGCTCCCGAGCTACACCGCCTTCACCGGGCATTGGGGCTTCACCGCCGCGACCGGGGCCACGGGCGAGACGCACTTCGTGAACAACATCTCGATGAGCTTCCCCGACGGCCAGGCCTGCGTGCAGTAAGCGCGCGGCTCGCGCGCCGAGGCTCGCGCGAGGCGATCGCGTCCATGCGGGCTCGCGCCTCCGACGTCACTTGTACGGATTGTCTTGGAGCTCGCCGGGCTTCTTCTTCGCGTCGCTCGTCGTCGTCGCGTGCGGTCGTGCCGCCGGCCGCGCGTGGGCTCCCGGAGTCGCTGCGCCCGAGCCCGTCGCGGGTGAAGCCGCGTGGGCTCTGCTCGACGCGCTCGGTGCCGGGTCGACGGCGTCGTTCGTGGCAGGGACCCCGGTCGCTGGAGGGACGCCCGTCGCCGGAGGGACGGCGGTCGTTTGCGCGAGCCCGGCGTCCATGGCGCTGTTCGTCGCCACGGCCTCTTCGGTGGGCGCGACCGACGGGGCAGGCAGCGCAGCGGGCGGAGGCGAACCGTTCGACCGCGCGAGCGTCCGCGGCAAGAGCAGCCCGAGCCCCACGCCGAGCGCCACGAGGAGCGTGCCGCCCACGCCGGCGAAGAACCACGCGCTCTTCTTCGCGGGCGGCGAAGGGACGCGCGCGCTCGGGAGGGCCAGGCTCGCCGACGTGGCGCCGCTCTTCTCGCCGCGCGGCTCGACCGAAGGATTCGAAGCCGGCGCCGCGGGGATGCCTCGCGTGCCGACGACCGAGATCGATCCTTCGAGCACTGCGCGGAGCCTGCGCGAGCGACTCTCCAAGCGCTCGCCCGCATAGTGCTTCAGACACTCGGCTACGGTGACGACCGAAGCCGGCGGGCCGACCGCTTCGAGCGCGTCGTAGAAGGCGCGGGTGGTGGGGTAGCGCTCGTCGGGATCGCGCGCGAGCGCTCGCAGGACGACCTCGTCGAGCCCGGAGGAGACCTCGCGTCGAATCGACGACGGCGGCGGGACCACCAGCTCGAGGATGCGCTTGAGCGTCGCGACGTCGTTGTCGCCGCGAAAGAGGCGCGTCGCCGTCAGCGCCTCGTACAAGGTCACGCCGGCGGCGAAGACGTCGATGCGTCGATCGAGCTGCTTGGCGCCGCCCGCTTGCTCGGGCGCCATGTACGCGAGCTTCCCTTTCAAGCTGCCGGTGCGCGTGTCGGTGAGCCGGTCGGCGGCCTGGGCGATGCCGAAATCGATGATGCGGCTCGAGCCGTCCGTCCCCACGATGATGTTCTGCGGGCTCACGTCGCGGTGCACGACGTGAAGCGGGTTGCCCATCATGTCGACGGCCTCGTGCGCGGCGTGGAGCCCGGCGAGCGCGTCGAGCACGATGCGCACCACGACCGAGACGGGGAGCTTCTCTTTGCGCGCGCTCGCCTCTTTGAGGAGCGTCCCGAGCGAGACCGAGTCCACGTACTCCATCACCAAGAGGAGCTCGGCCTCGAGCTCCACGACGTCGGTCACCGGGACCACGTTGGGGTGGCGAATGAGCGAGGCCACGCGCGCCTCGTCACGGAACATGTCGTGGAACTCGCGGTTGCCGAGGAGGTGCGGGTGCACGCGCTTGACCACCACGAGCCGCTCGAAACCGGCCGAGCCGATCTTCCGTGCAATGTACACGGTTGCCATGCCGCCGGCGGCGAGCTCCATCAAGGGCTCGTACGAACCGAGCGCGTTGGGCGCGCGTACGACCCCCGCGCTCATCGCGGTCAGAAGGTCCCCTCGACGAGGACCGAGCCCGGGCCCACCCCGACACGCGGCGAACCGGGTCGCGCGCGCGCGGTGCGGCCTTCGTGACTGCCCCAGTCGGTGAAGAAGATCGCCGTGACGGCGGTGGCCGCGCCGAGCACCGAGGTGACGACGATGCCGATGTTGGTGCGCGTCTGCTTGGCGTGCCCGTCGTCGAGGTTCGCTTGTGTGCGGCTCTGATCGAACGAGTCCTTCTGGTGCAGGGTGTCGACCCCCGACCAGACGGTGAAGCCGGCGGCCCCGAGCGTGAGCACGCCCCCGACGATCGCCACGACCGGTGTGAGGCCGTGGTGCTCCTCGGTCGGCGCACGCTCGTGGGCTGCGGACGTAGCGGGCGCGGGCGTGGCGGGCGCTACCGCCTTCGGCGCTTCGACATCGACGGCGACGCTCACCACGTCGGTCGACTCGACGGTCTGTGTCTTTCGCGAAGAGCGGTCGCCCTTCTTCCCTTCGATGACGTGATCCCCCGGGTTCACGTACATGGTCGCGTCTTCCGCCGGCGCGCCGTCGACGAGGACCGTGACCCCCTCGGCGGGGTGAAGCTCGAGCCGCGCGAGGCGTGGCGTGAGGGCGAAGAGCGCGGCGGTGGCGCCGTCGCGATCGGGCGCGTTGGCCGGGGCTTCGCGCAAGTAGCGGGCGTAGAGGTTCGCGGCGCGCGGCGCTTCACCGGCGCGCTCCCACGACCGCGCGGCGTTCCACAGCGGCGAGTAGTGGGGCTTGTCGCGGTACGCGGCTTCGAACGACTCGGCCGCGTGGCGGTAGTCGCCGGCGGTGAAGGCGCGT
The DNA here is from genome assembly GCA_964531795.1 of uncultured Polyangiaceae bacterium. Classification (GTDB taxonomy): domain Bacteria; phylum Myxococcota_A; class Polyangia; order Polyangiales; family Polyangiaceae; genus CAZHHD01. The sequence continues at coordinate 36,246 of CAZHHD010000031.1, read as the reverse complement.
TGCCCTTCGGCGAACTCGGTGGCAGCCCGCCGCTGCACGTCCTCGGTCTGCGCGTACGCGCTGCCGCCGCCGAGGGAGAGCGTCACGAACGCCAGGGCGATCGCCTTCGCAACGGAGCGTCGCCTCATCACTCCCATCCTCTGAAAATTCTACCGCCGTTCGCCGGAGATTGCCCCCTATACTCACTTCGTGCCCCCCGACCGCCCAGGTCCGCATGGACCCGACGCGCAAGGCGGCGTCGCCCCCGACGACGAGAGCACGCCCGAGCCCAATCCGCTCGATCCGCTCGACACCGAGACCGAGGAAACGCCGGTCGTCCGTCACGAGCCTGGGCCGGCGTTGCGTAAGGGGGAGTCGTGCCTTGTGGTCATTTACGGGCCCGAGCTCGGACGAAGGATCCCGCTCGGCGCCCAGCGCTTCGAGATCGGTCGGTCGTCGCGCTCCGATCTTTCGCTCGACCAAGAGAGCGTCAGCCGGCGCCACGCGCGCATCACCCGCGCGCGCGACGGAGCGTACGTGCTCGTCGATCTCGGTTCGACGAACGGCACCTACGTGAACGACGAGCCCATCGGCGAGCGCACGCTCGCGCACGGCGATCAGATCAAAGTCGGTCGATCGATCCTCAAGTACATGACCGGCGACGACGTCGAGACCAAGTACCACGAAGAGATCTACCGCCTGATGACGGTCGATGGCCTCACGCAGATCTGGAACAAGCGCTACTTCCACGAGACGCTCGAGCGCGAGTTCAATCGCGCGCGGCGCTACGAGCGGCCGCTCTCGCTCGTGCTCTTCGACATCGATCACTTCAAGCGGCAAAACGACCGCTTCGGGCACGTGGCGGGAGACGCGCTCCTCCGTCACATCGCCGCCGTCGTGAAGCCGCACCTTCGTCGGGAGGACATCTTCGCGCGCGTGGGTGGCGAAGAGTTCGCCGTGCTCCTCCCCGAGATCGCCATCGAGGGGGCGCGCGCGACCGCCGAGAAGGTGCGGCAGATCGTGGAGGCGAGCGAGTTCGTCTTCGACGCGGCGGTCCTCTCTGTCACCGTCAGCCTCGGGGTGGCCGGGCTCGAGCAGTACAGCGAATCGCACACGTCGCTCTACCGGGCCGCCGACGCCGCGCTCTACGCCGCCAAAGAGCTCGGCCGAAACCGCGTCGAGGGGTAGCGGCGCCTCGTCCGGCTCGGCTTCCCAGCGTGTCGTTCGGGCGCGTCGCTGCGCCCTTTGCGCCCCCCGAGCCACCTCACGGCGTGGAGTCGCATCTTCTCGGGGGATCGTGACGAAGAGATTACGGTGGGGGGACGGCGGAGTCGTGGTCGCGGGTGCGCGTCTCCGAGAAAAGGCGGCGATTTCTCGAAGAAAGTGCCCTCTCGCGCGTCGCCACGGGGGAGACGTGGCGCGGCGTCGCACCCCCTTGGGGTTGGCACGTTCACTGCTACGTTAGCTCTCGTCCCATGCGAACCCTTCGTCTCCTGGTCGCCTGCACGGTCGTGCTCGCCTCGTCGGCTCCTCGCTTTGCGCACGCGCAGGGGGACGACGAAGAGGTGGGGGTCACCCCCCAGGCCGGCGCCGCCGCGAGCACGCCCGCCGCCACGCCGAGCTCGCTGATCGACACCGTGTACCTGCGCAACGGCGGCATGATTCGCGGTCGCATCCAGGAGATCCTCCCCGGGTCGCACGTCGCCATCACGCTCGTCACCGGCGAGACGCGCAAGGTCCCGTGGAGCGAGATCGGCAAAGTGGTCGTCACCTCGACGCCCGCCGCGCCCACCGGCGGCGCCGTCGTCGCCACCCCGGCCGCCGCGCCCACTCCGATCCCGATGGTCGGGCCGCTCGTGAAGGTGCACGTCACCAGCAAGAAGCCGGTCGCGCTCCTCCGCCGCCCCTCGGGCTCGAGCGGCTGGGTCCACGCGTGCATGTCGCCGTGCGACACCGATCTGCCGATCAACGACACGTACAAAGTCGGCGGCTCGGGCATCACCTCGAGCTCGGAGTTTCGCCTCCAAGAGCAAGCGGGCCACACCGCGCACGTCATCGTCGATCCGGCGTCGACCTCGGGCATCATCATCGGCGGCGTGATGGGCGGCGCCGGCGCGCTCGGCGCGTACGTCGGCCTCATCCTCACCGTCGTGGGCGTGGCCGCGGCCAACGCCGACTGCAATTCGACCTATTACACCGATCAGATCGACGGCCAAGCGCGCTGCCAGCGCGATCGTCACGACGGTCCGAAGTACCGCGACGCCGGCCTCGTCACGATGGGGGTGAGCGCCGCGGTGGGGATCGCCGGCGCGTTCATCCTTTTCCGCAGCATCAAGACCGACGTCTCGCAAGGCGCGGGGGGCGAAGAGAACGACGCCTACGTGCGCACGCCGGTGTGGCGCGCGCCCGCACCGGTGGCGGCGCAAGGTCCTTCGCTCTTCTTGCCGCTCGTCGACGCGAAGTTCTGAGCGCGCCCGCGATCGCGCGCGAGCGCGAAGGACGCGTCAGCCCTTCTCGATGAAGAAGGTGAACGTGAGGGCCTGCGGTCCGACGCGGCCCGGGATCGCGTAGTCTTCGCGGTCGCTCGTCTTGCTCGTGGCCTTGTCTTCGCGAACTTCGTAGGTGATGGACGAGCCGGGGAGCACCTCGACCTCTTGCCCGGGCGAGGCGTTGGAGAAGACGCCGTAGTCGGTCGAGAGGTAGAGCGGCTGGCTGCAGAGGTTCTTCACGCTCAGGGTCGCGTGGAGACACGACGAGACTTTGGCGTCGAGACAGCTTTGCGGCGGGTCGATCGTCGCCGCCGACGACCTGGGGTAGGGGCACGTGCTCGAGCCGCATCCGCCCGCGCCTTCCACCCCGAGCGCCGCGACGAGGGCGAGCGCCGTCGCCGTCGCGACCCCGCGAACGAGACGCGTGCGCTCGCGCGCACGACTCACTGGCCGCACGCTCCGCAGGAGTCGACGTTCGCCCCTTGGGCGATCCACGCACGAATGCGCTCGAGCTCGTCGAACGTGAGGTTCTCCGACTTGTCGCCCGTCCCCGGCCGCGGCGGATACGGCATCTGGTTGCCGCGCACGTGATCGGAGAGACGCGCGCGCTCGTCGTCGCCGAGCGGCAAGTACGCCGTCGTCGGACCGAGCGGCGCGGCCGGCGCCTGGCCGTTGCACTGGAGCACGCCGCCGTCGGCGTCCGGCGCGGGGGCGAGCATCAGCTTGTAGAGCAGCCAGCTGTTCGAAGGATTCCCCGGCGCGATGATCGGCATGTCGACGCCGAAGACGCGGCCCGGCGAGCGTCCTTCGCCGGCCAACGCGCCCACGTTCGAGCCGTTGGCCACGCGGCGGAGCGCGGTGTTCCGCACGCCGTCCGAGGTCTCGAGGACGAGCCCGGCGGCGGGGCGCGTCGTGCCGTCGGTCGTCAGCGCTCCCGGCGCGCCTTGGGCGGGCGCTCCGTGGCACGTCGACGCCGAGCAGCGCGTCGAGAAGATGGGGAGCACGTCACGGCAGAAGGACATCTGCGTCTCCGCCGGCAAATCCGGGTTCGGCGGCGCGACCTGAAACCCGAGCTGGCCGGCCTGCGACGGATCGAGCGTCGCGCGATCGATGGCGCGGATGCCGCTCTGATCGTCGGCCCCTTGGGGGATGAAGAAGACGATCTTGTACGGCTGATCGACCTTCAGCCAATTCGTCCCCGAGGTGTCGTTGGGATCGGGGTTCGAGAGGGTGACGACGCGCGTGACCGGATCGTAGGTCACCGCCGGGTTCAACGGCTGATTGAACGAGTCGACGAGGATGAAGGACTGGCGGATCACCGTGTCCGGCAAGAGCAGGCGATCGAACGCCAGCTGAATCGGCTGGTTCTGCGGGAGCTTCTTGTCCAGACCGACGTTGGCGGCCACGAGGTGCACGTGGGGCCCGGTGACGATCTGTTGATCGTGCTGCGAGCCTTGATCGCACGCCGCGAGCGCCGCGCCGACGAGGGCGACCGCCGCGACGAGCGACGCGCTGCGCGTCCTCAGCTTGCCGCGGCCGAGCCGCGGGTGGGGGTGACCCCTCAGCTCTCCGAGTACATCGCGAGCTGCTCGCGAACCGTCTGCTCGTTGACGCCCGTGCGAATGTGCTCCTTCAAGCAATCCGCCAGCGTGAGGAGGAGATCGTCGACCCCCTTGTCCTCGATGAGCTTCTGGAGGAGCGCCTTGGCCTCGCGGCTGTCGTCCCCCCTCAAGAACTGACGCACGGTATCGAGCGAGATTTCCCCCTGAAAATCCAGGTACAGGTTCTCGAGCAGGTACCGAACAAGCTCTTTCACGGGGCTCCTCCTTCGTAGGCGTAGGGCATCGGCTATACGCCTTGGGGCTCTCGGGAAGCAAGGCTCTTTCCGAGGCGAGCGCCGATCCCGCGCGATTTTCCCCTGCATTTCCCAGGGCGCGCGCGCGCGCGGTGCCGTCGGGGAATTTCCCGACGATTCGCTGAAAGAGCCTCAACGGCATTGCGCCAAGACTCCGTCGCCGGGGTTGTGGCAGACGAAACACGGGCGGGGATTCCGCCGCATTTGCGTGGCGCAGCCTCCGGCGAAACCCGATTTGTGGGGATCGAAGCCGCCGCCGATGCCTTGGCCGCCGTGGCACACGACGCAGTCGCGCTCGACGTGGCAGGAGACGCAGGCGTTCAAGTTGCGCTCGGCCTCGAAGGAGTGGTGCCCCGGCTGCCGAGGCGCGTCGCTCCACACCGACTTCGGCGGGTGGAAGCGGCTCGACATGCGGACGTCGCTGGGGCTCGTCATCGCGATCCCGAGGCGCTGGTGGCACGTGAGGCAGAAGGTCTGCTCGCGGTGGCAGCTCTGGCACTTCTGCGACGCCTGGCGCGCGTCGATGGGGTGCATCGAGATGTAGTCGTTGGGGTGGATGTTCCGCGGGCGCACGCGACCGTCGTGGCAGTCGGTGCAGAAGTCTTCCTTGTGGCAGTTGGAGCAGAACTCGGAGTCGTTCCCCGCGACCATCTTGTGGCGCTGGATCCAATCGGCCGTGTGGTTCGCGTTGCGAAGCCACCGCGGCGGCACGAGCTCGCCCGAGGCGAACACCGTTTGCATGCGGAGCCCCGAGCCGGCGGCGGTCGCCTTGCTCTTCACGTGGCAGGTGGTGCAGTCGCTCCGCGCGTTGCCGCGCGCCGCCGAGTCGGTCATCTGGTGGCAGCGGAAGCAGCCGCGCATGCGCGGGAGCTGATCGCGCGTGGCGAGCTCGAGATCCTGCACGGCGCCGTGGCACTGCTGGCAGTTGATGTTCTTCGAGACGTGCTTCTCGTGGTTGAACACCATGTTGGCGCGCGGGAGGGACATTTGCGCGACCAAGTTGCCGTCGCCGTCTTTGTAGCCGAGGTGGCAGAAGCCGCACTTCCCCTCGTCGCCGTCGCCGGGCGCGACCTTGGCCAAGTTCGAGTGGTCGGTGAGGTGGCACGCGTCGCAGACCGTGCCCGCGGGCGTCAGGTGATCCTGCACGCTGTTCGAGCCGTAGGCCTTGGCGTGGCAGGTCTTGCAGGTCGCGCCCGCCTGCGTGAGGTGGAAGCGGTGGTTGAAGCGAATGGTGATCTGCTGGCGCGGGAAGACGACGCGGCTCGGTCCGGGATCGGGCTCGAAGCTCCCCGGCGGCATCATCTCGTAGGGGACGCGGAGATCGCCGTAGAGCGGTGACATGCCGTGGGGACCGAACTCGTCTTGCGGCGCGGCGATGCCGGGCGCGGCCTTCGCGGCCGGTGTGCCGGTCACGCTCGTCGCCGCGGCAGGTGCGGTGCTCGCGGCTTGCGCGTCGGGGCTCGCGCTCGGGGCCGAAGCGTCGGGCGTGCTCGCCGCTTCGCCCGGCCCTTGGGCGAGCGCCATCGTCCCGGCGAGGCCGAGCGAGAGGGCGAGGAGCCAGAAGAAGAAGATCGTCTTCTGCGCGGCGCGTGCCGTGCGCGACGAGCGGGGGCCGAGGATTCGCTTCATTTCGTCACCGCCACGTTGAGCCACACCATGGCGCGGTTTCGGACGCCCACGAGCCGGTTCGCGTCGAGCTCCTCTTCGAAGAGGATCTTCGTGCGAGGGGTCATCTTGTAGCCGATGCCCGCGACCATCCCGAAGCTGGTCGCGTCGCGATCGGGGCGGAGCTTGTCGTTCCACTGCCAAACCGAAGGGCGCCCGCTCAGGATCAAGCGGCTGTAGAGGACGCGCTGAACGAGGATGTCACCGCCCGCGCGATCGCCGTCTTTGCCGAAGTTGCCGCTCGTGTGGATGGCGTTGATGTTCTCGCCCACGTGCTGGTTGATCGACGCGTTGAACCCGCCGTCGAAGGCGAGGCCGTTCGACGGGTAGTAGTTCGGATCGGACGTGGAGGTGATGTTCGGCGAGGGGATCGTCGCGAAGGCCGACGTCTGCGTGGTGAAGATGCGGGTGTGTGCGCCGCCGGCGAGCTGGAGGTACTGCGAGAGATCGAACGCCGCGCGCGCGCCGACGTCGTTCATCGGCTCGCCGGCGAAGAAGTTCCAGATCGAGTCGGCGTCGAAGGTCGGCGCGTAGAAATCGTAGTCGAGGCTGAGCGTGAGCTTCTTCGTCGTGTACCAGTCGAAGGAGCCGTACGCCGAGCCGACCTTGGCGAGGTAGAGGTCGTAGGTGATCCCGCCGCGGAGGCTCCCGAGGTCCGAGAGCACGACGTCGGCGGCGTAACCGAGCCGCTCCTGCGAGATGCGCGTGCCGTCGTAGGAGACGGGGGTCGAGAGGCCGCTCGCCCACTCCGAGACGTTCGAGCTACCTGTATTGTACACGCGACGGTAGGTGAGCCGCCCGTGGATCCAGTTGACCCCCGCCGACTCCACGGCCACGCCCATGGCCGGGGCGACGTCGTTCGGCTGGAACGCCGGGTAGAGCGAAGGATCGTAACCGCTGCGATCGCCGCGCCACACGCCGTCGCGCTCGAAGCGCGAGGTCGAGAGCGGCATGCCGCCGCGCACCTCGAGCCCGCCGTAGCCTTCGACCGCGAGGAAGAACGGCGTCGTGGCCTTGAGATCGAGCCCGTCGAACGACCACCAGCCCAGGGAATCGGTCTGGTACTGGCGGCCGAGCTTGAAGTTCAGCCAGCCGCCGGCGAACTTCCGCCCCTCGACGTAGCCGTACATGAGGTCGACCGGCCCGCGGGAGAAGCCGGGGACGAAGCGGCTGGCGTTGGTCGAATCGGCCTCGCCGGGGCTCGCGCCGAAGTCGGCGTCGTAGCGCATGCGCGCGCGGAACGAGAGCTCGGAGAGGTTCCGGTCGTCGACCTTGTCGTGGTCGAGGAGATCGTACGCCGACACGCCGAGGGTCGTCGTGAGGCGGCGGCGCGGGACCACCGTCTCTCCCGTCGGGCTCCGCACGTCGTAGAACTGCGCGGCCGTGTCGCTCGTGATCTCGGGCTCGAGAGCCGAGGCCGCCCGGGGCGCGAAGAGACAAACCGCTCCCACAGCACCCGCGGCCCACGGTGCGACGACCCTTGAAAAGAGAGAGAGAGGAAGGCGTCGCGCGCGCATCAACGCAGGGCCGAGACGGGGCGAAAAGGAGTGAAGTTACGGCCAGAGACCCCCGCCGGCGCGTGGAGAATCGGCTCCGAGGGGGTGGGTGTCAATCGGAACGTGCGCCGCCGGGCGAAAGCGGTCTCTGCGCCGAGGAGGCGGCTCTCCGGACCTACGCGCTTGACCCTTTCTCCCGCCGAATGGCACGCTGTTCTAGCCATGGCCGACTCGCAGCAGCGATACCGCGTTGTCGAGAAGCTGGAATCCGGCGGCATGGCCGAGGTGTTCCGCGCCGAGAGCGAGGGGCTTCAGGGGTTCAAGAAGCAGGTCGCGATCAAGCGCGTCCTCCCCCACCTCTCCGAGAAGAAGAAGTTCATCTCGATGTTCTTGGACGAGGCGCGCCTCTCGGCGCAGCTCTCGCACTCGAACTGCGTGCAGGTCTTCGACATCGGCGTCGGCGACAGCGCCTACTTCATCGTCATGGAGTTCGTCGAAGGGGCGAACTTGAAGTCGGTGGCCGACGCCATTCGCAAGCAGGGGAAAGAGTTCCCGGTGCAAGCGGCGGTCTTCATCGCCCACGAGATCTGCAAGGGGCTCGCCTACGCCCACGAGCTCAAGGACCCGCAGGGCATGCCGATGCACATCGTGCACCGCGACATGTCGCCGCCGAACGTCCTCATCACCAAGTTCGGCGAGATCAAGATCGTGGACTTTGGTCTCGCGAAGGCGAACTCGCAGCTCGAAAAGAGCGAGCCCGGCATCATCAAGGGGAAGTTCTCCTACCTCTCGCCGGAGGCGGCGCTCGGCCAAGAGGTCGACGCGCGCACCGACATCTTCGCCGTCGGCATCATTCTCTGGGAGCTCATCGCCGGTCAGCGCTTGTTCCTCGGCGAGACCGACTTCCAGACGGTGAAGAAGGTGCAGCAGGCGGTGATCCCGCCGCTCGTCCCCATCAACAAGCACGTCACCCCCGAGCTCGAGCGCATCGTGCAAAAGGCGCTCGCGCGCGATCCGGCGCAGCGCTACGCCACCGCCCGCGACCTCGGCAAAGATCTCTCGCGCCACCTCTTCGCCATCGGCCAGCCGGTCAGCGCGTTCGACATCGAGGCGCTCGTCCAAGGGGCGATGCGCGAGCGTCAGAGGACGCGCCCGCAGCAGCACTCGATCATCGACAAGTTGATCGAAGAGGCGCTCCTCGAGTTCACCTCGCTCAAAGAGGACGACAAACCCGGCGAGGTGAAGAAGGGCGGCGGCGACTTGAAGCCCGCGCCGCTGAACCTCGGCGACTTCGAAGATCCTTCGCGCTGGGGCCTGAGCGAAGTGGCGATCGCCGATCGCGCGTCGCGCCCCGATCCGATCCGCGCTTCGATCCCCGACTCGGCGTTCGTGGAGGGGAACCTCTCCGCGCTCGAGGACGACGACGCGCCCGCTTCGATGGGCGGACAGATGGGCGGCAGTGGGATGGGGCAGGCGCCGCAAATGACGCCGCTCCCGCTCCCTTCGTCGCAACCGCAGTTCACTCCGCAGCCGCTCCCCGGCGGGTACACGCCGCTCCCGCGCCACGGCTCTTCGCCCGGCGCCATTTCGAGCGGCGGGATGATGCCGCCGGCGCCGAGCTCGGGCCACGGGGCGCAGCTGGGCCCCGGCATGCCGCAGCCCATGCCCATGGCGCGCGCCCCCGAGAAGAAGGCGGTCGGTCCGGTCATCGGCGTCGCGGTGGTGATCGCCGCGGCGGTGGCGGTGGCGGCGGCGTGGTTTCTGCACCTGATCCCCCACTCGTGACCCGCGTGCACGAGGCGCGCGCGTGAACCCGCCGCGCCCGACGTTCGAGGTGCGCCCCATCGGCGTCGCGCGCACGCCGTTCGCCGAAAAGTCGAGCGCGCCGCGCCAAGCAGTGGTGGCCGAAGGGGTCCTCGGGCGCATCGAGCTCTATCCCGGGGAAGGGATCGAGCACGCGCTCGAAGATCTCGAGCGGTGGAAGCGCATCTGGGTGCTCTTCTGGTTTCACCTCGCCGGAGGCTTTCGTCCCAAGGTGCTCCCGCCGCGGAGCGAGACGAAGCGCGGGCTTTTTTCCACGCGATCGCCGCATCGCCCGAACCCCATCGGCATGAGCGCGGTGCGCCTCGTGAAGGTCGAGGGCCTCACCGTGCACGTGCAGGATCTCGACCTCGTCGACGGCACGCCGGTCCTCGACCTCAAGCCGTACGTCGCCTACGCCGACGCGTTCCCCGAGGAGTCGAGCGGCTGGCTCGAGCCTCCGCGCGATCCGAAGCCTGCGTACCGCGTGGTCTTCGCGCCGCGCGCCGAAGCGCAGATCGCGTTCCTCCGCGACACGTTCGGGCACGACCTCCGCGCGCCGCTCGAAGAGGCGCTCGCCCTCGGCCCCGCGCCGCACCCGTACCGACGCATTCGCAAAGAGCCCGAAGGGACGATGCGCCTCGCGTGGAAGGAGTGGCGCGCGCGCTTCTCGACCGCGGGGAACGACGTGACCGTGATCGAGCTGAAGAGCGGCTACCGGCCGAAGGAGCTCCACGCGCTCGAAGGGGCCGCGGGCGAGATGCACCGCGCGTTCGTGGGGAGATTTGGGTAGGCACCTCTGACGATGAAGTCCGTCGTGGCTGACGATGGAACGGAGCGTGCTAGCCGGGGGGCCATGCGCCGCGTCCTCCCCTGCGTCCTCCTCCTCCTCGTATCCGTCGTCGCCGCATGCGACGGGAGGGTCGACGCCAGGCCGCCCGGAGGCGGCTATGGTGATGGCGGGCTAGGAAATCCAGGGGATACGAGCGATGCCGGCGCCGGGTCGCCGGATGGTGGCGGCGCTTCGACGGCACTCTTTCGCGACATCTTTCTTCCTGTTGGCGGGCTCGACCTCGCCCTCGACGACGAGGCCATCTATGTCTTCGATGACATAGGTCAGGTCACGCGCGTCGACAAAGCCACCGGCGCCAAGCAGTCGTTGGTCAGGCAGCCCGCGCTCGGGGCTCACCGCGCGATGACCCTCTGCAACGACTCGGTATTCTGGACGGACACCGGGGAAGCCAATGGTCGCATTCTCAGCGTCCCCAAGACCGGCGGCGAGGTTCAGATCTTCAAGGACGGCCTCCACTGGCCGTGGGGGATCGCGTGCGATGCGACCACGCTGTATTGGACGGAGGAGGGGACGCAGCAATCGAATCTCTTCGATGGCGTCGTCGCATCCGCGCCGCTCGCCGGAGGGGATCGCGTGGTGCTGACGAATCACGAAGGTTGGATGACCCCGACCGTCGCGGTCACGGACGACGCCGTGATCTTCGGCTCCGAGCTCACGAGTGGCGTCGAGATCCGTCGCATTGCCAAGACAGGTGGCGAGGTCACGACCCTTTCGACTGTCCCGGGGAGGACGGACGACATCGACATCGACATCGAGATCGAGGGCGACTACGTCGTTTGGACGGCGAGCACGGGCGCTTTCTACGCACCTCTCGCCGGTGGGACGGCAGTCAAAGTGGGTGACTGGCCGACGCAGAACCTGGCGCTCACAGGACAGCACCTCGTCTATGAAACTGCGGAGCCTAGGACCCCGTACGACGTGACGATCATGCGGGCGCCCTTCGGCGGCGCCCCGACGGCGCTCGGTCGCACGAGCAACACCGGGGGCTTCCGCGCGGCGATCTCCGACGCGAGCGGTGCCTATCTGATGGACGTGCGGCCCGCGTACGGGACGACGATCCACGTCGTGGCGAGGTAGTCGGATGCGCACTCAAAGAGGAGCGGCGTTCGTTCTCGTCGCCACGACCGTCGCAGGCCTGGGCTGCGATGGAAGGATCGCAACACGCTCCGTTGTCGCCGATGCAGGGGCACCCGATGCGGCCAATTCGGCGGCGGTGGCTGACGACGCTGGCCCTCCCCCGAATCCATTCCGTGACATCGCGCTCGGCGTGTACGGTCTGGATCTCACCCTCGACGAGAGTTCCATTTATGTCGTGGCCGTCGACGGGCAGGTCACGCGCGTCGACAAGACGACCGGGGCCGCGCAGCCTCTCGTAGCCGTCCCGAATCCGACGGGCGAACCGTTCGCCGGGTTTCCGCGCACCATCGCTCTCTGCGGCGACAGCGTCGTGTGGACCGAGTACGTGGCAGGTCGGATTGTTCGGGTCGCGAAATCGGGAGGCGATCTCGAGGAGGTGAGGAGCGGCCTTCACCGCCCCTGGGGTGTCGCCTGCGACGCGACGAACATCTATTGGGCGGAAGAAGGGACACCGAACGGGACGAGCTTCGACGGCGTTATCGCGTCAGCTCCGCTGGTCGGAGGTGAGCGCGTGATCCTGGCCGACCAGCAACCCTGGGCCACGGACGCGGTCGCTCTCACCGACGACGCCGTCGTCTTTGCGTCGAACGTCGCGGACCATGTTCAGATCCGGCGCGTTGCCAAGACCGGTGGCGCCGTGACGATCCTCTCGGCCCCTTCCGGGGGGACCTTTCATCTCGAGGTCCATGGCGACCGCGTCCTCTGGAGCTCTACGGACGGTGCGTACTGGGTACCCATCTCCGGCGGACCTGCAAGGAAGGTGGACGTCTGGCCAGCGGCCAACCTGACGTTTACCGGCGAGCATCTTTTCTACGAGATGCATCGATACAACGAGCCGGTCTACTTTGACTCGCAGCCGCCCGAGGGGAGCCCACCGACCAAGATCGGCCAAACGACCGTATCCGGCATGATGACCTACTACGCCGCGGGAGCGGCTTCCGACGCGAGCGGCGCTTACTTGATGGATGTCGGCGCCGGAGACGGAACGAACCCCGGGTACCACACCATCATCCACGTTCTCGGGCGCTGAGGTGGATGGACGTCAACGTCTTGAGCGATGCGCCGCAGCGGCGACTCACAAGTTCGATTTGGAAATCGGCCCGGTATCCACCGCTTCGAAATCCGATCCGTGGATCTTGTTGAACGCGCTTTGGATGCCCGATTGCACCGAGCTCCAGCGGTCGTCGGTCTCGCCGGTGATGTACCAGCTCGATCCGTTGTCGGCGAGGATGAGCCCGTAGGTCTTCATCGCGGTGATGATCACCTGCGCTTGCGGAGTCACGCCGGTGACGTTCGTCCCCGCCTTGAGGCGCACGCGAAGTCCCATCGGCGCGAGCGACGCGTTGTTGTTCCCCGCGGCATGGGTTGCAGGATGCACATATCCCTGCTGCGAGCTCTGAATGGTGAAGCGGATCGCGTGATGGATCACACCCGCCGCGATCTCGTCGTAGCGCACGAGCCCCGGAAGCACCGGGAGCCCCGCGGCGTCGCTCGACGTCCAGCCGTCGGGGCGAAGGTTGTTGGAACCGAGCTTGAAGATCGCGCCGTTCGACGCCGTGTAGCCCGAGCCCGAGTAGTTCTGCGCGTTGTAGAGCTCGTACAGCGTGCACGACGAAGGGGCGCCGGTGGTGTCGAGGAAGAGGAGGTGGCGATCTTCGCCGCTGCCCGCCGACGGCCCGCCCTCGATCTTGGCGTTGGTCGGGATCGGGTAGCAGTAGTTGCCGCCCGTGCCCGAGCACGCGAGCTTGTCGCTCTCGCCCGGGCCCCAGCTCGTGTTCCACGTCATCACTTGCGGCGGGGCGCCGGCGCCGGTGTTGATCGGAATGCCGTAGCCGTCGGCGAAGGTCCCCCAGTCGGCGTGGAGCGCCTTGGTCGGCGACATGTTGGCGATGTACGTGGCGCTGTTCGCGTGCACCGGCGCGCTCGAAATGTCGGTGTTCCACGCGTTGTTCGCCGGGTAGATGTCGCAACCGGCGAGCGTCGGGCTCGTGCCGTTGCCCGGGCCGCCGCTCGACGAGCCGCCGCTGCTCGATCCGCCCGAAGAGCCTCCCGACGAACCGCCGGAGGAGGAGCCGCTCGATCCGCTCGACGAGCCACCGGACGAACCGCTCGACGATCCGCTCGATCCGTCACCACCCGCGCCGCCGCTCGACCCGTTCGCGCTGGTGCCGCTTCCGCCGTTCGCTGGGCTCGCGTTCGAGTCCGTCGAGGAGTCGCTGCTGCTGCAGCCGAGGGCGAGGAACGGGACCAGGACGAGAGCGACGGACAACTTCATGCGGAGGAGGGTAGCAACGCGAAATGCACGATTTGGCCGGTTTTCGCCGCGTCCGCGCAGTTTGGTGGCACCCTTGGCGACAGGCGCGCCGCGGGCGGCACACCTCGGCACCTCGCTTGTCCGTCGAGAGCGAAGTCTTCCGTTGGATCGAGCGCACGCGGTGCGCGCACGCGTGACGCTTCGTCGCAGACGCGGGTGGGCGCGACTCGCGGTTCCGAGTCAGCGCGCGCGGAAGAAGTACCGGTACGCGTCGCGCAGCGACCACGCGCCGCCGCCGAAGAAGATCGTCGCCGCGAGGAACGAGAGCGGCGAAGCGGGATGGCCGAGCCCGACGGTCATGACGATCATCCCGACGCCGGCGCCGATGCCGAGCGTCCCGGTGACGATACGCTTCAAGGCGATCATGCGCTCGAAGCCGGTTTCGCGGGGGATCATCGCCCCCCGCATTGTCACGAAGCGCGCGTGCGCGCAAGGGGAGGGAGCGCCCCCGCCTCGTGCCCGTGGCGTCCGCGGGCCCCGCGACTTAGATTCCGGGCGTGCTCGACGCGCCTCGCCTGATGGATCCTGCCGCCGCCGCCGAGGTGTTGCGGAAGAAGATCGCCGATCCCAAGCGACCGATGACCGCCGCCGACGCCTCGGTGGAGAGCGGGCTCCCGCTTCGCGACGTGACCGCCGGTCTGCACGTCCTCACGAGCGAGTACCGCGGGCACCTGCGCGTCACCGAAGACGGCGACCTCGTCCACGTCTTCCCTCACGGCTTCGAAAAACCATGGGAGACGCGCGAGGCCTTCGCCCGCGTCTTCGACAAGGTCAAAGGGGGCCTGCTCGCCGCCGGGCGCTTCATCGTGCGCGCGTGGCTGCTCATCGCGCTCGTTGCGTACGCGCTCGCGTTCGTCGCCATCCTCGTCGGCCTCACGTTCGCGCGCGGCTCGAACGACAACCGAAGCCAAGGGGGCGGCGGCGCCGCGCTCGCCGGCGGTCTCTTCCGCGCGGTGGGGGACGCGCTCTTCTGGACGTTCCACCCGTGGTCGCCGCTCTACGTCGGCGACTCGTACGGCTACGGCTACGCCTCGTCCCCGCGTGAGCGGCGCGGCGCGCGCCGCGGCGGCGCGGACGACGTGCCGTTCTACGAGAAGGTGAATCGCTTCGTCTTCGGGCCGCCCGTCCCCGCGCGCGATCCGCTCGCCGAGCGCGCGCGCGTGCTGCACGAAATTCGTGAGAAGAAGGGGCGCATCGGTCTCGCCGACGTGATGCGGATCACCGGTCTCCCGCGCGAAGAGGCCGATCCGCTCATGGCGCGGCTGATGCTCGACCACGAGGGGGAGGTCGAGGTCGGCGAGCAAGGTGGCATCTTCTATCGCTTCGAAGCGCTGCGTCGCACCGCCGAAGAGGACAACGAGGACATGCGCCGTGCGCCGCGCCCGACCGGCGCTCGCGCGGCGTGGGAGCGGCCCGCGGTGCTCCCGCCGCTCACCGGGAACGACGCGGGGGCCAACTTGGGGATCGCCGCGCTCAACGGCTTCAACCTGCTGGCGAGCGCCTTCGTGCTCGACCACGGGCTCACCGTCTCCAACTTGATCCTGCTCTTCACGGCGCATCCACGTCGCGGCGATCCGCCGATCGTCCTCCCGCACGACGGCGTGCCCATCGCCTTCGGGCTCGTGCCGCTCGTCTTCTCGATCGCGCTCTTCGCGCTCCCGGCGATTCGCGCGATGTTCCGCGCCCGCGAGGCGAAGAAGGTCGCGCGGGAGAACGCGCGCCTCGCCATCTTGCGCGAGGTCTTGGCGCGCGCGCCCAAGAAGGAGCCCGTCCCCGACGAGGTGCTGCGCAAGGCGTACCGCGTCGCCACCGGCGAAGAGGCGAGCTCGAAAGAGATCACACGCCGCGTGGTCGATCTCGGCGGCGACGTCGACGTCGGACCGGAGGGCGAGGTGCGCTACCGCTTCGTCGATCTCGAAGCCGAGGCCGAGGCCGTCGAAGACGAGCGCGCCCACGCGAAGGACGCCGAAGCGCGCTTGGGGCGTGTCGTGTTCTCGAGCCAGAATTAAAGACGAAGGCCGTCGCCCCGCGAGGAGCGACGGCCGTCGACTTCACTCCGCGCGACTCAGGAGTCGCGACGACGACGGCGAAGGACGAGGCCGAGGAACGCGGCCATCGACCCGAAGGCCATCAGCGACGAGCCTGCGCCGTGCCCGATGTTGCACGCCGCGAGCCCGAAGATGAGGTGCCCGTTGCCGTCGGCCGTGGCGACGAGATGGTAACCGCCGCCCGCCGTCTGTGCGGTGGCGAGGGAGGTGAAGTAGCCAATGCCACCTGCGTCCGCCGCCTGGTTGCTGATGTCGAACGTGAGCGCCGTGCCGCCGGCGACCCAGCGCGGCGGACGGAAGCTGTATTGGTTCGAGCCGCCGGCACCGTAGGGGATCCCGGGGACGCGCGTCGGCGGCGTGGAGCCGTCGATGGCGGCGGTGAAGATTGCCTCCTTCGGGAGGCCCGCGCCGGCGTCGACGGTCGGATCGGTCACCACGTAGGCGATGCGCGTCCGATCGGGCGACACGGTGAAGCCGTAGGTCTGCGAGCCCGAAGGGAGGGTCGTGAGGTCGCGGACGATCTCGCATTCCTTCGTGAGCGAGTTCGGGTGGAGGACGAAGATGTCCACCGCGCCGGTCGTGCCGCCGTCGGGGAGCTGGATGCTGCCGGAGGCGATGAAGTCACCGTTCGGCAGCGTGTCGAAGTGCTGGATCGTGCCGTTGCAGCCCAACGCCAAGGTCGGCGTCGTGTTGTCGTTGTCGTCGAAGAGCTGGACGATGAAGCGGCTGCCGCTGACCGCCGAGGCGAGGGCGATCTTGCCGCCCGGCGCCCAGCGCGGCGGGAATTTCCCGGTGTAGGGATAGGCGGCGTCCGCCTGGCCACCGCCGTCGGGGTAGACGTTGAACGGCGTCACCTTGTGAGGGCTCGTCCCGTCGAAGCCGATCGACGCGACGTATGAGCCGACCTCGCCCGCCATGGCGTCGGAGTGGACGTAGAGGACGCGATTGCCGTCGGGCGAGATCCGCGGCGCGATAGCGCCGTTGATGTCGGAAGCGCCGCCCGAGTACTTGTTCGCCATGACGGTGTCGAGGACACGCGGCGCCGACGCGTCGGTGCAGCTCGAGTCGCTCGTGAAGGCGAGGAGCTGCCCGTTCGACCCGCCGTCGGGGAGCTTGTCCCAGAGCGTTCCGACACCGCGGAGCGCGGTACCGGCCGGCCCTTCCCACTGATCGGCGCCGTGGAGGATGCCGGCGATCACCGACGGATCGGCGAAGCCGTTCGCGAAGACGGGGCAGGAGACGGGGACCCCTCCGTCGCCCCCCTGCGTGGGAACGACCTGGTAGTTCGCGCGCGGGCCCTGCGGCCAGGGCGCGCCGTCGGGTTGGTAGACGTTGTAATCGATGTAGAAGGTCTTCGCGACGACCGCGTGGACCGTCACGTCCTTGGTGGCGCTCGCGCCGTTGGCCGACGCGGTGAGCGTGAGGACGTAGTCGCCGACGACGTCGGGCGTGAAGCTCGGCTTCGCCGCGTTCGCGTTGAGGACACTCGCCGTGGTGATCGCGCTCCCTCCGGGCACCGACTTGACGGTCCAGGCCAAGGTGGCGCCGGGCGGCGTGCTCCCCGAAGCGTCGAGCTGCGCGATCTGGCCGAGGTACACGCTCACGTCGCTGGCGAGCGCCTGCGGACCTGCGGCGTCGGTGCCTGTGTCGCCGCCGCCGCCACCGCTGTCGGTGACCGTGCCGCCGTCGTCGCCGCCCGTGGAGGTATCCGATCCGGTTCCACCGTCGTCGCCCGTTCCGCCTCCGTTGTCGTCGCCCCCGCAACCGGCAATCGCGCCGGCAGTGAACGTGGTCAGACCGAGGGCAAGAAGTGCGAGACGGAGTCGGGTGCTACGCATGGATGGGAACCTCTCGAAGGTGAAGGTGCGCGCGCTCGTGGCGAGCGGACGCCGGGAATTGGTTTGGGAAGAGCGTACCGCGCCGGAGTCGCCGCTGTCGCCATCGTTCGGCGCGGGGCGCCGTCGTACTCGGCTGCGTAGCCGGAGCCACGTCCCGCCAAGTGGTCCGCCCGGCCCAAGGCGCTCTTCGGGAGACGTGCGCCGTGCCACGAGCGACCCCTCGATGCGCGCCTCCTCACCTGGCGGATCATCACGCAACATACTGCACGATGAGTTCACGAAACATGCAGTATGCTGCATGCGCCGACGCTGCGATGGAGAGCCAACGCCGCGCCTTGGCCTCACGCCGCCGCCGTCGATCGCGAATGATGCGAGCTAGTGCCCGACCGCCCCCGCGAACGCGAGGCGCGCGCGCCCGCCGATACGCACGTAGAGCGCGAAGATCTCGGGATCGGTCGGCGCGCCTGCGGGGGTCGTGATCGTGAGGTGCAGCGTGTCGCCGCTCTTGCCCGAATTCTTGTCGAGCGAGTAGCTCGAAGAACCGTTCGCGCCGAGCGCCTGCGAGGCGTCGAAGGCCTGCACTTCGATCGTCGCGGCAGGCTGCTCGGAGTAGAGGTCCACGTCGACCACGCGGCTTCCCCCGACCGGCACGTTGACGCCGCGCGCGCCGGTGCCGAAGAGGTTTACCGGATCGGGGAGCGTGATGGCCGCCGTGAAGAAAGGCGAGGTCCCCTTGGGGCGGCAAGGGTTTCCCCCCGCGTGCGCTTGGACGTTCGACCAATTGCGCTGCACGGTGAAAGGGTAGTTGTCGGGCTGGAAGAACGCGTCCGGCTCCTGCGCGCAGAGATCGCCGGCTTCGCCGCCGATCACGAACACGTACGCGAGGTGATCGGCGTCGACGTACGCGAAGGCCGGATCCTCCTTGTTGTACGGATCTGTGGCCGCTTCGATGATCTCGTGGCTCGTCGAGCCGGTGAGCGCGTCCATGGTCGAGAGGCCGGCGAAGCCGTCGCACCGCGGGATCACGGCGTACGCCACGTGCTTGCCCGACACGGTGATGTCGGTGTGGTAGCCGCCGAAGGCCTGGCAGCTCTCGGCCCCCTGCTCGGTGATGGTCGTCGTCTCGGGGAAGAAGAGCGTGTAGACGCTGTCCTTCGTCGGCGCTTCGAGCGTGCCCGCGGTGATCATCTTGCTGAGCATCGACTCGATCTGCGTGTCGGTGATCTTGGTCGGTGCGGCGTCGGGGAGGTGCACCGCGGGGGCGGCGAGCGCGTCGCCCACGCCGTACTCGCCCACGGCCGATCGCCAGTAGTCGGTGCAGCCCATCGAGGCGACGAAGTCTTCGAGGTCGTTCGCCATGTCGTCGTCCTTGAAGAAGACGGGGACAATGCGCGGGTTCGCGAGGATGGGGCCGCCGTTGTTGGCGAGCTGCGGGAGAGGATGCACCGAGAAGAAGCTCGGCCCGCCGTCGTCGAGCGGCTGCGGATCGATGAGCGCGCCCCCGGCGTCGGGTGTGGCCGCGCGCGGCGTCGTGCATCGCGGGACGATCGGCGTGTGACCGTCGGGGCCGGCGTCGATCGCCGCTTCGGGGACGACCGTCCCCCCTTCACCGCCGTCGGACGGTCCGTCGGAGGAGGTCGAGCCCCCGCACGCACCTACCAGGGCGAAGGGCGCTCCGAGGGCGAGCGCGGTGAGCGAGGCGGCGAGGAAGGCGCGAGGCATAGGCATGGGGGGCACCAGCACGCAGGCTTCGTGCCACGAATCGCGCGCGGCGCACGAGGCTTTTTTCCCTGGCTTCGAACGACGCGCGGAAGGCCGTGCGTCACGTGACACATGACGTGCGTGTCACGACGACACGCTTCGCCGTCACTTTCTCCGGGGAGGCTTCGGCGCCTTGGGGACCGACGACGCTGCCGGCGGCGGTGGTGGCGGCGGGACCGACGCGACCGACCGCGGCCGCGCGCCGAAGAGGCTCGCTTCCCCCGCCGCCGAGATCGGCTCGAAGAGCACCGCGCCCGAGACGATGCGCGCGTAATAGAGGAGCACCGAAACGCCGTCGTGCGCGCTCGTGAGCCAACGCGCCGCGAGCCGAAGATCGTTCACTTGGTGCGCGGCGATCTCCGCCGGCGTCTCCATCCCGTAGCGCTGGCGGTAATAGCCGCATCCTTCGTGCGCCAAGAGCACGGCGTGACGTGTGCCGTGCGCGGCGACGAGCAAGCTCACGCCGCGGCGGGTCGCCTCCACCGCCGAGAGCCCGCCCGAAGCGAGCTCGAGGAGCCCCGGACCGCCGGGCAGCGTGACGGTGTCGAGGCGCGGATGCCCGAGCGTGTGGAGGAGCTCTTCGACCGCGTCGGTGAAGCGCCCGTCGGAGCAGTAGACGGCGAGCGCGCTCGGATGCGCAGCGTCGAAGCGCACCTTCGAATGAAACGGCCCCTTGTCCACGCTTCGAGCGTACCCCAAGCTGGCCCTGACTTGGCGGGTGCAGGGCGCTTGCCGAACGCCCCGCCACCGGGCTACGAGGACCCTCATGCTCCCCATCGATCTTTCGGGCAAGCGCGCCCTCGTCGCCGGCGTGGCCGACGATCAGAGCTTCGGCTTCGCCATCGCCAAGGCGCTCGCCGAGGCCGGCGCTTCGGTGTGCCTCGGCACGTGGCCCCCCGCGCTCGGGATCTTTCAGACGCTGCTTCGCCGCGGGAAGATGGACGAGTCGCGCAAGCTGACGAGCGGGCAGCTCCTCGAATTCGAGCGCGTGTACCCGCTCGACGCCGCCTTCGACACGCTGCTCGCCGCGCCGGCCGAGCTACGCGAGAGCAAGCGCTACAAAGAGACAGGGGATTTCTCCATCGCCGGCCTCGCCGCCGCCTTCACCCAAGACTTCGGCGAAAAGCCGCTCGACATCGTCGTCCACTCCTTGGCCAACGGCCCGGAGGTGCGAAACGCGCTCATGGACACGAGCCGCGAGGGCTACCTCGCCGCCGTGGGCGTGAGCGCGTACTCGATGGTGTCGATGGTCCGTCACTTCGCGCCGCTGATGCGCGCGGGTGGATCGTTCCTCTCGCTCACGTACATGGCGAGCGAGCGCGTGATCCCCGGCTACGGCGGCGGCATGTCGTCCGCCAAGGCCGCGCTCGAGAGCGACACGCGCACCCTCGCCTTCGAAGCAGGGCGTCGCCACGGCGTCCGGGTGAACACCATCTCCGCCGGGCCGTGGGCCTCGCGCGCCGCCAGCGCCATCGGCATCATCGACGCCATGGTCGACTACTGCGCCCAGAACTCGCCGCTCCCCGAGCCCATCACCGCGACCGAAGTCGGCGCGACCGCCGCCTTCTTGGCGAGCTCGCTCGCGAGCGGCATCACCGGCACGACCATCTACGTCGACAAGGGCTACCACGCGATGGGCAAATCGGTGGAGCTCACGGCGCCCGCCGCGCCCCCTGCCACGCCGGCTGCGACGTGAGGCTCCGCCTCCTCACCATCGGCCCCAGCCACTACTGCGAGAAGGCGCGGTGGGCGCTCGATCGGGTGGGTGCAACCTACAAGGAAGAGCGTCACCCGCCGCTGCTCCACTGGGCGTCGACGCTTCCGCGCGGCGGCCGTCGCACCGTCCCCATCTTGATCACTCCGCACGGGACGCTCGGCGACTCCACCGACATCTTGCGCCACCTCGATCAATGGATCGACGAGCCGGTCAGGCTCTATCCGAGCGGCGCGATGGGCGACGAGGCCGCGGCGCTCGAGGAGCGCTTCGACGTGGGGCTCGGCGTGGCCACGCGTCGCTGGGCCTACTGCTGGCTCGTCGACATCCCCCACGCGTTCCCCGGTCGCTTCGAGGAAGGGGTCGCGCCTTTGGAAGCCGCCATCTTCCGCGCCGGAGCGAACGGCGTGCGCGGCGCGCTTCGCCGCGCGTTCAAGGTCTCGGAGCGGGCGAAGGCGCGCATGCTCGAAGAGATCCGCACCCTCTTCGCCGAGCTCGACGATCGATTGAAAGACGGTCGCCCGTTCCTTCAAGGGGACCGCTTCACCGCGGCCGATCTGACGCTCGCCTCGCTCGCTTCGCCGGCGCTCTTCCCCGACGGGTTTTCGATCACGTACCCGCCGCTCGCCGCGCTCCCCGAGGCCATGGCGGCGGACATCCGCGCGCTCCGCGCGACGCGTACCGGTGCCTTCGTGCAGCGCCTCTACGACCAAGAGCGCCGGCGGGTGGTGAAGAGCTGACGGCGCGCGACGCTCAGTTGTGCTCGGGCGGCGGCGGGACGCTCGAGTTGTTCTGAAGGAAGAAGATCGTCGAGTCCGGCGCCGGCGGTGAAGGCCTTCGCGCTTCGAGCTGGCGCGCGAGCTCGAGCACCACGTCCCAACGCCCTTCGTCGGCGGCGCGCGTGAGAGCTTGCGCCAGCGCCGTAGAAACCGGGCCGTCGCGCTCCTCGCTGATCTCGACGGCGATCGACTCGCTCTTCGGAGAGCTCGCTTCGGGGCGCGTCGAGGGAGGCTTGGCTTCGTCCTTGGGCGGCGCTTCTTCGACGAGGAGCGCCGCCGGGCGCGGCAAATCCACGCTGTCGCTCGCTTCGAGGAGCGGCGAAGGCGACTGACGCGGGTTCGTCCCCGGCTCGGGATCGATCTCGGTCGGCGGCGGGAGCTCGCTCTCGCGGAGCGGACGCGGCGGATCGTATTCGCCCGTGCGAGCGTCGGCGCCGGGATCGCTCGCCATCGCCGCGCGTCCGTCGCTCGAGACGTACTGACCCGTCCCTGCCTCGCTCGCGTCCGACTCGAGCGGCTCGCGCAGCTTGTAGCGCACCGTCCCCGCGTCGCTCGCGTCGTAGGGCGGCGGCGTCAGCGCGTCGTCGTCGTGCGAGGGGAGTCGCTCGCGCGGCTCGCGCGCGGCGAGGGCACGCCCCGCTTCGTGCTCGTCCACCGCTTGGACGTCGATCGACGCGATCACTTCGAGGGGGAACACCTCCGACTCGTTCTCGTAGGCCGCTGCCGCGCGGGCGATGGCCTCGCCGATCCCGTCGTCGTCGTCCTCGTCACCTTCGACGTCGACGAGCTCCTCCTCGCTGTCGGCCGGGTCGAGGCTCTCCACCGCCGACGAGAGCTCGAGCGCGCGCACGATGTCGCGCAGCTCGAGCACCTTGGTCCATCGCGGATCGCCCGGTCGCGTGACCCACGCTTGCAGCGGCACGCGCCCCGCGAGGATGCCGCGCGCGATCTGATCGACCGACACCGGACCTACCGGCTCACCGGACTCGGCCCACACCCAGAGGTCGCGCCGAAGGAAAGGGAGGTCCCGCGGATCCGGCTCTTCGGGCACGTCTTCGTCTTCCCGCGCGACCATCGACGGAGTCGGCGGACGCGGCGGCGGCGGCGGCGGCCACGACGACATGCGCCCGTCGTGCCGCGGCATGAGCCCCTTCGGATCCACCGCGCCGAAGAAGCGAAGGAACTTGGCTTTGCTCGGGAGCATGCAGGTGGGCCAAGAGGCCTACCCCTTCATGGTACATGGCAAGCCGCTCTTCGCCCACCCTTGGCGGGGGGAGCGGAATCAGGCCGTGGCGAAGAAGCGATCCATGACGCGCGTCATGCGGTCGGGGTCCTTGGCGCCGCACATTTCGCGTGCAGAGTGCATGCTCAGCATCGGGTTCCCCACGTCGACCGTGCGAATGCCCAAGAGCGTGGAGGTGATAGGGCCGATGGTGCTGCCACACGGCATGTCGGTGCGCGTCACGAAGTGCTGCATCGGCACGTCGACCGCCTTGCACAGCTCTTGGAAGATCGCCCCTGTGACCGCCGAGGTCGCGTAGCGCTGCTGCGAGTTCACCTTCAGCACCGGTCCGCCGTTGAGCACCGGCCTGTGCCGCGCCTCGTGGCGGTCGGCGTAGTTCGGGTGAACGGCGTGTGCCATGTCGGCCGAGAGGCACATCGAAGCGGCGTGCGCGCGGAACACGTCGTCGGCGCTCCCTCCCGAGCCTCGCACGATGCGCTCGAGCACGCGCGGCAGGAACGCCGAGCCCGCGCCGGCCGTGCTCTGGCTCCCCACCTCTTCGTGATCGAAGAGCGCCGCCACCGGCACGACGTCGGCCGCTCGCGGAGCGGCGGTGACGAGCGCGCTCACCGCGGCGTGGCACATGGCGAGGTTGTCGAGGCGCGCCGAGAAGACGAGCTCCTGGCTGCGACCTCCGAGGACAGGAGGCGTCACGTCGAAGAGCATCAGGTCGAGGCCGGCGATCGACGCGCGATCGATGCCGAGCTCCTTGGCGACGAGGGTGGGGAGATCGTCGCCTTCGCTCGCGAGCCCGAAGATCGGCGCGAGGTGCTCCTGCCGATTCAAGAGGAGCCCCTTTTCGTTCACGTCACGATCGAGGTGAATGGCGAGCTGAGGCACGCGGCAGATCGGTCGCTCCACGAGGACGAGGCGCGATTCGACGGCGCCGCCCGCGGCGCGCACGAGCACGCGGCCGGCGAGACCGAGATCGCGATCGAGCCACGAGTTCAAGAGCGCGCCGCCGTACACCTCGACGCCGAGCTGCGCGTAGCCTTCCTTCGTGTACTCGGGCTTGGGCTTGAGCCTCAGGTTGGGGCTGTCGGTGTGGGCGCCGACGATGCGAAACCCGCGCGCGGCGCCGGGCCCCTTCGCGCGCTTCTCCGGCACGACGAAGGCGACGATCGCCGTCCCTTCGTGCACGACGAAGTAACGCCCGGCGGCGAGCTCGCTCCACGACGCGCTCTCTTCGAGCGCCGAGAAGCCCGCGGCGGCGAGGCGCGTGCGCGCGGCGGCCACGGCGTGGAACGGGGTAGGGGACTCACGCAAGAACGCGAGGAGATCGGGGAGCACGCTCATCGGCCGAAGAGCTTAGCGCGCGAAGCGCGTGGGTCGCGAGGGGGCGTCGCGTGCGGCGACGTCAGGGCGCGGCGCTCGTCGACCCGGCCCCTTGCCAGCCGGGGACCGATGGGATGCCGGCGCCGAGCGTGGGGGTGAGGGGCACCGCTTGGCCCGGGCTCTGCGGCGGGATCTCGAGGATGTCGCCGTTGCCGCAGAAGGCGTAGAGCTTGCCGCGCGCGTACGCGAGGCCGTTGACGTCTTTGTGACTGCCGGCGATCGATCCGAGGGGCGCGCCGTTCTCGCCGTTCGCGTCGAAGCTGAAGATGCAGTCGGTGCTCCCGCCGGTGCATCCTTCTTTGCCGCTGTCGAGGATCGCCCAACACTGCGAGGTGGAGCACACGAGATCGGGCCCGGCGTCGTCGGGGAGCAAGTCGCCCTTCACCGTCGCCTGGCTCCCCGTGCTGGTGTCGATGCGGAAGAGATCCTTCTTCGCGTCGTGGAGCGCGAAGATCCCCGGTTGGCCGGCCGGCGGAAACGAGATGCCGTGTGTCTCGTTGGCGGCGTCGAGCGGCTTGGCCGTCACGCACGGGCCGGTGGCGGAGACGATGTAGAGGCCGGAGGACGAGATCCCCCAAATCCCCCCGAGGGCGTCGATGGCGATGTCGCGGAGCTGTCCGCCGGCGCATCCGGAATAGGCGCCGACCTTGTTCAGCGCGTGTGAGACGACGTCGAACGAATAGAGGGTGCTCGTGGTCATCGGGTAGACGACCGTCGTGTTGCCGAGCGTGCTGCCGTCGCCGCCGCCGCTCGCGCCGTCACCGGTGCCGCCGCCCGATGCGTCGTCGCCGGTCGTCGCCGCGGCGTCGTCGCCGCCTTGCGTCGGGTGCGTTCCGCCGCCGCCGGTGCCCCCGTCCTTCCCCAGGGCCGGCGCGTCGCCTTGGACTTGGAGCCCGCACGCTCCGCCGAGCGCGCCGAGCGCGACGAGAGCGAGTGACGCGAGGCCGCGGGGAGTGCGTATCGAGGAGCTCATCGTGCCGGACGAGGGGGCCGCCTTCTCCTCCAGCATGACACGGCGTCCGTTCCGACGCCTCGGAGTTCGACCCCCCGAGACCCACGGACTGCGCGCCGACCTTGGAGCCGCTGCTCGTGCACGGCCTTCCGCACGATCACAATTCGTCGCCCCCCACCCTTGACCCGAGGCCTCCGGGGAGATATTTCGCACATGAAAGATATCGGCACCAATCATCCGGTGCCGGCGGTTCCCCCGCGTTTCTTTCGGTCCCCCTACTTCGAGCGCCGCAAAGGCGCAGAAAAAGGTCGCGCGTCATGGCCAACGAGCTGCGTTTCGACGGGAAGGTCGTCCTCATCACCGGCGCCGGCAACGGCTTGGGGCGCTCGCACGCGCTCCTCTTCGGCAGCCGCGGCGCGAAGGTCGTGGTCAACGATCTCGGCGGCGGGTTCCAGGGTGAGGGGAAGGGCTCGGCCGCGGCGGACAAGGTCGTCGAGGAGATCAAAGCGCTCGGCGGTCAGGCCGTCGCCAACTACGACTCGGTCGAGGACGGCGACAAGATCGTCAAGACCGCCATCGACGCCTTCGGCCGCATCGACGTCGTCATCAACAACGCCGGCATCCTCCGCGACACGAGCTTCCAGAAGATGACCCAGCAGGACTGGGATCTCATCCAGAAGGTCCACGTCACCGGCGCCTTCAAGGTGACGCACGCAGCGTGGCCGTACATGCGCGACCAGGGCTACGGCCGCATCATCGTCACGTCGTCGGCCGCCGGCATCTACGGCAACTTCGGCCAGGCGAACTACTCGCTCGCCAAGCTCGGCCTCGTCGGCTTCTCGCAGACCCTCGCGCTCGAAGGGCAGAAGAAGAACGTCCACGCGAACGCCATCGCGCCCATCGCCGGCTCGCGCATGACCGAGACCGTGCTCCCCAAGGAGCTCCTCGACGCGCTCAAGCCGGAGTACGTCTCGCCGCTCGTCGCCTGGCTGTGCCACGAGAGCTGCGAAGAGAACGGGAGCCTCTTCGAAGTGGGCGGCGGCTTCATGGCCAAGCTCCGCTGGGAGCGCACCAAGGGGAAGACCTTCCGCATCGGACGCAACATCACCCCCGAGCTCGTGCAGAAGTCGTGGGGCGAGGTGACGAGCTTCGAAGGGGCCGAGCACCCGACCGACATCAACAACTCGCTCGGGCCGATCATGGCCAACGTGCAGGCCGGCACGAGCAAGGGCGGCAACGAGTTCATCGACGTGGACGCGGCGCTCTCCGCCAAGGTCCCCGACATGCACTCGAGCTACGACGAGCGCGACGTCTCGCTCTACGCCCTCGGCGTCGGCGCGGCGATGGACCCGACCGACGACAAGGATCTTCAGCTCGTCTACGAGATGCACGGCGGCGGGTTCAAGCCGCTCCCGACCTTCGCCGTCGTCCCTGCGCTCAACGTCATGCTGAGCATGGCCAAAGAGGGGAAGCAGGCGCCGGGGCTCAACTACGGCTTCGACCGCATCCTCCACGGCGAGCAGTACACCGAGGTCACGCGCCCGCTCCCGCCGCACGCCAAGCTCACGCACAAGCTCCGCGTGAAGGACATCTTCGACAAGGGGAAGGGCGCCGTCGTCGTCACCGAGACCAAGAGCTACGACGAGCAGGGCGACTTGCTCATGACCAACGAGATCACCACCTTCGTCCGCGGCGCGGGCGGATGGGGCGGCGATCGCGGTCCGTCGGGCGAGGTCAACGTCGCCCCCGAGCGCAAGGCCGACAAGGTCATCGAGGAGAAGATCCCGGCGAACCAAGCGCTCCTCTATCGCCTCTCCGGCGACTGGAACCCGCTCCACGCCGACCCGAACTTCGCGACGGCCTTCGGCTTCCAGAAGCCGATCCTCCACGGGCTCTGCACGTTCGGCTACGCGGGCCGTCACGTCATCAAGGCCTTCGCGCCGGGCGGCGACCCGAGCTACTTCAAGAGCATCAAGGTCCGCTTCGCCGACAGCGTGTTCCCCGGCGAGACGCTGGTCACCGAGATGTGGAAGGAGGGCGACAAGATCGTCTTCCGCTGCAAGGTGAAGGAGCGCGACAAGGTCGTCATCTCCAACGCGGCCATCGAGCTCTACAAAGAGATCCCCAAGCCGGTCGCCAAGAAGGCGGCGGCGCCCGCGGCTTCGGCTGGCGCGGCGGCGCCGGCTGCGGCGAGCGGAGAACCGATCGCGGCCGACATCTTCGCGGCCATCGGCAAGCACCTCGAGAAGAACCCGACGATGGCGAGCAAGATCGCCACCGTCTACATGTTCAAGCTCACCGGGCCCGACAGCACCTGGACCATCGACTTGAAGAACGGCAACGGCTCCGTGAAGCAGGGCGGCGACAAGGCCGACTGCACGCTCGAGATGTCCAACGCCGACTTCATGGACATGTGCACCGGCAAGGCCGACTCGCAGAAGCTCTACTTCAGCGGGAAGCTCAAGGTCAGCGGCAACATCATGGCGTCGCAGAAGCTCGAGTTCCTGAAGCAGGTCGATCCGAACGACGCCATCGCCGCCGCCAAGGCGCGCGGCGGATCGGGCGGTGGCGGCGCGGCGCAAGCTTCGGCCCCCGCAGCAGCCGCGGGTGAAGTGACGGTGGCCGACGTGTTCACCGCCATCGCCGACCACGTCGCGCGGAACCCCGACCTCACCAAGATCGCGAACGTGTACCAGTTCAAGATCACGAACCCCGACAGCGTCTGGACCGTCGATCTCAAGGCGGGCAACGTCGGCGCCGGCGAGACCGCCAAGCCCGACTGCACCCTCGAGCTCTCGAACGCCGACTTCGCCGACATGGTCGCGGGCAAAGCCGATCCGCAGAAGCTCTACTTCGGCGGCAAGCTGAAGATCAGCGGCAACATCATGGCCTCGCAGAAGCTCACCTTCTTGCAGAAGATGGATCCGGAGCAGGCGAAGGCGGCGGTCGCCAAGGCGAAGGCCTCCGGCGGCGGGATGCAAGCGGCGGCGGCGAGCACCGCGTCGTCGGGCCCGAGCGCCAAGGACGTGTTCGCCAAGCTCGGCGAGCGCGTGGCCAAGGACGCGAACCTCGTCAAAGAGGTCGGCGCGGTCTTCGCGTTCAAGGTCGACGGACAAGACTTCACCGTCGACTTGAAGAACGGCAAAGGCTCGGTCGCGCCGGGCGCGCCCAAGCAGGCCGACACGACGCTCACCGTCACCGGCGATGCGCTGAAGGCGCTCGTCGACGGCTCGGAGCCGATCGCCTCGCTCTTCCAACACGGCGCGATCCGCGTCGACGGCGACGTGAGGCCCGCGCACAAGATCGGGTTCTTGAAGGGCGTGGTCTGACGGGGACGGGTAGCGCGCGCTGGAGTCGAGCGGCAAAAGCGTGACCGTCAAGCAACGGTCACGCCTGAGCCACCCGCGAGAAATAGCCAGTCAAAGCTGACTTTCTCCCTCCGGAAGGAAGCCTGTCGGACGTAAACTCTCTGTATGCGCGGATCGCGTTTTCGGGCCCGGTCGTGCGCGCTCGGTCAGGGTCTTCTCGTCGCCGCCACCGTTGGCACTGCGTCGAACGCGCGCGCACTCGACGTCAGCGCCGAGATCGACGTGGACGCGCCGGCCAACGGACGACCACCGTGGGTGCGCGCGGTCGCGAGCGATAGCGAGAACGCGATCCTCGGGTGGATCGAGCAACAGCCCGGGCGCCAAGTGATTCGAGTCGCGCGCGTCCGCATGTCGGACGGCGCGCTGCTCGACGCGCGGGGCTTCGAGGCGATGCAGATCGACTCCACGAGCGGTGTCCGCTTCGCGGTCGGTTGCCTTTCGTCCGGGCACGAATGCCTTGTTGTCGCTTCGGATGGCAACAGCTCGCCGCTGTTCGGGACGTTGATCGACACGCAGAGCGGCGCGAGCAAGAGCGTCCTGCCCAGCCTCACGTTCCCCAGCGGATTCTATGTGGACCTTAAGGTCATCTCCGGCAACTCGGAGTATCTCCTCTCTGCAACCAACTACGCAGACGGCGGAACGCACCTCCATCGCCTCGCGGCCGGCACCGCGTACGAGAAGGGGGCTGGGCAGACGCTCGTGAAGTACGCGACGTGGAGCTCGGTGGCTTGGGATGGCACCGACTACTTCGTCTCGTGGATTGCCAACAACGCCGCGAAAGCGACGCGGCTCAGTCTGCCCGACCTTGCCCTACTCGACCCAGAGATCACGTTCGCTCCCGTCGGTGGGCCGCAGGTCGGGTACGCCGGGGGAAACCTCGTAGCGCTGATCTCGGACCAGAGCACCGGCCACGTCTCGATCACCCGCGTCGATCCGACCGACGGAAGCGTGCTCGACACACCGCCCATCGCGGTCGTCAACTACGCTCCCGGGATCCAGCTGGCAACGGACGGCACGTCAGCCCTACTCCTGGATGCGTACGCGCGCGCCTGGCGCCTCGATCCTGCTACGGGCGCTCTGACGTCGGTCGCGATCCCGAGCGCGTACTTCACCAGCAACTCGATCGTGGGCTGCGGAGGCAACGGCTACCTAATTACTGGCGACTCGCCTTTGCAGGACGCCTTGCTGCGGCGGCTCGACGATACTGGTGCGCTCCTCGATTCGGCGCCCCTTCCGGCGCCTCAAGCGGTCCAAAACGAGTTCTCGGTGCGCGTTGCCTGTGGGGACCACGAATGTCTGGCGACGTGGTTTGCTTACGACGCGAGTGGAAATCTGGTTCCCTACGCGGCGCGAGTGGGACCCGGTCAGGGCGCGCTCGATGCTGCGCCCTTGGCGCTGCGCCCGGGGGGGGATTACTACTCGCCGGCGCGTGAGGCCGCGTTCGACGGGATGAACTATGTCGTCCTCGCGCCCTTGGCGGGCCCAGGGCTGGCCGTGGTGAGCGCCCAAGACGGGACCTTGCTCGGCGCGTATCGCGATCCGAGCTCGGATGGTGGTACCCACCTCGCCGCTTCACGGCACCAGGTAGCGATTCTCGACGGCACGATCTACTTCGGGACCGCCTCGTCCACGTACGGCTGGGACCTCGTTTCCACATCAACGTTCGCGCGGCTCGGTCAGGTGTCCGCTCCGCAAGGCTTTCACGACGCGTGGCTCATCAGCGACGGGAGCGACTTTCTCGCGTCGGACACGCAGCGCGCGGTGCGCATCTCCGCGTCCGGCTCCCTGATCGACGCGACCCCCATCACGTTTCTTCCAGGGGCGATTGAGTCGGCGGTGATCTTCGATGGAACCCAGTACGTCGCGGCCTACTTCGACGCGTCCGATCACCTTCACGTCGCGCGTTTCAACCATGCCGATCTTTCGCCTCTTGAGTTCCCCGGCCCCGTCCTTGCGGACGCGGGCTTCCGCCCGAGCATCGCTTTCGACGGATCAAGTGTGCTGGTCACTTGGGAGAGCGGGTCGACCTCGGACGTGCCCCGGGCCCTTCTCGCTCGACGGCTGCGCGCCTCCAATGGCCTAACCCCGCTCGACTTCCAAGCCCAGGTGCTCTCGACGGACGTTCGCGCGAACACCGCCGGAGACTGGAACGTCGCCGCCTTGAAAGGCGGCCCGTTCGTCGTCGCCGGGAACCGTTTCGTGCGGGAACTCCCTTACGACGCCGACCGCGCGCGCATTCGCTGGATCACCTCGAAGGGCCAAGGCCAAGGTTGTTCGTCTCTCTCCGAGTGCGAGAGCGGCTATTGCGTCGACGGTGTTTGCTGCGACTCCGGTTGCGGAGGTGGCGACACGAGCGACTGCATCGCTTGCTCCACATCGAGTGGCGGAGCGCTCGACGGCCATTGTGGCGCCGTGGCGTCTCCGGCTTGCTCGATCGCCGATGCTGGCCTCGACGCGCAGGTGCAGGAAGATGCGGGTCCGCATGATGGTGGTCCCCAGAGAGATGCTGGAGCCGAGTTCGACTCTGGAGGCGCGGCCGACGCGGGGGCCTCGTTGGACGGTTCGACTTCGGCGGTAGAGCCTGGCGCCATCAGCTCCGGCGGTGGTTGCTCCTGTGATTCCGCCGGTCGATCGCCCTTCGAGTCGCTCGGACCCTTCCTCATGATCTTCGCATGCCTCGGTCTCCGCCGCCGACGGAGCGAGCGCGGTACTCCCGTCGCATGACTCGTGGCGGCGGGGGCGGCCGCGGCAAGGAGCCGACGCGATCGTCTCGGAGCTGAAGCTCCCCGAGCCGACCCGCGCCCCGGTGCGCGAGTCTGCGGCATTCCGTCGCGCAGAAGTATTCGTCAGAATGGTTGTTCCATCTGGGCTCGTCTGCGAGCTCGGCGTCTCCTTCTGCGACCTCGGAGAGCGCCGCGCGCACCTCGGGATCTCGCGCGTGCTCGGCACGCAGCACCGCGCGCGCCGCGTCGCAGGTTTCGCGGACGCATCCCTCGAGCAAGCAACTTGATAGAAAGTGCCCGCCACACGCCTCCGGCGACCAAGCTGCGGCAGGCTCTCGAGGCGATGCCGAGGCGCACGGCAGTCGCACCGTGAAGCTCGTCTACGCGATCCGCTGGAGCTAGAGGCCAAGCGGAACGCCAACTTGGACTACCCCGCGTGCACCACGTCCGCGAAGGCCGCGGCGTGCACGAGCGGCGCGATCGACAACGGCGTTGCGTGCGACATCAAGGTCTGACGAGCCGCCGACCGCCCTACGGCCAGTAGCGCGCCAAGATCCCGCCCGAGTCGTCGACGCCGCAGAGGACGTAGCGCCCGCCCGGCGTGATGGCCGCTGCGCGCCACTCCGACGCGCTCTGGGTGGGACCGCCGTTCAAAAAATCCACCACGCCGCCGTCTTGAGGCGATCCGCCGTCGACCGCCGGATCGAGCCCGCCGTCGGCGAAGCGTCGCTCGTAGAAGGGGTGCTCCTTGGTGTTCGAGCCGCGCCCTCCCGCGAGGACGACGCGGTCGTCGAGCGCCATCGCCGCGCCGTGGTAGCCAAAGTCGTAGGGCGTGCCGTGCGCGATCGTGAGCCCGCCGGCGTCGTTGTCGATGAGCGGCTGACCGGTGGTCGAGAAGAGGCCGAGGAAATCCCGAACGGCGGCGCCGGAGATGTCGCCGCCCACGCCGACGGTGCCGTTCGCGAAGCGGCCGACCGACCAGCCGTCGGTGAAGGCCCCCATGATCGCGATGCCCCCCGAGCCGAAGGACATGTCGGGCTTCAGGGCCGAGTCCAAGTGAGCGAGGAACGCGTGGTTCTCTGCCGTGGGGCTGAAGATCGTGCCGGCGATCCACACGTCGTCGTTCGCGCCGATCGTCACCGCCAGCGCCTTCGACGTGAAGCCGGTGTACGCCGCGGGGAGCGCGGGAATGGTGAAGAACGTCGACTGCCCGGTGGTCTCGAAGCGGCGGCCGTTGGCCGCAGGGCCGGTGGAGTTCTGCCCGACGACGACGATGCGCTGCTGACCGTCGACGGCGACCGCGTTGGCCTGCGACGAGCCGGCCGGCACTTGGTAGATGCCGGTCCCGTTGAACGTCTTGTCGAGGGTGCCGTCGTGGTTGAAGACGAGGACGAACATGCGCGAGGCCCCGTCGAAGCCGACGGCGACGATTTCAGGATTCGCCGGCACGAGCACGCGCTCCGCCACACCCAAGAGGCGCGCCGGGGCCCCTAGCAGGCTCGCGGCGACCGCGGTGTTGTACGTCGTGTCCTCGGTCCCATCGACCTTGTAGCGAAGGAGGATTTGGCCGCCGCCCTGCGCGCTGCCGGCCACGACCACCGACCCGTCACCTTCCACCGTGACCGCGTCGAACGACGCCGCGGCGACCGACTTCACGCCGTTGCCGCCGAACGTGAGATCGAGCGTCCCCGGCGGATCGGCGACGAGGAAGGGGAACGTCACGGTCTTGTTCAACTGGCTGCTCGTCGTCGCCACGACCTCGGCGCTGCTGCTGGCGAGCGGCGCGTTGGCCGGCGCGGTGAGGTCGAACGAGGCGTGCGTCTTCCCTTGGGAGAGGACGACCGTCGCCGCCGCGGGGTTCACGAACGAGACGCCGTTCGGAAGGTTCGTGAGCGTCAGGGTGATGTCCGCGTCGAACGCCGTCCGCGTGACGTCGACGTTCAGCGTCGCCGTAGTTCCCCGCACGACCTTGAAGGCGGAAGGCTTGACGATCGCGTACGTGGTCGAGCCGTCGACCGCCGCGTCGCCGGGCGAGCCGTCTCCCGAGGAGACCGTGCCGTCGGGGCTCGCGTCCGCGGTCCCGCCGTCTTGGCCGGCGCTCACCGAGAAGTCGCCGAGGAGCGAGGTGCAGGCCGCGACCGCGGCAGCCGAGGCGAGGGTGCCACCGGCGAGGAGAAGGGCCCGAGGCCGAAGCTTCATGG
This sequence comes from uncultured Polyangiaceae bacterium, assembly GCA_964531795.1. Lineage (GTDB taxonomy): Bacteria > Myxococcota_A > Polyangia > Polyangiales > Polyangiaceae > CAZHHD01. The sequence goes on along the minus strand of CAZHHD010000031.1, from coordinate 2,657 downwards.
GGGCGGACCATACACAGCCGAAGCTCCGCGCGCACGGCCGATCCACTGAGAAAAGGCGGCAAAATCGCCTTTGCGCCGTGCCTCTCGCACACGAAAGGTTGCTATGCTAAACAATCGGGGCGGGTGACGCGCCGTTCGGCGAGCCGCTCGTCTTCCTGCCCGTGCGGACCTAGCCATCCGTGTCTAGGATCTCCACGAAGCATCTCCCTCGAACGGTTCTCGAAAAGGTGAAGTCATGGGCAAGCGCGTGAACGTCATCGGTGTCGGCATGGTCAAGTTCGCCAAGCCGGGCGCGAGCGAGGAGTACAACGTGATGGCGTCCAAGGCGGCGCGCGCGGCCCTCGAAGACGCCAAGGTGAAGTACGAGGACGTGGAGCAGGCGTTCGCCGGCTACGTCTACGGCGACAGCACCTGCGGCCAGCGCGCGGTCTACGACGTCGGCCTCACCGGCATTCCGGTGTTCAACGTGAACAACAACTGCTCCACCGGCTCGAGCGCGCTCATGCTCGCCAAGCAGGCCATCGAAGGCGGCGTCGCCGAGTGCGTGCTCGCCCTCGGCTTCGAGCAAATGGAGAAGGGCGCGCTCGCGTCCAAGTACACCGACCGCACCAACCCGCTCGACCAGCACGTCGGGGTGATGAGCAAGACGCAAGGCGTAAACACCGCGCCGTTCGCCGCGCAGATGTTCGGCGGCGCCGGCCGCGAGTACCGCTGGAAGTACGGCACCAAGCGCGAGACCTTCGCCAAGATCAGCGAGAAGGCGCGCAAGCACGCGGCCAAGAACCCCTACGCGCTCTTCCAGGATCTGCTCACCGTCGAAGAGATCATGGCCTCGCCCGAGGTCTTCGATCCGCTCACCCGTTACCAGTGCTGCCCGCCCACGTGCGGCGCGGCGGCGGCGATCCTCTGCTCCGACGAGTTCGCCAAGAAGCACGGCATCTCGAAGCCGGTGTACATCGCCGCGCAGGCGATGACGACCGACTACAGCTCGTCGTTCAAGGACGACAGCATGATCAAGATGGTCGGCTACGACATGGCGGTCAAATGCGCCAAGCAGGTCTACGAGAAGGCCGGCACCGGCCCCGAGGACGTCGACGTCATCGAGCTCCACGACTGCTTCACGGCGAACGAGCTCCTCACCTATGAAGCGCTCGGCCTCTGCAAAGAGGGCGAGGCGGAGAAGTTCATCTGGGAGGGGAACAACACCTACGGCGGGAAGTTCGTGACGAACCCGTCGGGCGGTCTCCTCTCCAAGGGGCACCCGCTCGGCGCCACCGGCCTCGCGCAGTGCACCGAGCTCGTGTGGCACCTCCGCGGGCAAGCCGGCGATCGCCAGGTGAAGGACGCGAAGGTCGCGCTCCAGCACAACTTGGGCCTCGGCGGCGCCTGCGTCATCACCATGTACAAACGCGACTGACGTCGCTGGGGGTACAAGCGCGACTGATCTGGTAGCGCTCGGCTCGCGTTCACGCTCGCCTCGCTTGGTGCGCGACGTACACGCGCGATGCGCAGCCCACGGGCCGCTTCTCCACGGGAGGGGCGGCCCGTCCTCCTTTCCTTCGAAGGGAAGACCTCGGGCGGTCCTGGCGTAGGCTCGACGGGATGATCCGCGTCGGTACCCGCTACTACGATCTCGCGCTCGGCCCGGCTCCTTTGCCGCGCCCCTGCGCGAGTTGCGGGCGCGCCGAAGGCCACGCGACGCGCACGTGGATGGCCCCGACGGTGATCGGCGCGCCGCTCTTCGTCTTCGGCGACGCGTGCACCTACAAATGCGCGTGGTGCGGCACCGAGATGGTCGCCCCTCCGCCGCGCGGCGCTGCGCCGCTGCCGATCCAGCAGCGCTTCGGCGGGGCGTTCCTCGTGGCGTTCGCCCTCTTCGCGTACGGCGTTTGGTTCGTAGGTGACAAGGCCTTCACCGCCTACGAGCACTACCGAAGCGACCGCGCGCTCGCGGCGGCACCGACGGCGTCGGACGACGGTGAAGCCACGAAGCTCGCGAGCGTGAAAGCCGAGGCGAAGAAGGCGCTCGACGACGCGGAGGCGGCGGAGAAGTCGTGCATGAGCGCCCTCCTCGCCGCGAAGCCCGACATGGCGGCGGACGCGGCGTTTTGGGCGCGCACGAACATTCCGACGACGCCGTCCCGCGCGCTCGCCGAGACGCCGTACTACGGCTTCGACTCGCTCGCCTCGGCGCGCGACAACGCCTCTTCGGTCGGCGGGTTCGCCTGCAAGGTGAAGGACAAGACGTTCCTCTCCCAGATGCTCGCCGCCTCGATCACCACCGTGGCCGATTTCGAACCGCTGGTTCCGCGGGTCCGGGCCCAGATCGCCGCGTGCGTCCCCCCGCCGGTGGTCGTCGTCTCCAAGGGCGGCTGCAAGACCGACAAGCATTGGTGCCGCGTGGGGCTCTTCTGGGTCGAGCCGACGACGAAGAAGGTGACGGCCGCCGTGACCGAGGACGCGCCGTGGAAGGGCGAGGACGCGAACGAGCCGGGGACCCGCGCGGCGATGGATCGCGTGCGGCAGAAGCTCGTGAGCTGGAAGAGCGCGAGCCCCTAGTGTCCTGAGTCCGAGGTTCGTCGCCTTCGGCGCCGAGCCTTCTGACTCAGGAACTAGGTCACTCTGGTGGGGAGCTTGCGCTCCCCCTCGCTCGGTCG
>CAZHHD010000030.1:0-97624 GCA_964531795.1 uncultured Polyangiaceae bacterium | reverse complement strand
CCGGACGCGATGCGCGAAGCTTTCGTCTCGAGCGGCGACGCACCGCGAGCCCCGCGGCCTTGTACAGCCGGTAAACGCGCTTTCGATTCACGCGCCGACCCTCGCGACGAAGCAGCGCGTGCAGCCGCCGATACCCAAAGCGCGGACGCTCCTCGGCGAGCTCGCGCAGCCGCGCGACGAGCTTCGGATCGTCCTGGCGACGCGCGACGTAGCGGCACGTCGAGCGTTGCAGCGACGCGAGTGCGCACGCGCGCCGCTCGGCATGTCCCCGCGACTTCAACGCCTCGACGATCTCCCGTCGCTTGGAGACCGTCACCACTTTTTTCCCAAGGCGAACTTCAGCGAGTCGATCTCCATCGCGAACTGCGCGACGAGCTTCTTCAACTTCGCGTTCTCTTCCTCGAGGCGCCGCTTCTCCTTCGCCTCCGACACGGTCATCCCGCCGAAGCGCGCGCGCCACCGCGCCAGCGTCTGCAGGCTCACCCCGACCTTGCGAGCGACCTCGCCGACCTTCGCCCCGCCCTCGACCTCGCGGATAGCCGCGATGATCTGGGCCTCCGAGAAACTGCTCTTTCGTCCCATTCTGCGCTCCTTCTATATGCGACAGAATCGGCGGGCCACTTCTCGGGGGTCAGGTCACGAGGTGTCGTAGTCCCCGAAGCCGACACGCGCTTCGTCACGACCAGTTACCTCCTCCGCCGGGCTACCGCAGGCATTGACGGAACACGCCAACAGCAAAGGGCACACGGACGTCACCGCGTTCCGAACTCTTCGCACGGACCCCTCCTTCTAGAATTTCAGCTCCCCGACACAGCTAAAACGAAATCAACGCGCCGCGTATCCCGTCGCACTGCGACTCGTAGCCCGAAATCGTCTTTGACATCGGTTGGCCACCGTCAGGAGGAATGAGCTGGACGAGGCACGACGCGCCGTTGCCACCTGTCATCTGTCCCTCCCAACGCGAGCACCCACGGTCTTCTGGGGTTACGCAACTGAGTGCAGTACACGATCCGGTGGCAACAGCTCGCCCGCCTACCAACGCATCCCGCACGTCGACACGTATCAGTCCTGAGGTTGCGTGCTGGCACTGAGCATCCTGCTGCCCTGGACCGCACGCACCCGCCGAGACGGCGCTCGCGGCGAGTGCTGCGGGGAATCGCAGCGCCACGTGCCAGCGCATGTCCCCAGTATTCTCGCGACGGCTGAGCGCGCAACGACGATCACTCGCGCGTGCGCATTTTGGTAGGAGGTTCACGCGTCGTCGCCTCCCTTTCCCTCGAATGGGTCAGGTCAGCCTGATTATCACGGGGTGCTAGTGGGCAGACGTGGCCTTCCGTTGCGCGACTACAGGTCCCGCTCGTGTTGCGCGCTCTTGATCAAGCTCGCCTGCGCAGTGACGCGCGTCGCCGAGCGCGTCGGGCGTCGCGACCTCTACATCGCCGCACATGACGGCCTCAAGAAACGGATCCTCGAGGACCGCAGCTACCCCAGCATCAGCGTCTCGATGACGCGGACAGATGCCAGGTTCGCGGCGACGCCCAGGGCGCTCATCGGGCAAGCGTAGGCGCGGCGCCCGCGCGACCAGCGCAAGTTGGTGATCGCCGGCAAAGCGCCGACTTGCGCGCGGTCGTTGATCAACACGCGGTGTGGGCTCGCTTGATCTAATCGGCGTCGCGGTCGCGCTGTAAGGATCGGCCGCCAGGCCAGCAATAGGCGCACCTCACACCAGTGCGCGAACGCCACCGATCCGGACCTCGGTCTGCGACACCCGCAGCACCGAGCCAGGTTGCGAACCGGTGGCGGAGCTTGAGAGGAAGGTCGCAGTTCAGTCACCGGACAACGACGCGCTCGTCGAGCGAGTCGAGATGCTTGAGCAGCTTCGCGACTTCATCCTGCTCGGCAGTCTTCGCGACCTCCACCGTTGCTCACACGTCACCGCGTCCCCCGCAGCGAACGGAGAAGCTCGGCGATTAGGATTCTCGCTGGCGCCGCATCACCGGCATCCAACGCCTCGAGTGCTTCAGACAGCCAAGCGTCTCCGCGGTCGTAAGCGGCCCGAACATCGCCGCCGGCGCGCGCACTCCGCCATCCTCCGCCGCTTACCGCAGCCCCCTCCGCCTGCTTACCGCACCCCGCGTCTCCTGCACCGCTGCTGCACCCCGCTGCAGCGTCGCCTTCGCTCGCACTCGCTGGATCACCGCGTGCCGCACTCTCGTGCACCCCCGCGCACTCCTCCGCCGGGTCTTTCAAAACCGCTGCCTTAGACCACTCGGCCACTCCTCCGAGACTCTACCCCGACGAGCTTAGCATCCCCTTCGAAGCGGGCGCGCGTCGCGGCACTCCCCTTCTGACGCCGCGCGGTCGGCCCTATACTCGAGGGCGCGCTCGCGCACGTCGCGCCGGCTGCACGCGAGCTCCTCCGGGGCGCGCGAGGTGCCACCCATCTCATGATCCGCCTCTACTCCTCCGAACGCTGCCCCTACGCCCAACGCACCCGCATCGTCCTCCACGAGAAGGGGATCCCGCACGAGCACGTCGAGATCGATCTCGACAAGAAGCCCGCGGATTTTCACCTCATCAGCCCCTACGGCAAGGTGCCGGTGCTCGTCGACGGAGAGACGCGCGTCTACGAGTCGTCGATCATCAACGAGTACCTCGACGAGAAGTATCCGGAGACGCCGCTCATGCCGAAGGATCCGGCGAAGCGCGCGCACGTGCGGGTGTGGATCGATTTTGCCAACACCCGCGTCAGCCCGGCGCTCTTCAAGGTGGCGCGCGGCTCGGACGAAGAGCGGACGAGCGCGCTGCTCGTCCTCCGCGGGCACTTCGAGACGTTGAGCCACGTCGTCGACGCCGGTCCTTGGCTCGCGGGCGAAGAGGTGACCCTCGCCGAGGCGACCTACGCCCCCTACTTCCAGCGGCTCGAGGCGCGCGGCGTGGACATCTCGCTCTTCCCCGCGTTGGTCGCCTGGTGGAAGCGCATCGCCGCCCGCCCGGCGTATCAGGCGTCGCGGATCCCCCCTCCGGGGTGAGCCGGCGCGCGCCGGGCTTCGGCCGTACCTTCCGTGCGAAGTCGCGTGCGCACGTGCAGGTTGCACGCGACGTGCTTGCAGTCTGCACACGGCAGCGATCGCGCGCAATTTTGGCTCGATTCGTCGTTGATCCTCCGGCCGTAGGACAAAATCGGACGGCAGAAGGAGGTTGACGCAGCTCGCGCCGGCGTGCCTTAACGCGGGGTCCGCGCGAGCACCGCGAGAGCCCTCGGCACTCGCAGGCAGCGCACCACGAGGAACGCATGCGACTTACTTCTCGACGCCACTCCCAGCGAGCTCTCTCCCTCTCCGTCGCGGCAGCCATCGCCGCCTATGCGGGGGGTGCGCGCGCGCAGGCCGCAGCGACGCCCGCGGCACCGACGGGAGCGCCGCCCGCGGACGCGAAGGCGCTCGTCGCCGCCCCGAAGGAGGTGGCCGACGCTCCGAAGATCGAGAAGCCGGTCGACGCGACGACGGTCACCCTCTCGGCGGGCGGGCTCCTCAACACCGGGAACTCGCGGCTCCTCGCCGGCACGGCCAACGGCGCCTTCGAGCTTCGTCGCGGCGCGAACGGCTTCGGTGCTTCGCTCCTCGGCAACTACGGTCAAGGCGCGGCACCGGGCAACGGCATCGTCGTCACCGCGGAGAACGTGCAAGGGCGCATCCGCTACGACCGCTACCTCATCGACGACCTCTCGCTCTTCTTGATCGCCACCGGTCGCCACGACCGCTTCCAAGGCTTGGACTTCCGCCTCAACCTCGACCCCGGCGTGAAGTACCTCTTCATCCGCGAGGACACGCAGTCGCTCTGGGCGGAAGCCGGCTACGACTTCCAGTACGACGTGCGCCGCAACGACGCGCGCGCGGTGCTCGACGCGAACAAGAACCCCACGCTCGACGCCAACGGCAACCCGATCCTCGTCTCCAAGACGGCGACCGACCACTCGACGCGCCTCTTCGTCGGCTACAAGCACGCCTTCAACAAAGAGGTCACGCTCTCGACCGGGCTCGAGTACTTGCAGAGCGTCATCGACGCCGACCGCCGTCGCTTCAACTTCGACGCGCTCTTCGCCGCGGGGATCGGCGGCGGTCTCTCGCTCGGCCTCGGCTTCAGCGCGCGCTACGACCACGCGCCCTTGGCGGACAAGAAGGACCTCGACACCGCGACGACGGTGAGCCTCATCTACGCGTACGACGGCGAGGCCACGAAGAAGGACGACGCGGCGAAGAAGGCCGAAGCGGCCCCGTGCCCCGACGTGGCCCCGGTGAATCCGCCGCCGCCGCCTCCTCCGAACGCGACGACGCCGGCCCCCGGCGCGCCTGGCGCTTCTCCTCCTCCGCCGCCCCCGCCCCCCGCGAGCGATCCCACGACGGGCGCGGCACCGACGACCGGCGCTCCTCCTCCTCCGCCCCCGCCGCCCCCCGCGCCGCCGCCGCCTTCGAATCCGTAGGCCGCGATCAGGCGGTGAGCGCGCGGACGTCGTCGCGCGTGCGCTGGGCATCGGCCCAGCGCGCGAGCGAAGGGGGGAGCGTCCACCCCAAGCTCAGGAGCTGATCGATGTTCGCGTTCTCCCCCGCGCGCGCGGGGAGACCGGCGAGCCAATCGACCGCGGAGAAGAGCCAGATGTCGGCGCCGCACCACCCGCTGGGGACGAGCGTGGTCATCGCGCTCGCGGCCAGAGAGCCGAGCGCCTCGAGCGAGCCCTGGACGCGCGCGAGCCGTTCGTTCTTCACCTCGCTCCACGACGCGCTGTCCCTCAGTGCGTGGGTGCGTGTGCCGATGTCGACGAGCACCTCGAGCGCTTGATCGGTGAGCGCGGCGACGGCGAGAGCGCGCGCGGCGTCGCTCTTCTCCGAAGGCCAGAGCGGCGGCGTCGGGTAGGCGCGATCGAGGTACGTGGCGATCGACGTCGAGTCGCCCACGGCGGCGCCGTCGTCGACGAGCACCGGGATGGTGCGACCGGCGAAGAGCGCGTCGCTCTCCGCTCGGTTCTTCGGTACGCCGCGCGCGTCGCGGAGCTCGACGTCGAGCCCCTTGTGGGCGAGCACGAGGCGCACGCGGCGCGAGAAGGGCGAGCGGGCAAAGTGGTAGAGGACGCGCATCCCCCGAGCGTAGCGGAGAGCGCTGGTATACTTCGAGCGTGAGCTCCACGCGGTCTCCGGCTCGACTTCGCACGACGGGGCGCGCGCTCGCCGCGCTCGTCACGCTCGGTGCGGCGCTCCTCGCCGCTGGATGTGGAAGCAGCGGCTCGAGCGGAGGCTCCGGCAGCAGCGGAAGCAGCGGTGGGAGCAGCGGCGGTGGCGGCGGCGGTGGAGGGAGCGGCGGCGGCGGCGGCGGCTCGCCTGTCACGCTGGGGCGGCCCGAGAGCGGCGTCGCGACCTACTACGACGCGACGGGGGCGGGGAACTGCTCGTTCGATCCCACGCCGAACGATCTCGACGTGGCGGCGATGGACCACGAGGAGTACGCAGGGAGCGCGGCGTGCGGCGAATGCGTCGCCGTCACCGGGCCGAAGGGGAGCGTCACCGTGCGCATCGTCGATCAGTGCCCGGAGTGCGAGAAGGGGCACCTCGATTTGAGCCAAGAGGCCTTCGCCAAGATCGCCGACGTGTCGGCGGGGCGCGTCCCCATCACGTGGCAGGTGGTGAGCTGCAGCGTGACGGGGAACCTCGCTTACCACTACAAGGACGGCTCCTCGCAGTATTGGACCGCGATCCAAGTTCGGAACCACAAGCTTCCGATCCAGAAGCTCGAGATCAAGACCGGCGGGAGCTACACGGAAGTAGCGCGTGCAGATTACAACTACTTCGTCGCCGACAAGGGCGCAGGTCCGGGGCCTTTGACGGTGCGGGTCACCGCGGTCTCGGGCGCGCAAATCGAAGACACGCTCCCGGCGGTGACGTCGGACACGACCGTGCCGGGGCACGCGCAGTTTCCATGACGAAGCCCTTCGTGACCCCCGACGGGCCGCGCGCGCGCGGCGAGATGCAGCTCCGCTACGAAGACGTGGCGCAAGACGGGCGCTTGATGCTCGGCGCCCTCTCGCACGGCCTGGGCGAGATCGTGTGGCGGAAGACGCTGGAGAACCACGCCGGATCGGTCACTCTTCGCGAGAGCGGCGTCGTGCCCATCCTCACGCGCATTCGCTTCGAAGGGGGCGGAGGCCCGCTCAGCATCGCGCGTCCGCTCGCGCTCGAAGGGGGGTTCTCGCTCGCCCACGCGGTGACGGCGAGCGGCGAGGTGGATCGCATCTTCATCGACATGTGGCTCGAAGCGACCGGCGTCCGCGCGCGTCTCTACGGGCCTCCGCCGAGCCGCGCGGGCGAGCCGGTGCTCGCGGGGAGGCTCTACGCCGAGCACGTCTTCACCCGGCTCTTCGCCGCGCCGGAGGATCGCAAGGTGCTCCGCCTCGACGGACCGGGGCTCCCTGGCGTGCCCGAAGCTCGTCGCGAGTGGTCGCCGCCCGCGAGCGTGGCGACGATCCCGGCAGGGGCGACGGTGCTGGGCGAGCTTCGTCCCGACGACGCGCTCGTGTGCTTCGGTCTCGCGCACACCGACAGCAACCTGCACGTGAACTCGCTCGTCTATCCGCGGCTCTTCGAAGATGCGGCGCTGAGGCGCTTCGCCGCGTTGGGGGAGACGACGGTCGTCCTCGCGCGCGAGGTGGAGATTGCCTACCGCAAGCCGTGCTTCGCCGGCGAGACGATGGCCATCGTGGTGCAGGCGTTTCGCCACGAGGGGAGGCTCGGCGCGATCGGCGCCTTCGTGAAGCCGGAGGTGGCGAGCGCAGGCGGGGCAGACGTCTTCGCGCGGGCGCACGCCTACGTGTGCTGCATGTTCGAGCCGCCGGCGAGCGACTGACGGTCCGGCGCGGCGCGTGGGCTCACGCGCTGGCCAAGCACGGGCTCACGCCGGATCTCGTGCCAGCGCCTCGCGCACGACTGGATGACGCGCGACGCGCTCGAGCGCGCGGGCGAGGAGCGTGCGCCCCGGCTCCATCTTGTGCCAGGTGGAGGCGCCGCTCGGATGGGGCAAGCAGAGCACGTCGACGTCGACGCCGTGGTAACGCGCGCGGAGCTCTTCGCCGACCACCGCGTCGAGCTTCTTCGTCGCCCCGAGCACCTGCGCGATGGCGAGCGTCCCCACGGGGATGACGACGCGCGGAGCGAGGAACGCCACCTCCCCCTCGAGGAAGCGCCGGCAGTTGGCGATCTCGTCGAGGTCGGGTTTGCGATCGCCGCCGCCCGGCGCTTTGCCGGGGAAGCAACGCGCGACCGCGGACATGTACACGCGACGACGGAAGGTCGCTTCGTCGACGCCGCAGCTCTCTTCGAACCAGCGGAAGAGCGTGCGTCCCGCGGTCCAGGCGAAGGGGCGGCCGAAGCTCCCTTCCCGCGGGCCCGGCGCCTGCCCCACGAGGAGCACGCGGCTCATCACCGGCGGGCCGTGGACGACGGGGCCGATCATCTTCGGGCACGCGCGGCACCCGTCGAGCTCGCGATGGAGGGCGAGGAGCTTTCGCTTCGCACCTGGGGGCGACGGCGCAAGGGCGCCGGCGCGCGGAGGGCCGACGCGCGGCGTGCGGGTCGCGGGGGGCTTGGGCATCGGGTCGAAGTGTATCGAAGACGCGCCGCGCCCGCCGAGCTCTGGTAAGTAACGGGGAGATGCTTCGCGCGACGACCTCGCTCGCTCTGCTCGGCGTCCTCTTCGCGACCGCGCCTGCTCACGCCGCCGACGACGCGAGCAAGGACAAGTCGGACAAGAAGAGCGACGCGAGCCCCGACGACATCACCCGCGTCGACGGAATTGCAGAGTGCAAGCTTTTCCGCGAGGCCAACGAGCGCGAGAAGCACATCTGGGAGTCGACGCGGCCGGCGGTCCCTTACGCGTACCCCGATCGCGACACGGTGCTCGACGCACCGTGGGGGAAGCTCCTCAAGGCGATGGGGGACAACTTCGGTCTCTTGGCGGCGACGTTCACGCCGCACTTGAACGCCGTGCTCCGTTCGCTCGAGCCCGAGCCGGGGCTCTCTTGGCCGCTGCAAGCGGCGCTCGGGCCGGTGATGACGTGCAGCCGAAGGCCCGGCACCTACGACGTCGACGTGTACCGTCCGATCCGGCTGCTCCTCGAACCGGGGCTGCTCGTCGGAGGCGACCACAGCGTCGCGTTCTTCGTGCGGCCGGGCGCGCGCTTCATGTACCACCCGAGCTCGTGGGTCGTCGGGGTCGGCGGCGGCGTGGGGACGATGCTCGAGCTCTCGGGGAAGGAGCCGGCGCGTGCTTCGTTCAGCCCCGAAGGGGTGCTCCAGCTCGGCCACTGCTGCGACCCGGGGTACGTGACCCTCGCCGTTCGCCGGGACTTTTTCTTCGCCGGACGGACGCAGATTTGGGCCGCCACCGTCGGCTTTACGTACTTCTGAGAGTGAGCTAAGTTCCGCCCCCCGTTTGGGAGGGGCGCGCTCGCGAGAGGGCGTCTCTTGGAGAGGTGACCGAGTGGCCGAAGGTACTCGCTTGCTAAGCGAGCGTCGGGCTAAAACCTGACCGCGGGTTCGAATCCCGCCCTCTCCGCTGTTTTGCCGGGCATTCGTGCCCCCTTTCGTGACTTGGCCCAAAGGTGGGCTGAATTGATCTTCGGATCGGGTGTCGCGGGCGACTGCGCGGGAGTCTGTCCCAGGAGCCCCGGCGGGAGTGCCCAGCACGCTTCTTCATCCGCTCGAGCGGGATACCGTCGAGGGTCAGGCTCGTGCCGGGCGACGTGTTCCCTGAGCAGTCTCTCACGGCCGTGAGGCTGCATTCGTTTCTGCTAACCGAGTCGGTTCACGGACAAGTGCGCGGCGTGAGGGGCTCGGGCGCGCGCGCCGGGGCGGTGAAATCGAACGCATCGAGCAGCGAGCCGGCGACGACGTCCCTCGCGTGCGGGTCGCGCGCGTTCATGCGCGGCATTGCGAAGAGCTCCTCGATGAGGCGGGGAATCGAAGCCTGCTCGGCGCCGCCCTTCTTGATGTAACCGTGCTTCGCGTAAGGGGACACGATAATGGCCGGCACGCGAAAGCCGGTGTTGAAGAAGGCGCCATTGCACGACGGCGCCTTCTGGTTCACGAGCGGCGCGACGTGATCGTAGAGCCCGCCCCAGTCGTCCCACGTGATGACGAGGGCGCTCTCCGACCAGTGAGGTCCGGCCATCAGAGCGTTCACGATCGACACGGTGAAGTTCTCTCCGTCGCAAGGATCCTGCGGCGGATGCTCGCTGAACTCACCGGCAGAGACGTTGATGAACACCACGTTGGGTTGATCGCCGGACTTCAGATCGATGGGGGCCTGGTTCTGGTCGCGAAAGTGCCCTTTGCGAACGTCGATGTTGGCCCCCACCGACTTCACCGCCTGAAACGGCGTGAGGATGCTGCCGGCGCTGCCTGGCCCGTAGGCGCGCCAGGTGAAGCCACTGGGCAGAGCATCGACCACCGTTGGAACGTCGAAGCACGGGGGAGCCGTGGTCGTCGCGCAGGTGTCGGCGTTGAACGTCGCCACGCGCGTCGCCGGCGGCGCCATGCATCCCCACTCGAACGCGCCCGTGCACGTGTCGCACACCGGGTTGTCGTATGCCGGGGATTGCGCGGTGATCGTCGCCAGGTGCCCGGGGAACGTCGGTCCGAGCGTCGTCGAGAAGAAGTGGTCGCACAGCACGAAGTTCTCGGCGAGCGCGTAGTAGTTCGGGATGCGCTCGCGCGGGTAGTAGACGAACGGAAGATAGTCGTTCGCGCCGCCATCCGGCGGCTGGGCTCCGTACAAGAGGTCGAAGCCGTTCATGCCGCCGTCGGCGTAGGCCTTCAGCGCCGAGCGGTGATCATGAACGACGTCGCGGGGCAAGCCGCCGGTCGGGGCGACTGGCCTCGTCACGCTCGTTCCGTTCGACAAATTCGCCGTCAGCGTCCCCTCGGCGCCGGGGAAAGCACCGAACAGGTTGTCGAACGTGCGGTTCTCTTTCACGAGCACGACGACGTAACGGATCGGCGTGGGAAGGACCACGTTACTCGGATCGCCGCCCTCGCCTTGGCCGTCCTGCACGTCCGACCCATCGTCGCCGCCCGCGTCGGCGTTCGGCGACGAAGGCGAGGCGTCGCTCCCGCCGCACGACGTGAGGGCTACGAGAGCGCCCGAGAACGCCAGCGGGACGAGGAGGATGGTTCGGCGCATCCGAGCGAAGATTGGACCACTCTCACTTCTCGCTGTCGAGATGAGCCATCAACGGCGCGGCGTACCGCGCCGCGCGGCTCCCGAAGCGCCGTAGCTAGGTCACTCCTCGCTCTCCTGGCCTTCTTGGGTCGTCGCCGTCCACGTGCCGCCGGCGCGTACGTAGAAGTGACCATCGCGGTGTGCGAAGTCACCGACGAACACCGTCGCACCTTCGTCGGCCGTGACCGGCAGATCCGAGGCCGCCGCGACGTGCGCGCCGTCGAAGGTCGGGACCACGGCCGCGAGACGATCCTCGTCGTGAAGGTCGTCGATGGGCAGCTCCTTCGCCGTCGTGTCGAGCGCGCGGATCCCCATGGTCCTCTCCCACGAGCGGTAGGCGTTGTACGCACCGACCCAGCGCTCGATGTGGTTGCCCGTCACGAGCATGTGCCACCGGTTGCCGTAGTACGCGCGCACCGAGCCGGCGTTGTAAGCGGCGGCAATCTTCGGGGGATCATGCATGTGTTGGCGAACCTGGTACGAGCTCCCCATGTATTTCGTGCCGACGTAGAACGAGAAGTCCGGCGACGAGTACATGCGCACGCGGCAGGAGGTGCGCGAGAGACCGGTCAGGGCGGAGCAGGTCGACGCCGTCACTTGCATCGGGCCGGACGAGAGACCGTCGCTCGAGCCGCGCGGATCGGTGCAGTTCGATTCGGCGATCGCCGTGGCGACGACGCTGCCGCGGGACATGTGGAAGTGATCCGCCCAGTGGCGAATCGACGCGCCGTAACGATGCATGCACGATCTCGCCGCGCTCACCGACCCGAACGGCTCGGAGCGGACGGCCACGTGCTGGCTGGAGACCGCCCAGTACACGCCGCCGAAGACGTGGTGATAGCCGCGGTTTGGGTCGAGGTAGCCACGGCTGATGGTCTCGGGATCGGCGGTCGCGCCGAGATCGAGCGACGGTGCAGGCTCCGCACCGACGGTGTCTTCGCCCGCGCGGAAGGGGAGCGCTTCGGGGCTCGCTTCCGGCACCGCGTCGAGCACCTCGATGTCACGCGATGCGGTCACGTCGCCGGAGGCGCCGGTGAACGATGCTGTCATCACGTGATGTCCCGCGGCGAGCGTGGTCGTGTAGCGCCACGTGTCGCCGAGGCGGCAATCTTCGCTGTCCGCCGTCGGATCGCAGGCGAACACCTCACGCCCGTCGAGCTGGAAGTGAACCACCTTCGCGGACGCGTCGTGCGTGAGCACCGCGAGCTCGACCGGCTCGTCCTTGCCGACGACCTCCGCGCTGTCGGGGGTCACCCACGCGAGCGGTGCGTCGTTCGTGGCCGTGGAATCACTCGAGCTGTTGCTTTCCGCGCCGCTGCACCCCGTGAGAGAAGCGAACGCTGCGCTCGATGCGAAGAGGGAGAGCCCGGTGAAGAAGTGGAGGCGTGAAGAGTTCGATGAACGCGAAAAGTGCAAAGGTCACCTCGAGGCATTGGTTCTTGAAACGGACCAGGCGGTCCGGTGCTGCGCGCGGGCCTCGTGCAGTGCGCGTGCCATCACGCGTCGTCGCTCGAGGACAACGAGAGCGGACAATCACGACAGCAGTGTCGGAAATCCGCGAGTCGTCGCGATCTCACCTCGCGCGAGGCAAGCGCATCGATCCACCCGGACCGGAATGCGTTCATCCGGGGCGAAGTCGCGCAAAGGAAACGTCGATGACTTCAACGCAAAGGAAACGACGATGGCTTCAACGTCGCTCGGGCGTCTCCTCAACCGAGAAGGCCCACCACCTCCTCCGGGATCGCGCCCAAGTTCTCGGCGAGGCTCGCTCAGATCAGCGCATCGTCGCGAGGAGATCGGCGACGTCGTCGTAGTGCGCCTGGTAGGCGTGCCGGGTCGCGACCGCGCGGACCCTCTGGAAGAGGGGCTCTCCAATACGCGCGCGCAGCGCCGCGACGCGATCCTCGGGCGAGAGCGCCTCCCATTCGGCAGGGACCGCGTCGACCGCCACCGGCGCCGGGAACGACGCTTGGATCGAGTACGCCGCGAGGAGCGACCAAGCGGCGTCATCGACACGGCCCTCCTTCGCGGCCACGTTGGCCGAGAGCAGTCTCGGACCGATGGCGTTGGCTTGTGCCGCGATCGAGTAGCGCGCCAGGGTGGCGTCGTCGTGCCAGACGAGCGACGCCGCCGCGGCGATCGCCCCCTGCGCGAGCGCGAACGCGAGCACGGCGGCGACCGGCACGCGCGCGCGCGCGCCGCGCGCCCGGAGCCAGGCGTCGATGGGGAACGCGAGCGAAGCGACGAGCCAGAGCGTCGGGAGGAAGAACCACCGATCCGCGAGCAGCTCGGTGGCTGGGGTGAGGAGCTGCGAGACAGCAACATAGGACGCGCCGAGAGCGAGGAGGGTGCTCGAGGACGGGTGGCGACGACGAAGGGCGATCACGAGCGCGGCGATGTATGCCGCGATGACCGCCACGCCGATGGCTGCGCGGAGGGTGAGCCCGTGACCCGGCACGATCGCGGAGTAGCCGTAGGCGTAGAGGAGATCGATGGGCACGAGCGTGTGCTGCAGGTAGTACGTGACCACCTCGGCGCCTCCCAGCCATCGCTCGAGCCATGGCCTCCCGAGGAGAAGGTTGTGGTCCTCCCACTCGGACATGGTCGGCGTGAGGTGCGAGGAGAGGCGGAACCACACGAAGCCTACAAACGCGACGAGGGAGATGGCTCCGAGGACGCGGACGCGCTTCGGGGTGGCGCGGCGAGCGGCCACGAGCGGCGCGAGCAGCGTGATCGCGATCGTCGTCTCCTTGGAGAACATCGCGGCGGTGAGCGCGGCGGCGTAGACGAGCGCGCTCGTATGCCGCTCCTCGGGATCGGTCGCCGCGTAGAGGCTCACGAGAGTGAAAAGCGCGCCTAAGAGCTCCGACCGTCCGCTCGCGCTCGGCACGACGTCGACGTGGATCGCGAGGGTCGCCACGACGGCGGTGGCGAGCACGCGCCCCGCCGAGGAGAGAACGCCGTCGGCGAGCCGCTTCAGCGTTGCGTGGAACGCGACCAGCACGGCGCCGTAGAGGAGGAGGTTCACCACGTGGAACACCGCGGGACTCCCGCCGCCGAGGTGGTAGTCGAGCCAGAAGGAGGCGGTCACGACGGGGCGGTAGGAGCCGATGGTCGACGCGAAGGGGCGCCCGAACCAGTCGAAGCGAACGACGTCGAGAATCGATCCCGTGACGCCGGGGTGGTGCTCGATCGCGGGGTGATCGTCGACCGTGAAGCCACCGAACAAGGAAGGCAGGTAGGCGAGCACACCGGCCGCGATCGCAGCGAGGAGCGCCGGGCGCTCCCAACGCGGGGGGCCGGCGAGGCGCTCAGCGTTCTCGGACAGCGTGCTCGTCAGCTCGGACGCGCGATGGTGCTCGCGCTGCGGGCGCAACGGCATGGGCGCGGAAGGTAGCGCCCTCGCCGGGCTCGTCAACGCTCGAGCGGTCGATCGCCTCGCGCAGTTCCTGCAGCGCGGCGCGCTCGGTTGCGCGGCTCCCGCCGGGTGCTCGCCAAGACTGCAGTCTTTCGGGTTCGGCCCGGCGCTTGCGATAGCCCGCGCACATGACGACCTTGCTCCTCTCCGCGCGCGCTTCTCTGGCCACGATCATCGGCGTCCTCGGCACCCTCGGGTGCGCCTCGACGCCCCCGCCCGCCCCCGCGCCCGGTCAAGACCTGAGCGCCCAGCAGCACGAGGCGCTGGCCAAGCAGGACGAGCACGCGAGCGCGGAGCACTCATCCAAGTACGACCCCAAAGCGGACGATCGCCACCCGCACTGCGATCACGGGGGGACGGCGCACACCGGGTTCGACGACTGCTGGATCTCGGTCGTGAACCCCACGGCCCACCATCGGGAAGAAGCGCGCGAGCACCTTCGTTCGGCGGCGGCGCACCGCGCGGCGTCCCAGGCGCTCCGCGACGCCGAGGCCAAAGCGTGCGTCGGAGTCGCGGACATCGACCGCGACGAGAGTCCGTTCGCGCACCGGGAGGACATCCTGCGCGTCTTCGCGCTCCCGCGCGGCGCACAGGCCTCGGCGAAGCCAGAGGGAGGAGTCGTCGTGTTCCGCGCGGTCCCGACGCTGAGCGCCCCTGCGCTCCAGAAGATCCTCGATTGCCACCTCGCCCGAAACGCTGCGGCGGGCTACGACATGCCCGAGATGACCTACTGTCCGCTCGTTCCCAAAGGGGTGACGGCGACGGCGCAGGCGACGAGCGAAGGCTTCGAGGTCGAGATCCGCAGCGCCGACGAGGCCAGCGCGCGCGAGGTCTGGCGTCGCGTCCAGGCGCTCGGGCCGCACTGAGAAGGCCGCGCGGCGCGGGCCCAGAGCTCGAGATCCATCTTCGCCCGTCCTTCACCTATACTCCCGCCGTCGATGACGGAGCGGGTCACTCCACCCAACGCCGCTACCGAGGCGACGCTCCGCGCGCGCAAGGGGCTCGCGATCTACTTTGCCACGGTGGTCGTCGCGTCGGGGACCATCGAGGGGCTCCTCCTCCGCGCGGGGGACGGCATCTCCAACCATCCGGCGCTGGTCGTCCCGCTCATGTGGAGTCCGGCGCTGGCCTCCCTCGTCGCGCGGTTGGCGCTTCGAGAGGGCGTCTCGGATGTCTCCTTCCGTTTGGGGGGATGGCGGAGCGCGCGCATGCTTCTCCTCGCCTGGCTCTACCCGGTCGCGGTCGGGCTGCTCGGGTACGGCGTTGCCTGGGCGACGCACCTCGCGGAGTTCGCGCCGCCGAAGCTGGCTTCCCTCGGGCTCGAGCACGCGGCGTCCGTCACCAAGCTCGCCGCGTCTCTCGGATTTCATCTGACGGTCGTCACCGTCGTCGCCGCCTTCACGGCGACGGGGGAGGAGATCGGCTGGCGGGGCTACATGCTGACGCGTCTCGTCGACGCGAAGGTCCCGCGCCCCATCCTCGTGAGTGGCGTCGTGTGGTGGGCGTGGCATGCGCCGCTCGTTCTCTCGGGTCAGTATGCTTCGGGCCCGCACCCGGGCCTGTCGGCGCTCCTCTTCGGAGGGAGCGTCGTCTTGGCCGGGTACATCGCCGCGCGCGTGCGGCTCGAGTCGGGGAGCCTCTGGCCGGCCGTGCTCTTTCACTCCGCATGGAACGCCGTCATCCAAGGGACCTTCGACGGGTTCACCCGAGGAGGCGACGCCTCTCACACGACCAATCTTTGGATCGGAGAGTCGGGCGTGCTCGTGGTCGCGGCTGCCGCCTTCGTCGCGGTGCTCGTCACGTGGCGACCGTTCCCCGTCCGGCGCACTC
The DNA here is from genome assembly GCA_964531795.1 of uncultured Polyangiaceae bacterium. Lineage (GTDB taxonomy): Bacteria > Myxococcota_A > Polyangia > Polyangiales > Polyangiaceae > CAZHHD01. The sequence continues at coordinate 82,110 of CAZHHD010000030.1, read as the reverse complement.
CGTCCGCCGACGGATCGGAGTCGCTCTCCCTGCGCACCGCTTAGATCCCTGGACTTCAGGTTGGGGTCGCGCCGTTCCTGACCGTCGTCGCTCGGCCAAGCTTGTGCGACCCCGCAGCTACTCGCTCGTGAACCCGACCTTGGCGTGCGTTCCGTCGCAGTAGGGCTTCTTCGAGGACTGACCGCATCGGCAGAGCGCCGTCTTGCTCACGCGGTTGAGGGTGCGACCTGTGCCGGACACCACCTCGACGCTCCCCTCGAGAAGGAGCGGTCCGTTCTTCGCGGGTGTCACCTTCAGGACCCCGTTGCGGACGGCGAGCGGCTGCGACTCCTGCGTCTCCGGCTCGCCGGTCGCACGGAAGCTCTTGGCGACGTGGGAGCCGTCGCAATACGGCTTGTTCTTCGACGCGTCGAGAGCGCGGCACGGCCCCATGGGTTTTCTCGGCTGTGATGTTCTGGTGATGTCTGAGGGCTGCAACACGCCCTCCTGCGCGTCGCCCAAGTCGGCCTAAGATTTGGGCGGTGGAGCGCCAGCGACGTGAGCCGTGAACCTGTCGGCCTTCGGTACTATCGTCGACTCGTCGGAGCGTGGGCGGGCGCGTATTCGTTCGAGCTGACCGATCTCGACGCGCTTCGTGCGACGACGTCTTTCGCGGCGCGCTCACGTGCGCGCTCGATGGCGCTTCTCACCCGGCTCACGGGTCACGCGTGGATGGAGACGACGCTCGCCGAGGACGGCGACTCGTTCCTGCACACGACGCGGGTGTCGAAGGCAGGACTGCCGCTCTTCACCACCGCGGAGCGGATCACGCTTTCGGACGACGGCGCCACGCTCCACATGGCGGGGCGCACCAAGCCTTTCGGCGGGCGCGCCGCGACCTACGACGCCGCGGGCGAGGTCGACGCGAGCGCGACGCGCGCCACCTACCGGATCCCTTGGTTCGGCGTCGAGCTGATCCAACGCACGCAAATCGTCAGCGAGGGTCTCTCGCTCTCGCAGGAGACGGCGTGGATGCGCGCAGCCGTGTTGCTCCGGCCTGAAAGGCGGAGCTGACACGACGATCCTCGCGGCACAGTCATGGCACAGCACGCTCTGCGGAAAAGAGCGCGTCCCACGCGCGTCGGACGTTGGCACGCGGCGTGTACTGGCGGTCGCCGCGATGCGGGCCCTTGATCTCTTGCTGAGTGCCCTCTTCCTCACCGCGGGGTGCACCGTGCTCGAGGATCAAGCCGTCGAGGCGACGGACTTCGCGGGAGCGAAGGCCGACGCGCACTGCGATCGGCGCTACGTCACCCCAGGAGGAACGCCGGCAGGCTTTTGCCAAGAGGTCGTGCAGACCCTTGCCGCCAGCGAGTTCGCCGACGACTGTCGCACGAAGCACCAAGCTGCGGCCGACACGGGGCTCTGTGCGCGCGGCCAGATTATCGCAGGGTGCAAGCTGCGGAAGCACAACGACGACGACTCGCTCGTCTACGACTGGTACTACGACACGTCTCAGCTCGACGGCGGTACCGCATTCGAGGCCACGGCGAAGGCGGTGAACGACGTCGCCAAGATGTGCGCCGATCCAAGCCGTTACGAGGACGGCGCCGACTTGGTGATGCCGTGAGCTTGGCGGCTCTCCTCACCTCGCTGGCGGTGGCCAGCGCCGCGCCGAGCGAGCGCGCCGCGACGGAGGACGCTCACCCGCGCTCTGGCGAGAGTCGAACGGCGTCGAACGTCCTCTTCGTCGAGCCCCTCGGCAACGGCCTCCTCTACTCGGTCAACTACGCGCGCGTCATCGACCGCTGGCACGTCGGCCTGCGTGCCGGGGCGAGCTTCTTCACGTGGTCGGTCTCGAAGTACGGAGGCAGCGGCAACTTCACGCTCGTCACCGCGCCGCTCGTGGCGAGCTACTACCTCTCCATCGCGCATTCGAACCACGACATCGAGCTCGGGCTGGGTGCGACCGTGCTCTATTCGAGGGCGAGCACCGACTCGACCGGCACCACCTACGGAACGCGCAGCGGGCTCGACGTCGCGGCGACCGCGATCCTCGGGTACCGGTACCTCCCGCGAGAGCGCGGGCTGACCTTCGGCGCGGGCTTCACGCCGCTCGTGCGCACTTCCAAGTTTCTGCCGTGGGCGGGAGCGGACGTCGGTTACGTGTTCTGAAGGTTCGTGCGCGCGCGCACCGACCGTCGCAATCGCGGTGCGAAGAGGCCGATGGTAGATTCGCTCGATGCCTCGACTGCTTCTCTCCCCCGTGGTGCTGCTCGCGTCGTTGGCGCTCGCGTCGGTCGCGCTTCCCGTTGCCTGCTCGAGCTCTTCGGGGGATGCCACCACGGACGCGAGCGCCGGCGATGCCGCCTACGCCGACGCACGGGGTGATGACAGCGCGCTCGCCGACGGTGGAGCCTCGGACAGCGGCTCGGGCGACGGTCCGGCGAACGACGGAGGCAACGAGGGCGGGCCTCCGCGCGGCGACGTGATCGTCGCCAACCAACCGAGCCCTCGCGGCGTCGCCGTCGACGACACGTACGTCTATTGGGCGAACAACGGCACCTCCGATTCGGAGCGCGCCATCCTCAAGGCCCCGCTCGCCGGCGGCGCGGCCACGCCGCTCGTGACCGGTCTCGCCGGCCCCATCGTCTACTTGGCCGACGCCAACTACGTCTACTTCGTCGAGTTCGTCACCGGCGACGGGTCGATCAAGCGGGTCGCCAAGGCCGGCGGCGCGGCGCAGACGATCGCTCCCACGGTCGACGCCTTCGCCCTCACCTTCTCTTCCGACGCGACGTCGATCGTCTTCGGCACGCGCAGCGGCAAGATCCAGAGGGTGCCGACTGGCGGGGGCAGCGTGACCGACCTCGTCACCGGCCAGGGGATCGTCTACGGCGTGGCGACAAATGCAGACTACATCTATTTCACCACCGGCATCACCACCGGCGGCCCTTCACCTGCACCCACCAGCACCGACTACACCCTCAAGCGCGCACCGGCGACCGGCGGCGCGGCGACGACCTTGTACACCCCCGCCTTCTCCCAAGGGCAGCTCTACGGAGTCGCGCTCGCGTCGGGGAACGTCGTCTTCGCCAACACCTACGACAACTGACCTGGGGCAAGGGTGCTGGATCCCCCGCGGTCCATCGATGCCCGAAATGGGACCCTCCCGAGACGCGCAACCGAGGAAAGCGCGGAAGAGGTGCGGGCACCCGGGTTGCAAAGTGGGTCGTCATGCGCGCTATGCCCACCTCGCGGTCCACCACCGGGTTGCGTCCGCCGCGTCGATTTCCCGGCTGGCTCGCGCTCCCCATCCTCGCCCTGACCGCGCTCCTGATCGGCTGCTCGGCCGGGTCGGACGAGGCTTCGAGCACCGCGAACCAGTCGGATGCGATCTCGGCACTCCCCGACGCGAAAACGGCCGCCGACCGGCTGCGCATCGCGATGGACGCGGTCGATCAGATCGACGGGCGACTCGCCAAGGAGCTCGGGCAGATCGGCCCCGCGCTGACCGACGATCAGCGGCGCGCGTACATGCAGGCGTTCGACGAGCTCCCGGAGATCAAGGTGGCTCGCGCCGACTACCTCGCTTCCGCCATCGCCCTCGACGACGAGCTTACGGCCATCGTCTCGGATCCGGACAACCTCCGCACGGTGATGGGCGGAGTGAAGGTCACGCGCCAAGGCGGCTTCGGCACGTACCAAGAGACCGTCTACGGCCCGCGCGATCTCTACGAGGAGTACAAGCTCCTCGCGAGCACGCCGGTCGCGAGCGGCGCTCTCCGCTTCGGCGCGCACCTCGTCGGGCATGACATGGCCTACGCGGCGGTCGGCGTCGACGACCAACGCGTCGCCGACGAGATCTTCGCCCCCGCACTCCCGCGGGCGCTCGGCGAGCAGCTCCTCGACACCGGCGACAGCAAGAGCGCGCTCGATTCGCTCCGCAAGGTCATCGGCCCGGCGAAGGAGATCGGACTCAAGATCTCGGAGCGCATCGAGAAGTTCTACGACGACGCGAACGTCGCCGATCTGTCGGCTTCGGACCTGCGAATCCGTGGCCTCGGCAAGGCGCTGCTCGCCGCGGGCACCGTCCTCGCAATTTGGGAAGTGGGCGACGGCGTCTCGCTTGCGCTCCATGGTGACTTCAAAGCGGCCATCGAGGAGCTGGTGAAGGGTGGTCCCGACGCGGTCGCCGGCCTCGCGCAAGCGACCACGCTCTTCCGTCAGGTGATCCGCGGGCAGAAGGCCACCGAGTGGGCCGCCAAGGTGGGTCGGGTCGCTGCGCGCATCGGCGCGGGAGTCGGCGTGGTGCTCGACACCATCGCCCTGATCGGGGATCTGAAGAACTGGAACGCGAGCGACGCCGACAAGGTCGAGGTGCTCGGCGACCTTCTCGCGATCGCCGGCGGCGTCGCGGTGATGCTCGGTGTCGGCGGCCCCATCGGGCCGGTCCTGGCGATCTTGTCGATCGGCGTGCACCTCTTTGCCGACTTCCTCCGCGCGCGCGCCGAGGAGGCCAAGGAGCACGACGAGAAGTACGCGTGCCTCACCGCGATGGGGATGGACCCCGATCTCAGGGACACGCTCCTTCACGTGTGGGACGAGGCGCTCCACAACCTGCGCGAGATCCACCACTTCACTCCGGAGCACGTGCAGTGGCTGGCGAAGAATGACAACCACGCCCTCCTCGGCGACCTCCCCATGCCGGTGCGCTTCTACGGGATGGAGAGCCTCGAGTACATCTTCAACCTCACGGGCGATCAGCCGTACGACTTCCTCGTTGCCGTGGTGGGCAGCGAGAGCGACCCCCTCCGCCGCCGCTACATGCTCGAGTCGGTGCTCCGTGACCTCGAGATGGGTCAGGGCTTCAGCTACGACATGTCCAAGAGCGACGCGCTCGGCTGGTTCAACTACGAGAGCCAAGGCGTGTACGTTTCGGACAGCACCGCCCGCGCCGTGTGGCAGCGCGCCTTCCAGAACGCCCGCGCCTACCTCGCAGCGCATTGATCCTCGCCCGGCGCCGAGCGCGCCGTACGAGCTGCATGGGTGTGAACGGTTTGAACGGCAAATTCTCGTCGACGTTCAGCTCGGCGTCGTCGAGGCCTTGCGCGTCGAACATTTCCCTTCGAAGAAGCTCAACGCGCGAAGCCGGTCTTCGAGACGCGGTCTCCACGCGCGCGACTACGGCGACGGCTGCGTGACCGTGCTCCCGTCGATGTTCACGGCAGTCTGCGCGAGGAGGCGTCCGTTGATCGAAGCGCCCGTCTTCAAGTCGATGGCCGTCTGACTCAGGACGATCCCTTCGACGTGCGAGGTGGTGCCGAGGGTGACGGCGCCCGAGACCTGCCAGAAGACGTGCTTGGGAACGGCGCCGCCGGAGAGCAGGACTTGCGCCGCGTTGCCGACGGTGAGGTCCTGAGCGATCTGAAAAATCCAGACGCCGTTCGCTCCACCCGCCAAGGTCACGTTGCTCGGAATGAGAAGCCCCGTCCCCCACTTGTAGACGCCAGGGGTCAAGGTCTTCCCCCCGATGTTCCCCGCGCCGAGCTCGGTGACGTGCGGCGCGCGCCCGGCGGCGTCGGTGAAGGCGATCTGCATGTCGCCGATGGCCGTCGTCAGGTTCGCAGGTGTCGGAGGCGCGTAGTCGGAGGCGTAGATCTTCCCAGTGACTTGGGGCGCCGTGGCGAAGACGTTCGACGAGTCCGCCGTCGGCGAGAAGCCGGTGATGTAGCTCGCCGCGGCGGGGCTGACGCCGATGTCGCCCGTCACCGCCGACGTGGGCACGGTGGAGATCCCGGTCTTGGCGAGGATGACGAAGCTGCCTGCGGTGCCGAGGTTCACGGGCGCGGTCGTCAGCGGATCGCCGGCGTCGCGGTGATCTCCTCCGTCGAATGCACCGCCACCATCCCCTCCTGCGCCGTCGTAGGCTCCGCCGTCTCCGGCGTTTGCTCCGTCTCCCCCACCGTCGCCCGAGAGAGCGCCGATCGTGTCATCGCCTCCGCACGCGACTCCGACCGAGGCAAGGAGGAGCGCCGAGGCGCTCACGAGGGACACGTTCAACCACGAGGCAAAAGTCTTCGTCAGTGGAGGCCAGCTTTCTGAAGACGCCAAGGCGTCTCATTTCATGGAGCACCTTCGTGCAAGAATCGACTGCAGCACAACGTAACCATCCTTCGGGTCATCGGCTCGCCCCGCGCTCACGACGGGAAAAGGAAGGTTCGTTCCCGCGCGGCTCCGGCGGCGACGTCGAATTAATGGGCCGATCCGGGGGATTAATTGGGCCCGTCGGCCGCGGGCTGTCAGCTTCCGCGCTCGAGGTGAAAGATGACTCTCTTCGCTCCGCGTCTCGTGGTGTCTTCGCGTGGCCTTGCGCTCGTGCGCGCGTCGCTCGTTCCACTCCTCGGAGTTCTCGTCGCTTGCGGCGGTGATTCGAGCGAGCCGTCGTCGTCGTCCGCGGCGGCCATCGTCGAGGGGACCTCCCCCGCGCCGGCACACGACTTCGTCGTGGCGCTCGTCGACTCGCGCAGCGACGCCACCGAAGCATGCACCGGAGTCCTCGTGGCCCCCGACGTTCTGCTCACCGCGCGTCACTGCGTCGCGGAGAAGGACACGGGGAGCAGCGTGCGCTGCGCCGTCGGCGACGCCGCGCTCAGCTTTCATCCGTACTCCAAGCCGTCGTCGCCCAAACAGATCGCCTTCTACAAAGACGTCGCGCTGGGAGAGAGGCTCCCGGTGACGGCCAAGTCGATCCTCGTCGAAGGCGACCACGAGGCGTGCGGACAAGACGTTGCCGCGGTCGTGCTCAACGAGCCGGTCGCGGATCTTCCCGTGGCGAGCGTGCGCACGACGCCACCGCGAGTCGGCGAGGTGCTCACCGTCGTAGGGACGGGCATCCGGAGCACCCAAGGCGCGAGCGACGTCTCGATCCGCGGAGAGCGCGGCGACGTGCGTGTCCTCGCCGTGGGCCCCGCGGCGAGCGAGGCGTCGGATGCGGGGCCTTCGCGGCCCGTCGTCGCGGGAGAGTTCCTCGCGACGGTGGGCTTCTGCTTCGGTGACAGCGGCGGCCCGGCGCTCGATGCCCAAGGTGCGGTCGTCGGGCTCGTCTCACGTCTCGCCTCGTCGACGTGCGAGGTCGGGCCCGACGTCTACAGCAGCGTCGCGAGCCATCTCGATCTCTACCAACGCGCGATGGCGCTCTCGGCCTCGGCCCCGAGCGAAAGCGCACCCGACGGGGGGGCCGATGCGACGGCCGCCCCCTCGGCGGCGCCCGCCCCCTCCGCCGGTTGTAGCGTCGCCCGCGGGAGGAGAGCCTCGAGCGGCGCGCCCTTCGCGGGAGCCCTCGCCGTGGGCGTGGCGCTCATGAGGTGCGCCCTCGTCCTCCGCCGCAGGCGACGTTGGTAGCGGCTACGCGCCGTCGCGAACGCAGAACGCCGGTGCGAAGTCGTTCACGTCCCAGAAGATGTCGCCGGCGGGGTTCTTGTTGTCGAAGAAGATTCGGAAGTGCCCCGAGTTGGCGATGTGCCCAGACTTCGGCGTGTAGGCCGCCGAGGTCCACATGTAGAAATTGCTGGGGGTGACGTTGAGCGCCGCGGGGAGCCCCTTGGCCGACTCGATCCACAGCGAGGCCGCCTCTTTCAGCGTGGGGAGGCGCCACGGCTTGGCCCCCGCGGGCGCGCCTGCGTCGCCGCTCGCGAGGTTCGTGCACGCGTCGTTCGCCGCGCTCCAAAGCATCGACTGGTTGATGAGCGTCGGCCACCACTCGAGCCCGGTCACCTTGTCGGCGAGCACACCGCTCTTCATGACGAAGCGGTTCGGATCGACCGGCTGCGCGTGATCGGTGACCGGATAGGGAGCCTTCACGCACGCGAGGCTGGCCGAGGCCCACGTCCCCACGAGGTTCGCCGCGAGCGAGTGCACGAAGTAGTGCCCCTCGTAGTACGCGTTCCGCGTGGCGTCGTCGGCGTTCACCCAGATCGGGAGGTTGTAGAAGTTCGTCACGTCGAAGGCGCCGGGGGCGAAGACGAGGCTCTCGTCGAGCGAGACGATGCTCAAGAGCTCGACGCGCGTCGGCAGGCGCCAGCCCGTCTGTCCGCCGACCACCGCCGCGGCGCATTGTGCGCGCGCGTCTGCCGCCGTCTCGGGATCCCCGCCGTCGGGGACGTTCGTGGAATCGATCGCCGCGCGCGTCCACACGAGGCCCGTCTTCTTGTCGGTGACGATCCCGGCGTCCGCGTCGGCGACGTAGTCGCTCGACGAGGGGAAGTCGCTCGTCACCGCCCACTGTTGCGCGAACGGATCGCGAGGCCCCTGAGACGCGTCGCTTCCAGCGTCCCCGGCACCGCCGTCGTCGCCGCCGCCATGTCCGTCCGTCGCGGAAGCGCCGTCGTCCCCCGACGTCGATCCGTCGAGATCCGGTCCCGGCGATCCGCCGCTGCTGCTCGAACCACAGGCCACGCCCACCGCCACACTGGCGCCCGAGAGGGCAGCCAAGATCCACACGCGTCGAACCCCATTCATCGATGACGTACCTCCTCGATTCAGAATCGTCGAAGGCGCGATCCACTGTCACGAAATCTCGACGTGGCGTTCGCCCAGAAGTGGCGGCCGCCGCTCATGACGCGTCGCTGGACCTCCCCGCGACGAGATCACTTCCGCGGGAACCACGTCCGCAGCACCGCGGGCAGGCGCTTCGCCCACTCGGACTCGTTGTGCGCCGCTCCCGGGGACCACGCGTAGAAGAGATCCTGCCCTACGGTCCACCCGAGACCGGTGAGCGTGTCGCGCATGCGGAGGGTCTCGCAGTACTGGTCGTGGTACTCCTCCGAGTCGAGCGCGCTCAACGCCGCGCAGCCGCCGCCGTCGTCGCCGCCGCTGTCGAGATAGATCGTGAGGCCGGCGGGCGGTGCTTGGAGGTAGAGGTCGCGGATCGTGGGATTCGTGAGCCCGATCGAGCCCCAGCTCATCGTCCCCGACATCGATCCGGCGAAGGCGAAGACGTCCTTGTGCGCTCGCGCGAGGTAGAGGCTCACGAGACCGCCGAGCGAAGATCCGAGCACCGCCGTCTGGTTCGCCTCGGTGCGCAGGCGGTAGCGCGCTCTCGCGAAGGGGACGATCCCGTTCACCACGAAGGAAGCGTAGGCGTCGGCCTGACCGCCGACCGTGCCGATCCCCGGGAGCGCGTCTTCTACCTGCGTGTACTCGTCGAAGCGCGCCGCTGTGCTTGGCACGCCCACGATCACGAACGGGCGAACTTCCCCGCTCGCGACCGCTTGCTCGGCGGCGTCGTCGGCGTGCCAGCTGCCGTACGTTCCCCCGGTGCCGAAGAGGTTCTGTCCGTCGTGCATCACGAGGAGCGGATAGGTCGTCGTGCTGTCGTCGTAGTGCGGAGGGATCCACGCGAGGAGCGTCCGCGCTTCGAGGCTGCCGCGCCCTTCGCCGAACGCCGGCCAGCGTTCGAGGTGCCCTTGGAGCGTCCCGGCCTCGAGCAGCGAGGCTTCGCCGTTCGTGTCGTAGGTGAAACGCCGCGCGAGCGGATCGGGCAGGTACGAAGATCCTCCGCGGAGGATCTTGTAGAGCGATCGACCCGTCGTCGTGGGATCGCGCTCCACGCGCACGAAGAAGGGGAACCCCGGCACCGGCGCGGTGAGCGGTGAGGCGTTCGGCTGCCACGCGTTGAAGTCCCCCACCAGCGCGAGTGTCCCCGGGGTCTTCGCCGGATCCCACACCACCACGGCGAGCTTCCCTTGGGAGCGGATGGGGAAGCCGCGGTCGCCGTACGCGACGTCGTGCAAGAAGGCCTCGACGAGGTCCGTCCGCGCCGCGTCGTCGGCCGCGGCCGGGAGCGCCGCGAGGAGCTTCACCAGGCGGTCGTAGTCGGCGATCGGAGCCTGCGCGTCGCTGCTGCCTGCGTCCACCGACGCTTCGACGATCGCACCCGCGTCGGTGCCGGCGTCGCCGCCCGTCGCCGTGCCGGGCGCGCTCGACGTCGACGCGGTGCATGCGCCGACGAGGAGCCCAAGCCACACCGCGGCGCGCTTCATGAGCGCACCCTAGCATCAAGGGCCGTGGACGCAGGCTCGCCGGCGAGGTCGCTCCCCCTCTTTACGAGAGCCGGCCGAGCAGAGATCCTGGAGTCAACATGCAGGACCCTCGAGCTCGGCCCGATGACGCAAAGGCCAAGGCCCGTCTCGAGGCGGCGATGGAGAGTCTCGGGTACTTCGACATCACCGAGGCGGACGAGCGCCTCCTCAGGCGAGCACGCGAGCTCCTCGAGCCGTGCCTCGACGGCGTGATCGAGGAATTTTACGCGCACCTCGCGCGGTTCCCCAGCACCCGCGTCCTCCTCACCAGCGAAGAGCGCGTGGCGCGTCTGAAAGAGACGCAGCGCGCGTACCTGCGCTCGCTCGGCGACTTCGAGCAACGGAATCCGGGGTCGGTCGCGAAGTACGTCGCGACGCGGCTGAGCGTCGGGCTGACGCACTGGCGCGTGGGGCTTCCACCGCCGGTGTACATCGGGGCCTACGCCAAGCTCGGTCACCTGTTGATGCAGGCGGTCGGGAGCGTCGAGAAGGAGGAACCGCTTCCTCTCATCTTGTGCCTGCAGAAGGTGCTGCACCTCGACAGCCATCTCGCCATGGAGGCCTACGAGCAGGCGCGGTACGACGAGGCCCTCGCCGAGGCCGAGATCGATCCGGTGACCGACCTCCCAACGCGAAGGATGCTGGTCCAGCGGCTGCGTGAAGAGCTCGCGCGCGCCAACCGCTTCGGACACACGTTGAGCCTGCTCTTCATCGACGCCGATCGGTTCAAAGAGGTGAACGATCGGCACGGGCACGACGCCGGCGACGCCGTGCTTCGGGCGATCGCCGCGCGAGCGCGCGCCGCCATCCGTCCCGCGGACTTGCTGGGTCGCTACGGGGGCGACGAGTTCGTGATCGGGCTCGTGGAGACCGACAGCGCGGAAGCGTGGCGGATCGGGTTGCGGATCCAGAAGAGCCTCAGCGCGGGCGACGTCGACGGGATTCAGGTGACGGTCAGCGTGGGGGTCGCCAGCAGCACCGGTGAAGGCGAGCTCGAAGAGTTGATCGCCTCCGCCGATCGCGCGATGTACGACGCGAAATCACAAGGGCGGAACAGCGTCAGCTCGCATCTCAAGCCTTAATCCACACGGGAGGGGGGGCATGCTCAAGGAGATCGGACACTTTCTTCGCAACGGCAAAGAGGTCTCGCGGAGGCAGAAGGCGCAACCTCGCGCCCAGTTCTGCGACTGGATGATGTCCACCGCGGATGCGCAGGGGTACGCCGAGGTCCGGCGCGAGCTCGTGGGGGATCTCACCGGACGCGTGCTCGAGATCGGATGCGGCACCGGGACGATGTTCGAGTACTACGGCGCCGACGCACGCGTCGAAGCCATCGAGCCGGAGGCAGACTTTCTCGAGCTGGCCATGGCGAAGGCGACTCCCTACGCGACCCGGATCCACGTGGCCTCCGGCAACGGGATGGCTCTCGCGTTCGAGGCCGGATCGTTCGACGCCGTCGTGCTCGGTCTCGTCCTCTGCAGTGTCCCCTCGGTGGAGCGAGTGCTCGCCGAGGCCTTCCGGGTGCTTCGCGACGGCGGTCAGCTGCGCGCGCTCGAGCACGTTCGAAGCGACGCGCCGATCGCGGGGTTTCTCATGAACGTGACCAACCCGCTCTGGCTGCGCCTGAACAACCAGGGGTGCTGCTGGAATCGAAATCCGCTGCACAGCATCGAGGCGACCGGCTTTCGCATCGACGACGTCCGTGCGTTCAAGCGGTTCGACACGATCATGCCGGCCTTCCCCATGCGACGCATTCGCGCGCACAAGCCGGCGAAGAGCACGGTCGGCCGCTGAAGGTAGCGAACTTCGGACTCGGGACGCTAGAGGAGCACCTCGTTCCAATCCTTGATCTGATGGCTGACCACGACGCCCTTCAAGACGAAGGGATCCTCCTTCACGAACTCCTCGGCGGCGGCGCGCGAGCGAAAGATCGCCATCGAGCCCTCGCGCGGCTCGGCCCACGTTCCGATGGCGATCAGATCCCCGCGTGCGTGAAAAGCATCGACCCGCGCCTTGTGGGCTTCGTAGTGGATGGGCGCGGTCGCGAGGACGTTGGTCGCCGACTTGTACATGAGGACAGCCTTCATCGTAGTCACCTCGTTGTCCGCCAAGGTGCCACGAAGGGCGGCGGTCTGGCTGCCCCAAAAGGGGAGATCGGCCTCTCGAAAGGGTGGCGACTACTTGCAGCCGACGAGGGGCGCGACAGGGGCGAAGTTCCACCCGTCCGTGGGAGTGAGCGCGTCGGCGGCGGTGAGCGCTTGGTCGATCGCCCCCACGATCGACGCGTAGCTCTGGTCCAGCTTGTTGGCGGAGTCCGTCGTCGCGACGCACAGGAACTTCGGCGCGCCGCAGATGGCGATCGTCTCGCAAGGAGGAGACGACGGCGCCGCGCGCGCGAGAGACTCGTCGCCGTACAGCACTCGACCGCCGATCATGACGAGCCGAACGTCCTCGGGTCGGGAGGCGAGGATGGCTTCGTACGGATCCTTGGCGGCACCCGTGAAGACGGCGATGTCCGCGAGGTAGCCCTCCTCGAGCCGTCCCAGACGCGTGTCGAGCGCGAGCACCTTTGCCGCGTTCGTCGTGGACATGAGGACGAGGTCCTTCGCCGAAAGTCGTCCGCCCCACTTGGCGTCGCTCCAGGACTTTGCGAAGCGAGTCTCGTCGAGCAAGTTCTCGCTCCCGCCCATCGACCAGTCCGGCGCGAGCGCGACCACGACGCCCGCGTCCAACGCCGCGGGAATGTCGGTCGTGGCTTCGTAGAGGGCGACGTTCGACTTCGGCGACCACGTCAGCTTCATGCCGACCGCGCCCATCTTGGCGAACTCGGTGGCGGTGAACGACGTGCCGTGAGTGATCGCCGTCCCTGGCGCGTAGAGGCAGCCCGGCGTCGTGGAAATCGATCCGAGCGTGGCGAACTCGGCACGCGACAGAGCGTCCGTCCCCTCTCCGCAATGGATCAAGTAGGCGGCGGTGGTGTTGGACGCGAAGTTGTTGCACACGCCGTCCGCCGAAGCGCGCGAGGGGGGGAAGATGGCGCTCGTCTGGATCTTGTCGGTGCCGAGACCGTTCTGCGAGACATCGATCGAGCGAGCCACCGACGCAAAGCACGCCGACGAAACCCCGGGGAGCCCCACGATGCTCGTCGTCCCCGCGACGAGCCCTTTCAACTCGCCGTACTTCGCTATCTCGCAGCGTAGGTTTCCGGTCGTCGAGCCGTACGGTGTCTCTGCACACCAGGCAGGCTTTCCTTGCGCGTCGTTGACGAGGCACTGCTTCACGTCGAGCATCGCTTGGTAGCGGGGCTCCTTCGTCCACTCGTCGTGGTTCGCGTAGACCTTGCTCGGCAACCAGTCGCTGTTGTCGAAGATGTCGAACAGCACGTGGTTGTGCGTGTCGATGAGCCCGGGAGCGATGACCGCTTTGGTGTCGATGACCGTGGCGCCCTGCGCACCGGGACGCCCGAGGCAGACGACGCCGGCGGCCACACACGTGATCGTGGTCCCCTCGACGAGGACACTGCCTTCGAAAGCCTCGGAGGGAGTCACGACCGTTCCGAGGAGCACGATGCGATCGGGTGCGCCGGGCGAGATCGTGGGCTCCGAGGCAGGCGTCGGGGCCTCCGGCTCTCCAGCGTCGACCGGCGCGCCGCCGTCGCCGGTAGGGGTCGTCGCAGGATCGCCCGCCTCCCCACAAGAGAGGGCGAGGCCTCCTCCCAGCAAGGCAACCCCGATCGCTCCGGCCCGCAGGAGGCGGCCGTCGAGCCTCGTGTGCATGGTGCGAGATTAAGGTGTGTCTTCTAGCCGCCACAAGGGCCGCGCCGCGACAATTGCCGAAGGTCGCGGAGCGCGCGGTCGCGGTGTGGCACATGTCGGCACGCGCGTCCGTTGGTTTTTCCCGCGCGTCGTGCACGTCGACCTCGGCACGCTCGCTGCAAACGCCCGCGCGCCATGTCGACATCTTCCTTCGTGAGCCTCGTCTTTCGTGGAGTCGTTCTCCTGACCGCGTGCAGCGCCGCGGCGTGCGGATCGTCCGACGCGAGCACGAGCGCCGGCGGACAACCTCCTCCTGGGTCGGTTCCCGCAGACTGCGCGCACGCCGATCTGCAGACGAGCCCCGAGCACTGCGGGCGATGTGGCCACGACTGTCTAGGTGGCGCTTGCCAAGCGGGTGTCTGCCAAGAGGTGGCGCTCTCGAGCAGCGAGCGCGATCCCTTCCGCGTGGCGCTCGCTCCTGATCGCGTGCTCTGGCTGAGCGACGGTCTTCACGGCTTCACCTACGCCGAGAAGAAGCCGAGCCTGCTGTGGCAACCAAGCTCCACGCCGCGCGCGCTCGCCACGAACGGCAAAGACGTGGTCGTGGCCCTCGAGAACGGCGACGTGATGCGCCTCGGCCTCGACGGGAGCTCGCCGACCAAAGTCGCGGAAGGGCAAGACCGCGTGATGAGCATTCACGCAGTGGGTGCGGACTACTACTGGGTGAACTTCGGCGACAGCAAGCTGATGCACCTGCCGGCGAACGGCTCGGCGGAGGAGCTCCGTCACGACCTCTGCTTTCCCACCGACTTCGTCGCCAAGGACGGCGCGGCCTTCGTCTTCTCCGGCGCGTGCCGCGGGATCCTCTCGGCTCCGCTCGCGACGACGGGCGACGTGAGCCCCCTCTACCAAGACTTCGGCGGCGACGTGAGCCCCGTCTTCGGACAGCTCGCCGGAAGCTCGCTCGTGTGGATCAACTCCGCGGGCAAGGGCGACGTGCGGACGACGGCGCTCGCCGACGGCGCGACGCAGACGCTCGTGACGCCGGGGCTCAATCCGACCTCGCCCCAGGCCGGGCTGGTCACGATCACGTCCGTCACCGGCGACGCCTCGGTCGTCTACTACGCCACCGCGAACGAGAGCGGCACCGACGATGGCCACGTCTACGCCGTCCCCACGGGAGGCGGCGCATCGATCCCCTTCTCGAGCTCCGAGGTCACCATCCGCTCGGTGGCGAGCGACGATCGCGTGGTCGCGTGGACCGCGTTCGGCCCCTTCCGTGGCGAGGGCAAAGGGACCGTCTATCTCCGAAGGCGGGAGTAGCGCGGGGGCCGCGGCGCTCGGGCTCGAAGCCTCCTACGACCGACGTCTCAGGGCGCCGGCGGCTCGGGGAGATCCTGAGCGAGGAGACGCTGAACGCGCCGCACGAGCTCCATCGGCGTGAAAGGTTTGAGCAGCAAGTTCTCGTCGACGTTCAGCTCGGCGTTGTCGAGGCCTTGCGCGTCGAAGTAGCCCGTCATGTAGAGCACGCGTAGGCCAGGCACCCGCGAACGAAGCTCGCTCGCCAAGTCCAACCCGTTCATGCCCGGCATGACGAGGTCCGTGAGCAAGAGGTCGAGCTGCCCGGTCATGCGCTCCTGCATTGCGAGGGCGTGCTTGGCCGTGCTGGCGCTCACGACCTCGTACCCGTAGCCCCTCAACGCTCGCGTCACGAACGAGCGCACCCCGTCTTCGTCCTCGACCAAGAGGATGTTGCCCTTCCCCTTCGCCAGCGGGGCCTCCGTCGGCGGGGCGACGTCCGCAGGCGCAGCGGCCGTTCGCGGCAGGTAGATCTGGAACGTCGTTCCATGGCCGGGCTCGCTCTCGACCGAGATGAACCCGTGAGCTTGCCTGACCACGCCGTGGCAGATCGAGAGCCCGAGGCCACTCCCACTCCCGGGAGGTTTGGTCGTGAAGAATGGCTCGAAGATGTGAGCGAGCACGTCGCGCGACATTCCTTCGCCGGTGTCGCGGATCGACAGCATCACGAAGTCTCCCGGCTCCACCTCGGGGTGGGCCTTCGCCTCACGTGCGTTGATCGTGCGGTTACGTGTCTCGATGACGAGCAGTCCTCCGCCCGGCATCGCGTCGCGGGCGTTGATCGCCAGGTTCACGAGCAGCTGCTCCACGTGCCCGGGATCGATCTTCACGGGCCAAAGCTCGGGGTCCGACGTCCGGACCAAGGTGATTTGCTCGCCGAGGGTGCGACGGAGGAGCTGCTCGACCGCGAGCGCCAAGCGATCCAAGTACACCGTCCTTGGATGGCCAGCCTGCTTGCGAGCGAACGTCAAGAGCTGTCGCGTCAGCGTCGCGCCGCGGAGCGCCGCATCGCGGATCTCGGACAGGCACGTCGCTACCGCGGCCGGCCTCGCCAAAGCGATCTCTGCGTTGCCGAGGATGACGGAGAGGAGGTTGTTGAAGTCGTGCGCGATGCCGCCGGCGAGCTGACCGATACCCTCGATCTTCTGAGCCTGCAGCAGCTGCTCGCTGAGCGCGCGACGCTCGGTGATGTCCTCCGTCGTGACGACCGCGCCGCGCAGGTCGCCGCCGGCCTCGAACAGCGGGAACGCCCCCACGCGAAGCCAGCGCGTGGTGCCGCTCAGGGTGGGTACCCCGAGCTCGACACCTCGAACCTCCCGCCGCTCGCGGAGCACGGTCGGCACCGGGAGCTCGTCGTAGGGGACGGGCCGACCGCCTTCGTCCGTGAGCTGCCATGCCGGATCCGCGGCGAGCTGCCCGATGACGTCCTCGGGCTTGAGCCCGGAGATGGCGGGCGCCGCGGGGTTCGCGTACTCGATGCGACCCGCCGGATCGACCAACATGACGCCGGTGGGCATCGAGCCAAGCACCTTCGTCATCCGCTCCAGGCCACTTCGCTCCACCGCCGCGAGCCGGAAGCGGTCCGTCACGTCGACGAGTGAGATGACGACGCCGGTCGGCTCCCCCGTGAGCGCACGCAGGAGAGTGGTTTGTGACTCGAGCCAGACATCGACTTCCGCCTCGCGCCGAACGTACCGATTCACGGCATGCGCCACGTCCGGGGTGTCAGCGCCCTCCTGCTCGAGGACGCGAGCGGCGGGAACGCTGGCTCCAGACTCGTCGTAACGCTCGATACCGAGCTCGGCCTCCGTTCGCCCGAGGAGCTCCTCCTCCGTCAGCTTGAGGAGACGCAACACGTAGGGATTCGCGTAGGTGATTCGCCCCGCGAGATCCGTCTCCACGATGCCGGCGGCGAGCGTCGACAGCAACGCGTCGAGTCGATGCGCGAAACGCTGGATCTCCTCCGGGGAGCGAAGGTCAGCCGTCCCAAGAGACCGCACGCCGCGAGTTCCACGAGAAGGAGCCACCGCGCCACACCAACACTATCGACTGAAGCTCTGGAGGTGATGCTCCGATTGAAACGCCACTGCACGATCGAGCTCGTCCATCACGCTGGCGACGTAGACGTCGACGTAGCCCTGGTTCGGGCGCGCGAGGAACTCTCGAGGGGCGAGCGTGGAGCCGAGCGCGTCTGCGCCGGCCTGAACGATGCGAAGAAGGTCCGCGCGGAGCGCGTCGGCGTTGCTGCGAATATCGCGCAGGCTCACCGCGCCCTGGCCCCAGGGCTCTCCCCAGGTTGCATTGGATCGGAACTGCGCGGCCGCGCGATCGCGCCACGACGCCCAGCCAGCCTGGAGGTACGCGTCTTGGACGGTCTTCCATTCTGCCTGACCAGCGGGCGCATTCGCGAAATCCGAGCCGAGATACTCGAGGTAGTCGAGGAGTCGAACGGCGCCGAGCGGTACCTCGGTGTCGTTCGAGAAGTCGAGGCCCGCGACGTCGTAGCGAATCTCGTTGAAGGCGCCGGCGGAGGGCGCCACTCCGTCACGGAACTCCACCGAGCGAAGCTCGGCTGGCGCCGAGGCGTCGGCGGCGCAGCGGTACTCGAAGCGACGAGACAACCCGACGATCCCCGCCTTGCCGAGGAACGCGTTCACGAACTTGTTGGTCTCGTTGCCGCTCGAGGTCGTTTGATTGCGCACGAGGACGGTGGTCTCCACGTCGGTCCCCGGGAACTCGTTCTTCAACCAGACGAGGTCCGTCGGCTCGACGGCGAGCGTTGCTTTGACCGACGGCGGGGACACGCTCTTGAGCTCTCGGAGGTCGATCGTGTCGAGACCCGTCAGGTCCCGCAACGCCGCCACGAGATCGTCCTTCGGCTCGAAGGTCGTCCACTCCACGCGATAGCGAACGAACGTCTCCTTGAAGAAGGGGGACGTCCCGGCGGCCGCCTGCGAAGACGCTGTGGCCGCATTCTCGTGCAGGAACATCTCGTGGGTCCCGGCGGCGACCACATGCCACTGCTCGGGGAGCGCGTAGAAGACCGAGCTCGAGGTCGACCGGAAGACACGTGTGGCCATCCCAGGGAGCGGGAGGGGATCGCACGACACGACCGCGTCCGTCAGGGCCACCTGGGCGGTCGGTGGGGCCTCGCTCGGCGCCGAACATCCCGCCTGCGTCGCCCCGAGAAACAAAGCGCCGCCGACCCAATGAATCACGCGCTTCTTGGCCGTCTCCATGGTGGGCCTATGTAGCTGCGTGTAGGTGAAGCGCAAGCGCTTCGCCCCGCTCGATCGCCCCAAATTCACGGCGATCTTCGGCTCCCCTCGTCCGACGTCTGCTAGCGGGAGCCCCGGGCCCCGACGCGGTCGGCAAGTCTCGGCGCGCGCGCCGCGCCGACGCGTCCGACCTTCGAGAGGAGGTCGCTAGGTCAACAAGAGCTGGCCGTCCTGGGGGCGGCGCGTGGCTACGACGCGTGGGCCCTGACCGACGCGCTTGCAGACGGGTTTCGGCGCTGGTCCTCGGCGGTGGCCGCCGGTGACTCGGTCGAGCTCGTCGATGCAGCGGCGCGCATCCGGGCGTACTGCCGAAGCGCGCTGGCGACGGAACTGCTCGCGGACAAGGTCGCCGCGGTGGACCTGTTCGAGGTGCAGAGCGCCTGGGAACCGTGGAACGCACCGTGGGACCCGTCTCCGCCTGGCTTGCCCTGAGCGCGACCCAGCCCTGGTACTCTCGAGGGCGTGAAGCTCGCACGTGTTGGTGTCCTCGGTCTCACGCTCCTTCCGGCGCTCGTGCGCGGCCTCCTCGGTTGCTCGAGCTCGTCGCCGGCGCGCGACTTCACCCCCGCGGTCGACGCGGCGCCTCCGGTCGTCGACGCAGGTCCGGTGGACGCGGCCTTCGGCGACGCGAACACGCAGCCAGGCTTCGATCTCGCGAACGGCACCTGGCAGACGCTCCAAGTGAGTCACACGCCCGGGACGATCAGCCACGACTGCCAGCTCGCCTTCCTGGCCGACGGCACCCTCACCGCGGCCTGGTCCGAGCCGGACTCGGTCAAGCTGTCGATCCAGAACATCTGGACGGCGCGGCTCCTCAACGGCGGCGCGGGGTGGAGCAACGAAGAAGCGCGCACGCACGACACGGCGACGCAGAACGCGTACCCGACGCTCGCGTCCGTCGACGCGCGTCTGCACCTCGTGTGGAACGCCTACCCCAACACGTTCAACGATCTCTTTCATCTGAGCTACGAGAACGGCGCGTGGTCGTCGCCAGCACTCGACGTCACCGCGCCGTCGAAGCCCGCGGGACATCAGACCGACTACCAGCCGCGCATCGCGAAGGGGCCGAACGGCGAGCTCGCCGTCGCGTACATGTCCCAACCCGCGGACGACGGCGGCGGCCCGCTCGGCGTGTCCGAGGTCCGCGTGATTCGTCTCAACGCCGACGGAACGCCGACCGGCGCGCCGGTGGTCGCGGTCCCGGCGCCGGCATCGGGGGGCGCTTGCTACAACCCGACGGTGATCTTCGACGCGGCGGGCCACCTGCACGTCGCCGCCGATTGCGGCCAGCTCAACGACGAAGACATCTACTACGCCACCGACGCGTCGGGCTCGTTCACGGTCACGCAGATCCCCGGCGTCGGACGCGACGACGATCAACCGAGCCTGGCGAAGGATGTCGACGGAAAGACGCTCTATCTCACGTGGGCCGGCTATCTCCCGTGCGCGACCAAGAGCGGCAAGTGCGGCGAGATCTTCTTCACCAAGATCGACGCCGGCGGGCCCGGTGTCATCGGCTCGGTGACCGAGACGGCCGACGAGAACGAGAACACGCCGCGCGCCGTGGTCGATCGCTACGGCCGACTCATCGTCGCCTTCGTCCACTTCAACAAGGACAACTTCGCCGACATCTACCTGACGTGGTCGGCCGACAAGTCGAACTTCGCCCCGGTGAAGAACCTCACGCCGGGCACCGACGCCCAGGACGACACGGGGCTCAGCTCCTTCGCGCTCCATCCCCTGAGCGGCGTCCCGCACCTCGTCTACTACTCGGTGCTCGCGGGGACCAACCCGCTCAATTCGGAGATCATGCACGTATCGTTCGTCCCCGCCGCGGTGCGGTGAGGCGCTACTTCACCGTCGGGGGCGGGGCGATGAGATCGAGGTTCAGCCCCGCCGGGACCTGGTAGCTCGTGTAGGCGCCGTAGCCCACGACCTGGGCCCCCACCGGCTCGCTCGCCACGAGCGTGTGCGCGCCGCCGTTGCCCGGTCCGAGCGCGAGGCGGTACACGCCGCGACCGCCGCCGCCGATCGCTTCGAAGGGGGCGCTCGCTTTCTGACCGTCGAGCGTGAGCACGGCG
The DNA here is from genome assembly GCA_964531795.1 of uncultured Polyangiaceae bacterium. GTDB lineage: Bacteria > Myxococcota_A > Polyangia > Polyangiales > Polyangiaceae > CAZHHD01. The sequence continues at coordinate 61,576 of CAZHHD010000030.1, read as the reverse complement.
CCGGCTGTCCCGACGACGTCGACGTAGCTCACGTCGTAGTCCGAGGGGGCGAGAAAGAGGTAGCGCGTGCGGTACTGCTCCACCGCAGCGGCGATGCTCTCCGAGGGATCGCCCTTGCTCCGGTAGGCCGCGTCGGCCGAGGGATCGACCACCGACCCGCCGAGGAGGAACGTCCCCACGCTGAACTCGTGATCGCCGGTCACCTCGAAGCCGCCGGTGACGACGTCGCATTCGACGACCTCGCCGGCAGCGAGCGTCGGCGGACAGCGCGCCGGGCGCACCGGATCGTAGGTGAGCGTCGTGCCGTCGGCGTTGCCGTAGAAGCGCACGACTTGGCCGACCGGCTTGCCCAGCGGGCTCGTGGGGACCGGCACGACGTAGTGACGCCCCAGCGTCTCGGCGGGAGGGACCGCCTCTTCGACGTGATCGCACGCCGACTTCCCCTCGGGCTCGTCGATGCACGGAACCCCGGCGACGACCTGCACCGGCTTGTCGGCCTGCACGAGCGAGCCGCTGAGATCGAAGCGTCGGCCGGCGTTGCCGAGGAGCTGCACGACGTCGCCGGCGTCGAGCATCACGTCGAGGAGACCGCCGCCCGCGGTGGCGCTCACGCCGCCGTCGCCGCCTTGGACGTTCCCGTTCGTCGCGAGGTGCACGAGCACGTGCGTCGCGTCGGCCGTCGCGGTGATGGCGACGGTGCCGCCGAGCAGATCGACCTCGGTGTTGAAGGGGCCGGGGCCGGTCCATCCGTGCTGCCCGGCGACGCGGTAATTTCCGGTCATCGCCGTGCTCGGGAGGAGGAGCGACGCGTCGTTCGAAAAGGAGAAGCAGCCGGCGAACGTGGGGGTGCTCCCGGCGTCGCACGCGACCGCGGTGCCTGGGCACGTCGACCAGTCCTTGGGGCCGCCGTCGTCTTCCACGCCGCCCGCCCCTTGGTACTCGAGCGCGTTGAACTGATAGACGATGACCGGCGTCGTGCTCGTGAGGTGGTAGGCGCCTTTGCGAACGATCGACGATCCGGGGAGGCTCGCCGGGCGGCCGCACGAGTCGAAGTCCGGACCTTTGAGCGCCGGCACCCAAGGGAGGCGGATCTTCCGGAGCTCGCCGGGCGGGATGCTCACGGTCTTCGTCGTCGACGAAGGACCGACGACGCTCACGTCGGCCGTGCTCGCGCCGGCGTTGGCGACGACGACGGCGAAGTCGAAGGTCGACCACACGCCGTTGCTCACCACCGTGGGCCAGTAGTCGCAACCGACGTACGACTTCGTCGTCTTCGCCTCGTCGCACGTGGCGGGGTCGCGCGTCTCTTTGGACGTCGGACCTGCGTCGACCACGACGTCGTCGAACGAGCCCGCTTCGACGGGAGCGGGACCAACGTCACCTCCCGACGTGGCGCACGCGACCGCGTAGACACCGACCGCAGCAAAGCCCAGGGAGAGCGCGAACGGGTACGCGTGTCGCATCCAAGCCGTAGGGTATCAGCGCGCTTCGCAGGCACGATCTCGCGGATCGGTCGATCCACGGCACCGAGGGCTGCCACGGCTCGGAGGGGTGGTACCGCGCTCCGCGGGGGGTGGAAAATCCGTCGTAAATTCAGCGCATTTCATTCATGGCGACAATGTCGCACATCGGGCACGTCGCTTGCGAAGAGGGGCCCATGCTCCTTCGCGCCGCGCGCCTCGCCTGCCTCGCCGGACTCTCGTGTGCGATCGCCGCGTGCAGCGGCGCCGGGGGCGGCACCGACGAAGCGGGGCAAGAGGTCGGCAACGCGCCGCACATCCTCGCGCTCGGCGACTCGATGGCGTTCGGATGGGACCCGCTCCTTCAACCCGATCCGACGAAGGTCGTCGCTTCGAACTACCGCGGCTATGCCGAGCTCCTCGGCGCGCGTCACGGATACGTCGTCGACAACGCCTCGTGCCCCGGGGAGGCGAGCGGCTCGTTCATCGACGCGAACCAGAGCGACAACGGCTGCCGCGCCAACCGTGCCGCGTACCGCATGCACCTCGATTGGGACAGCTACGTCGGCCATCACGTCGGGACGCAGCTCGAGCTCGTCGAGACGTACTTGCAGCGCAGCGTCGCCGCCGGCACGCCGCCGAAGCTCATCACCATGAGCCTCGGGGGGAACGATCTTCTCCTCCTGCAGAAGGCGTGTCAGCTCCCCGGTCCGCTCAAGGGCGGGTGCGAGCTCGTACGCCTTCCGTTCTTCGCTCACGGCTTCGAGGAGCACATCGAGAGCATCTTCGCGGCCATCGAGAGCTCGGGGTACCGCGGCCCGGTCGCGGTCCTCACCACCTACGCCCCCGACTACAACGACCACATCGCGAACCTCGGCCTCGGCGCCTTCAACGACAAGCTGCGAGAGGCGGTCGGTCACGCGAAGGACGATCACCCGGATCTTCACATCGTCGTCGCCGACGGCTACGCAGCCTTCAAGGAGCACGCGGACAAAGTCGGCGGAAAGACGTGCGCGACCGGGCTGCTCATCAAGCTCCCCGACGGCAGCTGCGACATTCACCCGACGCAGCTCGGACATCAGGTGCTCGCGCAGGCGATCGAGGACGCGGTCGACGGCGCGAGCGGCGGCGGCTTCTAGCGAGCGGCTCGCACCGTGCCTGGCGCTCGTGCGCGCCCGCGCGCGGGACGATGACGAATCGCCGAGCCGTAGTACGCTTGCCTCGGATGCGGGTCAAAAGCCTCCTCGCCGCCCAGACCCTCGAGGGGTTCGAGTCGGTGGGCTTGGACCGCGAGCAGCTCCTCGCTGCGACGGGCCTCGACCGCGCGACGTTGGCCAATCCTCGTGCCTACATCGAGTGGGCCAAGCTCGCGGCGCTGCTCGATCTCGGATGGAACCAACTCGGCGAGGACGTCGAGCGCATGCGCCTCGTTGGACGCGCTGTGGCGCGCGCCCCCTCGTACGTGCTCTTGCAGCGCCTCGCGCGCACCGTCGTGTCGGTGAAGCGCATCTACGACGTCGGGACGCGGTGGGGTCAGCCGGCGAGCGTCCCTCACGTGAAGCTCCGTCAGGAGGTTCTCTCCGAGCGGCGGCTTCGCTTTCGTGCATCGATCCCCGAGCCGCATGCCCCTTCGCTCGCGGTGTTTCATCTCTTCGAAGGCATCCTCGAGGAGATCCCGTCGCTCATGGGGCTGCCGCGAGCGACCATCGTCACGAGCCAAGCCACCCCGCGGTCGCTCGAGGTCGTGATCGACTTGCCCCCCTCGCCCTCGCTCGCCGCGCGGATGCGGCGTGCGTTTCGCGCAGCGCGCAACGTAGGCGAGGCCGTCGACTTGCTCGAAGAGCAGCGCGGCGAGCTCTCCGAAGCGCTCCTCGAAGCGCAGCGATCCATCGCCGAAAATCGCGAGCTGCTCGATCGGTTGCCCGACTTCGTGTTGATCCATCGCGAAGGGACGATCCTCTGGATGAACCGCGCCAACCTCCGAGCGCTCGGCTACGAGCGAAGCGAGGAGGTCGCCGGACGATCCCTTCTCGAGCTGGTCGAGCCCGCGTCGCGCGAGCTGATTCGATCGCGGATGCGCGTGCCCGTCGGCGCGGAGGTACCGGAGCTCAGCGAAGTTCGACTCCTGACGCGCGAAGGGCGGATCCTCGTGGCCGAGATCTCCCCCGCGCAGAACGTGACGTTCGAAGGACGTCCCGCGCGGATCGTCGCCGGGCGCGACGCCACCGAGCGCGTGCGGATGCAGCAGCAGCTTCAGATCGCCGATCGCATGGCGTCCATCGGGCTGCTCGCGGCGGGGGTCGCCCACGAGGTGAACAACCCGCTCGCGTACGTGCTCAACAACATCGAGATCGCCGTCAAAGGCCTCGCCCCGCTCGGTGAAGCCGCCGAGCAGAGCCGCCTGGCCCTCGGCGTCGCGCTCGAGGGGGTCGATCGCATTCGTAGGATCGTGCGCGACTTGCTGGCGCTCTCGCGCGTCGACGACGACGTGATCGGCCCCGTCGACGTCGTGGCGGTAGTGGACGCGACGCTGACCTTGGCGGGGAAGGAGATCGCCGATCGCGCGGTGCTCTCGTTCGAGCACGAGCCGGTGCCGCCGGCCAGCGGCACGGTGGCGCGGCTCGGGCAGGTGCTTCTGAACCTCGTCACGAACGCGCTCGAGGCGATGCGCACGGACACCGTCCAGGAGAATCGACTCCGTGTGGCGGTTCGTCCCTCGAGCCACGGCGGGGCCGAGGTCGAGGTCACCGACAACGGCGTGGGCATCCCCCTCGAGCACGCGAAGCAAGTCTTCGATCCGTTCTTCACCACCAAAGAGGCCGGCAAGGGGACAGGGCTCGGCCTCGCGATCAGCCAACGCCTCGTCGCCGAGATGGGCGGCGAGCTGTCGTTCGAGTCGACGCCAAAGAAGGGGAGCTCGTTCCGCGTGACGCTCGCGCCCTGGGGCGCGCCCGCCTAAGGCCCGATCATCTGCCTTCGTGCGTGCGACCCGTGAGACGTTCGGGGAGGCGGAACTCGGCGGTGGCTCCGCCGAGACCCACGCGGACGACGCGCTCCCAATAGCGCGCGCCGGCGGCGATGGCGCGCGCGTCTCCGCCAGGGAGCGAACGCGCGACCTCGGCAGCGCGCACGACGCGACGGAGGAGCGGGACCACGTGACGGAAGCGCGTCTTGGGGATGGCGAGCGCGTCGGCGAGATCGGCGCCCACGAGCTCGCGGCACAGCGCGCGGCCGAGCTCCTGGCGCGGCTTGGCGAGGGCGCGGTCGCGCGGGTTCTCCGCCGCCGCCGCCGAGTCGAGGAGGGCGTGAGCGAGCGCGCGCGAGTCGTCGTCCGGTCCTTCTTGCGTCGCGGCGATGAGATCCCCGAGCCGCCGCGCGTCCGACTCGGTGGTGGAGACGAGCTCGGGGTCGACCCCCATGAGGTGCCCCGCGTACCGCCAAAGATGCATGTAGTCTTCACCCTCTTGGCGCCGCACGCGGACGCCCAGCTGGCGGACCCCTTCGAGCAGCACGAGGGAGAAGAGGAGCAGCGTGGCGGTCATGTCGTGCTGGTTGATGGGTGCGCCCCAACGCGCGGCGTCCCACCGGCCCGAGGCGAGCAACATCTGCCGCACGCGTGCGTGCATGAGCCGCACCTTGAGCGTGATGGCGTATCCCTCGGCGCCCGGGCGAAGCCCGCCCGGCACGGTGACCGCTTGGACGAATCGCGCGGTCTCGTTCAAGCGGCGCGGGGCTTGGTCTTTCAATCGGCCGGAGAAGGCGAGCGGCTTGTTCCCGCCGGGCGACGCGTAGCCGTAGACGAGCGACTTCGCCCCGAGGACGAGCCCCCCGACGAACCCCGCGCGGAGCAGCACGTGCGCACCTCGATCGATCGTCTCCCAATCGACCCACGGGGGAACGTGCTCGGCCGCCTCGAAGAACGCACGCATCGCCGCGGACGGGTGCGGCACGGCGGCGACGCCTCGCGCCAGCGCGGTCTCGAGCTTCTGCCAGCCGTCGCCCGAGCGATCCTCGGCGAGCGCGGCCGCGAGCGCGTCGGCCAGCGGGTCCATGGCGAACAGAAAGGGCGCGAGCCGATCCACGCGGTCCCCGAAGCGCGCGCGCGCGGCGGCGACGTTCACGAAGCGAGCGGGGCTCGGGTCCTTTGTAGAAGCGTGCACGCGGAGTCTTTGTATCTAGGGCTGGCCCGCGCCGGTGTCGATGGGCGGAGGGAGGCGCGCTATTCTCCAGCGATGCACGCTCGTCTGCGCTTCGTCGCGATGCTCGGCGCGTTCGTCTCCCTGGCCGCGGCGTGCAGCAGCTCCACGTCGTCGAGCGGCGACGGCCTCCCCGGCGCTTCCGACGGCGGCTCGCACGGCGGGAGCGACGCGGGCGCTTCGGCCGACGGCGCGCCGAGCGCGGATGGCGGAGGAGCGAGCGACGCCGGCGGAGGGGACGGCGGGCGCGACTTCTCGACGAACCGCGGGCTCTTCTTCGGCGCGACGCGATGCGCGCAGGCGAAGGTGGAGCTCTGCGAAGATTTCGAGAGCGGGACGCTAGACACGGCCACGTGGTCGGTCGTCGGGACGAAGCCGACCGTCGACGCCCTGCAAGCCGCGCGCGGCCAGAGGGCGCTCCACATCTCGCTCCCGGGGAACGGCGCGTCGATGATCCGCGAGAGCAAGACCTTCCCCGCGGTGAACGACACCTACTGGGGACGCATCTTCGTCTACTTCCAGTCGCTCCCCACGGCGCCGGGGATGTCGTACGCCCACTGGACGTTCGCCTACGCCACCGGCACGCAGGTGCCTTGGCAGATCCGCCTGAGCGGCCAGCTCCAGAGCGGGGTGAATCACTTCGGCGTCGGGACCGACGCTCGCGTCGACGGGGGCACCGGCGACTGGACGACGTCGGACGACGATCCCACCGGAAGCCCGATGCCTGTCCCCTCGAAGGCGTGGACCTGCATCGAGTGGCTCCACAAGGGCGACACGAACGAGACCCGCTTCTACTGGGACGCCGTCGAGCACGCTTCGCTCCACACGACCTCGACCAAGCACGGCGGGAACACCAACCCGTATGTCTTGCCGCAGTTCACCGACGTCGCCATCGGCTTCCAGGAGTACCAAACGTCGAGCGTGCCCTTCGAGATGTGGGTCGACGAGATCGCCATCGACAAGGAGCGCATCGGCTGCGTGCTGTAACGCAGGCGCCCAGCGTGTCGATACCAACGATTCTCCGAGGGCCCCCTCGAGGGGGCGCGCTCCCTGGCCTTCGCCGGGAGCGCGCGACGAGCAGCTACATGACGCGCTGTCCCGTGGCGGTGAAGACCTCGAGCGGTCTCAGGTCCGCGACCGCTCCGTCGTACGCCTTGACGCCGTTGACCTTGATGACGGTGTTCCCGTCGTCGAGGAGCGCCTGCACGAGGCCCGCCGAGCCCGTGGTGAGCTCCGCGTCCCCTGCCACGACCGTCTGACCCGCCGCACCCGCACCCTTGGCGTCCACCACACTGAACTTCACGACACGTCCCATTTGGAACCCTCCCGGCTCGTTGGATGGTTTCTTCCGCCGAGAAGTCAGAGGCGACTGTCCCGGCAAGGAAGAGTCTGCGAGAGCGAATGGGTGCTGCCCAGGGAGAAAAATTCGCTGGTAACCAAGGTTAAACCTTGGTGAGCTTCTACTACCGTGGGGTGGCTCAACTACCACCACTTCTTCTATTTCTGGACGGTTGCGCGCGAAGGAAGCATTGCGCGCGCGGCCGCGTTGCTCCGCCTCACCGAGCCCACCGTCAGCGCCCAGGTGCACGAGCTCGAGCAAGCGCTCGGCGAGCGTCTCTTTCGTCGCGAGGGGCGCGGCCTCGTGCTCACCGACGCGGGTCGCCTCGCGCAGCGCTACGCGAACCACATCTTCACCTTGGGGCAGGAGTTCCAGGCGGCGATTCAGGGCGCGGGGATCAGCAAGTCGGCGCGCTTCACCGTGGGGATCGCCGACGTCGTTCCGCGGCTCATCGCCTTTCGCCTGCTCGAGCCGGCGCTGCGTGGGCCGCGCCCTTTCATCCTCTCCTGCCAGACGGACTCGCCCGAGGGCTTGCTCGTGAAGCTCGTCACCCACCAGGTCGACGCGGTGATCACCGACGCGCCGCTCGACGCGCGCGGGACGACCACGACGCACAACCGGCTACTCGGCGAATCGAGCATCACGGTCTTCGGGAGCGAGCAGCTCGCCACCAAGCTGCGTCGCCAGTTCCCCAAGAGCCTCGACAAGGCGCCGTTCCTCTTGCCGGCCGAGAGCACGGCGATGCGGCGCTCGCTCGAGACGTGGTTCACCATGACCGGCGTGCGCCCGGAGATCCGCGGCGAGTTCACCGACAGCACCCTGCTCAAGACCTTCGGTCGCGCGGGGGTGGGGCTCTTCGTGGCCCCCACGGCCATCGAGCGCGAGATGCGGCGCGAGTACCACGTTCGCGTCGTCGGCCGCGTCCCGGTGATCCGCGCGCGCTTCTACGTCGTGTCGGCGAGCCGCAAGGCCGAGCACCCGGCCGTCGCGGCCATCACCCAATCGGCGCGCGATCACCTCTTCGGGTGAAGGGCGCTTCACTCGGCCGGATCCGAGGCGAACGACATGTGCCCCGGACCCAGCTTGCGGGCCAGCACCACGCCGGAGCGGAGACCGTTCATCTCGCCCAACATGTCGTGCGCGAGGAACGGCACGTGAAGACGGCGGGCCACGACCTCGTGATGAAGCTCCTGCATGAAGCGCCCCATCCCCTCGGCCAAGCAGGCGCGGAAGATGTTGTTCACGCGCTGCGAGGAGAGGAGATCGGCGTCGGCCTCGGCGAGCATGGGGAGGCACTTCTTGAGGCGCACCGCCTTCCGCACGCCGCACGTCGCCGAGCCGTCGACCCCGACCACGCCGATCACCGTGAAACCGGAGCCGATGTAGTCGGCGATCTGCTTGGCCACGACGCGCGCCATGCTCCGGCAGACGAGCGTCGTGTAGTAGAGGAACAGCGGCACGAGCACGTGCTGCGAGAACCACGAGCCGACGCGCGCGTCGCCGCACACGGCAAGGAGACGACACTTGAGGACGCCGCCCCACGCGTGCTGCTCGGGACATGGCATTTGCACCATACCGATGTCGCGCTCCACGCATTGCGAGACGATCTCGCTCACGCACGCCGCGCGGAAGGCTCCGCCGGCGTAGCGAACGTTCTCGTTCAAGATGCAATGCGAGAGGAAGACGACCTTCCGCTTGCGCGAGTCGCCGAGACGCGAAGCGAGGCTCTGCACTTTGACGTCGACGTGGCTCATGGGGCCGCGACGATGCAAGCGCGAGACCGCGAGCGCGGGCGCACGAGCTGCGGAGCGCAACGGCCGCGCCGACGCGGGGGCACGAGGGCGGATTCCTCGCGGCGCCCGCATCACGTGCAGGAGCCCGCACACGCGGCGCGTGGTCCTCGCGACCGAGCCACGAGTTCTCCACCGGGTGTCGACAAGCTGTGGCGAAGGGCGACCGGACCGCGTCGGCGCGCGAGGCGCAAACCGCACAGGATGCGGAGCGGTGTCGTCACACCAAGGGCTGGGAGTCGTGAGGTGCGATGCGAGGACCTCGCTCCGTCCGAGCTCGGACGCGCGGTGGCACACGCAATGCTTCGTGTTGGAGGTCGAGGCGAACTCGCGCGGGCTTGGAGCCTTGCGCGGCCTCGGTGGAGGCGACCATGGGCGCGATGCAGAGCATCCTGAACGGCAAGGCGAGGGCCGTGTACGAGATCTCCCCCGACGCGACGACCTTCGACGCGGTGGAGGAGATGTGTCGCTTGCAGATCGGTGCGCTCTTGGTGGTGGAGGACGAGACGCCCGTGGGGATCATCTCCGAGCGCGACATCCTCACGCGCGTCCTCTTGCGACGGCGAAAGCCCGAGGAGACGCTGGTGGCGGAGGTCATGACGACCGACGTGGCGTGCATCGATCTCGACGCCGAGCCCGAAGAGGCGATGTCGGTGATGACCGAGCGGCGGTGCCGCCACTTGCCGGTGATGCGCGGCAACCTGCTCGTGGGAATCGTCTCGATCGGCGATCTCGTGCGCTGGGCGAGCGAAGCGCGAGACTTCGAGATCCGCGTCCTCAAGGAGTACGTGAGCGGCGCCTATCCCGGGTAGAAGCGCCCTGAACGTGCCCCCAGGACTTGCCCCCATGACCTGTCCCGAGAGCCGGCTCGAATTTGCCGAAGGGTGCGCGCCGTGAGACCTTAGGGGATCATGGGTTCCTCCAAGCTCGATCCGCGCGTCGACCCGATGTCCGTTCCGCCCAAGGAAGGGGACGCCTCGCACAAGGTCGAGCGCGTGGTTCTTCCAGCCACGTCGGGCGCGCTTCCGCGCGCGGCACGGCCGCTCGAGGACGTGGTGCGCGATCTCCCGCCCGAGCCTTCTCCCGTGGCGCCGGTCGTGGCGCCCGTCGACGCGCCGGCCGCCGCACCGCCGATCGCCACCGCCGCCCCCCTCGCCGCGACCGCACCCCCTGCGTCCCTAACGCCGGATCCGCGCCTCGCGGGGGTCGATCACCTCGTGAACGACAACGACTGGCGCGGCGTGGCCAAAGAGCTCGGCGGGCTCCAAGACGCCGCGAAGCTTCCGCCAGCGCTCGGGCTCCTGGCCGCGCTCGCCCATCACGAGAGCGACACCGGCGGACAAGAAGCGATCTCGCTCGCGGTGAAGAGCGCATCGGCGCTGTTCGGCGTCACCGAGGAGAGCGCCGTCGCGCGGGTGCTCGCGCGCCGCCTCCTCCGCAAAAACCCGGTGCGTCTGCGCGATCGCAAGGCACCGCCCGCACGCGTGTCGCTGCTCATCGTGCTTGCGACCTTGCTCGTCGGCGGTACGGTGGGGTGGCTCTTGAGCGGCGGCTTCGTGACCGTGCGCCAGCTCCTCCTCAGGTAAGACATGGATTGGGACGATCTCCGCTACGTCCTCGCGATCGCGCGGAGCGGCACGTTGGGCGATGCGGCCAAGGCGCTGGGAGTGGCGCACTCCACCGTGTACCGAAGGCTCGCGGCCTTCGAAGAGACCCACGGCGTGCGGCTCTTCGATCGCGCGACGAGCGGCTACGCGCTGACGGACGCGGGGCGCGAGCTCGTAGCGGTGGCCGAGCGGGTGGAGGCGCAGATCGTGGAGGCCGAGCGTCGGCTCGTAGGAAGCGGCGCCGATCTCGCAGGTGAGGTTTCGGTCGCGGCGCCCGAAGCGCTCGGCGAGTCGATCTGCGCGCTGCTCCCTGCGCTCGCCGCGAGCCACCCGCAGATCGTGATCCGCTTGACGGTGTCGGCGGACGTGGTCGATCTCGCGCGACGCGAGGCCGACGTGGCGATCCGCGCGATGCAGAAGCCGCCGGAGAGCTTGTTCGGGAGGAAGCTCACCGACGTGACCTTCGCTGTGTACGGGCGGCGCGATTTGGTCGAGCACGAAGAAGACGCGGCGTGGGTCGTCTTCGACGAGTCGTTCGCCCATACCCCGCAGGCAAAGTGGGAGGCGGCTCATGTCGCGGCTGCGCGGGTGCGTGCGCGCCTCGGGACGCGCTCGCTCTTCGTCGCGGCCGTGCGCGCCGGGCTCGGCGTCGGGATCTTGCCGTGCGGCATCGGCGATCAAGAGGCGAGCCTGCGTCGCATCGGCGCGCCGATCCCCGAGCTCGTCGCCCCTTTGTGGATCCTCACCCACGCCGACTTGAAAGACGTGCCGCGCGTCCGCGTGGTGATGGACTTTCTCGGCGCGCGCCTCGGGCACCTCGGCCGACTCGCCTGAGCGCCAAGGCCAGCACGTGAGCGATCCGGCTTGATTTGAGCCACTTTGGCGCGTTTGCGGCGATGCAAACGGGGCGTGCAAAGTCGCATCGGGCGCGGCGCCAGGCGGCGGCGTAAGCCTGATGTGTCGCGCGGCTGCGCGGCCCACAAGGAGGACCCTCATGCACGTCGTCGTCACCGGAGCTTCGTCGGGGATCGGAGAGGCGTTGGCCCGTGAGCTCGCGAGCGTCGCGGGGGCGAAGATCACGCTCGTCGCGCGGCGCGTCGATCGGCTGCGCGCGCTCGCGACCGAGCTCGAAGAAAGGGGCGCGCGCGTGCACGTCATCGGGCGTGACCTCTCGGACAGCGCGCAGATGGACGACTGGTTCGCCGAGGCCGAGGAGGCGAGCGGCCCGGTCGACGTGCTCGTCAACAACGCGGGGAGCCAAGTCGTCGCCGCGACCGCCGCGGTCGACGTGGAGGTCGGCGAGACGTCGCTTCGCTTGAACCTCGTGGCGCCGCTTCGTCTCACGCGACGCGCGCTCCCGGGGATGATCGCGCGAGGGGGTGGCACGGTCGTGAACATCTCGTCGATGGCGGCGCTCGCTCCGACGCCGGGCATGACCTACTACAACGCGTCGAAGGCGGGCCTCGCCGGCGCTTCCGAGGCGCTCAACGGTGAGCTCCGCGGCACCGGCGTGCACGTCGTCACCGTCTACCCCGGCATCATCGGCGAGACGGCGATGGCCCAGGAGTCGATCGTGAAGTTCGAATCGTCGCGCCTTCTCCGCATGCAACCGCAGGGGACGGCCAAGGAGCTCGCGATCCTCGTGCGGCGCGCCATCGAGAAGAAGGAGCCGCGCGTCGTCTACCCGCGTATGTACGCGGCGACGCGCTGGTTCCCCGCGGTGGTGCGCTGGTTCATGGACCGCTTCGCCCCGCCGCTCAAGACGCACGGGGCGGGCGAGGACGCGCGGAGCGCCCTCGCCTGAGAGAGCGGCTCACGCGGCGCGCGACGGTTTCACACCCGGCCTCCCGTGAATGGGAGCTCGATCACTTCGGCGGCTGCGGCGGCTTGTTGTCGTCTTGGATGCACGACGACAGATCGAACAGCATGAACTCGAGCGCCTTCTCTTGCGGCGAGAGATCCTGCGTGGTGCAGCCGGTGGGGAACGCCTGACCGACGGCGTCTCCGGACGAGACGTGAAGGTCGCTGTAGACCACGCGCCCGCACTGGTTCGCGGTGGGGACGCCGCGCGGCGTGTTGAAGGTGAGGTACTCGATGGCGGTGCCGCCGTCGGCGTAGGGGTTCTGCAGCGAGAGCCACGACTGCACGCCGCCGTCGACGTCGACCGCGCTCACGTTGTGCTTGGCCTCGAGGATGGGGAGCTTGTCGGCCGAGAGGGCGCCGACGTTCTTCAGCCAGTCGTGGAGCGCTTGGCCCTTGGGGAAGCCGAGGTTCACGTCGGCGCTGACCGAGATGTTCTTCGCCGTGGGCGGCGAGTACGGCGGCGGGGTGATGTCGGTCCACGTCGCGGCGGTGCGGAGCTTCGTGTCGGCGGTCTGCGAGACGCTGCCGAAGGGGGGGACGCCGGGGGCGTCGAACCAGAAGTCGTGCCAGTGCGAGGCGAACACGCGGCCGCCTTGCGACTCGAACGCGTAGAGCGCGTCGAGCGCCGCTTGCGGCTTGCTCCCGGAGTTGGGCTGCCCTTCGCACGCAAGGAGCGCGATGTCGTAAGCCTTGAGCTTGTCGGTCGAGCTCCACAGATCGGTCGCGAGCGCGAAGTCGGCGCCGTTGTTCAGCGTGGAGGCGAACTTGGTCGCGGCGTTGCCGTCCGGTCCGTCGCCGCCGCGGTACAAGTGCACGCTGGCGTCGCTGCCGGCGGTGTTGAACTCGGCGTCGTCGAGGCCGATCTTGCGGAGCAAGCACTCGAGCGGATCGGCGCCGCCGGTGGTGAGCGCGATGCGAGGGATGCTCCCCTCGCCGCGGTTGCGCGGCAGACGCACGGTCTTGTCCGGCACCTGCGTGTCCACGCACTGCGTGACCTTGGGGACGTTGATCACGCGACGCCACTTGCCGACTTGCACGATGAGCGGGAAGTCGACGTCGACCGGGACGTTCTCCAACGTGAAGTGACCGGCGGCGTCGGTGAGGGCCGAGACGAGGGCGTTCTTCACCTGCGCGTCGCAGGTGTCGCAGGAGGCGCCGGTGGTGATGGCCGGGAGCGCCGCGGTCGGATCGTGGGGGACGTAGACGACGACGTTGTAGAGCGGGACCTTGCCCGCGGGGTCGTACACGATGCCGCTCAAGGTCGTCTTCGCGCTGCCGGTGCAGGCGACTTGGTTGCACGCGAGGCCGGTGCACGCCTTGGCGTCCACGAAGCCGCTGTCGCCGATGCCGCCGCCGCCGTCGTCGTCTCCGGCGTTGCCGTCTTGGCCGCCGTCGAACTGCGATCCCGCGCCATCGCCTCCGCAACCCGCTGCCGCGGCCCCGCCGGCGATCGCCGAAGCACCGAGAAACGCGAGCGCAAGAGCCATCGACCTACTTCGCATGACGACCTCCGAAGCAAACCCGAACTGTCTCGAGAAGAGCGCCACGGGAGCGGGGGTGAGCCCGCTCCCGTCCGATCGGCGTCACGCCCCCCGCGAGGAGGAGCGCGACGCGCGCACGATCAGGGGATGATGCAGCGGCCGCTGATGCACGGCACGCCGTTGCAGCAGTCGCCATTCACGTTGCAGATCTGACCGTAGTCGGCGCAGACGCCGGCGTCGGGCGGACCCGAGTCGACGACCTGACCCGCATCCGAGCCCGAGTCGGTCGGACCGGCGTCCGGCGGCGGCGGCGGCGGGGGCGGCGGCGGAGGCGGCGCGCAGGTGCCGCGCGTCGAGCCCGCCGGGATGTTGCAGTCGTTGCCCGGGCAGCAGTCGGCGTTCGACGAGCAGAGGCCGCTCGTCGGGACGCACGCGTTCGCGCCGCAGACGAAGCCAGGCCCGTTGGGATCGGGGACGCACGGCGGGGTGACGCCGGCGCCGTCGTTGAGCGGGCAGCAATCGGCGCTGGTGGCGCACGCACCGTTGGTGTTCACGCACTGCTGCGCGGCGCAGCGGGGGATGCCGAGGTTGTCCTGGCGGCAGGGGGTCTTGGAGTTCCCGAGGCCCGAGCAGCAGTCCTGCGCGGCGTTGCACGAGGTCGACGCGAGCTTGCACACGTCGCCGTCCGGCTTGCAGCCGTTCGGGTTGCGGCAAACGCCGACGCCGTTGGTGATGTTGGTGCACGCGCCCTTGGCGCCGCCGCAGCAGTCGGAGTCCGCCTTGCAGAGCTCGCCGATGGGCTTGCAACCGGAGGCGACCTGGCAGATGAGCACGCCGGTCGGACCGTAAGGAGCGCACGAGCGGCTGCAGCACGCGCCGCCGCAGCTCGGGAGACCGCCGTCGTTCTGGTAACCGGCGTCGGCGCCGGCGCCCGTGGCGCTGTCGCCGCACACGCTACCGGCGATGTCGGAGCAGTTGGCGCTCCCCTTCGGCGGCTGCGCGCAGGTGCCGAGGAGGCCGCCGGTGGTCTTGTTGCAGATGCCGCCGCAGCAGTCGCTCCCCGTGGTGCAGGTGTCGTTGAGCTGCGCGCAGTACGAGGAGTTCACGCAGACGTTGTTCGAGCAGAGCTTCGAGCAGCAGTCGCTGTTCGCGTTGCACGAGTTGCCGAGCTCGTTGCACGAGCCGCCGTTGAGCGAGAGGCAGGTGCCGGCGCCGCCGTCGTTCTGGCTGCAGAGGCCGCTGCAGCACTGGGCGTTCGCCGTGCACGCTTGCGTGTTCGAGACGCACTGCGAGAGGCAGAGGCCGGCGACGCAGCTGCGGCTGCAGCAGTCGGTCGGGAGCGAGCACGACTGCCCGTCGGGCTGGCAGGTCACGCCCGAGCACTTCCCCTGGATGCAGATGTTGCTGCAGCAGTCCGCCGGACCGTTGCAGTTCTGGCCTTGCGCCGTGCATCCGGTCGCGCACTGGTTGTTGGTGCACGTGCCGCTGCAGCAGTCGATGCCGTTCTGGCAGCTGCCGTTGAGCGGCGTGCAGGAGTTCTGCACGTCGCACTTCATCGTGTTCGTGTTGCAGAACCCGCTGCAGCAGTCGGTGCCGACCGAGCACGTGCCGCCGAGCGAGAGGCACGCGCCGCCGTCGGTCGCGCCGTCGCCGTTGAGCGCGTCGTTGTTGTTCTGACCGTCGGAGAGACCGCCGTCGCTGCCCGAGCCGTCGTTCTTCGACCCGTCGCCGCCGCCGTTGCCGTCGTTCAGCGTGCCGTCGTCGCCGGCTCCATCGTTGCCGATGATCGAACCGTCACCCTTCGCGTCGTCTCCCGGAGCGCCGTCGCCGAGCACGTTGCCGTCGAGCGTGTCCTCGACATAGTCGGTGCCTCCGCAGCCGATCGGGCTGAGGATGAGTCCCATGAGAAAGACGAGCGTGACGCTCGCTACGTGACGTGCCCGCATTGCAGTCTCCCCGAGCTCACGCCTCGCGTGGCTCATCGAAAATCATCTTAACGAAGTGTCACGGACCGAAGCCAGGGACGAAGCGCAATTCCCTGCACTTCGTGGAGGCTCTGTCGCACTGGTCACCTTGGTGACCAGTGCGGACTCGACCCGGCGTGCGCCTCACGGCGTCGCGGCGCCCCCCTCGATGTGGAACTCGACGCGGCGGTTCGCCGCGCGACCTTCCTCGGTGTCGTTCGACTCGAGCGGACGCTCTTGTCCGAAGCCTTCGGGCGAGAGGCGATCCTTGGTGACGCCGGCCTTGATGAGGGCGGCGACGACCGAGGCGGCGCGGCTCGCGCTGAGCTTCTTGTTGAAGGCGGCGTTCCCCTTGTTGTCGGTGTGTCCTTCGACGCGCACCTTCTTGAGCTCGGGGTGATCCTTCATGACGCCGGCGACGGCGTCGATGATGGGCTGGCTCTCCTTCAAGATGACGGCGCTGCCGGTCTTGAACTTGATCTGCTCGCGGATCTTCACCTGACCGGCCTCGATACGGACGGTCGGGCAGCCGTTCTTCTTCGGATCGGGATCCTTCGGGCCGGGCGCGTCGGGGCACGCGTCGTCGGGATCGTTGATGCCGTCCTTGTCCTTGTCGGGCGGGCAGCCGTTCGTCTTCGGATCGTCGGTGCGCACGCCGGGGACGTCGATGCACGCGTCGTCCTTGTCGGCGATGCCGTCCTTGTCTTTGTCCGGCGGGCAGCCGTTGGTGGCCGGATCGCCGGTGGTGACGCCAGCCACGGTCGGGCACGCGTCGTCCTTGTCGAGGATGCCGTCCTTGTCCTGATCGGGCGGGCAGCCGTTGGTGAGCGGATCGCTGGTCACGACACCGGGGGTGTCGGGGCACGCGTCCTTCGCGTCGGCGACGCCGTCCTTGTCGCGATCGGCGACGACCGCGGGGCAGCCGTTGGTCGAAGGATCGTTCGTCGCGACCCCCTTCGTGTCGGGGCACGCGTCGTGCGCGTCGTCGATGCCGTCGCCGTCACGATCGGCCGGGGCCTTCTCGGCGATGGCGGGGATGAAGTCGACGGAGAAGAGCCCGCGGAACGCCGCGGTGCCGGCGGCAGGCGAGAGGCCCGGTCCGCCACCGAGACCGAAGCGGAAATCGGAGACCGTGTAGTGTGCACCGATCATCAAGCCCATGGGCGTGGTGCGCTTGTGGAAGAAGGCGTCCGACGACGAGATGCCGGTGCTCCCCCAAATTTCCGGGCCGATGACGAGCTTCTTGTCGAGGACGCGCGCGCCGGCGGCGACGCCGAAGTTCATCTCCGATCCGCGCGGGTGGCCGGTGAACGAGGCGTCGTTGGCGCGGTAGACCACGCCGGCGTTCACGCCGTACACGAACGCGCCGATGTCGCCCGCCGCCATCGCCTGCCCGCCGAAGCGGCCGCTGCCGTCGCCGGCGTACTGGTTCTGATCGCCGGTGGGGAGCCAGCCGCGAAGGCCGGCGGCGAGGGTGAACGCGTCGCCGTACTCTCCGAGGAGACGCACGTCGCCGGCGAGGCGAAGGTCGCCGAGCGCCGCCGAATCGGGCGCGATGTACGAGCGACCACCGACGACCGCCGAATCACCGGTCTGCGCCATGGCGATGGGGAGCGAAGCGCCGATGCGGAAGCGATCGAAGAGCACCAAGCTCCCACCGGCGTGCAAGTAGAGCGTCGAGAAGACGACGTCCGATCGCACCGAATCGTCGGGGTTCAAGATGGTGTACGGCTTGTACGCGTAGTCGAGCGTGAGCCCGAACGAGGGCCGTAGCTTCCCGCGGAAGTCGAGCGAGTCGTTGGCGAACCATTCGCTCGAGCGCTCGGCCGGCTCGTAGCGGTTCAGCGCTCCGCCGTTCGTCGCTACCGGTTGCGCGAAGGACGTGCTCGAGGCGAAGACCGCGGCGAGACCCGCGGCGCTGGACACGAGACTCGGTAGAAGTAGACGGCGAACGCTCTTCATGGATTCTGCAGGCCTCCCTGGGCGCGAAACGACGAACGGCGACACGACACGCGATCACTCGGCGATCGAAGCGTGCCGAACACGCGAGCCGGATGAGAACTTCTCGGCGCTCTTTCTTGCAAGTGGTCAGTCGACTTTCCAGGGGGTCGGGACGACCGGCCTCGCGCAGCGCCGATTCTGCGTGCGACGCTACGCCGCGCCGCGCAAGACGCGGCTCTCAGCGGCTGCGGGGGAAAACGAGGACGAACGACCGCGGGTGCACCGTAATAAGGAGGGCCTCCTTGCCGTGCGCCTGCGCGTCGAAGTGCGCCATCCAAGGGAGCGCCCGCCACGCTTCGGTGTCCTTGATCGCCTCAGGGACGACGAGGTCGAGCTCGACGTAACGGCCCGAGGTGGCCTTGTCGAGCGCGGGACCGAAGCTCCACGCCTCCCGGCCAGGACCCGGCTCGAGATCGTTGTGCATCGCGCCGCCGTAGACGAGGACCGTCCCCGGGCGACCCGCGTCCATGCGTCGCGCGCGCAAGGTCTCGACCTCCACGCGCGAGAGGCGCGCGATCATCTGGAGCATGGCGTCGACGTCGCCGGCACCGGCGTCCAGGATGCGCGCGTAGTCGTCGCACGGAGGCACGAGCACGTGCGGCTCGACGCCTTGTCGCTTGGCGGCGTCGCCGAGGGCGATGAACTCGTTTTGGTCTTGAGGTGCCTGGTTCGCCGTCACCTCTTTCTGCGCCTTCTGCACCTTCTCGACTTTGCCGGCGCAGCTTCCGTTCGCCACCCAGAGCTCGAGGACGAGATCGGTCGCGCGCGGGGCGACGAGCGGCAAGAGCCCCTCTGTGAAGCGCTTGGTCGACGAAGCGACGCCGAGCTCCTTCTGCGCGTGGGTCTCGCCGACGGCCAAGACCTCAGGCTTCGTCTCGAGCACGCGCGCGAAGGCGTCTTCGGCGGTGGCGAAGCGCTCGCACGGGAGCGGGCCGCACGGCGCGCGCGGATCGCTGGCCTTCGCGGCGTCGACGGGCGTCTCGTGCGAGGCCGCCGTCCCACCTCGAGAGCACGCGGCGAGGGCGAGAAGAAGGAGCACGCTACGCGACGAGGAGGCGATCACGAGGGGAGAGCGTACCAGCGTCCGCGCTCGCGATCGTCCTCGCGCCGATGGGGGCGTAGACTCGTCCCGCGCGCGCCATGCCGATGCCCCTCCCCGCCGCGACTCACCCGCCCGATCCTTTCGCCGAGGAGTACAAGATCCCCTCCGCCGACGACGAGGTGGGCGCCACCGCCGGACAGTTTCGCGCGGTGGGATCGAGCTACCTCGCGCTCGGTCGCGGGGGCCCTTCTCTCGGCGTGCACGGCACCCTCGAGCTCATGACCTTCGCGTACCTCGGTGTGCGGGGGTCGCTTCAAGCCGACGCGTTCCCCCCGGCGCGTGCACCGAGCGCGTGGCTCGCCAAGACGGGCCCGAGCCTGCACCTCTTCCCCTACCACCGCTTCGACGTGAGCCTCTTCTTCGAGGCGGGCATCGGCGTGCTCGATCCGTTCGAGGCCCATCACACGGCGATGCCCGTGCTCGCCCCCGGCGGGACCGTCGAAGCGTGGCTCTCGTCGTCGTGGTTTCTTCGCGCCGAAGGGCACATCGACTGGGGGATCTACGAGCTCGGCGACGGACCGCGCGCGCACCTCCGCGAGGTCGGGCTGCTCGGCATCGGGTACGCGCTGTGAAGCCCAAGGTTCGCGTGCTCGTCGTGGGCGCGGGCCCCGCGGGGCTCGCCGCAGCGGCGCGCCTCCTCGAGCGCGGCCAGGGATCCGTCGAGGTGAAGATCGTCCACGCCGGCGAGACGCTCGGCGGCAAGGCGGCATCGGTCGAGCGCGAAGGGGGCTTCGTCGACGAGCACGGCTGGCACATGGTGGTCGGCTTCTACACGCGGATGCGCGCGCTCATGGCGCGCGCCGGCGTCGACGCGAACCGCGAGCTCGTGAGCATGCGCGGCCAGAGCCACTGCTACGAGCCGTTCGACGGACGCGTGCACACGCTGGGGAGCGAAGGCGGGCGACTCGGGGTCGCCGCTTCGTACGCCGCCTACGACGGCCTCCCCTTCGACGACCGCGCGAACTTCGGTCGCGTGATGGCAGAGGCGTTCTCCATCGCTTTGAGCGGAGAGGATCTTCGCCGCCACGACGACATTTGCTTCGATACCTGGGCGGTGGAGCACGGGCTGAGGCCGCACGTCGTCCGCTACAGCATCTTCCACTTCTTGCGCATCGCGTACTTCAACTTCCCCGAGCAGATCAGCGCGTACCACATCCTCGAGACGCTCAAGCGCGTGAGCACCTCGGAGGAGGCGGAGCTCTTCGTCGCCCGCGGGGGGCTCACCGATCGCATTTGGAAGCCTGTCGCCTCGTACCTCCGAAGGCTCGGCGCCGAGATCGTGCCGCGCGTCGGGGTGCTCGATTGGATCTACGACGGCGATCGCATCGTCGCGCTCCGCACGGCCACGACGCGGGGCGAGCCGGGCGCGCTCTCGCCGCGAGCGGCCCCCTCGGGCGACCTGGACGTCGAGCCGGGGAGCGAGACGCGCCTCGAGGGCTTCGACTACGTGCTCTCGACGCTCCCCTTGGCCGTCGTCCAGAGAATGAACCGAACCGACGCGCGCATGTGGCGCTCCTCGTACTTCGGCCGGCTCGAAAGGCCGCGGAGCGCGGCGACGTGCGGGCTGACGATCGTCACCGAACGTGCAGTCTGCAAGCACTTCCCCGGGCCGCTCCACGGCTTCCCCTCGCCCTTCAACTTCGTCGTCAACATGAAGCCCTACTGGTCGACCTACGCCGCCGATCCGAAGGTGGGCTCGGTCCTCGTCTTCGGCGGCCAGGTGGCCGGCTTCGAGTCGTGGAGCGACGAAGAGATCCTCGCCTTCACGCTGGAGAGCTACGCCAAGGCGAGCGAGGTCGGCGACATCACCAAAGCCGGCATCGTGAAGGTGGAGATGCACCGGAACCAAGCGCCGTGGGAGCGGCTCTTCTTGAGTGAGCCGGGGGTGGAGCAGTTTCGGCCGGGGGCGCGCACGCCGTTTCGAAATCTCTTCTTCGCCGGCGACTGGGTGCGAAACTCGGTGTCGGTCATTTCGATGGAAGGAGCGATCGCCAGCGGGGAAGAGGCGGCCGACGAGCTCCTCGCGCGGATCCACGAAGCATGAACGACGGCGCGCGCGATCCTTTCGACGACGCCAGTGATCCGTACGCGGCGGAGGCGCCTCGGGACGGCGCGCCGCCCAAGGTCACCCGGCGCGCCGTGGCCGGGGCCGCCGTCCTCCTCCCCGTGCTCGCCTCGATCGGATGCGCGTCGGTGCCGCGCGCGTGCGTGCCGCGTCCGCACTGGACGGGGAGCTGCCGCCAGAAGTACTGCCGCTACTACCGCGCGTAGGCGCGCGAGCGAAAGCCGACGAGCTCGGGGGCGTGTGCGGCGAGGCGCTTGGCGGCGACGCGAACGGCCTCTTGGCTCTCGTCGATCAAGACGAAGCCGCAGTCGTTCTCCGCAGCGGCGACGCCGGTCGTGCCGCTCCCGGCGAAGTAGTCGAGCACCACGTCACCCGGCTCGGCGTGGACACGCACGATGCGACGGAGCACGCCGAGCGGCTTCTGCGTCGGGTAGCCGGTCTTCTCGCGGCTGTTGGTGGGGACGATGGTGTGCCACCACACGTCGGTCGGTGTCTTGCCGCGCGCCGCCTTCTCGCGCGTGACGAGCCCCGGAGCCATGTAGGGGATGCGATCGATGGCGTCGTAGCGGTAGACGTACTTCGAAGGATCGAGCGCGTACCAGAGGAGCGTGTCGTGCTTCTTCGGCCAGCGATCTTTGGGGCGCCCGCCGTAGTCGTAGGCCCACACGATCTCGTTGATGAAGCGATCGCGACCGAGCAGGCGATCGAGCGCGACCTTCACGTAGTGCGACTCGCGCGGATCGAGGTGCACGATGAGCGACGCGTCGGGGGTCATGCAGCGGAGCGAAGCTTCGATGCGCGGCAGCAGGAACGCGACGTAGTCGTCGTAGGCGTCGGCGTACGAAGCGCTCGGTACGCGCTCGACCTCGTAGCGCTTGCCGCCGAAGCCTGCGCGGTGCCCCGGGCCGCCCGTCGACTTCGCGCGGATGCGATCGCGCTTCTGCGTGCGGCCGGTGTTGAACGGCGGATCGATGTACACGAGCCGGGCGAAGCCCGCGGGGAGCGTGGGGAGCACCTTCGCGTTGTCACCCAAGACGATGCGCTTCACCTTGCGGCTCCCGCGATCACACGTGGCTCACGTGCACGCGGCGGATGCCGGCGACCTGCTCCAAGCTCTTCACGATGGAGGCGACGCCGACGTTCTTGGGGAGCTGCACGTCGAGCGTCGCGGCCAGCGGTTGATCGGGCTCGTCGAGGTGCTTGTCGATCTCCACGTCGGACACGAGAACCTCGAGCTTGGCGAGCACGTCGAGCGTGGGGCCGATCCCCTCGGCGCCGCCGCAGACGATGGCGATGCGTCGGCGCACCAGGTTCTTGTCTTCGAAGCGACGGAGCACGGTGAGCGCTACGACGCCCATGGCGGTCACGACGGCGCTCTCGACGAACATCCCCGCGCCGGCGCAGAGGCCGGTCGCCGTCACGAGCCAGAGCCCGGCAGCGGTCGTGAGCCCTTGCACGGTGGCGCCCGTGCGCAGGATGGCGCCGCCCGCGAGAAAGCCGATGCCGGAGACGACCGAGGCAGCGATGCGTGAGGCGTCGACCTCGACGAGATCGTCCTTTCCGTAGTGCTGGAAGTAGACGAAGTGCGCCGAGACGACCATGAAGGTCGCCGCGGCCATGGCCACGATCGAGTGCGTACGAAGGCCGACGTGCCGGCCGTGGAGGTCGCGCTCGTAGCCGATGACGCCGCCGAGCACCGCGCCGACGGCGATGCGCAGGACCATCTCGCCGTGCGTCAACACGAGTCGGTCGCTTCGTGGGCAAACGACCAGCGAAAGATGGCGAGGGCGATGGCCGCACCTACGACCTCGGCCACGACGAACTCTTGGACCGAGAGGGCGCGCGACTCCGGAGTGAAGAGATCCGCGTGCCACGCGCCGGCGGTGAAGCGATAGGCGGTAAGCGCGCCGAGGGCGAGGACGACGGAGGAGAGGCGCGGAGGGCGCTGCGACGATCCCCACAAGAGAGCCACGATGGCGAACGCGGCGACGAGATCGTTGACGAGCTGACGCGGGCGCTCCGAGATCCACACCGGCGCCGCGACGACACCGACGCGGAGCGCGAGGTGCACGGCGACGATCGCCGTGACCGCGCCGAGGACGAGGGACGCGAGCAGGGTGACGCCGCGCTCGGCCGCCAGGTTCGGCCTTGCACCCAAGCGCATGAGCGCGAGCGCCGCGCCCATCACGACCACGCTGGTCAGCGCGTTGGCAGCGACGGCGAGGTGCGCGTCTCCTTGCGTGAGGCGCTCGACGAGGATCCCCGCGCTGGAGATGAGCGTGACGAGGAGCCCCCAGCCGAACCCGAGACTCCCGACGCGACGTACCGCCGCGCGCTCTCTTTCTTCTGGATGCCGCTTCATGATGACCCTCGGGTGGCACCCCTCCACGCCGACCGGATCGGACTATGCGCCTTCCTCACCCGGTGGTCAAAGGGGCCGATCCAGGGCTACAAGTAGCGCGTGCCGCTCCCCGATCGGATCCTTCCGTGGCTCACGTGGTGGTGGGGCACGGGCACGCTGAAGCCGACGAAGAAGCTCGCTCGCGTGGAGCTCGCGCTGCGCGGCGCGGCGCTGATCGCCGCGGTCGCGACGGGCGCGGCGGTCACGGCAGAGGTGCGCACGACACGACCGCCTCCGGCGCTCCCCGCCGAATCGCTCGAAGGCGCGACGGGGAGCGAAGGCGGCTCGCCGATGGCCGAGCGCTTCGGCTTGCCGCTCGCACAGCGCAAGCAGCTCTTCTTCGACCTCGCCGCCGAAGAGCCGGCCGCGCGCGCCAAAGCGGCGGAGAACTTCCCCGACCAGCCGTGGTCGCAAGAGGACGACCGCGCTGCCCAAGAGCGCGACCGCGTGCGTGACCTCGCCGACAAGCGCCACCTCAGCGTCTCGCAGGTCTACGCCATCCTCGACGAAGGGATCCGCGCGGGGTGGACAGGCCCGAACGGGCAGAGCCTCGAGGCGAAGGTCGTCCCGCTCCAGCCGAGGCTCCGTTGAGCGAGGCGCGCCCGCTTCGTCTCGTCGATCGTCTGGCGGCGCTCTTGGGCGTGCGCCTCGTCGTGTGGATCCTCGTCGGCGCAGCGCTCACCCCGAGCCTCTGGACGAAGCCGTTCGCGGTCACCGGGCACTACGACGAGCACTACTTCTACGCGCACGACGACGCCGCGCGCATCACGATGGTCGAGTACCACGAGCTCCCGGCGTGGAACCCTTACTACTGCGGCGGCATCCCGCTCGCGGCGAACCCGCAAGACGAGTCGCTCTCGCCGGATTTTCTCCTGCGTGTGGCGTTCGGCACCGAGCCGGGCCGGCGGCTCACGGTCCTCTTGTTCCTCGTGCTCGGCATGGAAGGGATGTTCCAGCTCGCGCGGCGGCATCGCGCCTCGGCGATCGGCGCGGCGGCGGCGGCGGTGTTCTTCGCCGCGCAGGGGCGCTTCTTCTTCATGCTCGAGTTCGGCTGGATCAACATGTTCGGCTTCGAGCTCTTGCCGTGGGCGGTGCTCGGCTACGAAGAAGGGCGAAGGTCGTGGCGCTGGGCGCTCGTCGGCGGCTTCGCCGTGGCGTGGATGCTCCTCGCCGGCGGGACGTACTCGGTCCCCTACACGGTGCTCGCGCTCGCCGGGCTCGCGGCGTTCGACACCGTCGCCGCGCTCGTGGGAAAGGTGCGCGCGCGCGAAGCCGCGCTCCCTTGGTGGAGCTCGCTCAAGTCGCTCGCGCTCGTGGGGGCGAGCGGCGCGGCGTTCTCGGCGGCGAAGCTCCTCCCTCTCCTACGCGTGGTGCAAGCGCACCCGCGGACGATCCATCTGCCGCAGCGTGTGGACGCGTACCAGCTCCTCAGCGCGATGCTCACCTCGCACCTCGACAAGCCCATGGGGCTCGCGGCGGAGGGGTACCTGGGAGCGATCGCCGCCTTGCTCGCGCTCGTCGCGCTCTTGCTCCGAGACCGCGCTTCGTCGCGCTTCATGACCTTGGGGCTCCTCTTCTTCGCCTTCGGCATGGGGGAGCAAGGGCCGTGGGCGCCGTGGAGCATCGTTCGTCACCTTCCGCTCTACGGGCAGCTGCGAAACCCCGAGCGCTTCACGCTCGTCATCGGGTTCTTCGTCGCGCTCGCCGCCGGGCGCGCGCTCACCCGCCTCGAGGACGTGCCCGGCCACGTGATCGGCGCGATCTGGAGCCGCGTGCGCACGTGGCGCGGGCTCCCCGAGCTCTCGCCGCGGCCGCTCGTCGCCGACCTCGGCTTCGCGCTGCTCGGCGTGGCGCTCGCCGGTGGTGTGGCGTACGCGGCGGCGAAAGACCTCGTCACCGACGATCGCGTCCACCAGGTGCTCTTCACCCAAGACGCGCCGCTCCGGCGCGCGGCCGAGTTCCACCAAGCGCGCGGCAACCGTTGGGACGCGCAGGTGTGGCCGCCGATGGCCCGCGGTACGCTGCAGTGCTTCGAGGAGACCGAGTTTCCCCAGTCCCCGCGGCTCCGCGCCGATCTCTCCGCCGAGGAGTACACGCTGGAGAAGCAGAGCGCGAAGGTCGCGCGACTCTCTTGGTCACCGAACCACATTCGCTTGCGCGTGGTGTCGGATCTCGAGACCACCGTGCTCGTGAACCAGAACTACGCCAAGGCGTGGTCGAGCAACGTCGGCGCGGTGCGATCGGTGGACGGGCTCCTCGCCGTCGCTGTCCCCGCGGGGGACCACGAGGTGAAGCTCTCGTACGACGACGGGCTCTTCGATCTCGGCGTCTTGATCTCGCTCGCCTCGCTCGGCTTCGCCGTGCGGCACTTCGCCCGCTGGGCGCGCGCGCGCCTCATCGCGCTCCGCAGCGCGCTGTAGAGCACTACTCGTCGTCGTCGACGTCGTCGGCTTCGGTGAGATCCATGACGCGCGCCTCGAGGCCGTGGCCCTTGGTCACGCCGCTGATGCGCACTTGCTGGTTCAAGAGCAGCCAGAGCACGTGGCCGATGACCGCCTCGGCGTCGACCTGGCCGCGCTCGAAGTACACGACGAGCTCGTTCTTCTCGTCGTCCCATTCGGCGCGCTTCACGACCGGGAGCTCGCGCACCGCGGCGAGCGGCACGCTGGCGGACGTCGAGCGATACGCCTCCCCGCCCTTGAGCGGCGCGGCGATCTTGATGTGCACCTCTTCCGAGGCGGCGGTGAGCTCGGAGATGGTCCCCGCGGCGACGAGGTGGCCGCGGTCGAGGATCGCCGCGCTGTCGCAGATCTCCTCGAGCTCTTGCAAGTTGTGGCTCGACACGATGAGCGTGCAGCGACCTTTGCGCGCCTTCACGAGCTGGCGCACTTCGTAGGCGCTGCGCGGATCGAGACCGGCGGTGGGCTCGTCGAGGAGCACGACGTCGGGATCGCCGAGGAGAGCCTGTGCAAGCTGCACGCGTTTCGCCATGCCGTGGGAGAGGCTCCCGCAGCGCACGTTCCACCAATCGCGCCCGTCGACCTCTTCGAGCACGGCGCGCGCCACGCTCTCCGCTTTGTCGCGGGTGACGGCCTGGAGCCGCGCCATGTGGATCAAGAACTCGCCGACCTTGTCGTACGCCGGGAGGAGCGCGTCTTGCGGGAGGACGCCGAGGCGCGATTTGAGCTCGGTCACTTGGTGCGGCGCGTAGCCGAGCACCTCGACCCGCCCGTCCGTCGGCTGGAGGAAGCCCGCGAGCATGGAGAAGGTGGTGGTCTTGCCGGCGCCGTTGGGGCCGATGAGGCCGTAGACCTCGCCGGCGCCGATCTCGAGCGTGACCTCGTTGACGGCGACCTTGCTGCCGAAGCGCTTGGTCACCTTGGAGAGGCGGACCGCGACCTCGGCGCTCGAAGCCTTCTTCTTCTTCTTTTTCTTCTTCACCGGCGCGGCGGCGACGGCGCCTTCGTCCTTCTTCTCGCTCGCCGGGGCGTCGGTCGACGCGGGCGGCTCGGACGCGGGGGGCGTGTCGCTCGCGAGCTTCTGCGCTTCTTCGGCCGACATCAGACGTCCCTCCGGGCGAAGAGGAAGCCACCGGCGCCGGTGGTGAAGAGCCCGATCGCCATGCAGATGAGCGCGCCCAAGGCCACGCGATCGAACTTCGGCGAGAGGAGCCAGGAGTCGTAGGTGTTCGGGTAGACGTACGTCAGCGCTTTGATCTCGCCGACCTCGCCCACGGCGTCGAGGATCCACAGCGCGAAGAAGGTCGCGCAAATGACCAGGAGCGCGATGATCGGCACCTTGAACTGCGAGCCGATGAGCGTCGCGAGGCCGCTCCACGCGGCGCAGATGGGGAGCGTCACCAGCCAGAAGCGGAGGCCCCACATGAAGGTCTCCCCGGGCATCGTCCCGCCGCGCGCGATGGCGATGATCCAGATGAGCGCGTGCATCACGAGGGTGATGATGCTCACCACGCCCCAGAGGCCGAGGAACTTGCCGAAGAAGTAGGAGAGGCGGCGCGAGCGCACCGTCCAGTAGCGCACCGTGCGGTGCTGGATCTCCCCCGAGATGCCGTCGAAGGAGAGGACGGCGATGAGGAGCGGCGCGAGCCACACCGTCATGAGGAGCATCGCGAGGAGCACCGGCGGCGCCTTCGAGAGGTAGTGCGCCATGTCGGCGTCGCCGTACTTCTTCTCGAGCAGCGTCTCTTGGAGCGCCTGGAGCTGCTCGGGCGGGATGTTCGCTTCATCCATCGACCGGAGCTTCTGGAGGAGGAGCGCCGTACCGAGACCTCCGAGGAGCGAGATGATGACCATCACGAGCCCCTTGGCGCTGCGGATGCTCTTCCGGACCTCGCGCGCGGCGATGAGCCACACCTCTTCGAAAGCGTTCAAGCCCGTACCTCCAGGGCGCGGAAGGTAGACCGCCCGGCCCCGCGGCGCAAACTAGGCGTCGAGCGCAAAATAGGGAAAGGCCCCGCCACACCCTTCCACGCTACCGTTGCTCCCTTTCGGGCCTGGCGGGGTTCACGCTTCCAGATCGGCGAGGCCAAAAAGAGCCGCGCGCGAACGCACGGCTGGGTGGGGACGTACCAGGCGATGCGCTCGGGGGCCAGCGAAAAGAGGGGCGCACCGCGAACGGCGCGGGAGGCGCGGCCGTGGCTCACGCGCGCGACGGGTTGCTAAGCGATCACTTATCACATAGCAAGGAGCGATGGACCTTCGAGGGCAGCGGTCTTCGGCGCAGCATCGCGGCAGGTGGGCGTGGCTCGCGGCGCTCGTGGGCTTGGCGCTCCCCGCGCGCGCCATGGCGCAATCGAACGAGGCGACGCCCACGCCCCAACCTGCGTCACCCGCTGAGCCTGCGTCGGCTCCGGACACGACGCCCACGCCTCCGCCCGCGCCGGCACCCTACTCGCTCCCGTGGCAGCTCCGCAGCGCTGCACCGGCGAACGTGGTGCGCCTCGACAACTCGTTCGCCTCCTACGAGAACGCGGCGTCGAAGCACGGCTTCACCGTGGTCACCGCGCTCTCGGGTGGGGTGAAGCTCACGCCGAACGTGGGAGTGGTGGCGCGGCTCACGAGCGCGCAAGACTCGCCGCCCGTTGGGAACGGCGGGCTCATCTTGGCGAACCCGGTCTTGGGCGGCGTGTACGGCGTCACGATCGGCGACGTGCGACTCGCCGGGTCGCTCGCCTTCACGCTCCCGGTCGGCGGCGGCGGCGGAAGCTCGCCTGGCCCCGGCGCGCTCGACGCGCGCTCGTCGGGGGCGCCCGCGCGCATGGCGATGGACAACTCGATCTTCGCCGTAAACGACTTCGCCCTCATCCCCGGCGTCGACGCGGCCTACGTGAGCCACGGCCTCACGGTGCAGGTCGAGGCGACGCTCTTCCAACTCTGGCGCGTGCGCGGCGGCGCGGTGCAACACGAAGCGGCGAAGACGAACTTCACGAGCGGACTTCACGTCGGCTACTTCGTTCTCCCGGTGCTCTCGTTCGGCGCCGATCTCCGCTACCAGCACTGGCTGAATCCGCCCTTCGGCGCGCCCGGCGTCGACATCGCGGCGAGCGATCCGCGCATCGACCAGGTGTCCATCGCCGTGGGCCCGCGAGCGCACTTCCATTTGGGACGGACCTTCTGGCTCCGGCCGGGCGTGGCTTATTCGCGCGGGCTCGACAAGCCGCTCGGGGGAGCGACGCCGAACTACCACGTCGTCCAGGTGGACATCCCCTTCGCCTTCTGAGCTCCCCTTCGCCCTCCGCTTGGACGTTCGGTGGGCAACCGACGAGGGTTCGTCGGGGGGGACACGCCCCAGGTTGAAGTCCACCGCGACTTGGGCTAGGTGGAGGGGTAGGGCATCTCGCGGTCTTCGCGGATCCCCGAAGTCTTCGTCCCCCGTCACGCCGGCACGTTCCGGCCGCGGGGGGCAAAACTCCGATTTTTCCGCTGCCTTCTGCGTTGGCCCGTGGCCAACCCCGAGCAGCGCGCTCTCCTCCGAAACCGTGGAAGCCCGACTCAACAACGAAGCCCCCCGCTCGCGCGGTAGGACGGCTATCGCCTTGAGCGAGCGCACGCCGGGGGGCGAGCGGGAAAGCCTCCGCTCCGTATGGCCAAAAATATCCTCGTCATCAGCGTCGACATCCGCGAGACCCGCGTAGCCCTCATCGAAGACGGCATCATCGCCGAGCTCCACCTCGAGCGCCGCGCCTCGAACAGCGCCTCCGGCTCGATGGGCAACGTCGTCCTCGGGAAGGTCACGCGCGTCCTCCCCGGCCTCCAGGCCGCCTTCATCGACATCGGGCAAGAGCGCGCGGCGTTCCTGCACGTCGAAGATCTCATCCGCCCCGACGACTTCGACACCTACCTCGCCGGCGGTCGCAAGCCGCGCGAAGAAGAGGCGCGCGTCGAGCCGACCGGCGACGAAGAGCTCGACGCCGAAGCCGAGGCCGAGATCGAGACCAGCGGACCGGCCATCGTGGGCGCGGCGAGCGCCGTGGCCCTGCCGGCGGCGGCGAGCGGTGAGCTCCCGCGCAGCAGCGACTCGGACCGCGATGTCTCGGCGGCGGAGCTGCCGGAAGAAGAAGAAGACGACGACGCGGCGGACGAGGGCGTCGATCTCGAAGCCACGCGCCACGGCGGAGAAGACGACGAAGCGTTGATCGCCACGCCGCGCCCCTCCGAGTCCCGCGTGTCGGCGGTGGACGCCGCCGCGAGCGACGACGAGCCGAGCGCTCGCGAGCTCGACGACGCCCCCTTTGGCGAAGACGACGAAGACGATCAGCGACCCACCCTCGCGTTCACGCGGCCTCACGGCGAAGCGCCGGCGCCGCCGGACTCGAGCGCGCGCGTGGCCGCGGCCGAAGCGGCGAGCGTCCCGCCTGCGCCGGGCGTCCCGCATCACCTCGAAGCCTCGAGCGAAGACATGGTCGACGTCCACGAGGCGCCGACGGCGACCGGGCTCGACCTCCCCGAGTTCCCCGATCTTCCGGGCTTCACCATCACCGAGCCGGGCGAGCCTGCGCCGCGCGCGCCGGCCTTGCCGCGCAGCGCGGACGGGCGCGGCGGTCGTGGACGCGGGCGTGGACGTGGGCGCGGGCGCGACGGACGTGGCCGCGACGGCGGACGCGGACGTGAAGGCGGCGGCGGCGGCGGTGGTCGCGAAGGCGGGCGCGGACCGGGCGGCAGTCGTGACGGCCGTGACGGTCGTGGTCGCGGCGGACGCGACGGTCGCTCCGGTGTCCCCTCGCGCATCTCCAAGTCGACCCCCATTCGCGAGGTCGTGAAGGAGGGGCAAGAGATCATCGTGCAGGTCACCAAGGAGCCGATCGGCACCAAGGGGGCACGCTGCTCGAGCCACATCTCGCTCCCGGGTCGTTACGTCGTGTACCTGCCGACGGTCGATCACATCGGCATCTCCAAGCGCATCGGCTCCGAGAAGGAGCGCGCGCGCCTCCGCGAGTCGATCGAAGGGATGAAGCCGCCGAGCGGCGGGCTCATCGTCCGCACTGTGGCGGAGGGGCTCACCAAGAAGCAGCTCAAGCAAGACGTCGGCTACTTGGTTCGCCTGTGGGGCGAGATCGCCAAGAAGAAGGAGGGGGCCAAGGCTCCCACCACCTTGATGAGCGAGCTCGATCTCGTCCTCAAGACGGCGCGCGATCTCTTCACCGACGACGTCGACGAGATCGTCATCGACGATCGTCACCAGTACGAGCGCCTCTGCCGCTTCGTGGAGATGTTCGCTCCCGATCGTCTGAAGGACATCAAGCTCTACGCCGAGGAAGAGCCGATCTTCGACGCCTACGGCATCGAGGACGAGATCGCCCGCGCTCTCTCGCGCAAGGTCCCGCTCCCCTCGGGCGGCTACCTCATCATCGATCAGGCCGAGGCGCTCACCGCCATCGACGTCAACACCGGTCGCTTCGTGGGCAAAGGCTCGAAGGACATGGAGGAGACGATCCTGAAGACGAACCTGGAGGCGGTGAAGGAGATCGCCTACCAGCTCCGCTTCCGGAACATCGGCGGCCTCATCATCCTCGACCTCATCGACATGGAAAAGGCGCAGAACCGCGAGAAGGTTCGGCGCGTGCTCGAAGAGCTCCTCCAGAAGGACAAGGCCAAGACCACGCTGAACCGCATCAGCGATCTCGGCCTCATCGAGATGACGCGCAAACGCACGCGCGAGAGCCTCGGTCGCTTGATGCACGAGCCGTGCTTCTACTGCGACGGCACCGGGCAGCTTCAGTCGAAGCAGACCGTGGCGTACGAGATCCTCCGCGAGATCCGTCGCCGCCGCGGCGACCTCCCCGGCTATACCGTGCAGGTCAACGCGCACCCGGCGGTCGCCGACGAGCTCACCGGGCCGGAGAAGATCGCCCTCCAGGACGCCGAGAACAAGTGGATGCGGAAGATCACCGTCGTTCCGCACAAGGAGTACCATCTCGAGCAGTTCGATTTGGTGGGGAAGTAGCGGGCCGGGACCGATCGGCGGGAGCGCGACGTGAGCGACGAGAAGCGCGGTGGCGAGCGGGTCACCATCAACAAAGAGTTCGAGTCGTTCGACGCCTTCATCCAGGAGTACGTCACGAACATCTCGGAGAGCGGCGTCTTCATCAAGTCGACGGCGCCCCTCGCCGTGGGCACGCTCGTGAACCTCCGCTTCACCGTCATCATGGACGACATCGAGACCATCGAAGGGGTGGGCGAGGTCGTACGCGTGGTGCGTGACGACGGCGGCGCTCAAGGCGGCGGCCAAGGCGTGGGCCAAGGAGTGGGCCAAGGAGTGGGAATGGGCGTCGTGTTCCGCGAGCTCTCCGGCTACTCGAAGGACCTGATCCAGAAGCTCCTGACCCAGCGCGCGCGGTAGTCGCGAGCCGCTGGTTCGTCGGCCCTTTCATTTCGGAACGGCGGGATTAGGCTGTCGGCCCCCAACACAGAACCTTTACGAAGGAGACCGACATGCCCTTTACGCTCCCCGCCCTCCCCTACGCCAAAGACGCGCTCGCGCCGCACATCAGCGCCGAGACGCTCGACTTCCACCACGGCAAGCACCACAACGCCTACGTCACGAACCTCAACAAGCTCCTGGAAGGGAAGCCGGAGGCGAACAAGACGCTCGAGGAGGTCATCCTCGCGTCGGACGGCGGCGTGTTCAACAACGCGGCCCAGATCTGGAACCACACGTTCTACTGGAACAGCATGAAGCCGAACGGCGGCGGGAAGCCCACGGGCGATCTCGCGCAGGCCATCGACCGTGACTTCGGCTCGTTCGAGAAGTTCGCCGAGCAGTTCACCGCCGCCGCCACCACGCAGTTCGGCTCCGGCTGGGCGTGGCTCGTGCTCGAGAAGGGGAAGCTCGCCGTCACCAAGACGGGCAACGCCGACCTCCCGATGAAGCACGGCCAGAAGGCGCTCCTCACCATCGACGTGTGGGAGCATGCATATTACATCGACTACCGAAACCTCCGCCCCAAGTACATCGAGACCTTCCTCGGTCACCTCGCGAACTGGGACTTCGCCGCCGAGAACCTCAGGAAGGGCTGACGCGTCGTCGCGCAGCGCCTGCCTGGCGCACGCGAGCGACTTGCGGGGCGCGCCTCACGGCGTGCCCCGTTTCATTTTGTGGCGCGAGCTTTCTTCGCCTTCGGGCGCGCCGGCGCGGCCTCGGCTTTCACGTAGGGCGCGAGGTAGCGGCGCATCAAGACCTTGGTCTCGTCGAGGAGAGCGTCGCCCTCTTTCGTCTCGCGGCGCACGGCCACGAGGAGCATCGCGCTCATCACCTCGACGATGAGCGTGGCCACGAGCTCGCGCTCGGGCTTCGTGAGGTTCGAGCGGCGCGCGAGCAGCTCCTCGGTGCGGCGGGCGAACTCGCGGTTCAGCGCCTCGCCCGCCTCCAAGAACTCGGGCGAGAGCTTCCAGTTCATCCACACCGCGCGAAAGGCGACGCTGTTCCGGTGGAACGCGGCGAAGCCGTCGAGCGTGAGGGTGATGAGGTCCATCCACGAGGCCTGGGCCTCGAGCTCGGGGGTCACGAGGCGGTCGTAGAGCGCGCTCGCTTCGGCGAGGTACTGCGCCGAGATGGCCTCGAAGAGCGCCAGCTTGTTGGGGAAGAACTGGTAGAGCGAGCCGATCGACGTGCCGGCGCGCTCGGCGATGGCCTCGGTCGTGGCCGCGTCGTAGCCGATGGCGACGAACTCCTCGGCCGCGGCGGCGAGGATGCGCTCGACCCGCTCGCGGCTCCGCGCTTGGAGCGGGACCTTGCGCGCGCCCTGGGCTGCCGAGGCGGGGCGAGGAGACGGGGCCGTGGCGCGAGGCTTCTTCATCGGGCGGGAGCGAGGGGGAACGGGAGCGTCGGAAGGCGCGGGCCGGCCTCTCTTGACAAACATGAGGACTGGCTCACATTCTAGCAAACGTGAGGAGCCCCTCACATTTGGGGAACAGGGCGCGGGCTCGCGGGTTTCAGCACCTACCACGGCGCGATCCGGCGGCGCCACTCGGGTGGTCCGCGGGGCATGGGAGGCGAGGCGATGAGCAACGGTTCTTCGACAGAGATGACCACGCACTCCCAGGGGCGCTCGGGCCGCCTCATGCCCGGCCCCGAGGGGACGCTGTTCTTCGGCAGCCTGTTCGACGCGTGGAGAGATCCCATCGGGCTCTTCCTGCGCGCGCAGAGCTACGGGCCGGTGTGCCGCTTTCGCTTCGGGCCCTACACCTACGTGGCGCTGAACGATCCCGCGTGCGTGCGTCACGTGCTGGTCGACAACCCCAAGAACTATACGAAGAGCCGCAACTACCGCGGGCTCAAGCTCGTGGTGGGCGACGGCTTGCTCACGAGCGAGGGGGAGTTCTGGAAGCGCCAACGGCGGCTCACGCAGCCGGCCTTCCACCGCGAGCGCCTCGCCGGCTTCGCCGACACGATGGCGCAGGCGACGCACGCGATGCTCGACACCTGGCCCGGCGAGGGGGACGAGCCGCGCACCCTCGACGTGCACGCCGAGATGATGGCCCTCACCTTCCGCATCGTCGGGCTCACGCTCTTGAGCGTCGATCTCGCGGGCGACGCCGAGGTGACCGGCGAGGCGCTGACCATCGCGCTCGAGTGGGCGAACGACTACGTCGAGTCGCTCGTCCCCATTCCCCCTTGGGTCCCCACGCCGAAGAACGTGCGCTTCAAGAAGGCGGCGCGCACCCTCGACGGCGTCGTGCTCCGCGTGATCGAAGAGCGAAGAAAGAGCGGCGAGCGGAAGAACGATCTTCTGCAAATGCTGATGGAGGTGAAGGACGAAGACTCGGGCGAGGTGATGAACGATCGTCAGCTCAAAGACGAGCTCATGACGTTGGTCCTCGCCGGACACGAGACGACCGCCAACGCACTCGCGTTCACCTTCTACCTGCTCTCGCGTCACCCCGAGGTCGCGCGGCGCGCCCGCGCCGAGGTGAGGGAAGCGCTGGGCGATCGCGATCCGACGCTCGCCGACCTGCCCAAGCTCGGCTACGTGCGGCAGATCATCGACGAGTCGATGCGGCTCTACCCGCCGGCGTGGGCCTTCGAGCGGCAAGCCATCGCCGACGACGAGATCGGCGGCTTCCCCGTGCGCGCGGGGACGCTCATCGGCGTGAGCCCCTTCACGTTGCATCGCGACCCGGCGCATTGGACGAACCCCGAGGGCTTCGACCCGGAGCGCTTCGCGCCGAGCGAAGGGGGCGCGGCCGCACGACCGAAGTACGCTTATCTCCCCTTCGGCGGCGGACCGCGCGTGTGCATCGGATCGAGCTTCGCGCTGATGGAGGCGCAGATCGTGGTGGCGATGGTGCTCGCGCGCGCGCGGCTCGATTTGCTCCCCGGCGCGCGCCTCGAGCTCGACGCCAAGGTCACGCTCCGGCCGCGCGGCGGACTGCCGATGGTGGCGCGGCCGGCGTGAGCGTTACGCCAAGAGCTCGGCTTTGAGCGCGGCGAGCGCGGCGGTCGAGCCGACAGGATACGTGGCCGGCGCGCGGAGGCGGCGGTAGCGCTCGGGGAGGGCGAGCACGTTCTTCATCGCGCGCTCGCGCGCGTCGGCGGCCTTCTCCGGCGACGACACGCGCTTGCCCGCGCGCATCACGTTGGAGAGGAGCTGCGCCTGCGAAGCGGCGTGGGTGCGGCGTGAGAAGCCGGTGAACCGCTCGACGTAGCGCACGTCACGCGCCGGCGGGATGCGCTCGTTCGTCGCGCAGGAGACGTCGGCGATGGGGCGCCCCTCGGCGTCGGCGTAGCGCACGAGGAACTTCCGCCCCGGATCGCTGGAGAGCGCGACCGAGCGCCCGCGACGCACCCGCGGAGACCACTGGCCGTCGGCCTCGACGGCGACGAGATCGTACTGCGAGACGAACGAAGCGTCGTCGAGCCCGAAGGACGAGACGACGAACGCCGAAATGGGCGCGCCTTGGCGACGAAGCTCGGCGATGCGCACCTCGTCGAGCGCGCCCGAAGCGACGACGACCGGCTCGGCGAGACCCGCGGCGCGAAACTCGCCCACCGCGGCGCGCGAGAGCTCGACGAGATCGCCGCCGCCGATCTCGATGGCGACCTCGGTGTCGTGCCACGAAGGCTGCGCCGCGCGGCGCTTGACCGCGGCCACCGCGGCGGCGATCGACGCGACCGGATCGCGGTGATCGAGGCGCAAGATTGCCTTGTCTTGCGAGGCCGCGAGCCACGACTCGAAGGCCGCGCTCGGATCGGGCGCAGCGAGCGCGAAGCGAAGCGGGAGCGAGGCGCGCGCGGGGATCCGGTAGCGACGTGCCGCGATGGCGCTGGTCGTGGCGTGCGCGCCGCCGATGTACGCCGCGCGAGCGACGAGCGGGTTGCCTCCGAGGCGATGGGCCGTCGCCGCGCTCGACTCGATGACCTCGCACCCGCCGGCAGCGAGCACGCAGCGCGCCGCCTTGGTGGCCGAGAGCGTGGAGACGCTGAGCGCGCCGCGGACGAGCGCGCTCAAGAGCTGCGCTTGCCAGTACGGGCCTTCGACCGTGAGCACGGGCTCGCCGGCGAAGACGATGGATCCTTCGAGCGCGCAGTCGACGTCGCACGCGAAGCGGATCTCGGAGAGGCGCTTCTTCGTCGCGGCGTCGATGGCGCCGAGCGACTCGAGCCACGCGAGCTCGTCGTTCTTCAGTTTGAAGCGCTCGAAGGCGTCGAGGAGCGGCTCGATCCCGGCGAGCACGAGAAAGCCGTAGTCGACCGGCGCCGGAGGGAACGAGCACTCGAACGTGGCGCGCGAGTCACCGATGCCCGCGTGGAAGGCGGCCGTGATGGCGACGTACGCGTCGAGCTCGACGGAGAGCGCGCTGGTCGGGAGAAACGGCGGGGGGAGCGGCATGGGGCCTTAGGCTACCGCGGCGACGAGGGCTCGGTCACTCGCGGCGAACGAGGACGCACGCTCGCGCTTGCTTCACGCGCGCTTCGGTGCGCGGCGCGCTCTCAGACGCGCCGGGCGAGCTCGCGGATCGCGCTCGGCTGGGCCGCGTCTTCGAGGAGGAGCGGGAGAAACGCCGGCGCCACCGGGAGCTCCTTGGAGAGACGCGCGAGGCTCTCGGCCTGCACCCGCTCGCGCGTGGCGCGGTCGCGACCGGCGGCGATGGCTGCCTCCGCCGGGGACGAGCCAGAAGGCGTGTAGCTCTCGAGCGCCGCGCGCTCGTCGCGCGAGAAGAGCGGCGGAAGGACGCAGTTGACGACCACCTTCCCCACTTGAATGCCGAGCTCGTCTTTGAGCGCGTGCGCCAGCTCGATGGTCTCGCTCGTCGGCATCTCTTCCGGGAGCGTGACGAGCACGACGGCGCATCGCGCGGGGTCGCGGAACATCTGGTACGCGCGCTCGGCGTCGCGACGAAGGAGCCCGCTCGGCACGACGTCCACCAGCACCTGCGGCACGCGCAGCATGTCGAGGCCATGCCCCGTGGCCGGCGCGTCGAGGATGACGACGTCGAAGCGAGGAGCGCCGCGTCCGTCTTCTTCGGTCGTGTGCCACCACGCCTTGCCGAGCATCGCCCACTCCGCCATGCCCGGCACCGCGCGGAAGAAGGTACGCACGTACTTGTTGTCGAAGAGGATCGCGTAGAGCGCGCGCGATTTGAGCACGAGCATCCCGTACTCCTCGAGCGCCTTCTCCGGGTTCATGTTGACGGCCCACACGCCGCCGCCCGAAGGCCCCGGCGGGACGACGCGCGTGACCTCTTCGCCCACGAGGTCGGAGCCGAACATCGCCGAGAGCCGCTCCTTGGCGTTGCACATCGCGACGAGCACGCGCTTCCCCTTGGCGGCGAGGGCCAGCGCTTCGGCGGCGCACACGGTGGTCTTCCCCACACCGCCCTTGCCCGTGACGATGAGAAATCGCTTGTCGACGAGGCTGCTCATGAAGACGTGGCCGAAAGGTCCTCGTGCCCTGGGGCGCCCTTTTGCGAGCGCGCGGACACTCCTGGGGTCGCGAGTGTCCTATGTTTAGGGCAGGGGCCGCGGAAGAGGAAGATAGAGAGAGGAAGATCTGCCGTCGATGTCAGGGAAAATTCGGGTTTTCCCCCTGGGGGGCCTGGGCGAGGTGGGCATGAACTGCCTCGCCCTCGAGCAGCGCGGCGAGGTGCTGCTCGTCGACTGCGGGGTCACCTTCGACGATCGGGGGATCGGCGTCGACGTCGTCCATCCGGACTTCTCTGCGCTCGATCCTTACCGCGGGCGCATCGCCGGGGTCTTCCTCACGCACGGCCACGAAGATCACATCGGCGCGCTGCCGTACCTCTTGAAGCGGTTCGACGTGCCGGTGTGGGGACCGCCGTATGCGCTCGGGCTCGTGCGCGAGCGGCTCGGCGAGCACGAGGTCCTGGCCCACGCCGAGCTCATCGAGACGGCGCCGCGCGAGCGCTACGACGTGGGCTCGTTCGTCGTGGAGCCGGTGCGCGTCACGCACTCGATCGCCGACGCCACGGCGCTCATCCTCGAGACCGACGCCGGCCGCGTCGTGCACAGCGGAGATTTCAAATTCGACGAAGAGCCCACCGACGGGGAGGCCTTCGACGAAGAGCGGCTCCGTGAAGTGGGCGACGAAGGGGTCGCGCTGCTCTTCTCCGACTCGACCAACATCGACTCCGAGGGGACGACGGGGAGCGAGAAGGGGGTCGGCGACGCGCTCGAGCCGATCATCGCCGCCGCCAAAGGAGCGGTCGTCGTCGCGCTGTTCGCTTCGAACGTGCATCGCCTGCGCATCTTGGGAGAGATCGCCCGGCGCCTCGGTCGACGCATCGTCCCGCTCGGGCGCAGCATCCACACGCACACGCGGGTGGCCCACGCCACCGGCTACCTCGATTGGCCGAGCGATCTCGTGTTCCCCTCGGAGCGCGTGCGTGAGCTACCGCGGGAGAAGATCCTCGGTCTGGCGACGGGAACGCAGGCGGAGGCGCGCGCCGCCTTGGCGCGGCTCGCGCGCGGCGAGCACCCGCACCTCGCGCTCACGCCCGGCGACATGGTGATCCTCTCGAGCCGCATCATCCCGGGGAACGAGCCGGAGGTGTACGCGGTGATGAGCGAGCTCGTGCGGCGCGGCGTCGAGGTGCGCTCGCGCGCCACCGATCGCGGCATCCACGTGAGCGGGCACGCGCACCGCGGCGAACAGCGGCGCATGCTCGAGCTCGTCCGCCCGCGCACGTTCGTCCCCGTCCACGGCACGATGCACCACTTGAAGCGGCACGCGGCGCTCGCGCGCGAGGTCGGCGTGAAAGAGACGCTCGTCCTCGAGAACGGCGACGTCGCCGAGCTCACGGCGGTGCACGACGAAGACGCCCACGCCTCGCACGTCGCCAAGGTCAGCCGCGTCCCCACCGGGCGCGTGCACACCTTCGCCGGGCGCGCGCTCCCCGCGAGCGTCTTGAAGGACCGCCTCGCCCTCGCCGAGGTGGGGATCGCCTTCGTCAGCGCGTCGATCGATCGTTCGTCGCGTCGCGTCCTCACCGCCGAGGTGCTCACGCGCGGCGTGCTCGACGCGACCGCCGACGCGCACCTGCTCGCCCAAGCACGCAACGAAGTGACGACGGCCCTCGAAGAGGCCATGCGCCGCGGCGACACGCCGGGCTCTCTCGCCGAGACCGCCCGCTACGCCGCGCGCCGCGCGCTCCACCGTGCGCTCGGCTTCAAGCCGGTCACGGTGGTGGCGCTCGCGGGCGCGGAGTAGCGCGGGCTTCGTCAGGCCGTCGGAGTCGAGTCGCTGCGGAAGATCTCCACCTTCTGGAGCACGATGTCGGTCTTCGGCCTGTCGCCCGGACCGCGCGGCGCGGAGGTGATCTTGCCGACGACGTCCGCGCCGGCCACGGTGTGGCCGAAGACGGTGTGGCGGTTGTCGAGCCACGGCGTCGCCTTCTCGGTGATGAAGAACTGCGAGCCGTTCGTCGCCGGGCCGCTGTTGGCCATCGAGAGGATGCCGGCCTTGTCGTGGCGGAGCTCGGGGTGGAACTCGTCGGCGAAGCGGTAGCCGGGGTTCCCCGTCCCTTGGCCGAGCGGGCAGCCGCCTTGGATCATGAAGTCGGGGATGACGCGGTGGAAGATGGTGCCGTCGTAGAGCGCCTTCCCCTTGTGCGTCTCGCCGGTGCGCGGGTGCTTCCACTCCTGCGTGCCGGTAGCGAGCCCGACGAAATTCTTCACCGTGTTGGGGGCGCGTTGCTCTTCGAGCTCGACGACGATGTTGCCGAGCGAGGTGTGAAAGCGCGCGTAGAGCTTGCCGGAGCCTTGGACCTGAATCGCGGGGAAATCTGCTTGGGGCACGGGGACCTCGTGGGTGGGCCCCCTGGGAACCAGATGGGGCCGGAAAGGGACCTGATGAATTTCCGGGAAAAACGGCCGTTACCACGCCTGCGAGGGCGACGGAAGGCGGCCGCTTGACCGGCTTTGTCCCCGCGCGTGATACTGCGCGGCCAGGGTTCTCGGTTTGGCCCGGGAAGCAGGAGGCACGAGCGTGATCAGCTGCCCGAAGTGCGGCAAAGAGAATCAGGACCATTACAAGTTCTGCCTCGGGTGTGGCGCGGAGCTCCCGCGCGACGCTTCTCCCAAAGCCTTCTCGCCTCAAACGCCCAGCCAGGGTGTCAAGGCCGCGTCCGTTCGTCCCGCTCCGGCGGCGGCGCCGGCACCCGCGCCGAGCCCCATGTCGGCCCCCACCGTGCCGCAAGGCCAAGGGGCGCCTCCGCCCGGCCTCGCGGTCTCGCCTTCGGCTCCGCCCGAAGCGGTCGTGTGCCCGCAGTGCGGCCACGGCAACACCACGAAGAACGTCTTCTGCGGATCGTGCGGCTTCCGCCTCACCGGCGCAGCGGCGCGTCCTCCTTCGGTCGCGCAGCAGGCGGCGGCCCCCGCGGCGGCGGGCGGCGGCGTCATCCTCACCGCGCTCCGCGCCGACGGCAGCGAAGCAGGGACCTACGCGCTCCCCGGCGGCACCTTCACCGTCGGCCGCGACACCGGCAGCATCTTCGCCGGCGACAGCTACCTCTCGCCGCGCCACGCGACCTTCCGCCAGCCGGGGCCGGGCAAGCTCTCGGTCAAGGACGAGGCCTCGCTCAACGGCGTCTACAAGAAGCTCGCGCGCGACACGCCGGTCGAGCTCAAGCCGAACGACATCTTCCGCATCGGCCAAGAGATCCTCCGCTTCGAGCCGCTCACGCCGCTCGCCCCTTCGCCCGACGGTGTCGAGCGCTTGGGCGCGCCGTCGAAGGGCTACGTCGGTCGCATCGCGCTGGTCATCGGGCGCGAGACGACGGGCAACGCGTTCCCCGTTCCCGAAGCCGGCGTGCACCTCGGCCGCGAGCGCGGCGACATCCTCTTCCCCGAGGACGGCTACGTCTCCGGTCTCCACTGCCACTTGGCGTGGGACGGCGCGCGCCTCACGCTGACCGATCTCGGCAGCTCGAACGGCACCTTCGTGCGCATCCTCGAAGAGACGAACGTCGGCCCGGGCGACGTGCTCCTCATGGGGCAACAACTCTTCCGCGTGTCGATGTGACGCGGCGATGACCGCGCCGCGGACGATTCGAGTCGTCGCCGCCGTGCTCGAGCGAGACGGCAAGTACCTCATCACCCAACGTCGCGCGACCGCCGTGCTCCCCCTCATGTGGGAGTTCCCCGGCGGACGCGTGGAGCAGGGCGAGTCGGACGCGCAGGCGCTCAAGCGCGAGGTGATGCACCGCCTCGCCGCCGAGATCGAAGTGGGGAAGCTCATCTCCTTCGTGAGCCACCCCTACGAGCACTACGTCGTCGATCTCTTCCTCTACGAGTGTCACCTCGTGGGGGAGAACATCGAAGCGGCGAACGTCAGCGCCTTCAAGTGGGTGGCGAGCGCCGAGTTCGATCAGTACCCGTTCACGCCGGCCGACGAAGCCTCGATGAACAAGCTCCTCGGCGTGAGCTGACGGCTCACGGCAGCGGAAGATCGAGCCACGCGAGCACCCGCTCGCGCGACGTCGCGAGGAACAGGTCGCGCACGCTGAAGACCTGCCCGAAGAGCTCCGTCACCTCCGCGAGGAGCTCGGCCACGCGCCGCTGACGGCGGGCGAGCGCGGCGATCGGCGGGATGACGTTCCGCGAAGGCGAGAGGAGCGCGGGCTCGAGCTTCTCTCCCCCCGCGCCGATCTTCTCGCGCAACGTGGCGAGCGCCACGTCGAAGCCGCCGAGCTTGTCGACGAGGCCGTGACCGAGCGCGTCCTTTCCTGTCCACACGCGCCCCTCGGCCACGGCGCGCACGTCGTCGGTGCTCTTCTTCCTGCCGTCGGCGACGACCTGCACGAAGGCGTCGTAGATTCCCTCGATTTCATGGTCGAGCGCTCGCGTCTCGTCCTCACCGAGCACACCCATCGGATCGAGGAGGCCTGCGTGCTTGCCGTACGCGAGCCGCTCGGTCACAACTCCCAGCTTCTCGAGGAGCGGCGCGGGGGAGAACCGCGCGGCTACGACACCGATCGATCCGGTGATCGTCGTCGGCTCGGCCACGATGGCGTGCGCCGGCGCGGCGACGTAATACCCGCCGCTCGCTGCGACGTTCGCCATGCAGGCGACGACCGGCTTGTCGGCGGCGAGGTGTGCGAGCTCGCGGTGCATGCGATCGCTCGCCAGCGCGCTCCCGCCGGGGGAGTCGATGTGGAGGAGCACGCCGCGCACGCGCGGATCCT
This sequence comes from uncultured Polyangiaceae bacterium, assembly GCA_964531795.1. Classification (GTDB taxonomy): domain Bacteria; phylum Myxococcota_A; class Polyangia; order Polyangiales; family Polyangiaceae; genus CAZHHD01. The sequence continues at coordinate 19,147 of CAZHHD010000030.1, read as the reverse complement.
TTCGCGCGCGCCGCGCGAGCTGGACGACGGCCTCGTCGGTCGCGAAGGGGAGCGCCGCGCCGCCGCTCGAGAGGGCGATGGGGCCGTGGACGCGGAGCACGCCGATGTGCGGCGGCACGCGGAGCGGGCGAAAGAGCCTCGCCGTGCGGCGCGCAAAGTAGGAAGCGGCGGGGACGAGCGTCGCCGGATCGTCTTTGGTCCCGAGCTTCTCGGCGATTTCGTCTTCGTACGCTTCGCCGTCGACGAGCCCCGCGCGCACCGCGTCCATCGCGCGATGCGGAGCTTCGTCGATGAACGCGCGCGCCCGCACCTCGTCCACGTGACGTCCTTCGGCGATGGCGTCGACGAGCTCGTCGTAGAACGTGTGAAGGAGCACGCCGAGCTGCTCGCGCTGCGGCTCGCTCATCGAGTCGCGCACGAACGACTCGCCGGCGCTCTTGTAGCGACCACGGGCGAGCACCTGCGGCTTGATGCCCGCTTTGTCGAAAGCCCCCTTCAAGTAGCGTGTGCTCACGGCGAAGCCGAGCGGCGACACGCTGGTCGTGGGCGCGACGAAGATGCGACTCGCCGCGGTCGCGACGTAGAGCTCCTTCGTCCCTGCGCCGAGCGGCAAGTGGACGACGACCTCGCGCCCGCCGGCGCGAAGTCGCGCGAGCTGCGCGCGGAGCGACGTGGCGCTGGCCATCCCTGCCTCGAGACCGCGCAAGGTGACGAGGAGCCCCTTCACCTTCGCGTCGTCGAGCATCGTGTCGACGAGGCGGGTGACGCCGCGCACCGTGACCGGCCCTTTGCCCCCCATGCGCCACCACGGGCGCGCACGCGCGAGATCCGTGACCGCGCCGTCGATCTCGAGGTGGACCCACGCCCCCCGAGGGACGGCGCGCGCGCGGCGGTAGAAGAAGAGCGGCGCGAAGAGAAGGCGGAAGAAATTGACGATCAGCCGCGCGAGAAGACGCATTGGCGCAAGGTAAGACGCGCACCAGAAGGAGCAAGAGGGCCGGCCTCGCCAAGGCGCTCGAGACCCTCGGCGCGCAGGTGGCATTCACGCAAAGTCGGTGTGCACGAACGCACAGACCGCGGCGAATGCTCTACTCTCGCCCTTTCCACCGGAGGGGAACGATGGGGTTCGGTCACTACAGCTTCGAGGCGCACGAGGCGCTCCTTCAATCGCGCGCCGGTGCCTCCCCTGGCGAGATCTTCGCCCGGAACGACTGCGACCCGAAGATGAGCCCGCGGGGGGTCACCCGCGAGAGCCGCGACTCGAAGGAGCATCCGGCGTCGACCGGGATCGTCTTCGCGCTCGACGTGAGCGGCTCGATGGGCGACATCCCGCGGCGTCTGGCGACGAAGACGCTCCCCACGTTCATGCAGTCGGTCGCGAGCGTGCTCCCCGATCCGCAGATCCTCTTCATGGCCTTCGGCAACGCCTACAGCGACAACTCACCGCTCCAGGTCGGTCAGTTCGAGAGCGAGGCGCATCTCATCGATCGATGGCTCTCGGCCACGCACCTCGAAGGGGGCGGCGGCGGCCTCGGCGAGTCGTACGACCTCGCCATGTACTTCGCGGCGCGCCACACGGCGATGGACTGCCTGCAGAAGCGAAAGAAGAAGGGCTACTTCTTCATGACCGGAGACGAGGTCCCCTTCGCCACGCTCTCGCGCGGCCACGTGGCCTCGCTCATCGGCGACAGCGTGGAGCGCGACATCCCGATCGACGAGATGACCGCGGAGCTCCTCACCTCGTTCCACGCGTTCTTCTTGATCCCCGACAAGGAGCGCGCCGCCACCGAGTCGTGCGGTGCGGTCTGGCAGATGCTCCTCCACGAGCGTTGCGTGGTCCTCGGCACCGGCGACGACGCCGCGCTGGCGAGCGCGATGCTCATCGGCATCCAAGAGGGGAAGCTCAAGGATCGCGAAGCGGTAGCGAAGAAGCTCCAGGACGAGCTCGGCTGCGCGCCGGAGGAGCGTGATCGCGTGGCCGACGCCGTGGCCCCCTTCGCCGCGGCGATCGCCAAGGGCGAGATCGCGCCCCCCGTACGGCCGGGGACGCGCCACGACCAACCGCCGACGCGAGGCTGACATGCACGCCCTCGCGTGCCCTCACTGCGGCGCGCCGGTCGCGCCCTCGCTTGCGCGCGACACGGTCACCTGCGCGTACTGCCGCCGCACCCTCGTCGGTGTTCCGGAAGCGGCGTGGGGCCTCGCCGTCGCCCACGCCGCGCGCGACGGCGAAGGCGACGATCCGCGCGTCGAGACCTTGGAAGTCGGCGGCGTGCGCTACGGCATCCTCGGTCACCTCGCCTCGGGCGAGAGCACCGAGGCCTTCCTCGCCAAGCGCATGGGGCGCGTGACCGAGCTCGTCGTCCTTCGCGTCGCTCGTGCGCTCGAAGATCAGGATCTCATCGAGCGCGGGGCGCGCGCAGTCTTCGAGCTACATCGAAGCGAAGCGCAAGGCGCGCCGTTCTTCACCACGATGCTCCCGCAAATCGTCGCGCTCGGCGAGGTCGACGCGGGCGACCACGGGAAGCGACGGGCCGTCGTGCACCGTTGGCGAAGCGGGTTTCATCACACCTTCGCCGAGGTCGAGCGCGTCTACGAGGGTGGCATCGAAGCGCGGAGCGCGGTGTGGATGTGGCGACGCCTCCTCGAGCTCCTCGGCTTTCTCCATCGGAGCGGCTGGGTGCACGGCGGCGTCGTGCCCGAGCACGTGCTCCTTCATCCGCGCGACCACGGCGTGACGCTCGTCGGCTACGCCGCGGCGACCTTCCTCGCTTCGGGCGAGCCGATCCCCGCCGTCGTCCTTCGCGCGCGCGACATGTACCCCGACGACTGGGCGCGCACGCCGGCCTCGACGGATCTCGACCTCACGATGGCGGCGCGCGCGGTGGGACGACTGCTCGGCGCGAAGCGCGTCGGCGATCCTTTCACGAGCGACACGCCGAAACAGCTTCAAGAGCTCCTCCAGCGCTACGCCGATCCGCGCGCGGCGCGCCGCACGAGCGACGCCTGGCAACTCGGCGAGGCGGTCTCGACCGCTTCGCAAGCGGCCTACGGCCCGCCAAAGTTTCACCCCTTCACGATGCCCGGCTGGCCCTGACATACGAACGAGCCACCTCGACCTGACCGCACGACCTGGAGAGACCATCATGGGATTCGGCAACTACAGCAGCGAAGCGCACGAAGCGATCACGCAGGCGCGCACGCACCTCTCGCGGGAGCAGGTCTTCACCCAGCGCGCCTGTCACCCGCTCATGAACCCCCACGGAGTCCGCGCGCGCGAGAGTCGTGACAGCGCGGCGCACCCGGCTTCGTTCGGCGTGGTCTTCGCACTCGACGTCACCGGCTCGATGGGAAAGATCCCCGAGCAGCTCGCGCTCCGCTCGCTCCCCAAGTTCATGAAGACGCTCGAAGGGGTGGGCATCGCCGACGCGCAGGTTCTCTTCATGGCGGTCGGTGACGCGTACACCGACCAAGCGCCGCTTCAAGTCGGCCAGTTCGAGTCGGGTGCGCGTGAAATGGACCAGTGGCTCACGTGGAGCTTCTTGGAGGGGAACGGGGGCGGCAACGATCACGAGTCGTACGAGCTCGCGCTCTACTTCGCGGCGCGTCACCTCGAGATGGACTGTGTGGCGAAGCGGAAGAAGCGCGGCTACCTGATTATGACGGGGAACGAGCTCCCCTACCCGCGCGTCGCGCGCGATCAAGTGAAGCGCCTCATCGGCGACGATCTCCCCGCCGACATGCCGGTCGAGCAGGTGATCGCCGTCTTGTCGCAGACCTTCGAGCCGTTCTTCTTGATCCCCACGCTCGACGATCGCCGCAACTGCGAGCGCGTGTGGCGCGATCTGCTCGGCGACCGCGTCATCTGCATGAGCGATCCGGCCGACACGTGCAACGTGGCCGCGAGCTTGATCGCGCTCTCCGAGCGCGTGGTCCCCGACGTGACGGCGCTCGCGAAGAAGCTCGTCAGTGCCGGCGTCTCGCGCGAGCATGTGGCGGCGACGATTCAGGCCATCACCCCCTTCGCCGCCACCCTCGAGGCCGACGGCGTGCCGGCGCCGCACCTCGACGGCGCCAAGGTCCCCGCCGCGGGCGGACCGAGCGGCCTCGCCCGCAAGTGATCCTCGGTCGAGGACGCGAGCCGATCGTCGTCGTCGACCTCGGCTTCGGGGACGCCGGCAAAGGGACCGTCGTCGACCACCTCGTACGAAAGCTCGGCGCGCGCGCTGTCGTCCGATTTCACGGCGGCGCTCAGGCCGGTCACAACGTCGTGACCGACGACGGCCGGCACCATACGTTCTCTCAGATCGGCGCGGGGGGCTTCGTGCCGGGCGTTTCCACCTTTCTCGCGCGGCACATGGTGGTGCATCCGCTCGCCCTCCTCGTCGAGGCCAAGGCGCTCGCCGCCAAGGAGGTCCTCGATCCGCTGGCGCGCGTGCGTGTCGACGGCGACGCGCTCGTCATCACACCGTTTCATCAGGCGACGGCGCGACTCCGCGAGCTCCTTCGCGGCCCGGCGCGCCACGGGAGCTGCGGTGTGGGGGTCGGCGAGACCGTGCAGGACGCACGCATCGGCGCGGACGCGATCCGCTACCGCGATCTCCACGCGCCGCGACCCGAGCTCCGCTCGGCGCTCCTTCGCGTGCAAGAGCGAAAGCGAAGCGAGGTGCGGAAGCTCTTCGCCGAGGCGCCAGAGGAGAGTCGCGCCAGCGATCTGGCCCCCGGGGCACACGCCGAGCGCGCTGCGCTCGAAGACGAGACGATGGTCGATCGCTTCTTGGACGCGCTCGCCCCGCTCGTGGCGCGCGATCTCGTCGCCGATGGCGCGTACCTGGGGAAGCTCCTCGCGAGCCAAGCGCCGACGATCTTCGAAGGGGCCCAAGGGGTCCTCCTCGACGAGTGGCGCGGCTTTCACCCGCACACGACCTACAGCACGTGCACCTTCGCCCGCGCCGAGGAGCTCCTTCGCGAGCACGGTCGAAGCGGCGTTCGACTCGGCGTGCTCCGCACCTACGCCACGCGCCACGGCCCGGGCCCCTTTCCCACCGAGGACGCGCGCTACGGCGACGCGCTCCCCGAGCCGCACAACCCCGACGGCCCGTGGCAAGGCGGGTTCCGCGCGGGCCCGCTCGATCTCGTGCTCCTTCGCTACGCGCTTCGGGCGACAGAGGGGGCCGACGCGCTCGCCGTGACGCACGTCGACGCGATCGACCGGCTCGCGGCGTTCGGCGGCGTCGAGATCGCGCGCGCGTACGGCGGTGCGGCGCGCGCGGGAGCGGAGCAGCTCGTCGCCGCGAGCGAAGCGGGAGAGGTGACGGACCTTCGACTCGGCGCAGAGGGGGACCTCGCGCACACCGAGCGGCTCAGCGCGCTGCTTCGCGAGATGCGCCCCGTGCTCGAGCGCGTCGACGGGGCGACGAACGCGCGCCCCGACCTGCTCTTCGCGCGCATCGAGGAGGCGCTGGGCGTGCCGGTCGAGCTCGCTTCGCACGGACCGCGGGCGAGCGACAAGGTGTGGCGCTAGGGAGAAGCTGCCGAGGTCGTCGACACGCCTCGCCGAAGCTCGATCCTCTCAGAGCGCCTGAAACGCGAAGCGCGGCGGACCGAGACCGCCGCACGAGGTGCCGCCGTTGCCGCCGACCGTGGGCGTGGGATCGATGAGGAACTTGAATTTCGTGACCGTGCTCGGCAGCGCGTCGATGTGCGCACCGTGCTTCGTGTCGCCCGCAGCGGTCGGCGCCGCCCAGATCGAGTTCGAGCGATAGCCTTCGGGGGTGACGCTCGTGTTGAGCGACCACTCGCAGCCGCCGCCGATCGAGTTGTCCGCGGTCACTTCGCCGACACACTTCGAGTACGAGCTGAGGAAGAGCGGCACGATCTCGCCGGTGCCGTTTGCGCAGAGCTTGGACGAGAGACCGGCGGCGTCGAGATCGTCCTTCACCTGTTTGGGCCAGGTGGGCTCGGTGTTCGTCTTGTCTTGCTGGCACAGGTGCAACGGCCCTTCGCTGCCACCGGCGTTGCAGTTCGAGTCTTCGAAGGTGGACGTGCCGAAGTGCGACTGGCTCGTGTACGTCCCCGGCGCCCACGCCAGGCTCAAGTTGTCGTTGGCGACGATCACGACGCAGCTCACTCCGCCGTCGGGAATCGGACCGGTACCGAGCTCGGGCGAAGCCGCCATGTTGGTCGGCGTCGGATTGGCGACGAGCGGCACGGTGGCGACGAGACCGGTCTGGCAGGTCGGATCGCTCGTCATGTAGATGGCGTAGATCGGGATCGTCAGCGAGGTGATGGCGGACGCCGGCAGGTTCGCGCGCGCGCTCGGGAGGATCGACGCGATACCCGCCACGGTCAGCAGGCCGAGGGCACGTCCGACGTGGCGCCTCACTTGGTCGCTCCGACGATCGTCCCTTGTCGCTTGGAAGACGACGCGCTCGACGACGACGAGCATCCCGAGAGCACCACCACGAGCAGCACCGCACCCAGACACGCTCGACGCATCGTTCACTCCCCCTTGGGTTGGTCGTGCGGCCTCGCCAGACCGCGATCACTGTACGGATGAGCTTCGCCGGAAGTGGCCGACGATACAAGAGGTGGGACCGTCGTGCGCCGCGTGCCCTGCAGTTCTTGCGTCGCGCGCGAAGGATTCGTGGGCGACGCAGGCTCGGTCGCTGCCTTGCGGTGGCGCCGGGCTCGAGGATCCGGGGAAGGCGCGCGGAGTCGCGCGCGGCATCGCCTTTGCTCTAGACGCGCGCATGGCCAACGCCGCACTCGCCCCCGCGGGCTTCTCCCCCAAGCGAAGGAGCCTCGCCGAGCTCGTCGCCCGCGAAGCTCGCCGGCGCCGGCAGCGACGCTTCTTCGCCCTCGGCGTCGTCGCTCTTGTGGTCGTGGGCGCGGTCGCGGCGTGGCTTCGCCTTCGCCCGAAGCCGGTTCCGTATGCCGGGCGCTTTCGCGCCGAGCCGGTCACCGTCGGCGATGTCCTTCGTGACGTGCGCGCGACGGGCCACGTCGAGGCGGTCACCACCGTGCAGGTCGGCGCCGAGATCTCCGGGCGCGTCGCCACGGTCGAGGTCGACTACAACGACACGGTGAAGGCGGGGCAAGTGCTCGCGCGCTTCGATCGCGCGTCGCTCCTCGCGCAGGTCGCGCAGGTTCAGGCCACGCTCGCCGCGGCGCGTGCCGGGCTCGAGCAGGCGAAGACCGATCGCGAGCGCACCGGACGCGATCTCGGGCGGATCGACGAGCTCTTCAAGTCGGGATCGCTCTCGGCGACCGAGCACGACAACGCGCACGCCGCGGCCCGCATGGCCGAGCAGCGTGTGGCCGCCGCCGAGGCCCAGGTCGGCGCGCAGCAAGCCGCCTACAACCTCGCCAAGACGAACCTCGATCACGGCGTGATCCTCGCGCCCATCGACGGCGTCGTGATCACGCGCAACATCGACCCCGGCCAGACGGTGGCTTCGGTCTTTCAAACGCCGGTGCTCTTCACCGTGGCCGCGGACCTTCGGCAGATGCGGGTCATCGCCGCGGTCGACGAGGCCGATATCGGCGAGGTGGCGCGCGATCAGCCGGCGTTCTTCACGGTGAACGCGTACCCCGATCGCGTCTTCGAAGGCGTCGTCACCGAAGTGCGCAACTCGCCGGTGGTGGTGCAGGACGTCGTGACCTACGGCGCCGTGCTCGAGGTGGCGAATCCGGATCTCGCCCTCAAGCCGGGCATGACCGCTTCGGCGCGCATCCGCACCGCCGCCGCGCGTGGGGTGACGCGCGTCCCCTCGGCGGCGCTCCGCTTCGCGCCGCCCGGCTCGCCCCGTGACGACGCACCGGGGGTGTGGCTGCTCGAAGGGGCGGACGCGCACCGCGTCGTCGTGCGACCAGGGATCTCGGACGGCGAGTTCACCGCCATCGACCCCGGGCCGCTCGCGCCGGGCGCGCGCGTGCTCGTCGATCTCACGCCCGAGGGGAGGAAGGCCTATGGCCTCGCTCGCTAGCGCCGTGGAGGTCGCGACCCCGCTCCTCTCGCTGCGGGGGGTCACGAAGATCTACGGCGAGGGGGACGCGGCGGTGCGCGCGCTCGACGGCGTGGACCTCGACATCGAGGCTGGCGAGTTCGTCGCCATCACCGGCGCCTCCGGCTCGGGGAAATCCACGGTGATGAGCATCCTCGGCTGCCTCGACGTAGCCACGGAGGGGGAGTACCGCATCGAAGACATCTCGGTGGAGACGCTCGTCCCCGACGTGCTCGCGGCGCTGCGCAACGCGCGCTTCGGGTTCGTGTTCCAGCAGTTCAACCTGCTCGCGCGAACGAGCGCGCTCGAGAACGTGGCGATGCCGCTCGTCTACGCCGGCGTCTCGGCGCGCGAGCGCGACGCCCGAGCCCGCGCCGCCCTCGCCGAAGTGGGGCTCGCCGGCCGCGAGCGCGCGCGCACGAACGAGCTCTCCGGCGGTCAGCAGCAGCGCGTGGCCATCGCCCGCGCCATCGTGAACGCTCCCGAGATCGTCCTCGCCGACGAGCCGACCGGGAACCTCGACTCCAAGATGGGGGGCGAGATCATGCAAATCCTCACGCGGCTCAACCACGAGCACGGGATCACGGTTCTCATGGTGACCCACGACGCCACCTGCGCGGCCTACGCCGAGCGTCAGGTCGTCTTCCGCGACGGGCGGATCCTCGAAGACTCGCGCGCGAGGCAGGCGTCGTGATTCTCCCTTCGGCAGCGCTCGCGTTCTCCGCGCTTCTCCGCAACAAGATGCGCTCGGCCTTGACCATGCTCGGCATCGTCATCGGCGTAGGCGCGGTCGTCATGATGCAGTCGATGGGGGGCGGCGCGACCGAGTACGTGAGCGAGACGATCAGCGGCCTCGGGAGCAACATGCTCTTTCTCATTCCCGGCACGCCGCGCGGTATGGGGCAGATGACCTCCGGCGTTCCGCTCTTCACGCTCTCCGACGTCGAGGCGATCCGTCACCAAGCGCGCGACGTCGGCCTCGTGAGCGCCGCCGGGCAGCGCGGGGAGCGCTTGGTCTACGGAGCGAAGAACCGCTCGTCGGTCGTGGCCGGGGTCATGCCCGAGTACTTCGTCATCCGCGGTTGGGGAACCGCCTCGGGGAGGCTCTTCTCTGCCGACGAAGAGCGCCAAGGGGCGAGCGTGTGCCTCGTCGGTCAAACGGTGGTGGACGATCTCTTCTTCGGCCAGAGCCCGCTCGGCAAGGAGCTCCGCGTCCGCGACAAGACCTGCCACGTGATCGGGGTGATGGAGGCGCGCGGTGCATCCATGGGCATGGATCAGGACGATCTCGTCCTTCTGCCCTACTCGACCTTCTCGCGGCGACTCATCGGCAACGACCGCATCTCGGCCATCATCGCCTCTTCGGCCTCGAAGGAGCGCATCGACGACGCCAAGGCGGAGATCGTCGAGATCATGCGCCGTCGCCGGCACATTCCCGCGGGGGACGACGACAACTTCGCCGTGCGCGATCCTCGAGACTTGCAGGCGGTGCTTCAGTCGGTGATGGGGACCTTGACCGCGCTCCTCGCTGGCGTCGCCGCGGTGTCGCTCGTGGTCGGCGGCATCGGGATCATGAACATCATGCTGGTGTCGGTGACCGAGCGCACGCGCGAGATCGGCGTGCGCCTCGCGATCGGCGCGCGCTCGCGCGACGTGCTCACGCAGTTCTTGGTGGAGGCGATGACGCTGTCGGCGGTGGGAGGCGTGCTCGGGATAGGCGTCGGCCTCGTGGGAGCCTACGGCGTCGCGCGGGCCATTCACGTGCCGTTCGTGGTGCCGACGGTGTCGACGCCGCTCGCGTTCCTCGTGAGCGTGCTCGTGGGGATCGGCTTCGGCGTATGGCCCGCGCGGAAGGCGGCGCGCTTGAACCCGCTGGCGGCGTTGCGGTTCGAGTGAGGGCTAGCCCAGACGGCCGGGCGTCACTTCGAGCGAATCGTGAGGCTCGGGATGCGATGGGGCGTCGCGGGAGGGTCCCTCGGGGTGCGATGGCGCGTCGGGACGCGAAGGCGCGTCCGGACGTTGCGGGTGCTCCACCGGACCGTGATCGGGTCGCTCCGAAGCGCCGCCCCCTTGCGCCGACGGCGGGTGCGAAGGCTGTTCGGGCCGCGCAGGCTGCCCTGGGGCGCGCGGCGCCGGCGCGGCACCCGGTGGATTCGCCGGCCGTTGCGCCGGCGGCGGGCTGAAGAGGTCGACGCTCGGCGTGTACGACGCCGGCGGGTTCCAGCCGCGCGGCAGCTCCCCGTGCATGTGCGTGGCGGTCGCGTGGAACGGTGAGGCGAAGTGCGTCGCGTTGGGATCGAACTTCTCGCGCACGCCGAAGCCCAGCTTGCTGACGACGCCGTTGTGAAACTCGATGTTGAGCTGGAAGCCGAGCGGGGCGAAGAGCACGTAACGCCGCTCGAGGGCGGGGACGACCTCTTCGAGGAGCACCTTTCCGTTCTCCCCGAGCTCGCGACTCCAGGCGAGCGCGGTCTTGAGCCGGTCGGAGAACGTGGCCGGCGTACCGATGTCGACGGCGCGGTCTTCCGCGTGCGCGCCCGCTTGCCGGCCGGTGCCGGGGAGCGCGGTCACGTTCCTTTGGGTGGCGTTCACCGCGCTCTCGACGATGTATTTCTGCCGTCGCGCGCCGTCGTCGGTCGATGACCAACGCCCGACGACGCGCACCTTGGGCTTTACGGGACCGCTCGCAGGCGCGCGGTCGATCACCGATTGCAGGTAGGCACGTTGGTGCGCCTCGTCTCGGAAGTCGATCTCGTCTTGGTTGATCGAAGCGAGGTAGCGAACGTTGGCCACGGTCTTCTGCGGATCGATGTCCACCTGACCGCCGTTCGCCACGATGTTCATGTCTTGAAGGCCGACCTCGCTCCCCGATTGAAATCGGATCCATCCGCCGGGGCCCGTCTCGCCCTGCGCGCCAGGCTGACCGTCGCGCGCAGCGTAGGTGCGAATGAAGTTGGTCCCGTGGTTGCAGTCGTCGGAGCTCTTCGCGAGGCCGATGCGCTGCCCCTTCCCCGGCTGCCCCGGGGCGCCGCCCGCGCCGCCTCGACTCGAGAGCACGACGCTCGCGCCGTTCGTCGTCGCTTTGAACTCGTTGATACCGGACTCGATCCAGATGTCCGTCCCCGCGCCGCCGGCGCCACCTGCACCGGCGTCGCCCCCCGGCCACACGAGGGCTTCGCGAAACTCACGCTCGGCCGAGGGATGGTCGGCCGCGACGCACCACCCAAGCGACGAGGCTTGCCATCCGTTTTGACCCGCCTCACCGTTCGCACCGTCGCAGTCGAACGTCACCACCCCTTCCCAGGTGATGGTCTCCGCGCGAACGTGGAGCGGCGTCCCTGCGGCGCAGACGATCCGCGCTCCGTCGTGAAACGTGAGATGCCGCGCGTCGATCGACGTCGCGTCGCGGACGACGCCGGAGATCTCCTGCGTCTCGTGGGCGTACATGAGCGGTTCGCCACGCGCCGGCGGCGATGCCGCGAGCGTCGCGAGGATCGAGATCAAGGTCGTGGATGCCAGCCGCGTCGACTGCATGCTCGTCTTCCCCCTCCTGATCGCGCCCAGCGCCAACGTCGGTGAGCGCGTGAGGTCGAGGATATCAGGGGGTGGCGGGTGTGCGGGAGAGCGCTAGTATCCCTGTAACATCATGGCCAGAAACAAGCGCGAAGGGCGCACCGTCAACCGGAGCATCTCGTTCTCACCCGAGATACTCAAAGTGCTCGAGCGACGTGCGAAGCGTGTGCACGGCGGAAACTTGTCGGCGGCCATCGCCGAGAGCGCGCGACTGCTCACGATGCAGGAGGCGCGGAGCGCGATGGCGAAAGCTCACGACGAGCTTTACGGCCTTCTCTCGGCGGAGCAAATCGCCGAGATGGACGCGGAGGAGCGCGGCGACGCCCGTCCGCGTCGGAAGAAGAGCCGAGCGGCTTGATCCGCGTCTTCGACACGGGGGCGCTCATCGGGATCGAACGGCGCGATCCGCGCATCTTCCACGTGCATCGAAGAGCCGTCCTCGATCGGCTGCCGATGGTCGTGCCGCTCCCCGTCGTCGGAGAATGGTGGCGAGGTCGCTCGGATTGGCGAAAGACCATCCTCGCGTCCGTGACCGTGGAGCCTCTCGATCTCGAGACGGTACAGGCCGCGGGCCTCGCGCTGGCACAGACGAAGCCCAAAGCAGGGCAGCCGATCTCGATCGTCGACGCGATCGTCATGGCCACGGCCGCGCGCTTGCGGCGGAGCGGCGAGGTCGTGGTCTATACGTCGGACTTCGAGGATCTCTCCCGGCTCCAGGCGCACTTTCCGAGCGTGCGCGTTCTCGAGGTCGCACGGCGGCGGTGAAGTTTCACGGTGCGCCGAACGGAACACCGCGCAGCTCGAGTCTCACGTTTCTCGACCCATGGAGAAGATGCGCCACGGAGCGATCGCGACCTCGACTCGCGAGTGCCTCGAAGGTTCCACGCCGTAGCGGGTAGATGAGTGACGCATGCACTTCCTCGGCCGAGTACAGGGAGGCATAGGCCAGCACCTGGTGGATGTCCGCGCGGTGAGCTTCGCGCGCGTCTTCTGTGAAGCGCTGCCAGCCGTGCTCGTCCAGCTCCGCAAGGTGAGCCTTGTATTTCGCGTCGACGATGTGAACAGAGCGGGCTCGGACCACGACCACGTCCGGGACGAGATGGCCGAGCGAACGATGTGACGGATCGGACCACTCGACGGGAAATACCGTCTCGCGCCTACGCCCGACACGCACGCTCCCTCCCACGAGCGCCGCCTCACGCCGGACGAGGGACTCGACGTAGTGCTCCCATAGATCATGCAACGGGAGGGACCACGCAAGTCCGTCCATCTCGCGTCCACCGCCGAGGCCGCGGTCTTCGGAGATCCAGCCGAGCGCCTCTAGCCCACGGCGGAGCCCGGCGCCGAGGAGTCGATCCCCTGTACCGAGCCTCTGCAGGTCACTTCGACGGGGCACGAGGGGCACGACGTCACCCACGCGACAAAGAAGGTCATCGGCGAGCGCGACCAGAAGCTGCGCGATCGGATCGCGTCCACCAACCAAGCTGAGGTCCACACGAACACGCTCAAGCGCCCAGCGCGCCATTCGACGCAACATGGGATCCGCTGCGAGCTCAGGATAGCGGCACGGCACATCCGCCCATCGTGCCGTCGCGAGAGACTCGGAGATGTATCGGTCCCACAGGATCCGACCCCGCGGCTGCTGGAGTATCTCCTCGCGGGCGCAGTATCCGCGTCGAAGCGCATTGAGGAGCTCTGCGAGCCTGGTGAGCACTGGCCCTGCGAGAACCCACGGGGGCACCTCGCGCCCACTGCCGGGAACGAGCGGCCCGTCGAGGAACTCTGGTGACGCGGCCCACCCGGTTTTCGACAAGACCCTGCCGACGCCCGACCAACCGAAGCGCGGCTCGACGATCAATCCGCCCGCCACATGACCTGTCTGCGCGGACCGCAAGGGAACGGCCCCCGCGCGCCCGCCGGGCACGAGCCGTAGTCTAACGCCGGTGTCGGACGAGCCGACCTCGGCCTTCACGTCGAGACTCGCGAGGGTGGCCTCGTTCATCCGAAGAAAGGACTCGGCGAACGGACCCCAACCACCACCTCTCTGAGCCGGAGCGAAGGCGTCGGCGTCCAGCGTGACGGCGGCGCCGTGATCGCGCGCCTTGAGCAACGGCTTCTGTAGAGGTGCTGCACCCGCGTGTCGGGGCGCGACGCGCGCGGGCAGCCGGCGCGGACCGCTACGACGGCTTGCCATTGGCGCGCGCCATGTCTTCGAGCGCGTCGCGCACGGCGTAGAGCTCATGCGACGCGGGACCGAGAAGCCCTTGCTGAAGGTACTCGTCGAGGAGAGGAATCACCTCGTAGTGCAATCGCTCGCGTAGCTCGCGCTCATCCCTCACGAGGAAATAGGCGTGACCCGGCATCAGTTGCAGAGCTTCGCCTGGTGCATGCTCGACGAAGACATCCGCGACGCGATCGAAAGCCGACGTAGCAGCAGCGACACCTCGCGCCGCGACTGCCGCGCGCTCTGGTGGCAACGTCACGAACGCAAAGCGTCGACGAACCGCGAGGTCCATCGAGGCAATGCTCCGGTCGGCGGTGTTCATGGTGGCGAGGACGTAGAGATTCATAGGTAGAGCAAGCTCCATCTCTCCGTTCACCGGGTGCGGAAGCCGCACGCGGCGCGCCCGATCGCCACCGACTTCTCCCGGCTCGAAGAGGTAGATGGCCTCTCCGAGGACACGCCCAAGATCGGCGCGATTGATCTCGTCGATGACGAGAAGGAAGGACGCCTCTTTGGCAGCGCGAACCGCCTCGACGAGCCACCCAGGGCGGACGTCGAAGCGCAGCGAGCGCTCGCTCGCATCTGGAGAGAGGCCGACGACGAAGTCCTCGTAGGTCACAGCCGGATGGAACTGGACGGTAAGGCCACGACCACCGAAGAACCGTCGTCGGATCTCATCGGCCATGCGGGTCTTTCCCGTACCCGGCGGACCTTGGAGGACGACGAATCGACGCGCACGAAGAAGATCATGAACCGTCTCGGCGGAAGGAGCGGCAAAGATGTCGTCCCGAAGCTTTGCGTGGAACGCGTCGTACTCCGCTTCGTGAGCCTTCATCACCTGCCATCCGCGCTCGAACGCGTAGAGGTCGATGAACGCTTGAACGACCGCACGTGCGCGCTCGGGCTCCTTTGGCACGACGGCGCACGCATACAGCTCGGCGCCGTATCGCTTGAACACGTGCTCAAAGCCCGAGAACCTGTCGCGTGCCGTCTTCGGGACCGCGCCGCCGAGGGCCGAGGGATCGTGCTTCACCCAGGTGTCGACACCGAGACGCGCGAGGTAGCGGCGAAGCGCGGAAATGCGCCGCTTGTGGCCGGGGCGCATGAGGATCCCCTCGTCGGGCGCGAGACCGCGCGTTCCCACGCCGAAGTCGATCAATGATCCCAAATCGCGCGTCGGAAACCAGACGACGCTCGTGCCGCCGTAGGGTCCGGAAGGAGGATTGTCCGGGTTGATGATCCCAGCGTAAGGGACGCCCTCATCGCCCTCGGCCAAGGCATAGGCGTCGCGGAGAGCGGTAGTTGCGTGGTGGCGCTTCTGGAAGCGATCGCCGAAGAGGGCTTCGATGTACGGGCGAATGCCGCCCTCGGGTCCCGGGAGACCTTGGGCGATGAGCTTCGCGAGCGCGAGGAGAGAGTCAGTCGGCACGCGCGGAGCGTACACGAAGTGGTCGGGCGGCTCCGTCGCGGCCTTCGTTAGTGAGGAGCCCTCGGGCGCTCGTGGATGCGCAGTGAGAACACGGGTCGGTGGGGAAGTCCCTCGCCCGTTGGCGCTCACGGCGCGGCGCGGTGTGCGATGCGAGGAGCGATTGTTGCAGCGCCACATGGCTCGGGCGTAACCCGCACCTGGCTGGCGGCGATGTCCTACCGTGTTAGTCCAGAAGGAATGACGCCGCCGGCACTCACCTTCCGCCACCGCTTGCCGGGACTGCTTGCGGATGGGATCGAGTGGGTCGACATCCCGCCCCTGGCGGTCTTGACTGGCACGAATGGAGCTGGAAAGTCTGAGATTCTTAGGGCGATGCGAACCGCGCCCCACGTGCACCCCCTCGGGCCCGGCCACCGTGATGCGAGGGCAATCGAGGCGCACAAGGCGTCCAAGGACGCGGCAGCACGCCATCCAACAAGTCACTTCGATGTCGTTTTCGTTCCGCCTTTTGGCAACCCTTCCCAGCCTGACAGTTCGTTCGATGCAGATCTGCCGCGGCTTCTGAAGCTCGTCGGCGACGTCTTCTGGAAGGCTCACGAAGACCACGTGAACCAACACGGGCGTTCGGTCCCTCACGCCGCCGATGCTCCGTGGGCGCTCGCGAATCGCCTGATCGAGTCCTCAGGGTTGCCCTACCGCCTCACCACGCCGATGGGCCAGGCGATTGGGACGGGGCGCACATTCGCCTTGGAGCTGATCAACGGAAGCCGCAAGTGTGCCCCCGCCGAGCTCTCGCCGGGCGAGACGGCAATTTTGAGACTGAGCCTTTGGCTTTACCGAGCATCGGTCAAGCGCGGGAAGCCCGTGTTGCTCCTGCTCGACGAGCCGGACGCGCACCTCCATACCTCGCTTGTCCAGCACCTCCTTCAGAGCCTGGACGAACTCGTTCAAGGCGGCGTTCGCGTGGTCATGACGACTCACCGTCCTGACACGCTCGTCCTGGCCCCCCAAGGATCGCTCTTCGAGGTCTTTGGGGTTCCGCCGGCGGTGAGACCGGTCGCGCCCGCGGCGGCGATCGCACGCCTGAGCGCAAACCTATTTTCCGCGGCTCCGCAGACTCGCTGCGTGCTCGTTGAAGATGACGCTGACGCGATCTTCTTCCGAAGGATGCGCAACATTCACCTTGAGGTCAGCCAGAACCAGCGGGAGCCCACGCTAGTGTTTCAGCGCGCGGGACTCGGCACCGCAAGCTCGCGGGAGAAGCAAGGTGGTGGAAGGAATGCCGTGACGGACTGGGTTTCGAAACTCTCGTCCGCGAACCTTTCGCCCTTCGTGCAGGGGATAATCGACCTGGACCGAGGGAACTCAGGCGCCCCGGGCGTCCACGTTCTGTCGAGGTACTCGTATGAGAACTATCTGCTCGACCCGCTCGTCGTCTTCGCTGCCTTACTGCGACAAGAGCGAGCCGGCGTCGCCGAGGTGTTAGTCCGACTCTCTCTGCCGATCGGGGTCGGTCAAGAGCGCAACATCTCGAAGCTCCCGGAAGGAGACCAAACCATCATCTCGAAGTGGATCCTCGATCAAGTCGAAGCCGTGATCGAGCTAGAGGAGAGCGAGCGTGCTCCCGTCCCGGTTCCGTTCGTCAACGGCCCTACGCTGGCATATCCAACCTGGTTGCTGAGGCGCAAAGGCCACGAACTTCAAGGGCACTTCTATCGCGTCTTCAACACGGACTTGAAGGAGCTGCATCTCGCGCTCGAGGCCGTCCACATGGTGCCATCGGACATCGCGGACATCTTCACCGCGATCGCCACAGCGGTCCCGTCGTAGTCGCCGGCTTCGTCACAACGTGACTTGCGAGGTGCGTTGGAGCCTGTTCGTATCGACGCACAGCAACCAAGAGGCGCCGCGCCGCTCACACCGCGCGGAGGCGCACGCCGCTCTCTTCCGCGGTCGCTGCTTGCGGCGCCGTCGCACCCGCGGAGAGCGCGGGCTCGCTCGCACCGTTCCCATTCGTGGCGCCGTTCCCACTCGCCGCCGAAGCACCACCGGCGCCCACCGACGTCACCGGCACACCGCCCGGCGCGACCGCGTCGCTCTTCTTGGTGGGCGAGCGGCGGCCGATGCCCATCCGGTGGAGCTGATCCTTCCGCGTGATCGCGCGACGCGCGGTGGTCGTCCAGTCTTCGAGCCACGCGTGGAGCTTGACGAGCTCCTCTTCGCGCTGCGCCGTCGTGTCCTCCGCCTTCGGAGCGAAGGTCTCGGGCGTCGAAGACGCGAGGTGGACGCTCTCTCGCACGGCGCGCGCCACGTCGCTCGTGAAGGTCCGCTTGGCGAGGAAGGCGACGACCGCGTGGTCCGCCTTGCTCGCCCCCGTGGCGGCGAGCGCTTCGTAGCGATCGAGAAAGAGCGTCGCCTCCACGATCGGCTCGGCGGCGCGGTCGAGGGTGAGGTCGCCGAAGAGCGCGTCGTAGCGCTCGGGGTAGACGCGCTTCACGCCCGCGGCGAGGCACGGGAGATCGTTCGCGGTGAAGTCGGTGACGCGCTCCCTGGCGGCGCGGATGGCGTCTTCGTTGGTGGTGCCGCCGGTTGAGCAACCGAAGCCGGCGACGGCGATGCAGAGCTTCCACCCCTCTTCATGCTCGGCCTCGGTGTAGCCGTGGGCGTTCATCTGCGCGCGGATGGCGGCGGAGACGCTCAGCGTCCGGAGCATGCGGAGCGCGCGGGTTTCGATCGAGGTGCGGAGGTAACGAGACATCTTCTTCACGGTTCGACTCCTTGCTGCTCGGGGCGTGCTTGCCGTCGAGGTGACTTGCCCTTCTCGGCGCTTCACGGACGACCCATCGGCCCGCGAGCGAGCCCGGTTGCGTGAAATCGACATGCCGCGAGCGAAGGGCGGCGGCTTGCGCGGGAAGCGCGTGGCGTGGTGAGCGAAGCGCGCCGCGCATGCGAGCGAACGAAGCTCCCTTGGGAGCGAGCGCGAGGGGCCGTGCAGCGCGTGCAAGACCCCCGCGGGTCGCGCGCGCGGCCTTGTGTGCGTGCGCGAATGACCAGAAAGTCCACGCACTTCGCGAAGGCGGCTCGCGCACGCGACGCCACGCGCGCTCGCGTGACGTTCGACGGTGCTGACTCCGGCGCGCCGGGCCCTCGCGCGGCCACGTGCGCGATTCACCGGGGTGAGAGCTCGCTACGTCGTCCCCGCGGGCGGCGCTTCCGCCCTTCGCGGCTTCGCCGACAAGGGGGATCGATTCAATCGCAAGGCCTCGCGACTTGTCGCGTCGAAGAAGGGCGAGCTGACGCAGGCGGTGCGGCTCGAACCGCGCCGAGGCGAGATCAAGAGGCTCGCCTTCGCGCACACGGGGCCGCTCGAAGGCTTCGAGCCGCTCGAGGCGTTCGCGAAGCTCTACTTCGCGACGGTCGGCTCAGGACGTTTCGCGCTTCCTCGCGGGTTAAACGTCGTCAGTTTCGCTGCCTGCTCCGTAGACAGTGATCCTCAGCTCCATCTCAAGTCGCGCAAGGTCGGCGAGAAGCTGCGCTGGCAGCGTCCACTCCGCCGCGTGAGGCTTCGCACCGGCTTGGATCCCGAGGTTGGCGATGCGTTGGTCCGCGGCCTTCCAGCCTTGCAGCGCGTCCCCAGAGAGCGCGCCAACGAGGGCGACGAGCTCGGTCACCTTGTCGACGAGGGTCGCGGCGGCACGGTCGTTCAGCTCGAGGACCAAGAGCCCACGCATGGGGTCGTCGCGCAAGACGAGCACGCGATCGCCCAACGCCGCGAGGAGCGGCCCGCGCTCGAACGCTCCGAGGACGTCGAGGTCCACATTGAGGAAGTGTGTGGCGGCGTTGGTGTCGTTCATGTCGTGGTGACCTGACCCCCGAGTTGGGTCCGCGGATTCTGAGTTAATTGACTTCGACTTG
>CAZHHD010000029.1:0-106795 GCA_964531795.1 uncultured Polyangiaceae bacterium | reverse complement strand
TAGTTCCTGAGTCAGAGGGCTCGGCGCCGAAGGCGACGAACCTCGGACTCAGGACGCTAGGCGGTCTCGCGCTCCACCGAAGCGCGGAGCGAAGCGGCCACGGCCTCGAGCGCGGGGACCACGGCCGAGGACGGGCGCCACGCGAGCACGAGGTGCCGCGAAGGTCCTCGCGGTCCGAATGGACGCGCCACGAGCGAGCGCGCGCGGTTCTCGGTCGCGAGGGCGAGCTTGGGGAGGAGCGTGATGCCCGCGCCTCCCGCCACCATCTGCGCGAGCGTGGAGAGGCTCGTCGCGCGCACGCTCGCTTCGGGCGCGGCCGCGCGCTGACACACCGCGAGCGCTTGATCGCGGAAGCAATGTCCGTCGTCGAGGAGGAGCACCGCGTGGCCTTCGAGATCCTCCACGCGCGCCGGCGCTTGGCTCTTGGCGAGCGCATGCCCTTTGGGGACGGTGAGGACGAAGGGATCGCGCCCGAGCGGCGCGTGGGCGAGGTTCCCGAGCTCCGACTCGACCGCGAGGATCGCCGCGTCGAGCTCGCCTGCTTCCACCTGGCGAAGGAGGGTCTCGGTCTTCTCCTCGACCCAGAGCAGCGTGAGCCTTGGATACGCGCGATGCAGCGGCGGCGCCGCGCCGGGCAAGAGGTAGGGCGCCACGGTGGGGATGACCCCGATGCGCAAGGTGCCGGCGAGCGGATCGCGCGTGCCGAGGGCGGCGGCGACGAGATCGTCGGCCTCACGCACCACACGACGCGCACGCTCGATCAGCTCGGCGCCGGCGCGCGTCACCACGACGTCCCGCGGGAGACGCTCGAACAGCGGCACGCCGAGCGCCTCTTCGAGCAGCGCCACCTGACTCGAGAGAGAAGGCTGCGAGACGGCGCACGCCTCGGCCGCGCGACGAAAGCTCCGATGCTCGGCGACCGCGAGCACGTATTGAAGCTGACGCAGCGTGGCGGGGTGCGGGGCGAAGCGCGTCATGCCGCCGTCCTGTCACGAATCGGTGCTTCGTGTCACGTGCCGAAGACCGGCGATTTTTGCGCGGCGGCACCTTCCACCGGCGAAGAGCTGGGTTACGTTCCCGGCCCATGTCCAAAATCCAGCTCTCCTACTTCGACGCCCCGGTGAGCCGCGGCGAAGAGTGCCGTCTTGCCCTCCACCTCGCCGGCGTCGACTTCGAAGACGACCGCATCAAGCCCGCCGACTGGCCGTCGCGGAAGGCGAAGACCCCGTTCGGTGCCCTCCCCGTCCTCTCGATCCCCGGGCAGCCGCCGCTGGCCCAGGCGAACGCCATCCTCGTCCTCCTCGGCCGCCAGCACGGCCTCCACCCGAAGGACGATCTCGAAGCGGCGCGCCACGAGTCGATGATGGGCTACGTGGAAGATCTCCGCGGTCAGCTCGGCCCCACCCTGCGCATCAAGGATCCGGACGAGAAGAAGCGCGTGCGCGAAGAGCTCGCCGCGAGCTACCTCCCCACCTGGGCGGCCAACGTCGAGCGAGCCATCGCCGACGACGGGCCGTTCTTCGCCGGGTCCAAGCTCCACGTCGTCGACTTGAAGATCCACCTCGCGGTGCGCTGGGTCGCGAGCGGCACGATCGATCACATCCCCGCGACCACGTTCACCCCCTTCGCCAAGTTGAATCGCGTGAGCGACGCCGTGCGCGATCACGCCGGCGTGAAGGCCTGGTACGCGACGAAGCGCTGAGGCCCGGGGCGAGCTCTTCGGTGCCCGTGCGCCGAAGCTCGCTCTTCGTCAGTGCGCCGCAGGCGGGCCGGCGGCGATGGGCCCGGGGAGGATGCTCGCGTGCGTCGCGAGCTCCTCGGACATCGCCGTCGCCGCGTTCAAGTCGGGGGCGATGCGCAAGCCCGGGTATTTCGCCGGGAGATCGGCCTTCTCGAAGATGTCGTGCGGCCGCGGGAGTGGGCCGGCGAGGATGACCTTCTTCTTCGCGCGGAGGATGTTCGCGATCGCCCCCTCGAGCGCCACGAAGCCCGTCGCGTCGATGACCGGCACGCGACCGAGGTGCACGATGAGCACGCGGAGATCCGCGCCGTCCACCGTGCGAAGGGCGCTGGTGGCTTTCTGCGCCGCGCCGAAGAACAGAGGCCCGTTGATCTCGTAGAGCACGACCCCTTCGGGGAGCGGGAGCATGCTGCCGTCGCGCGAGGCGTCGAGGCGGAGCTCGGATTCGGTGAACTCCGACATGCGCCGCATGAAGAGGACGGCGGCGAGCACGAAGCCGACCGAGACGGCGATCACCATGTCGAAGAAGACGGTGAGCAAGAAGCAGAGCACGAGGACGACGACGTCGCTCTTGGGGGCGACGCGCACGACGCCGAGGAACCCGCGCGCCTCGGACATGTTCCACGCCACGAGCAGGAGCAGCGCGGCGAGCGACGCCATCGGCACGTAGGCGACGAGCGGCGCGAGGATGAGGATGGCGAGGAGCACCACCACCGCGTGCGTGACCGAGGCGAAGGGGGAACGGGCGCCGGCGCGGATGTTGGTCGCCGTGCGCGCGAGCGCACCGGTCGCCGCGATACCGCCGAAGATGGGCGCGAGGAGGTTCCCCACACCGAGGGCGACGAGCTCGGCGTTGGGATCGTGCTTGGTGTTCGTCATGCCGTCGGCGATGACCGCCGAGAGGAGCGACTCGATGGCGCCGAGCATCGCGATGGCGAACGCCGAGGGGAAGAGCTCGCGCACGAGCTCGAAGGTGAGACCGCCCGAACCCCAGGGGAGAGCCGGCACCGGCACGACCGCGGGGATCCCGGCGACCTCGTGGCCGTTCACCATGGTGTGAAAGCGCGAGCCGATGGTCGCGATCTCGAACGACGGTACGAAGCGATGCACGAGCGCCGCGGCGACCGAGACGAAGGTCAGGGCGATGAGCGGCGCGGGCACGCGCTTCACGACACGCGGAATGGCGAGGAGGAGCGCGAGCGTGATCGCCGCCGTCACGAGCTCGCCGAGGTGTGCCGAGCCGCGCGCGTGCCACAGCATGGCGATCTTGCCGACGTAGCTGTCGGGGAGCGCGCCGACTTGGAGCCCGAGCGCGTCTTTGAGCTGGAGCGTCGCGATGACCGTGGCGATGCCGGCGGTGAAGCCGGTCGTCACCGGGTGCGGGATGTACTGGATGAAGCTGCCGAGACGCGCGACGCCCATCCCTACGAGCATCAGCCCGGCGAGGAAGCCGGCGATGAGGAGCCCGGAGAGCCCGTGGCGCGCGACGATGGGGGCGAGGATCACGACGAAGGCCGCGGTGGGCCCGGTGACTTGGAACTTGCAGCCGCCGAGCAGCGCGACGACGGCGCCGGCGACGATGGCGGTGTAGAGGCCGTGCTCGGGCGAAGCGCCGACGGCGATCGAGAGCGCCATCGAGAGCGGGAGCGCGACGACGCCGACGACGGCACCGGCCATGACGTCGGCGCGCAGATCGGCGAGGTGGTAGCCCTTGGAGAAGACGCGTCGCAGCGCCGCTCCCACCGGGATGCGCGGAACACGTCCAGAACCCGAGGGAGCCGCGGCGGGTTGAAGCATGGACACAGCGCCCGAAGGGTAGTGCGCGCGCGGCTGAGTGCCTAGGGAGCGAGAGCGACAATCCGTCGCGTCGCGCGTGCAAAAATGGGCGCAAAAGCCGCGTTTTGCGGGTTCGCCGCGTCTCCCGAGCGCCTCGCCGCCACGAAGGGAGAACAAACGCGCGTCGAGCGGCATACGTCGGCGTGAAGAACTCTCTCGGGGGGATGCTCGCGACGGCGATGGCGGTGTTGTTTGGGTGGCGCCCGCGTCGCGACGATGCGTTCTATCCCGACGCGAACGCGACGCTCGCCGAGGGTGGCGCGATCGGGGCAGCAGCGACGAGCGGGAGCCTCGTGGGCACGACCGGTGCTTCGGCGAGTACGAGCGGCGGATGGCTGCGACGCGTGCTCCTCGCGCCCGCTGCGCAAGACTGGCTCTTGCTCACGTACTTGCTCCTTCTGACGATCGAGGTCGCGCGCGGCACGGGGGAGCGTCGTCCCCAGGCGCTCGCCGGCCTGGGCATCGATCTCCTGTGCTTCGTCACCGTGCTGGTCGTCGTGCGCGGCGGTCTCCTCGCGCCCGGCCGCCTCCCGAGCGCGCTCGTCTACCGTGTCGGCGCGCTCGTGCCGCTCCTCGGGAGCTTCTTTCAGCTCCAGTACATCCTCCCGACCACGACCGCGCGCACCGAGGACGGCCTCCTCTACTCGCTCGATCTGCGCGTCTTCGGCGTCGAGCCTTCGGAGGCGTGGGACCAGTTCGTCTCGCCGCGCACCACCGAGTGGTTCGCCTTCTTCTACTACGGCTACTTCCTGCTCGTGGCGGTGCACGTGCTCCCGGTGCTGTTCTTCGGTCGCGACCGCGCGCTCCTCCGCCGGCTCTCCTTCGGCTTCATGTGGGTCTACGCCGTGGGACATGTACTCTACACGTTCGTACCGGCGTACGGTCCGTACGCGGCGATTCACTTCCCCCACCACCTCCAAGGGGGCTTCTGGTGGCCGCTCGTGAAACGCACGGTCGACTCGGTCGGCGGCGGCTCGCGCACCGACGTGTTCCCCAGCCTGCACACCGCGGTGCCGACCTACCTCACGTTGTTCTCGTTCAAGAACCGGGCGCGCGCCCCGTACCGCTACACGTGGCTCCCGCTCGCGCTCTTCACGACGCAGATCATCGGCGCGACCATGTTCCTTCGCTGGCACTACCTCGTCGACATCTGCGCCGGCGTCCTGCTGGCCTCGAGCGCGATGCTCGTGAGCCCGATCGCCAACCAGCTCGACGATGCACGCGAGCGCGCCGGCGGCTCGGCGGTGTGGCCGCCGCTCTTCCCCTGGCGCGCGACCTGAAGGGAGGAAAGGCGCGGCGCCGATCCGCCCCTGCGGCAGCGTCGCGCGACGCTCTACGCGCGCCGTCCAGGGGCCTCGGATCCGCTGAACCGCCTGACGTCCAGGAACTCCGCGGCGGCCAGCCGGCGCCCCCCTTCGGTCGCTCACGGCAGGTGAATTCCCCTCGATTTCGTGTCGCACGCAGCAGCGCGCACCGCCTCCGCCAAGACGTCCTCGTGGCACGTCGCGTGCTCCTCCCTTCCTCATGTCGAAGACACGCCGCGAGAGGACCCGCTCGCTAGGTCTCGTTGGGTTCGCCTCGGCGCTCGTCGGCGCGACCGCGGCGCTCGTCGCGTGCAGCGGCGCGAGCGACGATCCGACGATCGCCGGTGGAGGCGACGGCGACGCGCTGGTGGTCCCCGAAGGCGGGAGCGCGGGGGACGGCGGAGGGGGCGGCGGCGACGACGCCGGCCCGACAGGCGACGACGCCGGCGGCGACTCGGGGAAGGCGACGGACGGCGGCCCCGGAGGCCCCTCCAAGTGCGGCGGCTCCGCGTTCCGCGTGTGCGACGGTTTCGAGTCGGGCTCGGTCGATCCCGCGATCTGGGGGACGACGCTGAAGAGCAACGCGACCGTGACCGTCGACGCCATGCACGTCGCGCGCGGCAGCAAGGCGCTCCACGTCCACACCGGCGTGAGCGGAAGTGACACCGCGGGGACCAACGGAGGGATCCGCACGACCCACGGGTTCCCCTTCCCGGGCGATCAGATCTGGGGCCGCGCGTTCGTGTACATGGCCGGGCAATCGCCCGACATGCACACCAACATGATCGAAGCGGTGGGAGCACTGACGGACGGCGGCGCGGCTTCGCACTACCGCATCGGTGTATCGACGAGCCACGACATCTCGGGGAACTACATCCCCGGCGACTACGGCGACCATTCGAGCACCGTCATGCCGCTCGACGCCTGGAAGTGCTTCGAGTGGCACTTCGACGGGCAAAACAGCGAGTACCACGTCTACGTCGACGGCAACGAGCTGACCGACATGGCCATCACCTCGGGCCACGCGCCGGCGTGGACCGCACCTTCGTTCGCCTACATCGAGATCGGGCTGCACCTCTACCACGACCTCACGAGCATCCCGACGCTCGACGTCTGGTACGACGAGGTCGCGCTCGACACGAGTCGCGTGGGCTGCGCCAAGTAGCGGCGAGGCCGTCGCGGCGGGCACGAGAACTGGTCTAGAGTATTTCTAGATTCTGGATCTTCTCGATAGACCATCTCGGGCTCACGCTCTTTCGCATGCAACCCGCTCCCATGCGGCGAGAGAAGCTCTTCGTCATGTCGAAGGACGAGGCCCTCGCCTTCCTCGAAGGCGCTCCGCTGCTCCGCTTTGCCACGACGACCCCCGAGGGGCGCCCGGTGCTCCGCGCCATGAACTTCGCCCTCGTCGAGGAGCGCGTGTATTTTCACGGCGCGCCGGTGGGCGAGAAGACGCTCACGGTGGGCCGCGAGGCGGTGCTCGAGGCCGACGAGACGGTCGCCTTTCTCCCGAGCTGGTTCGTCGATCCCGAGCGCGCGTGCCCGGCGACCACCTACTACCGCTCGGTGCAGGTGCACGGCGTGCTCGAACGCGAAGACGATCCTTCGAGGAAGGCGCGGGCCCTCGCCGCGCTTCTCGCGAAGCACCAGCCCGAGGGGAGGCACGTGCCCCTCGACGCCGAGCACCCGCTCTACGAGAAGGCGCTGGCCGGGGTGCTCGTCGTGTCGATCGCGACCGACGTGATGCGCGGCAAGGCCAAGCTCGGCCAGCACAAGACCCCGGGGGAGCGACGTCGCATCCTCGAGGGGCTGTGGCGCCGCGGCGAGCCGGGCGACGCGCGCGCGTGCACCCTGATCCTGGAGGCCAACAGAGGCACGACGCTCCCCGAATTTCTCGCCCTGCCCTCGCGCCTCGAAGGGCTCGAGCTCGTGCCGTATCTCTGCGCCGAGCGCGACGTGCGCGCCGCGACCTCACTCCTCGCGCCTCTCTATTGGAACGAGGGTCGCTTCGACGCACCGCTGCTCGCGCGAGCGCACCGCGCTTCGCCGGCGTGGGTCGGCGTGCGCGACGCCAAGGGCGAGCTCGTCGCCACCGCGCGTGCCACCGGCGACGGAGCGAAGCACGCGTGGATCTACGACGTCGCCGTAGAGGACGATCTGCGAGGCACCGGCGTCGGCCTGGCGATGATGCGCCTCTTGCTCGATCACCCTGCGGTGCGGCACGCGGCGTTCGTGCACCTCGGCACGCGCGACGCGCAGGCGTTCTACGAGCGCCTCGGGTTCCGCGACGTGACCACGCTCCCTCCGCGTCCGTACACGACGACGACGATGACGCTCGCGCGCGGCGCGTGAGACAGGGCGCTACCTACGCGCCCAAGGCACCGTGTCACCGCGCCCAGCCGATCTCCTTCGCCGTCGTAGGCCCGACCGCGAGATCGTCGATGGCTTCGGGGATCTGCTCGGCTCCCCCGCCCAGCGGTCGCGAGCGGGTCATGATCTCGACGAACCGCTGCGGGAAGCGCGGCTCGCGGTCGGGCTCGGCGAGCCCTTCGGGGATCATCGGGTGGCCCGCGGGGTCGTACTTGTCCGTGGCCCCCAGCGTGTGAAAGAGCTCGTGCCCGACGACGGCGAGCGCGAAGTCGGCCATGCCGTCGTCGAGCTCCACGGTGACGTTCCCCACGCGCCCCCCTTCTTCGCTCACCCCTTCGACCAGCGTTCGGTCGTCACGCCGCGGGCGCTTCGCGGTCACGTAGATCCGTGCGTCGTATGCCCGCGAAGGGAGCGAAACCGTGTCGTCCACGCGCGCGAGGTAGCGCGAGAGGCGGTACGCGTGGGTCGCGAGATCGACGATCCCGTCGCCTTCGGCGGAGGGCGGATCCTCTTCGACGTCGACCGGCCCGAAGAAGCGGAAGGCGAACGGCGGCGGCGCGTCGGGTCGATAGCGATGAAGCTCCTCGGTCATGCGCTCTTCGAGCGGGTGAAGGCGCGCTTCGAGGAGACGAATCGCTTCGGGATCCACCGCGTCGCGGCGGAGCACGACGACGGCGATCTCGAGCGTGTGATCCCACGAGGTGCGCGCGCGCCGGCTCGTCACGTCGTGCCAGGCGTAGAGCAGGACGAGCGCGAGCACCCCGAGGAGCAAGGTCACGCGGATCTTGAAGAAGAGCCCGCGACCGGGCTTCTCCTCGCCTTCCTTGGGCAGGTCGGTCACGTGGCTTGGGCGGAGAGGGATTCGTCGGCGCTGGCGAGGGCTTGCTCGACGGCGCTCTCGGGGATCCCCGCCGCCGCGGCGACCTGACGAAACACCGCGATCTCGGCGAGCGCCACGCCGAAGCTCGCTTGCGCCACGAGCGCCGCCGGCGCGAGGCCGTCGTCCCCGACGCCGAGCTCTTTCATGCGCGCGCCGAGCCTTGCGCACGCCACCTCGAGCGCCTCGGAGACGGCCGCTCTCTTTGCGCTCTCGAGCGCCGCGTCGGCCCACGAGGTGTCGACGTCCGCGAGCCCGAAGGCCGTCGTCACCTTCAAGAGCGCGTCGCGCTCGGCGTCGTCGACCTCGCCGTCGGCCGCGGCAACGAGCGCCGCCAAGTCGAGCACGGCGCGCGCGACGTCGGCGCCGAGCGGTCCCAGCGCGCGAACCCGCGCTTGTATCGGCCGAACGAGCTCGAGCGCAGCGGGGAGGTTGCCCGCCACGGCGCCGGGCTTGAACGTCCCCTTCTCGAGGTCGGCCTTGTCTTCCTTGAGCGCTTTCTTGATGACCTGCTTCACCCCGAAGCCGAAGAGCGGCCCGAGGAGCTTTCGTCCCGTCGTCCCCGGCACGTGCGCCGTGATCTTCACCGTGGTGGCCCCCTCGCCCTCGGGGAGGAACTCGTGCACGAGCTTGGTGCCGGCGTTCGCCCCTTCGAGGTAGTCGATGACGAACGAGCCGTCGGGCGCGTCCACCAAGAGGGACACGTCGTATTGCTTCTTGCCGAGCAGGCGGAACTCGGTGCGGATCTTCCGCTCGCCCGGCTTCGACTCTTCCCAGGTGTAGTGAATGCCGGGGTGCACGTTGTGGCGGATGTGATGGTCGATGTCGCGGTATTGCGCGCGCACTTCCGACGGCGGCCTCTCGATGCGAAGGCTCGTGCTGATCTCGATGACGTCGCCCATGGTCCCCCCTCTTCCGGTGAAGAGAGGGTACGCGCCGCTCACCCGAGCGGATCGAAAAAACCCGCGCTACACGCTCTCGAGCGGTCAGGCCGTTTCGCGGAGGAGGAGCGCGGCGTACGCGGCGTCGCGATCGCGGCGGATGTCGTCGAGCCGAGCGGCGAGAACGTCGATGCCCATGCGCGTGGCCGTCACCAGGTTGGCGCGGGCGATGCGCTCGCGAAGGGGAATGACCGCCTCCTCCCACAGCATCTCGATGCTGCTCGAGTCGACGAACTGCGTCCCCTGCGGAGCCCCGCCGCGCACGCGCTCGAGCGAAGCGGCGCGAAGGAGCTGAATCGTCGGATCGGGCGTGCGACGAAGGAACGGGACGAGGCGCTCGGCCTGCGCGGTGTCGGGCTGCGCGTCGGGGTGAAACGCGGCGAGCACGTAGGGGATGTCCCCCAAGGCGTGACGCTTGGCGTCGGCCTCGCGGAGCGAAGCGACGAAGCGCTCGAACCCGCGACGGTCGAGCGCGAGCCGCGGATACACGAAGAACGCGACCTCGGCGCTCGCGTCGACGACGAGCTCGGCGAGAGCGTCGAGCGAGGGGGCGATCTCCTCGGGATCGTCGTCCAAGAACACGCGCTCGCGGACGCGCCCGTCGACGCGCGCGCGCTCCGCCCAGGGACATAGGCCGCACCCCTCGACGATCTCCAAGAGATACCGGCGATGAACACGGCGGGCCTCTTCGGTCCAGGCCGACATCGTCGCTTCGGAGAGAGGGTGGTGCATCTCGGACAACTCTAGCCGACAAGCGCGTCTCGGCGCAGCACGCATCGGCCTGCTACCCTCGCGCCATGTTCACAGTCGGCCCGCGGAACGACGCTCTCGAAACGCTCGAGCTACGAGACACCGAGGGCAAAGGGCTCGCCGTGCTCGCCCCGGCGCGCGGCGGCCTCCTCACCCGGCTTGCGCTGGGGGGGAGGCACCTCTTCTTTTTGGACGAGAAGACCCTCCGCGACACGGAGAAGAACGTCCGCGGGGGAAACCCGGTCCTCTTCCCCCAGCCGGGGAAGCTCGAAGGCGACGCGTTCGCCCGCGACGGGAAGAGCGGCACGATGAAGCAACACGGCTTCGCCCGGCTCCTCCCGTGGGAGGTAGCGAGCACGCACGCCGACGGCGAAGGGGCGTCGGCCACGCTGCGCCTCGTGGCGAACGACGTCACCCGCGCCGCCTACCCGTGGGACTTCGTTGCAGAGTACACTTATACCCTGCGGCCGCGGGCGCTTCGCATCGACATGGCCTTCGAGAACACCGGGAAAGACCCGATGCCCTTCGGCGCCGGCTTCCACCCCTACTTCCACGTGAAGCAGAGCGACAAGGGGGCGACGCGCATCGGCACGAAGGCCACGCGCGCCTTCGACAACGTGGCCAAGAAGGAGCTCACGCTGCACGGCATCAACCTCACGCGCGAAGAGGTCGACCTTCACCTCGCCGATCACGGGGACGGCCCGTGCAGCCTCGTCACCCCGCAAGGGGCGATCGAGATCCGCGCCTCGAAGGAGACGACGCGCTGGGTCGTGTGGACGCAGCGGGGGAAGGACTTCGTGTGCGTCGAGCCGTGGACCTGCCCGGGCAACGCGCTCAACACCGGCGAAGGACTCCTCACACTCGCTCCTGGCGAGCGGAGAACGCTCTTCGTCGAATACGCGCTGGGCGCTTGAGGGCGCGCGCCGGCGTGAATCGCCGAGCGCACGCGCTTCACTTCATTTGGAGTCGACGTCCTGCATCGGGCCCTCGGCCGAGCGACCACCCGAAGAAGGGACGCCCGAGGAGCCCGCGGAGTAGGCGCCCACGCGCGCGGGCGGATGCTTCAACCCCGGTGCGCCGAGGCTCCCCGACACCACGCCGATCTCTTCGTCGAGCTTGTCGTCGTGGATCGTGGCATCGCGCGACGCGTTGTCCATCGCGATCGCCGCGATGGTTCCGGCGAAGCTGCCGATGAGCGCGCCGGCGATTGCGCCGGCCGGACCGGCGATCGCACCGAGCGCCGCGCCAGCGACGGCGCACACGCCGACCTCGGCAGCGATCGCCGCCGCCGAGACGTGGCGCTTCGGAACAGGGGTGTGCGCGGACCGATGCCAGGGGGCGTGAATGGGCTTCATGACCCTCGATAGAGCATCAGGCGTGCCGCGGTGTACGAGCGGGCGCGGAAGGTCGGCACCACCGTTTTCGCCGCGCACGGAGCTCGGATCGCGCGATTTTTTCGCGAGGCGACGGAAGAAGGCCTGCAGAGGGTGCGCGGGCGCTGCAGCGTGTGCACGGCTCGCAAATAGACGACGCCCGGCGGGCCGCGCTCCCGCCGGGCGTAAGCTCGTGTGGCTTCGGCGCGCGGAGCCGTGCGGCGTCAGTGCGTCTCGCTGGGCGCTGCTTCCTTCGGCGCTTCTTGATCGCGACCTTCGCGGCGCTCGGCGTCGAACTTCGCGTGCGCCGCCTTGAGCTCGTCTTGGCTGACCGCGCCGTCGCCGTTGGTGTCGGCCTTGGAGATGTGCGCCCAGAACCGCGGGTCGACCTCGTCGGCCTTGATGACGCCGTCGCCGTTCTTGTCCATGTGCTGGAACATCGCCTCGGGGCTCGGGCGCTCGCCGCGCGGGCCTTCGCCCCACTTGCCGTGGTGCATCATCGCGAGCTTGCCCGACGCGTGCGCCTGCTCCATTTCGGCCTTGGTCACGCTGCCGTTGCCGTCGGCGTCCGCCACCTTGATGTGCTCCCAGTGCTCGGGGCCGACCTCGGACGCGTCGAGGGCGCCGTCGCCGTTCTTGTCGGCGCGCTTCCACATTTCTTCTTTGCGCGCTTCGGCGTGCGCCTTGAGCTCAAGGACGGTGATGGCGCCGTCCTTGTTCGTGTCGGCCGAGGCCAGGTGCTTCTGCATGCGCTCGGGGAGCTCGGTGAGCTCGACCTTGCCGTTGCCGTTCTTGTCGAAGCGCTGCACGAAGCGCGTCGCGTGGTCGTTCGCAGCGACGGTCGTTCCGTTCGCCGCGGCGGTGGTGCTCCCCGAGGGCTGTTGCGGAGGCTCGGCGCCGGAGCCCGAGCAGCCGGCAAGCGCCGCCAAGAAAAGACCCGCCACAAGACCCAACTTCATCGTCGCGATTCGCATGACCTCAGTCTCCTTTGCTCTGTCCGACGAAGGCCGGGCGAGGGTCCCTACGCGAGCGCGGTCTTTTTTTTCGTCCCACGAGGTGGGACATCGGCCGGCCGGCGAAATCGCCCCTCTCGCGCGCGGGGAGCGCCTTTCGGGCCGAGAGAGCTCCCGCGGTAGGTCGTCGTGGTAGGACGGTGGGCGCGGCGTTCGGTCGCGACGGCGGCCTTTTGAAAAACTTTGCAACGTGCCGTAGGGAGGAGCGCTCGGCGAGCGTCTCACGCACGAAGCAAGCGACCGGAGAGCCGAGTTGACCGACCTCGAAGAAGCCGTTCGACGCTTTCAAGAGGGAGACAGGTCGGCCTTCCGAGCGATCGTCGAGGCCACGAGCGCTCGCCTGCTTCGACTCGCCGCGCGCATGCTCGGCAGTCTCTCCGAGGCGGAGGACGTGGTGCAGGAGTCGTACGTCAAAGCGCATCGTTCGTTGCTCGAAGGCGAGTTCGATCGCCGCGCGCGCGTCGAGACGTGGCTCTATCGCATCGTGGTCAACGCCAGCATCGACGCCAAGCGGAAGCGAAAGCGCACCCCCCAGCCGGCGAGCGACGACATCGTTCTCGACCCGGGGTGGGACGGCGCCGCCTCCGCCGAGGCGCGCCTGGCCTTGCAAGAGCTCGACGATTGGCTGAAGGATCTCCCCGAGGAGCAGCGGGCGGTGTTGGTGCTCAAAGCGGTAGAGGGGCTGGGCTCGGCGGAGATCGCCGAGATCCTCGGCGTGACCGAAGGGGCCGTGGAGCAACGACTGGTGCGTGCGCGCGCCACCTTGCGCGAGAAGAGAGGTGCGTCATGAGCGAAGACGATTTCGAATCACGGCTCGCGCGCCTCGCCGATGCGACGAACGACGTGCGCCCCCGCGGAGACTTCACCGCCCGCGTGATGCAGGCGGTGGAGGCGGACGGCGCGAGCGCGGGGAGGTCGCGTAGGGCGAGCGGCTTCTTCGACGACTTCCTCGTTCCTGCGCGGCGCCTCTTGCCGGTCGCGGCGCTCGCCGCGGCCCTCGCTCTCGTGTGGGCCATCAAGAGCGATCACGCCTTCGACGACGCCGCCGCCGGCGCGGACGACGCGGTGGAGGTCGAGTGGTGAACACGCGCCGCGTGAAAGCGCACCTGTTCGTCGCCGCGGTCTTCCTCTTGGGGGCCGCCGCGGGGGGCGGGGCTTCGTACGCCTACGTCGAGCGGAGGCACGCCGCGCTCTTGCGCGACGACGGGGGGCGCGGGTTCGAGGATCGGCGGATTCGCGGACTCGCGCGGAAGCTCGATCTCGACGACGCCCAAGAGACCCAGGTGCGCGCGATCCTCGATCAGGATCGCGCACAGGTGCGCGACTTGAGCCGCGACATGTTCGAACACTGTGGCCAGCCGCTCCGCGATCACAAGGCCAAGGTCGACGCCGACATCCGCGCCGTGCTCCGGCCCGATCAGCAGGCGCGCTACGACCAGCTCGTCGACGAACGACGAGAGCACACCTGGATGGGGCGAAGGTAGCCGCTGCCTTTGCCCGACCGGGCTCGCCGTGCGGGACGCGAGCTTCAGGCGCGGGGGGCGTGCATGCGAATGAGCCCCTCTTGCGAGGTGGAGGCGATGAGGCGACCGTCCTTCGTGAAGACACGCCCGCGCACGAGGCCGCGCGCGCCGTGCGCCGCGGGGCTATCCATCACGTGGAGGAGCCACTCGTCGACGCGGAACGGTTTGTGGAACCACATCACGTGGTCGAGGCTCGCCACCTGCATCCCCGCCGTGAGCCAGGTGACTCCGTGCGGCCGGAGCGACGTGGTGATGAAGGAGTAGTCCGAGGCGTAGGCCAGCAAGTAGTGGTGGAGCGCGGGGTCGTCGGGGAGTCGATCCACCGTCTTCAGCCACACCATGCGGCGCGGCGGCTTCACCGAGGGGGCGAGCGGATCGGTCTCGCCGTCGATGGGGCGAATCTCGAACGGGCGCGGCGCCGTCGCGCGCTCGCGGAGCATCGGCGGGAGGCGCGCGGCCACACCGGCGAGCCGCTCCTGATCGGTGGGGATCGACTCGGGCGCGGGGGCGTCGGGCATCTCGTCTTGGTGCTCGAAGCCCGGCTCGATCTTCTGGAACGAGGCGGCGAGGTTGAAGATCGCCTTGCCGCTCTGGATCGCCACCACGCGACGCGTGGTGAACGAGCCTCCGTCGCGGATGCGATCGACCTCGTAGACGATGGGCTTGGTCACGTCGCCCGGCCGCAAGAAATACGACTGGAGCGAGTGCACGTGGCGCTCGGTGGGGACCGTCTGCACGGCGGCAGAGAGCGCTTGCCCGAGCACCTGCCCGCCGAAGACCGTCCCCCAACCGAGATCCTGGCTCTGGCCGCGGAACAAATTCTCCTCGATGCGCTCGAGCGCGAGGAGCTTCACGAGCTCGTCCAAGACATGCGGCATGGTGGAGGCTCTTATAGAGGAGGCGCGAGGGGGCGCAAGAAGCCGCGCCCGTCCGCCGGCATGCGTTCGCGCCTTCACGCGTTCGTGAGGACTTCGTCGCCGACGCGGATCTCCCCCAGCGTCTCCGGGATCAAGTTGATGCCGAAGAAGACAGCGCCTTCCTTCGCGCGGTAGCCGGCCAACGTGCGAATCGGCTCGCTGCCGCTCTCGCCCGTCGTTGGATCGACGTTGGGGACGGTGCATCGCTCGCACGGCTTGGCGTGACGAAAGAGCACGCTCCCCACGAGGACCGTGCGGAGGCTCTCTTCCTCGAACGGAGCGCCGCCGTCCACCACCACGTTCGGGCGGAAGCGGGTCATCTCGAGCGGCGCGCCGACGCGCGCGGCCACGTCGGCGAGCGAGGTCTCACTGGTGAGGAGGCACGGGTAGCCGTCGGCGAAGCTCACCTCGTCCCCCGTGCGGCCCGCGCGATCTTCGGGGATGACGCGCAGCGTCTCCTCCGGCTGGTAGACGAGGGTCGCCGGCTTTCCCAGCGCACGGGTGAGCCAAGCTTCGCTCTCGGGGAGGGCGAGGGCGTCCATCGTGTCGCGCCACACGGTGACGGCGCGGCGCGGCGCATCGCCTCGCGCAAGAGGCACGCGAGGGACGCGAAGCTCGCCCAGCTCCTGGTTGGCGCGATCGCGAAGGACGAGCTGGTCCCCCGAGAGCTCGGCGACGAGGAGCGCCATCCGCGGGTGGGTCCGCTGCGAGAGAAAGCGGCCGTTGGCGTCGACGATCATGAAGCGGCGGTCGTCCGTGAGACCGCGACGCCCGACCTCGGCCTTTGTGACGGCGACGGCGGCGCACGACTTGACGGGATGAATGTAGAGTGCAGTTATTCGCACGGGGGCCCCGCGTCTCTCGCGTCAGCCCGACGCGCCGGCCTTGGGCGAGGAGAGGAGCGGCAGCACCGCCTCACGGAAGCGCGGCGACCACGGGCACGGGCGGTTCGTCGCCGGATCGAGGCGCACGAGGCGGGTCGTCCCCTTGGCGTGCGTCCCCTCGCCGTGCCGCGGAAGGACGCGGGCGGCGATGATGAAGCTCGACGTCCCGAGGTGTGTGGGCGTGACCTCGACGACGAGCTCGCCCTCGCCGCGCACGGGGCTCAGGTAGTCGACCTTGTGCTCGGCCACGACGTGGAACTTGTCGGGGTTCGTGTGGAGGTCGTCCTCCCAGCGAAAGCCGAGCGCGTTGAAGAGCTCACCGCGCGCGCGTTCCATGAAGAGCACGAAGCGCACGTTGTGGAGGATGTTGAGCGCGTCGAGGTCGTCGAAGTAGACACGCTGGACCGAGCGATATGGAACGTGGAACGCCATCGAGGAGCGGGATCATAGCTTCTTTGCCTTGGATTTGACGCCGGCGCGGTGGACCGCTTAGCTGTTCGCGCGTGCTCCCCAAGTACGATCTCGACACCATCGCCGCGCGCCTCCGCGGCCGCTCGACGCCGGAATCGACACACGGCGAGAAGCAGGCGGCGGTCGCGGCCATCTTGCGCCCGGGCCCGAACCGCGAGGCGGAGCTCCTCCTCATGCGGCGCGCCGAGCGCGAGGACGATCCGTGGTCGGGCCACATGGCGCTCCCCGGCGGAAGGCGCGACCCGGAGGACGCGGATCTCCTCACCACGGCGCGACGCGAAGCGCACGAAGAGGTGGGCATCGACCTCGCGAAGTACGGTCGCCTCCTCGGCCGCCTCCCCGATCTCTCCGCTTCGGGTCGCGGGATCTCCTTCGGGCTCGTCATCAGCCCCTTCGTCTTCGCGCTGGAAGAAGACGTGCCGGTGACCCCGAACGAAGAGGTCGCCGAAGCGCTGTGGACGCCGCTCGCGCCTCTCGCGCGCGGCGAGACCGCGGCGCCCTATTCGTACGACTACAAAGGACAGAAGCTCGACCTCCCTTCGCTCCGGGTGGGCGATCGCGTGGTGTGGGGGCTCACCTACCGCATGCTCGAGATGCTCTTCGACGTGCTCCATGGAGGCTCGTGATGCAGCGTGGAATCGTCGTGACGTTCTTCTTCGTGCTCCTCGCCGTGGCGTGCGGCGGCGCCGGAAACCAGGGGGCGAACGCGCCCTCGGCCTCGAGCCCGTGCGAGCGCACGTGCCGAGAACAGTGCATCCAGCAGACGACGCACTGCGAGACGGACTGCGACTCGCAAGCGGCGGGGATGGACGAGGGCAACACCGAGCGCCAGTCGGAGGTCGAGGTCGACAAGAGCGCCCCGTGCCGGCGTCGCTGCCACGACGGCGAGCAGACGTGCGAGCGAAAATGCCTCGCGCGGTGCGACGCGCCCGACGCCGCGCCGTGAGCGCGAGGCCGCGTCAGCCCTTGTGGAGGCGCGCGCGGACCAGGCGGAAGTAGCGGAGCGCGAGGCCGGAGGCGCGCGCCGCTTGGGCGACGTTCCCTTCGTGCGCGGCGAGCATGTGCTCCACGTAGCGCCGCTCGAACTCGTCCAAGGTGCGGCGCCGCGCGAGGGGGAACGGCATCTTCGCTTCGATGATGGACTCGAACCAGTCGCCCCCGGACTCGCTCGGTCGGCTCGCGCTCGATGAGCCGGTGACGTTGAGCAGGTCGCCCTCTTGACCGAGGGCGATGACGCGGGCGACGGCGTTGCGGAGCTCGCGGATGTTGCCCGGCCAGGAGTGCTCGGCGAAGCGGGCGAGCACCTCGGGCGTGAGCACGTCGGCCGATCCGGCCATCTCCACCGCGAACTGACGCGCGAGGAGCTGCACGTCTCCCTGGCGCTCGCGGAGCGGCGGCAGCTCGATGCGCGCCACCGCGAGGCGGTGGAAGAGGTCGTCGCGGAAACGCCCGGCGGTGACGGCCTTGTCGAGATCGCGGCGCGTGGCCGCGAGGACGCGCACGTTCACCTTGATCCCCTTTTGCCCGCCGACCCGACGAAGCTCGCCGCGATCGATCACGCGGAGGAGCTTGGCTTGGAGCGGAAGATCGAGATCGCCGATCTCGTCGATGAGGAGCGTGCCGCCGTCGGCCTCTTCGAAGACGCCGGGCCGCGAAGCCACCGCGCCGGTGAAGGCGCCGCGCTCGTGGCCGAAGAGCTCGGCCTCGACGAGGCTCGGCGAGACCGTGGTGCAGTCGAAGACGACGAACGGGCCGCTCGAGCCACCCATCTCGTGGAGGGCTTCGGCGAGCACTTCCTTGCCGGTCCCTGTCTCGCCTTCGATGACGATGGGGACACGCGCCGAAGCGAGGCGCTCGCACAAGGGATAAAGCCGGCGCATCGCCGCGCTCGCGCCGAGCATGCGACCGAAGCGCATCGCGCTCGGCAAGGCGGGGGGCTCGGCGGCGGGCTCGGTCTCGAGCTGGAGCGCCGTGCTTCCGAGGCGCACGATCTCGCCGCCGCGGACGTAGCCTTCGACGACGCCGACGCCGTCGATGAACGTGCCGTTCGTCGAGCCGAAGTCGATCAGACGATAGCGCTGCCCCACGGGCTCGAGCGCGGCGTGACGACGCGAAACGGTCGGATCGGTCAGACGAAGCTCACACGCGGGGCTCGTACCGAGGAGGATGCGCGAGGGCGAGTTGGGGTCGACGTCGAACGTCTTGCCGCGATCCGGTCCTTCGATCACGACCGCGCGCCGAATGACGGCCGGGAGCTTCCCCAACGACAGCGCGTGCGAGACCGTGGACTGGTCGTCGCGGGGCTCGGCCGGCGGGGGCCACGAGCCGGGCTTGCGCGGGGGCGTGGTCGACACGCTCGGAGCATAGCCGCGCCGAGGTCAGAAGGCGACGCGCACGTGGGCCGAGCCCGGGCCGACCCGCAGCTCGGTCGTTCGATTCGACCCGTCGTGATGGTCGGTGACGGCGAGGACCACGAAGACGCCGGTCGCGGCCGCGCCGAGCAGCCCCACGACCAAGCCGACGTTGGCGATGGTCTGATCGCGCTTGCCGGCGTCGGCCTCGGCGCGATCCGCAGGGCCGCATCCCGTTTGGCCGCAGCGATTCTGCAAGTCGTCGAACTTCGACCTCGAGGCGAGGCCGAAGCCGGTGAAGAAGCCGAGGCCGGTCAAGGCCACGCCGCCGGAGATCCACGCTGCGGGGACGTAGATGGAAGAAGCGGCGTCGGAGGGGGCGGGGGCGGGCGGCTCACCGGGCCCCGGAGGGGGCGGCGGCGGCGGCGTCGACCCGCGCGGGGCGAGCTCGAACTCCATCTTCACTTCGGCGCCGGCGCCGACGGAGACGCTCTGACTTTGCTCGGCCCCCTCGGGCGGCGTGAGACGCACCGTCGCGTCGCCTGCCGGATGGAGGACGACGACCTCTTGGTCCGACGTCATCGCCACCGGCGCGCCGTCGACGGTGAGGCGCGTCCCGGGCGGCGCGTGATGCACGCGGACGTGGAGGCGGCCGAGCCCCGCTCGGACGCGCGCCCCCTCGGTCGCCGCGGCGTCGGCCGTCGGCGCGTAGCGGGCGTCGCCTTCGTGCACGCGACGCCGAGCCTCGCTCTCCACCGAAGCGAACATCTGCGCCGATTCGACCGGCCGACGAAGCTCACGGAGACACCGCGCGATGAGCAACCCGGAGTTCGGGCTGGGCACGAGCTTGTACGAGGCCTCGAGGGCGCTCAGAGCCTCGTCGTAGCGGCCGGCCAGGTAGAGGCGCGAGCCCTCACCGAAGAGCCGCCGCGCCTCGGCGTCCCCCGCTTCCGGCGCTTCGTCGGCCGCCCGTGCGGGCGAAGGCGCGACGGCGCACAAAAAGACGCCGAGAACTGCGGCAATTCGCGCTGCTGGGCCAAGCCGCATGGGTTCAAAGGGCGGACGCGCCCGCATCGGGCAGCACTCTACCCCAGCGTGCTACGATGGATCAGGGAAACGGGAGGCGAGAACGTAGGACGCATGCGGCTCACCCTTGGACGCGGCGCTCTTTTCGCAGCGGCTGGCGCGCTCGTCGCGCTCGCAGCCGGTTGCGCTCAGGACTTCGATGGCCTCTTCCACGGCGACGCCGGCGGGGGGGAGGCCGGAGCGGGGGGCGATGGATCCGCCGAGGGCGCGGCCTCCTGCCAGGCCGGATGCAACAAGGTCTGCTCCGGAACCAAGTGCACCTTCGCCTGCCCGCCCGGCTGCGCGTGCAGCTGCCCCGACTACACCTGCCCCACCGATCAAGACTGCGCGCCGACCTGCCAGCCGGGGACCTCGTGCGCCGTCGCCTGCAACCCCAAGGGAGACTGCGATCTCGGCTGCGCCGGTTGCGTGGGGACGTTCACGTGCGGCGGCAACGCCGAGCATTGCACGACGACGTGCAGCGCCGGCGCCAGCTGCGACACCACCTGCCAGCAAACGCCTTGCACGACCAAGTGCACCGGCGGATCGTCGTGCATCCTCCGGTGCCCGAGCGGCTCGGGCGACAACTGCACGATGACCTGCGACGGCGATCTGAAGACCTGCGACAACGGGATAATCACGTGCAACCACGCGTGCCCGAACTAGCCCTCGGGCCGCGATACCAGATCGTCGACACGATCGCCTCGGGCGGCATGGGCACGGTGTACTTGGGGCGGATCACCGGCCCCGGTTCTTCGCGCCCGGTCGCGGTCAAGGTGCTGCACCCGCACTTGGCGCAGGATCCGGAGAACGTCGCGCTCTTCCTCGACGAAGCACGCATCGCCACACGGCTGCATCATCCGAACGTCGTCGACGTCATCGACGTCGACATGGTGGGCGACGAGCTCGTCATCGTGATGCCGTACATCGAGGGGCTCCCGCTGAGCCGGCTCTCGCGCGTGCTGAAGGAGAAGGGGCGCCCGCTCCCCATCCCCATCGCGCTCCGCATCCTCCACGACTCGCTCCAAGGACTCCACGCTGCCCACGAGCTCCGCGACGAGCGCGGCGTCGAGCTCTCGCTCGTGCACCGCGACGTCACGCCGCACAACCTGCTCGTGGGGACCGACGGCTCGACGCGCGTGAGCGACTTCGGCGTCGCCACCTCGGTGGGAAGGCTCGCGCACACGCACACGCACGGCGGGGTTCGCGGCAAGCTGCAATACCTCGCGCCGGAGCAGGTCTTCCGCCGCCCGCTCGATCGCCGCGTCGACCTCTTCGCCGCCGGCATCGTCCTCTGGCAATGCCTCACCGGTCGCACGCTGTTCGACGGCGGCACCGAGGCCGAGACGCTGGCGATGATCCTGCGCGATCCGATCCAGCCGCCGAGCACGACGCGCAGCGAGATCCCGCTCGATCTCGACGAGCTGTGCATGAAGGCGCTCGAGCGCGATCCGGCGCGGCGCTTCGCTTCGGGGGCGGTGTTCGCCGACGCCATCGCGAACCTGACCACGGTGCGCATGGCCTCGCCCGGCGACGTCGGCCGCCTCGTCGAGGAGCTCGCTAGAGAGACCGTCGAGCGCCACCGCGAGCTGCTTCGCGCCGCCGAAGCCGGCGGGCCGCGCCTCCTCGGCCGCACGCCGGGGGATCCTCCGGCCGTCGCCGGGCCGGAGAGTCAACGCGAGGCGGCGCCCATCTCCACCCGGCGCTCGTCGCTCCAGCTCTTCGGCGTCGCGCTCGTCTCGGTCGTCGTCGGCGGATCGGTCGTGCACTTCGCTTCGCCCGGGAGCCCCGCGCCGCCGCTCGAGCCGCCGACCCAAGTGACGTCGATCACGAGCGCCACACCGGCGGACAGCGCCGAGCCCGCTCAAGAGCCGGAGCCCGCGACCACCGCCGCGCCCCTCTCGCACGCCGTGCTCGAGCTCCCCTCCGATCCCGCGCCCGCGCGCGCGACGTCACGCCCACGACCGCGCGCGCGCGCCACCGAAGAAGCCGACGCCGGTCACGCGCGTCCCGCCGCGACGACCGCGAAGACCGCGCACCCGTTCATGCCGAACGGTTTGTAGAGTCCCGCATCTCGGAAGCTCGCCGCCTTCGACGAATCGCCGATCCAGAGGATCGAGTCGATCCGTGGGGTGATCCGAATCGAGTGTCGTCGCCCGAGAAATTGCGGTGGATCGTGATGGATTCACCAGGCCATTTCTCGACGAATTCGTCGCAGGTGCGCGCCACGTACGCTGGCACCCGATCTGCAATGACGTAAGTCCGAGCGCGACACGGTGGGGCCGGCGGCGCGCCAAGGAGGATGTCATGAAGGTTCTGAGCATCGGCATGGGGATCGCGCTCGCGGCATTGGCGGTCGGTTGCGGCGGTTCCGGAGGTGAGAGCTCTTCGTCGACGACGATGCACCTCACCGGCACGGTCGACAGGGCCTACGTGAAGCTCGACAACGCGAAGGCGTTGGCGATCTCGACGACGGGGAAGATCTACTCCGCCTACGTGAAGGCCAACGGCTCGTTCGCCGTCGACGTTCCTCCGGGGCACGCCTACCGCGTCGTCATCGCCAACACGACGCCCGACGGCTCGCTCAAGATCGTCGGCCGCTTGATGAACACCACCTCGCACGGGACGACGGACTGGCTCGGCATCCACGACACCGGCAACCTCGGCCTCGGCATGCTCGCGCCGGCGTCGAACAACGGCGTGCACACCGCGTGCGGCTGCGGCTCGACGGGCGGCGACACCAGCGGCTCCGGGAGCGGCGGGGACGACAGTGACAAGAGCGGCTCGAGCGACAGCGACAAGAGCGGAGGCAGCGACGACAGCGACCACAAAAGCGGGAGCTCGAGCGGCAGCCACGACGACGACGACAACGACTACAAGAGCAGCGAGCACGACGACGACGGCAAGAAGGCGTGCTCGGATGGTGGCGGCCAGGACCTCCACGCCGAGCACGAGCCGGGCGACTCGTGCGACGACAAGGACGTCGACAAAGACGACGGCCGCGACGACGGCGACAAGCAGTGCGGCAGCTCCTCCTCGAAGGGGGACAAAGGCGACGACTCGAGCGGGTCGGGCTCCGGCAGCGGCGGCGACGACGACAAGAGCGGCTCGGGCTCCGGCAGCTCGGGGTCGGGGAGCTCCGGCTCGGGCGGCAGCTACGGGGACAAAGACGCCGGCTCGTCGAGCTCGGGGAGCAGCGGCGGTTCGTGCTCGACCTGCCCGCCGCCCGCACAATCGTGCAACTGCTCGTCGCAGTGCCCGAGCGGCGACGTCTGCGTCGCGTCGAAGTGCCAAACGGCGCCGAAGTACTGAGTAACGCTCCGCGCGGCACGATCGGGTCGGCCTCCTTCGGGAGCGCCGGCCCGCGCGCGTTTCAGAGGTCTTTCTCGTACCAGCGCGCGGCGTAGTGGTTGTTGTTGTAGTCGGGGATCGCGCGGTAGCCGGACGTGGCGTAGAGCGACTGCGCGTGAGGCTGCTTCTCGCCGGTGTCGAGGCGGACGCGCGGATAGCCGAGGCGACGCGCCGCTTCTTCCAGGCCGACGAGGATGCGGCGCCCGTGGCCCTTCCCTCGCGCTTCGGGGACGACGTACATGCGCTTGATCTCGCCCATGTCGGCAGCGAGACGCTTCAGACCGCCGCAGGCGACGGCGCGGCCGCGATCGTAGAGCACGAGGAACGTGCCGCCGGGGGGCGCCATCTCCTCGGCCTTCGCCGAGGGGGTCCGCGAGGGATCGAACGAGCCGTACATCTCGACCAGCTCGGCGAGGAAGGCGGCGAGGAGCTCCTTCCCCGGAGAGACGTCGGAGCGCTCTTCACGAAGCTCGAGCTCGCTCGTCTTGCTCATCGCGGCCCCTTCTTCGTGTCGGCGATCAGCTCGCGCCGCCCTTGGCGTAGCGGCGCGAGATGTTGGGGATCAAATACTCGTCGAACGCGCGGTCGACGTCGTACGCCGGCTGCCATCCCCAGTCTTGCCGGGCGCGCGAGTCGTCCATGTCCTCGGGCCACGAGTCGATGATCTTCGAGCGCACGGCGTCGGGCGCGTAATCGATCTGCGCGCCGGGGAAGGCCTTCTTCACCCGATCGGCGATCTCCTTGGCCGAGAGGCTGAAGGCGCTGACGTTGTAGGTCGTCGTCTTGAGGTTCTCGCGCGGCGCTTCGAGCAAGCGGAGGAGCGCCTCGACGGCGTCGGGCATCACCATGAAGGGGATGCGCGCGTCTGGTCCCACGAAGCACTTGTACGGGTGACCTTGCGCCGCCGAGTGCATCATCTCCGGACCAAAATCGCTCGTGCCGCCGGTGGGGACCGTCTCCGAGGAGATGAGCCCAGGGAAGCGGAGCGAGCGGAAATCGAGCCGCGCCGCGGTGGCGAGCGCGCCGAGCTGGCGGTAGTGGTGCGTGAAGTAACGACCGAGCTGCTCGCAATAGAGCTTGTTGCACCCGTACATGGTGATGGGCGCGTTCCAGGTCTCTTCCTTGATGCGCCCTTGCGCGTGCTTCTCTTCGAGCGAAGGGAGCCCGTAGATGGCGACCGAGCTGGGGAAGACGAAGCGCACCGCGCGCCCGAGGCGCTGCGACTGATTCTGCGCCACGCGGAGGAGGTGGAGCGTCCCCTCCACGTTCACCTGGTGGGCGAGCTCGGGGT
This sequence comes from uncultured Polyangiaceae bacterium, assembly GCA_964531795.1. Taxonomy (GTDB): domain Bacteria; phylum Myxococcota_A; class Polyangia; order Polyangiales; family Polyangiaceae; genus CAZHHD01. Next base: position 82,737 of record CAZHHD010000029.1, on the reverse strand, counting down.
CGCGCTCGCCGCGCGTCGAGAGGAGCGCCGCCAAGTGGAAGACGACCTCGATCTCGTGGTGCGCCGCCACCTGATCGAGCAGGTAGCGGTCCATGATGTTGCCCGCGTAGGTCTCGAGGCACTTGGCGCGGTAGGCCTCGGGGATGGGCGTGAGGTCGACGGTGACCACGCGATAGCGCCCCTCGGCGGCCAGGCGCGTGAGGAGGGAGCGGCCGATCTCGCCGTTCGCTCCGGTGACGAGCACCACGGGCTTCTGCATGGCGCGGCAGCCTAGACGAACCCCACGCGGCCTGACCAGCGGGGCGTGTGACGCGGGGCGCTTGAAGTACGCCACGACAAGCCCCTACCCTTCGTGGCCATGTTCCCGAGCGCGAAGAAGGTCTACGAGGCGACGCTGAGCGAAATCGAGGCGAGCGGCCTCTTCAAGAAGGAGCGGACCATCGTCACCCCCCAAGGGGCGGAGATCGGCGTCGCCAAGGACGGCGACGGAGCCCGGGACAAGGTCCTGAACTTCTGCGCCAACAACTACCTGGGGCTCTCCTCGCACCCCGAGGTCATCGCCGCAGCGCACAAGGCGCTCGATTCGCATGGCTTCGGCATGAGCTCGGTGCGCTTCATCTGCGGCACCCAAGACCTCCACAAGGATCTCGAGAAGAAGATCAGCTCCTTCTTCGGGACCGAGGACACCATCCTCTACAGCTCGTGCTTCGACGCCAACGGCGGGCTCTTCGAGACCCTCCTCGGCGAAGAGGACGCCATCATCTCCGACGCCTTGAACCACGCGTCGATCATCGACGGCATTCGCCTCTGCAAGGCCGAGCGGCACCGCTACCCCAACGGCGACATGGAGGCGCTCGAGAAGGCGCTCGTCGCTACCAAGGGGAAGCGCCTTCGCATGATCGCGACCGACGGCGTCTTCTCCATGGACGGCTACTTGGCGAAGCTCGACGTCATCTGTGATCTTGCCGAGAAGTACGACGCCATGGTGATGGTCGACGACAGCCACGCGTCCGGCTTCATCGGCAAGACCGGCCGCGGCACCCCCGAGCACTTCGGCGTGCAGAAGCGCATCGACGTCATGACCTCCACCCTCGGCAAGGCGCTCGGAGGCGCCGCCGGCGGCTTCACCACGGGCAAGAAGGAGATCGTGGCGCTGCTCCGTCAGAGGTCGCGCCCTTACCTCTTCTCGAACTCGATCCCCCCGATGCTCGCCGGCGCTTCGATCGCCGTCCTCGATCTCCTCGGCCGGACCACCGAGCTCCGCGACCGCGTGATGCAGAACGCGCTCCGCTTCCGCGAGGGGATGGTGAAGGCGGGCTTCACCATCAAGGAGGGGATCCACCCCATCGTCCCGGTGATGCTCGGCGACGCGCGCCTCTCCCAAGAGCTCTCGGCCGAGCTCTTGAAGGAGGGGATCTACGTCATCGGCTTCTTCTATCCGGTGGTCCCCAAGGGGGAGGCGCGCATCCGCGTGCAGCTCTCCGCCGACCACACGACGGCGCAAGTAGATCGCGCGATCGACGCCTTCGCCCGCGCGGGCAAGCGCGTCGGCGCGCTCAAGTAGCGCTCAGCGCTTCGACGCGCGGAGCGAGGCGGCGAGCCGCTTCGCGTCGCGCATCTGGTCTTCGATCGGGCCGCCGCCCATCGTGATCGAGACGTGCCCGCCGGTGATGGCGTCGCGCACGACGGGCGCGCTCATCACTTTGCCGTTCACGAGGATGGCCATGCGATGGCCGACGTTCGCCCCCGTCGCCTCGGCGAAGCGGCGAGCCCCTTCGTCGCTCAGCGTGACCGCGACGTACACGTAGCCCTGGTCGCGCTCGAGCGCCGCGTCCGCCTCCACCACGTCGGCCTCGGTCAAGACGGGGTCGCGCGCGACGACGTAGGTGCGGACGGCGACGACGGCGGGTGCGCCTCCCCCCGGATCGTCTTCGAGCACGTCGGCGAAGGCGAAGAGATCTCCCGCGGGGAGCGCGAACGTCGCGAGCCACGCGCGAGCGCGCGCCTCGGCCGCTCCGAGCGTCTCCCCCGGCTGTGGCACGACGCGAGCGAACCTCCGCTCGACCGGCTCTTGGCCCAGGGGCGCGAGCTCGGTCGAGAGCGCGACGCCGGGCGGCAGACTGTCCTCGCTCGCTTCGCCGAGCGGATCGAGCTCGTCGGCGACGCGAAGCACGAGGAGCGAGACCGGCGCACCGGGCGGCGGATCTTCGTGATGACGAACGAACGTCGCCAGGGTGAAGAGCCCGACGCCGAAGACCAACGCGGCGCCCAGCGAGATCGCGCGGCCAACCGTCGAAGCGATCGGCGTCGCCCTCGTCCCCTCTTCGATCCGCGCGGGAGGCGGCGCGGGTGTCGGCGCTTCTTCTCCCCCGAGGCGGCTTCGCACGAGCGTCACCGCGCGCTCGAGATCGGCGCGGGGGACGAGGATCTCTGCGGGCGCGAAGGGGCCAAAGAAGCGGAGCAGCGTGAGCGGCGCGAGGCCGCGCACCTCGGCGTCGATCCCCGCTTCGGAGAGCGCGTCGAGCAGAGGCGGGATCACGTGAGGACGAAGGTCCTCCCACGCCACCACCCGATCGGGGCGGCGGAGGTACGCGCGAAGCGTCGCGAGCACGTCGACGAGCCCCGCGGCGACGAGCGCCACCGCGTCCATCTCGATCGTGCCGCCGCTCGGGAGCGACATCACGGCATTGCGCGCGAGAAAGAGCACCGCCAAGTAGATCAGCGAGAGCACGAGCCCGCGCGTCCGTGCGCTCGTCAGCGGTGCCGTGAGAGCTCTTGCGTCGGTTCGCGCGGCGCGGGCCATCGCGTCGGTGGCGCGCCCCGTCGGTTGGAGCGCGTACGTGAAGGCCACCGCGAGGAGCGCGGCGAGCCCGAAGCCGACGACGAGGTCGAGTCGCGGGCTCGCGCGGAGCACGCTCGACGAGCTCGCCCCCGCGACGTACGCGACGGCGTTCGAGGCGATGCGGTACGGCACGACGCTGGCGACGAGCACCGGGAGCCAGACGAACGGTGTCGCGGGCTCGGGCGGAGGTGCCTCGCCGCGGTACGCCGTGCTCGGCGCGCTCGCTTGCGTGGCGCGCGGCGCACGCCAGGGGAGGACCGCCAACGTGGCGACGAGCACGAGGAGCACCGCCGCCGCGGCGACGCAGGTCTCGAGCATCGCGGCTCCCCCCGACGTCCCCGGCGCAGCGAACGAGGCCACGACGCGTACGATCTTCGGCGCCGTGGCGGTGATCGTGAGCCACACGAAGCCGTTCGCGCACCCGTACCGCGAGACGAGATTCGCGACGTAATAGAGGAGGCACGCACCGGCGACCCACGTCGCCCCCATCGCGAAGAGCCCGAGCGGTCCGCGCGCCGGCGGCCCGCCGGGGAGCGCGAGGAGCGAGAGCACGACCCCCGCCGCTTGCGAGACGGCGAAGAGCACCGTGACGATGCGCGCGGCCCGCTCGATCGGCGCGCGCCCCGCGAGACCGGCGAAGCGCACGCGACGCCACCGCGGCACGAGGAGCGCGAGCACCTCGACGACCACGTACGCCGAGAGCGCCGGGGTGAGGCCGAGCGCGAAGACCCCGAAATCGGCGCCGCTCCCCTCGAAGCCCTCGAGGTCGAGGCCCGGCGCGTCGACCCGACCGAGGAGCGCGACGAGAAGGGGCGCCGCGAGCATGACGGCGACGCGCACCCACGGCGGGACCGCGCGCGAGGCTTCTTTTTCCAGGGAATCGCCGCTACCCACCGGCGCCCACCTTATCAGCTTTACGGTTCTTTACCTCCGCGGACGGAGGGTTTTGCCTCCCCCGCTCGTCTGTCTGTGCGGAGGTTAGAGACACATCATGTTTTCCAAGATTCGCATCGCCATCCCGCTCGCCCTCGCCCTCACCCTCGGAGGCTCGAGCCTCGCGTTCGCCGCCCCGGCCGCGGACGTCCCGGCTCACGCCGCACACGGTGGTGCTCGCCATGGCCACGGCGCGCGCGGCCCGAATCTGTTTCAGCGCGCGTCGCAGCTCCCCTCGCTCAGCAACGCGCAGCGCTCGCAGATCCAAGACATGATCCGCGAAGAGCAGGCGCAGCGTGACGCGGTGAGGGCTTCGCGCGCCAAGGTCATGGCGGCCGTCGCCGGTCAGGTGGAGAAGGGCGCAATCGATCGCGGCGCGCTCACGCCGCTCTTGAAGAGCGACACGGACGTGCGCGTCGCCGCGGCCATGAAGGGGCAAGCGCTGAGGACCCAGCTCCACACGCTCCTCACCGCAGCGCAGGTGCAAGAGGTCAGCGGCGGAAAGGACTTCGGCAAGACCACGAAGAGCGAGAGCGAGATCCGCAGCAAGGTGGAGAAGCACGACGACAAGCGCCTCGAGCACCTGGAGAAGCAGGTCCCCTCGATGACTCCGGAGTCGCGCACCAAGCTCGCCGAGCTGCTGCGCCGCCACGCGCGCTAGCTCACACCGCAGCCGCTCCGCCCCGCCCCGCCCTGGCGGGGAAGCACCACCTCACCCAGCGGAACATCGGTGCGGACCGCCCTCTGCGTGTTTCGTGCACCCTGCACGAAACACGTCGCGTCAGCGAAGGCAGGGGAGGCTCGCGAACGAAGTGAGCGAGGGGGGCGCGTAGCCCCCACAAGAGTGACCTAGGTCCGGAGTCTGAATGTTCGTCGGCTCGCCGGCGAACGTTCAGACTTCAGACCTAGAACTTCGTGTCGAGGACGGCGAACGCGCCGAGCACGTACGGCGTCGGGAGGTTCTGCGGCTCGCGCCTCTCGCGAAGGAGCACGGTGTAGTCGGCCTCACACGCGATCATCGTCTTGCCGATGCGCACAGCGAGGCCGCCGGCGAACTGCGACGCGTACTCTTGATCCTTCGGCAAGTACGGGAGCAGGTCGCGGTCGTAGCGCCACTCGCCGAGAGCCGTGTGCAGGTACGGACGAATCGCGCCGTCGCCCAGCGTGAGTCGGAAGAGACCCATGCGACTCGAGTGCGTGATGCGAATGAAGTCGGTCGGCAGCGCGTCGCCCATCACTCCGAGCGCGCCACCCCAGTCGCGCGCGACGAGTGTCGGACGCGGCATGAAGCGATCGGGCTTGTGCGCGAGATCGTCGGCCGTCGCCGGGCGATCTTGATTGCCGATGAGGCGCAGGTGCGCGGCATCGGGCAACACGCGAAGCCCGCGATCGACGAGTGATTGAATGTCCGGAGCGCCAACGAGTGCAGCAGGCTCTGCGTGCGCCGTCTCGGAAGAGGCAGCGAGGAGAACGAACAGACTCACCAGCGCAGCTCCCCAGCTCCGCATGTCCATCTAATGGTGCATGCGCAATGCCATCGCGCCACTCGATCTACGTCCCCGTTGCGTCGCGCGAATCGTGGCGTGTGCGCAGACGATGAACGATGTGTGCGCGCGTCGCCCGTCGCGCACTCACGACAACGTCACTTCGTCACGCGTCGCGCACCGCGCGCAGCTTGTCCTCTTGTCCCATCTGAAAAAACCGCCGCAGGTGGTCGCGAAGCGCGGCGAAGCGCCGCGAAGCCACGTACTCGCGCTCCACGTTGCGCACGAAGCGCGCGGCCACCGTATTGGCCAGTCGGTAGCGCGCACCGAGCTCTGTCGTCTCAGCGTGGCAAAAAGCCACCTGGTCGTACAAGCGCGCACGCAGCGCCTCGCTCTTCCAGACGTCGAGATCGCCGACCGACGTCGCAAGCACGACGTACTTGTCCACCTCCGCTTGAACCTCGAGCTCGAGCTGGGTGGTCTCTCGATCCACCCGGGCGCGCTCTGCGAGATACACGAAGTGACTCACGCCTTCGATGATCTGACAGAGCGCATCGAGCCCGCTGTCGAGCGCGGGGACGCGCAACGCCATCTCAATTCCGTCTCCCGTCGCGCGAACGTGGAGCGCTTCGCGCTCGCCGTCTTCGGCCGGCGTGAGAAAGTCGGTGACCTCGGGGACGTCTTCGATCCGATAGAGCCGCTCGAGCCCACGCTGCACGCGCGAGGCGAGCGCGCGCTCGCGCACGAGCGCGACTCCGTTGCCTTCGAGGAGACGTGCATCGGTCGTCGCGGGAGCGCTCGACGCGTCGCGCGCGGCTTCGTCGCTCACTGGAGCGTGCCCTTCCCGCCGCTCCCTGTTCGCATCGGCACGAGGCCGTGTGCGCCGAGCTCCTGCGCGAGCCTGTCGCTCCCGGTCTTCAGCCAACGCTCGTAGAGCCTGAGCACGCCGCGCGATCCGGTCGCCGCCTTCGCCACGGTGAGGTCGGCGACCTCGGCCACGATGGTGACGAGCCCTTCGAACTTCGCCGAGAGCTCGCCGAAGACGTCGGGACGATCTTCTTCCTTCTGGGGCGCGCCGCGGAGGAGCATCGAGCTCGCCGCGCCGTACGCCGTCGTGCCGATGCCGCACAGGTAACGTTGGTCGACGCCGCGCGCCTCGAAGTGATCGGCGAAGAAGCCGCACGCGTAGAGGACGCCGTCGCCGAGGTAACGAAGCTTCTCGAATCGTTCGCCGCGCTCCGGCGTGTGCAGCGCCTCGTCGAGCAAGAAGGCGAGCGGCCTCTCCATCGAGGCTTGCGCCAAGCTCCCTGGCTTGGCGAAGTCGGCGAGCAGTCCGACCAAGTACGTCGTCGCGCCGTCGGTGACGTCGACTCCTCGCGCGCGCTTCGCGTCACACACCACTTCGTGGAAGAACCCGGAGACGCTGTCGGCGGCGAGGATGGTCATCGGTGCTCCTTCAGCTCGCCCACCAATCCGGCTCCTCGCCCGTGGCAGCGGGCGGCGACGGCGGCGGTGCTACGCCGCGTCGCGTCGGAGACATGGGGACCCAGGGCGGCATACTTAACGTCTATACGGGCCCCAGGAACGCGTGCAATTTCACGGCGATGCTTCCATCGCCAGGGGCCAAAGCGCGCCGGCACTCTCCCCGGGCGACTGCCAAGGCGTCGCGCACCTCGTGCGTCAATTTCACTACCTTGACGCCTATTCAGGATTTGCGAGCAGATTCAGTCGCTTAGGTACCGTACAAATCGCTCGGATCGGGGGGGCGCACCCTTGACCGCGGCTGGGTCGCGATTATGTTGCCCGCCGGCTCGCTAGCACTCGCCTTTGGTGAGTGCCAACAATCGACCTCCCGCCCCGGCCTCGGCCTCGGCTCGGAGCTCGAGGGTCCCGACGGTCACGCCTCCACCTCGTGAGGCACCGCCTTCGGGGGGGCCGAGCCGAGACCCGATTTGCGCGGCGCGAACCTCGCGCCCCGCCTCAACGAACCAAGAAGGAGCTCATCATGGCCGGTATTCGTCCCCTGCAGGACCGCGTCCTCATCAAGCGTGTGAAGGAAGAGGAGAAGTCGAAGGGCGGGATCATCATCCCCGACACCGCCAAAGAGAAGCCCATCGAGGGCGAAGTCCTCGCGGTCGGCAACGGCAAGGTCCAAGAAGACGGCACCGTGCGTAAGCTCGACGTGAAGGTCGGCGACCGCGTCCTCTTCGGCAAGTACAGCGGGACCGAGGTCAAGATCGACGGCGAAGAGCGCCTCATCATCCGCGAGGACGACATCCTCGGCGTGATCGAGAAGTGATTCCACGAGCCGCGAGCGAACACGCTCCGCGGCTCGTTTCGTTTTCCGCAGCGCCGAAGACAGAAACAAGCGCTGCTCCAAATCTCCAGGCGGGTCCGGAACGGACCGCCGAAAATTCAGAAAAGCATTCAGAGGTACACACATGGCCGCGAAAGAAATCGTCTACACCGAGTCCGCTCGTAACCTCATCCTCGCGGGCGTCAACGCCCTCGCCGACGCGGTCAAGGTCACCCTCGGCCCCAAGGGTCGCAACGTCGTCATCGAGAAGAGCTTCGGCTCGCCGACGGTCACCAAGGACGGCGTCACCGTCGCCAAGGAGATCGAGCTCGAGAACCGCTTCGAGAACATGGGCGCGCAGATGGTCCGTGAAGTCGCCTCGAAGACGAGCGACGTCGCCGGCGACGGCACCACCACCGCCACCGTGCTCGCGCAGGCGATCTACCGCGAGGGCTCGAAGCTCGTCGCCGCGGGTCACAACCCGATGGAGATCAAGCGCGGCGTCGACAAGGCGGTCGAGGTCCTCGTCGAGAACCTCAAGAAGATGGCCAAGCAGACCAAGGATCCGAAGGAGATCGCGCACGTCGGCACCATCAGCGCCAACGGCGACGCCGAGATCGGTCAGAAGCTCGCCGAGGCCATGGAGAAGGTCGGCAAGGAAGGCGTCATCACCGTCGAAGAGAGCCGCACGGCCGAGACGACCCTCGAGGTCGTGGAAGGCATGCAGTTCGACCGCGGCTACCTCTCGCCGTACTTCGTCACCGACCCGGAGCGCATGGAAGCGGTCCTCGAGGATCCGTACATCCTCATCAGCGAGAAGAAGATCTCGAGCATGAAGGATTTCCTTCCGGTGCTCGAGGCGATCGTCAACTCGCCGAACAAGCGCCCGCTCCTCATCATCGCCGAGGACATCGAGGGCGAGGCTCTCGCGACCCTCGTCGTGAACAAGCTCCGTGGCACCTTCCACTGCGCCGCCGTCAAGGCCCCCGGCTTCGGCGATCGTCGCAAGGAGATGCTCAAGGACATCGCCATCCTCACGGGCGGTCAGGTCATCGCCGAGGAGCTCGGCCTCAAGCTCGAGAACGTCACGCTCAGCGATCTCGGTCGTGCGAAGCGCGTCACCCTCGACAAGGACAACACCACCATCGTCGACGGCGCCGGTGAGAAGAAGACCATCCAGGGCCGCATCGCCGAGATCCGCGCCCAGGTGGAGAACACCACGTCGGACTACGATCGCGAGAAGCTCCAGGAGCGCCTCGCGAAGCTCGTCGGCGGCGTCGCCGTCGTCAAGGTCGGCGCGGCCACCGAGACCGAGATGAAGGAGAAGAAGGCGCGCGTCGAAGACGCGCTCCACGCGACCCGCGCGGCCGTGGAAGAGGGTGTCGTCGCCGGCGGCGGCGTCGCGCTCATCCGCGCTCAGGCGGCGCTCGACGGCCTCAAGGTCTCGGACGAGCAGCGCTTCGGCGTCCAGATCATCCGTCGCTCCATCGAGGAGCCGCTCCGCCAGATCGTGGCGAACGCGGGCCTCGAGGGCTCGATCGTGGTGAACAAGGTCAAGGAAGGCAAAGACGACTTCGGCTACAACGCCGCGTCGGACACCTACGGCAACCTCCTCGGCATGGGCGTCATCGACCCGGTCAAGGTGGTGCGCACCGCGCTCCAGAACGCGGCCTCGGTCGCGAGCCTCATGCTGACCACCGAGTGCCTCGTCGCCGAGCGTCCGAAGAAGGACGAAGGCAACGCGGGCGGCGGTCACGCGGGCCACGGTCACGGCGACTTCTGACGACGTGACCGATCCTGCGGCTGCACGCCGCGTGGCGTCGGTCGGGCTCGCTCGAAATACGCGTAGTATTCCTCGCTCGCCCTCCCTAGCCACACGGCGTTCGCTCGCAGGCTCGGCCAGTCGTCTCAGCGATCAGAAGTCCCAGTAAGTCGGACCCCTCGGTGAGAAGTCACCGGGGGGTTCTGCTTTTTGTCGGGCTTTCGCGGAATGCGCCCGGGGAAGAACTTTCGCGTGCGTAAGAAATCGCCTTGCAACTCAGACTGCGTGTGGGATATCTGCCCCCCGCAGCGTGGCGAGGACCGCCAGAGCTGCGTCAAACGAAGCCAAGTCCGTGTCGATCGGACCCGCGCCTGCGGGGCGAAGCGAGAAGAGGGCACTCCATGCGAATCCGTTACTCCCTTGGCATCTTCCTGGCGCTCGCCAGCGCGAACGGCATGGCGGTCTACGGCTGCAGCGCCGGCGCGAACGATCCGGCGACCGACACCGAAGCGGGCGCGGGCGATCAAGACGCCACGGTCGACAACGAGGCGAGCACCGGCGACGACGAGGGCGGCCAAGTCGCCGAGACCGGTCCGAAGGCCGACTCGGGGCCGAAGGACGCGGGGCTCGACGCCAAGCTCAAGCCCGACGTCGGGCTCCCCGGCACGCCGTGCAACCCCATCGGTCAGAACCAGAACAACCCGAACGGCTGCGGCCTCTGCGGCACGCAGTCGCGCGTCTGCCTCCAGGGCGACGCGGGCGCGGGCATCGACGCGGGCGTGTGGAGCGACTGGGGCGCGTGCACCAATGAGGTGACGACCGCCGACAAGTGCGATCCCTCGGTCGCCGACGCGGGCGTCGAGGTGTGCGGCAACTGCGGCCACCGCCAGGTCATCTGCCAGCTCGACTGCCACAAGAACGAGACGCTCGTCTGCCAGGGCGAGCCGCTCAACGCGTGCACGCCGGGCGACACCAAGTTCACCCTCGCGCAGGGCTGCCCGAACGCAAATCAGGGGCGTTCGCAGAGCTGCGGGAACGACTGCATGTGGGGCCCGCCGAGCGGCTGCATCGATCCGCCGCCGAACCCGAACACCATCAACATGAGCCCGACCGTCAACACGGTCGTGTCGAAGACGTTCGCCCTCGCGGCGAACAAGACCATCGCCAAGCTCGGCATCTCGAGCTGCCCGACGACCATCGGCACCGACATCACGCCGTACATCTACGTGCAGGTCAACAACCCCGACAGCGCCGCGCACAGCGTCGAAGTGTGGGGCTCGGTCGCCAGCGGCGGACCGGTGATCGACACCATCATGGGCGCGTACGGCGCGGTCGTTCCCCAGTCCCCGACGGATCGTCAGGCGTGCACCGGCGCGGTCAAGGACACCTGCGCCAGCACCACGCCGGCGCTCAGCCCGGCTTGCAGCGGCCAATGGGCCGGCCTCGTCGGCACGAACGCCGTCTCGGTCCCCGCCGGCGGCTCCGTCCAGGTCTACATGGCGGCGTACTACGACGGCTCGGGCGGCGAGACGATCACCGGCAACTTCCAGCTCAACGTCCGCACCAAGTAGCTCACGCACAGTCGCCCGAGAGGGCGCCACACGAGACGCGGCCGGGGTCAGAGACCTCGCGCCGCGTCTTTCGCTTTCAGCCGCCGAGCGCGCGGGGAAACGCCTCGTGCAGGCCGTCGATGACGAACTGCATGGCGCTGGCGGCGAGGATGAGCCCCATGATGCGCCCGATGAGATTGATCCCGGTGCGGCCGAGGACGCGCGCCACCACCGGCGCCGAGCGGAGCACGAGGAAGGTGATGATCGTCGTCGCGAGGATGGCGATGTGCACGCCGATCTTTTGCTCGACGCCCTTCGTGCGGCCGATGAGGACCGTGACGGTGGCGATGGCGCCCGGGCCCGAAAGCAGGGGAATTCCCAGGGGGATGAGGCCGACCTCCTCCTTGCTCACCGCTTCGGTGCGCTCCTCTTTGGTCGTGCGCGTGGCCGATTGACGGGCGCGCATCATCTCCAGGCCGACGCCGAAGAGGAGGATCCCACCGGCGATCTTGAAGGCGGCGATGGTGATGCTGAAGAAGGTGAAGATGATCGACCCCGCCAGCGCGAACGCCGAGAGGACCACCAGCACCGTCAGCGAAGCGCGCAGCGCGGTGCGATGCTGCACCTCCTTCGGCTGCTCGCCCACGAGCGCGAGAAAAATGGGGAGAGCCGCAAAGGGATCGACGATCGAGAAGACCGACCCAAAGCAGAGGAGCGTGTAGGCCAGAAATCCCGGCATCCGCGGGCATTGTAGGGCCGCACCCGGCAGCGGGGCGAGTACCCTGTAGCTCGTGCCCGGCGGCCCTCCTCATCCAAGCCTGTTCGACGCTGCCCCGCGCGCCGCGAAGGAGGCGAGCGACGAGGTCATCGTCGAGGGCGACGTCGAGCGCGTGACCTACGAGAGCGAGTCGACCGGCTTTCGCGTCCTCCGCGTGCGCGCCGAGGGGCGCGCTGAGCTCGTGACGGTCGTGGGGAGCTTCCCGCGCATCGCCGTGGGGACGCGCCTCAGAGCCCGCGGGCGCCTGGTGAACGACAAGCGCCACGGCGAGCAGCTCCGCGCCGAGAACGTGACCGAGCTCCTCCCCAACACGCTGCACGGGGTCGAGCGCTACCTCGGCTCGGGGAGGATCCGCGGCATCGGCGCCGGCTTCGCCAAGCGGATCGTCGAGACCTTCGGCATGGACACGCTGCGCGTCCTCGACGAAGCACCGGCCCGGCTCTCCGAGGTGCAGGGCCTCGGCGCGCGAAGAGCCGCGCAGATCGAAAAGGAGTGGCGCGAGCAGCGCGCCGTGCGCGAGGTCATGGTGTTCCTCCAGGCGCACGGAGCGACCGCTGCGCTCGCCGCGCGCATTCATCGTCGGTACGGGAGCGACGCCGTGCGCGTGGTGGCCGAAGAGCCGTACCGCCTCGCCGTCGACGTGTGGGGGATCGGCTTCAAGACCGCCGACCGAATCGCCATGGGCCTCGGCATCGCCAAAGACGCGCCGGCGCGGGTGCAAGCGGGCGTGCTCCAGGCGGTGCGCGACGCCACCGAAGCGGGCCACACGTGCACGCTGGAAGAGGAGCTCGGCGCGCGTGCGCTCGCCCTCCTCGAGCTCGACGGCACGGCGGACGATCGATCGCTCGTGAACCACGCGGTGGCAGCGCTCACCGCGGGCGGACTCGTCGTGCGCGAGGCCACCGAGCACGGCGAGCGGCTCCTCTTTGCGAAGGACATGCACGTTGCCGAGTCGCGCCTCGGCGAGCGCCTCGCTTCGCTCGCGCGGACCGCGGCGCGCACCCTCGAAGGGGCCGAGGCGGCCATCACCGACTTCGAGCGGCGCGCCGGTGTCGCCCTCGCCGAAGAGCAACGCCGCGCGGTGAACGAAGCGACCGCGCGCGGCGTGCTCGTCATCACCGGTGGCCCGGGCGTGGGCAAGACGACGATCGTCCGCGCCGTCCTCTCGGTCTTCGATCGCGCGCGGCTGAAGACGCGCCTCGCCGCGCCGACCGGGCGCGCCGCCAAGCGCCTCACCGAATCGACGGGGCGCGAGGCGTCGACGCTGCATCGGCTCCTCGACTTCGATCCCAAGCGCGGTGTCTTCAAGCGCGACGCGGGGAACCCGCTCGAAGCCGACGCGCTCGTCGTCGACGAAGCCTCCATGATCGACGTGACGATGGCCGACGCGCTGACCCAGGCCTTGGCCACGGGGACGCGCCTCGTGCTCGTGGGCGACGTCGATCAGCTCCCCAGCGTGGGCCCAGGGGCGGTGCTGCGCGACGTCATCGCCTCGGGGAAGATCCCTTGCGTGCGCCTCACGCGCATCTTCCGCCAGGGGCACGAGAGCCAGATCGTCGAGAGCGCGCACCGCATCAACGCCGGCGAGGCGCCGCTTGCTTCGCGCGCCGAGGGGAGCGATTTCTTCATGATCGATCGCCGCGACCCCGAAGCGGCGCGCGCCACGATCGTCGAGCTCGTCACCGAGCGCATCCCTCGCAAATTCGGCCTCGATCCCGTCCGCGACATCCAAGTGCTCACCCCGATGCACCGCGGCCCCGCCGGCTCCATCGCGCTGAACGAAGCGCTCCAGGCGGCCCTGAACCCGAGCGGCATGGCCCTCGTCCGCGGGAACCGCACGCTCCGCGTCGGCGACAAGGTGATGCAGCTCAAGAACGACTACGAGCGCGACGTGTGGAACGGCGATCTCGGCGTCGTGACCTCGGTCGAGCCGGAAGAAGATCGCCTGGTCGTCCGTTTCGACGAGGGGCGTGACGTGATCTACGAGGCCGGAACCCTGGACGAGCTCACCCTCGCCTATGCGTGCAGTGTGCACAAATCACAAGGGAGCGAGTACCCCGCGGTCGTCGTGCCGCTCCTCACGACCCATTTCGTCATGCTCTCGAAGAACCTCCTCTACACCGCCGTGACCCGCGGAAAGCGTCTGGTGGTGCTCGTCTACGATCCGCGCGCGCTCTCGCTCGCGCTGGCGGCCGATCGACGCGGCGAGCGCCGCACCCGTCTCGAAGCGCGAATCCGCGACGCCTCGGCACCTCCGCGTGAGGCGCGGCCCACGCGCGAGACGCGTTCGTGAAGAAACGTCGCACAGGCTCGGGGCCGTTGACGCAGAGCCCCAGGCTGGTCACGCTGGGGAGGCCATGTTCAAACGCCTCGGACTAGGGCTGCTCCTCGGGCTCCTCGTGGGCTCGATCGTCGCGGCGGTCCTCGTGAAGGGGCTCGGCGTCACGGTCTTCGGGGCGTTCTTCGCCTACCTCTTTGCGGCGGTGACGGGCGTGCTCACCGGGCTCGTGGCGGGGAAGCCCATTTGGGCCAAGGGCGGGCAGATCGAAGCGGGGCTCAAGGCGCTCGTGGGCGCGGGGCTCGCCGCGCTGGCGATGTTCGCCGCGCGAAAGTGGCTGACGATGGATCTCGATCTCTCGTCGATCGGTGCGGGCGTGGGCCCCGCCGGGACGCTCCCAGCGGCGTCGTTGCCGCTCATCGCCGCCGTGCTCGCAGGCCTGTACGAGGTCGACAACACCCCCGAGCCGGAGGAGGGGAAGCCCGGGGCGAAGAAGGGCGGCGAGCCTCCGCGTGGCAAGGTGCGCGTGCAAGCGGACGAAGCAGCGGACGCAGAAGAAGAAGCCGAGGCGCCGGCAAAGCGCGCCAAGCGGTAGGGCGGGGGCGTGCCGCCGGGGCGGCTCCTCTTCTACGCGGCCACCGCCGCGGCGATGGTGCTGGCCGTGCGCGGCATCTTCCTCGCGCCCCTCCCCTTCACGTGGGCGGCGCTGGCGACGCTCGGCTACGCGACGTTCCTCTTCGCCGGCGTTCTCTCGCTCTCCTTGCGCGTCTTCGTCGACGCCGTGGTCTCGGGGCCGCGCGGGAGCCGCGGCGTGGCGCTCACGTTCGACGACGGCCCTGATCCGGAGAGCACGCGGCGCGTACTCGACGTGCTCGACGCCGCGGGGGTCCAAGGGACCTTCTTCGTCATCGGAAAGAAGGCGGAGAAGCACGCCGATCTGGTGCGCGAGATCGTTCGGCGCGGTCACGAGGTGGGGCTTCACTCCTACGCGCACGACCGCCTCTTTTCCCTCCGATCGGAGGAGCGCGTGCGCGCCGATCTCGAGCGCGGCATGGCCGTCTTGACGTCGATCACCGGGGTGCGCCCCACGCTGTTCCGTCCGCCCATCGGCCACACCAACCCGATCATCGCGCGCGTGGCCGAGGCCTTGGATCTCGTCGTCGTCGGTTGGTCGGTGAGCGCGCGCGACGGCACGGGCCGCGCGGCGGTGGAGAGCTCGGCCTCGCGCGTACGGCGGGGCCTCAAGGACGGCGCAATCGTCCTCCTCCACGACGCCGCCGAGCGCGGAGACCACACACCGGTGGGGCCCGAGGTCTTGCGCCTCGTGCTCGACGAAGTGGCAAGACGTCAGCTCGACGTGGTGCCGCTCGCGCGCTTTCTCCCCGGCGCGACTTGATCGCGCGTCGGGCGCGCTCTCCTGTCAGTCGCGCGCTTCGTCGAGCTCGACCACGAGCCGCGCGCCGGCGGTGAACGAAGGATCGACGGCGATCGTCCCGCCAGCCCCCTCGACGATCCCTCGGCACACCGAGAGCCCGAGCCCGGTCCCTTCGCCGACCTCCTTGGTCGTGACGAAGGGCTCGAAGATCTGTTCTCGGAGCTCCGCGGGGACTCCGGGGCCGTCGTCTTCGACCGAGATACGCACGCGCCCACGCGCGCGGCGGGCACCCTCCGAGGGCGCGGCGGCGGGGACGCGCTCGGCGTGCACACGAACGCTCGAGCGCGCCACGGCCCCGGCGTTGAGCACGAGGTTCAAGAGCACCTGCACGAGACGCGGCGCTGGGAGCGCGACGCGCGGCACCTCCTCGGCGACGTCGATCGTGAGGGCGAGCGACTTGAACTCCTTCTGCGGCTTCACCAGGGCGACGACGTCGTCGGCCACCTCGCGGATCACCGCTCCGGGGAGCGCGAGCGAGGAGGAGGACATCGGCTCCTCGGGGCGGGCGAAGTCGAGCAAGTCGCGCACGACGCCGTGGATGCGCTCGGTCTCCTTCTTCATCCGCCGGACGAAGTCGCGCTCGGTCTCGGCGTCGAGCCCTCCGTCGAGGAGGAGCTCCTGCATCCCCAAGATCGCGGCGATGGGGTTCCCCACTTCGTGCGCCAGCCCCGCCGCCAAGCGACCGACGCTGGCCATGCGCTCGCCCCGCACGACCTGAGCGCGCGCCTCGGTCAGATTGCGCGTCGTCTCGGTGAGCTCGTCGACCTTGGCGCGGAGCTTCGACTCCTCGGCGATGAGGCGCGAGGCCATCGTCTTCACGCTGTCACCGAGATCGGCGAGCTCGCTGGCGGTGGCAGAGGGCACCGTCATGGTGCGCGCCCCCTCGGCCACGCGCTCGGCGGCGCGAGCGAGCGACTCCACCGGGCGCACGATGAGCCGCGTCAGGGAGAAGTAGGCGAACGTGAGGAGCGCCACGGCGAAGACGCCCATGTAGAGTGCAACCAACCGCACGAGGGGTGCGGCGCGCTCCCCGCCTTCGTCGCGGGCCACGACGGCCACGAGGGTGGTGTGCTCGCCGGTGGGCTCGGCGACGAGGAACGCATCGCCTCGGCGCAAGGAGACGACCTCTTCGTCGTGCACGGGGAAGCGATCGAGCGGCGGGAGGCCGTCGGCCTTTCCCACGACGATGGGCGGGGCGCCGCTCCGTGTCCAGGCCAGCGCGGGGAGCTCGGGGGCGACGCGCGAGGCGAGCACGCGGCGCACGCGGTCGTCGACGTCGGAGGGGGCGCTCGCCGCTTCGCGCACGTCGAGGGCGACGACGCGCGCCACCTGCCGTGCCCCTTCGTGCCGCGCGCGCTCGAGCGAGGCGCGCGTGAGGCTGGCCACCGCGAAGAAGAGCGGGACGAAGGCGAGGAGCATCCAG
This sequence comes from uncultured Polyangiaceae bacterium, assembly GCA_964531795.1. GTDB lineage: Bacteria > Myxococcota_A > Polyangia > Polyangiales > Polyangiaceae > CAZHHD01. The sequence continues at coordinate 65,956 of CAZHHD010000029.1, read as the reverse complement.
CCCGCGAGGGCGAGGACGATCTGAAGCCTCAGCCCCGAAGCGCGCGACCCGGCCACCGGCCTACTCTAGAGCGAATTCACGGCGTGGGTGTGGGTGACGACGCCGGGGGCGCGGGGGGCGCGGCTTGGGGCGGAGGCGACGCGCTCGGCGTCACGCGGCCGTCCGCGGCGAGGAAGTCGATCATGCGGCGCCATTCGTCGTCGGTCATCTTCACGCGCTGGTGATGCCGCGCGAGGGCCGTCTCGAAGGCTTGGCGCGTGCGGGCCCCAGGTTCGACGCGCTCGTGGCAGCTCCCGCAGCGCGCGCGATGGATCGCAGCGACGTCGCGCCCGCCACCCTCTCCGCTCGGCTCCGGATGCGCGGGGCTAGGCGCTCCTCCGCCGCAGGCCACGAGGAGGGGCGCGAGGACCAGAGCCGGAAGAGCGCGGAGGAGGAGGAGGTGCTTCACGTTCGTCAAAGATCGATGCCCAACACGGTGCGGAACCACACCGGGCCGTAGGCCTCGCCGGGCTGCGGCTTGTTGATGTCGTTGAGGTGCGCGTAGAGCCCGGCCGTCCACCAGAGCTCGCCGAAGTTGAGGTGCAGCGCCGGTCCGACGAAGTGGTGGACGGCGTTGTTCCTTCGCGTGATCGGATCATCGCCTTCGGGCACGAGCTGACCGCGGCCCCAATACTCGAAGCCGGCGTGAACGAGCGGCGTAATCTGGTAGGTGGCGCCGAGTGTCGGGTTGACGACGAGCTCGATCTCTTTCTCTTGGCCGGGGGGCGCCCCGTCGAACGGGCGCTCGAGCTCCTGCTCGACCCAGAGGTTTCCCATGATGCGGAGCTTCCCGAAGCGACGCGAGAGGAGGATCTTCTCTTCGAGCGCGAGCTCGTCGTGCAGGGTCTCCATCTCGAGGTAGAGCCCCACGTCGACCGGCCACTCGCCTGCTTCGGCGAGGCGCGTGCGAATCCGCCACTTGAAGCCGTCGAAGGAGAGCTTGTTGCCCCCACCCGTCTCCGGCTCGGCCTGGAAGACTTGGTAGAAGCCGAGCTCCCAACGATCGTCGATGCCGTACTCGAACTCCGCCTGGAGCTGGTAGAGCGGCTCCCACAGACGACCGGCGGTGGGGTCGGCGGCGTCGCGCTGCACGCGGAGCGGCGTCATGTCGCCGTAGAGCTCGAGCTCCTTCTCTCCCTTGCCGAGCGTCTCGTAGGGATAGGTGAAGGGGAGCGGGCGCGGGCTCGCCGAAGCGGGGCGCGCGAAGGTGAACGTCGCCGTGAGGGCCAAGGCGGCGCCGAGCGCCTCGAGGACAGAGACGCGAGCGCGCACACGCGCGCGCTTGATGAAGTCGCTATTGATATTCATTTTCAAAAAGCTTCCAGGAAAGTGCCACGCCGCGTCCTCCACAGCAACGGGAAAGGGGCCCCGGGCGAGCCTTCAATCGACGTCCACGAAAAGGCCGATCTCCTCGAAAGGACAGGGGAAGGTGAACTGGTGCGCAGTGGCCGGCGCCTTGCGAAGTGCGCCGGATGGAGCTACTTGTTGAAACTGATTTTCACTAACGGCTCACCGCCGCACCGCGGTCGTCGTTCCCCCGATGGCTCAAAGCGCTCCGCTCCTCGCTCGCTCACTCGTGGCCCCCGCGGCCACCGAGGCCTCACCACGCGCTTCATCGGTGACGCTGTCGACGACTCCGCTCGACGGCATGGCGCTGGGCGAGGCAGCAGAGGTCGTCTCTCTCCGCCTCGAGCCCGACACGGTCGCCTGGCTCCGCGCCGTGGGCATCGGCGAAGGGGACCAGGTCGTGGTCCTTCGCCGCGCGGTGTTCGGAGGGCCGCTCCACGTACGCACCGGCGCCGGCGGTGAGTTCGCGCTGAACCGCAGCCTCGCGCGAGAGATCCTGGTCCGCGCCGCCGACGCCGCCTCCCGCGACGCACGCTGAGCGCGCCCGCGACCGGAGGAAGGCCATGAGCCCGCCCGCTTCGACCAGCGCTCTAGGATCCGGATCCGGCAGCGTGGCGCCGACGCCGCGCGCAGAGGTCGTGCTCGTGGGCCGTCCCAACGCAGGGAAATCGTCGCTGTTCAACGTGGTGAGCGGAGGTCACGCGCACGTGGGGAACTTCCCCGGCATCACCGTCGACATCCTCGAGGCCGAGGTGCCGCTCCCCGCCTCCGCGGGCGGCGGATTCGTCGAGCTCGTCGATCTTCCGGGCCTCTACTCCATCGGCGCGGTCATCGATCCCGGCACCGACGAAGGCGTGGCACGCACGTTCCTCACCCAAGCGGCCGAGAGCGAGACGCCGCTCGTCGTGGTGCAGGTCGTCGACGCCACGCGCTTGGCGTTGGCGCTTCGGTTGACGCGCGAGCTCGCGGCGACCGACACGCCGCTCCTCGTCGTGGCCACGCAGCGCGACGTGCTCGAGCGCGAAGGGCGCTCGCTCGACGTCCACACGCTCAGCGAAGCCATCGGCGCGCCGGTCGTGGCGGTGAGTGCGCGCGCCAAAGACGCGAAGACCCTCGTGCTCGAGGCGGTCGTCGATCTGCTCGATCACCCCCGTCCCCCGCGGCCGCAGCCGACGTGGGATCCAGGAGCGCTCGCCGATCGCGCGATCAAGGACCAGAGCGACGTCTCGGGCGTGTCGCGCCGGCGACGCACGGCCACGGCGCGCGCCGATCAGGTGCTGCTCCACCCCGTCGTCGGGCCGTTCATTTTTCTCGGGCTCATGGGGCTGGCGTTCGCCGCCGTGTTCCTCGTGGCCGATCCGGTGACTCGCGTCATCGACGCGGGGAACGCGTTCCTCCAGGCGCGCATCGACGCGTTGCTCGGAGAAGGGCTCTTCGCTTCGTTTCTCACCGACGGGCTCTTGGGCGGCGCGGGGACCGTGCTCGCCTTCATGCCGCAGATCGTGATCCTCACCGTGGTGATGGAGCTGCTCGAGGCGAGCGGCTACCTCGCGCGCGGCGCGTTCCTCGTCGACCGACTGCTCCGCTTGATGGGGCTCAGCGGGCGCTCCTTTCTCCCGCTCCTCATGAGCCACGCCTGCGCGGTGCCGGCCATCGCTTCGACGCGCATCATTCGCGATCCGCGGGAGCGCCTGACGACGATCCTCGTCTTGCCGCTGATGACCTGCTCGGCGCGCATCCCCACGTTCGCCCTGGTGATCGGCACCTTCTTCGCCGGGCGGAGCGCGTTCTTCAAAGGCGGGCTCTTCGTGGGGCTGTACTTCCTCGGCGTGCTCGGCGGGCTCGTCGCCTCGCTGGTGCTTCGGCGGAGCGCCACGAAGGGGCGATCGTTGCCGCTCGTCCTCGAGATGCCGGCGTACCGCGCGCCCCAAGGTCGCGTGGTGGCGCGCAAGGCGGCGCGCGCGGCGGTTCGCTTCCTACGCGACGTGGGGACGACGATCCTGGCGGTGTCGGCGGTGTTGTGGGTGCTCTTGACGGTGCCGATGCCCGGCGCCTCGTCGCACGCCGAGGTTCGAGCCTCGAGCGGCGTCGTGGAGCCCGAGCCGGCGATTCAGAAGAGCATCGCCGCGAGCGTGGGGCGCGCGCTCGAGCCGGTCACGCGGCCGCTCGGCTTCGACTGGCGCATCAACGTGGGGCTCATCGGATCCTTCGGCGCGCGCGAGCTCATGGTCGGCACGATGGGGGTCATCTTCGGGCTCGAGGACGCCGACGACGACACCGCCTCGCTCGCCACGCGCATGCGTGAAGCCAAGGGTCACGACGGCGGTCGCGCGTACTCGGTCCCCACGGCGATGGCGCTCCTCGTCTTCTTCGTCTTCGCCTGTCAGTGCATGAGCACGGTGGCGGCGATCCGTCGCGAGACGAAGAGCTGGCGATGGCCGCTCTTCGTCATCGCCTACACCTACGTGCTCGCGTACGGCGCGGCGCTCGTCGCCCACGGCGTCACTTCGCTCGTCACCTGACGCCGGCGGTCGCGGCGAATCCGAAGCGCCGTCGAGCGCGCTACTTCACGCCGAAGAGATCTTCGACCACGCGGGCGATGCCGCCGCCCGTGTCCACGGTCTCGGCGAGCACGTGCTTGGCGCTGCTCTTCACCTCTTCGGGCGCTTGGCCCATGGCGAACGAGTGCCCGGCGACGCCGAACATCGACACGTCGTTGTGCCAGTCGCCGACGCACGCGGTCTCCGCCACCGTGATGCCGTGGTGGGAAGCGAGCCACTCGAGCGCCGAGCCTTTGCTCCCGCCGGCGGCGCGCACCACGAGCCCCCACGCCCCCATGATGCGACGAATGGGGAACATCGCCACCTGCGCGGCGATGGGGAGCAAGCGCTGGATGTCCTCCACCGCGCAGACGATCTGATCCACGCTCCCCACGCTCACGACGGCGGTGATGCCGTCGTCGCCGTCCCATAGCTCGTGGGTGACGACGCGCTCGGCGCGGCGAAGGTCTTTGGACCACGTGGCCACGTACGAGAGGTAAGGCTCGCCCTCTTCGTCGTGGACGATGGAGTCGCGCGCGAAGAGAAACGTCGCCGGACCGGAGCGCGCGAGGCTGTCGCGGAGAAGACCGGCGTTCGCCCCGCGGATCGCGTGGTGCATCATCGTGGTGTGCGTGCCCGCATGGACGACGTGGCTGCCGTCGACGCACGCCACCGGCCCGGCGAGGCCGAGCGCCGCCGCCGCGCCGCGCGTCCCCGAGTAGAGGCGCCCGGTGATGATGGTGACGTGCACGCCGCTCGCCGACAAAGCGCGAAGCGCGCGGACGTCCTTCTCGTGAGGGACGCCGCGCGCATCGAGGAGCGTGCCGTCGAGATCGACGGCGAGGAGCCGGGGAGCGGGCGCCCCTTCGGAAGCCCGGATCCCTCGGACGCTGTTCGCGTCGGTCATCGCCCGAAGTGTAGCGCGGTGGTGCCGGGCTTGGGGAGCGAGCCGAGCGTCGAACGCGAGGCGAGCGCTACTTGGCGGTGGCGTACACCGAGACCATACGCTTCTGGTTCGAGTGCCACTCGTACTTCACCACGCCGTCGATCAGCGAGAAGAGGGTGAAGTCCTTGCCGAGGCCGACGTTCTTGCCGGCGGCGATCGATCCGCCGACTTGACGGACGAGGATGTTCCCCGCCTTCACCGTCTCGCCGCCGTAGACCTTGGTGCCGCGACGCTGAGCGTTCGAGCTGCGGCCGTTACGCGTGCTGCCTGCGCCTTTTTTGTGAGCCATGGCGCCCTCCTCAACCCTTCCCCGAGATCGAGGTGACCTCGAGCGCGGTGAACGGCTGACGGTGGCCGTTCTTGCGACGGTAGTTCTTACGACGACGGAACTTGAAGACGATGATCTTCTTCGCGCGATCCTGCGCGGTGATCTTCGCGAGGACCTTGGCGCCGCTGATGAGCGGGCGGCCGATCGTGACCCCCTCGCCCTCGCCGACGAGGAGAACCTCACCGAAGGTGACGGTGTCGCCAACTTCGCCGGGGAGCTTCTCGACCCGGAGTCGGTCGCCTTGCGCGACCCGATACTGCTTACCGCCCGTTTTGATGACCGCGTACATGTCGAAGACCCTCTTGAAAGGCCGCCCGGGCACCCCCCGAAAAAGGCGGGCGATCGGAAGCGGCGGGGGGATTGGGGACGCGCAGTATACGGAGGACGCGCGCTTCGTCCAGCACCAAGCGCGTGCAGGTGACTTTCTCGCCCGGGCGCTTGCGAGCGGCGGAGAATACTTCAGGATTTCAAGAAGGCCACCGCGTGGCCACCGCGCCGAGGTCCTTCGGGCGACCGAAGCGCGAAGGAGACGAGCGTGGCGTGGGTGTGAACCTTGCCTCGCATGGTATCCTTGGTCCGAGGTTCGAGTGTCGGGTTGGGCCTCATGCCCCAAGCGCTCGGAACTCCGGCGGAATGTGCGGCCGAGTAGGATACGGAGGGTTTCTATGCGATTTCGAGGTGTTTGGCTCGTAGCGGTGGCTCCCCTCCTCGCCCTTCCGGCCTTGAGCGCGTGCAGCGCCCCCGACCCTGGAGCGGTCAGTTTCTCCACCAGGGGGGGATCGGCCTCGGGCGATCCGGGCGGCGGCAGCAGCGGTGGCACAAGTAGCGGCGGCACCAGCAGCGGCGGCGTCGGTGACGACGGCGGCGGCGGGGGTGGCGACGACGGCGGTGGCGGCGGCGGTCCGCCCAACGCGTTCACCGGCGCGCCCGGCTTCGTGGCGGGCAAGACGGGCGGCGCGACCGACAACGCGAGCCACGCGGCGAGCTTCACCTCGAACGATCCGGGCAACCCGAACAACCCCCTCGGCCAAAACTGCCTCGATTGCCACAAGGCGGGCGGCGCCGCGGCGGGCGCGCCGTTCGTCGTCGGCGGCACCGTTTACACCAGCGCGGCGGCGACGGCCGGCGTCGGCGCGGGCTTCGAGGTGCGCGTGCGCTTCCCCGACGGCACCGCGATGTCGACGTACACCGACAAGCTCGGCAACTTTTACCTGAAGACCACCGACACCGGCGCGAAGCCGCTCGTGCAGAACGCGCTCGCAGGCGCGCGCGACGGCATGGGCGACGTGTCGACGATGAGCACGAACCTCGCCGGCCCGGGCAACGCCGGGTGCAACCAGGCCAACTGCCACAAGAAGGGGAGCGCGACGGGCGTCATCCACGTGCCGTAGCCAATCACCCTGGTAGCGCTCCCCTCGCGCTCGGCGCTCGGGTCGCTTGCTGGTAGCGGTCCCCTCGCGCTCGGCGCTCGGGTCGCTTGCTGGTAGCGCTCCCCGCCTCGCGCTCGGCGCTCGGGTCGCTTGCTGGTAGCGCTCCCCGCCTCGCGCTCGGCGCTCGGGTCGCTCGCTGGTAGCGACCCCCTTCGCATCGGCGGTCTTCCGCGGGCCGACACAACGATGCTACGACGCGTCCCATGCCGTTGGGCTACTTGGCGCTCGTCCTTCACGCGCACCTGCCGTTCGTCCGTCACCCGGAGCACGCGCGGCATCTCGAAGAGCGTTGGCTCTACGAGGCGCTCATCGAGTGCTACCTGCCGCTGCTCGACATCTTCGATCGGCTGGCAGAAGAGGGCGTCCCCTTCGCGCTGACGATGAGCGTGACGCCGCCGCTCGCGGCGATGCTGAAAGACGAGCTGCTCCGCGATCGCTTCGAAGAGCACCTCACGCGGCTCGAGCAGCTCTCCGAGCGCGAGATGAAGCGGCTCTACGGCGACCCCGAGCTCGCGCCGGTCGCCACCTTCTACCGTGACGAGCTCGCGCGCGTCCGCGCGGTGTGGGAGCGGCACGGCCGCGACGTCCTCTCCGGCCTCGTGAAGCACTGGGACGCCGGGAGGCTCGAGCTCCTCACGTGCTCGGCCACGCACTGCTACCTGCCGGGGATGATGCCGGCGCCGGAGGGGATCCGCGCGCAGCTCGATCTCGGCGTGCGCGGCTTCGAGAAGATCGTCGGGCGCAGACCGCGCGGAGCGTGGCTCGCCGAGTGCGCGTACCACCCGAGCTTCGACCAGGCGATCGCCGACGCGGGGATCCGCTTCACCATCCTCGACACGCACGGGCTCACGCTCGCCAAGCCGCGCCCGCCCTTCGGCGTGCACGCGCCCATCGTCTCGCCTTCGGGGGTCGCGTTCTTCGCGCGCGACGCCGAGTCGAGCCGCCAGGTGTGGTCACGCGACGAGGGCTACCCGGGGAACGTCTTCTACCGCGACTTCTACCGCGACATCGGCTTCGACCTCCCCGAGAGCGAGCTCATGGGCGAGGTCGGTGGCGACGGCTCACGCCTCATGACGGGGCTCAAGTACTACCGAATCACCGGCAAGAGCCCGCACAAGAAGCCGTACATCCCGAGCGTCGCCAAGAAGCAGGCGTGGGAGGACGCGGGGAACTTCGTCTTCAACCGCACCTTGCAGATGAAGCACCTCGCGAGCCTCGTCCCCTCGCCCATCGTCGTCGCCCCGTACGACGCCGAGCTCTACGGGCACTGGTGGTACGAGGGGCCGATGTTCCTCGAGGCGCTCTTCCGGCAGCTTCAGCGCACCGGCGGCGAAGTAGAGGCGGTCACGCTGCGCGGTTACCTGGAGGCGCAACCGGTGGCGACCCGCGCGGTCCCCGCCGCTTCGTCCTGGGGCGCGGGCGGCTACGGCGAAGTGTGGGTCGGCCCCGAGGCGGCGTGGTCGTGGCGTCACGTGCACCACGCCACGCGCTACGTCGCCTGGCTCGTGAAGAAGCACCGCGGGGCCGAGGGGGTGCGCGGGCGCGCGCTCGACCAAACGGTACGAGAGCTCCTCCTCCTTCAATCGAGCGACTGGAACTTCATCCTCAAGACCGGCACCTCGATGGTCTACGCCGAGCGCCGCATTCGCTCGCACGTGGCGCGGCTTCGGAGGCTCGCGCACCTGGTCCAGACCGAGGACATCAAGCCCGAGGACGTGACCTGGCTCGACGACCTGGCCAAGCGCGACAACTTCTTTCACCAGGTGGGAAGCTCGACGTTGCGCTCGTCCTTCGACTGAGCGATAGCGAGGAGGTCATGCTCCTCGAAGGCACCTACACCGCTCTCGTCACCCCCTTCGTCGACGACGCCCATCAGGGCATCGACTGGAAGGCGTACGACACACTCCTCGAAGATCAGATCGCCGGCACGTGCGGCCTGGTTCCGTGCGGGACCACCGGCGAGAGCCCGACGCTCTCCGACGCGGAGAAGATCGAAATCTTCACGCGCACGGTGAAGCAGGCGAGGGGGCGCGTGCAGGTCGTGGCCGGCACCGGATCGAACTCGACGCACCACACCATCGAGCTTTCGCGCGCGGCGGAGAAGGCCGGCGTCGACGCCGTGATGCTCGTCGTCCCCTACTACAACAAGCCGACGCAAGAAGGGCTCTACCGCCACTTCGTCGCGGTGGCGAAGTCGGTGAGCTGCCCGGTCGTGCTCTACAACGTCCCCGGACGCACCGGCATCGACATGGCGGTGGAGACGCACGCGCGCATCTGCGAAGCGGCGAAGAACGTCGTCGCGGTCAAAGAGGCGACGGGTAACGTGCTCCGCGCGCAGGAGCTCGTCCGCGTGATGGGGAGCCGACTCACGGTCCTCTCGGGCGACGACGCCCTCACGCTCCCCATGTGCGCTGTCGGCGCGCGCGGGGTCATCAGCGTCACGTCGAACCTGCTCCCCGGCGCGGTGGCGCGCGCGACGACGGCGGCGCTCCGCGGTTCGCGCGAAGAAGCCCTCAAGCTGCACCAAGCGCTCCTGCCGATCCACGAGGTCATGTTCGTCGAAGCGAACCCGACGCCGGTGAAGGCGGCTCTGGCGATGCGCGGCAAGATGAGCGCCGCGGTGCGCGGTCCGCTCGCGCCGCTCAGCGAAGCCGGGCGGAAGAAGCTCGCCCTCGCCCTCGAAGGGGCCCCTTCGTGAGCGACGCTCGCCCCGCGACGAGGCTCGCGGTCGTCGGCGCGAGCGGCCGCATGGGCCAAGCCATCGTGCGGATCGCGCGCGAGACGGCGGGCATCGACGTCGTGTGCGAGGTGAGCGAAGGAGACGATCTCTCTGCCGTCGCCAAGAACGGCGCGCACGTGGCCATCGATTTTTCGAGCCCCGCGGGGACGCTGGCGCTCGCCCAGGTGGCGAAGAGCACCAAGGTCGCGCTCGTCGTCGGCACGACGGGGCTCGACGACGCGTGCCTTCGCGCGCTCGACGAAGCGAGCCGCGTCGCCGCGGTCTTCGTCGCCGCGAACATGAGCGTGGGCGTGCACGTGCTGGGCGAAGCGGTGGCGCTGGCGATGCGCATGTTGGGCGAAGAGTTCGACGTCGAGATCGTCGAAGCCCACCACCGGAAGAAGGTCGACGCACCGAGCGGAACCGCGCTCCGCCTCGCCGAGGTCGCGAAGAGCGTGCGCGGCGAGGTCCCATACGCTCACGGACGCCAAGGTCGACCGGGCGCGCGCCCGACGCGCGAGATCGGAATGCACGCGATCCGCGGCGGCGACGTCATCGGCGATCACACTGTGCACCTCCTCGGCGACGGCGAGCGCCTCGAGCTCACGCATCGCGCGTCGAACCGCGATCTCTTCGCGCGCGGCGCGGTGCGCGCGGCGCGGTGGGTCGCGGGCAAGGGCCCGGGCCGCTACGGCATGGCCGACATGCTCGCGCGCGAGGCGTGAGCGGCCCCTCGGCGCGAAGGCGCGCTCCGTTCAGAACGTAAGCGCGAGATCGGCGCCGCCGGCGTGCGGTGCGGCGTAGGGGGAGAAGGAGAAGCGCGGGCCGTCCTTCGTGCGCCGCGCGCTGGTCGCGGTGTCGTTCGCGCTGTCGTGGCCGGTGATGAGCAAGATCGCGCCGGTGCCGATGAACACCGCGCTGATGCCGTAGAAGACCCCTTCGAGGAGGCGCGCCGAGCGCCCCGACTTCAAGTTCTGGCACGCGGCGTCGAGCTGCGCGTCGGTCGCGGTGTGCGGCTGCGACTTGTCGCAAAAGTCCACCGCGTCGACGCGCTTGTGGTCGTCGTCGTTCTGCGCTTGCCGCGAGAGGAAGCGCACGGCTTCGATGGTGCCGGCGACGCCGAAGCCTACCCCCACGCCGAGCGAGCTGAGCGCCAAGATTGTCCGCGCCGAGACAGGCTTGGCCGGCGCCTCGACAGGAGCGGGGACGTCGCGCTCGAAGGCGAAGGTCATCTCCACGTCGGCGCCGGCGACGGCGTGAAGGCTCTTTCGCTCGGCGTGGAAGCCGTTCGCCCGCGCTTCGACGACATGGTCGCCCGGGGCAACGTCGACCTTCGCCTGACCGTGCTCGATCGACGCGGCGTCGACGCCGTCGACGCGGACGGTCCCGCCGAGGTCGCCGATCCCTTGGGCGTGGACGGCCACGCGCGTAGGCACGGGCTCAGAGGTGAGCGCGCCGAGGATCCGCTCGGCGATGCGACGCAGCACTTCGTCGTTCTGGTCGCGGAGGTTCTCGCTGAAGGTCGCGTGGTCGACGGTGTCCTTTCCGTGATCCCAGAGGTGCACCTCGGCGGCGACCTCCCCCTTGGCGCCCGCCGAGAGCGTCCCCCACACGAAGCGATCGGTCTTGAGCTGCTCGGCGATCTTCTTCAAGCAGGCGGCGTCGGGCTTCTCGGGGCACGCCAGGGCGCCGGTGAACATCGCGAAGGAGGTCTGCGACTCCACGAGCTTCATGCGGCGTGAGGCGCGAACGCGCGAGCGAAGGGCCGCGCTCAGGGCCTCGGCCTGATCACCGTAGCTCTCGGTGTCGAGCGTGAGCACGACGAGCGAAGGGGCCGAGGACGGCGGCGCCGTCGCTGCGGCGGACGATTGTGCGAGCGCCTCGCGCGAAGGGGCGAGGAGAAGGGGGAGCGAGGCGAGGAGAGCTGTTGCGAGGCCCCTCGCTCGACGCATCAGAAGGTCCAGTCGAGCGCGAGACCCCCGGCCTTCGGTCCCGCGTACGGCGAGAGACGCGGCTTGAGCGACGCGTTCGTCGGAGGCGGGGCGTCGGCGCTCGAGCTCCCCTTGTCGGTCACGAGGAAGTAGACTCCCACGCCGAGGCTCGCGAGCCCCACGCCGCCGGCGACCCAAGCGACGATGCTGCTCGTCTTGGCGTCCTTGTTGGCGTCGCACGCGGTCTTCGCGTTGGGCGTTCCGAAGTTGCACGGGTCGTCGACGCGCGGTTGGTCGGCGGTTCGGGGGACACCGAAGTTGCCGTCTGCGCCGCGGGCGTCGTCGACCTTCGACTGGAGGCCGGACCAGTGCACGACCTCGACGACGGCGACCGCGCTCGCCACGACGCCGAGACCGACGAGCCCCCAGCCGAGCACCTTGTGGCTCGAGCCGTGCTCTTCCTTCTTGGCGACCGGCGCGGCTTCGACGTTCGCGAGCTCGCGGGTCATCGGCAGCGAGACGAGGGCCTCTTGCCCGCCGTTGACGGTGACTTGCTTCTTCGACGGCTGGTAGCCGGCGGCGCGCACCTCGACGGTGTAGGTGCCGGCGGGGAGCGGAACGACGAGCTCGCCCCTCTTGAGCTCGCCGCGCTTGACGTCGTTGGCGAACACGTCGCCGCCGTTGACCCCTTGCGTCTGCACGTGGAGCGTTCCGCTACCGACGGTGGGCGCGATGCTGGTGCCGTTGATCTTGTCGTAGAGACGCGCAGCGACGCGCTGGAGCTCCTCGCTCGTCGGATCTTTCAGCGTGTCGGGGTAGGTCTCGCGTGACGAAGAGTCTCCCTTGCCGCGCGTCCACGAGTGGAGCTCGGCGGCGACCTGCCCTTTGCCCGCCTTGTTCACCGAGCCCCAGTAGAAGTGGTCGACCTTCAGGTGATCGCCGATGCGCTGGAGGCAGTTCGCGTCAGGGTGGCTCGAGCACTTGAGCGCCGCGCCGATCATGCCGACGGACGTCGAGGTCTCTGCCACCGGGGTCGGGCTCGACGACTTGATGCGCGCGCGGAGCGCGACGCCGAGGCCGTCCGCCTGTTCTTCGCTCCCCTCTTCGACGTCGAGCGCGAGGATTTGGGTGACCCCCTTCGCCGGCTGGGCACGGGCGGTCCGCGAGAGGACCAGGGCCACAGCCACGACGAAAAGGAGGAATGCGAGACGCGAGGCGGAGCGCATGGTGCGAGGGTACCCTTTGTCCCCGCCGGGGCGCAAAGGCGCCGCACGCGAGCAGAGCCGCGCTAGGCTCGGCCGATGCGCATCACCGGCGGGATCCACCGGTCGCGTGCTCTTCGCGCGCCCCGCGGCGACGCCACCCGTCCGACTTCGGACCGCGTGCGCGAAGCGCTCTTCTCGACCCTCGCCTCCGCGGGAGCGCTGGAAGGGGCGCGCGTCCTCGATCTCTACGCCGGCACCGGCGCGCTGGGGCTCGAGGCGCTCTCGCGTGGGGCGAGCTCGGCGACGTGGGTCGAGAGCGGGAGGGACGCGCTCGTCGCGCTCCGCGCCAACGTCGAGGCGCTGGGGGCCACGGCGAGCGCGCGCATCGTGAGGAGCCCGGTGGAACGCGCTGCCACGCAGCTCGTGGGAAACGCGTTCGATTTGATCTTCGCCGATCCGCCGTACGCCGATGTCCCTTCGGGGGCGCTCGCGCGCGCGCTCGCCCCCTGGCTCTCCGCCGAGCCACCCTTCTTTTCCTCGGGCGCGATCTTGGTGCTCGAGCACGCTTCGCGCGACACGGCTCCGGCGCTCGCCCCCTTCGTTCTCGCGGGATCACGCCGCTACGGCGACAGCACGCTCAGCACCTACGAGTTTCCCTGAGGGGACGGCGCGCGCTCGGGGTGGAACGTCCGCGTGCCTGCGCTTGCGGTCAGCTCCACATCTCACGAGGCCGTGCTGTATACTCGGCCCTCCCGCGACGGACGGCGGGGATTTCTACGCCTATGTCGAGGTCGAATCGCCGATGAGCACCAGCGTTGCCCCGCCCCCGCCGCAGGGAGGGAACGGAAAATACATCCTCGTCGCCTTGCTCTTCTTGCTCGGCATCGGCGCCCTCGTGTGGAAGCTCCGCGCGCCGGGCGATCCGCAACCCGTGCCGGTGATCCCCTCGGCGCCGGTCACTCTGCCGACGAACCCGAAGATCGACGACGTTCCGCCGCCGCCCCCCGAGGAGCCCGACAGCGGGCCCGAAGAGGTGAAGAAGCCGACCACCGCCGACAACGGCTGCAGGGGCATCACGCGCTGCAGCGGTTCGGCGACGCCGGATCTCGAGACGGCGCTCGCGTTCCGCGCGAAGCAAGCGCACCGCTGCTACGACCAGGCGCTCGCCCAGGACAGCACGCTCCAGGGCAAGGTGCAGATCAGCGTCCGCGTCGCCTCGAACGGCAACGTGTGCTCCGCCGGCGTGGCGAGCAACGACATGGGCAACCCGTCGGTCGCTCAGTGCGTCGCGCGCACGTTCGCCAGCGCCGGGCACTTCCCCGCGCCCAAGGGCGGGTGCATCGACGCGAACGTCCCCATCTCGTTCGTCCCCGGCGGGCACTGAAGAGGAGCCACGCGTGCCTCGCTCCACTCGAAGGCACACGGCGCTCTTCGTCGTCGCGATGACGACGGCGATGACGCTGCTCGCCGCGGCGTGCACCGACGGCACGACGCCGGACTGCTCGTCCCCCGAGGCCGGCTGCTCGCCGAACCTCGAAGCAAGCATCAACGAGGCCGAGCCGAACGACGCCGCCCAAGAGACGAGCGCGACCGACACCGGCTCGCCTGTCGACAGCGGCAGTGACGCTCGGCTCGACGCGCCTCACGACGCGACGGACGCTGGCGACGCGCACGACTGACGCCGAACGCGTGACGCGCGCGGCGTGCGCCGCACACGCACGGAGGTTCTGGGGCACGGCGAGTCGCTGCGCGCGTCCGTCGTGCGTTGATCTGCGCCTCCCCCTTGGTATGTTCGCTTCATGAGGGTGGGAGCACGACTGCTCGCAGCGTCGATCGGCGCTGGGCTCGTCGTCGCCCTCGGGTGCACCGAGACGCGACGCGGCCTCGGCGACGCGTGCCTCAAAGGCGACGACTGTCTCTCGGGCGTGTGCTCGGGCCAGGTGTGCGTCGGCGCGCCTCCCGTTGCGAGCGGTGCGGCGACGGCGCCCGTGCCCGACGCTTCGGGCGAAGACGACGTGTTCGTGGCGCCGACCGACGCGGGCGACGCGGCCGAGAGCACCGACGCGGCGGGCGACGCGAAGGCGATCGCGGACGCGGGGGACGCGGGCTGACGCGATGAGCGACGAGAAGAAGGACGAAAAGCGCGAGCGCACGCGCCAGAAGCCGACGACGCCGCCGCCTTCGCGCGCGCCCACCGTGCAGCCTTCGCCGATTTCGCTTCGCGGGGCAGCGCTCCACGACTCGACCCCGCGGCTCTCGGCGGTGGACTTCGATCTCTCGAACGCGGCGCGACGCATCCTCGAAGGAGCGCTGGCGCTGGTGCGTGGCGAGCGCGTGGTCATCCTGACCGACACCGAGCACGGCCCACTCGCGCAAGCGGTCTACGACCTGACCGTGCTCCTCGACGCCAAAGGCGAGATCTTGGTGCTCGAAGACGTGGAGCCGCGTCCGTGGCGGAAGCTCCCGGCGCGCGTGTCCGACGCCATGGCCATGGCGCAGGCGAGCGTGCTCTTCGCCTCGGCGCACGAAGCGGAGGCGACGGCGCTCGGCGAGCTCTTCGCCCTCGTGCGCGCGCTGAGGCTTCGCCACGCACACGTGGTCGGGGTCTCGCGGCGCGGGCTCCTCGGCGGATTTTCCGCCGACGCCGCGCGAATCCTCGACGCCACGCGCGCGGTGCGCACGCGCCTTCGGCCCGACTCGCGCCTCACGCTCAAGTCACCCGGCGGCTCGGACCTCGAAGTGCGGCTCGACCCCGCACATCGGTGGATCGAGCACGTGGGGGTGATTCGCCCGGGGCGCTGGGAGCAGCTCCCCCACGGAGCGATTCGCACCACACCGGGGAACGTCACCGGCGTCTTCGTCGCCGACGCCAGCCTGAGCGACGTCGCCGAAGCGCGCGGCGTCGTCGGGCGCTCCCCGGTGTCGTTCGACATCGAAGCGGGTCAGTGCAAGGCGGTCCGCACGAGCGATCTCGGTCTCAAGCGAAGGGTCGAAGAGCTCCTTCGCCGCGATCACCACGGCGACCGCGTGGGGACGGTGGTCCTCGGCACGAACGTCGGCCTCGCGCATCCCACCGGCGAAGCGGCGTGCGATCAGAACCTCCCCGGGCTCCACCTCTCCTTCGGCGACACGTTCGCCGAGCAGACGGGGGCCACCTGGACCTCGCGCGCGCATCTCGTCGCGACGTGCGCCGCGGCCGACGTCGATCTCGACGGCACGCCGCTCCTCCGCGCCGGCCGGTACATGGTCTCGTGACGAGCCACGGGGTCTTGCTCACGGTGGCCTACGAGGGGACGGCGTTCCACGGGTGGGCCGCGCAACCGGGGACACGCACCGTCGAAGACGCGCTGAAGAGCGCGATCCTCGCCGTCGACGCCGGGGCGAGCGCGCCACGCGGCACGAGCCGCACCGACGCCGGTGTGCACGCCGAGGCGCAGATGGTGGCCTTCGACGCCGCGCTGGAAATCCCGCCGCGCGGGTGGGTGCTGGCCCTGAACCGCCACCTCCCCGACGACGTGGCCGTCCGCTCCGCGCGCGCGGTGACGCCGGGATACAACCCGCGCTTTTCCAACAAGAGGAAGCGCTACCGCTACCGGCTCCTGCTCGATCGCGTCCGCAACCCGCTCGAGCGCACGCGCGCGTGGCGCATCGGCTGGCGGCTCGACGAGGACGCGCTCACGCGCGAGGCAGCGCTCATCGTCGGCAAGCACGACTTCGCGGCGTTTCGCACGGCTTCGGATCTTCGCCCCAGCACCGTGCGTACGATCTCGCGCGTCGCGGTCGAGCCGCTCGCCGGGCGCGTCACCAGCGTCGTCGTCGAAGGAGAGGCCTTCCTGCACAACATGGTGCGCATCCTGGTGGGGACCTTGGTGGACGTCGCGCGCGGCGAGCTCGCCGAGGGGGCCATCACGCGCGCGCTCGCCACGAAGCGCCGCGAAGACGCGGGGACCACGGCGCCGGGACACGGCTTGACGCTGGAGTGGGTCGAGCTCGATCTGCCGAGCGACGCAGGAGAGCCATGGCCGCGGTGACCGCACGATCGCGCGTCGTGGTGCGGGCGGCGATCCCCGGCGAGGGGAAGCGCGTGGCCGCCTTGTGGCGCGAGCTCTGGGACGTCCACGAGAGCTGGGGCGGCTACGCAGCGACACGAGACGACCGCGTCTATGCGCGTCTCGCCACCCGACTCGACGAAGACGCGCGCGTGCGCCACGGGCATCCGGTGCTCGGGCGCCACGTGCACCTCGTCGCCGCGGTGAACGGCGAGATCGCCGGCCAGGTCGAGGGCTGGTTCGAGCGTCACGGCGGCGACGCCTCCACGCCCTACACGTGCGAGGTGCGTTCGCTCATCGTCGCCGAACGCGCGCGTGGCCTCGGCGTAGGTCGCGCCCTGCTCGAGGTGCTCGCGAGCTACGCCCACGAGCTCGCGCGGCGCACCCCCGCGGTCTTGGCCGCCGAGGTCCTCGAGCCCAACCCCGCGCACGACTTTTACGCGCGCGTGGGCTACCGCCCCGTCGCCTACAGCGCACGCATCTCCTCCTCCGCGCCGCCGGTGCACGCGCCGGGAGCGCGCGGCGTGGGGCTCTCGGCGCGCACTCCCGAGGCGCGCGACGCGCTCCCCATCGCCGTGCTCGAGAGCATGCTCGCCGGCCGAAGGCGCGCCGCCGGGGATCGCCGCTTCGATCCACCGCGGTCCATCGACGCCACGTTCATCGGCGCGATCGCCGCGCACCTCGATCGTCGCTACAAAGATCCCAGCGAGCCGCTCGATCTCGTCGTCGAGGACGAAGAGGGCGAGGTGCGCGGCTCGGCGAGCCTGCTCATCGCGCCGCTCGATCCCCCGTTTGCCCCTTCGAAGCGCGGGGTGCTCGGTCGCTTCGCGCTCGATCCCGCGCGCGACCCGTTTCCCCTCGCCGCCGCGCTCATCGGGCTCGCGTGCCGCATCGCACGGAGTCGCGACACGCCCACGGTGGAGCTCACCGATTTGCCCCCGCCGGGCTCGCCCCTCTACGAAGCGGCGATCCGCGCAGGCGGGCGCCCCTGGTCCCGCATCGTCACGCGGTTGGCCACCGAGGAGCGGTCGCAGTAGCTTTCGGGGTGGAGCTCTCCACCCATGAACCTTCGCCGTCTCTTTCGCGCCGCCTCGCTCGTCGCGCTCTCGTCGTTCGCCCCCTTCGTCCTTCCGACGAGCGCGCGCGCCGAAGGGCCCGCGGCGCCGCCCGCGCCCCCTTCCGCCGCCCAGCTCCAAGCCTCGCAAGCCGAAGCACGCCGCCTGTCCGACGCCTTCGTCGGCGTGGCCGAGCGCGTGAGCCCGAGCGTCGTGCAGATCGACGTCACCTCGCGCGACGAGGGGGCCGACAAGGTCCTTCGCTGGCTCGGGCGCGGCGGGGACTCGCCGGTCGCGCGCGGCACCGGCTCGGGCGTCGTCTTCACCCCCGACGGCGCGATCCTCACGAACAACCACGTCGTCGACGAGGCGCTCACGATCAACGTGCACCTCCGCGACGGCCGTTTTCTCCCGGCGAAATTGATCGGCCGCGATCCTTCGACCGATCTCGCGGTGGTGAAGGTCGACGCCGCGGGGCTCGTCGCCGCCAAGTTCGCCGACAGCGACTCGCTCCGCGTGGGCGAGTGGGTCGTCGCCATCGGCTCGCCGTTCGGCCTCGGCTACACCGTGACCACCGGCGTCTTGAGCGCCAAAGGGCGCGGCGGCCTCGGTATGAACGCCATCGAGGACTACCTCCAGACCGACGCCAGCATCAACCCGGGCAACTCCGGCGGCCCGCTGTGCGATCTCGAAGGTCGCGTCGTCGGCATCAACACGATGATCGTCGGGCGCGGCAGCGGCATCGGCTTCGCCGTCCCGTCGAACCTCGCGCGGCGCGCCGCCGAGCAGATCTTGAAGACCGGGCACGTCGCGCGCGCGTGGCTCGGCGTGGGCGTGCAAGATCTCACCCCCGAGCTGGCGGACGCCATGAAGCTCGATCCGCGCGCCGGAGCGCTCTTGAACTCCGTCTCCGACAACGGGCCGGGGCGCGCGGCCGGTCTCAAACCGGGTGACGTCGTCGCCGCGGTCGGGGGCAAGCCGGTGCACGACAGCCACGAGCTCATTCGCGAGGTCATCGGGCACGACGTGGGGCAGAGCGTCGATCTCGAGATCGTCCGCGCCGGAAAGCACTACGGCGCGAAGGTCACCTTGACCGCGCGCCCCGAGCCGCAGCCCGCGCCGCCGCCGGTCCAGCAGCAAGGGGTTCCGCAACCGGGGCTCGGCCTCAGCGTGCGGGATCTGACGCCGCAGCAAGCCGCGCAGCTCGGGTTGCCGTCGCGCCCGCTCCCCATCATCACGCTGGTGAACCCGGGATCGGCCGCCGATCGCGCGGGGCTGAAATCGGGCGACGTCATCGTCGAGGTCGACGGCGTGCAAGAGCCGACCTCCGCCGAGCTCCAGAAGCAAGCCGCCGACGGCCAGCTCCTCGTGCGCGTGCGCCGGCGCGAGGCGAGCTTCTACGCCGCGCTGAAGAAGTGACGATCCCCGTCACGCCCACACCCCTCCGGACGGCAAGCCATTGACGGTCCGCCGGGCCGGCTGTACCGCTTCCGCCATGGTCGACATCAAAGAAGTGACTCCGGGCGGCAACCTGCGGGAGTTCCTCGACGTCGTCGACACGGTCTACGCGAGCGACCCGAACTTCATTCGCCCGCTCGACATGGACCTCGGCGATCGGCTGAACCCGAAGAAGAACCCCTTCTTCGAGCACGGCGAGGCGATGCTCTTCACCGCGCACAAGGGCGGGAAGTGCGTCGGCCGCGTCAGCGCGTCGATCGACAAGGAGCACCTCGATCGTTACAAGGACGACACCGGCTTCTTCGGCTTCCTCGACACCATCGACGATCCCGAGGTGGTGAAGGCGCTCATCGCGCGCGCCGAGAGCTGGCTGCGTGCCAAGGGGATGAAGCGCGCACGCGGCCCGATGTCGCTCTGCATCAACGAGGAGATCGGCTGCCTCGTCGACGGCTTCGACACGCCGCCGGTCGTCATGATGGGGCACAACCGGCCCTACCAAGCGGGGCTCATCGAGCAGGCCGGGTACGAGAAGCTGAAGGAGTTCTTCGCCTGGAAGTACACGGTGGGCGAGCTCAACGTGCGCACCAAGAAGGCGCACGAAGAGCTCAAGGCCTGCCCCGAGCTCACGTGCCGCCCCATCTCGCTGAAGGACGTGGAGCGCGACGTCGGCATCATCGTCGACGTGTTCAACGACGCCTGGAGCGACAACTGGGGCTTCGTCCCGCTCACGCGCACAGAGGTGCGGAAGATGGCGCAGGACTTCAAGTTGCTCCTCGCCCCCGAGATCACGCGCATCGCCTTCATCGACGGTGAGCCCGCCGCCGTGGCCGTCGCGCTCCCCAACTTGAACGAAGGCATCGCCGACCTTCACGGGAAGCTCTTCCCCCTCGGCCTCCCGAAGCTCCTCTACCGCTTGAAGGTCGAAGGGCTCCACAGCGCGCGCTTGGTCATCCTCGGCATCCGCAAGAAGCACCGCCACGCGCGCAAATACGCCGGGCTCTCGCTCTACCTCTTCGCCGAGCTGAACGAAGGCGGCAAGCGCATCGGCATCGAGTGGGGCGAGCTCGGGTGGACGCTCGAGGACAACGCGCCGGTGAACACCGCCATCAAGCTCATGGGAGCCAAGCTCTACAAGCGCTACCAAGTCTTCGAGCGCGATCTCTCGCAAGGAGCTGTTCGATGAAGGTCCTCGTCACCGGAGGGAGCGGGTTTCTCGGGAGCCACGTCGCCGAGCAGCTGACCAAAGACGGCCACACGGTGCGCGCCCTCGTGCGCAAGTCGTCGAACAAGAAGTTCCTCGAGTCGCTCGCCAACGTCGAGCTCGCCTACGGCGCGGTCGAAGAGGCCGACAAGGTCGAAGAGGCGGTGAAGGGGGTCGACGCCATCGTCCACGCCGCCGGCATCGTGAAGGCGAAGGACAAAGACGAGTTCTCGCGCATCAACGCCGGCGGCACGCGAAACCTCGTCCACGCGGCGAAGAAGCACGCGCCCAAGCTCCGCCGCTTCGTCTACGTCTCGAGCCTCGAGGCCGCGGGCCCCTCCACCGACGGCAAGCCGGTGCACGTCGACCAAGAGCAGCCGGTCACCGCGTACGGCCGATCGAAGCTCGAAGGCGAGAAGATCGTCCGCGCGGCGAAGGACGATCTCCCGGTGGTGATCCTCCGCCCCACGGGGATTTACGGCCCGCGCGACGTCGAGATCCTCGAGGTCTTCAAGTCGGTCGCCCGCCGCGTGCTCCCCATCACCGGCGACGGCATGGGGCAGGTGACCTTCACCTACGGCCCGGACTGCGCGCGCGCGTGCATCCGCGCCATCGAAGCGGACGTCCCCAGCGGCAATGCGTACTTCATCACCGACGGCGAGGTGTACGTGCTCCGCCAGGCGATGGAAGAGGTCGAGCGCGCCGTCGGCAAGCGCGCCTTCCTGCGCGTGGGGGTCCCGTTCGGGCTCGTGCGCGCGGTGGCCACGGGCGTCGAGCTCTACGGAAAGCTCACCGACAAAGCGGTGATGCTCACGCGCGAGAAGGCGAGCGCCTTGAACCAGCCCTACTGGGTGGCGAGCGCCGAGGCCGCGCAGAAGGACCTCGGCTGGACGCCGGAGGTGAAGTGGGCGCGCGGCACCGAGCTCACGGTGAAGTGGTACCGCGAGAACGGTTGGTTGTAGAGCGCACGCTTCTGCGCACGGGCCGAGCTCACGGCTTGCAGATCGAGAACCCCTCGTACTGCGGCGTCGTGGGGACCGGACCGCACGACACCCCTGACGGGCACACCGGCGCCTTCGGGTCGCAGAGGATGTCGTTCGGCATCCCGATGTCGCAGCCGGACATCGGCGTGCACTGAAGCGCGACGACCCTGGCGTCGGGGTCTGCCGACGAAAGAGTCGCGCAACACACCTGGCCACCGTCCGGCGCTTCGGGGTCCTCGCAGTCGCTCGGACCGTCGCAGCCGGCTGCCAAGTCGGGCGCGGGGCACGCCGCCGCCGGCTTGCACGACGCGCCAGGGAGGGACAGCACCGCCACGACCGATCCGGCGGCGCGCGAGCAGCACACTTCGCCTTTGGCGACGTCGCAGCGCCCTCCGTCACCGCAGGGAATCGTCGTCCGAGAGAACCCCGCGTCCCCCGTGCCCGCGTCCGCGACCCCGGCCTCTGCTCCACCGTCGCCGGCGGAGAACACGGCGCTCGAGCACGCGCTCGGCGCGAGCACGCCCAAGCCGAGCGATCCCGCCACGAGCCCGAAGCGAGAGTACGACCGCGTGAGGATCACAACCCCGTGACGCTGGCCTGGGTGAACGCGCCGACGAAATAGATCGACGTGTCGATGGGCGCGCCGAGGAAGAGCGCGTCGCGCGAGTCGGGGTTCCTCTGGCCGGCGATGCTCCACGCGTCGGCCGCGGGATCGTACTTCCACACCTTGCCCGAGGCCTGCGTGCCTCCGCCGGTGATCTTGTCGGCGAGGACGAGCAGGTAGAGGTTGTTCCCCGCGACGACGCGCGTGTAGACGCCGGGGTCGAGCTTCTGGGCCGGATCGGTGCCCGCCTTCCACGTGTTCGTCCCGGTGTCGTAGCGGTCGAGCAGAGGCCCGCTCGAGAGACCGAAGTAGGTGACGAGCGTCCCGCCGAGCGCGTCGGTGGCGAAGAGCTGCCGGTCGTTCGGCATCTGCGTCGCCGTCGTCCAGCTGTCGGCGCCCGGATCGTAGACGAGCATCCCCTTGTCCTGGGGATCGGTGCTCTTCGACGGCTGCGTGTAGCCACCGACGAGGTAGACTTTGCTCCCCATCGCCCGCACCGCCATGAGCCCGCGCGGCACCGGGAGCTTCGCCTTCGGCGTCCAGGTGTCGGCGGAAAAGTCGTAGGCGAAGGTCGCGTCTTGGGGCGTGGAGATCTCCGCCGCGTTGTTCAGCATGCCGCCCAAGATGTAGAGCTTGTCGCCCGAGACCACGGGGTCGATGATGTCGATGCGCTGGGGTATGGGCGCGCGCTGCGACCACGCGTCGGCGTCGACGTCGTAGCAATCGACGTCGGGGACCGACTCGTCGATCTTGGTCTTGTAGCCGCCGACCGCGCAGACGAGGCCGTTGTGCTCGATCCATTGCGCGTGGCGTTGGCGCGTCCACGGCGCGCCGCTCTTCCAGCTCTTGCCGACCGGATCGTAGATCTCGACCGCGCTCGTGAAGTTCCCCTTCTCGTCGAGGCCGCCGACGACGACGACCTTCCCCTTGGAGGCGACGACGGCGAAGAGATTTCGTCGCGAGGGGGGCGAGACGAGCGTCTCGAACTGCCCGGTGGTGGTGTCGAAGCGTTCGAGGTGCATCTCGAAGCTCACCTTCACGTTGACGTCGCCGAGCCCGCCTTCGACGAGCGCGTTCACGAGCCCTTGGAGGTTGCTGTTCAAGGAGCACGAGGCGAGACCGATCACCGCAGCGAAACCTGCCGCACCGACCACCGCACCAACCAGGGAACGCATCATGGGGCTCTTCTCCTCGGACCCCAGCGTAGCAAGGGGTGCTCCACCCCAGGGAGGGCCCGTCGCGCGGAGGTCGTACCCGCGGCGCTCTCGCCGAAACCATGGGAAAACAAGCAGGGAACGTGTTCGCCGGCGCGCCCTGCCGGGGCTCCCCTCCCCCGCGGCCCCACGAAGGCGCCCTTTCGTCCTCACACCGTAGGACACCGGGATCACGGGGCACGCCACGAGGCGCGCCGCCCCGGATCGGTCTAGCTCCGTAGCGCGCTTGGGAGCTAGCTCGATAGTCGCTAGTCTGCGCGCCGATGGCAGCGAAGAAGAAGCTCGAAGCGACGGTGACCGAAGGGACGCAAGACGTCGTGATCCCCCTCCCCAAGACGCTCCACCGCGAGCTGCGCTTTCTCTCCATCGATCGCGATCGGCCGATGAACGCGCTCCTCCTCGAAGCGATTCGTGGGTGGTGGGAGAAGCAGCCCGAGCACGGGAGCTACCCGCACGCCGCCGACGCGCCGAAGAAGCCGAAGCCGCAGAAGGGGCGTACCGCCCGATGAGAGGATGGTCGCTCGCGCTCGTCGCCCTCGTGGCGAGCCTCACCGCATGCCCGGGGAAGAAGCCCTCCGAGGGCGACACTCCGCCGCCGGCCGTCGAGCGCAAAGGGGCCGAGTACGTGGTCCCCGAGGGCTCGCCGCTCCGGCAGCGCCTCGTCGTCGAGGCGGTGACCCAAGAGAACGTGCAGCGCCACCTCGAAGCGCCGGCCACGGTGGAGGCCGATCCCTCGCGCCTCGCCAAGATCGCGCCGCCGCTCGCCGGCCGCGTGGTGAAGCTCTTCGTGCACTTCGGCGACAGCGTGAAGCCGGGCGATCCGCTCTTCACCCTCGACTCGCCCGATCTCGTCTCGGCGCAGTCGGACTACTTGAAGGCGAAGTCGGCGCTGGCGCAGGCGGAGAGGAACCTCGCGCGTCAGACCGACTTGAAGGAGCACGGCATCGGCGCGCAGCGTGAGCTCGAGCAAGCGCAGACCGATCGCGACACCGCCGAGAGCGAGGTCGAGCGCGCGACCACGCGGCTCAAGCTCCTCAAGGTGAGCGCCGGGTCGGTGGGCGGACCGATGACGGTGACGTCGCCCATCGCCGGCCGCGTGATCGATCTCGCCACCGCGCCGGGGCAGTTCCAGAACGATCCGGCGCAGGTGCTGATGATCGTCGCCGACCTTTCCACCGTGTGGCTCACCGCCAACGTACAGGAGAAGGACATTCGCCGCGTGAAGCAGGGGGACGAGGCCGACGCGTCCTTCGCCGCCTACCCCAACGAGAAGGCGACCGGCACCGTCTCCTTCGTAGGCGACTTGCTCGACCCCGAGACACGCACCATCAAGGTGCGTGTGGCCTTCGCCAACACCGATTTTCGCTTCAAGCCGGGGATGTTCGCCACCGTCATGTTCCGCAGCAAGCCCTCGCCCGAGGTCGTCGTCCCCACGCCCGCGGTGGTGGTGAGCGGCGAGAAGAGCAACGTCTTCGTCGAGGTCGCGCCCTGGACCTACGAGCGACGGCAGGTCGAGGTGGGCGAGCAGATCGGCGAGAAGATCGTCGTCACCAAGGGGCTCGACGTGGGGACGCGCATCGTCACCAAGAACGCGGTTCTCCTCCCATGATCGATCGCTTCGTCTCGGCGTGCCTCCACAAGCGGTGGCTCGTGCTCGCCGTCTTCATCATGGTGGCGGTGTTCGGCTACTACTCGTGGACGACGCTGGCCATCGAGGCCTACCCCGACATCGCCGACACGACGGCGCAGGTGGTCACGCAGTACCCGGGGCACGCGGCCGAAGAGGTCGAAGAGCAGATCACGATCCCCCTCGAGCGCGAGCTCAACGGCATCCCCGGGCTTCAGGTGATGCGATCGCGAAGCACCTTCGGGCTCTCGCTCATCACCCTCGTCTTCCGCGACGGAGTCGACGACTACTGGGCCCGCTCCCGCATCCGCGAGCGCATCGACGGCGTCACGCTCCCCGACGGCGCTTCCCCCGGCCTCGACCCTTTGACCTCGCCCATCGGGGAAATTTTCCGCTACACGCTGGTCTCGAGCTCCCTCAGTGAGCGCGAGCTCAAAGAGCTCCAGCAGTGGGTCGTCATTCCGACCTTGAAGCAGGTCTTCGGCGTGGCCGACGTGACCAACTTCGGCGGCGAGACCACGCAGTTCCAGCTCGCGCTCGATCCCGCGAAGCTTGCGCAATACAACCTTTCGCTCGAGCAGGTCATCACCGCGGTCAAGTCCAACAACGCCAACGCCGGCGGCAGCATCCTCGTCCGCGGCGATCAGGCGGCGGTGGTCCGAGGCATCGGGCTCGTGCGCAACTTGGACGACCTCGGCAACATCGTCGTCGCCGAGCACCACGGCACGCCGGTCTTCTTGAAGAACCTGGGGACGCTGCAGCTCGGCGCACTCACCCGGAACGGCATCGCCGGTAAAGACGCCGACCCCGACGTCGTCTCGGGGATCGTGCTGCTCCTCCGCGGGGTCAACCCTTCGACCGTGCTCGAGAACCTGCACGCCAAGGTGGCGGCGCTGAACCACGGCGTGCTCCCGCCGGACGTGAAGGTGGTGCCGTACCTCGATCGCACCGATCTCGTGCACACGACGCTCCACACCGTCTCGCACACGCTGCTCGAAGGGATGGGGCTCGTCCTCCTCGTCCTCGTCGCCTTCCTCGGGAGCCCGCGGAGCGCGCTCATCGTCGCCATCACCATTCCTCTGGCGCTGCTCGTCGCCTTCATCTTGATGGCCACGACGAACATCCCGGCGAACCTGCTCTCCCTCGGGGCGATCGACTTCGGCATCATCGTCGACGGTTCGATCGTCGTCTTGGAGAACATCCTCAGCAAGCGCGAAGAGAAGCCCACCGAGGTGCTCACCGAGGCGGACGCCAAGGCCGCGGCGACGCAAGTCGCGCGACCGATGTTCTTCGCCACGGCCATCATCGTGACCGCCTACCTGCCGCTCTTCGCCTTCCAGCGCGTGGAGAAGAAGCTCTTCACGCCGATGGCGTACACCGTCGGGTACGCGCTGGCCGGCGCGGCGCTCGCCGCCCTCGCGCTCATCCCCGGCATGGCGCTCGCCGTCCTGGCGAAGCCGCGCAAGGTCTTCCACAACCCGGTGCTCGTGTGGCTGGGGAACCGCTACCAGTCGGTGCTGCATCGGCTCGTGAAGCGGCCGTGGGCGTTCATCGCTCCCGGCGCTCTCGCCTTCGCCCTGGCCATCGTCCTCGGCGCGACGGTGGGGCGCGAGTTCTTGCCCGAGCTCGACGAAGGATCGATCTGGCTCCAGGTCACCTTGCCGCCTGGCCTCTCGCTGGAGAAGGCGAGCGACATGGCGAGCGAGATCCGCGCCGCCACGCGCGAGTTCCCCGAGGTCAGCTACATCGTCACGCAGCTCGGTCGGAACGACGACGGCACCGACTCGTGGACGTTCTCGCACATCGAGTCGTCGGTGGGCTTGAAGCCTTACGCCACCTGGGCGCCGGGCAAGACGAAGCACCAGCTCATCGAGCAGATGTCCAAGCGCTTCGCCGAAATCCCCGGCGTCACCGTGGGCTTTTCGCAGCCGATGATCGACGGCGTGAACGACAAGATCGCCGGCGCACACTCCGAGCTCGTGGTGAAGGTGTACGGCAACGACTTCAGCGAGATTCGCCGCATCGCCCAAGAGACGGTGGACGTCTTGAACGCGGTCCCCGGCGCGGCGGACGTGGCCATCGACCAAGAGCCGCCGCTCCCGCAGCTGCAAATCAACGTGAACCGCGAGGCAGCGGCGCGCTTCGGCGCCAACGTCTCCGACATCTCGGATCTCATCGAGATGGGCATCGGGGGAAAGCCCGTGGGCCAGCTCTTTCGCGGCGAGCGGCGCTACGACGTGACCCTCCGCTTCATCGAGTCGGTGCGGAACAGCGCCGACGCCATCGGCAACCTCACGCTCACGACGCCGGGCGGCGCGCGCATCCCGCTCTCGCAAGTGGCCGACATTCACCTTCGCACCGGTGAGAGCACCATCACCCGCGAGGGGAACCGGCGGCACCTCACGGTGAAGCTCAATCTCCGCGGGCGCGATCTCTCGTCGTTCCTCGCCGAGGCGCAGGACAAGATCGCCCGCCAAGTGAAGTACGACCCGCAAAAATACGAGATCCACTGGGGCGGTCAGTTCGAGAACCAGGCGCGCGCGCAAGAGCGCCTCGCGGTGATTCTTCCGCTCGTGCTCGGGCTCATCTTTCTCCTGCTCTACGGCGCGTTCGGAACGCTGCGCCACGCTTCGCTCATCCTCGTGAGCGTGCCGCTCGCGCTCCTCGGCGGCATGGTCGCGCTCCACGCGCGGGGGATGACGCTCAACGTCTCGAGCGCCGTCGGGTTCATCGCCCTCTTCGGCGTAGCGGTGCAGAACGGCGTCATCATGGTGTCCAACTTGAACGCCGCGCGCGATCGCGGGCTCGGCCTCGCCACCGCGGTGATTCAAGGAGCGCACGAGCGCCTCCGCCCGGTGCTCATGACGGCGACGGTGGCGACGCTCGGCCTCTTGCCGGCGGCGCTCGCCCGCGGCATCGGCTCCGACGTGCAAAGGCCTTTGGCGACGGTCGTCGTCGGCGGTCTCGTGAGCGCGACGGTCCTCACCTTGATGGTGCTCCCCGCGCTCTACTACGTGGTGGAGAGCCGCTTCATGCCGGCCGAAGAACCGAAGGAGAGCACCTGATGAAGCGCCGTGCCGCCGTCGCCTTGGCGACGCTCTTCGTCTCCAGCTTGGCGCACGCCGAAGCGCCGCCTCCGTTCGCTCCCGGCGCGACGAGCCTCACCAGCGCGCCCGCCCTGGCCACCACCGGCGTCACGACCGCGCAGCTCGACGGGCCGCGCTTCTCCTTCTCGAGCTACTTGCAGAAGGTCGGGCAAGGGAACCTCGACTTGGCGGCGCAGCGCGCCACCGTGTCGGTCGCCGAGGCGCAGATCGCCGTCGCCCGTATTTTTCCCGATCCTTTGGTGACGGCCGGGCTCCTCCAGTACGACGTCACCGGGCACGACAACCCGACGGCGACGATCCTCGCGCTGAACGTCCCGCTGCAGATCGGCGGTCAGCGAGGCGCGCGCGTGGCGCTCGCCGAGTCGAACCTCTCGGCCACGCAGGCCGACCTCGACGATTTCTTCCGCAGCCTGCGCGCCGCCGCCGCCCACGGCTACGTCGACGCGCTTCACGCGCGCCTCGTGCTCGAGCGAAGGCGGCGCACGCTCGAGAGCCTCACCAAGCTCGTGACGGTGAACGAAGAGCGCCTCAAGGCCGGCGACATCGGCGAGGCCGCGCTCTCGCAGTCGCGCGTCGAGGCGAGCCAGTTCCGCGCCGACGTCTTCGACGCCGAGGGCGGCGTGCGCACCGCCGACCTGGCGCTCGTCGAGCTGCTCGGCACCAACGCGCGCGGGGCGATGGGCCACGCCCTCGCGCTCGACGGAGATCTGCGGAACGGCAGCGACCGGACCTTCGACGTGCCGGCGCTCGTGCGAAAGGCCATCGCTCAAAGGCCCGATTTGCTCGCCGCCAAGCGACGCCTCGTCTCCGCCTCGAAGCAGGTCGACCTCGCGCACGCCAACCGCACCATCGACGTCGGCCTCGGCGCGACGTGGCAACACAATTTCCCTGTCGGCGCGGCCACGCCGTCGATCCCTTCGTCCGACTTCCTCGGCGGCACCGTGACCGTACCGCTCCCCTTCTCTCGCCTTTACCGCGGCGAGCTCGACGCCGCCTACGCGACGCAGAAGCAGGCCGAGGCGCTCACCGGCTCGGCCAACGTGAAGGTCGAGGTCGAGGTGCGCGAAGCGGTGGCGCGCTACGAAGCGGCCGCCGCGCGGGTGAAGCTCTACACCGGAGGCGTGCTCAACGACGCCGACCAGGTGCTCGAAAAGATGTTCTACAACTACCAGCGCGGCGGAGCGACGCTGGTCGAGGTGCTCGTCGCGCAACGCACCGACAACGACGTGTACCTCTCGTACTACGACGCGCTCGCCGACGCCGCCCACGCGCTCGTCGCGGTGGAGCAAGCCTCGGCGAGCTGGGACGTTTCGTTCTAGGTAAAACCGCCCCGCCCCCTCGTTCTGACGAGCGGCAAGTTCGACGGCGTCCTCCCCTGACCCTCGCACCCCGCGCGGCGCCTCGGTGGGGTGTCGTCCCGAGGGGATCCTCACGCAGCATACTGCATCACAAAGACCCAGCACATGCAGTATGCTGCATGCGCCAGCGCTCGCGACGGTTGCGAACTGCGCTCTCGGCTAGAGAGTGTCCGGCGTCTGGGCGTGAAGCAAAAACGCGCGAAGCTCGTCGGAGCCTCGCGCGTCTTCGCGTTCCTTTGCGCGCCGCGGCGCGCGGCGACTACTTCGTGATGCTCGCGCAGCCGAGGATGATGCGCACGCTGGCGCTCAAGTCGGCCGTGACGTCGCCGCACGACTGACCGTGGAGGACGACCTTCGTCGGGTTGGTCGGATCGTCGTAGGTCCAGCCGTTGTTGGCGTCCTGCGCGACGATGTGGTCCTTGCCGTTGCCGTCGGTCCAGATGACGTTGACCTTCTTCGGATCGACGTCGCCGGTGGTGTCGAGCGTGAACTCGCACCCGGCGGCGATGCCGCGGATCTTGTTCAGCGCGTTGATGAACTCTTGCTTCAGCTGCGCCGCCGATTGACCGCCCGGCGTGATCTGGAAGTGGCAGACGTTGGCCACGTTGCTCGAGTTCGGGTCGCACTGCGGGGACGAGCGCGTCCCGCCGGCGATGGCGAGGTTCGACATGAACTTGGGATCGTACGAGCCCGCGCTCCCGGGGAACGGACCGACGCCGACGGCGAAGGTCTTGATGGGCCCGAGCGGATCGGTGAGGCCGAGCTCGGTCGTCGCCTCGGTGATGCACTGCTGCTGCTCGGTGGCTGCGCCGTCGGGGACGCCGTCGGTCACGAGGACGAGCACCTTCTTGCCGTTCGGCTCGAGGGGCGCCTGCGGCTGGAACGCCTGGAGGACGTGGTAGCCGCCGACGATGCCGGCGTACGTCGGCGTGCTGATGCCGGGCGGGCTGGCGGTGAGCTTGGCGCTGAGCGCGGTGTGCTGCGCTTGGTCGACGTAGCCGGGGTAGACCTTGGCCGTCGTGCTCTTGTCGTACTGCGCGGGAGTGGTGCCGAAGCTGTCGCAGAAGAGCTCGAGGCCGACGCCGAGCTTGGTGTCGTTCTGCGCGAGCATGTCGTCGAAGATGGCCTGGAGCGCGCCGGTGGCCGCGTCCCACTTGGCGCCTTCCATCGAGCCCGAGCAGTCGAGGACGATCTCGAGATAGACCGGGTCCTTGCTGGTCGCCGCCGCCGCGGTCGCGCAGCCGGAGTCGAGGAGCTGGAACGCGTCGGTCGCCGCGTCGGAGAACTGACCGCCGCCGCCGCCGAGCGACGAGTCGACGCCGCCGTCGTCACCGTCGCCGAAGTTGCTCCGAGTCGCGGCCGAGCTGCAGCCCTGCGAGAGGAGCGTCCCGATGCCGAGCATCGCAGCCACGGACACAAGCGAAGTCACCTTCCTCATCAGACACGCCTCCTGGGCTCACGCCGGTACGGGGTCAGAGGTGTGACATGTAACCCGAGGGCTCGCAAGGGGAAGTGGGCCCCGTCGACCCGGGGCCTTCGGCCGCGGACCCGGGGCAAATCCATAAAATCACTATGATTTTGCTGCGAAAGCTACTTCGTAATGCTGGCGCAGCCGAGGATCACGCGGACGTTCCCGTTGAGATCCGCCGTGACGTCGCCGCACGACTGGCCGTGGAGGATGACCTTCGTCGGGTGGTTCGGGTCGTCGTAGGTCCAGCCGTTGTTCGCGTCTTGGGGGACGACGTGGTCCTTGCCGTTCCCGTCGGTGAAGATGACGTTCACCTTCTTCGGATCGACGTCGCCGGTGGTGTCGAGCGTGAACTCGCACCCGGCGGCGATGCCGCGGATCTTGTTCAGCGCGTTGATGAACTCTTGCTTCAGCTGCGCCGCCGATTGACCGCCCGGCGTGATCTGGAAGTGGCAGACGTTGGCCACGTTGCTCGAGTTCGGGTCGCACTGCGGGGACGAGCGCGTCCCGCCGGCGATGGCGAGGTTCGACATGAACTTGGGATCGTACGAGCCCGCGCTCCCGGGGAACGGACCGACGCCGACGGCGAAGGTCTTGATGGGCCCGAGCGGATCGGTGAGGCCGAGCTCGGTCGTCGCCTCGGTGATGCACTGCTGTTGCTCGGCGGTGTCGCCGTCGGGGACGCCGTCGGTCACGAGGACGAGCACCTTCTTGCCGTTCTGCTCGAGCGGGGCCTGCGGCTGGAACGCCTGGAGCACGTGGTAGCCGCCGATGATCCCGGCGTAGGTGGGCGTGCTCGTCCCCGGCGGACTGGCGGTGAGCTTCGACGAGAGCGCGGTGTGCTGCGCTTGATCCATGTAGCCGGGGTAGACCTTCGCCGTCGTGCTCTTGTCGTACTCGGCCGGGGTCGTGCCGAAGCTGCTGCAAAAGAGCTCGAGGCCGACGCCGATCTTGGTGTCGCCCTGCGTGAGCATGTCGTCGAAGACGGCTTGGAGCGCGCCGGTGGCCGCGGTCCATTTGTCGCCGTCCATCGAGCCCGAGCAGTCGAGGACGATCTCGAGATAGACCGGATCTTTGCTGGTGCCGGCGCCGCCGGTCGCGCATCCCGAGTCGAGCAGCTCGAACGCGTCGGTCGCCGCGTCGGTGAAGCCGGGGCCGCCGGTGCCGGAGAGCGAGCTGTCGGGGCCGCCGTCGTCTCCTTGATCGAAGGCGCTATGCGGCGCGGCGGTGCTGCAGCCCTCGGCGAGCGTCGTCCCCACGCCGAGCAACGCGACGGCCGATACGAGCGATGCGAGCTTCCTCATGTTGAGCGCCTCCCGCGGGCCCCGGGCCTCCGCGGGGTCTCGTGTGACACGCGAAGAACGGCCTCCGCACGTCTCGCCGACGGCTCGAACCCGGGAAATACCGGGTCGAAATGCGTCGGGGGCAGATCGAGTCACCGCGAGGACGAGGGGTGGGCCCTTTGGCGCGCCTCGGAGGACGTCCCCCCCACGCCGGGTCGCGTTTGCACCCCGCGGACCATACGGCTATGGGTGTTTTCCGATGTTTACCTGGGCTCTGAAGAAAGTGTTCGGCACCTCGCACGACCGCGAGGTCAAGCGCCTCCGCCCCCGTGTCGAGGCCATCAACGCCCTCGAGCCGAAGATCGAGAAGCTCACCGACGAGCAGCTGCGGCAGAAGACCATCGAGTTCAAAGAGAAGATCGACAACGGCGCGTCCGTCGACGATCTGCTCATCGAGGCCTTCGCCGTCTGCCGTGAAGGCGGGCGCCGCGCGCTGAAGATGCGCCACTTCGACGTGCAGCTCATTGGCGGCATGGTCTTGAATCGCGGGTCGATCGCCGAGATGCGCACCGGCGAGGGGAAGACGCTCGTCGCCACCCTCCCCTGCTACTTGAACGCCCTCGAAGGCAAAGGCGTGCACGTCGTCACCGTGAACGACTACCTCGCCCGCCGCGACGCCGAGTGGATGGGGCGCCTCTACGGCTTCCTCGGTCTGTCGACCGGCACCGTCGTGCACTCGCAGGGGGACGCGGAGAAGAAGCGCGCCTACCGCTGCGACATCACCTACGGCCAGAACAACGAGTTCGGCTTCGACTACCTGCGCGACAACATGAAGTTCAGCGCCCTCGATTGGGCGCAGCGCGACTTGCACTATGCAATCGTCGACGAGGTCGACTCGATCTTGATCGACGAGGCCCGCACGCCGCTCATCATCAGCGGCCAGCAAGAGGCCTCGAGCGCGAAGTACATGACCATCAACGAGGTCATTCCGCGCCTGAAGAAGGACGAGCACTACACCGTCGACGAGAAGGCGCACTCGGTCGCCCTCACCGATGAAGGCGTGGACCAGGCGCAGAAGCTCATGGGGATCAAGAATCTCTATGACCCGGTGAACCTCGAGTCGCTCCACATCTTGAACCAGTGCCTGCGGGCGCACGCGCTCTACAAGCGCGACGTGAACTACCTCGTCACCGAAGGGGGCGAGGTCCTCATCATCGACGACTTCACCGGGCGCGTGCTCCCGGGGCGAAGGTGGTCGGACGGCCTCCACCAAGCGGTCGAAGCCAAGGAGAACGTGCGGATCAAAGAAGAGACCCGCACGATGGCCACCATCACCTTCCAGAACCTCTTCCGCCTCTACAAGAAGCTCGGCGGGATGACGGGGACGGCAGACACCGAGGCCGAGGAGTTTCACTCGACCTACAAGCTCTCGGTCGTCCAGATCCCGACGAACAAGCCGATCCAGCGCATCGACCACGAGGACGTGGTCTACAAGACCGAGCGCGAGAAGTTCCACGCGGTCGCGCGCGAGCTCCTCGAGTACCACGAGCGCGGACAACCGGTGCTCGTCGGCACGACCAGCGTCGAGAAGAGCTCGGCGCTCTCGGCCATCTTGAAGAAGAAGAAGGTGCCGCACGCGGTCTTGAACGCGAAGCAGCACGAGAAGGAAGCCTTCATCGTCGCCCAGGCGGGACGCAAAGGGGCCATCACGGTCTCGACCAACATGGCCGGCCGCGGGACCGACATCGTGCTGGGCGGCAATCCGGAGATGCTGGCCAAGCTCGAGTTCAAAGAGCAGGGCAGGGACGAGATCACCGACCTCGACGGCTTCAAAGAGACCGTCGCCAAGTACGAAGCGGCGTGCAAGGCCGAAGGGGACGAGGTCCGAGAGGCCGGCGGCCTGCACATCCTCGGCACCGAGCGCCACGAGTCGCGCCGCATCGACAACCAGCTGCGCGGCCGCGCCGGTCGCCAGGGCGATCCGGGATCGAGCCGCTTCTACCTCTCGCTCGAAGACGATCTCATGCGCATCTTCGCCGGCGACAAGGTGAAGTCGCTCATGGATCGCATGGGCATGCCCGACGACGAGCCCATCGAGCACCCGTGGGTCTCGAAATCGATCGGAGATGCGCAGAGCAAGGTCGAAGGGCGCAACTTCGACATTCGTAAGAACCTGCTCGAGTACGACGACGTCATGAGCGAGCAGAGGAAGACGGTCTACACGATCCGTCAGCAGCTCCTCTTGGGGTGCTACAGCCCGGAGATCCTCGACGAGAGCGGCAAGCCGACGGGGGCGATGCGCAGCATCAAGCCGCTCGCGTCGATCCGCACCGAAGTCGAGGGGGCCATCAAGGACATGGTCCTCCACTACGGCACGCCGCTCCCCACGCAGGCGAAGGCCGAAGACGCCGGCGACGGCGGCTACCGCGCGGCGACCAAGCGCCCGGAGACCATCGACGACGTCGTCGAGATCTTCGAGCTCGGCTCGCTCCGCCAGGACATCTACCAGTACTGGGGCTACCGCTTCGACTACAAGGACTCGGACGCGAAGAAGCCGAAGAAGGTCTACGAGCGCCTGCTCGAGGAGATCCCCCAGTCGCTCACCGAGCAGCGCGAGCGCATGCTCGACCTGGTCGACGGCATCATCGGCGCCATCGTCGAAGAGAGCTGCCCGGCGAACAAGCCGCCGGAAGACTGGAAGTGGGACGAGATCAAAGACGGGTTCAAGGAGCACTTCGGCGTGAAGCCGAAGGACTACGAGCACCTCACCGATCCGCAGGATCTCGCGCACGCGCTCTACGAGCAGGCGGCGGTCCTCGTCGACGCGAAAGAGAAGGAGGTCGGCACCGAGCTCTTCCTCCGCGTCTTCCGCCACTTCTACTTGGAAGAGATCGACCGCGCGTGGGTCGAGCACTTGACCAACATGGAGCACCTCCGCGACGGCATCGGTCTCCGCGGCTACGGCCAGCGCGACCCGAAGCAGGAGTACAAGAAGGAGGGCTACAACATCTTCGTGACGATGATGGCGGCCACGAACTCCAACGTGTGCACCAAGCTGATGCAGGTGCAGGTTCGCAAGGAGACCGACGTCGCGCAGATGGAGCAGGCCGATCTCGCCCGTCACGAAGCGCAGCAGGCCGCGATGCAAATGCGTCACGGCTCCGAGGTCGATCCCGGCGCCGATCAGCCCGACGATCAGCAGGGTCA
This sequence comes from uncultured Polyangiaceae bacterium, assembly GCA_964531795.1. Taxonomy (GTDB): domain Bacteria; phylum Myxococcota_A; class Polyangia; order Polyangiales; family Polyangiaceae; genus CAZHHD01. The sequence continues at coordinate 30,857 of CAZHHD010000029.1, read as the reverse complement.
GTCGCGGAGGCCGCCGGCTCCGGCGCAGCGCGCGGTCATGCAGCCTGTGCAGCGCGCGACGCCCAAGGTCGGGCGCAACGACTTGTGCCCCTGCGGCAGCGGGCAGAAGTTCAAGAAGTGCCACGGCGCCGTCCTCGAAGAAGAGGGCGCCGACGGGGACGACGCTACGCCCTGAGGACGACGCGCGCGAAGCGAGCGCGCGTCAGCACGAAGGAGCGGGGGGAGCTCTCCTCCCGCGTCAGGAGACGCATGGCCTCCTCGATTCGACAGATCGTCCTCGTGCGTCACGACGCTTCGATCGCCAACGTCGATCCCCGCGTCTACAAGCAGATGCCCGACCACGTGATCCCGGTCGCGGAGGAGGGCTCGCTGCGCGTGCGCCTCGCCGCTTCGCACATCACGGGGCTCGGGCTCGCGGCGAGCGAGACGGTGTCGTGGTGCAGCCCCTACGTGCGCTGCCGTCAGACCGAAGAGGGGGTCTTGGCGCGCGTCTTCGGCGCCGAGGCTTCGAAGGTGCGCCGCCGCGAGAGCTTTCTCCTCCGCGAACAAGAGTTCGGCGATTGGGACACCCTCACCGACGAAGAGGCGGAGGTCGAGCTCCCGCGCGCCTTCGCCAAGCGGAAGCTCCTCACCGACAACTACGGGAAGTTCTATTACCGGTACCCGAACGGCGAGAGCCGCGCCGACGTCGTCCTGCGGGTCATCGCCTTCATCGGCAAGGTGCACCGCTCTCACTTCGACAATCACGTCGTGTTCCTCCACGGCGTCACGCAGCGCGCGTTTCGCATGGCGTGGATGAACCTCAACGTCGACTGGTTCGAGGACGAGCCGAACCCGGCGAACGCGAGCGTGCTGCACCTCCACCGCGACCCCGCGCGCGGATGGGTCGAGCGTTACCTGCCGGACGGCCCCGAGCACGCGAACGAGGAGTGGCGCGCGCGGTGAATCGTCGTGCCGTCGCGCGGCGAGCAGCGGCGCGGCGCGTTTCGTGAGCACGCGCGTCGCTCGGGCGAACGCCTCCGCGGCGCGCGAAGAACAAAATGGAAAGAGCCACGGGAGATCGGGAAAACCCGACGCCCGTGGCTCCTTGTTTTCATCGGGAGGGCGACGGCCCTCCGCGATACGGGGAGATAGCGGCACGTCTTCGGGTCGTGTCCGTCGTCGGACGCGCCGTCAGGTGGCCGGTGCTCGCCCCTTTGCCAGACTCAGCGGGGATCGCCCCGCGCTCTTGCCCGTACCGACATCGAAACTCCTTCGTGGGTTCGCGATGCGCAGCAGCTCGTCTCTTTGGAATGACTCGCGCGACGAGATCGCGCCACCCGATCTTCACCTCCGCGATCATTTTGGTGAGAGGTCAAGCGCGCGCCTCGCACATTCGCGTGCTCCGCCGGGAAGTGAGCCGCCCTCCCCGCCCCATTCCCCTCTCCTTTTCATCTCGAAGGGGGTCGGTGTAGAGTCTGGCGCATGCGAATCCAGCGGATCTTCGGGGCGATGCTCTCCCTCGCGGTGGCGGGGACGATGGTGGCGTGCGGCGGCGGCGGGGACGCGAAGTCCGCGAACGTGACCGCAGGCGAGATGCCGGCGGGTGAGGTGTGGACCGGCGTCTACTTCCACCCGGTGTACGGCTACCTCCACATGCAGGAGGAAGACTCGAGCATCGTGGGTCGCTGGGAGCGCGCCGACAAGAGCGCGTGGGGCGAGCTCTCGGGCACGAAGAGCGGCAACGTCGTGCACTTCACGTGGAAGGAGCACAAGGTCGGGCTCGTCGGACCGGCGGCGGAGTCGCACGGCAAGGGCGTGTTCGTCTACAAGGCCGCCAAGGAAGAAAAGGGGAGCGCCGAGCTCGACGGCCAGTTCGGTCTCGACCAGGACGAGACCGGCCAGGACTGGCACAACGTGAAGCAGCAGCACATGGCGCCGGATCTGAAGTCGATCCCCGGCCGCGACGAGTCGATGACCGGCGGCGGCAACCTGCAGTAGCGGTGCCGGTCTCCGCGGCGTACGCGAGGGATCCCTCGATCACCGGCCCGCTCGGCGGGCTCGCGTTGAGCGCGGTGCGCGCGGCCACCCCCATGATGGTGGTGCGCGCGCTCCGTTGGTACCGGGACCTCGCGCGCCTCGGGCTGCACCTCCCGTTCTTCTTGGTGCACGACGTCGGCCTGCTCTACGCCGCGCCGAAAGAGCAGCTCGACGTCGGACCGCGCGCGTCGGTCGAAGCGGCGATCGCCCGCGTCCCGCGCCTCCGCGAGCTCGCCACGACCTACCGCGAGGTCATCGGCGAAATCGCTCAGAGCGAGGCCAGCGCCCGCGCGCGCTCGATGCGCCTCTCCGACGATCTCGTGGTGGTGGTGCTGGCGCGCGTGCTCGGCTCGCTCGTGCAGCGCGCGGGGGTGAAGGCTCCGTACGGCGCGAGCATCCCTCTCGACCCCGAGCTCGTGCGCGATCTCGACGGACAGCTCGGCGAGCTCTTCACCCTCGTGCCGCGCAACTTCGAAGTGGCGATGCTCGACGCCCTCACGCGCGCGCGGCTCCACACGCTGACGCTCGCTGACGCGCTCGACCTCGACACGCTGCGCCTCTTGGGCATGCTCGGGCCCGAGTCGAGCGCAGCGGGGGCGCTGGCGCACGTGGACTTGCTGGCCGCGGTGTCGAGCCCGGCGGCGAACGACATCGTGAACTTCTCGCTCGAGCTCTTGCCCAGCGTGCTCGAGACGCACAAGAACCACGCGACGGGCACCCACGCCGTGCACGGCTACGCCGGCATCGGGAACAAGGGCTCGCTCGACTCGCTCGTGCTCACCGAGCTCGCGTGGGACGAGACCGAGTTCGCGCGGCGCCTCATCGAGAGCGAGCTCCTCTATTACACGCGCGAGCAAGCGGCCGACGAGGCGCGGCGGCTCCACTACTTTCTCATCGACGCCTCGGCCTCGATGCGCGGCGATCGCCAAGTGTTCGCGCGCGGCTTGGCCATCGCCCTGGGGAAGAAGCTCCAGCTCCAAGGCGAAGAGGTGTGGATGCGCTTCTTCGACTCGCGCCTCTACGACGTGCAGCGCGCGCGGCCCGGGCAGCTCCCCGCGGCGTACCTCTTGGGCTTCAAGGGCGAGCGCGGGCGCAACCCGGCGCGCGTCTTCGCGCAGCTCGCGACCGAGATCGCGCTCCTTCGCGCGCGCGATCAACGCGACCCAGTGGTGCACCTCATCACCCACGCGGCGCTCCACGTGCCGCGCCCGCTCGTCCAAGAGGTCGCGCGGCAGGCGCACCTGTTCGGCGTGTTCATCTTGCCGAGCGGCGGCGTGCTCGACCTCGAGTACCTCGATCTGCTCGAAGGTCACGCCGTCGTCGACCACGCGACGTTGAGCCAAAAGACGGCGCGCGCCGCCGCGGCGACCAAGATCGTCGACGACGCGGCGAAGCTCGGCGAGCGGCTCGATCCCGCCCCCGTATCCATGGGCCCGCGGAGCCAGGGGAAGGACGACATGCCACCTTCGCTCCGCGCGCCGCGCAGCATCCCGTCACCGAAGACGAGCTGAGTCGGTCGCTCGCTCAGCGGCGCCGGCCGCCGCCGCGCTTACGTGTACCATGCACGATGATCGAAGGATCGCGTGGAGCCTTGGCGCTCCCGGCGAGGGCCGCCTCGACGCGCGTCACGTCGGCGGCGAAGCGGGCGCGCACGGTGGTCCCCTTCAAGTTGGCCGAGACGATGGCGCGGAGCGCCGGATCTTGGACGAGCGCCCACCGCGCGAGGAGATCGAACACTTCGCTCCCGAAGCGCGGCATGAGAAGCGCGGGGCCGCGCCCCAGCGCCTCGACGAGCGCCTTGTGCCCGGGGTAGCGGCTGGCGGCGCGCGGTGCTTCGCGGAGCAGGGTGAAGGCCTCGTCGATGCGCTGGAGCGGCTCGGCCCCCGTGGCGAAGCTCGAGAGCCATGTGGCGTCGCCCAGCGCGCGCACCACCGCGGCGGCGTGGAAGTAGCCGTCCATCCAAGGAGCGAGCTCGTCCAAGAGCTTCGCGCCCCGCGTCGCGCCCACGCGGATCAACGCGGCGGGGACCGCATCGCGCACACGGAAGCGGAGATCTTCGGCGCACTCGTGGAGGAGCCCGAGGAGCTCTTCGTACGTGCGCCCGCCCGACTTGGCTTCGCCGGCGGCGCGCGCGCCGAGGGCGGTGACCCCGCACATGGGGAGAAACTCGAGCTCGGTGCCGCCCGGCGCTTCGTCGGCGTCGAGGCTCACCATGCGACGGAGGAGCGCGTCGACCTGTGCGCCGCGGCCGGCGGAGAGGCGCGCGAAGCTCTCGGCGAGATCCAAGTTCGGCTGCGGGCCGGGGAGCCGCGAGCCTTTGCAGAGGAGCGCGTAGAGCGGGCGTGTGTCGCCGCGCTCCGCGGTCGCGAGCGCCGAGACCAGCGCGTCGCTCGCTTCCATGTGTGAATGTCGCGCCACGGCCGGCACCTTACTTGCGCCGGCGGCGAAGGAAAAGGGCAGCTTCAGCGGGAGGGCGTGGCTTTCGGCACCACCGGCGGCGGCGGGTGGCTCACGAGCTTGCCGTGCGTGTGGCGAATGTCCTTCCCCCGCACGATGAAGACGACCATCTCGGCGAGGTTCGTGGCGTGGTCGCCGATGCGCTCGAGGTACTTGGCGATCGACTGCACGCGCGTAGCGCGGAAGATGTTCCGCGGGTCTTCCATCATGTACGTGATGAGCACGCGAAAGATGTCGGCGTAGAACGCGTCGAGAGAAGCGTCGCGCTCGATGACCCGCTCGGCGCGCTCGGCGTCGAGATCCACGAAGGCGTCGAGCGCCGCGCGGACCATGCCTTGGGCGATCTCGGCCATGGCCGAGAGGTCGGTGTAGACCTTGAGCGGTGGCTCGTCGTTCAGCTCGATCACCCGTTCGCAGATGTTCACGCCCAGATCTCCGATGCGCTCGAGATCGGTCACGAGCTTCAGCGTGCTGGTGATGACGCGAAGATCGGAGGCGACGGGCTGACGCCGCGCGAGGATGCGAAGGCAGGCGTCGTCGATCTCGACCTCGATGCGGTTGATCTGGTGGTCGAACTCGATGGTCTCGCGGGCCAAGGCCGTGTCCCGCTCGGCGAGGGCGCGCATGCTCTCGGCGATCATCAGCTCGACCTTCGCCCCCATCACGAGCAGCTGCTCGCGAAGCCGACGGAGCTCGTCTTCGTATCCTTGGTCGGTGTGCTGTCGCTTGGCGATCATGGGGTCTCTCCGCGCGCGGCCCACGTGGGGCGGCGCGCTCATCCGAAGCGGCCGGTGATGTAGTCCTCGGTCCGCGAGTCCGAGGGCTTCATGAAGATGGTGTCGGTGTCGGCGTACTCGACGAGCTCGCCGAGGTAGAAGAACGCCGTATAGTCGCTCACGCGCGCCGCCTGCTGGAGGCTGTGGGTGACGATGACCGTGGTGTAGCGCTCGCGGAGCTCGCGCACGAGCTCTTCGATCTTCGCGGTGGCAATGGGGTCGAGCGCCGAGCAAGGCTCGTCCATCAAGAGCACCTCGGGCTCGAGGGCGAGGCACCGCGCGATGCAGAGGCGCTGCTGTTGGCCGCCGGAGAGGCTCCCGCCCGAGCGGCCGAGGATGTCCTTCACTTCGTCCCAGAGGGCCGCGCGCTTGAGGGCGTGCTCGACGACGCCGTCGACGTCCGGCGGGCGAATGCCGTTCAAGCGGAGCCCCGCGAGGACGTTGTCCTTGATGGACATCGTGGGGAAGGGGTTCGGCCTTTGGAACACCATGCCGACGCGGCGGCGCACGAGCACCGGATCGGTCGCGTAGATGTCCTTGCCGTCGAGGAGCACGCGCCCTTCGGCCCGCGCACCGTGGGTCACCTCGTGCATGCGATTGAGGCAGCGGAGGAACGTGGATTTTCCGCACCCCGAGGGGCCGATGATGGCGGTCACGCGCGTGGCGACGAGCGGCAGCGTGACCCCTCGCAAGATTTCGTGCGCTCCGTGCCACGCGCGGAGCCCCTCGGCGCGCATCTTGTCGCCGGTCACTTCTTCGCGGGCGAGAGCCGAGAGCAGGGTCATGCGGGAGCCTTGGTGCGGACGAGAAGACGCGCCGCGACGTTGAGGACGAGGACGAGAGCCACGAGGACGAGCGCCGCCGCCCACGCTTGGGCCTGTTGGTCGTCGTAGGGCGAGCCGGCGTATTGGTAGATCTGCACGGTGAGCGACGCCGTCGGTTGATCCACGCCGTCGGCCCACCCGTTGTTGTTCAGCGCGGTGAAGAGGAGCGGCGCGGTCTCTCCCATCACGCGCACGAGGGCCAACACGACGCCGGTGGCGATGCCGGGGCCCGCGGTGCGGAGCACGATGCGCAAGGTCGCGCGCCATGCCGGCGCGCCGAGGGCGAGAGCTGCTTCACGGAGCGAGTCGGGGACGAGGCGGAGCAGCTCTTCGGTCGTGCGCGTGACGGTGGGCAGCATCAAGACGCCGAGAGCGAGGCCGCCGGCGAGCGCCGAGAACCGATGCATCGGCACGACGACGAGGGCGTAGACGAAGAGCCCGGCGACGATCGACGGGAGCCCGGCGAGGACGTCGGCGCCGAGACGAATGACCCGCGCGAGGCGCCCTTGTCCGAGCTCGGCCAGATAGATCCCGGCGAGGATCCCCGGAGGAATGCCGAAGAGACCACCGAGCCCGACGAGGGTGAGCGTCCCCACGATGGCGTTGGCCATGCCGCCACCCGCTTCGCCGGGCGGACGCGGGAGCTCGGTGAAGAACGACGGCGTGAGGGCCATCGCCCCGCGCACGGCCACGTACCCGAGGATGGAGACGAGCGGAACGATGGCCACCAGCGTCGCCGCCACGCACGCGACGCGCACGGCGAGGTCTTTGGCGCGCCGGGTGCGATAGGTCGCGTCGCCCGTCACGTGATCCTCGCTTTTTGCTCGCCCTTCACGCGCCGCACGAGGAGGCGCGCGAGCAGGTTCAAGACGAGCGTGAGCACGAAGAGGAGGAGCCCTACCTCGGTGAGCGCGGAAAGCTGACGACCGTGCGCTTCGGGGTACTGATTGGCGACGACGCTGGCCATCGTCGCGGCGGGCGCGAAGAGCGACGCCGAGATCTGCGGCGTGTTGCCGATGAGCATCGTGACGGCCATGGTCTCGCCGAGCGCGCGACCGAGCCCGAGGAGCACGCCGCCTTGGATCCCCGAGCGGGCGTAGGGGAGCACCACCGTGCGCATGACCTCCCAACGCGTCGCCCCGAGGGCGAGCGCCCCCTCGCGGAGGCTCGTGGGGACGGCGCGGAGCACCTCACGGGTGATCGACGAGATGGTCGGCAGCACCATGATCGAGAGCACGATGCTCGCGAGGAGGACGTCGTTGCCGAAGGGAGCGCCGCGGAAGAGGGGGACGTAAGCGCCGAGCGTGTCGCCGAGCCACGGCTCGACGTGCCCGAGGAGGAGCGGCCTTAGGACGAAGAAGCCCCAGAGGCCGTAGACCACGCTCGGCACGGCGGCGAGGAGCTCGACCAAGAACGCCAGCGGCGTACGGAGCACCGGCGGCGCGAGCTCGGTGAGGAAGACGGCGATCCCTAGCGAGACAGGGACGGCAAAGAGGAGCGCGAGCGCCGACGTGACGAGAGTGCCGTAGACGAACGGGAGCGCGCCGAACGTCTCGTGCCCCTCGACCGGGTTCCAGTCTCGCCCGGTGAGAAAGCCGAAGCCGTAGGCGACGAGTGTCTCGCGCGAGGCGAGCGTCAGGGCGAGCGCCACCGCCACGAGCACGAGGAGCACGAGCAGGCCCGCGGTCCTCGTGACGCCACGGAAGACCACGTCGCCCATGTGGCGCGCCCCCACGGCGCGCGTCGACACGGGCGCGGGCGGCTCCTCGAGCGTCGCGGCTCTCCCTCGCGAAGCGGCCGTCCAGGGCTCGCGCGACTGCACGGCCCCCTCCGTCACTTTCCGTTGGCCGCCGGGTCACGCGGTGCGAGGAGAGGCTTTCCCCCGCTCGTGAGCTTGGCGAGCTCGGCGTCGGCTTTCTTCACGACCTCGGCGGGGAGCGGCGCGTAGTGGAGCGTGGGTCCGAGCGCTTGGCCTTCGTGCAGGCAGTACGAGAGGAAGGTCGCGAGCGCCGCGCCTTTGGTTGCATCTTGCATGTCTTGGTAGACGAGCACGTAGGAGAACGCCGCCACGGGGTAGGCGCCGTCCCCCTCGGCGTCGACGATGGACACGCGCAGATCCTCGGGCATGCGGGCCACGCCGCCGGCGGCCGCGGCGTTGATGCTGTCGAGGGTCGGGTCGACGAACTTCCCCGCGCGGTTCTTGAGCGACGCGACCGGTTGCTTCGTCTCGAGGGCGAAGGCGAGCTCGACGTACCCGATGGCGCCGGGCGTCTGCTTCACCTGATTGGCGACGCCGTCGTTCTTGTTGGCGCCGGTGCCGACCGGCCACTTGACCGTCGTCCCCGCGCCGACCTTCTGCTTCCAGCCTTCGTTCGCGTGGCTCAGGTAGTCGGTGAAGACGGCCGTCGTCCCGCTGCCGTCGGCGCGGTAGACGACGCCGATGGGCGCCGCGGGGAGCTTGGCCTCGGGGTTCAGCGAGGCGATCTTCGGGTCGCTCCAGGTCTTCACGTCGCCGAGGAAGATGGCGGAGAGGACCTCGGGGGTGAGCTTCAGGTGATCGGGCGCGCCCGGCACGTTGTACGTCACGACCACGGCGCCGAGGGTCGTCGGCACGTGGAGGATCTTGCCGCTCGCCTTGGCGAGCTGGTCGTCGGTCATGGGCGCGTCGCTGGCGCCAAAGTCGACGGTCTTGTCCGTGATGGCGCGCACGCCCGCGCCCGATCCGACGGACTGGTAGTTGATCTTCACGCCGTGCCCTTCGTAGGCGCGGATCCACTTGCTGTAGAGCGGCTGCACGAAGCTCGAGCCGGCGCCGTTGAGCGAGACGATCTGCGGCGTGGTCACCGAGCTCGTGGTCGCAGATCCTGCGGGCCCCCCCGACGGAGCGCCGTCGCCCCCTTTGCACGCGGAGGCGAGGAGGCCGAGCGCGGCGAGGAGGGCTGCTGCGCGCGCATGACCTGCGCGACCCGCGCCTTGGCTGACGGCGGCGCGGACGCGTTGGACTCGGACGACGGAAGTGCTTCGCATGACCCTTCTCCTCTTGCGCACCAGGCGGGCGCATGGGGACTCGTAGAGCCTGCGTGTGACGAACGCGTGACAACGCGTTCAGAGTTGCGTGACAGCCGCCTCGGGGAGCGCTCGAAGGGGCGCCGAAGCGGGGTCACGGGGCAACACCACGTCGAACGACGTCCCCTCCCCCACCCGGCTCGTGACGGTGACGCTGCCGCCCATCGCCTCGACCAAGTGCTTCACGATCGAGAGGCCGAGCCCGGTCCCTCCGAGCTCGCGCGAGCGACCGGGATCGACTCGGTAGAAACGCTCGAACAGCCGCGCGAGGTGGCGACCCTCGATGCCGGGGCCGGTGTCCTCCACGCGCACGTGCACCGAGCGCGGGTCGTCGGCGTCCAGGGCCGCGCGCACCGTCACCGTCGCTCCTGGACAGTACTTCACCGCGTTGTCGACCAGGTTCGTGAGCACCTGCTCGAGCGCGCGGCGGTCGCCGAAGAGCTCCTTCGCCTGCACCTCGGCGCGGAGGTCGACCTTCTGCCGCTCGGCCCTCTCGCGCACGAGGCTCAAGGTGTGCTTCACCGCGGCCGCGAGATCGATCGCCTCACGGGCGAGGTCGAGCTCGCGCGATTCGATGCGCGAAAGATCGAGGAGGTCTTCGATGAGGCGATGCAAGCGCTCGGCGTTGCGCTCGATGATGTCGAGGAAGCGCTTGGCCGACGCCGGATCGGCCTCGAGCGCGCCGTCGAGCGTCTCCGCCGCCGAGCGAATCGCCGTCACCGGCGTACGCAGCTCGTGCGAGACGTTGGCCACGAAGTCGCGGCGCAAGGTCTCGAGCCGCCGCACGTCGGTGACGTCGTGGAAGACGGCGAGGAGGAGCCCCTCGTCGCCGGGGAGCTTCGAGACCCGCACGAAGAGCCGTCGGGGTCGAATGCCGCCGACGGCGATCTCCCCCGAGGCGGTCTCGGTGCGGCCGGCGTCGATGAGCTCTTTCAGCTCGGCGCTCCGCACGCGGTCGAGGAGCGGCCGCCCGACCACCTCGCGCTCGAGGAGCAGCATGGAGCGAAGGGCGGGATTCACGCGGGTGATGTCGCCGCGGCGATCCAGGAGCAAGACCCCTTCCTGCATCTCGTCGAGCACGCCGCGAAGCAGATCGCGCTCGCCGCGGAGCTGGGCGTTCGCCTCGGAGAGGTTCCCGGCGAGGGTATCGAGGGCGCGACTCAGCTCGCCGAGCTCGTCGGTCGTCTCGAGTCGCGCGCGCGCGTCGAGCTCACCGCGGGTCATGCGCCGCGCCACGGTGGAGAGCGCGCGCACGAGACGCGCCATCCAGTGCGCCGCGAAGAAAGAGAGGAGCCCCACGGCGAGGCACGCGCCGAGCGACGCGAGGAGCAGCGTGCGGTGCAGACGCGCCACCGCAGCGTCGACCTCAGCGAGGGGGGTGGCCACCCGCACGACGCCGGCGATCGCCCCCTCGTGGCGAAAGGGGACGGCGACGTAGGCCATGCGCTTCTTCACCGTGTCGCTGCGGCGCTCGCTCGTCCCCATGCCGCGAGCGAGGGCATCACGTACCTCCGGTCGACCGGCGTGACTCTCCACCGAGGCGAGGTCGGCGCGCGCGACCTCCGAGTCGCCGATGACGACGCCGTCGGCGCGGACCACGGTCACCCGCGCGTGGGCTCGCGCGCCGAGATCGTCGGCGAGCGCGTCCCAGGCGTCGAGGTCGCCCATGGGCGCGGGGAACGAGGTGGCGTCACGCTCGAGGAGCGCGAGCCGAACCTCGGCGTCTTCGTGCACCGCCGCGGTCATGTCCGCCTCGAGCGAGCGCGCGAGGACGAGGTCGGCCGAGAAGAGGGCGAGGAGGATCAGGCCCACCGAAGCGAGAAAGAGCTTGAGGCGAAAGCCCCCTTTCAACGCTCGGCCTCCTCGGGCGACTCGGCGAACCGGTAGCCCACGCCACGCACGGTTTGCACGTATTTCCCCGCCTCGCCGAGCTTCTCGCGGAGGCGCTTCACGTGCGAGTCGACGGTGCGCGTCGTGACGTCGGCTTCGATGCCCCACACGTCGCTGAGGAGCGCGTCGCGCGTCTGCACGCGGTTCTTCCGGTCGTAGAGGGTCACGACGAGCTTGAACTCGAGCGCAGTGAGATCCACCTCTTCCCCGGCGACCCACGCTCGATGCGCGCCCCGATCGAGGCGAAGGATACCGAAGACGATGTCCTTCTCGGCGCCGCCCGCGGGCGCGTCCGAGCCGCGACGAAGGACCGCTTGGATGCGCAACATGAGCTCGCGCACGCTGAACGGCTTCACCACGTAGTCGTCGGCGCCGATCTCGAAGCCGACGACGCGATCGATCTCCTCGCCTCGCGCGGTGAGCATCATCACGCGGGCCGCGCGCGTCGCCGGATCTTGCTTCAGCGCGCGGCAGACCTCGGTCCCCGGCACGTCGGGGAGCATCAGGTCGAGGAGGACGAGATCGGGACACCGCTCGCGCGCGAGCTTGAGCCCCTCGTTCCCCTTCTCGGCGAGCTGCACGGTGTGCCCCGCTTGCCGGAGGTTGTATTCGAGGACGTCGCGGATGTCCTTCTCGTCCTCGATGACCAGGAGGCGCGCCATGGGGAATCCTGTAGCTACGCTCTGTGACGTTTGGGTGACGAGCGCGAGCGTTTCTTAGCACGGGGCCGCGGGCGCGCCCCTGGGCACGTCAGAACCGGGCTTGGAGCACGTTCGAGAGGGTGTCGATCGTCTTGTGCGGCGCCGCGGTCATGGGCTTGTGCACGTTGTCGGTGGCGTGTGCCACCTCGGCGCGCCACTCGAGCCCCTTGGTGAAGTGGACTACGGCGACGGCGCCGAAGGTGTCGCGCCCGTCGTTCCCCTCGGCCGAGTTCGGCGTGTAGAAATCGTAGCGCAAGGCGAGCGAGAACCACTTGGTGAGGTCTTGCTCGAGCCGGACGAAGTAGCCGATCTCGTCGAGGTCGGAGACCGTCCCATTCACGACGTCGGTCGGGATCGCCGGCAGGCCGAGCGCGTACTTGGTTCCGCGATCGAGGTTCTGCCCCCGCGAGAGCTCGGCGTAGACGCGCGTCTCGCCGACCTCGGTGAACTTTTGGTGCACCGCCGCTTCGAGGTTCACCGCTTTGCGCGGCAGGTTCTTGAAGCGGAGCGCGGTGGCGTCGACGAGCTGCCCTTGGCCGACGAGCCCGCTCGCGCCGACGTCGAAGACGCCGAAGTTGTAGTTGATGCGCCCGATGACGTCCTTCCCCTTGTTGAGGTCAGGGACGACGGCGAAGGTCTTTTCCCCCTGCGTGACGCCGTTCACCGCGGCGAGCTGCACTGTGAGGTGCTTCTCGAAGAAGGACGAGTACGCGCGCGCGCCGGTGTCGAACTCACCGGGGGTGAGGTTGTTCTCCGACCAGCTCCGCTCGATGAAGGGGCGGTCGGCGTCCGACTGGAGCACTTCGTAGCCGAAGGGGATCTTGAAGATACCGACACCGAACTCGGTGGTCCCGATGTCGCCCGGCCAGTGGATGATGCCGACGGCCTCGACGTTGCGGGCGATGGTCCCGACGCCCCCGGTGGGCCCGCCGGCGGAGGTCGGGTCGATCTCCATCACGAAGCGCGCGGCATCGGTCGGCATGTACTCGACCTTGAGGCGCGCGCGACGGAGCTTGAAGAAGTCGTTGTTGGTCGTCGTGCCGTCGGCCTTGGCGACGGTGGAGTTCGCGCCTACCCCGCCGGGGAGCGCGCCGCTCGCGAGGTTCGACGACGCCGCGGCGTTGTTCCACACCCAAATCAGCTGCGGTTGGAGGTAGCCGCCGATCTTGAGGTGCTCGAGCCAAGCGATCTTCTCGCGCGCGGCCTTGTCGAGCGCGCCGTTCGAGTCGTCGGTGCCGCTCGTCGGCGTGGCCGTCGACGAAGCGCTCGGCGCGGCGCTCGACGAAGCGCTCGGAGGCGCAGCGGTCGCACCCCTCGAGTCCGTGAGGCTCGTGGAGGCGCCGGTGGCGGAGGGAGATGCGCCGGCGCTCGCCGGAGCCGCGCTCACCGGCGGAAGGAGCGGAGCGTCCGTCCCGGCGGAGGACGTCGCGGGCGTGGCGCCGGCCGGCGCCGCGTCGGGCTCGGCGTGAGCGGCGGGAGAAGCGAGAGCGAGGAGTGCGAACGGCGCAACGAGCGCCAGAGGACGAAGCGTGGGCATGAGGCCTCCTTGAGAGTCGAGGGACTCGTAGGGGAACAGTGCGGCGAAGCTGCGCCGCGAATGTGACGTCTCGATGACGCCCGGTCAGGCGGCGCGGATCTTCTTCACGCTGGCCGCGACGACGTTGCCGTCGACGGTCAGCCCGGCGGCTTTGAGATGCTTCATCGCTACCCCCACCGCTTGGCCGTCGCTCTTGGCCGCGAGGATGGCGTCGCGTTGCGAGGCGAGCGCCTGGACCACGGCCTCCTCGCCCAGCGTGGCAGGGAGCAGCGCGGCGAGGACGCGGTTCTCGTGCTCGAGCGCGAACCGGTGATCCGGCTCGTTCGCCACGGCGAGCGTCTCCTCGTTCGACTTCACGAGCTTGCGCACGATGGCGATGGCCTCTTCGTCGGTGAGCGCACGCGCAAGGCGTGCCTCGGCGGTTTGAATCTCCCCCAGGGCGACGCGGAGCACCTCTTTGGCGACGATGTCCTTCTCTTTCATCGCCTGGGTGACGCGCTTCTTCAAATCGTCGACGAACATGCGGCGGGCGTACCACAAGGGGGCGACGCGTGCTCGCCTCGCTTTCCCCTTTGAGTTACGTTTCCGCGCCTTGCGCCCGTAGCTCAGTTGGATAGAGCGGCGGCCTTCTAAGCCGTTGGTCAGAGGTTCGAGTCCTCTCGGGCGCGCCTTCTCCTCTTGGATGCGGCGCTCGCGCAAGTCCGCGGGGGCGCACTTGCTTATGCGACGCGCTCGGGGCGCGGTACACTCCTCGGGATGCGCCTCGCTGCGTGCTTCCGTCTCGCCGCGTTGCTCCCTTTGGCGAGCGCGCTCGTCGCCGCGGCCCTTTCGGCGTGCGCGGGCGACTCGTTCGTCTCCTCGGGCGACGGCGGAGCGAGCGAAGCGGGCGCGGGCGACGCGGGCGCGGGCACGGACGGCGCCTCGAGCAGCGACGGCGGCGGAGGGACGGACAGCGGGGACGACGCGTCCCCTTCGGGCCCCTTTTGTACGAGCCTCCTCCCGGCCCCGCGCGTGTGCCTCGACTTCGACGAAGCCACGCCTACCGCGTACATCGACGGCTTCGCCTCGGTCCTCCCGGCGTTCGAGACCGCCGACGGCGGTACCGTCACGATCGTGCAAGACTCTCGCACGCGTCCTTCGGCGCTCTCGGTGACCACGCCGTCGACGGTGGGCGCCGGCCAAGGGGTCGAGCTCGGAATCGACCGAAGCATCACGGTGGACATCACGCCGCCGAAGACGCCGCACGGCCACTTGCGCTTCGACTACAAGCTCGACTCGGTCTTCACCGACGAGGGCTACACGCGCAGCATCGCCGAGATCCGGCTCAAGGACGCAGGGGGCGACTCGCTCGAGGCCTCGTTCTTCATCGACGGCACGACGGCGGGAGTCGCCGTGCAAGGCGGGAACGGCGGGAACTCTGCAAACTACAAGTATGCGCAGCCGCCGCTCCCCATCTTCGGGAAGTGGGTCACGGTCGACCTCGACCTCGCGGTCACCGGCACGACGGCGGAGGTCACGGTCAGCTACGACGGCACGCCGACCAACGTGAGCGCGTCCACCACGGTGACGATGACGCAGGCCACCAAGGCCACGTTCTTCGCCGGCCTCACCGCCGATCCCGGCCTTCAGTCCGGTCACGTGGTCGTCGACGACATCGTCCTCACGACCCCGTGAGCGCGCGGGCCGGCGGCGAGCACTCGAGAGCGTCGGTCAGAGGAGCCCTTCGGCGCGAAGATCGTTCGTGCGCACCGGCTTGTAGACGGCGGGCGTGTCGAGGCGCAGGCGCGCGCGAACCTCTTCGAGGGGCGTGGCGAGGAGCGACTCCCAATCCTGCGAAGGGAGCCACGCGGCCCTCCGTCCGCGACGGTAGCCGTCGAGGATGAGCCCGGCGGCGCCACGCGCGTGGCCGCGGACGATGGCGGCGGCGATGATGAGCGCGATGGCCGTGTTCCACGTCTGCGCGACCGAGAAGGCGAGGAGCGCGAGCTCGCCGATGACGTCGCCCTTGTAGCCCGTCGCCGCGTGCCACAGGTCGTGTGTGTCGCGCATGCGGTCGTGGAGGAACTCGAACGTGGGGGTGCGATGCCGCATGCCGAGATCGCTCGCTTCACGGATCCCCTCGGCGGAGATCCCCTCCGACTCCACGAAGGCGAGGTAGGCGCGGCCGAGCGATCCCTCGGGGAGGGCGCGGAGCGCCTCGCGATCGGCCAAGAGCCGGGCGATGTCCGGCTGCTCGCGCAAGATGCGGCGCCCGGCCGGCGTGCGCTTGAAGCCGAAGATGAGGCGATGCGGCGCCGTCCCCGACATCGACTCGATGAGGGTGAAGACCTGCGGCAGGTCGTCGGGGTTCTTCATGAGGGCGCCGAGCGCGCGGCCGGCCCGAGGGAAGTCGTAGTGGGGGAGCGGAATGGCGTTCATGGAAGTCCCTCCTTGCTGCTGACAATTCTGTTTATAGAGCTGTGAACATGATTGTCAATAGTGCGAGCAGGGGCGCGTACGTGGTACGAAGGAGAAGATGCCGGCGCGGCCCGCGAAGACGAAGAGCGCCGCCCCCCTGCCCGCGCGAAGGGCCGCGCGGAAGACGCGGAAGCGCCGCACCGCCGAGGAGGCGCGCACGGCGATCCTCGACGCCGCCGAGAAGCGGCTCGTGGCTTCGGGACCGGCGGGGATCCGTCTGCAAGAGGTCGCGGCCGACGTGGGCGTGTCGCACCCTACCGTGCTCCATCACTTCGGCAGCCGCGAGCGTCTGCTCGAGGCGGTGGTGGCGCGCGCCATCGACTCGCTCCACGCCGGGCTCCTCGTGGCGGTGCGCTCGGCGCCCGGCAATCCCGATCGGGTGGCGGCGATGCTCGACAGCGTCTCGCGCATGCTCGTCCACGAAGGGCACGGTCGCGCCTTCATGTGGCTCACGCTCGCCGGCTACGCCCCCACGGTCGAGGAGCTCCGCATCCGATCCATCGCCGAGCTCGTGCACGAACAGCGCAAGGAGCGACGCGCCGGGAAGAAGCGCATGCCGCCGTTCGCCGACACGTACTTCACCGTGCTCCTGCCGGCGCTCGCGCTGCTCGCCGAAGCGGTCGTCATCGCCGAGGAGGGGGCCGAGGACGACAGCCTGAGCCCTGCCGCGTTCCGCAAGTGGCTGGCGCGGGTGATTCACGATCACTTGGAGAAGGACTGACGCCGCGCGCGCACGCCGAGTCGCGGAGCCGGCCCGCGGACGTGCTCACTTCGACGCGCGCGGCACGCTCCGGACGGTGAAGTCGTTCGACCAGAAGAAGACGCGATCCTTCGCCGGGGCGAGGCCTCGCGGCGTGAGCGAGATCTTGGGCGCGTAGAGCATGGCCACGGGGGTCGCCTTCCCCGGCGCGCTCCGCGATCCGGTCCAAATCGCCGCGCGCTCGAGGTCTTCGTTCGTCGCCCCCGGCTCGTAGCTCGCCCACAAGAGCGCGTCGCCGTCGACGACCAGCGTGTCTTCGATCACGAACTGGTGCGGCGCGACGCGCGTCGGGTGGCCGCCGCTCGCCTTCACCGACCACACGCCGCCGCTCGAATCGCCGGCGAAGCCGTGCGTGTCGAAGTAGACGTCGCCACCGGCGGCGACGAGGTGACCTGTCGCTTGCACGATGCCGTCGGCGACCACGCGGGGCTTCTTCCCCGGATCGAGAGCGAAGATCTTCCCGTGCTCGTACACCGAGCTCCCGAGCCCCCACGCCGTGGCCGGCCCGCGGTCGACCCAGTAGATGCTACCGGCGTCTTCGGCGATCCCTCCACCGTTCACGAGGCCTCGGTCGATCGTCTCCGGCGCTCCGCCCGAGCGCGCGACGCGACGCACCTCTCCCTTCGCCCCTTCGACGCCGGCGGCGACCCAATACACGTCGTTGCCCGCGACGACGAAGTCGCGGAGCTCGTCTTCGCCTTCGACGAGGCGCGTGACCTTGAGGCTCGCGAGGTCCACGCGCGCGACGGTCCCTTTCCCGTCGAACGCGCGACGCTGATCGAGGTCGATGAAGTAGAGCCCGTCGCTCGCCACACGGAGACGCCACGGCCGGTGGATGCCGGAGACGATGCGCGCGGCCTCCGCGCCTCCCGGCTTCCGCTCGAAGATCGAGCCGTCGGGCGCGGCCTCGGTGGACGTCGTGCTCTCGACGGCGGCGAAGTAGATCGTGCCGTCGTCCCCGCGCGCGATCGCCGACGTGCGACAGGGCCACGTGCGCGCGAGCAGATCACCCTCCACCGGCGCGAGCCCCGAAGCCAAGGGGGGCCCGGCCACGAAGCGCTCGAGGCGACTTCGCGCCATGAGCAGCGTAAGGGCGATCATCAGCGCCACCGCGAGCACGACGAGGACCGCGACCCACGGCGATGCACGCGGCCGGCGAGGCGCGCGGGGCGGAGGCGCGGGCTGACGATACGGCCCGGCGGAAGGGGACGCGCCCGGCGAACTCACGGGTACGGGATCGGCGCGCCGTTGTCGTCGTAGACGTTGCCGGTCACGGTGGGGTTCGGATCGTCGAGCGTCCACGGGCCGTAGCCCGAGTCGCGCCCGAAGCGGTTGTTCAGGATCTTGGTGTTCTTCGGCACCGTGGCCCCTTGGCCGCGGATGTTGAGCGCGTAGCCGCCGCCGGAGAGCCAGTTGCACTCGATGGTCATGTCTTCGGTCGCGCTCCCCGACTCGTCGCCGGTCTGCACGCACGCGTTCGACGCCCCTTCGATCACGTTGTGGCGGAGCGTCACCCCTTTGCCACCGGTCGATTGTAGACCGTCGTTGTGCTCGCCCGGCCCGTTCGAAAGATCGTGGATCCAGCAATCTTCGACGAGCACGTCTTCGTCGCCCTTCAAGCCGTCGGCCGAGCCGTGGATGTTGAGCCGCCGCGCGGTGTAGTGCGCAAAGGAGATGGTCGACGTGACGTCGCCCGAGGTGCCGATGATCTCGCTGTCCTCGACGAGGAGGCCGGTGTTGTTGTTGTCGAAATAGCGAATCGGGTAGTAGTCGCCGCTCGTGATCTTCACCTTCCGGATGGTCACGTTGTTCGCGAGCACCGTGACCTCGCCCTGGATGTCGAGGTTCTCGATGACGGCGCCGTCTTTCTCGACCTTGATCGATCCGCTCGGTGTCAGCACGGTCCCCGCCGGGACGCCGGTCGTCGTGGGGCCAGGCTTGGGGTGGCTGCACGCCGATCCGCCGCCGTCACCTCCGCCCGCGCCTCCGTCGTCCCCGGCGATGCCGCCGTCGCTCGTCGACGCGCCGTCGCTCGAGCTCCCTCCGTCGAGCGACCCGCCGTCGCCACCGTTCGTGGCGCTCGAGTCGCCGCTGCAGCCGTAGATCGCGAGCGGGAGGGCGAAGAGGGACGCGAGGTGAGCGCGCATCCGCTCATCCTAGCAGCACGCCTCCTCAGCGCGGCGTGCGCACGCCCATCTTGCCGAGCGCGTGGAAGTAGTCGACGAGGTGATCGTGGCCGTTGCCATAGATGTAGATTGCACGCGCCCCGTGCCCGTAGGCGGCGCGGGTGCAGTCGGCGGCGCGGGCGGCGTCGACGTGGTTGTCGGCGCTCGCGACCGAGTCCATCGAGATCTCGAAGCCCACGCGCCGGACCCCCAAGCCGTGCGCGTGAAAGTCGGCGAGGAGCCCGTGCGCCGCGTGAGCGAAGTTCGAGGCGCCGTTCACGCAGCCTCCTTGGATCTGCGCGAGCTCGTAGGACATGTGCGAGGTCTTGGCGATGGCGGCGTCGTCGAAGCCGCGCGGCCACGCCGGGACGAAGCCCGGCACCTTCCCCGCCTGGCGAATGTCGTGCGCGTACGCGCGGAGGGCGTCGGCGCTGTAGCCCGCGGAGTGCGCGTCGACGGCGCTCCCTTCCCAGTCGACCGAGACGCCGTCGATGAGGTTCCCCGAGGCGAGGGCCGCCTTCATCTCGCTCGGGTAGGCGATGTAGTGGAACCGGGCGCACGGGAACTCCTTCTTCAGCTTGGGGAGGAGCGGCGAGCCGTGCTCGACCATGAACATGTCGCGCCCGCGGAGGTAGCGGCGCACCGCGTGGAGGTGGTCGAAGGCGCGCTGCGCTTCGTCGGCGTGCTTGGAGAAGTGGATGACGAAGGTGAGCCCGCTCGGGCTCAGGAGGTCGTCGTGCTTCGTGCACTGCGCTCCCGTGGGCTTGCCGTCGGCCGAGAGGAGCGACACCGGATCGTCGAGCTGGGGATCGGGGTTCGTCGACGGATCGGCCGGGTCGAGCGTCTCGTCCCCCGGGCTCGTGAGAAAGTCGCCGACGACGCCGTCGTCTTCGCTCGTGCTCGCGTCGCCGCACGCGCCGAGGGTGACGAGAGCCGAGAGGAGCAGCACGGGAGCGATGAGGGAGCGCATGGAAGGGACGAATTGCAACCCGCGCGCCGCACCTCGAACCCCACAAAACCCTGGAATTTCCAGGACAGCGTGCGCGGACGAGGTCGATTTCGGATCGTCTCGCGCGATCCATCTGGGTCGCGAATGCGAGCGAAGGGGGCACGCGACGAAGCGCGCGCTCGCGAGCCCGCGCGAGGGGCTATTTGGGACAGCGGTACCGAATTGCCACGCGAGCGCCGAAGGAGCGGCGAGCGCACGCCGTGCGCCGTGCGCGGAAGAGCCGATTCACCCAGGAAATTCACCCCTCTCGCCGCGTACGTGGGGAGGGGCGAGCTGGCACGCCTTCTGCTCTTGATTGCTCGAGGCGATGAGCCTCGGAGGTCCCCCCATGCAAACCTCGGCCTTTTCCGCGGAAACCCCGCCGCGCCATGCGCCCGTGTTGCGCAAGGACGGCGCTCCTGCGCGCATTCTCCTCGCCGAAGACGACTACGAGATGCGAGATCTCGTCGCCTCGGCGTTGCGGAAGGACGGGTACGACGTCGTCGACATCCCCGACGGCGGTCGCTTGCTCGTGCAGATCGCCGAGAGCTACCTCGGAGGCCGGCCGTACGACGCCTACGACCTCGTCATCTCCGACGTTCGCATGCCGGTCTGCAGCGGCCTGCAAATCCTCGAAGGGTTGAGGCGCGCGCGGTGGACGGCGCCCGTCATCCTGATGACCGCCTTCGGCGACGAGCAGACGCGGACGCGCGCGCACATGCTGGACGCCGTCCTCTTCGACAAGCCGTTCGACGTGGACGATCTTCGCACCGCCGTCCTCAACTTGCTCACCGAGGAGCCGGCGACCCACACGAAGCGCCCGGTCTCCACCCGCGGCGCGCACGAAGAGACGCCGCACCCGATGACGCTCGTCGACGTGGCGACCTACGACCAGTGCGATGACGCGTGGATCGCCAAAGGGCGACTCGAGCGCGCGGGCCTTCGCGTGTACGTGGCCGGCCCGTGCACCTCGGGCAGCGTCCCCAAGGCCACGCGCCTCGTGGGGGACGTCACGCTCTTCGTGCTCGACAGCGAAGCCGACCGCGCCCGCGCCATCTTGAAGAGCTACGCGGTGCGCGACACGCGCTCATGACGAGGAGGCGCGCGCCTCCATCTCCCAGCGATCGAGCCTGCGGTAGAGCGTCTTTCGGTCCCAACCGAGGACGCGCGCCGCCATGTTCTTGTTGCCGCCCACCGCCTCGAGGACACGGAGCGCGTAGCGCCGCTCGACCTCGTCCATCGAGACGAGCTCGTCGGGGTTGTCGGAGGCGAGGAGGACGTGCGAGCGCTGGTAGTTGCGGATCTTCTCCGGCAAATCCTCGACCGAGATTTGCTCGTAGCGCGCCAGAGCCACGGCGCGCTCCATGCAGTTTTGGAGCTCGCGCACGTTGCCCGGCCACGCGTAGGCGAGGAGCTTCTCCGCGACGGCGCTGGAGAGCGCCCCCACGCGCCGGCCGCTGCGTTCGGCGAAGTGGTCGAGGAAGTGTTGCGCCAGAAGGAGCACGTCGCCGCCGCGCGCACGGAGCGGCGGGAGCTCGATTTGGAGCACGTTCAGCCGGTAATAGAGGTCCTCGCGGAAGCGCCCCTCCTCGACCGCGGACTCGAGATCCTTGTGGGTCGCGGCGACCACGCGGGCGTCGAAGGGGATCTCGGTCGTCGCGCCGACCGGGCGCACCTTGCGCTCCTCCAGCGCACGAAGGAGCTTCACCTGCACCGTGACGGGCATGTCGCCGATCTCGTCGAGGAAGAGCGTGCCTTCGTGAGCGTCGACCAAGAGACCGGCGCGCTTCTCACGCGCGTCGGTGAACGCGCCTTTGACGTGGCCGAAGAGCTCGCTCTCGAGCAGCGGCTCGGGGAGCGCGGCGCAGTTGATGGCGACGAACGGCCCGGCCCTTCGCTTGCTGCGCTCGTGGAGCGCGCGCGCCACGAGCTCCTTTCCCGTCCCGCTCTCACCCGTGACGAGCACGGTCGTGGGCTCGTCGGCCACGCGATCGACGAGGTCGTACACGCGCCGCATCGCCGGGCAGGCGCCGAGCAAGTCGCCCATCCGCCGCGTCTCGTCGACCACGCGCCTTAGGCGCTTCACCTCTTCGCGGAGGGCGCGCTGGCCGAGCGCGCGCTCGACGGCCAGCGCCACGGTGTCGGCGTCGAGCGGCTTCGTGAGAAAATCGCTGGCGCCCGACCGGAGCGTGGCGATCGCCGTCTCCAAGCTGCCGAAGCCCGTCATCACGATGACGGGGACGTCCGGTCGGTTCTGCACGACGCGATCGCACAGCTCGAGGCCGTTCATCCCCCGCATGCGGAGATCGGTGACGACGACGTCGACGTTCCCCTCGATGACGCGCTCGAAGGCTTCGTCGGCCGAGGTGCACGAGCTCGCGGCGTGGCCCACGCGCGTGAGACCGGTCACGAGCATGCGACAGAGCTCCGGCTCGTCGTCGACGATCAACACGCGGCCCGAGGTCATGCGCTCTCTCCCCTCGCCACGGGAAAGTACAAGGAGAAGGTCGTCCCGCGGCCGAGATCGCTCTCCACCTCGATAAAACCGCCGTGGTCGCTGAGAATTCCGTGGGTCACGGCGAGACCGAGGCCGGTCCCCTCGCCCACGTCCTTCGTGGTGAAGAAGGGCTCGAAGATCCGCGCCAGGTCGTCGGGGGGGATGCCGCGCCCGTGGTCCTTCACCGTCACACGCACGTGCGGGCCGGCGGCCGCCCCTTCGTACCCCGCGGGGGGCGTGGCGGTGACGACGTCGAGGGAGAGCTCCACCTTCCCGTTCTCGTGGCTCGCGTGGATGCCGTTCACGACCAGGTTCGCGAGCGCCTGCTCGACCTGGGCCGCGTCCATCTCCACCGCGGGCACGCGCGCCCCCTCGGCGAGAACCAGCTCGACCTGCCGCTTCTTCGCCAGCGGCGCGAGGAGGTCGACGGTGCGCTTGGCGACGTCGCGGAGATCCCCCGGCGTCTTGGAAGACGTCGTGCGCCGCGCGAAATCGAGCAGCCCGCGCATGATGCGCGTCATGCGCTCGGCCTGGCTCTGGATGATGCGCGCGAACTCGCGGTCCTCTTCGCGCGCGTTCTCGCCCGAGGCGATCATCTTCGCGCGCCCGGCGACGACGCTGAGCGGCGTGCCGAGCTCGTGCGCCATGCCCGACGCGAGCGTCCCCACCGTGCGCAAGCGATCGGCGTGACGGAGCTGCTCCACCGCGCGGATCCGCGCCTCGGCCTCACGCGCCACGCGTTCGCCGGCGGCGATCAAGAGCTGGCTCGTGGTGTTCATCTGCGCAGCGAGCTCGCCGAGCTCGTCGTTCCGCGCGAGCTCGAGCGGGTGCTTCCAATCGCCTTGGCCGATGAGCCGGGCCTGCTCGACGAGGGCCCGCACCGGGCGCCCGATGATCCACACGCCGGCGAAGGTGGAGAGCAGCGCGGCGACGAGCACGGCGAGCGAGGCGGAGACGAGGTGCTTCTCCACGACCTCCACGACGTCGGCGCGCTCGTCGGCGAGGTGATTCGTCACTTCGATCGCCCCGGTCCCGGCGGGGACCACCACCACCATGCGCTCGAAGGGTCCCTCCCCGTCCGAGAAGCTCACGAGCTCTCCGCGCGCGAGCGGCGCGAGGTCACGTCCGGCGAAGGCGGGGTCCTCCCCCGGTGCGACGCTGAAGCGAAGCTCCGGCTCGACGTCGTCGCGGTTCGCGCTCTCCAGCATCTCGAGGGCGCGGGCCTCCCCCTCCACGCTCCGCACCTCGAGGAACGCCGGGCGGAGCGCCAAAGCGACGCTCACGAGCTCGGCACGGACGCGAGCGTCTTCGTCGCTCATCGCGCGGCGGGCCTCGAACGTTCCGAGGACCGCCGCCAGCGCGAGGAAGGTGGCGAGCAAGACGAGGATGATTTTGCGAGCGAGCTTCATGGGCGGACCCTCGATCGGTCGCGCGCCCCGCGAGGCTCGGACGCGCACCCGTAGGAGGAACAGAAAAGCACGGCATGTGCCAGGCGGCGGGCTAACCTGTGCGCCTCGAGATCGTCGGCCGTGCGCCGAGCAAGGTGATTCGACATGGATGACGTCCGCCTCTTGATCGTGGGCGCTGGAATCAGCGGCCTCGCCACCGTCGCCTTCGGCAAAGAGAAGGACTACCTGGTCCTCGAGCGCGATCAGGAGATCGGCGGCTACTGCAAGACGGTGAAGAAGGAGGGCTTCGTCTGGGACTACTCCGGGCACTTCTTCCACTTCAAGCACCCGGACATCGAGGCGTGGCTACGGAAGCGCATGCCCGGCCAGAACATCCGCAACGTCGAGAAGCTCTCGTTCATCTCCTACAAGGGGAAGGACATCGACTTCCCCTTCCAGAAGAACATCCACCAGCTCCCGCAAGAGGAGTTCATCGAGTGCCTCTACGACCTCTACTTCGCGCGCGCCCCCGGCGTAGGCGCGGAGAAGGCGCCGGAGAACAACTTCAAGGAGATGCTCTACGCGCGCTTCGGGAAAGGCATCGCCGAGCGGTTTCTCATTCCCTACAACGAGAAGCTCTACGCCACCGACCTCGCCACGCTCGACAAGGACGCGATGGGGCGCTTCTTCCCCCACGCCGACCTGACCGACATCGTCCGCAACATGAAGGTGGCGAACAACGCCACCTACAACGCGACGTTCACCTACCCCGAAGGCGGCGCCATCGAATACGTGAAGGCCATCGCCAGCGAGGTGGACGCGACGCGCATCTCGCTCGGCGAGGGGCTCGTGGCGATCGATCTCAAGAAGCGCGTGGCCAAGACGACGAAGCGCGAGATCCGCTTCGAGCGGCTCGTCTCCTCGGCGCCGTTCGACAAGCTCGTGAAGATGACCGGCCTCGCGCACGACGCTTCGGTCTTCACCTGGAACAAGGTCCTCGTCTTCAACCTCGGCTTCGACAAGAAGGGGAAGAAGGGGGCGCACTGGGTCTACTTCCCCGACCGCGCGCGCTCGTTCTATCGCATCGGCTACTACGACAACATCTTCGACACCGATCGCCTGAGCCTCTACGTCGAGCTCGGCTTCAAGAAGGACGACGTCATCGACGTCCCGGCCATGCAGAAGCGCGTGCTGGAAGATCTCCGCGCCGAGGGGGTCATCCAGGACCACAAGCTCGTCGCCTCGCACCACGTGGTCATGGACCCGGCGTACGTGCACATTACACGCGGTTCGATGGCCGAGCACGCGCGGCTCTCGCGGGCCCTTCGCGCCCACGGGGTCTATTCGATCGGCCGCTACGGCGGTTGGACCTACTGCTCGATCGAGGACAACATCCTCGAGGCGCGCGCTCTGGCCGCGGATTTCGACGCCGCCTGAGGATTTCCCCACATGTGGGCGCGGGGCGGTCGCCCTTGACGGGCGAGGGCCGTTCCGAAAGGATTAAAACAACATGAGGGTACATCCGCGGAAGCAGCGGGCATTCGGCGCCGGCATGGCCATCGCCCTGGGCGGGCTGGTGGCGTCGGCGTGCAGCACGTCGAACGTCCACGAGGTCTACACGTCGACCGACGGCTCCGGCCTCCACCAGTCGAAGGTCTTCTTCCCCGGCGACACCGTCCACTGCATCGCCAAGCTCTTCACCTCGCGGTCGGACGCCCCTTCGATCGACTGGTACCTGCAGCCGCTCGAGATCGCCGGCAAGCGCGTGAATCTCCCGCCGCTTCACCTCGATCCCACCGGTCCGAAGACGGCGAACAAGGGCGACAGCCTCAGCATCCTCCAGTTCGATCCGGGCGCGCTCTTCTACGCCGCGCAGTATCACCCGGCGCGCTCCATCACCGCGCCCAACGCCCAGGACGACGCCTCGGCGGTCGCCCTCGCGCAGGACCTCCACGACACCTTCGTCGATCACATGAACGACAAGGCGGCGCACAAGAACGGCCTCGTCGACCCGACCGTCGGGCTCATGCCCGCGAACTGCAGCAAGGTGTCGAACGAGTACGATCCTTCGAACTGCGCGCTGATGATCAATCAGATGAAGGAGCTCTACAACCGGCACATCAGCGACGCGACGTTCCACGTCGTGCCGGACGCCGCCCACAGCGTGAACGGCCAGGACGCCCTCACGCCGCCGCCCCCCTCGCAAGCCACGGCGCCAGGGCCGCCCCCGCCGCTCCCCTTGGTCGAGGTGTCGCTCTACCCGCTCTTGAACGAGTTCAAGCTGCGCCTCACCGATCACATCTTCACGCTCGGTGGCGGCGGCGGCTCGCCGCAGATCCCCGGCCACTTCCGCTGCGGCATCACCTTCGACGGCCAGACCACGTCGACCGACTTTGCGATCCTGCCGAGCGGCGCCAAGCCGCCGCCGGCCGACACGCCGCCCCCCGGCGGTTGCGATCAGGACACGGTCGTCTTCTGCCCCGATCCTTCCCCCGGCGCCGATCCGAACGATCCGACGACGCTGGTCCGCTGCTGCACCTTCGGGCACAGCTGCGGCAAGGGCCCGGCGCAGACCAACATCTGCTACCCAAATTAGGTTTCTCGAGCCGAGAGGGCTCGGAAACCTAATTTGACGACCCTTGTGGGCCGTAGGCCCTCAAAACGCTGCGCGTTTCGAGCCTCCCCCCGCTTTGCTGACGCAACGCTCTTCGTGCCGAGCACGAAGAGCGAAGGCGGCGAATCCGCCAGGGCGTGGCCGTGCACGAGCGTCGTGGCTTCTTTCGAAAGAAGCATTGGCCGCCACCGAGCGGAACGCCGGTGTGGACCGGGGTCTTAGAGGCCCATCAGCTTCGCGACGTAGTAGCGCATCGTCTCGGTCGTGCCGCCGCCGATGCGGAGGAGGCGCTGATCACGCCACGCGCGCGAGATGGGGTACTCGTCCATGTAGCCGGCGCCGCCGTGGAACTGGAGGCACTGGTCGGCGATTTCGGAGGTGACCTCGCCGATGAAGATCTTGGCCATGGAGATCAGCCGGACGGTCTCCATGCTGATCTGCTCCTTCTTCACGTACTTGTCTTCGTTGTACGCCTCGGCCCCCTTGTACGAGAGGGCGCGCGCCGCCTCGAGCTTGGCGTAGAGGTCGACGAACTTGTGCTGCCAGTACTCGCGCTTGATGATCGGCTTGCCGAACGCCTTGCGATCGCGACCGAAGGCGATCGACTCCTGGAGCATGTAGTCGGCGCCGGCGCACGCGCTCGTGCAGGCGATGATGCGCTCCGACTGGAAGTTCTGCATGAGGTACATGAAGCCCATGCCCTCTTCGCCGAGCATGTAGCGCTTGGGGATGCGCATGTCCTCGAAGGCGAGCTCGGCGGTGTCGCTCGAGTGGTTGCCGAGCTTCTTCAGCTTCTTGGCGACGCTGAATCCCTTGGTCTTCGTGGGGACGAGGAAGAACGTGCAGCCGTGCGCGCCGTGCTCGGGGCGCGTCTTCGCGAGGAGCGTCACGAAGTCGGCGCGGCAACCGTTGGTGATGTACGTCTTCGAGCCGTTGATGACGAAGTCGTCGCCGTCTTGGCGCGCCGTCGTCTGAATGCCCGAGACGTCGCTCCCGGCGTTCGGCTCGGTCACGCCGAGCGACGCGATCTTCTCGCCGCGGAGCGCCGGCTTCAAAAACTCTTCGATCTGCTCTTTGGTGCCGATGTCGGCGATGACCGGCGTGGCCATGTCGCTCTGGACGAGGAGGCCCATCGTGACGCCTGCGGTCATGCAGCGCGGGAGCTCTTCGCTCTTGGCGACCGAGAACCAGTAGTCCCCGCCGACGCCGCCGACCTCTTCGGGATAGTGCGCCCCGAGGATGCCGAGCTCGCCGGCGCGCTTGAAGACCTCGTTCGGGAAGATCTCGGCCTTCTCCCATTCGTCGGCGAAGGGGGCGAGCTCCTTCTCGGCAAACTGGCGGACGGTCTTCCTGAAGTGGTCGTGCTCTTCGCGGAACGGGGTCGGCATGGGTCGGCTCCTTGAGGCGCGCGGACGTGAGGGACGCCCGTCCTTTCGGCTCGCGATAATTCGTACACGAAACATCCGCGCGCGCAAGGGTCCACGGCCGCGCAGGGGAATTTCCTGCCTGCCAGCGCGCCGCGCGCTTGTAAGCATGCTTACAAACGGGGCCGCGCCGGATCCCGGCAAGGCCGCGCCGCCCCCCCGCGTCCGTTGACGGGCTCCCCCGCGCCTCCTATCCCGGGCCCATGGGACAAGTGGCGGTCACGGGGGCAACGGGGCTCATTGGCAGCGCGGTGGTGCGAAGGCTCCTCGCCGACAAGCGGAGCGTGCGCGCGCTCGTCGAGCCGGGAGCGAAGACACGGAACCTCGACGGGCTGCCGGTCGATCGCGTGACCGTCGACGTCACCGACGACGCCGGGATGCGACGCGCGCTCGAAGGATGCGACGCGCTCTACCACCTCGCCGCCATCTACAAGACGTGGCTCCCCGATCCCGAGATCCTCCACCGCGTGAACCTCGAAGGGACGGTGACCACGCTCCTCGCCGCGCAAGCGGCCCGCGTGAAGCGCGTGGTCTACACGAGCTCCATCGCCGCGGTGGGGCTCGTCGACGGCGGCGTCGCCGACGAGACGAATCGCTTCAACCTCTTCGAGATCGCCAACGACTACATCCTCACCAAGTGGCAGAGCGAGCGCATCGCCATGCGCTTCGCCGCCTCGGGGCAAGACGTGGTGGTCGTGAACCCGGCGTTCCCCTTCGGCCCCGGAGACGTCGCGCCGACGCCGACCGGAAAGATCATCCTCGCCGTGCTCAAGGGCCAGCTCCCCGGCGTGATGCCGGGCGGGATCTGCACCATCGACGTCGACGACTGCGCCGCCGGCCACGTGCTCGCCGAAGAGAAGGGGCGCCGCGGCGAGCGCTACATCCTCGGCAACGACAACGTCACCTTGAAGGAGCTCTTCGAGGTGGTGGCGCGCATCGGCGGCGTGAAGGCGCCGCGCCTCCCGATGCCCGCGGCGCTCGGCGTGAGCGTGGCGCTCGGCATGGAGCTGTGGGCCGAT
This sequence comes from uncultured Polyangiaceae bacterium, assembly GCA_964531795.1. Lineage (GTDB taxonomy): Bacteria > Myxococcota_A > Polyangia > Polyangiales > Polyangiaceae > CAZHHD01. The sequence continues at coordinate 2,275 of CAZHHD010000029.1, read as the reverse complement.
CACGTGTCGCACAAAGAGCCGGACGCGACGGTGAAGTCGATCCGCTACGCCATGCGCAACGCGTTCTTCTCCAACGCCAAGGCGAAGCGCGAGCTCGGCCTCCCCACGCGCCCGCTCGAGGAGACCGTGCGCCGCGCCGTCGAGTGGTTCCGCGCCGAGGGGATGGCGTAGCGAGGGAGCGCGCCGCGCGCGCCCGCGTGCTTCGTGCCGCGTGCGGACTTCAGGGGAGCGCGCGGCGCGTGGCTCCGAGGTCACGCCGCACTGTGGCGCGAGGGGCCCACGTGGGAACCCGGCTACGCGGGCCGCACGCCGTGCGAAGCGCGCGTGGCCCTTATTTCTTTCGGCACTTCGTGACGGTGCGCGCGGCCGCGTGCGCACCCGCGGCGTCCGCGCCTCACGCGCACGTGCCTTGCTAAGGGCGCGGCATGAACGCTCGTCTGACAGCCCTCGCGGCGACGCTCGCCTCGCTCCTCGGTGCCTGCAGCGCGCCATCCGACGCCCCGTCCGGTTGGATCGGCGGCGACGGCGGCCCGGCGAGCGACGGAGGCGCCGACGCGCCCGGCGAGGGGGGCGTCGACGCCGGTGGGAGCGACGCCGCGCGGCCCACTTTCCCTCCGCCGGTCGTGACGTCGATGTCGCCGAGCGCCGGAGCCTACGGCACGCGCATCGTGATCGAGGGGGAGCATCTCGACGGAGAAGGCGCCCGCGTGATCTTCGAAGGGCCGGGCGGCGACGTGGTCTACACCCGCGACGGCTCGCGCACCCACGCGGGGCAAACGCCACTCGCCGCCGACGTGCTCCAAGCGTGGACGCCGAATCGCATCGAGGTGCGCTACCCCTTCCCTGCCGAGGGGGCGGTGCACGTGGCCGTCGGGCAAGCGAGCGCGAGCGCCGGCACGTTCACGCCTACGTGGACGCTGGGCGCGCCGCTCCCCTCTGCGATGGGCCACGCGAACTTTCGTAGCGTGGTGTCGACGGCGCCCGGTGCGCTCGCGACGCTCTTCGACGGCGGCCAAGGCGATCTCGTGCTCGTGCGCACGAACGGAACGAAAGCCACCTCGGTGACGACCGCCACGGGCGGCTTCGGCGTGGCGCAGCTCGCGCTCGCGCCCGACGGCACGGCGCACGGCTTCTACGCGAGCGACGCGGGAGAGATCTTCCACGCGACGCTCGACGCGACCTCGGCACCGGCGTGGGCATCGACAGGGATCACCCTCCCCGCTTCGCGCCCCGTCTTCGCCGGTGCGGTCGACGGCGCGGGGCCGTACGTGTGGATCGCGACCGCCGACGGTCGTTTCGAGCGAAGGCGCGCACCCTCGTGGTCGACGAGCGAGGCGAGCGTCGCCGATCCGAGTCTGAGCGATTCGATGAACGCCGACGCCGGGGTGAGTGACGCGGGCGCGCCGAGCTCGTACGCGGGCCGCGTGTCGGCGCTCGTCGGTCCCGACGGATCGCTCTACGTCGCGTGGGGTGTGCCGGACGCTCAGCCGTCGCTCTCCTTGCCGCACGCTGCGCGCCTTCGCCCCGGGCAGGCGTCGTTCGATGCGCCGCGCACGGTGGGCACGGACGTGTGGGGAGATCTCATCGCTCTCGAGCTCACCACGGCGGGGAGCGACGGCTCACTCTCTCTCTCGTACTGCGGGACGGTGTCGTTCTTCGGGAGCAACGCGTGCACCGTCGCCTACGCGACCGCCAGCGACGTCGACACCAGCGTGACGAGCCACGCCTTCGTCGGCATCGGCACGAGCCACACGCTCGTAGGCGCGTGCAACGCGACGAGCGGCGCGCTCGATGTGCACGACGCCACGAGCGGCACGTCCATCGAGCCGATTTACCCGTGCCCCGACGTCGCCGCGCTCGTCGTCGACAGCGCGAGCGCGCCGGTGATGCTGCTCACCGCGCAGAACCGCACCTTCGCGGTGCGCCCGCGCTAGCGAGCGCCCACGCGGGCGTCGCTCAGCGCTTCTTCTTCGCGCTCTTCTTCTTCGCGCTCTTCTTCTTCGGCTTCGGCGCCGGCTTCTTGGCGAGCTTCTTCGCGGGCTTCTTCGGCGCCGCTTTCTTCGCCGGCTTGACGGCCTTCTTCGGCGCGGCCTTCGCAGGCTTCGCCGCCATCTTCGGGGCCTTCGCGGGCTTCGCCGCCGCCTTCTTCTTCGCCGGCTTGGCGGCGCTCGTCTTCGTCGCCTTGGCGACCTGCGACGCGGCCTTCGCGACCTTGGCGACGGCCTTCGCGACCTTCGCCGCCGGCTTGCTCGCCGCGGCCTTCGCCTTCGCCTTG
>CAZHHD010000028.1:0-110512 GCA_964531795.1 uncultured Polyangiaceae bacterium | reverse complement strand
AAGGGCGGCAAGATCGGCCTCTTCGGCGGCGCCGGCGTCGGCAAGACCGTCCTCATCATGGAGCTCATCAACAACGTCGCCAAGGCGCACGGCGGTGTGTCGTGCTTCGCCGGCGTCGGCGAGCGCACGCGTGAGGGGAACGACCTCTACCTCGAGATGCAGGAGTCGAAGCTCGAGACCGGCGACGCCGTCATCTCGAAGACCGCCCTCATCTACGGCCAGATGAACGAGCCGCCGGGCGCCCGCGCCCGCGTCGCGCTCTCGGCGCTCACCGTGGCCGAGTACTTCCGCGACGAAGAGGGCCAGGACGTTCTCCTCTTCATCGACAACATCTTCCGCTTCACGCAGGCGGGCTCGGAAGTGTCGGCGCTCCTCGGTCGTATCCCCAGCGCCGTCGGTTACCAGCCGACGCTCTCCACCGAGATGGGCGCGCTCCAGGAGCGCATCACCTCGACCAACAAGGGCTCGATCACCAGCGTCCAGGCCGTCTACGTGCCCGCCGACGACTTGACCGACCCGGCGCCGGCGACGACGTTCGCCCACCTCGACGCGACCACGGTCTTGAACCGCGACATCGCGGCGCTCGGCATCTTCCCCGCCGTCGACCCGCTCGACTCCACGTCGACGATGCTCGATCCGCAGATCATCGGGCAGCGCCACTACGACGTCGCGCGTAAGGTCCAAGGGACGCTCCAGAAGTACAAGGACCTCCAGGACATCATCGCGATCCTCGGCATGGACGAGCTCAGCGAGGACGACAAGCTCATCGTCTCGCGCGCCCGCAAGATCCAGCGCTTCCTCTCGCAGCCGTTCTTCGTCGCCGCGCAGTTCACCGGCCTCTCCGGCAAGCTCGTGAAGCTCGACAAGACCATCGACGCCTTCGAGCAGATCCTCGCCGGCAAGTTCGACGACGACCTCAAGTACCCGGAGCAGGCCTTCTACCTCGTCGGCGACATCGAAGAGATGAAGACCAAGGCCGCCGAGCTCACCAAGAGCAAGAGCTGATCGCATGGCCGACAAGCTCGAGCTCGAGATCGTCACGCCGAAAGGAAAGGCGCTCGGCGCCTCGGCGGACGAAGTGCGCGCGCCCAGCGTCGCGGGAGAGTTCGGCGTCCTGCCGGGCCACCTCCCGCTCCTCGCTGCGGTGCGCACCGGCATCGTGACCTACCGCGTCGGCGCCGAAGAAAAGCGCTGCGCGGTGGGCCCCGGCTTCGCCGAGGTCGGCGGCGGCAAGGTGCTCATCCTCACCGACGAGTGCGTCGAGCGCGAGGCGATCGATCCGGTCGTCGTGCGCAAGGAGCTCGCCGCCGTGCAGAGCGAGATCACGAAGCTCTCCACCGAGGCGACGACGTCGGAGCCCGGCTCGGCCGGTGCGATGGCGGCCGAGCAGCTCCGCGTGCTCATCCTCAAGGAGAACTGGCTCGCCGCCGAGCTCGAGCTCTACGGCGATCCGCCGCCGGCCACGATGCGCCCGCAAGAAGAGTTCGGCCCCCCGGCGCCGCCGGCCGAAGAAGACGTCCCCCAGGCTCCGGCAGGAGACGCCTGAGGGCGGACGACGCATGCCCGACCAACAGAGGAGCCTGCTCATCGCGTGCCTTGGGGGGCTCCTCGTGTTGTTCGCGCTCCTCCTTTATCAAAACGGCAACGCCCACAAAGGCGCGGCCAGCGCCGCCGACGCGGGAGCCGATCTCACCGCCGCGCACCTCGACGCGGGGCCTTCCTTCGTCGCCGATCCGGCGCTCGCCCCGGGCGACGCCGGCGATCTCGTGCAGATGCTAGGTGGCGGAGACGATCAACCTCCTGCCGATCCGCGCAACACCAACACCGGTCTTCGCCTCCCCGACGGGACGGAAGCCCCGTCGCTCTCGGACAAGGCCCCGCGATCGGTGCGCTGCGGCGTCATCCTCGTGACCTACGCCGGCGCTCAGGGCGCCCCCGCCACCGCGCGCCCCCGCGCCGAGGCGACGAGCTTGGCGAGCGCCGTGGCCACGCAAGCCAAGACCGACTTCAAAGGAGCCGTCGCCAAGGGCGACTCGGGCTCGGCCGACGACATCGGGCGGGTTCCGCGCGGCGTCCTCGAGCCGGCGGTCGAGTTCGCGCTCTTCAGCCTCCCCGTGGGCGGCGTGAGCGATCCGGTGGACACACCGCGAGGATTTTGGATCGTCAAACGAATCGAGTAAAAAGGGCTACCGCCCCCTTTCTTCGAGGACTCATGGCCACCATCGACATCTCCCGCCCGCACAATTTCTCCAAGGACGAAGCTCGCAAGAAGGCGGAGGAGCTCGCGAATGGGCTCAAGGAGAAGCTCGGCCTCGCCTGGAAGTGGGCGGGGGACTCGATCGAGTTTCACGCCGACAGCGGCGTGGCCAAAGGGGCCAAGGGCGAGGTCCGCGTCTCCGACAAGGACGTCCGCGTGCTCGTCGACCTCCCCCTCATGCTCCGCGTGATGAAGGGGACCGTCGAAGAGAAAATCACCGAGCGGCTGCAAAAGCTCCTCGGCTGACGCTCTCTTCCGCACGTCGAAAAATCGACGTCCAGCGAATGCCCGGACCGGTCGTTTGACCGAGCCGTGGGGGGCGGACTTGCGCTACCTTTCGCCGGACTCTGTCCATGGCGCTCGAGAACACCAGCCAGGCCCCGGAGGCTGTGCCCTCCGCGCCCGAATTGGTCGGACCTTCCAAGGTTTCGCCGGCCATCGAGGCGCTGCTCGCGCGCTTGCGCGCTGAGCTCGCCGCGACAGAGGACAAGACCCGCAAGGCGCGCCTCTACGGACAGATCGGCGCCCTCCTCGAGCGCTCCGGGGACGAGATCGGCGCCGCGCGCGATCTGCTGGCCGCTTACAACCTCGACCCGACCTTCCGTGAGCCTCTCGAAGGGCTCGTTCGGCTGCTCGAGCGGCGAAGGTCGCTGAAGAACCTCGGCCGGCTGGTCGAGGCGCTCGTTCGCGCGGCGGCGACGCCCGACGAGAAGGCGCGCGCGATGACGATGCACGCAGCCTTCCGCGAAGACGTCGAGGGGAACCCGACGGCGGCGCGCGACATCCTCCGCGACGCGACGGCGCTCGAGGCCTCGCCCGAGGAGGCCGCGGTGGCCTGGCTCGCGCTCGAGGTCTTGGCGGCGAAGATCGCCGACCCGACGACGCGCCTCGAGGCGCTCGAGCACCGCGCGCGCGCCGACGGACATCCCACGTGGCGCGGGCTCTTGCTCCTCGACGCCGCGCTCCTCACCGCCGCCGCCGGCGACGACGAGCGCGCCCTCGCCCTCCTCGGTGAAGCGCGCGCCCTCGGCGGCGGCGCGACGTACTTGGCTGCGGCGGCGGCGGAACGAATCGCTCGCGCCGCGGCCGGCAGCGGCGGGGACGAGAAGGGTGAGCGCGCGGCCTCGGCGCTGGAGAGCTTCGCCGAGCTTCTGGCCATCGCCATCGACGATCCGGCGGCGGGCGACACGCTCGGCGTGCCTCATCGCGTGCGCACGCGCGCGCACCTCGTCGAGCTGTGGCTCCGCACCGCCGAAGCGCGGAGGCGCGCCGGCGATCTCACGCGGGCCGCGGCGGTGCTCGACGCCGCGCTCGCGCGCTTCGCCGGCGACGAAGAGGCGCGCCGCACCCTCGGGCTGGCGGCGTTGCAGAATGCACGTATCCGCGTGGCCGAGCTCGTGGGCGACACCGAGCTCGCGGCGAACCTGGCGAGCCAGCGCTTCGACCACGAAGAAGACGGCGGGATGGCCGCGGCCCTGGCGATGCGCGCCGCCGAGCAAGCGGCGAGCCTCGGCGACGGCGCGGGTGCGCTCGCGGCCCTCTCCAAAGCGGTCGCCCGCGATCCGGCGTGCCTCCCGGCGCGCGCGCTGCAGCTCGATCTCCTCGCCGACGGCCCCGAGCCCGCCGCGTTCGCCGCCGAGGTCGAAGCCTTCGCCGAAGAGCTCCCGACCGACGAAGGGCGCGCGCGAGCCTTCCTGCTCGCGGCCTACGTGTGGGGCGCGCAAGCGGGCGACGCCGAAGCGGCCAAGGCGGCGCTCTCGCAAGCGGGCATGGCCGGCGCACCCCCCACGGTGGTCTCACGGCTCTCGCGCACCTTGGCTTCGCTCCGGGGCGACACCGCTTGGTACGAGGAAGCGACGCGTCGACTCTTCACGGTGCTGAGCTCGGAGGAAGCGACCAAGGACGCGACCGACGACGTCGAGCGCGCGTCCCTCGCCTTCGAGCTCCTCCGCGCGCGCCTGGAGCGCGGCGACGGCGAAGGGGCGAAGAAGGCGCTCGCCGATCTCGGCGCGCTCCCCAGCGGGACGTGGATGGCGACGGCCCTCGAAGCGCTCTTGCCCGACGAGGCTGTGGCCGATCGTTCGGCGCTCGTGCGGCTCGCGGCGCTCGAGGCCGATCCCGATCGCGCCCGCGGTCTCACCCTCGTGGCGGCTCGAGCCGCGCACCTCGCCGGCGATCTCGACGCGGCCCGTGTGCGCCTTCGCGATCTCGTCACGCGCGACGCGGGGGACGCCGTCGCCGGCGTGTACCTCGCGGCGCTCGAGCTCCGCGCGGGCGACGCGGCCGCCTCGGCCGACGTGCTCGCTTCGACCGCGGCGCACATCGACGACACCGAGCTCGCGGCGACGCTCTACATGGAGGCGGCGCTCCGTCGCTTCCGCGCAGGGGCGAAGAGCTCGGCGCTGGAAGCGGTGTCGGCGGCTGCCGAAGCGGACGAGGCCGCCCTCGCCCTCCGCGCGTGGGCAGCGCGCGGCGTCGACACCGAATCGGCGGAAGGGCGCCGTCGGGCGCTCGCCTTCGCCGAGGCGGTGGGTGAAGACGCCGCGCTCGTCGCGCTCGACCGCTTGGGGGTGGAGCTCGCGCCGGGAGGTAACCCCGACAAGGTGAGCGCCGCGCTCGAGAAGCTCGAGGCGAGCGAAGACACCGACATCGGCCTCGCCGGAGCGATCGCCCGCCTTGCTTCGGGGCAGGACGACGACGGGCGCGCAGGGGCGGCGCTCGAGCGCATCGCCGCCGCGGGCCCGCTGGGTCGTCAGCTCGCCGCCGCCGAGCGCGTGCTCCGCGCGCAAAAGATCGGACCGAGCGACGTCGCCCTCGCCGCGCGCACCTGGTTCGAGGTCGGTGGCGGCGTGACCGCGGGGCTCGAGTGGCTCGGCGCGACGATCGCTTCGAAGGATCCCGACGGCGAGGTCGCCGCGCGGCACTGCCTCTCGGCGCTCCTCTTCGGCGAGCCCTCGGAGCAGCTGCAAGCGAGCGCCACGGTGCTCGCGCACGTCAAGAGCCGCTTGGTGGACGGAGGGCTCGCCGAGCCGCCGCCTCCGATCCTCGGTCGCTCCAAGGTCGTGCGCCTCGCGAACCTCGAGATCGCGCCGCCGGGGAGCGATCCGGCCGAGCGTGGAGCCGCCCTCGGCGCGCTCGAGGACGCTCTCGGCGAAGGGACCGCGCGCGACGCTCTGGCGCTGAGCGGATGGTCGCTCCTCGCGAGCGGCAGCACGCGTGAGGCGCTCGAAGTGTTCGAAGAGAGCGCGGAGGAAGCGCCCGACGATTTGGCGGCATGGGAAGGGCTCCGCACCGCCGCCGAGGCGCTCGGCGACCACGAGCGACGCGCGCGCGCCGCCGCCGAGCTCGGCAAACGTTGCGGCGAGCCCACGCGCGCCGGCAAGTTCTGGGAAGAAGCGGCGACCTTGTGGCTCGAGATGGGCCGCGAGAAGGACGCCGAGGTAGCGTTCGAGAGCGCGTTCGAGCGCGACGCTCAGCGCGGCGCGGCCTTCGACAAGGTCTTCCGCCGTGTGCGCGAGCGCAAAGAGGGCGACCGACTCCTCGCCATCATCGGCCGCAGGCTCGAGGTCACCGACGAGCCGAGCGAGATCGCCAAGCTCTTCTGGGAGCAAGCGCGCGTCTTCCGCGAGAAGGGCGACGTCGACGCCGCGCTGAAGGCGCTCGAGAACGTCACGATGATCGAGCCCGATCACGTGGGCGCGCTCGCCCTCTCGGGGGAGATCTTCATCCGCCGGGGAGAGTTCGAGGAGGCCGCGACGAAGCTCTCGACCCTCGCCTCGCTCGCCGAAGCGCCGGCGAAGAGCCGCCTCACCGCCGGCATCGCCGCCGTCGATCTCTACGAAAACAAGCTCGATCGCTACGATCGCGCGCTCGACGTGTTGCTCGACTTGCACCGCGCGGGGCTCTCCACCCTCCCCGTGCGTGAGCGGCTCGCCCGCGCCGCCGCCCGCACCGGATCCTGGAGCGAAGCGACGCGCATCCTCGAGCATCTGATGGAAGAGCGCCCCGAGCCCGCGGGGCGGATCGAAGCTGCCCGCCTCTCGATCGCCATCTGGCGCGATCGGTTGAACGAGGTCGACGGCGCCGCGCGCGCGGTGGTGAAGCTCCTCGAAGAAGCGCCGGGCGACGGCGAAGGGATCGATCTCTTGCTCGATCTCGGTGGCGTCGAGACCTCCGCCAAGCTGCACCTCTTCGCTCGCGCCCGGGACGCGCTCCTCGCCGGCCTCCGCACGAACGTCCCCGACGCCGCGACCGCGCGTCGCTTGATGCGCATCGCGCGCTCCCTCGGGGATCTCGGCCTCGAACAGATCGCCACCGGGACGGCGATCGCCCTCGCCGGCGGCGACTCGACGACCGATCCGCTCATGCAGCAGATCGCTGCGGCGAAGCCCCGCGCGCCCCAGATGGCCCTCACGGCGACGAGCATTCAGTCCTTGCTCGCGCCCGGCGACGAAGGGCCCCCTGCGCAGCTCTTCGCCCTCCTCGGCGCGACCCTCGCCGAAGCGCTAGGCCCGAACCTCGCCGCGCTCGGCGTGGGCAAGCGCGATCGCGTCGACCCGCGGAGCGGTCTCGCCCTGCGCAACGAAATCGCCGCCTGGGCCGGCGCGGTGGGCGTGGCGGAGTTCGATCTCTTCGTCGGCGGACGCGACCCGCATGGGATCCAGGGCGTACCCGGCGAGCCGCCGGCGCTCGTCATCGGCACGGGAATCACCGCGCCGCTCGATCCGGCCACGCGCGGGCGCATCGCTCGTGAGCTCTTCGCCGTCTCGCGCGGCACGACGATCTTGCGCCAGCGCGACGAGACGACGCTCGCCGCCATCGGCGTCGCCGCGTGCCACATCGCCGACGTGCCGATCCAAGCGCCGCAGTACGCCATCCTGGCCGAGGTCGAGAAGAGCATCGGCAAGGCGATCCCCCGGCGCGTGAAGAAATCGCTCGCCGAGGTGTGCAACGCGCTCGTCTCCGGCGGCCACGACGTGAAGGCGTGGTCGCGTCGCGCGCAGATGTCGCTCGCCCGCGTGGTGCTCGTCGCCTCGGGCGACGTGGACTTCACCTTGCGTGACACGCTCGGCGAGTCCCCCGATCGACTGAGGCAGCTCGTGAAGAGCGACGACCGCGCGAAGGAGATCCTCCGCTTCGCGTTCTCCCCGAGCTACCTGGATCTGCGCCGGGCGCTCGGCCTCGAGGGGGCGACATGACGGGCCCGTTCGACAAGAAGGACGACGAGTTCGACTGGGACAGCGAGCTCTCCAAGTGGGAGAAGGCGTTCGAGCCGGAGATCGCCAAAGAGCCGAAGACGCCGCCCGACGCGACGCCGGGGCTCGTCCCCGCTGCGGCGACGCCGGCGGAGACCCCGAACGCTCCGCCCGTCCCGGAGAGAGCGCCCCCGCCGCCAGCATCCTCGCCTTCGCTCGGCGCTTCGCCCGCGAAGCCGCCGCGCCCGGCGCCGAGCGCGCCGCGCCTGCCGAACGCTCCGCCCGTTCCCGTGAGCACGAAGCCCAGGGTCAGCGCGCCGCTCGATCTCACCGGCGGCGAAGAAGAAGAGCCGACGCACGTCAAAGAGGTGCCCACGGGTCTTCGGCAGACGGCACCGCCGCCGGCCGCGCGCCCGTCGCGTGGCGGGCTCGCCCAGCTCTTCGGTCGCGGCGAGCCCCCTTCGTCGCGGGGTCGCATGTCGACGCGCCCGGCCGCCGAGGAGATCGAGAACGCCGCCAACGAAGCGGGGATCGATCTCACGTCGCTCCCGCCTTCGGCGCCGCCGCGTCCGGCCGCGGGGCGTGTGCCTTCGGAAGAAGATCCGCAAGAGGTCACCCGCGTGAGCGAGTCGCTCGACGCGCTGCGGAAGGTCGCGGTCTCGAGCGCTCCGCCGGCGGCGCCGATCGTCGGCGCGGGCGGACTCTTGCTCGCGCCCGGGCTTCGCGAGCACGATCCCGACGGCGAGACGTCGGTCGTCGAGCACCTCGCCAGCCTGCCGCAAGTCGAAGGGACGAGCGACGCACCCACAGCGGGCTCGTTCCCGATCCCTTCGCTCGACGGCCCGGCGCTCGAAATCACCGGAGGGGCCGAGGAGCCGTACGAGCTTCCAGAGCTTCCGCCGGTCGCCTCCGCAGAGAGCGAGCTCGAAGTCGTCGGTGTGATCGATCCCGAGGCCCAGCTCGAGCCGGTCGAAGAGGCGCACCACGAAGAAGAGCCCGATCCGATGCTCGAGCGCGCCGACTGGCTCGAGGACGAGGCCCGCCGCCGTCAGATCCCCGGCGAGCGCGCGCGCGGGCTCCTCGCGGTGAGTGAGATCCACGCTGCCCGCGGGGATCGAGCGAGCGCCCTGCGCCTCGCGGTCGAGGCGCGGGACCTCGCGCCGGAGCTCCCGCTCACGCACGTGCAGCTCCGCGGTCTGCTCCCGCCGAGCGACAAGCAAGCGCTGCTCGACGCGCTCGAGGTCGCGCGTCGTTACCCCACGACGCGCGAAGCCGCGCTCCACGACGTCCTCCTCGCGGCCATCGCCGAGCACGTCACCGGGAACGACGAGGCGATGACCGAGCATTGGCGCGAGGCCTCGCGCATCGCCCCCGACGACGCCCGGGTGATCCTGGGCTCTGCGGCGCTCTCCCTCGCGACCGGCAAGATCGAGGGCGAGTCGCTGGCGATCCCCGAGCGCGAGGACCTCGTCACGGTCGTAGAGGCGGTGCACAACGCGCTCCGCGCGCGCGGCGCCAAGGCCCCCGCGCCGAAGATCCCGCTCGTGGACGAGAGCCTCCGCCACGCGCGCGAGGCGATCGCAAAGGGCGACCTGGCCCGCGCGAGCGAAGCCCTCGCAGCGCTTCGAACCGTACCCGAGCTCGAAGGAGCCGCATCGTGGGCGACCTTCGCCTTGGCCGGTGCCGTACCCGGTGAGGCGCGCGTTCGCTCCGCCGAAGCCATCCGTGGTCGCTCCACCCGACGTGCGCGACGCGGCCTTGCCGCGCGTGGCCTCGAGCTCGGAGACGTGGAGCTCGTCCAGGGGGCGCTCGCTTCGGCCGATGCGTTCTCCGCCGACGAGCGTCTCGCCCTCGGGCTCCTCGCCGGCGCCGACGAGGTGGCGCTCCACGAGCTCGACGGCCTCGGCGACACCGAGAGCTCGTTCGTGGCCGCCGCAGCCTCGCTGCTCGACCGAGGACCCACGACCCACCTCGCCGGGAGCGCCGCGGGGAAGCGCGCGCTGCGCCTCGCGCGCTCGCTCGCCGCCGGGAGCGACGACCTCGCCGAAGCGGTTCTCCAGCGCGCCGACGACTCGCCGGAGGAGGCCCGCGCGCTGCTCCTCTCGCTGTCCCTCGGCAAGGGTGAGTTCAGCGAGGTCAGCGACGCTCTCACGCGGAGCGCACCCGGCGACAGCGACACGCCCGATCTCACGCGCAGCCTGACCGCGGCCCTCGTCGCCGAACGCGCGCGCGACACGACCCGTGCGGCCTCGGCGTACGAAGCGGCACGTCGCGCCGAGCCGCGCCACGAGGGGGCGCTGCGGGCGCTCGCGAGCCTCCGCCCCGAGCTCGATCTGGCTTCCGCGCTGACGACCCTCGCCGAGGAGGCGCCGGAAGGTGCAGCCAGGGCGCTCCTCGCGATCGAAGCGGTCACGCGCACGGCGGGCGGCGACGACGACGCGCGCCTCGTCGCCCTCGAAGCCGCACACAAGTCCGCCCCCGAGCTCCCCGTCGCCCCCTTCCTCGCAGAGCGGATCGCCCGAAGGCGCGGGGCCGAGGAGCTGCTCCTCCAGTGGGTGCGGAGCCGGCGCGCCGCCGCGAACGATCCGCTCGAGAAGGCGATCGACTCCGTCCGTGAGGCGCTCCTCGTCGCCGACGTCGACGCGCCCCTCGCCAGCGAGCGTCTCGAGGAGGCCCACCGCGCGCGCCCCGACGACGTGGCCCTGCGCGAGCTCCACGAGCGACTCGCGGCCACCCCGCTCGACGACCGCGCCGCGTGGCGTGAGGCGCGCGCGGCGAAGACCGTCGGATCCTCGCGTCAGCTTCTTCTCCTGGAAGCGGCGCTCGAGCACGAACGGAGCGGCGAAGGCGAGAAGGCCCGCGCCGACGCCGAAGCGGCGGTGAGCGCCTACCCCGGCCTCTCGCACGTCGTTCGCGATCGACTCGATTTGGCGAACGGAGTCGTCGCGCGCTTGGCCGACGATCTCTTGAACCTGGCGAAGACGACGGCCGATCCACGGACGCGCCGCGAAGCTTATGAGCGCCTCGCCGAGATCGACCTCGAAGGGCGCGGGGACGCCGCGAGCGCGCTCCTCTGGCATCGCGCGGTGCTCGACGAGAGCCCCGATCACCTGGCGAGCCTCCGGTACGTGGAGAATGCATTCATCTCCGCCGGCGGCGAAGAGCTCGAAGCGGTGGCCACGTCCATCGCCCGGGCGCTCGACGGAACTCCCGGCGGCGAATGCGCGGCGCACGCCGAGCTGGCCTCCCGCCTGCGCATGCGCGCCGGCGATTGGCTCGGCACCTACGATCTTGCGGCCCTCGCCAAGAGCCAGCCCTCGCCCACCACCTTCGCGCTTCGCCTGTACAACGCCCACGCGCGTGTACGCGGCGACGCGGCCGAAGAGCTCGAGTCTACGCGCGCCCTCATCGAACGCTCCACGCGCCCCAGCGAGACGGCTTCTCTTCTCGTCGAAGCTGCAGGCGCCGCCGAGCGGATGGGCGACGCGACCGAAGCGCAGGCGCTCCTCGAGCGCGCCGTCAACGAAGATCCCAACGATTGGCTGGCGTGGGACGAGCTCTCGGCGGCGCGCCACGCGGTGGGCGATCTCGCCGGCGCGGCCGAGGCGCTCGAGGCCGCTGCGCGCGTGAGCCTCGTGCGCCAGCACCAGCTCGAGGGCTACTACGCGGCGGCGACCGCGTGGCTCGACGAGGCCAAGAACACCGACCGCGCCATCGCTGCGTTCGAGCACGTGGCGGCGATCGAGATCACCTACAAGGACACGTTCGCCAAGCTCTCCGGCTGCTACGCCGCCAAGGGGGCTCGTAGCGAGCTCGCGAACCTCCTCGAGCGAAGGAGCGCCACGGTCACGGACCCCGCCGAGCGCGTGCAAATCGATCTCGAGCGCGGGCGCGTCCTCGCCGACGTGGGCGACACGGCCGGCGCGCGTGCCGCCTTCGAGGCGGCGCTCGAGCGCGAGCCGGACCACGCGGGCGCCCTCGCCGCGAGCGCCGATCTCGCGGCCAAGCTCGAAGACTGGGACGGCGCAGAGAAGGCGTGGGTCCGGCTCGCGCGGCTTCTGGCGACGCCGGAGGAGCAGAAGGAAATCTACGTGCGCCTTGGCGATCTCTACGCCGAGCGCGCGGTGAACCTCTCGCGGGCCGAGGTGGCCTACAAGGAGGTCCTGAAGCGCGCCGAAGGGGACGTCCCGACCCTCGAGAAGCTCGTTCGCGTCCACAAGAAGCAAGGCGACGCCGCGCAGGCGCTCGCCGCGCAGCAGACGCTCCTCCAGCGCGCCACGACCCCGAACGAGAAGAGGCAGCGCACCCTCGAGCTCGCCGACGTCTACGAGACCGTCGTCCACGACAACCGCAAGGCCGAGCAGACGCTCGACGCCGCACGCCGCGAGCTACCGACCGACGTCGTGCTGCTCCGCGCGCTGGCCGAGTTCTACGCGCGTCACAAGCAGACCCCCGCGGTGCACATACTCCTCGATCGCGCCGCCGCCGACACGAAGCGCGCCTTCGCCGCGGGGCGCTTCTCGCCCGCGCTGTTCGAGGTGATGGCCACGGTGCACGATCTTCGAGGGAAGAAGGACGCCGCGCGCGCCGTCAACGCCGCCCTCGCCGCCTTCAGCGGCACCCCCAGCGACGTGCCCGGCGCGGGCACCCGCGCGGCCGATCCGCGCCTCGACGATCTGCTCGCCCCCGAGGTCGTGACCCCCGCGCTGAGGTCGCTCTTCGCTCGCACCGGCGCAGCGCTCGACGCAGCCTTCCCGCTCGATCCGCGCACCCTGCGGCCCACGCCCCTCCCCGCCTCGGCGCGCGACGTCGCCGAAGTGCTCCAGTCCTACGCACAAGCGATGGGGCTCTCCGGCGTCCAAGTCTTCGTCTCGCCGACGCTCGGTCCCACCTGCGTCGCCGCCGGCGGCGCGAGCACGATCCTCGTCCTCGGCGAGCCGCTCCTCTCCGTCGCCAACGAGCGCGCGCGCGCGTTCCTCTTGATTCGCTCGCTGAAGCTCCTGCAGACGCGCGCTTCGGCGCTGACGCGGGTCCAGGGGCGCGACCTTCCCGTGCTCGTGGCGGCGTGGCTCATGGCGCTGAACCCTTCGTGGCAGCCGCAAGGGATGAACCCGGCGCAAATCGCCGAGGTCACGAAGCGTCTTCAGCCGGGTCTCCCGAAGAAGCCCGATCCGGATCTCGGCCTCCTCGCGCTCGAAGTGGCCGGCGCGCTCGGCGCGCAAGCCACGATCCTCGGCCCGGCCATGCTCGGGTGGGTCAATCGGACGGCGCTCCTCGCCCTCGGCGATCCCAACGCCGCGCTCGAAGGGATCGCCCTGAGCCAAGGAACCAAAGGGGGCCTCCCGTCGACGCCCGCGGAGCGCGCCACCTGGATCGGTCGCACCGCCGAGGCGCGCGATCTGCTCGCGTTCAGCGTGACCGACGCCTTCGCCGACGCGCGCACGCGCTCCGGCGCCGGCTGACGCGGTTCGTTGCGCCACGGGCCGAGAGCGGCCCTCGCCTCACTCGACGACGACGCGTACCGGATCGCTCGCTTCGCCGCCTCGCGCCTCGGCGACGAGGACGTGCGTCCCCTGCGTGAGCGGCCACCGCGCCACGTAGGGCGCGCCCACGCGCGCGACGACACTCCCGTCGACGAGGAGCGCCGCCTCGCGCGTCCCCGAGGGGACCTCGAGCCGCACCGCCAGCACTTGCTCGGCGCGCGCGCGTGAGGCGTCGAGGAGAAACGCAGCGCCGTCGTGGGGGTAGCCGACCCGCACCGCGCGGCGGAGCGCGCCCCTCGCCGCGTCCGGCGGGCAAAGGGGCGACCCTTCCTCGGGGGCGAGATCGCGGCGCGCGGCGTGGGCCCAGCTCGCGAGGTTCGGAGGGAAGACCTCGAACGCGCGCTCCTCCACGAAGGCGGAAGGACACGACGCACCGGCGCGTAGCCCGTTCCGGCGATCGAGCCGCACGATCTCGTGCAGAGTGCATGGAGCGAGATCGCGCCCCTCTGGGATCCACTCCTCGATCGTGTGGTGGCACGCGTGCCCGGGCGCCCCCCCCGAGAGCGAGCACACCACCACGCGCGCGAGGGCGGTCCCCGCAGGGTCGACGAGCGGCGCCGGCTCGGCTCCGCGGAGACGGATCCTCATGGCCGCTTCCATCGCGCCGTGAAAGAGCGGGCCCGCGCCGGTGATGCCGCTCACGCCCTCCATCGGGCTGCCGTCGAAGTTGCCCACCCACACGGCGACGGTGACCTCGTGGGTGAAGCCGACGGTCCAGTTGTCACGGAAGCCCTTGGACGTGCCGGTCTTCGCGGCGACGGGGAACGGAAGCTCGAGCACCGAACGCTCCCCGAACGAAGCCACGCGCGCCTCCTTGTCGGCGAGGATGTCGGTGAGCACCACGGCCACGTCGTGAGGGACGACGCGGCGCTCGTCCGCTCCACGGTCGACGACGAGCGCCTCGCCGTGGATCCCCTTCGCCTCGCGCACGAAGCGGAGCGGACGCGCGATACCGCCTCCGGCGAGCGCCGCGTAGGCGTGGGCGAGCTCGAGGAGCGAGACCTCGCCGTCCCCGAGGGCGAGCGCCGGACCGTAGAACTCCGGCGCCTCGCGCAGCGACGTGAAGCCCACGCGACGAAGCTGATCGAGCACCGGCCCCTCACCGAGCTGCGCCGCCGTCCACACCGCCGGGACGTTGTAGGAGTTCGCGAGCGCTTCGCGGAGCCGCACCGGGCCATGGAAGCGCTCGTCGTAGTCGTGGGGGGAGAAGCTCCCCGACGGCGTGTCGATGTGCAGCTCGACGTCGGGGAGGAGCGTCGCCGCCGTCATCCCCGTGCGATCCATCGCCAGCCCGTACACGAAGGGCTTCAGCGTCGAGCCCGGCTGACGGAGCGCACGTGCCCCGTCGTTCTGACCTCCTTGGGCGGCGTCGTCGAAGTCCGGCGACCCCACGTACGCGAGCACCTCCCCTGTCGCGTTGTCGACGACCACCACGCTCGCACTGGTCACGTGGCGCCTGGCCAGAGGACGCAGCGTCGCCGCCGCCAAGGTCTCGACCTCGCCTTGCAGCTCGCGGTCGATGGTCGTCGTGACGCTCGAGGCGCGACCGCGAAAGGGACCGGGACCCACGCGTCCGTCCAAGATCGCCTGTACGGCGTGAGGCGCGCCGAAGCTCCCGCCCTGCGCGTGGAGCCGCAAGGGCTCGGCCTGCGCTCGCAAGAAGGCGTCCTCCTCGATGACGCCTGCGTCGCGCATACGTGCGAGGATGCGGTCGCGTCGCTTGAGCGCGCGGTCGGGGTGACGCTCGAGCGCGTAGACGCCCGGGCCTCGCGGGAGCGCGGCCAAGGTCGCCGCCTCGGCCAGCGAGAGGTCCCGCGGCGCCTTGTCGAAGTAGGCGTGGCTCGCGGCGTCGATGCCGCGCACGCCGCCACCGAAGGGGGCGCGATTCAAGTACTGCTCGAGGATCTGGTCCTTCGTGAGCGACTCCTCGATGCGGAGCGCCAGGGCCGCTTCGTAGACCTTCCCGAGGAGTGTGCGCCGGTGGGGACGCACGACGCGTGCGAGCTGCATGGTCAGCGTCGAAGCGCCGGACACGATCCGGCGCGAGGCCACATCGCTCGCCGCGGCGCGAGCCACCGCGATCGGGTCGACGCCGGCATGAAGACGAAATCGACGGTCCTCGGCGGCGAGGATCGCCATCGCCGGGTAAGGCCCGACCTCGTCGAGCGCGACCCATCGCGCGCGCGCGGCGTCGTCGGCGCGCACCTCGCGAAGGAGCCCCCCTTCGCGATCGTAGAAGCGCACCGAGGCCTCGTAGCCGTTCGGCGCGAGGAGCTCTTCGGGCACGCGAGTGAACGCCGCGAGGGCGCAAAAGAGGAGCGCGGGCGCGAGGAGCCACGCGACCCAGGTGAAGGCCCCCCGCCGCGACGCGCTCTCTGCCCCCTGCGCCACGCGTCGGGCGAGCGACGCGGCGCGGGTGACGATCGACGCGGCGTGGTTCATCGCGCGACCTCGAACGTGGCGCCGGCGGTGCGGCCGAAGGTCTCCGGCTCGTACATGCACTCTGCACGTGTCGGCGGGACCAGGAATTTCCCGGGTGTCGTGGCGCGCGCGAGGTAGCGGTAGTGGTAGAGCCCCGCCGGCATGTGCTCGACGAAGGTGCGCACCTCGTCGTCTTTCACCTCGCGGTGGTAGTAGGCGAAGCTCTCGGCGCGCCCCGAGGCGCGGGCGTCGTCGGTGTCGCTCGCCTCGTCGACCTGATCGCCGGCGCCGTAGGCCGAGGTCACGTCGAGCGATCGCGCCGTGGTGGCGAGGTTCGCGTCGACCGCCTCGAGCCCGGCGGGGAGCGGGTCGACGACGACCACGCTCTCGCGCGGCGTCGCCGTGACGACGAAGAGATCGACGAGCACGAGATCCCCCGCGCGCGCCGAGGTGGCACTCGCCTCGGGGACCGTGCCGAGCGCCGCGGCGAGGGCCTCGGGGGCCACCGAGCGCACGACCCTGCGGACGAAGAAGCCGCGGTCGAGCGTGTCTCTGGGCATCTCGCGGCGCGCGTAGGAGAGGCGCGCCTCGTAGAAGAGCCGACCCGTCCCTTGGACCTCGAAGGCCAAGGTTCCGCCGCTCGCCCCCGAGGCGAAGAGCTTCGACGCCGAGAAGCGCTCAGTCGAAGCGCGTGCGCTCTTCTCGTGGAACGACGCCTCGCCGAGGAGCGCGTCGCCGAAGAAGACGCGCGCGTCGAAGGCCGGCGCCCGCGCTTCCGAGGCGCGCGCGTAGTCGGCCAGCGCGACGAGGGACCACGCCGTCTCTTGCGTCGAGCGCCACGTGCCGCCGTGCCGCATCCCGAGGAGCCCCTTGGCGATGCGCGGGGCGAGCGCACCGCCCGGATCGTGAGCGACGAGCGCGCGGAGGACGAGCGCCGTCGTGCGCGCGTCGGAGTCGAGGAGCGCGGCGTACGCGTCTCCCACGTTGTCCGTGACCGTGGCCCCGGTGGGGGTCACGCGGAGGTGGTTGTCCACGTCGCGGAGGAGCTCCGGGACCTCCTTGGCCCCCATTTTTCCGGTGATCATCGCGTGAGCGAGGAGCGCGCGGGCGAAGAGCGGGAGCTCGGCGCGGCGCTCGTAGAGACGGCTCATGGCCCCGGGATCGGGGTCGCCCGCCTGTGCGAGCGCGTCGAGGGCGAAGGCGCGCACGGCGAGGTTCGTGGCGAGCGCGCGGTCGCCGGCGAGGTAGCGTCGCGTGGCCTCTTTGGCGCGAAGGAGCGGCTCCTCCGGCACGCGATGCCCGTGCGCGCGCGCTTGCCCGAGCGCCCAGAACGCGTACGTCGTCACCCACGCGTCGCCGCGGGGCGAGTCGTTCCAGTAGCCGAAGCTCCCGTCGGCGATCTGGTTCTTCAGGATCTTGGACACGGCGTCGTCGGCGACGACCGAAGCGTCCGGCGGGAGCGCGATGCCGTACTCGCGCCCCAAGTCGCCGAGCGCGACGAGCGGCACGAGCCGGCTCGCGAGCTGTTCGGTGCACCCGTACGGGTACTCGAGGAGCTGCTTGGCGCCGTCTCCCAAGCCGACCAGCGCCGTCGAGGCGAGGTGCACCTCGAGCCCGCCCACGTCGTCGCGCATGGCGCGAAGATCGCCGAGGCGCTCGCCGGTCGAGGCCGTGGTGTCGCCCGCGAGCGCGACCGCCTCGAGCGCCATGGGGACGAGGACCTCGCGCGTGACCTCGACGGCGTCGGTCTCGCCCCCCGAGCGCGCGGTGAACGTGAGCACCGCCTTGCCGGCGCGCGGCGCGGTGATCGGCCAATGCACTTCGACGCTGCCGTTCGCCGGGAGGGCGACCACCTTCTTTGCCTCGGCCCCGAGGTCGAGCCCTTGGACCTTCGCCGTGACCTCGACCGTGGACGCCGCCATGCCTTTGGAAGAGAGGACGACGCCGGCGTCGATCGCGTCGCCGGCGCGGAGAAAGCGCGGGAGCGCGGGGCGCGCCATCAGCTTGCGGCTCGCGGTGATTTGCGATTCGCCGAACCCGAAGCGATCGTCCTCCCCCACCGCGACCGCCATCAGCCGATAGGTAGTGAGCGAATCGGGGAGCTTGAAGCTCACGTGCGCGCGCCCTTCGGCCGCGAGGAGCGAAGGCTCGAAGTAGGCGGTCGCGCGGAAATCCTGGCGCACCGAGCCGCCGCCGCCGCCGTCGAGCCCTTTGTCTGCCCCCGAGCCGAGCATCGACGCGAGGAAGATCTTGGCGAGGTCGTCGCGCGACTCGAGCGAGAAGACGGCGAGCGCGCGCGGCGCCGAGAAGACGGGGATCGGATCCGGCGTCTTGTAGCCGGTGAGCATCAGCACCCCTTCGTCGACGGCGTAGACGAGGAGGTTGCTCTTCGTCGGCTTCCCTCCCCGATCGGTCACGACGATGTCGGCCTCGACGTTCTCCCCCGGTCGGAGGTCACGCTTGGCAGGCGTCAGAGCGACCTTCAGCCGACGCGACTCGGGGCTCACGCGGATCTCGGCGTAGCCGAGGCGGTAGCTCGGCGCGCCCACGTCGGCCTTGGCCTTTCGCCCTTCGCGCTTCGGCTCTTCGGCGCGGCCGTGGACGAGGTGCACCCCCACGAACGCGTTGGGGCGCATGTCCTCCGTCACCTGGATTTTCAGCGTCGGCATGGCTCCGGCGAGCGTGTGACGCTCCTCGCGGTAGACCCCCGCGCGCTCGACCGTGACCCACGCCTCGGCCCCAGGGAACGGATTTTTCACCAGGATCGTGGCGGTGTCGCCGACCTCGTACGACTTCTTGTCGAGGACGAGATCGAGCTTCTGCGCGTCGCCCATCCAGAAGCCGCCGCCCCCCTCGCCGTCGGCGAGGACGTACTCGGCGTAGCTCGCGGCCACCGGGTTGCCGCGCGGATCGGTCGCCGTCGCGCGAACCAGGTAGTAGCCCGGGTCTTTGGGCGTGAGCTTGCAGGATACACGCGTCGTCGTCGTGGTCGCGGCGCAGGTCGAGACGACGGTGTCCACGGGCTTCGAGTCGTAATGCTCCCCCGACTCTCCGCGGGCTTCGATGACGGTCTGCCAGGTGCGCCGTACGAGCGCGAGCGTGACCGAGACGCCGACGCGACGCTTGCCGCTCGGCTCGATCGCCGCGACCTCCGGCGCGAGCACCGACGCGCGTGGAACGAAGAGCTCCTTGGGGGGCGCGAGGGCGACGTAGAACTCGCCGGGGTGGACGATCGCGCTCGCGTCGCCGGAGATCGCCTGCCGGCTCACGTCGGTCACCTCCGACTCGAAGGTCACGAGCTCGGTCCCCTTTTGGTGCGGGAGCGCGAGCGATGCCGGGGTCGTCACGTCGCCGCGCGGGCCGAGGGCGGCGCGGCCACTCGCGAGCTCGGCCGCGCGCTCGTCGGCGTCGGGGAGATCGAGCTGGTAGGCGTCGTCGTCCACCAGAAGATCCTCGGCGCCGGGGGGCGCAAACGACGTCGGCCCGCGGGTCACGGTGAAGCGCAAGGCACCGCCGCTCATCGGCGCGCCGAACAGATAGTCACCGCGCGTCGTGAAGGACGCCTTGTCGCCGCGGATGTACGACGGCCGATCCGGCTCCACCGCCACTTTGAACTCGGCGGGCTTGTACGCCGCGAGGAGCACCATCGCGCTCGCCACCCCGGGATGCACAGCGTCGACGCCCGACGCGCTCGCCGCGCCATGCGGCGCGGGCTCGGCGAGCTCGGCGCGGAGCTCCACGTTGCCGAGACGCGTCGTCTTGGGGACAGGAACGGTGAGCGCGAAGTCGCCGAAGTCCCCCAGCGTGACGCTCGTGTCGAGGATCTTCTCCTGCTCGGCGTCGAAGGCGAAGAAGCGCACCTCGCGGCCGCGCGGCGTCTCGGTGCCACGCGCGAGCGGCTTCCGGAAGATCCCCTTCACGCGGATCTCTTCCCCGGGGCGATACACGCCGCGATCAGTGATGAGCATGCCGGTGGACGTGAGCCTCCCGGCGGTGTCGACCGACGCGCCGAAGCGCCACGTGCCGAGCATGTCGCTCACCTCGCGGAAGGCCCAGTCGTCGCCGAGCCGCGCCGTCACCACCGCCGCCGCGTCGGGTTGACCGTCGGGGCGCACGGGGAGGAAGCGCTCCTTCTCGATCTTCGCCACGCCGTCGGCGTCGGTCTTGGCTTGGGTGATGACGTCGCCCTCGCCGCCGAGCACCCGCACCGTGGCGCCTGGGACCGGTTTTCCGTCGGAGAGGCGCGTGACCCACACGAGGCTGCCGAAGCGGCTCATTTTTGCAGTGATCGAGAGATCCGTCACGCTGACGACGTGCGTCTCTTCGTGCGCCTCGTTCCGACGCTCGGTGGCGCGCACGGAGAAGACCGCCGCGCCCCGCCCGTGATGCGCAGCGAGGAGCGCGTCGAGATCGACCTTGTGCACCGCTTGGGTGTTCTTCGGTGCGCGAGGCTCGACCGTCTCGACCTTGGCCCCGGCGAGACGACGGAGCGCCTCTAGATCGCCCCCACGCGGCTCCTTTCGCGCAAGGACACGCGCGACCTCGAACTCGTCGAGCGCCGCGGTCAACACCGTATACGAGCTCTCGTTCACCGAGCCGATGGGGACTTCGCGCGCGCGCGGACGCTGCGCTTCGAAGATCGATCCGGTGAGCCCCACCTCCACCTGAGGCCACTCGTCGTCGGTGTCGAAGGGGAGCACCGCGTCCTTCGCCAGCACCTGGCCGTGCTCGTCCTTCATCCCTGCGGTCAAGACGAGTCGGTACGAGGTCGCGGGGCGGAGGTTCGCCCAGATCCCCCGATCTTCGAGCGCGGTGTCGTCGTCCTCGCCGCCCCCCCAGGCGATCTTCGCCGCCGGCTCGAGGCGCACGTGACGCTTCCACTCTTGGAACGCCACGGGGTTCGAGAGGTGCACGCGGACGGCGTCGCGCGCCGAGCAGGCGCCGCGCGGCGTCTCGCGGAAGCAATCGAGCGCCCCGACCTTGAGCGGGCCGACGGTGCGGAAGGTGCGGCGCGTCTCGGCCCCGAGCGGTCGCTCGCCTTCGAGCCCGCGGAGCGACGCGTCGAAGACGAGCGTCACGTCGGTGTCTTTGGGTAGGGGTGCGGCGGGGACGAGCTTCACGTACGTCTTCGTCCGCGGATCGGGCCACGAGGCGTGAAACGGCTTGTTCACCGCCGTCTTGGCGTCGCCGACGCGCAGGTGCACGGCGCGCTCGATCTCGCGCGGGTCGACCGGCTGATTGAACCTGAGCTCGAAGGGCTCGTCGGGGAGGAGCTGCGTCGAGCCTTCACCGGGGCTCACGCGCACGAGACGCGGCCTGGGCGTCGCGAACGAGACCGAGAAGGGCTTCTCCAGCACCTCACCCGCGAGCGACTTCGTCCCCGCGGGGACCTCGATCGTGTACTCGGTGGCGCGCGGCAGCGCCGTCTTCGGAGCGAAGATGAGCGCGCTCGTCCCCATCCAACGCCACGCCCCTTCGAGGCGCGTCCCCCCCTTGGCCACGAGGCGCGCGGGGGGCTGGCCCTCGGCGCCGGCGAGCTCGAGCGGGCGCATCGGTCGGTTGAAGACAAGCGTGACCTCCGACGGATCCTCGGTCTCGCCGCGCGGCGCTGCGAACACGACGCCGAAGGTCCCTTGGGGGGCAAGCGCGCCCGGGTCCTCGCCGAGCGAGAGCGTCCGCGTCGGGGTGACGCTGGGGGCGCGGGCGCCGGGGAAGCAGCTCGTGAAGAGGACCAAGAGGGCCAAAAGGAGGGGCGCGCGTCGGTGCATGGGTGGTTCCCCGGGGGGCAGCGTGGTGAGCTCGGAGCGGTCAGGGGCGAGAAAGGACCCTGGAGCGGCGGATCTTCTTCTCCAAGGTCCGTGCCGCGGCCGATCCCGCGCACGACGCGCGAGAATCGCGGAAAAGCCGCTCCGCGCGCGGTCCCGGCGCGCGTGCGCGAGGACACATCGCCGTGTTTTTCGGCCTACGCAAGGGGGACGAGCTTGCGCACGCGGCTCTGCCCGGGTAGATGGGACCCCGCCTATGCCTGAACAGACGCTGAGGAACATCGCGATCGTCGCCCACGTCGACCATGGGAAGACGACGCTCGTCGATCACATGCTTCGCCAAGCCGGCACGTTCCGGGACAACGAAGTGGTGGCCGACCGGGTCATGGACTCGAACGACCTCGAGCGCGAGCGCGGGATCACCATTCTGGCGAAGAACACCAGCGTCCGCTGGAAGCCGCCGGGAGCGAGCGAAGCGGTCAAGATCAACATCGTCGACACCCCGGGCCACGCCGATTTCGGCGGCGAGGTCGAGCGCACGCTGCTCATGGCCGACGGCGCGCTCTTGCTCGTGGACGCCGCGGAAGGCCCGCTGCCGCAGACGCGCTTCGTCCTCCGCAAGTGCTTGGACCTCGGCTTCCCCATCATCGTGGTCATCAACAAGATCGACCGCGGCGACGCGCGCCCCACCGAGGTGCTGAACGAGGTCTTCGACCTCTTCTGCGATCTCGGCGCGAGCGACGCGCAGATCGACTTCCCCGTGGTCTACGCCATCGGCAAGCAGGGAATGGCGAAGATGAAGCTCGAGGACGAGGGGAAGGATCTCTCCCCCCTCTTCCAGCTCATCTTGGACAAGGTGCCGCCGGCGCCTGGGGATCCGGAGAAGCCGCTGCAGATCCTGGTGAACAACCTCGATCACGACGACTACACGGGCCGCCTCGCGATCGGACGCATCGTCGCCGGCACGGTGAAGGCGAACCAACCCGTCGGCATCATCAAGGACGGCACCGTGACCAAGGGGGCCATCAAGGTCCTCTCCACGTTCGAAGGGCTGAAGCGCACGCCGACCCAGGAAGCCTCGGCAGGTGAGCTCGTGGCCATCGCCGGCATCGAGGACATCTTCGTCGGCGACACAGTGGTCGATCTCGCGCCGGGCTGGGAGACGCGCGCGCTCCCGCGCATCTTGGTCGAGCAGCCGACCATCAAGATGAAGATCGGCGTCAACACCTCGCCGTTCGCCGGGAAATGCAAGACGTCGAAGTTTCTCACGAGCCGCCAGCTCCGCGAGCGCCTCGAGCGCGAGACGCGCCGGAACCTCGCCGTGCGTCTCGAAGAGACCGACACCCCCGACACCTTCACGATGCTCGGCCGCGGAGAGCTCCAGCTCGCCATCTTGGTCGAGACGATGCGTCGCGAAGGCTACGAGATGCAGCTCGGGAACCCCGAGGTCGTCACCAACACCATCGACGGCGTGGTCCACGAGCCGATGGAGCTCGTGGTCGTCGACGTCCCCGACAACTTCATCGGCGTCGTCACCACGCGCCTCGGCGAGCGCCGCGGCCGCATGGTGAAGATGTCGAACCCCGGCTACGGCCGCGCGCGCCTCGAGTACCGCGTGCCGAGCCGCGGGCTCATCGGCTTCCGCGGAGAGTTCCTCACCGCGACGCGCGGCACCGGCCTCTTGAACACCATCTTCGACGGCTGGGAGCCGTGGGGGGGGACGATGATGAAGCGCCAGTCCGGCGCCCTCGTCTCCGACCGGGCCGGCGTGACCACGCCGTACGCGCTCCACCACCTCCAGGCCCGCGGCGAGTTCTTCTTGAGCCCCGGCGCCGAGGTCTACGAGGGGATGATCATCGGCGAGCACAACCGGCCGAACGACTCCGACGTGAACCCGGTCAAAGAGAAGAAGCTCACCAACGTGCGCAACCACGGCAAAGACGAGAACGTCGCCTTGGCGGTGCCGAAGAGCCTCACCATCGAGACCGCCATGGAGTGGATCGACGCCGACGAGCTCGTCGAGGTCACCCCCGACGCCGTCCGCGTGCGGAAGCAGATCTTGAAGATCAACCTGCGCCCGCGCCGCTCCGAAGCCATCGAAGACGCGCAGAGCGTCAGCTAAAGCGCGCTCGCCACCGTCGCGCGCGCCACGAAGCCAACACGCACCCACGCTCCGACGCCGCGCTATCCTCTTGGGGTGGCGCGGTGGGGACGACTCTCGCGAATCGTCGGCGGGCTCGCCCTCGCCGCGAGCTTCGTCGCCGCGTCCCGCGCGCGGGCGACGACCCGCGCCGCCGCCGAGCTCCTACGTCAGGCCGTGGCCCACGAGGCGGCGCGCGAGGACGATCTCGCCGCGCGCCGCTACACCGAGGCGCTGTCGCTCGATCCCACGTGCGGCGAGTGTTACCTCGGCCTCGGCGCGCTGCGCCTTCGCCGCGGTGACGCGCGCGAGGCCGACCGCGTCTACACCCTCGCGTTGATTCACCTCCCGCTCTCCTTGGAGGCGCTTCACGGGCGCGCGGTGGCGCGGCGCGCCGCGGGAGAAGCGGCGGGGAGCGAAGAGGACCTCGCCGAGTACGCCGAGAAGAGCGGAAAGGTCGACGCGCTCCGTGAGCTCGCGCGGTGGTTCGGTGAAGACGGCGCCGTGCCGCGCCAGCTGGCGATCTGGCGGCGGATCCTCGAGCGCGCGCGCCACGAGGAAGACACCGCGCTCGAAGGGGAAGCACGGACCATGGTACGCGCCCTGCAAATCCTGGTCGGCCCCGCCGATCCGGTGATCGCGCCTCCGACCGCCGATCCCACGCGGCGCGCGCTCTCCCGCATCGCCAAGCGCGGCGGATAGAGGACGCGTCGCCCGCTTCCGCGGGAGACGGTGCGACTCAGTCGACGAACGCCGCGTGGAGCGCGCGCTGGGCCGCCGCGAGCTTGTCCGAGGCGATGCAGGCGGTGAGACGGAGCGGGCCGGCCGAGGCTCGATGCGGGGAGGCGTTCGCCTCCTCGAGCACGGCGAGAAAGCGCGGGAAGGCCGCGCCGAGCTCGGCGCCGACGATGCTCACCATCGCGTGCTCAGGCGTCATCTTGGCGCCGCGAAGATCGCTCGTGAGGCGCGCGCGGCACCGCTCCCAGTCGGGCACGTTGAGTAGCGGTACGAGGGCGCTGGCGCCGCGAGGGCCGCCCGTCACGTCGAGGAGCGGCACGTCGAGCGACGCCGCGACCTCCGCCAGCCTCCGCGCGGTGTCGTCCGTCTCGAGCAAGACGACGCGATCGAGCCCGACGACGGCGCGGACCTTGGCCCCATCGGCCTCGCGCGCCACGGTCTCGCGCACGCGCCCTTCGCCGTGCACCACCGGATCGCTCGTCTTTCGCGCGTGCAGCGTGATCTTGGCGCGCCGCGCCCACTCCACGGCCTGGGCGTTGAGCACCTTGGCGCCGGCTTCGGCCATCTCTTGGAGCGTGGCGAGATCCACGTCGGCGAGGTGACGCGGCTCGGCGACGACGCGCGGATCGGCGGTGTAGACGCCGTCGACGTCGCTGTAGATCTCGCAGCGATCGGCGCCGAGAGCCGCGGCGAGAGCCACCGCCGTCGTGTCGGATCCGCCGCGACCGAGCGTCGTGATCTCGCGCTTGTAACTCATCCCTTGGTAGCCGGCGACGATGACGATCTTGCCGCGCGCGAGCTCGTCTTCGATGCGATGCGGGCGCACCTCGATGATGCGCGCGTCGAAGTGGCGATCGTTCGTGAGGATCCCCGATTGGCTGCCGGTGAAGCTGATCGCCTCGCATCCGCGCGCCTGGACGGCGATCGAGAGGAGCGCCATCGTCACGCGCTCACCGGTGGAGAGGAGCATGTCGAGCTCGCGGCGAGGAGGTGCCGCTTCGTCACCTCCGGGGGCCTGGCGCGCGACGCTCCGGGCGAGGTCGAGGAGGCCGTCGGTGGTCTTCCCCATCGCGCTCACCACGACGACGACGTCGTGGCCCGCGCGCTTCGCGGCGACGACCCGATCGGCGACGTGCCCGATCTTGGCCACGTCGGCCACCGAGGATCCCCCGTACTTCTGGACGATGATCGGCATGCTTCGCCTCCGAGAACGCTCTTCTCGGCGATACCATGCCCGAAGGAAACGGGGAAATTCCCCGCGCGCGCGGGTCAGCTCGCCGATCGCGGCGGAGTCGTCGCGTGGAGTGCGCGCGCGCCGAAGGTCCCGCCGAGCCAGACCACGCCGCGCGCTTCGTCCCACGCGAGGTCTTTCACGTCGGAGGCGAGGATCCCCTCGATCTCGGCGACGAGTCGGGGCGCGTCTTCGTGCGCTGCGCCGTACGCGAGCCACACGCGAGGCTCGGCGTGCGAAGCCACGACGAGGAGGTAGCCGCCGCGTGCGTCACGCGTCGACGCCAGGACATCGACGCGCCCCAGCGCCTTCTCCCAAGCCTCGAGCGCCGCGCGGAGCGACGCCTCTTCGCGAAGAAACGCGGCGCGCGGACCAGGACCCGCCGGCTCGAACGATTCGCCGTGATCGTGCGAGTGCGCCGTGACCCCCTCGCCTTCGACCTCCAGCGTCCCGTGAGCGAAGCGCACGCGCGTGGCCCCCGCAGGGAGCCCGCGCGCGGGAAGGCGCCTCGCGCCCCCTTCGAGGTCGAGCCGCGCGAGCCCTCCGCCCGCGAGGAGCGCGACCCCCCCGAGCGAATCGCCGGCCACCGAGAGCACGTCGCCGCACTCGACCGGCGCGCCGGCGAAGGCGAAGCGCTCCTCACCCCACGGGAGCGGCGCGTCCTCTTCGAGGGCGACGTCGAACAGCGTGCTCTCGTCGACCTCCCCTTCGTCGTCGGCGTCGAGCGCCGGAAGATCGGCGTCCTTGAGCTCCTCGTCGGCGTCGGTCGGACCCTCTTCGCCGGCGTCGAGCGGCCCGACGTCGGCGGTCTCGAGATCGAAGTCGTCGTCGGCCTCCGGCTTCGGCTCGCGGTCGTCGAGGAGGCTCACCGTCGAGCCCGGGATCTCCGGGAGCTCGAGGTCGATGTCGTCCTTCGGCTCGGCGTCGTCGAGGAACGACCCCTCCACGTCGAGGTCCATGTCGTTTTGGCCGAAGACGTCGCGCCCCTCGCCGGTCGCGTCGTCGAGGTCGCTCGTCTCCTCGTCGCCGAGATCGAGCCCGCTGGGCGGTGCCTCTTCGTCCTCGCCTTCGTCCCCGCTCTCGCCGTCCAAATCCGGCAGATCGGCGAGATCGTCGTCTTCTTCCACGCGGGGCGCGTGGGGCTTGGGGGAAGCGGGCATGGGGCCGGAAGGAGCTTAGCGCAGGCGCCGACGCGGCGGGGCCACGCACGGAGAGAGGCCTCCGTTCTTCGTCGCACCTGTTGCGGAGCTCCCCAAGAGCCCCGTACCTTCCGTAGGTCTTGCGCCTCCTCGTCTTGTCTCGAAACGCGACTCTCTACTCCACGAGCCGACTCGTCCTCGCCGCACGCGCGCGCGGGCACGAGGTGACGGTGGCCGATCCTCTCGACTTCCACATCGTGGTGTCGCGCGGGCGCCCCTCCATGTTCTTGGGCGACGGCCCGGTGCCTCGCGCCGACATCATCCTGCCGCGCATCGGCGCGTCGATCACCAACTACGGCCTCGCCGTCGTGCGTCAGTTCGACATGATGGGCATGCCGGTGCTCAACACCGCCGTGGCCATCGCGCGGTCGCGCGACAAGCTACGAGCGATGCAGCTCCTCACGAAGAAGGACATCGACGTCCCGCGCACCGTCTGCTCGCGTACGCCCGACGGCGTCGACCACGCCTTGTCGTTCATCGGCGGCGCGCCGGCCATCGTGAAGCTCCAGCAAGGCGCGCAAGGGATCGGCACGATGATCGCCGACACGCCGCAGGCGGTGACCTCGCTCCTCGAGACCCTGTGGGCGATGGGGCAAGACATCATCCTCCAGGAGTACATCCGCGAGTCGAAGGGGCGCGATTACCGCGCCATCGTCGTGGGCAACCGCGTCGTCGCGGCGATGCGACGCCAAGCGAAGGCCGGCGAGTTTCGCTCGAACCTGCACCGCGGCGGGCTCGGGGTGAAGGTGAACCTCGATCGCCGCTACACGCAGGCTGCCGTGGCCGCGGTGAAGGTCATGGGGCTCGAGGTCGCCGGCGTCGACATGCTCGAAGGGCGTGACGGCCCGAAGATCCTCGAGATCAACAGCTCGCCGGGGCTCGAAGGCATCGAGCGCACGTCGGGGGTCGACGTCGCCGCCGCCATCATCGGCCACGCTGAGGCGATGGTCCTGAGAAGGAAGCGTCGTCGCGCGAAAGATCCCATGCTCGAGGCCGAGCGCCGCCCGCGGCGGCTGCGCGCGGCGGGAGACAAGCGCCATGTTGCGCGTTGAGCGCGACGGCAAGGTTCAAATCCTCACGCTCGATCGACCGGAGGCGAGAAACGCCCTCGATCGCGCGACCCTCACGCGGCTCGTCACCGCCTTCGGCGACGTCGCCCACGACCCCTCGATCCGCGCCGTCGTCCTGACCGGCGCGGGGAAATGCTTCGCCTCCGGCGGCGACTTGCGCGAGCTCCGTGACGCCACCAGCGTGGCCGACGCCGAGTCGTTCGCCGCGCTCGGGGCCGAGGTCTGCGGGGCGATCGAAGGCCTCCCCGTCCCCGTCATCGCCGTGCTCCCCGGGCCGGCTCTCGGCGGCGGCGCCGAGCTGGCGCTCGCCTGCGATCTTCGCGTCGCCGACACGAGCGCTCGCATTTGCTTCAAGCACGCGCGCATGGGGGTGAGCACGGCGTGGGGGACGGCTCCGCGTCTCATCTCGCTCGTCGGCCACGGCGCGGCCGCGCGCCTGCTCTACACCGCGCAAGAGATTGGCGGCGCCGAGGCGCGGATGATGGGGCTCGTCGACGAGGTGACCGATCCGGGCGGCGCACACGCGACGGCCATGGCTTGGGCGCTGGACATCGCCTCGGGGTCGCCGCACGCGATCGCCGAGATGAAGGCGCTGCTCGTGGCCGCGCGCCAGCCTTCGCCGGCGCTCGAGCGCGACGAGCGCGCGCGCTTCGTCTCCACGTGGACGAGCGAAGATCACCGCGTAGCCGTCGACGCCTACTTCGCGCGCAAAGCTCCCGTCTGGCCGACGCGTTCCTGATCCGTCAGGGGGAGGCGGCGATCGCCAGCGCCGCGGCGCCGGGGAGCGCTCCGTCGATCGTCATCCGCACCTCCGTCCCCTCGGCCACACTCGGCGAGAGCGGCGCACGGAGCCCGGCGCAGACGTCGGCGCTGGCGGCCGCTTCGCGTCCACGCTCGTAGGCGGCTCGCACCCGCACGAGATCGACCTCCGCCTCGCTCCTGTCCGCGCGATCGAGGGCCGCGAAGAGCGACCGCTGCGCGGCGGAAGCGGCGCGGGCCGCGGTGTCCACGCGGGAGAGCGACTCGTCGACGCAGCGGATTTGCGGCGTTGCGCCGCGGCTCCGGGCGGCGCGAAGCAGCCCCTGCACGTGGGTCGAAGCGCGCGTGAGCGACGCCGTGTAGGTGTTGGCGCGGGCGCGAAGCTCCCCTGCACTCTCCTCGGCGCGAGCCGTAGGAGCGAGGAGGAGCAAGGCGATCACCGCGCCGCCGAAGCGACGTGGGTTCATCTTCCGAGGTTGGTTGCGCCGAGGGCGCCGGCGTTCAGAAACGGCCGAAGACCGAGCCGCCGGCAAACCCCGGGGAGACCATGGGCACCATCGACATTTCGATGGGCTCGGTGGGCGACGCCGGCTTCTTCGCCGGGGCCTCGTCGAAGCGCTGCGGCGGCGGGCTGACCGTCGGGCGATCGAACGCGTAGAGGACGACGCCGGTGCCGAGCGCGGCGGCCGCTGCCCCCAGCGTGATCCCCGAGAGCCGGACCCACGTGTCGCGCTGATCGCGGAGGCTCTCGTAGCGCGAAAGATCGTCGGTCGTGATGCTCCCTTGGTCGCGCTTGTCGAGGATGTCTTGCGCCTTCCCCTGCTTGGCGAGCGCGACGCCCACGAACACGCCGCTCGTGACGAGAAGCGCGCCGCCGGTGAGGAGCACCGTGTAGGCGACGAGCCGTTGGCCGGTGACGTCGAGGTCGACGCGGAGCACCTTGCGTTCGTCGCGCTTGATCTCGAATTCCTGGGTGAAGGCCTTGTGCCCGTTCTTCGTGACCACCACGAAGTGGCGCCCCGAGGTCACCTCGATCGGTGTCGGGAGGGGTGTCTCTCCCGCCGGTCGACCGTCGATGGAGATCTCGGCCCCCTTCGTCCCTTCGATCACGAGGTGACCGGGCTTCTCGCGGAGCTCGACGCTCAGTGGCAAGATCCCCCCCTCGGCGAGCACGTCGCGCTCGTCGGAGAAGTAGCCGTCGGCCATGACCTTCACGTGGTGCTTGCCCGGCGTGAGATCCATGCCGAAGGGGGCCGCGTGCGGCGCCTTCTGATCGACGGCGACCTGCGCGCCCGACGTGGGGCTCGACACCATGAGGTGGGGGGCTTCCTTGGCCGTCGACGGCCCCGACGCGCTCGGCCCGCCCGTGTCCCCGACGCGCGCTTGGAGCAGCTCGAGCTCGCCGAGGGCTTGCGACGCCTCGAACTTGCGCCCGCCCTCGGGGACCTCGGCGATGTACTTCTTGTAGGCGTCGACGGCGGCGCGGAGGTGCTCCGGCTTCTTGTCGATGTAGTACTGGCGCCGATGGGCCTGCGCGATCGAGAAGTCGATCGCCGGCTTGGGCAAGATGCGGTTCGCCTCTTCGAAGGCCTTGATGGCCGACTCGAAGTCACCGCCCGTGTAGAACTGCGCGCCGGTGTTGAAGAGGGTCTTGGCGCGATCGAGATCGGCCGCCGACTGGGCCCCGGCGTGCGCGGGGAAGAGCGCGATCGCCGAGCAGGCGACGAGGGGGACGAGCCATGTGCGTTTCATCGAAGTCGCGCCTCCCCTTTGAAGACCCGGAACCCGTCGCCGCTCTTCGGCACCAAGACGAGATCGTCGACGCCGTCGCCGTCGACGTCCCCGCCGGCGAGCGCGTAGCCGCCCCCCGGCACGTTGGCGAGCGGCGCCGGGCGAAGCGCGACGTCACCGTTCGACCCCACGTCGGCGACGTAGACCGCGTCGTCGGTGAGGATTGCGATCTCTTTCTGCACGTCGCCGTCGGCGTTGAGGACGGCGAAGGCGCGCGCCTGCTTGCCCGGCGGCATCGGCACCACTTTGGGATCGGCGAGGTCGTGCTTTTTCGTGTTGAGGTAGACCTGCAAGGTGCTCCCCTTGTCGTCCGAGAACTCCACGAGAATGTCCTTCGAGCCGTCACCGTCGAGATCGGCGAAGTCGAGCTGCCATTCGAGGAGCGGCGTGCCGTCGCCGAAGTAGTCCTTGCTGACCTTGGCGCCGAGGTTCACCGCCGGGCGCGGGCGGAACACCGCCGCCGCCGCGTCGTAGTCGGAGATCTGCAAGATCCCCTGCCCGCCGCCGGTCTGCGTAGGGAGCGGCGGGACGAGCATGACGAGCTCGTCGATGTTGGCGCCGGGCGGATCGAGGTCGACCGCGCCGAGGAGCGCCTGGTTCCAGGACGCCGTGCCGGTGATGGTCCCTTGTGTCCCCTGGCGCTGAAAGCCGATGTCGCCGAGGAGCGGACGATTGACGAAGGCGCCGGTGCGCGCGGGCAAGCCGAGCGACGCCTCACCGGTCCCCTGGAGCGGCCAGGCGCGGAAGTGGAAGCCGTTGGAGGTGTCCCCGCTGCCGTCGTCGAATGCGAGCGTCGCGAGGTCGGCGTGCGGATCGCCCATGAATTGCCCGACGGCGTAGGCCGTGGGGGCGCCCAGGTGGAACACCGAGGCCGACTCTTGGTCGCGCAGAAGAAGCGGCGAGACGATGCGTCGGTCGGTCGCCCCCTCGAGAATGCTGATGAAGCGCTGCTTTCCGTCGCGCGACGTCGAGACGATGCCGAGGTCCGAGATGGCGTCGGTCGATCCGAACTGACTCGTCCCGAGGACGAGCGAGCCGACCCCCTCGATGTGACCGAGCCGGCCGACCGGGTGCACCCCTTCGGGCGGAGCGCCGAAGCGACCGAACAGAATCGAGAGCGTGTCTTCGGCCACCCCCTCTTGGCGGAAGGCCACGTCGAGCGCACCGTCACCGTCGAAGTCGCCGCTGACGAGGTTCGTCGAGTCGCCCGAGACCGGGTACGAGGAGCGGTTCATGAGGCGACCGCCGGTACCGGTGAAGGCGGCGATGGTGGTCCCCGCGGAGACGACGGCGTCGAGGTTTCCGTCGCCGTTCACGTCGAGGATCACCCCCTCGGTGAAGGTCTCGTTCAAGCCGGCGAAGATGGTGACGTTGTCGAGCTGAGTCGCCGTCGTAGACGCGTCGGCGCCCGCGTCGCCCGAGCCGATGCCGATGCTCCCGTCGAGCACGGTCTCGAGCTGAACGCCGCCGGGGAAGATGAAGTCGGGGACCAAGTCCCCCTTGGTCATTTGTCCGAAGGCGAGCGGGTAGACCTCGCTGGCGTCGACCTTGGGGTTCAACCGGAAATAGCCGGGATCGCGCGAGGCCACGCCGTCGCCGGGGCCGGGGCCGACGGGGAGCTTCGAGTTGAACGTGCCGTCGCCGACGCCGTAGGCGATGAACACAGTCGCCCCGTTGCCCCCCTCGCCGGCCGCGTCCTTGGCGTTCAAGACCATGTCGAGGTGACCGTCGCCGTTCAAGTCGCCCATGCGGAACGGCGTGTCGAGGATCGTCGTCCCTGCCGTCGCGCCGCGCGTGGTGTCACGGAGGAAGAAGCCGTCCGGCAGCTTCACCTTCGGCAGCTCGATGCGGGCCGGGTTGGGGACCACCTTGTTCGGATCCTTCGGATCGACGAGGACGATCGAGTTGGGTCGACCAAGCGCGTCGCACGACGAGAAGACGTTCACCGTCGATTCGCGCGTCCCGGCCTGCGTGTCCTCTTTGTAGGCGAAGGCGAACTCGTCACACCCGGTCGACTCGCGGAGCTGACCGACGAACACTTCGCCGGAGATCTGCGAGGCGTCCTTGTCCGGGACGGCGATGACCTGCGAATCGCTGAGGTCGAGCCCCGAGACCGGAACGATCGCGTGGCCCCCCTTGACGTCCAGGTAGAGGAGCGTCTCTTCGCCCGGCGCGTTCACCACCATGTCGAGCCCAATGAGGCGCGTCGGCGTGTTGGTGATCTCGAACGACGGATTGGCGATGGGGAGGAGCTGACGATCGTTGGTCCCTTCCCATACGGTGACGCCGCCGTTGATGGTGAAGACCACGTCCGACTGCGGGTTCCCCGCGAGGTGCCCGGTGGCGAGCTGGAGCCCGCCGAGGCCGGTCTGGGTGAGGAGCGGCAGGTCGAAGCTCTCGTTGAAGCGCCCCGTCGGGTCGCCGTAGTAGATGCGAAGCCCGCGGTTCTCGTTCCACACCAAGATGTCGCCGATGCCATCGCCGTCGAAGTCGGCCGTCTTCGCGTGGTCGGCGGCGTCGAAGGGGAGAAGCCCGGTGAGCTTGTCGAAGCTGCCGGTCGCCTCGCGGCAGATCTTGTCGTTCCCGCAGCCCCACCCGACGGGGCATTGGTCGGCAGAGGCGGAGCAGTCGTAGCGGCACTGCCCCACGGTGCCCGGGGCGCGGCACGTCTTGGTCGCGGTCCCGGCGTCGGCGCCAGCGGCGACGCTCTGCTGATCGCAGTCTTCCGTCGCGTCGTCGACGACGTGGTTGCCGCACACGCCGTGATCCACGTCGGGAAGACTGGTGCACGAGAAGAGGAGCGCGATGCCCGCGCATCCCACGAAGGCCGCGCCACCACGACGCGCCCGAAGCAAGATCCCCATGTTCCCTCGTCCCTCACTGACGCGACGAAGGATTCGTCGCGCGCCACGACACTAGGCGCTCGTGCAAGCTCCCACGAGCGCACAGAGCTTATGAGACGAGCTTTGGCGGATCACGCTCAGAATGGATTTTCGATCTCGGAGGCGGCCCCCCCGCTGCTCCCCGTGTGCGCGTGCCCGGTGTGGGCGCCGGCGGGGCCGGCCTTGGTGAGCTTCACGTTGGTGACCGTCGAGCTCTCCGAGGGGTCGACCTCGAGGTCGAGCGCGCGGAAGCCCTCGGCCTTGAGGGTCAAGGTCACCTTCTCGGAGCTCTTGGGGAGGCGAATGGGATCGGGCGTGGTGCCGAGCCGCTCTTTGCCGCGAAAGACGTTCACGTGCTCGGGGCTCGTGACGATCTTGAGATCGACGGTCGTCGCCACGGCGGGGACCTCCGCCGAGCTCGCGATCGGTGGCGGCACGACGGGCGGCTTGTCGCTCACCACCGGGGGCGGGTCGTCGCGATGGGCGACGGGCCCGGTGTCGCCTTTGCGGCCGACAGCGAAGATGACGCCGCCGATGCCGAGGGCGAAGGCGACCGCACCGACGGCGATGAACAGCCCGCGGCGGCTCTTGCCCGTGGGGGCCACGTCGGTCTCGGCACCGAGGAAGGTCTGGCTCGGAGGCTTGCCGCCGCTGGCCGGCGCGCCGTGCATCGTGCGCGCCTCGGCGAGACGAGCGATTTCGCCCGAGGAGAGCTTCTGGGCGCCGCTCGAGCCGATGACCGCCGCGCCGCCGCCTCTTCGATCGGAGGCGACGACGGCGAAGCCGGCGAGCTGTGCGGCCCGCGCCAGCTCCTCGACCGCCTCCGACAGATTCGTGGGACGCGCCGAGGGCTCCTTCTCGAGCATGCGAAGGACCGGCGCGTCGAGCGCCCCCGAGGCGATGGCCGGCACGTCGGTCGCGACCGTCGACATCGGCGGCGGCGGCGTCGCCGTCTGCTTGATGAGGAGATCCATCAAGTCGTCCCCCTCGAAGGGCAAGCGCCCGGTGAGGAGCTCGTGGCACATGATGCCGAACGAATAGATGTCGGTGCGGTGGTCGACGTTCTTCCCCCGGCATTGCTCGGGAGACATGTAATAGGGCGTCCCCATCGGGGTGCCGGTGCGGGTCTTCGGTCCGCCGGCGCCGCTCGCGGTGGCGTCGGTCTGGAGGAGCTTGGCGATGCCGAAGTCGAGGAGCTTGGGGAACGCCGTGCCGTCCTCGTCGAAGGTGAGAAACACGTTCTCCGGCTTCAAGTCGCGGTGGGCGATGCCGGCGGCGTGGGCAGCGTCGAGCGCGCGCGCCACCGAGCGCAGGATGGGGATCGCCTGCTCGGGAGCGAGGCGCCCCTTCTCCTTCAAGTACGCGTCGAGCGGCATCCCCTCGAGCAGCTCCATGACGAAGTACTGCCGGCCGTCCTCGAGCGTCCCGAAGGAGAAGATGTCGATGATGTTGCGGTGGCGGATCTGGTTGACCGCGCGCGCCTCGGAGATGAAGCGCGACACCATCTGCGGGTTCGACGAGTACTGGCGGTTCAGGACCTTGATCGCCGCCGTTTTCCCAATGAGCGGGTGAACGGCGCGATACACGCTGCCGAAGCCCCCCTCGCCGATCTTCTTCTCGACCTCGTACTCGCCGACACGCTGGCCGGCGGCGAGGTCGGCGTCGACGCCGGAAAATGCCTCGTTGGGAAGGAGCGCCTCGCCGTCCACCTCACACGTGGTGACGGAGTCGGGGTACCGCTTTCGACACGTGGGACAGGTGGCCATCGGCGAAGACCCGGCAAGAGTACACGAGCCGTGCCAGCAAGCCCACTTGAGGCGTCAGTAGGCGCGCGGGCCCGTGCTCGTGCTGACGCCGCGGCGCCTCGCCTCGTCGAGCGCCGCCACGAAGGCGTGGAGCTCGTCGTCGGTCGTATAGAAGTGCGGGCTCACGCGGAGCCCCGCGCCCGGGCGGAAGTCGTGGAAGAAGCGCTGCTGGTTCAGCGCGTCCGACACGCCGCGCGCCCCCTCGAAATCGAAGCAGAGCGTACCGCCGCGCTCTTCGTCCTTCTCCGGCGTGTTCACCCGGAAGCCGCGCTCGAGGACGAGCTCGCGGAGGAGGCGCGTCTGACGGAGCGACTTTTTGCGGATGGCGTCGACGCCGAGCCTCCCCACGAGCTCCCACCCTGGACGCGCGGTGTAAAGACCAGGAATCGCCGGCGTCCCCCCCAGCATGCGCGAGACCCCCTCGGCGTAGCGCATGGGCCCCATGTCGAAGGCGAAGGGCTCGGCGTGCGAAATCCACCCCGTGGCCACCGGGCGGAGCTCCTTCACGAGGTCGGGGCGCACGTAGAGGTACGCCGCGCCCGGGCCGCCGCACACCCACTTCACCGAGCCGCCGCAGGCCATGTCGCAGCCCCAGGCCGCGAGATCGAGCGGGACGATCCCCGCCGACTGGTAGCAGTCGAGGAGCACCTTGGCGCCGACTTGGTGCGCGCGCTCGATGACCCGCTTGGCGTCGTAGAGACCGCTCGAGCGAAAGAGCACGTGGCTGATGGGGACGAGCAGCGTGCGCTCGTCGATCGCTTCGAGGAGCCTCTCGATGGGCGGCCGCACGCCGTCGTCCGATTTGACGACGCAGATCTCGGCGCCGCGCCGCGCCTGCTCTTGCCACACGTAGTGAACGGTCGAGAAATTCAGCTCGTCGTAGACGATCTTCTTCCGCGGCCCTTGGTAGTCGAAGCACGAGGCGACGATCGTCTGCACCGTGGAGACGTTGGGGAGCATCGTGACGCTCCCGTCGGCCACGCCGAGGATCTTGGCGACCAGGTTCCCGAGCTTCTCGACCGCGGGGAACCACGAGCCCCAGGCGCGGATCGACTCGTTCTCCCACAGGTCGAGAAACTCCGTCGCCGCCGCGCGCGCCCCCCGCGGCATGGCGCCGAGCGAGTGGCTGATGAGGTGCGTCCCCTTGGCGAGGGTGGGAAATTCGCTTCGGAGCGCGAGGAGTTCCGCTTCGGACATGCCCGAGGTTATGGCGCCGGCGGGTTCCGGTTGGCAAGCGTGGCGCAACGGCAGCCAGACGGGCTACCCTTGGGGGGATGCGTTTGCTCTGCGTCTCCGACATTCATGGGCACGTCGATGCCCTCGCGGCGGTCCTCGCCACGGCGGAGAAGCGCGCCTTCCACAAGCTGCTCGTCGCCGGCGACATCGTCTTCCCCGGCCCCTCGCCGCTCGAGACCTGGCGGAGGCTCAGCGCCGCCGGCGCCATCATGGTGCAAGGGGTGAGCGACAAGGCGCTCGCGACCCTCGACCCGAAAGAGATCCACGCCACCACCGAGCACGAGCACCGCATGCTCGAGCGCATGGGGGTCGTCCGCGCCGAGCTCGGCGATTTGATCTTGAACCGATTGAAGCGCCTCCCCACGCACCACCGCATCCCGCTGGAAGACGGCGGCGAGCTCCTGCTCGTGCACGGCTCCCCCGCCGATCCTGGCGAGGCGCTGACGCACGACATGAGCGACGAGGAGATCAACGCGCTCCTCGCCGACGACCCGGCCGACGTCGTCGTGTGCGGCATGAGCCACGTGCCGTTCGATCGTCAGATCGGCGACGTGCGCGTCATCAACGTGGGGAGCGTCGGCGAAGCGCCGACCACCGACGGCCAGGCCTTCGCCCACGCGACGTGGATCGACTCGACCCCCGGTGGGCTCGTGGTCGAAGCGATCACAGTCCCGCTCCACCCGAGCGGCACGGCCCACGCGCCCAAGCTGCTCGCGCGGTAGTGTCCTGAGTCCGAAGTTCGTCGGCAGGCCGACGAACTTCAGACTCGGGTCCCTAGCCCACCCTGGTGGGGAGCTTGCGCTCCCCCTCATCGCTTCGCGATGAGCCTCCCCAGCGTCGCCTTCGGCGAGCTCGTGCGCTGCACGAGCCGTTGACTGGCACCGCCTCGCTGGTCTGCAAGAGGAGTGACCATGCGGCCAGCTTCCTAGCCGTCGGACGTCGCGCTCGCTCGCTCAGTCGTTCTGCGTGGCGAGCCAGGCACGGAGCGGCTGCCAGTAGTACGCGTGCCACCCCTCGGAGAAGCGCTCGGCGGTCGACGCCGGCACCCCGACGTGACGGAGATGCAGCCGCGTGCCGCCGCTCTCGGGGACGAAGCGGAGCTCGAGGAGCGAGTCGGGATACCCCGCGGGGAAGTCCGACGTGCGCCACGACTGGACGATGCGCTCGCCCGCGGTGAGCTCCACGTTCTTCCCTTGGATGTAGCCGTTCCAGGCGCTGAACTTCCCGCCCACGCGTGCGTCGACCTCGGCCTTGCCACCGCCGGTGAACGCCGCGTGCGTCGCGCCGTCGAGCCACGCGCCGTAGATCCGCTCCGGCGGCGCGGAGAAATGCTGAATCTGCTCGAAGGTGACGAGCTCGCGCGGCGGCTTCGCCGGCGCGGTCGGCTTCTTCGCGCGCGCTTTGGCCGGCGCGGCTTTGGTGGCGAACTTCTTCTTCGCCTTCGCGGCGGGGGCGGCGTGCTTCTTCGCCACCGCTTTCATCGCCGTCTTCTTGGCGACGACTTTCTTCGCGACGACTTTGTTTGCGGCGGTCTTCGTCGCCTTCTTCGCCACGACCTTCTTGGCGCGCGCCTTCGGCTTCGCGGACGTCTTCGCTTTCGCGGCGACCGCGCTTCGCTTCGCGGGCGGCTTCGCCTTCGCGGGGCGCTTCTTCGTCGCGCTCTTCTTCTTCGCGGTCTTGGTCATGGTTCCCTCCGGACGACGGAGGATACCGCGGCGCGCACGGTCGCAGAAGAGTTGCTCGCGCGAGAGGCAGCACGGCACGATCCGTTTCGTGGCGAATCGTGGCCCTGGGCTCGTGAAGGCAGAGCCCGAACGGATCGTGCGCGTCCGTACCCCTTTGCTCGTGCGCAGCGACGACGCCTCGTGGAAGCGCCTGCTCGAGCGCGCCGACTCGGTCAGCGAAGGCTCGGCGCGCGCCGAGGGGGGAGGCCGCGCGTGGTACGGATCGACGAGCCTCCTGCTCGCCCTCCCCGACCGAACGGAAGCCGAGCGCGCCTTCCTCGCTGAAATCGCCGCCCACGACGTGCATCTGCGGCTCCGCGTCACGCGGATCGCCCATCGCGAGGCCGCCTCCCGTGCCCCCGGGCAGCTGGGGCGACTGGTCTGCGAAGTGCGCGCCAAGGTCGATCCCGGGGGGCTGAGGATTGACGTCGACGTCCAGGCGCCGTTGATAGAGGGGAGCGGTCGGGTGAACCGCGTCCCCTCGACATGATCTCGAAAGAACCTCCCGGTACCAGCGGGCGAAAGTCCGACTCGAAGAAGCGCGTGGGCAACGTCATTCAGGTCGCCTTCGGCCCTGGCGGTGGACGCGTCGTCCCCCCCGCGCCGAGCTCGCACCCCGACTTGCCGGCGCAGGCGCGCTCGCAAGAGCCGGTCAGCGACGTGTTCTCGCGGCGCGAGGTGGGCAAGCTCCTTGGCCTCACCGAGGCGCGCCTCCGCACCTTGGAGAAGGCGGAGATCGTCTGCCCGAGCGGCAAGACCGCCAAGGGGAAGCCCGGCTACACCTTCCAAGACCTCATCGCCCTCCGCGCCACCTTGATGCTCGGCAAGGACGTGAAGCTCCGCGACATGGCCAAGGCCATCGGCGCGCTCCGGCGCGCCCTCCCCCAGGTCACGCGTCCGCTCCAAGAGCTTCGCCTCGTCAGCGACGGCCGCCGCGTCGTCGTGCGCGCGCAAGACGGCGCCTTCGAGGCGGTGACCGGACAGATGGTCCTCGACTTCCAGGTGAACACGCTCCGCGAAGACGTGGTGCGCGTGCTCCGCCCCGCGAGCGCCCAAGGGCGCGCCGCCACGGCGTACGAGCTCTATGCCCGCGCGAGCACGCTCGACGAAGACCCGGCGACCTTCGACGAGGCCGAGCAGCTCTACCGTCGCGCCCTCGAGCTCGATCCGCACCTCGCCATCGCCTACACGAACCTCGGCAACATCCGCTTCCGCCGCGGCGACGAGCGCGCCGCCGAGGAGCTCTACCTTCAGGCCATCACCGTCGACGAGCGTCAGCCCGAGGCTTATTACAACCTCGGCTACGTGATGCTCGAGCGCGGCCAGGCCAAAGGCGCCGTCCGCTATTTCGAGGCGGCGATCGCCCGCGACGGCCGCTTCTCCGACGCGCACTTCAACTTGGCGATGGCTCTCGAGCAGGTGGGCGAAAAGACCCGCGCGCGCATCCACTGGAAGCGCTACCTCGAGCTCGAGCCCGCCGGCGTGTGGGCCGACATCGCGCGCGAGCACTTGTGAGTGCTATACCGACGCGCGCGCCCGCCCGACGCGAAGGCGCGCTCCTAGGGAGGCTTTTCGTGAAGACGAAGCGTTGGCTTGCGGCGTGTGTGGTGACGGCGACGTTCGGTGGCTCGTCGATGGTGGGCGCGTGCTCGAGCAGCTCGAGCTCGACCCCGGCAGGAGACGGCGGCACGGGCGAGGCAGCGCAAGGTGACGACGGCAGCACCGTCGCTACGTTCGATCTCGAGGTCCCCTGCACCGATACGGCCGACGCCGTCTACGGCGACCCGGGCGCGGTGAGCGCCTCCGACGCCAAGGGGAAGATCCTCAAGTGCGCCAAGGGGAACGACATCTCCAAGAGCGACCTCCAAGCTGCGGCCACCGCCGACGGCTACGTCGGGCGCCCCTTCACGAGCGGCGCGCACGTCTACCGCGTGCTCTACCGCACCGAGCGCGGCACCGATCCGGGAACGGTCGGCTACTCGAGCGCCATCGTGTACGTCCCCGACGCGCCGCGCTCGGGCACGCTCCCCGTCATCGTCGCTTCGCACGGCACCGCCGGCCAAGCGGGCGCGTGCACGCCGAGCAAGAAGGATCCCGCCGACAGCGACGTACGCCTGCAGGCATACCCGCTCGTGGGCTCGGGCTACGCGGTCATCGCCCCCGACCTCGCCGGCTACGCCAACTTCGGCGCCGCGAACGATCCGCCCAGCGGCTACGCCGGCGCGGCCGACGTGGGCAAGTCCACGCTCGACGGCACGCGCGCGCTGAAGACGATGTTCTCGAAGTCGCTCGGCGACAAGGTCGTCATCCTCGGCCACTCGCAAGGCGGCCACACGGCGCTCAGCGCCCTCGCCCTCTCCGACAGCTACGGCTCGGCGGGCACGGTCGTCGGCGTCGTCGCCTACGCGCCGCTCTGGCTCTCGCAGCGCTCGTGGGGCGCGCTCTTCTTCCTCGCGAACCAGTACACGATCAAGGACCAGCCGCTCGTGAACGCGGTCAGCGTTTGGTACCACTACACGAACGGGGAGCTCATGAACCCCGGCCACGGCGTGGATCTCTTCAAGCCCGAGAAGCAGCAGGGCATCAAAGACTTCGTGAGCCAGGTCTG
Source organism: uncultured Polyangiaceae bacterium (assembly GCA_964531795.1). Lineage (GTDB taxonomy): Bacteria > Myxococcota_A > Polyangia > Polyangiales > Polyangiaceae > CAZHHD01. The sequence continues at coordinate 70,148 of CAZHHD010000028.1, read as the reverse complement.
CGAGAAGGGCTCGTTCCCCGAGCTCGAAGCGCTCGGCACGACGGCGAAGGACCTCTACACGCAAGAGTTCCAGGACGCGATCACCCTCCCCGCCGCCGCCGGCACGCAATGCGGGAGCGATCCGCTCTGCGCCACGTGGATGGCGCGCTACGCCGCCGATCGCCCGCACCTCACCGGCAACGCCGCGAAGGTGCCGATCCTCATCAACTACGGCGGCAAGGACACGACGATCCCCAAGGATCGCATGGCCTGCGTCTTCGAGCGCCTCAAGGCCGACAACGCCAACTACTCGGTCTGCTACCAGGACGACGTCGACCACTCGGGGATCGTCGAGCAGAAGTCCGACTACGTGAACGACTGGATCGCCAACGTCGCCATGGGCGCCCCGGCCCCCGCGGCCTGCGCCCAGAACGAGTCGAACATCCAGGTCGACGGCGGGCCGGTGGCCTGCGCGACCCCGCCGCCGAACGATTAGGCTCCCCTCCCCACGCGGGCTCGCTCCGCTCGCTTCGTCTCGCTACTGCCTCTTACAAGCGGCGGTGCGTGAGGCACGGCAACGCCGCGCGGGTGCGATCCTGCGCGGCGAAGTCGAGCCGCGCGAGGGCGAAGCCTTCCCCTTCGGAGGCTTGAGCGATCACGTCCCCCCACGGGTCGACGACGAGGCTCTTGCCGTACGTTTGTCGGCCACGCGGGTGCTTGCCGTGCTGCGCGGCGGCGAGCACGTAGACCTGATTTTCGATGGCGCGCGCGCGAAGGAGCACGTGCCAGTGGTCCTTGCCCGTCATCAAGGTGAAGGCTGCGGGGACGGTGACGACGCGCGCGCCGAGATCGACCAGGCGGCGATAGAGCTCGGGGAAGCGCACGTCGTAGCAGACGGTCATGCCGAGCTTCACGCCGCGCACGTCGGCGACCACCGGCTCGCTCCCGCCGAAGGTCGCGCGGCTCTCCTTGTACGTCTGGCCGTCGCCGACCTCGACGTCGAAGAGGTGGATCTTCCGGTACGCCGCGAGCACCTCACCCGACGGCGCCACGAGCACCGAGGTGTTGAACGGACGCGCGGCGTCGTCGCTCTTCTCCGGCATGCCGCCGGCGACCACGAAGACGCCGTGACGGCGGGCGGTGTCGCGGAGAAACCTGACGATGGGCCCCTCGGCCGTCCCGCCCGGAGGCGGCGCGCCGACGGTCACGGGCTCGGCGATCGCGCGCTTCTGTTCTTCGTCGCCCCCCATGAAGGCGAAGTTCTCGGGGAGGACGACGAGCTCGGCGCCGGCCTTTCGCGCGGCGGCGATCTGCGCTTCGGCGCGCTCGAGGTTCCCCGCGAGGTCGTCTTGGCTCGAGAGCTGAATGACCGCGGCGGTGAGGAGGCTCATCGACTCGTTCCTTTCACGCACAGCGTAGCGGGACGCGAGAGGTCGCGCGCCGTTTCCTACCAAGCCAGTAGAGCGCATTTCGCCGCGCGGCTCTAAGCTCGGATCGTGCCCGTGCCGCTCCTCGCTCCGGACCAGGGGATCGTCGTCGCCGTGCGCGCCCCTCGGGAGGCGCCTGCCGCAGGCGATCCGGTGACCGAGGTCGTCCTGCGCGACGCCGCGGGTAACATGCATACCACACGCATCGTCGGCGGACCGAGCCGTCGCGGCGGGCGCGTCTTTCTCGCGGGGGTCGAGGTGCCGCGCGAGGGCGCGATCGCCAAGCTCGCGCCGAGCGCCTGGCGAGCCGCGGGGGCCGGCCGTTGGACGTCGGCGATGCAAGGGACGTGGCCCGCGAGCGCCTTCCCCGTCCCCGTGACCCTCGCGCTCCGTGCGCCACGCGATCTCCCAGGCCACGGCGCGACCGCCGAGCTCGCGCTCGCGCTCGCCGCGTGGAGCGCCCCTTCGTGCAGCGGGTTTCGCGCGCTCGCAGTGCCCCAGGCCGACGTCCCGCCCGGCGACGACGGCGTCAACGTCGTCGTGTGGCACGACGACGCGTGGCCGAGCGAGCTCCTCCCCAAGGTGCTGGCGCAGACCGTCCTCCACACCGACGGCACCGGCCACCTCTACGACGCCGACGTGCACGTGAACGGCGCCGACTACCGCTGGACCGTGGACGAACAGACCGGCTCGGTCGATCCGCGCGGCGTGCTCACCCACGAGATCGGCCACGCGCTCGGGCTCGGTCACTCGGCCGATCCCATCGCCACGATGTACGCGTCGAGCGAGGACGGCATCGCGTGGCGCTCGCTCGAGAAGGACGACGTCGACGGCGTGTGCTCGCTCTACCCCGGGCAAGGGGCAGGCGACTGTGGTTCGGGCGCCCCCTGCCCTTCGGGCTACGCGTGCATCGCCCGCGCCTGCATCGCCGCAGGCGAGCGCTACGACGTCTGCTCACCGTGCGCGCGCGTCCCCGGCGCGTGCCGAAGCGCCGGCGACGACGCGAGGTGCATCGATCTCGCGAGCGGCACGGTGTGCGGGCGCGCGTGCACGAGCGACCCCGACTGCGGCGCGGGCTTTCATTGCCGAGCGACCAGCGCCGCGGGCGATCTTCAATGCGTGGCCGACGACGGCTGCAAGACGGGCCCCGACACGTGCCTCGTCGACGCGAACTGCCCGCAGCCGGGCGCGGTGTGCCGCGACGGCGTGTGCGTCGGACCGCGCCCCGCCGATGCCGGCGCGCGCGACGCGGGCGACACGGGGCCGGTCGACGGCGGGCCGGACGGCGGCGCGGGGGAGCTCGGCCCCCACGGCGGCTGCTCGTCGAGCGGTGGACCGGTCGACGGAAGCGGCGTCTCGGTGTACCTAGCGGTCATGCTCTTGGGACGACGTCGCGCGCGCACGGGGCGAAGCCTCGCGCGTGGGGGGATTTGGGCCGCGCTCTTCGCCGGGCTCCTCACCGCGTGCACCGACGATCCTCCGCCGCGCGAGCCGGTGAAGACCGTGCCGCTCGCCGGCGAAGCGGCGTGCCGCGCCGTCGTCGAGCGGATGGACTCGCTCGCCGCGCACAACGAGGGCCCGGATCCCGCGGTGCGCCAAAGGCCCGACGGCCCGCCCCGCCCCGATCGCGTCACGTACTTCTTCGACGTGCGGGTGAAGAACCCCACCGCGAGCGAGCGCTGGGTCGTCTTCCCCAAGCATTTCTTGCCCGACAACAAGGACGTGTCCCCCTTCGGCAACGGACCTGTGACCAAGCTCTCGGCGAAGGCGCTCGGCGGGCGCGGCCGGATCGTGATGGTCGACGGCGAAGGCGAAGGGGGCTTTCACGCCGTGCTCTTGCCCCCGGGCGGGCGCGTGCTCCTCCACAACGTCCCCATCCAGGCGGCGTGGTCGATCAAGCACAAGACGGGCAAGGTCGACTTCGTCCTCGCGAAGAACATCTCGGTCGACGGCGAGTCGCTGAAGACCGAGATCCAGGGCGACCTCGTGAGCGACGGCGACGGTGAAGGGACCTACGACGCCGACCCCAAAGACGAGCTCGGCGTGACGAAGATCTTCGGAACCGGCAAGCCCGAGGGGCCGCTCGATCTCGACGAAGAGTGCCGCGCCGTGGGGCAAGCGGTGCTGAAGAACCAAGAGCCCGAGTGATCCCTGGGGGACGCGGCGCCTCTTCGGGAGGCGAACGCGCGCGCGGGTCACGGGCTCGTGCCGACGCCGGCGCAGCCCGCGACCGCCGACCACGGGCCGCACGGCGGATTCGCCGAGCTCTTGGGGGCACACGCCGCCGACACGGCGACATCGAAGGGGCGCCCCGCGCCGTAGACCGTGCACGCGCCGGCGGGGAGCGCCACGCGATTGGTGGTGGTGACGAACCAGCCAGTACCCGGGTTGGCGTCGTCGTCGGGATCGAGCGGAACGAAGCACCCCGCGCCGTTGCAGAAGCCGTCGCTCCCGGGCGGCAAGTGAATCGCCAGCGAGATCGAGCCGTCGATCGGTACGTCCGCCGGCAGCGTGCAGTCGGTCGTGTCGACTTGGACGAGGCGCGCGCTCCCGAAGCAGCCGAGCACGTCGAAGCCCTTCGCCTCTTCGATCTTCGGCACGCCGTAGAGCGCGTCGATCGAGTAGTCGCGCAAGCGCGAAGCATCCACGTGCGGATCCACGCAGCTCCCGGCGACGTCGGTGAGCCCCTCGCCGCACGCTCCCACGACGCCGAGGGCGTTGCTCTTGGGATCGGCCGCCGGATCTTTCCGAGCCGAGCCCACGCTGAGCCACTGGAGCGGGAGCTCGAGCATCGCCGTCCGATCCGAAGGGACGGTGACGAGGATCTCTCGAACGATGCGCGGCTCGCCGCCGCGGTAGCCGACCGTCCGGAGGAGCACGACAGGCCGCGACGTTGCTCCGCTGACGAGGGTCAAGGTCGCGGGGACCTTCACGCCGTTCTCGCCGATCGCGAACGTCTTCGAGAAGATCGAATCGCCGTCTTGCACCACCTCGAAGCCGATGCCGTCGAGATCCTTCGGCACCGTGAGATCCGTCTCGAAGACGACCACGAGCTGCCCGGGCGTCGCCGACGACGTGTGCCCACCGCACCCCGCCAGAAGAAGCAGCGGGAGGATCGCGCGCCGCGCCCTCACCTGAGTTGAATCGTGCCCGGAGGCACGCTCCCGTGGGTCGTGTTCGGCGTGTCGCTCGAACCGTGGTGGAGCAAGAGCGCCGCGGTGATCCCCGCCGCCGCGGCGACGACGACGCCGCCGCCCACCCACATCCAGGTGTGCGAATCCCGCGGCGGAGGAGCCACGTCGAGCACGACGCGCTCGTCGGGCCTGAGCGTCACGGTGCGATCGTGGTCGTGCTCTTCTCCGTGGCCGGCGACGTGAACTTGATGGGGCCCCGGCGCGAGCGGCACCGTGACGTTGCCGACGCCGACGACCTTGCCGTCGACGGTCACGAGATCGGCCGAGCCCGCGCGAACGACCAAGGTCGCGTGCCCCGAAGCCTCGAGCTCGACGGGGACCTCGATCTCCCCGCGCGCGGGGACGTTCACGGTCTGGGCGAAGGGCGTCGCGCCGGCCTTGGTCGCCGAGATCCTCCGCGCGCCCGCGTCGAGTCGCACCGGCTCGAGCGGCAGCACCCCGACCTCCACGTCGTCGACGAAGATGCGCGCGCCCGGCGCCCCCGCGAAACGCACCGTTCCGGTGAGCGGCACGACGGCGTCGAGGACCGTCTCGGCGGCGCGTCGATCTTTGGCGCTCAGGTCGCCGCCGGCGAGGTAGCGCTCGAGCAAGGTCGCGGTCGCCGCCGGGTGATGGAGGAGGTGCTGGCACGAGGCCATGTTCCAGAGGAGGCGCCGGTCCTTCGACAGCTCGAACGCCGCGGCGAAGCGGCGGTACGCGTTCGCGTAGTCCCCGCGCGTCGCGAGATCGCGCCCTTCTTCGTAGCTCGACTTGGCGTCGCCCGAGAGCGACGCGGACAAGGGGGCCGGTTCTTCGGCCCACGCGCATGGGAGGACGGCGAAGGCCACGACGGCCTTCATCACACCCGCGACGAGCGCACGACGACGTCTCACTTCATGGGAAGTCCTATCGGTTCCGGCGCGCTCTGGGAAGCGCGTGGATGCGCGTGGAAGGAGGTCGGCACCGCCGGCTTCGTCACGTGGTGCGCGCTCACGACCGGGAGCGGCGTGAGCAGCGGCTTCTCCTGGACTTGGGCGTCGGCCAAATCGCTCGGCGTCGGGACAGCGGTCGACTGGGTGGCCACCGGGGTCCCGGCGGCGCTCGCGTCGATGTCGGCGTGGATCGCGCGCTCGCGCACCGACGCCAAGAACGGCACCGCCACGGCAAGACCGACGACGAGCGTCAGGACCACGGCGACGGCGAAGGCGCGCATGTGCCCGGAGCTAGGAGGCGCGGGCGCGGCTTCGACCAAAGAAGGGTTGGACGCGGGGGGCAGCGGGGCCACGTCGTAAGGGCCGCTCGCATTCGCGGTGGCTACGACGGTCGCCGCCGCGGTCGCCGTCGGGGCCGCGGCCGCGACGCCCGGATCGCTGTCCACGTCGGGCAAGCGCGGCTGACTGGGAATGTCGTGGATCCGACGCAAGGTGATCGCCGCTTGATCCGGCGCCCACGGGGCGAGCGCCACGGCGAGGTCGGCGATCGTCGCGAAGCGATGATCGGGCACCTTCGCCAGACAGCGCTGCACGGCGGCGGCGAGCAGCGGCGGGAGATCCGACTTCACGAGCGCGAGCGGCGGCGGATCCACGGTGAGGATCTCGGCGAGGATTTGCGCGAGGGTGTCGCCTTGGAACGGCAAGCGCCCGGAGAGCGCCAGGTAGGCGATGATCCCCAGGCTCCAGATGTCGGCACGCCCGTCGACCAAGGCAGATGCACGCAGCTGCTCCGGCGCCATGTAGAGCGGCGTCCCCAAGATCTCGCCCGTCTTCGTGAGCGCCGAGCCCGCCGCTCCGGCGCCGGTGAGTCCGCTCACCTTGGAGATCCCGAAGTCGAGCAGCTTCACCGTCACGCCGCTGTCGCTCGTCTTGGCGAGAAAGACGTTCGAGGGCTTCAGATCGCGATGCACGATGCCGCGCGCGTGCGCCTCGGCGAGCGCCTCGCAGACCTGGAGGAGGTAGGTCACGACCTCGTGCACCGGCATCGGCGTCGCGCCGCGAAGGCGCGCGTCGAGATCGATGCCGTCGAGGTACTCCATGACGAGGTACGGGCTGCCGTCGTCGAGCTCGGCGACGTCGATCACCCGAGCGACGTGCTCGGTCCGAAGCTCCGTGGCGATGCGCACCTCGCGCTCGAAGCGGCGCAAAAGCTCGGCGCGAACCGTCGGCACGTCTTCGGTCAGGCGAAGGACTTTGACCGCGTGGAGGCTCCCGAGGCGCACATGACGCACCCCGTACACGGTGCCCATCGCGCCACGGCCGAGGACCCGCTCCACCTGGTAGGTGTCGACGAGGATGTCCCCCAACGCGAGCACGTGCCCAGGATAGCCTGGTACGGGCTCACTCCACGAGGACAAGCCCTTCAGTAAGGCGATTCGCCGTGGATCCCGCGGGGCGGGTCGGTCAACGCGGGGCGCGGATGGACGAGGGCGCCGACTATCGACGCGAGCGCGGCTGACGCCGAGCGCGCTACGGCGTCGTGGACGGCGGCTCCTCGGCGTCTGCCTCCTCGAGCTTGGCTTCGATTTCTTCGACGTGCTTCTTGTCGAGCTTGGCCGTCATCTCACCGAGCGCGCGACGCGCCTCGCGGGTGGTGAGCTTTCCGCGGTCGAAGTCGATGCAGATGATGCACATCACTTCGTCGTAGAGGACGAAGCGCTCGCTGTCGAATCGCCCGCCATGAGGGAGGTGTCGACGAGGGTCGCGCTCAGATGCAGCCGAACACCACGCACTTGTGGTCGATGCAGTTCTCTTTCGCGGGGCAATCGTCGTTCGACCCACACGCCGTCCCCGCGCAAATGCCAAAGGTGCCGCACGTGCTCCCATCGGGACAGGCCCCGGCATCGTCGCAATTGACCGTCGGGGCGAGCTCGTCGCCGCACGTCCCCGTCTTGTCGCCCCCGCCAAGACACTTGTTCTCGCAGTCGCAGTCGGAGTAGCAGCTTGCCCCGTTGGGCTTCGGGCAGTAGCCGTGGCACTCGGATGGCGCGCCGTCGTCCCCCGAAGGGCTCGCATCGCCACCGTCCGCGCCGGGCTTCGCTGCGTCCGCTCCGGGACCACCATCTCCTGGTCCTTCGGAAGCCTCGTGACCGCACGCGAGATTGAAGCAGAAACCGAGCGCGGCGAAGAGGTAGCGGATGCGCGGCAAGGAGGACGTCATGGCAAATCCCTTTGGCTGGACGGACGGTCGAGCCTTCATCAGGAAGCGTGCCACGGGGGCGGACTAGGAAGACCTGCGAACGGCGGCGCGTGCACGTGCCAGTGTGCGCCGAAGGCGTTTGCGGGTGACAGAGGCGCCAGGCGCGCGGCGTCGACGCGACCGCGCGAGCGGCGAGCTCCCCACGCTGGTGCAGGAGCGGGGTTGCTACGTAGATGGCCTGGCCTTCATCGCTGCAATGCCCAGGTCGGCTGCGTGTGCTCCGACTTTCCAGGCGCCTCGCAGCTTGCTCAAGAGCGCGTCTCGCTCCAGCCGTTCGATCCCGTCCGACGAGAAGTCGGTCTGTTGCCAGGAGAAGAAGTTGAGGAACACGGCGATGTGATTCGCCTCCATTTCGCAGATCACGTCGAAGCCGCTGTTCGGCAGGGTCCGCGCGATGGTCACGAACTGCTCGCGCGCGTCCTTGCCCTGCAAGCCGGAACCTTCGGGAATATGGCCTCGGTAGTCGTCCCCGAAAAATGCGCCAATGACCTCGATGCGCCCCTCGATGTGAGCGTTGAACTCGTGAAGCTCCTCGGCAGGAACCCAGAGCTCCTCATGTTCTTTCGCGCCGACGATGCGACGCTCGAACTGTGAGATGTAGTCGCTGGACACGGAGAACATCGTCACGAAGCCAGCCTTCGTCCCAGCCTTCGTGTTCCAGTCCCGCGCGATCTGGGTCGCGTACTCTTCATTCGTCACGGGATAGAAGATGGGCTGGTCGCGGAGCCGCGGGGGAAACGCCCGCATGTCGGCCATGTAGACGAGCCGAAGCTCCTCGAGGCCGACGGGACGAAGGAGCATCACGTGACTCGCGTCGCTCACGGCTCTCCCTCGAGAACCGCTTCTTCGCGCTCTCCGTTCACGAGGGCACGGAGCGCCCGTGCGAAGCGTCCGAGAGGCTCGTACGTGGTGAGGATTGCCAGCGTGACCGCGTAATCCAAGCCGGGCCTCGCAAGTTGCGCCGCGACGGCCAAGTGGCCGCGCGCACCCACCGGGTAACAGGCGAGGCGGACGTGAATCTCCGCGGGCTTGCCGGAGCGCGGGTCGCCGCCATGGCCACCACTCACGGAGGGTCGTCCTTTCAAAGGGTATTCTTCGAGATTCGCGGCGAAGGCCAGAAGCTCGTCGTTGTTGAAGTACGCCCTGCCCTCTCCCGCAAATCCGTTGGCCTCGGCGCGCGCGGAGACGAACCCCGACCACTCGTCATCGGGAGAGAAGCGAAGACGAAGTGTGCCCCCCGCCATCAGGTGATCCCTCGGCGCGTCATGTGAATTTCGCGCGACGAACGGTGAGAAGCCAGTCACGCACCTCGTCGCCGTTCGGAGGCTCCTCGGGCAGCGGACTGGAATCACGCGCGCTGTCGAGGCGAGCGAAGAGCGCGTCGATCCGCGAACGCCACGCGTCGACGAGATTCGGATCGACCGCCACTCGCTCGCCCGCTCGCTTGCGCACAACGAGCGCGCTCGCCTCGGGGATTCCGTATCGCCCCATCAGTCTCGTGAGGTCGGCCTCGAGCTCACCGCTCTCGAGGAGATGAATCCCCGTGAGCGTCGTACGCAGCACGTAGAGCAGCTTCTTCGCCGTGGGCTCCTTCTCCAGGAAGCGAAGCTGATTCTGTCCGAAGCCTCGGTAGTGCCGGTGAACGCGTCGGCTCAACGAGGCCTGCGTCAGTGGTTTCAGCTCGGCCAGGAGGGGCGACGAAGCGGCCGTCATCCGACCGAGCACACGCTCGATGAAGTTACCGTTGCCAGCGAGGATTCCGGCGAGGGCGTGCGCGAGCTCGTTCGAGGTGTAGTCGATCTCGACGCTCTCGATGATCTCCGCGCGATCGACCGTGGGCGCGGGCACATCGAAGCCAAGGAGCTCGGCCGTCTTCGCTACATGAATGGCTTTGAGATCGAGATCGCTGTCCGGCGATGGAAAGCCGTAAGCGTGCGCACCACTCAGGTAGACGACGACGTGCTCGCGGACGCGCTCTTCCTCGGCGAGCACGCGGGCCATCACGGCCCTCTGCGCGGCAGTAAGCACGTCCTCGACGGGATGGTCACTCACTCGTTCCATGTCACTTCCGGAGGAGGAGGAGCCTGTCGACCGAGTGGGCCGTCGGCCCCCGTGGCCCATCGCCTCGCCACCTCTTCACCGACGCGCCGCGCGAGGCGATCCGCCCGCACGACGTCAGGACGTCGCGGAAGTGCCGAGGCATCGCGCGCACTCTCGAGCTCCGGCGCCATCGACTCGGCTTCGGCGAGCACGTCATCCAGGGAAACCTCGCCCTGCTTGATCGCCAAGAGCCGCGCGCGGAGATCACCCGTGACCTCGAAGGTGGGGCCCCCTTCGCGCAGCCACCTCGTCGCCGTCGCCAGCAAGCGGACGAGGTTGTAGGCGTTCTTCGGGCGGAGGTCGCGCGGTAGGTCGAACTCAGCCGAGCTCGTTCGCGCGAACTGGACGAGCGCGCCGAAGTCGTTGCTCTCGAGCAGGCCCTGGTCTGCCAAGGATCGATAGAGCTGCTTCACGTACTGCTTGGCCTGGTGCACACGATCCGCTTCCGAGGGCATCGCGCGCGTCGAGACCTTGGCGAGCTTCTCGGCGACGGCGTCGAGCGTGAGCGTGGGTTCCTCGCGCAGCCATTCGAGGACGACCGCGCGATGCTCGGCGAGGCGAAGGCCTTGTTCGAGTCGGCGAAGCTGCCCCAACGCGTAGCGACCGAACGTGCCGTAGATCTCGGTCGACACGAAGGCGTCGCGCTCGGCGAGCAACCACTCGCCGATCGGGTCCTGGGCCCGCGCGTTGGGTAGAAAGAGCATTTCGAGTGTGTTGGGGTCGGCGCGAAGAGCTTGGCGGATGGCTTTCGCAGCGGCCCAGTAGGTTGCACTGCCGTCCGCGCTGACAAGGTCCTCCGGAGGGGCGACCAACCCCTGCGTCCAAGAGAACGGGAGCGCGAACACACCGCGACAGTCGACGTCGGAGTCCGCGTCCGCGAGTCCCCACGCCCGCGACCCGACCGTGGCTTCGAGAACGACACACGGACGGAGCGCCTCCCACGCATCCGCGCGCCGATGGGCGAACAGCACCTGCCCGACGCGTCGGGCGGACAGCTCACCACGCGCGTAACGAACAACGCCGATGCCGACGATGGTGACATTGATGTCCTCTCCGTCGATCTTGGTCACGCGACCTACGGAGCCCTGAGGTACGCGTCGTCCCCCGAGAACGCGGTCGACACGCGTGACGACCTCGGTCCCGTGGGGCAGCGGCACCGCGCGGGCGTCGAGGTGTTCGAGATTGCGGAGCCGCAGATCCATCGCAGGAGAGAGTAGCGAGTCGCGGTGGTGCGAGGGACTCGGAGATCGCGGTCCCCCTCGGGTAATCGAACCCGTGGGCCACGACGCTTGATGGACCGTGAGCCGGAAGCGACGTTAGTTCGCTTCAGCTTCGACCGCGCCCGAGACCTGGAGCGCAACGAAGACATAAAACTCTCGATTAGACTTCAAGCTGTGATGAACGGTCGCTCTGCAGAGGACTTCCTCCATCTCGTGGTCGGCGAGAATACGGCCGCGTGCGTCCGTGAGGGTTTGCGGCTCGTCGGTCGCGATGAGGATACGGAGTACTTCTCGGACGACCTCACTGTTGGGCCGATCCATGACGTCGACCGAGGAGCCGCGTCGCGCGCCGCTTGGTGGCGTCGAGTGGACGGCAACAAGGTCTGGCAGAAGCCGCGAGTGCTTGGCGACGTTCCGATTTGGAAGCGCATCGTGGATGACAAGCGGAAGGTGGTCCTTTGGTACGGCCCCCACCCCCTGGAGCACATCTACGCGCTGCGTGCCTGCTGGTATCTACGTCGGAGCCCTGCGCGTATCTACGAGGTGAGTCTGCCGCCACATTCCAATCCCCGATTGCCAGCATTCTACGGCGCGGCCGGTATCGTTGGACCGCGAGGAGTTTCGGCCGCGTGGCCGAGTCTCCGTCCCGTTCGCAACGCCGAGCGCCATGCAGCCCACTGGGTCGAGCTACGAAAGCAGCGCGGAGAGGGCTTTCGCGAGCTGCGTCGAAGCCGAATCATCGAGCGGCCGATTGACGCACACGACGTCGACTTCATTGCTGCGTGCGCTGGTGGGTGGACATCGTCCACGCTCGTCATTGCACGCGTTCTGTCGCAGGTTCCAACCGGAGACGCGGTTCTCTCATGGCGCCTCCGCCAGCTCTTGGCTTCCGCTGCTCTCGAAGGTCGTGGGCGTCGAACAAGGTACGGCTTGCCAAACGAGATTAGGGCTGCGGCCGAGAAGGCGCATCCACCTCGAGCCAAGCGATCGGCGTCGGCTTCGAGATGAACGCGGATGCCACATTCCAGGTCGACTCCGTGTGCTTCGCGTATCCACGCGGCTTGGAGCTTGCTCAAGAGCGCGTCTCGCTCCCGCTGATCGATCCCGTCCGACTACGTGCTCGAACGTGGCGAAGTGCACCACGATCGTGCCCGCACGGGTGCGGTTGATGCAGCTCCTAATACCGTCCCGAGGTACGCTGGACGCGCGCATGGTGCCCAAGAAGCCTTCGGTTCCAACGTTCACGGACGGGTACGGCGGTCACGATCAGCTCTCCGTACCCGCGCCCCCTTCCCCCCCATCGGTCGGGCCGCAGCCATCTGGCATGGCCTCGCCTTCAGCACTCAACCCACTTGTGAGCACGGTCTCACCGCCTTCTGGATCGCTCCCCGCCGGCAGTCCGCTCACACCGCCGTCGGCCCCCGCGCTAGGGCCCGTCGTCACAACCTACGCCACGCAGGTAGCGAAGCGTGCCTCCGCACTGGTCGAAAAGGATTGGCCCCTCGAAGATTGGTTCAAGGAGGCCACGTCCTTACTCCGTGAGCTGGTGACCGAGACAAGCGCTGGAAAGAAGGCTGATCCGGCCGCGCAGAACGCGGACGCATGGCTCGCGCTTCGGCCAGCGCTTGAACGCCTTCTCACGCACGGGGACGCAAGCCATACGCAAGCGTGGGTCGAAGAGGTCTGCTTGACCTGGTGGGACCGGATGACGGAGGAACAGGCCACGCGCGGGCTCAAGGCGACCCAGTGCTCCCGGGCTATGCCTGCGTACATCCTGGCCAGACACAAGCTTGCTGGCGGCGATCGTGGCAGCGCTCTTCGTTGGGCGTCACTGGCTCACGCGGCCGACAGGCTGGGCGGGCATCCCGGCGCGGGTGGCGCTGAGGTTGTGCTCAAATTCGGGCTCGGCGTGTCGGCAGGCGTGGTCTCTCAACTTGAGAAGTGCGCCGACGACGAGTTGACCTCCACCGCCGGCGACTGGAAGCTTCCCGGAGCCTTCCCGGAGATGGCATTGACCAAGGCGCTAGCGGAGCCGGGAGGAGGGGCCCTGGTTGCTCCTACCCTTTCGGCCTCGAGCCACGCGTGCCACCCGTTTGTTGCGACGCTGATTTCGTGGATCAACGCAACGAGCATTACCAACGAGGAGAAAGGGGCTCGGTTGGAGTGGGCGGTCGCGTACTTGGCCGGGACCCTGCCTGGTGCGTGGGCGCAGCGCGGCTTCAACGCGATGGGCTTCGCATGTGAACAGGATGTCGTGGCCGTTCAGGTCGGGACCAACACGTATGCCTTTCCGGGCGACGCGAAAGCCGTTCTCATTGAATGCAAGAATTGGGAGTCTGAGGCCAGATCGCGGGAGGTCGGGTATTTCCTCGCTCGCATGAAGTTTGTCGGGGCGCGTCTGGGGGTTCTTGTTGCCAAGAGTGACATCACGGGGACGAAGGACTCGGACGCAAAACACGCCTTCCGGTTTCTTCAGGGCTTCTGTGGTCGCGAAGACGTCGTCTGCCTCGTTGTGAAGGGAGACGATCTACGTGAACTCGCAAAGAGAGGAACGTTTGCCGAGCTTCTCGAGGCTCGCTTTCGATCGATGACGTACGGCAACCTGGCGAAGTCCTAGATCGGATGAAGGCCACCGCCTCGATCCATGGGCGGTGCCCGTGCGTCCCTGTTCTTGCAGTCGGTCACCCGCACCATCTCGATGGTGTACCGAAGCTGCTCCCACATGACGGTCCAGAACACCTTATGCCTCGACGAAGTCCTTGAAATTGAACCCGCGACCGAGGGCACCATCCCCGCTCTCGCGCGACGTGACCGCGCTCGCTCGTGCGTACCGGCGGGAGCTACCTAAGGACCCCGGCTCACGGCGTAACCAAGACGGTTCACGGGGCCACGAGTGACGGCGGCATCCCGAGATCGTCGGCGTCATGTGTCCTGCGACGGGGACCCGGTCTTCGAGAGAGATCTCACGACGCGGTACCGGTGGAAACCGATGAGGTCACGACTCTCGTCGAGCCGGCGGCGCGCCGCATCGAAAGCGCCGCCGGCCCGCTCCAAAAGCCGCCAGACCTTTCTGAGCGCTCCCTAAGGTCGGAAGATTGAAAATAGCGTCACATCCACGCGCCCGCGCGGGCGTCGATCTCCCGGCGCGGCGCCCGCTCGGGGGCGCGCAGTGCCCGATCCCTGCGGAAAACCGGTCGCGCGCGCACCTTCACCAGCCCTTGCCGAATCCTCAGCAAGGTCCGCCGAGAAGTCGGCCATCGCGTACGCCCCCGTAATCCATGCCCACGGCCTCGTGTGCAGTGGCCTACGCCCCGTAGGCCATTGCATACGGCCGCGTGTGCAACGGCGCGCGTCGCGCCCGCGACCCCGTCGCCAAAATCGACAGCGACCGATCCGAATCCACGCAACTGCCGCCGCGCGCGGCCGATGGGAGGTTATGCGCCGCCGCACTGCATGCGACGGCCAGCCGGGGGCACGACGCTCCCGGGCTCGAGCAAGGACCATTCAAATGAAGCAGATCACTCGTTACACCCGCACCACCCTCGAGACCCGCGCGCTTCGCATGTTGCGGACGCTCGGGACGTCGGCCGCCATTCGCAGCCAGATGGCAGCCCACGGGTACACCCAGGCGGAGCACGAAGAGGGCTGGAACCTCTGCATCGCGCTCGGCGGCTACCACCCGGAGGAAGCACCGACCCAGAGCAACGAGGCGGCCATCCGCTCAGCGATCGCCGCCGTCACCGAGTTCGCGCACCGGGATCTCCCTCGCCTGGCGTCGGGCGTGAAGCGCTTCTTCCCCGATCACTACGGCGCGCTCTTCGGCGGGCTCACCATGACCACCGACTCGAACGCGCTCGTCGAGGCGAGCATCTTCATGGAGCGCTACGAGCCGATGATCGGCAAGAGCGCCAAGAAGACCGATCACGCCGTCGTCGCTCTCCTCGCTCATCGCGGCTTCGGCAAAGAAGCGGTGACCAAGCTCCGCGCCGATCTCGTCGCGGCGGCGACCGAGCCCGAGGCGATCGTCGTTTCGAACAAGTCGGAGCGCACGGCACAACGCGACGCGCTTCTTCAGAAGCTCCAAGTCTGGTTCGACGACTGGAGCCTCACCGCGCGCATGATCTTCCGCCGCAAGGATCAACTGATCCGACTCGGCATCGGGCACCGTGCGCGCAAGGGCGTGGTCGCCGGCAACGTCGTCGCGACGCCGGTCGCGGATCCGGGCGCAGCGCCTGCGCTCCCTCCCGCCAAGCCGGTGCTCGCGCTCGTCGCCAACACCGGCCCCGCGTAACCCCGCTCCCGGCGAAGACACACCGGAAAAGAGGAGAGCTCCCCGACGAACCAAACGAGGACCTATGACATTCGCGAGCGAACGGCGCTCCTCCACGACGGAGGCGGCGCCTTTCGTGTTTCTAGGGCGCATCTTCAGACTTCGCGCGCCCGGCCTCTCACATGACATGATGGCCGCATGATCCTCACTTTCGAGGGCGCGCTCTCCGTCGAAGAACACGCAGCGCTCTCTGCGATCGCCGACAAGACCACCTTCGTGGACGGCCGCGAGTCGGCGAGCGTGGAGCTCGCGAGCGTGAAGCACAACGAGCAGATGTCGAGCGCGGATCCGTCGATGAGCCAGGTCGCACGGATCGTCGGCGGCGCGCTCCAGCGCCACGCGACCTTCGCGTCGGCGACTCTCCCGCGACGCATGCACTCGCTGCGACTCTCCCGCTACCGCGTGGGCATGCGGTACGGCCGGCACGTGGACGCCGCCATCATGTACGACGGCGGCTCGAGCCTGCGCGCCGATCTCTCGTTCACCCTCTTCCTCGACGAGCCCGAGACGTACGACGGAGGTGAGCTCCGCATCGGTGCAGACGGCGCCGCGCGGACCTTCAAGCTCCCCGCACGCGCGCTCGTCTGCTACCCGACGGGTGCGCTTCACGAGGTGTCGGAGGTGACGCGCGGCGAGCGCCGGGCGGTGGTCGGCTGGGTCGAGAGCTTCGTCCCCGATGCGGCGAGCCGCGAGGTCCTCTACGATCTCTCGCGCGCCATGGCGCACCTCCGCGGCGTGGACGGCGCGAGTGACGCCCGTGATCTGCTCTCGAAGACGCACGCGAACCTGCTCCGTCGCTGGGCCATGACCTGACGAAGAGGTGGCGCGTGCGGCGCCCCTCTGTCAGTCGTCTTCGACGATGAGCTTGAGCGCGAGCGTGATGCGGAGGTCCGGACAGTCGCGGCTCGGCGCTCGACCGGCGTGCATCATGCGCGCGTCGAACAGGATCCCGCGATTCGGCGCGACCGCGACACCCGCCACGATGTGCCCCGCCGGGCTGAAGAAGAGCGTCTCGCCCTCCCACTCCGGCTTCCAGGTGAGCGCGGGATAGTAGAGAAGCGTCACCGTGCCTGGGCGGACGTCATCGAAATGAGGGCGGCCGCCGAGGCCGTACGTGTGGCCGTTGGCGTACTGCCGGAGCACGCGCAATCGACCGCCGACGAGACGCTCGCACGCGGGCTTCACGTGCGCGAAGAGTCGGTCGACCGCCTCCACGCCCGTCATATCCATGACCCAGAAGGGGCGAGCCGCCTGGTCCTCCGTGGAACGATTCCCGAAGGACCAGCGCGGCGCCGTACACGCCTCGTGCACGGCGCGATGCAGATCCTCCGGGGCGACGTCTTCCAGCAGCTCGAGGAGCCCCTCGCGCGGCGCGCTCATTTGCGGATCAGGGGGTGAAGCAGATCACGGAGTTCGTGATGGTGCCGCCGCCACCCTCCGAGTTGAACTGGAAGTCCCAGGTGTTGATGTTGTTGGTTTCGCGCCCGTTGCCGCTGGCCGCGACGAAGCCGGTGGCGTTGGTCATGTTCGAGCCGGCCGACGCGAGCGCAACGGCGCCGGTGCCTGGGCAGACCACCGAGCACGTCCAGGTACCGGCCGACTGCACGGAGCACACCGCGCTCACGAGCGAGGTCGACGAACCTCCCCCGTCGCCCGGCGGTCCGGGCGGCCCCGCATCGCCCTGCGGTCCCGGCGGTCCCGCATCACCCTGCGGTCCCTGCGGCCCCGCGTCGCCCCGCGGTCCCTGCGGCCCCTGCGGGCCGGGATCCCCCTGGTCGCCCTTCGGTCCCGCAGCGCCGGGCGTGCCCGGCTGACCCTGCGCTCCCGCGGGCCCAGTGGCCCCCGTGGCCCCGTCGCTTCCGCCACATCCGAGCGCCATCATGGGAACGAGTGCCGCGAGCAAGTGTGTCGCCTTCATTGCCTGTCCTTCTCGCGCACGCGCGCGACGCCGATTTGGCGCACAATTCATCGCACCTCCGCGATGCACGCAAGGGGGATCGCGCCTCGCGCCCCACGACGCGCCAACGCGCGCCTCCTCTACGTCGCCTGAAGCTCGGTCAGCGCCCCGCGGAGTGAGAGCGGCGTGCCGTCGGCGGCGACCGCGTCGGTCATGCCGAAGCTCGTGTCGCTCTGCCCCATCGCTTGCAAGAGGCTCACGTGGAGCCGGTTGTGCGCCGGGCCGGTCTTGGGGAAGCCGTCGATCGGGTTGGGGAGATTGCGCGGATAGCGCACGTAGCGCCCGGTCTTGAAGAAGCCGCTCGCTCCGCCGGCGAGCAGCGTGCACACGTCGTGGTGCTGGTGGGTCGGCGTCGCGAGCTCGCTCACCCACACGACGACGGTGTGATCGAGCAGCGTGCCCGAGCCTTCGGGGACCGCGTCGAGCTCTGCGAGCAGGTAGGCGAAGTGCGCGGCGTGCCACGCGTCGAGATCGGTCATCGCCTGCGCGGCGATGGGGCTGAACATCTGCCCGCACGACGTCGCCCCCTCGATCGATTGGTGCGCGTACGCGTGGAAGGTGGCCGCCGCCGGGTAGTGAAGCTCCGGGCACTCCGGCACCGGCGCGGTGAAGGTGACGATGCGGGTCAGATCGCACGCCAGGGCGAGCCGCACGAGGCTCATGAACTGACGCACCTCGTGGACGGTGGGATCGAACGTCGTGCCGCAGGTGAGCGGGTGCGAAGCGCCGAGGGTCTTCTCGAGCTCGCGGACGAGCGCGGCGTGGGCCTCGAGCTTCTGCCGCCCTTCGACGCCGAGCCGCGGGGCGAGCACCTCGTACTCGCGCGCAACGGCGTCGAGCACCGAGGGGCGAAGCCTCGCGAGCTTCTCTTCGCGGCTCCCTGGCACCGTCGTCGGCGGCGCGATCCCGAGCAAGTCGGAGAACGCGGTCTTCGGATCCGAGACCTTCGGCGTGGCCTGCCCCGGTCCCAAGTACGAAAACGGCGAGACGGCGGAGTTGGGGATGTAGTCGTAGCCGTACACGCGCGAGTCGAAGCGCCCGGGGGCCGCGAGGCGCGCCGCCAGCTCTTGATCGAGCGTGCGCGCGCCGCCGGTGCAATACGTTCCCGGGCGCTGCAGCGCCTTGGCGCCGTTCAAGAGGTGCGCGACGCCGACCTGGTGGTTGTTCATGTCGCCGCCGGTCTTTTGGATGTCGGCGATGTCGGCGAGGACCGACGTGTGCGAGAGCCCCTCGATCGCCAAGAGCCGATCGCGAAACGCGTAGAGCGGGCGGAGCGTGGGGCTGAAGTCGTCGGGGGTGAGATCGAGCAGCGAGCGCTCGGCGAATTGGTCGGTGGGCGCGCCGGGGATCGGCATGTTCCACGCGTTGGGGATGTGCCCGTGCGGCTGGATGTAGAAGACGATGCGCGTGGGGTAGCCCTCGCCGTCGGCGCGCGCCGAAGTCCCCCGCCCCATCGCCGCCGTGAGGGCGCCGAAGCCAAGAGCCTGCAGGAGCTGACGCCGGTGAAGGCGCATCAGTACTCCTCCACCCGACGAAAGCGGAAGGTGGGCGAGGTGACGATCGCACGGACGAGCGCCCCTTCGTCGCCGCCGCTCCCTTGGAAGTTGCGGGCGAGCTCGGTGAGCGTCGTCACCTCTTCTTCGACCGGCGCGCGCCCCAAGGCGTAGCGAACCATCTGCGAGGTGGCGCAGCGGTGAACGACCTCGCTTCGGCTCAACTTCTCCGAGAGATCCACCCCACCTTGAAACGGACCGTCGACGTCGGTGCCGTGGATTTCTCCGCTCGTGTCGATGGTGAGACCGCTCTCGGTCGTCTGCACGTGGCCGGCGGCGTTGTACCCCTCGAGCCCGAAGCCGAAGCCGTTCAACGCGGCGTGGCACGCTTGGCATTGTGCAGGCTTCGTGCGCTCCTCGAAGAGCATGCGGTTCGTCTGCGGCCCTTGGTCGGGCGAGGCTTTGGGCTGCGAGAGATCGGCGTTCGCCGGCGGCGAGACCGGGAGCTGGCACAGGAGGCGTAGCTCGATGCCGTTGCCGCGCACCGGCGGCGACGTGGCGGCGCGGTGAGAAAAGCCGGCCAAGAACGCGGTGCGCGTGAGGAGCCCGGCGCGCTCCTCGGGGAGATCGATCTCCGTCCACGACGCAGGATCTTCCGGCGGCGCGACGCCGTAGACGCGCGCCATCTCGCCGTTCACCCACGCGTGCCGGCTCGTGAGCAAATCGCGGAACGTGCCGCCGTGCGCGAGCGTCCCTTCGACGAACCGACGCGACTCGTCGAGCGCGGAGGTGGCCGTCGCCTCGCTCCACGACGGATCGACGTCGGGCGTTCGGACCTCGTGCTCGGCCAAGAGGATGCGATCGAGCCCGAGCCATTGGCGGTGAAAGCTCCACCGAAGGCGCGACGCGCGATCGTCGGCGAGCATGCGATCGGCCTCGGCGCGGAGCCCCGCCTCGCTGCCGAGCTCCCCTCGCGCGGCGGCGTCGAGCAGCGCGTCGTCGGGCGCGCTCTCCCACAAGAAGAAGGAGAGGCGGCTCGCGAGCGCGTACGGCTCGACCGGCACGAGCTTCCCCCAAGCTTCGGGCGAGCGGGCGATGGGCTCGGCCCGGTACAGGAACTGCGGCGATTGCAGCAGCGCCGAGAGCGTGAGCCGCACCGCGCCTTCGAAATCCACCGCCGCTTGCCACTCGGCAAAATGCGCGAGAAGGCGGCCTCGCTCGTCGCTCGCGAGCGGGCGCCGGAACACGCGGCGCCCCGTCGTGTCGACGAACTTCCCAGCGCAGGCGGCGGCAGCATCCGGCGTCTCCCACCTGCAGCCGACCAGCGAGGCGACGTGGTCGCTGTCTTGGGTGAGGTCGGCGGCATACGCATTGGCGAGCGACTCGTAGCGCGCGATGCCGACATCCGAAGGGACCTGCCCTTCGGCGGCGTTGTCGAAGCCGGCGACCGGCACATCCGGCGGGAGCGCAGGGAGCGCGGCGACCACCGAGGCGGGCACCGAGGGGAAGAGATCGTGCACCGCGTTCAGGATCTCGCGATCGCTCAAGCGACGGAGCGGCACGGGTCCGACCTGCGAAGGCGGAACGTCAGGGCTGGCGGCGTCGCCCGTCGAGCACCCGACCGCGAGCCCCAGCGCGACGGCCCCGAGGGCGAGCGGCGCGAGCCGCCACGGCGCGGAGCGAGAGCGAGCCGGCATGCCAAGGGCGATTCTAGCAGGTCATCCACGGCCCAGCGTCGACGGCCGCGCCTCGTCCGCCTATCTTCGGTCGATGCCCTTTCGCGACAGCGACGAGGCCACCCGGGCGCGCGCCGACGCGCTCGCCGAAGAGGTGGCGGAGCTGACGCGCGAGCGCGACGCGCTCCTCGCCGAGAAGGCCGGACGCGACGCGAAAGCGGCGGCTCCGGAGCCGACCAAGTCCTCGCCCGCATCGAGCGACACGGACAGCACGAGCGACAGCAGCGACGAGAGCGTGTCTCTCCGCGCCAAGATCATCGGCGGCGTCATCATCCTCCTCGCCGTCGGCGTGCCCGCCGGCGTCGGGATCCGCGAAGGGATGGTCCACGACAAGCAACGCGCCGCCTACGACGCGGCCGAGGCTTCGCGCCGCGCGACGTCGGAGCAATGGGACGCCCTCGTCTCCACCGAGCCGTGCGTGCGCGACGTGCTCCTCGAGGACCTGATGGCGCGCGAGCTCGTCGCCTCGGGGACGTACCGCACGAACCCCGCGATGGCGTCGGCCACGCTCGACCGGATCGGCGGCACCTGCTTGCGCGATCCGGAGAAGCTCCGCGCCGACGCTTCGCTCCCCGCCGTCGTCCGCCAAACCCTGGGCGCATGGCTCGACGCGGAAGCCGCCCTCGCCGCCCCCGCCAAGGACTTCGGCGCCTACTTCTCCCACGACGACTGGAAGGAAGACGGCTTCCGCGGTGCCGACGAGAAGTGGAAGGCGCTCGCACCAATCCTCGACGTGCGACGCCGCGCGCTGCTCGATGTCACGACCTTGGCGGTCCCTGCCCTGCGCGACGTGATTCGAAAGAAGGCGCGCGACGAAGAGGCGCTCCGCGGACCGTCGGAGCTGGTCACGCGGATCGATCTCGGCCTCTTGCTCTGGGACGTGGCGACGCGCGCCGAGCACGTGGCCCTCGAGCCCAGCGATCCCCGAGGCCAGGGGGCGCTTCACGACGCCGTCCTCCGCCTTCGCGACCAAGGGAAGAGCGCGCCGCTCGAGGTCCGCCGCGATCTTCGCCGACTCGATTACCTGCTCGATCCCATCGCCGAAGGGGGCGCCACCGGCGGGGAGCGCCTGCTCTCGCTCGTGCACCCGCAGCCCGACTTCCTCTCCGATCTCCGCAGCACGCCGCCGATGCTCCCCGATCTCCCCCCGAAGCCGGAAGAAGAAGGATGGTGAGATGATTCAAATCTTCGGCACCGCCAAGTGCAAGATCACACGCGCGGCGCAGCGCTTCTTCGCCGACCGCGGCATCAAGGTGCAGTTCGTCGACCTTCGCGAGAAGGGGCTCTCCAAAGGGGAGCTCACGAGCGTGGCGCGCGCCGTCGGCGGCATGCGCCCGCTCTACGCCGAAGACTCGCCGCGGGTGAAGGAGCGCGGCCTCGCCCACGCGAACCCCGACGAGGCGCGCCTCGCCACGCTGCTCGAAGAAGATCCGCTCCTCCTCAGGACCCCGATCGTGCGGGACGGCGCGCGCGCCTCGGTGGGCGCGGCCGAAGCCACGTGGAAGGAGTTCGCCGCCGCTGCGCGCGGGGGCGGGTAATGCGGGTTTAACGTTTTCTCACGTGCCGCTCGTCCGCCTGCGGACAGAGTGCGGGCGTGATGACACTCCCCCACACGCGCTCCCCCCTCGCTCGCTCCCCCTTCGTTCGCGCCGCGCTCGCCCTCGGCGCGCTCGGAGCGAGCCTCGCGCTCGCGGGGTGCAGCGGCGACGCCAGCTCCAGCGCCGACGACAGCGACGAGAGCGCCCTCGCCCAACACGCGCCGCCGGTCACCGTGGCGACGGGGAACCTCTCCTACCGCAACGTGACGGTGCACGGCGGCTTCGCCTACTGGACCGACTCGAGCGCCATCCAGGTGCTCAAAGCCCCGCTCGCTGGCGGCGCACCGACCGTCCTCTACACCGGTCGCGGCATGGATTCGCTCGGTGGGATCGTCGTCGACGACGACGGCGTCTACTTCAACGACGACGGCCAGGTTCTGAAGGTCGCGCCGACCGGCGGCAAAGTCACCGTGCTCGCCCGCGAGCGCTACGACGTCCCGGTGTGGCTCGCCCAAGACGCGAGCTACGTCTACTGGAGCGGTCAGAACGAGAACGACACCGACTACTCGGTCTACATCCGTCGCGTGAAGAAAACCGGCGGCGCCATCGAGACCGTGTACACGGGCTACAAGGGGGGCAACGACATCGTCGTCGACGACACGTACGTCTACTTCTACGGCTTGAACTTCGACCCGGCGAACGTCACCGAGCAGCCGGAGTACATCCTCCGCGTGAAGAAGGACGGGAGCGCGAAGGCCGAAGACCTCGCCGAGCTTCCGAGCACGCTGGTCCGCGCCATCGCCGTCGACGACGACAAGCTCTATTACGCGAGCGAGCACGGCGGCTGGAGCATCAGCGCGATGCCGAAGTCGGGCGGCGCGCCGACCGAGCTCCGCCGCGTGGCCAACGCCGAGGCGAACACCGTCTACCTGCTCCGCGCGACCGCGACCTCGCTCTACTGGGCGACGCCGGGCACGTTCGTGAAGAGCTCCTCGGGCGACCACAACGCCACGATCCACCGTATGGCGAAGACCGGTGGCCGCGCGCAGATCGTGACCGACAGCCTCGACGCTCCGGACACGCTCGAGGTCGGCGACGGCGCCTGCCCGGCGTGGACGTCGAGGGTCGCGGTCTTCACGCTCGGCTCCTGCCCGTGACGTCGCGCTAGCGACGCACGATCCCGAGCGCCTTGATGCGGTCGCGGAGCGTCGAGGCGCTCATCTGCAGAATTTCGGCGGCGCCGCCGCGACCGGAGACGCGCCCCTTGGCTTGCTCGAGCGCGGCGAGGACGTTGTCGCGCTCGAGCTTCTTGAGCGCGTCGGCGGTGAGCACTTCCTTCTCGGCCGAGGCCCCGCGGAGAGACGGCGCCGGCCCGCTCGTCATGGGGCCACGCCCGCTCACGGGGACCATCGCTCGTTCGAGCTGGAGCGGCGGCACCGAGGAGAGGATCACCGCGCGCTCGATCGTGTGCTGGAGCTCGCGCACGTTCCCCGGCCAGTCGTATTCGAGGAGGTGCGCCTCCTGCATCGGCGTGAGCTTCAACGAGGGGCGACCGGCGGCGCGCGCGGCGCGCCTCAAGAACTCACGCGCGAGCGGGACGATGTCCTCGAGCCTCTCGCGGAGCGGGGGGATCTCGATGGGGAAGACGCTCAGTCGAAAGTAGAGGTCCCGCCGGAAGCGCCCCTCGCGCACCTCGACGGCGAGGTCACGGTTCGTGGCCGCCACGACGCGCGCGTTCACTTTGCGCGTCTTGTCTTCGCCCACGCGCTCGAACTCCCCCTCTTGGAGCACGCGAAGCAGCTTGGCCTGCATCTCGATGGGGATCTCGCCGACCTCGTCGAGGAAGATGGTGCCACCGTCGGCGAGCTCGAAGCGCCCGACCCGGTCCTTGTGCGCGCCGGTGAAGGAGCCGCGCACGTGGCCGAAGAACTCGCTCTCGAAGAGCGACTCGGGGATGGAAGCGCAGTTCACGCGCACCAGCGGGCCTCGCGAGCGCGGGCTCCGCGCGTGGAGCGCGCGCGCGAAGACCTCTTTGCCGACGCCCGACTCGCCGTGAAGGAGCACCGCCGCCGAGGTGCCAGCCACCGCGTCCAAGCTCTCGAGCGCGTGACGGAGCGCCGGACTCTCGGCGACGAACACACCCGAGGAGCCGGTGTCCGAGCTCAGCTCCTCACGCAGGTAGTCACGCTCGCGCTCCGCGCTCTCCTTCTGCCGTGACACCTCGTCGAAGGCGCGCTGCTTCGCTGCCTCGGCCTGCTTGCGGTCGGTGATGTCGCGCACGAAGAGGCTGTAGATGCGCGCGCCGGAGCGCTTCATGGGGCTCGCCGAGACCTCGACCGGCACGAGGCTTCCGTCGGCGCGCACCCCCGTGAGCTCGCGGACCCAAGGCGCGCTGGCGAGATCGAGCAAGCTCGACGACGCCTCGTCGAGGGCGACCTCGGCGAGCTTGCGGCCCACCATCTCGTGGCGGTCGCGGCCGAAGAGACGCGCCGACTGCTGGGTCCAATCGAGGACCACCCCGGTCTCGTCCAGCAGGACCACGCCGTCGAGCGCCGACTCGATGACCTGGACGAAGCGATCTTCCGATTCGCTCAGGGAGTCCGTCGCGCGAAGACGTGCGACGCCGGAGGCGATGACGTGGGAGACGACCTGAAGGCGCGCGATGGCTTCGGGCTGGAGCTTCGTGGCGGCCTTCAGCGAGTGGAAGGCGATGCCGCCGATGACCTCGCCGTTCACGCGGAGCGGGATCCGTGCGACGGCGCGGATCCCTTGGCGCTCCATGAGCGCGCGCGCCGCCACGGCGTGCTCGGGGACCTCGTCGAACGTGGCGTTCACGACCATACCGGCAGACATCTCGGTGAGCGGCCAGCCCACGGACGCCACCGTGATCTTCTCGCCGAGCGGATCGAAGCTCGCGATCCCCGGGGCGCACCACTCGTGGGTCACGACGAAGTGCTCCTTCGCTTCGTCCAAGAGCGTCACGATCGCGCGGTCGATGTGGAGCGCGCGCGAAACGGCTTCGAGTGAGGCGATGAGCTCGGTGTCGAAGCCCTCGCTCGTCATGTCGAGGAGCCGCGCCGAGAGCGTGGTGAGCGCCTCCTCGAAGCGGAGCCGCTCCCGCAAGTCGGCCTCGCGCCTCGCGCGGCTCAGCGCCGTGCCGAACATCTCGGCGAAGGCGCGGAGCTGCCACACGAGCGAGAGCGGCCAGGCGCGTTCGCGGACGGTGGCGAAGGCGAGCCGTCCGATGAGCTTCTGACCGTCGACGAGCGGGACTACGCAGGCAGCACGGCACCCAACCGCTTCGAGGCGGGCACGGGCTTCCTTGTTGCTCTCAGGGATGGAGTCGATCGAGCTCGTAATCAGAGTCTGGCCGCGGCCGATGCCGTCGAGCGTCGCCGCGTACGCGTCGATCGGCTCGTCGGCGTGCGTGAGCGGCGGGAGCCCCGGCGCGTCGTAATGGCCGCCGACGATCATGAACCGGCCGTCCGGCGAGATGAGCCGCACGATGACGCGGTCCATGTTCTGCTCGCGAGAGAAGAACTCGAGCGTCTCCCGGAGCACCGCTTCGTGATCCGGGTACGTGAGGCGCGCGAGGCGCGCGAAGGCGTCGACGAGCACCTGCCCCGAATGGGTAAAGCCGGTCCCTTCAGCCTCGGCGTCCTTGGCGTCGCGGAGCACGATGACGAAGTGCTCGAGGGGCGCGCCCCCGCCCGGTCGAACCGGAATCACCTCGCACATCACGTGGTTCAATCCGAACGAGAGGCTCGTGCTGCGCACGATCTCTTGGGTCTCGAACGCACGCTGGACGAGCGGCCGGACCTCCTCGGTGGTCTTCGGCCAGACGGTCTCCGCGGCGCGCCCGACGAGATCGGCCGGGGCGAGGCCGGTCATCTCCAGGGTCGTCGGGTTGACGTAGAGGATCTTGATCGCGCGGTCGACGAGGACGATGGCGCGCCCCGAGGCGTCGGCGAGCGCATGGAAGAGCGTCTCCGCGACGGCGCCGCCGATCCCGGAAGTGATTCCCGTTGCCTTGTCCCCGCCCGTCCCCACGCCCACCCCCAACCCCACGATTGAGGGGATCCTACATCCAGCCCCCCGCCCCGCAAGACCAGCTGATCCGGGGCCGCGCGCCGCGCTCTCGGGCCGTAGCGGGTGCGTGCATGCTATCCTGGGCGACGTGCGTCCAAGCGCCTCGCCTCTCACGGGCCCCGACGGGATGAGCACCGTCCACCTCACGCACCTTCAACGCCTCGAGGCGGAGAGCATTCACATCCTCCGCGAGGTCGTCGCCGAGTGCGAAAACCCGGTGATGCTCTACTCCATCGGCAAGGACAGCGCCGTCATGCTGCACCTGGCGATGAAGGCCTTCTATCCGGCGAAGCCCCCCTTCCCGCTCCTCCACGTCGACACGACGTGGAAGTTCCGCGAGATGATCACCTTCCGTGATCAAATGGCGACGAAGCTCGGGCTCAAGCTCCTCGTGCACATCAACCAAGAGGGCGTGGCCAAGGGGATCAACCCCTTCACCCACGGCTCGGCGGTGCACACCGACGTCATGAAGACGCAGAGCCTGAAGCAAGCGCTCGACAAGTACGGCTTCGACGCGGCCTTCGGCGGCGCGCGGCGCGACGAAGAGAAGTCACGCGCGAAGGAGCGCATCCTCTCCTTCCGCTCGGCGCAGCATCGCTGGGATCCGAAGCGGCAGAGGCCCGAGCTGTGGAAGCTCTACAACGCCCGAAAACACAAGGGCGAGAGCTTCCGCGTCTTCCCGCTCTCCAACTGGACCGAGCTCGACGTCTGGCAGTACATCCACCTGCAGAACATCCCCATCGTGCCGCTTTACCTCGCGGCCGAGCGGCCGGTGGTCGAGCGCGACGGCACCCTCATCATGGTCGACGACGAGCGTATGCCGCTCCGCCCCGGCGAAAAGCCGATGATGAAGACCGTGCGCTTCCGCACCCTCGGCTGCTATCCGCTGACCGGCGCGGTGGAGAGCCAGGCCAACACCCTCCCCGCCATCATCCAAGAGATGCTCCTCACCACCACCTCCGAGCGCCAAGGGCGCGTCATCGATCACGACGCCACCGGGTCGATGGAGAAGAAGAAGCAAGAGGGCTACTTCTGATGGCTCACGTCTCCAGCCTCATCGCCGAAGACATCGAGAAGTACCTCCACGCGCACGAGCACAAGAGCCTCCTCCGCTTCATCACCTGCGGCAGCGTCGACGACGGCAAGAGCACGCTCATCGGGCGGCTCCTCTACGAGTCGAAGATGGTCTTCGACGACCAGCTCGTGGCCCTCGAGGCCGACTCGAAGAAGGTGGGGACCCAAGGGGCCGACCTCGACTTCGCGCTCCTCGTGGACGGCCTTACCGCCGAGCGCGAGCAGGGCATCACCATCGACGTCGCCTACCGCTTCTTCTCCACCGACAAGCGGAAGTTCATCGTCGCCGACACGCCGGGGCACGAGCAGTACACGCGCAACATGGCCACCGGCGCGTCGACCGCCGACGTCGCCGTCATCTTGATCGACGCGCGCAAAGGCGTGCTCACCCAGACGTGCCGCCACAGCTACATCGTGTCGCTCTTGGGCATCAAGAAGGTGGTCCTCGCCATCAACAAGATGGACGCCGTCGGCTACGCCCAAGGAACGTTCGACACCATCCTCGCCGCGTACCTCGAGTTCGCGAAGAAGGTCGGGCTCACCGACATCGTGGCGATCCCGATGTCGGCGCTCAAAGGAGACAACGTCACCTCGCCCTCGCCGCACATGCCTTGGTACGCCGGGCCGACGCTCATGGAGCACCTCGAGTCGGTGCCCATCGACGAGGACCTCCAGCGCCGCCCTTTCCGCCTCCCGGTGCAGTGGGTCGCGCGTCCGAACCAGGATTTTCGCGGCTTCGCCGGCATGATCGCCAGCGGCACGGTGAAGAAGGGGGACCGCATCGCCGTGCTCCCTTCGGCCAAGGAGAGCGTCGTCACCCGCATCGTCACCCACGACGGGGATCTCGACGTCGCCGTCGCCGGTCAATCGGTCACGCTCACGCTCGAGCACGAGATCGACATCAGCCGAGGCGACGTCCTCGCGCGCGTCGATTCACCGCCGCCGGTCGGCGACCAGTTCCAAGCGACCCTCATCTGGATGCACGAGGACGCTCTCCTCCCGGGGCGTCCCTACTTGATGAAGATCGGCTCGCGCACGGTGACCGCGACCATCGCGGCGCCGAAATACAAGGTGAGCGTGAACACGCTCGAGCACCTGCCGGCGAAGCAGCTCGACCTGAACGAGATCGGCGTGTGCCACGTGAGCACCGACCGCGCGATCGCCTTCGACCCCTACACGGAGAACCGCGAGACGGGCGGCTTCGTCCTCATCGACAAGCTCACGAACGACACGGTCGGCGCGGGGCTCCTCGAGCTCGCGCTCCGCCGCTCGGACAACCTCTCCTGGCAAGCGCTCGAGGTGAACAAGGCGGCGCGCTCCCAGCAAAACGGCCAGAAGGCCTGCATGCTGTGGTTCACCGGCGTCTCCAGCGCGGGGAGCGCCTCCATCGCCAGCTTGGTGGAGAAGCGCCTCCACGCCTTGGGCCGCCGCACCTACGTGCTCCACGAAGACAAGGTCCGTGAGGGCTTGAGCAAGAGCCTCGGCTCCACCGAGGCCGATCGCGTGGAGAACCTCCGTCGCGTGGCGGAGGTGGCGAAGCTCATGGTCGACGCCGGGCTCATCGTGCTCGTGTCGTCCATCTCTCCGCTCCGCGCCGAGCGTCGCATGGCGCGCGAGCTCGTCCTTGCGGGCGAGTTCTTGGAGGTCTTCGTCGACGCGCCCGAAGCGGGCAAGCAGGATCCCACGCGCCAGTACGAAGCGCCCGAGCACGCCGAGATCCGCGTCGACACGGCCGGCACGAGCGCCGAAGACGCGGCGGCGAAGATCGTCCGTCACCTCGAATCCGGCGGCTACCTGGGCTGAAAGGCCGCGGAAGACCGGTGCGTGCGAGCCCGTCCCAGGGAGCGCGTCGGGTAATGGGGGTGCGACGCGAAGCCGCGGCTCGACCTTCTTGTCCGCCCGCGCCAAGTCGCGCATGCTCCGAAGATGCGCCACGGAAGCCTCCTCACGACGCTCTCGCTCGCCTTCGCTTTCGCCTGTGCGAGCGCCTCGGCGGTCGCCGACACCACGCCGCCGCCGCCGCGCCCCGCGCCGGTCGAAGAGACGAAGGTCGCGCTCCAGACGGAGAAGCTCCTCGCCTTCTTCGACAAGCTTGCCGACGTCGTCGTCGCCAACAAGAACGACTGCGCCAAGATGGCCGCGAGCATCAACGCGCTGGTCGACGCGAACGCGTCGATCCTCGCCTGGGCCCACGACGCCAAGGCCAGCGGGCGCGCGCTCTCCAAGGACGCCGAAGCCCACCTCGTCGCGAGCATGCAGCGGATGACGGCGAGCCTCATGAAGTGCCAGTCGGACAAGGCCGTCCAGACGGCGTTCGAGCGCATGAAATAGCGCCCACCGGACCCGGTTCGTGGTTCGCCACGACCCCCGGTCCCGGCTACGCTCGAGGGGCGGGAAGTGGTCATGGAAGGCGAGTCGCAGCTCAAACCGGGGTACACGCTCGATCGCTACGAGCTGCTTTGTCCCGTGGGCTCGGGCGGCATGGCCTCGGTGTGGCTCGCGCGCCTGCGCGGCAAGCGTGGCTTCGAGAAGCTCTTCGCCATCAAGACCATCCGCTCCGAGCTGAGCGAAGATCCGCGCTTCGAGGAGATGTTCCTCGACGAGGCACGCATCGCCTCGGGCATCCAGCACCCGAACGTCGCGCAGGTGATCGACCTCGGGGAGCAAGACGGCGTTCTCTTCACCGTCATCGAGTGGGTCGACGGCGAGTCGCTGGCCAAGGTGCGCCAACACGCGGCCAAGAACGGCGCGGCGATCCCCGCCGGGCTCGCGCTCCGCATCGTCGCCGACGCGTGCGCCGGTCTTCACGCGGCGCACGAGCTGAAAGACGCCGACGGAACCCCGCTCGGGATCGTGCATCGCGACGTCTCCCCGCACAACATCCTCATCAGCACCGCCGGCGGCGTGAAGCTCATCGACTTCGGCCTCGCCAAGGCGACGAACCGGCTCGCGCCGCGCACGCAGTCGGGCCTCCTCAAGGGGAAGCTCGAGTACATGGCCCCCGAGCAGGTGCTCGGACAAGACGTCGATCGTCGCGTCGACGTCTGGGCGATGGGCGTGTGCCTCTACGAGATGCTCGCTGGGCGCCGCCCGTTCGCCGCCGACAACCAGCTCGATCTCGCGCGGCAAATCACCACCAAGGCGCCGCCGGGGATCCCGGATTTGGCCGAGCCGCTTCGGCAAATCTTGATCGACGCGCTCGCGCCCGATCCGGCGGAGCGCTTCGAGTCGGCGGGGGCGATGCGCAAGCGATGCGAGCTCACGCTCTCGGCGATGGAGCTCCCGAGCACGTCGGAAGACGTCGCGGCGTTCGTCTCGACCCACCTCGCCGATCGCGCGCGGAAGCGGAGCGAGACCGTGTCGCGCGCGCTGGCCGACGCCGCGCGGCGCGCCGGCGAGTCGCTCCCTCCGCCGCCGGTGCAGCGCGGATCGACGCCGCCTCCTGGGGGTGTGCGAGTGAGCGCGCGAGCGATGCTCGAGCAAGACGCGGCGAAAGATCGTTTGAGCGGACCGGGTGGCACGTCGTCCGCTGGCGTCGCTGGGAGCGTGTCGAGCGCCCTCGGTGCGCCGCGCCCGGCGTGGGTGCTTCCGCTCGGCGGGCTCGCCATCGGCCTCGCGGTCGCCGGCGTCGTGCGCTGGCGAGCGGGCAACAGCGATACGGCGCGCGCCGCAGGAGCCAGCTCGGCGAGCGCTGCGAGCACCACGCCGAGCGCTAACGCCCGAGCGGCCGCGCCGAGCGGGAGCGACACGGTCTACGAGATCCCCGCTACGCCGAGCGCATCTTCTCCCCTCACCTTCCGCACGGTCACGTCGGCCAAGGCCAACGCCGGGCGCGACTCGACGACCGACGGCGGCGCGGGCGTGACGCCTCACGCGGGGACCACCGCCGCCGCGAGCGCGAGCGACGCGCCGAGCGCCGCGCCCACCTCGACGTGGGGCGTGATCCCGCCGACCACGCCGACGATCTGGAAGCCGCCTTCGCAAGGCGACGCCGAGCCGTAGCGCGATCTCGATCGAGCGAGCCGGTCGCTCGACTTGTCACCCCACGCCGCAGGCGCAATACGTGCGCCGCGTCTTGACGCGAGGGCCGCAAACCGGTGTCCTGCACCTCAAGGGTAGGGGCTACGTGGGGCGTTGTCTGGCGTGCGGCAATTCAGTCGATTTGAATCGGTTCTGCCCCGAGTGCGGCGCAGAGCAAATCGCTGACGCCCCCGCGGGGAGCGACCCGCTCATCGGTACCACCGTCGCCGACCGCTACACGATCGCGGAGCTCCTCGGCGCCGGGGGGATGGCCAAGGTCTATCGCGCGAGGCAGCGGCTCCTCGATCGCGACGTCGCGCTCAAGCTGATCCACCCCGAGCTGGTCGTGTCGGAGGAGAGCGTGCCGCGTTTCATCGCCGAGGCGCGCGCGGCGAGCCGACTGAACCACCCGAACGTCGTAAGCATCTTCGACTTCGGCGTCGCCTCGGCGGCGTCGAAGCAGTTCTACCTGGTGATGGAGCTGCTCCAGGGGCGAGACCTGGCGACGCTGCTCGAGGCCGAAGGGTCGCCGACCTTTGCCCGCACCGCGAACATCCTCCAGCAAGTGCTCGCCGCGCTCCACGAGGCGCACGAGCAGGGCATCACGCACCGCGACATCAAGCCGGAGAACATCTTCGTCGAAGCCGGCCGCCGCGGCGAGGACCGGGTGAAGGTCATCGACTTCGGCATCGCCAAGGCGCGCGCACCCGAGACCGCCTCGCCGCGCGTGCGGCGCATCACCCAGCAAGGGCAACTCGTGGGGACGCCGTATTTCATGGCGCCCGAGCAGCTCGAGGGGGCCTCGGGCCCGAGCGTCGATCTCTACGCCGTGGCGGTGTGTCTCTTCTTGATGATCACCGGCCGCGTCCCTTTCGACGCCGAATCGATCACCGAGATCCTGCAAATGCACGCCGAAGCCCCGCGCCCGGATCCGCGCGTGGTCGCGCCCCATCGAGCCATTCCGAGCCGACTCGCCGAAGTGTGCATGCGCGCGCTCGACGTCGACCCCGCGCGTCGCTATCCGAGCGCCCACGCCCTCGCCGAGGCCATCACCAGCGCGGTGAGCTCGGACGATTGGGCGAAGAACGAAGCCTCGCTCTTCCCCTCCAAGTCGTCGCGCCCTTCGACGGGCGCGAGGAGCGCGTCACTTCCGTCGACCGAACCGCCCGCGCTACGCCCGGCTTCGGCTTCGCCGCTCGTGAACGCCGGCCGTCTCCTGCCGGGGCGCGTGGCGGATCTCGCGTGGGGAGAAGCGCTCCTCGGCGTAGCTCAAGGCGTTCGTGCCGTCGTCTACTACGGGTCTCAAGGGGGCGGCCGCACGCGTCTGGCGGACGAGCTCGCGGAGACGATGCATCGCAAGGGCGCGTACGTCCTGCACGTCCCCGCCCACGTGCCTCCCGCCTCCGAGATCGGCTACGCGTGGCTGCGCCGCGCGGTGACAGCGCTCGCCGGGCCGGAGCTCGCCAAGGGGCGCACGCCTCCCCTCCCCGACGCCAAGAAGACCGAGGTCGCCGACGGCCTCGCAGCGATCTTCGGGAGCGCGCCCGCGGGGATGCAAACGACCACCCTCCGCAAGACTGTGCGCGCGGCGCTCGAATGGGCGGCCATCGAGGCGGTGAAGACGGGCGCGAGGCCCGACGCGCCGGTGGTGCTGGTCATCGACGACGCCGACTGCCTCGACGGCGTCTCGCAGCTCGCTCTCTCTGATTTTCTCTTCTCCACCGCGCGCTTCCCCGGCCTCTTGCGCGTCCTCATGACGTGCGAAGCATGCCCCGACACGTCGCTCTTCGACGGCATGCACGCGCGCGAGCTGAGCCCGCTCTCGGAAGAAGACGTAGCGACGCTCCTCGCCGCCGCCGGCGCGGCCCCCGCCGAAGGCCCCAAGAACCCGCTCTACCTCGACCAAGTGCGGCGCTTTCGCGCCGAGGGGCAAGGCGACGATCCGCCGCGCACGCTCCAAGGGATCGTGGAGTGGCGCGAGCGCGTCGTCCCCGTGGCGCGCCGTCGCGTGCTGCAGGCGCTCGCCGTGCTCGGGCCGGCGCCGGCCGAGCGCCTCTTGAAGGTGCTCGCACGCCCGGAGGATCTCGACGAAGCCTGGGGGCCGCTCGAGGCCGCCGGCTTCGTGTGCGAGCGAGACGGCCTTCGCATGCTGGCGCACCGGGTGTTCGGCCAAGTCGCACGCGACGTCGCCCCTTCCGGCGCGCTCGCCGAGCTGTGTGCGCGCGCCGCCGACGCTCTCGACACCGAGCCTGACGCTCGCGAGCTCCGCGCCGCGTGCGCGCTCGTCGGTCGACCGGACTTCGAAGCGTTCTTCCTCGTCGAGGAGACCGCGCGCCTACGCGCGAGCCGCGGCGACGACGACGGAGCCATCGCCTCGCTCTACGAAGGGCTCCGCGTGGCGCGTCTCGAGCTGGCGACCGGCGACGCCGAGACGGCGACGAGCGCGGTCGTGGTCTTTTCGCGCAAGCTCGGCGAGATGCTGGTCAACGTCGGTCGCACCGACGAGGCCTACGGCGTCCTCAGCGAAGCGCTGGATCTCTCCGCGCCGACGAGCCTCGCGCGCGCGCTCGTGCTCGAACAGCTTTCGCGCGCGCTCGAGCAACGCGGCCGCCACACCGACGCGACCGAGCTACGCCGCCAAGCGACCGCCCTCGCCGAGCAACGCGGCGACAGCACGCTCGCCGCTCGGCTCAAGAGCCCCGAAGCGCGCCCTTCGACCGGCGTGCGCCAGCGCTCGTGGATGCGTAGCCCGAGCCAATGGCACCTCGCCGCGCGCGCGAAGAGCGGCGACGCTTCGTAGCGTCAGGCGAGGAGCGACGCGCGCCCCCCCCTCACCCCTGTTTGCGCGCGTGAATTTTCCGCGCGTGACGCACTTCGGCTTCTTCGACCGAGTGCGACGAGGTGAGCTTCTCGTCGCGCTTCGCCATGCGGACGAGCGTCTGGTAGTGGCGATGGAGCGTCT
Organism: uncultured Polyangiaceae bacterium; assembly: GCA_964531795.1. GTDB lineage: Bacteria > Myxococcota_A > Polyangia > Polyangiales > Polyangiaceae > CAZHHD01. Next base: position 35,858 of record CAZHHD010000028.1, on the reverse strand, counting down.
CGAGCTCCTTCTCCGAGAGCGACTCGACGTCGATGAGGCGGTTGCTCGCCCCTTCGATCGCCGCGACGATCTCGTTGAGCTTGAGCGCGACCGCGCGCGCGTCCTTGTTCTGCGCGCGTTGGATCAAGAAGACCATGAGGAAGGTGACGATCGTCGTCCCGGTGTTGATGACGAGCTGCCACGTGTCCGAATAGTGGAAGACGGGACCGGTCACCCCCCACACGAGGATGATCCCCAGAGCGACGATGAACGCCCAGGTGCTCCCGGTGAACTCGGTGACCTTGTGCGAGAAGCGCTCGAAGACATTGCCCGCTTTGACCATGTGCCCATGCTTACACCGAGCGCGGCCCTCGGCGCGGCACGCCGCGTGTGCCACGCGGACGCGCGGACCACGGTCACTCCGCCGTCCAGCCGGTAAAAGCAGGCCAAACTCGCCTCGGCCGAGCGCTTGCAAAGGCCCCCTGACATGAACCCCCTTCGCTCCGCTCTCGCCGGTGCCTTGGTTCTTGGCGCGCTGCTCCTCGCGGCGGCGCCCGGTTGTGGCTCGAGCTCGTCGAGCACGGCCGGCGACGCTGGAGGCGAAGGGGGAAATCCCGCGGACTGTCCCGTGGGGTTGCCGAGCGCGGGGAGCCCGTGCGTGCTCGCCTCCTCGACCAACTGCAACTACGGCTGCGGGCAAGGGGGCCCGGCCGAGGCTTCCTGCCAGAACGGCGCGTGGCGGGTCTTCTACTCCGAGATGTCGTGTCCGGCCTCGACCGAGGCCGGCGCCGGCTGCCGCTCCGACACCGAGTGTCCTTCGTCCGAGTATTGCGCCGCCACGTTCCCCGGCGGCATCACCTACTGCGCGACGTCGGGCACGCCGAAGTGCAGCGTCGACGCCGACTGCGCCGACGCCGGCCCGGGCGGCGCGGGCTACATCTGCGAGAACTACCTTTGCCCTTCGGGCACCGGCCGAGGTTGCTTCGCGCCGTGCAGTGACGCGACCTGCGGCCCCACGGCGAAGACGGGGCTCGTCTGCGGCGCGAGCGGTCGCTGCGAGGCCAAGACGTGCCAGGGGGGCGGCGATTGCCCGACGAACTTCGACTGCACCGCCGGCCGCTGCCAGAGGCGCGCGTGCACCTCGGACGCCACGTGCCAAGGCTTCTGCGTCGACAAGCTCTGCACCGACGCGCTCGGCACCTGCGAACAGCCGCGCGGCTGAGAACGCGTGACGCCCACGCCGGGCTACACTACGGTCATCGGTATGCGACGCCACCGCCAAGTTCGACTGACCGCGCTCACCCGGGGCGCTGCGCTCGTCAGCCTCGGAGCGCTCGCCGCCGCCTGCACCAAGAGCGCGCCGCCCACGATGAACGGAACGACGTCGTCCAGCACCGGCACGCCGCCGACCATCAACGCGCCGCCGGCGCCGGCGAGCGCGACCCCGAGCGACGCGAGCGACGCGGGTGCCGCCCCTGACGCCGCGCCGTTTCTCCCGCATCACACCATGAACGCGTTGCCGCAGGCGCCACGCCACGTGAACGGACCGGCTCCGTCCTCCACGACGAAGCCGTGATCACGCCGCTGCGGCGGATCACGGGGGCCGAGGACCTCGCGCTCACCGAGGCGCACGAAGCCATCGCTCGACCGCGGCGGGGGAAGATCGCCTGGGAGGACTTCTCCCCCGAGGAGTTCGCTCCCGAGGTGCTCGACCGCGCGGCGAACGCGTGGCGCGCGCGTGCGCTCCAAGAGATGCACTCGCTCGCGCTCTTCACGCAGCTCGCCTCACAGCTTCACCTGCTGGGCGCGCCGCTCGACTGGTCCGGCGCGTTCGCCCGGATGATCGCCGACGAGGTGCGCCACACCGATCTCTGCCTTCGGTTCTGCGAGCGCCTCGGTCGCCCCGCGCACGTGGCCCTCCCCACCGAGGATTTGCACCTCCACGCCTCCGAGGGGACGCCTCTCCGCGAGCACGTGCGCCAGGTGGTCATCGCCGCGTTTTGCATCGGCGAGACCCTGAGCGGACGCATGTTCAAGCGAGCGCTCCGCGCGGCGACGGTCCCTCTCGCGCGCGACGTCGTGCGCGCCATCGTCATCGACGAGACCTTCCACGGCGAGCTCGGCTGGGAGCTCGGCGCGCTCCTCATGCGCGAGGACGCGGACGTGCCCCGCGAGCGAGCCGCGCTGAACGCGTCGCTCCCCGCGCTCGTTCGCCACTTCGCCGGCCTGTGCCTCGCGCGCGCCGCTCCTGCGTGGGCGCGCGGTGAGCCGGAATTCGAGCCCTCGCCGAACTTCGGCACGCTCACCGCCGCCGGCTACGCGCGCGCCTTCTTCGACGGCATGGAAGAAGACGTGGTGCCGGGGCTCGTCTCCATCGGCCTCGTCGAAGCGGAGCCGGCCTATCGCGATCTCTTGGCCGGCCTCCCCGCGCGCCCCTGACGCCCTGAAGCGAGCTCGCGGCTCTCACGAAGCCGGCGCTTTCGCCGCTTGCCGCGTCGCGCCGCCCGACGGTACCTTCGCCGGATGAAGCGCGCGTACGTGTGGGGAGCTCTCTTGGCTGCGACCGCTACCTTCGGGGCGCTCGGCGCGTGCGGCGGCGACGACTCGAACGGCGGGTCTCCCGATGCTTCGTCGGGAGGCGACGGCGCGGGGAGCGACGGCACGACGTCGTTCGACGCGGCGGGCACCGACGGCAACGTGACCGGCGACGACGCGAGCGCGGGAGACGGCGGCAAAGACGCTGCGGGCGACGGCGCCGGGGACAGCGGCTGCACGGCCAGCCCGTGCATCGTGCAAATTGCCGCCGGCGCCGATCAAACGTGCGCCCTCGTGAACGACGGCACCGTCCGTTGCTGGGGGCAGAACAAGTTCGGACAGCTCGGCACCGGCGCGCTCGTCGACGGAGGCTTCGACGGCACGCCGCGCGGCACGCCGGCGCCGGTCCCCGGGATCACCGGCGTGAGCCAAGTCGCCACCGCCGACTGGGGAACCTACAAGAGCTCGGGCGGCGTCGGCTTCGCGGGCTTCTCCTGCGTGCGCCTCGGCAACTCCATGGTGAGCTGCTGGGGGAACAACCAGAGCGGCCAGCTCGGGCGCGGCGCAGACGCGGCCACGAGCGCGCTCAACCTCGACGCCTCCGCCGTCGTCAACATCACGAGCCCCGCCGACATCTCGCTCGACGCGCGGAACGGCTGCGCGCTCTCCACGACCGGCGTCATCTCCTGTTGGGGCTACGACATCTACGGCGAGCTCGGCCCCGTCAGCGGCGTCGGCCAGAGCATCGTCCCCACCCCTTCGCCCTTCTTGATCGACGGCGGCGTCCCGACGCACGTCGCGGTCGGGCGCTACCACGCGTGTGCGCTCCTCGCCTCGGGCGAGGTCATGTGCTGGGGGCGCGGCCGCTACGACGAGAACGGACAGGCGGACGGCGGCGTCTCCAACCCGCACCCCGATCCGATGCTCGTCGGTGGCGTGACCGGCGCGGTCGAGCTCGTCGCCGGCGGCTTCCAAACGTGTGCGCGCACCGGCGCAGGTCACGTCCTCTGTTGGGGGCGCAACAACACCGGTCAGCTCGGACGCGACGCCGGGCCCATCGACGTCGCCGGCGAAGTCGCGCTCCCCGCGGGGCGCACGGCCACCACCATCGGCATGGGGACGAACCACGCGTGCGCCGCGCTCGACGACGGCTCGGTGTGGTGCTGGGGGCGCAACTTCGCGAGCGGCTCTACCGCCGCGGGGAAGAGCGCGAACGCCTCGGGCCCGCCGGGAGGACAGATCGGCGCGAGCCCCGACGGCGGCTTCTCGTCCACGCCGATGGCGCTCCCGAGCCTCGGCGGCAAGGTCGTGCAGATCGTCGGCGGCTACGCCCACACCTGCGCGCTTCTCCAGGACGGCCGCGTAATGTGCTGGGGGGCGAACAACGCCGGCCAGCTCGGTCGCGGCGCCCCCGACGCGCTCCCCCACCCGACCCCCGCGCTCGTCCAGTTCTGATCGCGCATCGACGGGACGGCTCGATGCAACTTGCGTCGGCCGTGCAAGAGTTGCGAGGAGGGGCGCCAGACCGCGCCTAAGTCACGAAGACCACGGGCCATCGTGCTTGGCGCGACAAGTGCTTTACGCGCAGGTCATGGGGGCCCCGCGGCGAGACGTCACCCGGGCGCGGGCCCCGGCGCCCCCACCCGTGGAAACGGAGGCCATTGCACGCGGCCTGATGGAGGCCTCTCCCGACGCCCTGGTGGTGGTCGACGGCCGCGGCCAGATCGTCTTCGCCAACCAACGGTGCGAGGAGATGTTCGGCTACCGGCGGGAGGAGCTCCTGGGGAGCCCGGTCGAGATCCTGGTCCCCGAGCGCTACCGCGCTCGGCACGTCCGCCAGCGTGAGAGCTTTCTCGCGGCGCCCCACGCGCGGCAGATGGGGGCCGACGTCGGCCTCGTCGGCCAACGGCGGGACGGTTCCGAAGTGCCGGTCGAGGTCACGCTGGCCCCCGTTTCGACGGAGCGAGGTCCGCTCGTCGTAGCCTCGGTACGCGATGTCTCGGAGCGGGCGGCGACGCTGCGCGCGCTCCGGGAGAGCGAAGAGCGCTTTCGACACACGTTCGAGGAGGCGCCGAGCGGCATGGCGCTGGTCGGGATGGACGGTCGCTTCTTGCGCGTCAACCCGTCGCTCTCCGCCATCGTCGGCTACTCCCAAGAGGAGCTCACGAAGCGCACGTTCAAAGACATCACGCACCCCGACGACGTCGACATCGACGCGGCACTGGCGGGCGCCCTCGGCCGCGGCGAGATCCCGAGTTACCAGCTCGCCAAACGCTACGTGAAGAAGGACGGGACGATCGTCCACGTCATGCTCTCGGGATCGATCGTGCGCGATGCCCAGGGGAAGCCGCTGCACTTCATCGCACAAGTCGAAGACATCACCGCCCGTCTTGCGGCCGAGGACGCGCACCGCACCTCCGTGGCGCGCACCCGGGAGCTCTTCGAGCAAGCACCGGAAGCGATCTTCATCGCCGACCTCGAGGGCCGTTACACCGAAGTGAACGACGCCGCGTGCCGCATGCTCGGGTACACGCGGCAGGAGCTCCTCGGCAAGACGATCGCCGACATCATCCCCCCCGAAGACCTGCCGCGCCTGAACGACGCGCGCGAGACGCTGAGGAGCGGCGACCGGGTGCAGGTGGCGGAGTGGACGCTGCGCCGAAAGGACGGCACCTCCCTCCCCGTCGAGGTGAGCGCCAAAGTGCACCGCGACGGCCGTTGGGTCGCCTTCGTGCGGGATCTCTCGGAGACGCGACGCAACGAAATGGCGCTCCGCCGCAGCGAGGAGGCGCTGACCCGCGCGCAGCGCGTCGCCAACCTCGGGAGCTGGGAGTGGGACTTGGCCACGAATCAAGTGGTGCGCTCGAACCAGATGTTCGCCCTCTTCGGGCTCGCTCCCGGCGCAGCGCCGCCCATACGCTGGTCTCTCTCGGAGTACGTGCACCCCGACGATCGCGAGCTCGTGGCCCGCGTGGTGAACGAGGCGGTTCAGGAGCAGCGCGCCTACTCGCTCGAGCATCGCATCATCCGTAGCGACGGCGTCGAGCGCATCGTCGTCCAGCAGGGCGAGCCGATCTTCGAAGGAGGCCGGGCGACGCACATGGTGGGGACCCTCCTCGACGTCACCGAGCGGAGGCGCGCTCAGACTGCGCGCGACGCGACGCTGCGGTGGCTTCGCCAAGTCGTCGAGTCGAGCCCCATCGGCCTCTTGTTGCTCCACGCGCGTGACCTGCCACGGGTCGAGATCAACGCCCGCGCCGAGGCCATTTTCGGCCAGCGATTCGAGCGCGTCGATCAGGAGCGCCTCCTCGGCATGCAGGGCGAGTACGTCCCGGTCGAGAGCTATCCGGGGCTCCGAGCGCTCCGCGGCGAGCGGACCGAAGGCTCGGAGTACCTCGTGCAACGTCCGGACGGGACGACCCTCCCGGTGCTCGTCAGCGCCGCGCCCGTCCTCGACGCCCACGGCAACCCCGAGGGGGCCGTCGTGGCGGTGCTGGACATCACCCCCGCAAAAGAGCTCGAGCGCCTTCGCGCCGAGTGGAGCTCGGTCGTCGCACACGATCTCCGGCAGCCGCTGAACACCATGATGCTCTACGTGCAGGTCCTCGTGAAGAACGCGGGCGACGCCGAGGTGCGTCACTCGCTCCTCGAGATCAAGGCGGCGGGGATGCGACTGCATCGCATGGTCGACGACTTGATGGACCTCTCGCGCCTCGAAGCCCGTCGCCTGGAGCTGGCTCGGCAAAGGCTCGACGTGAGAGCGCTCGCGCAGGCGAGCGTCGAGCGCGCGCTCTTGGGGAACCCGCCGAACGCCATCGAGCTGCGGGCGGAGGTCGCTCCGCTCGAGGCGAACGTCGACCCCGATCGCATCGCCCAGGTGCTCGACAATCTCCTCAGCAACGCCGTGAAGTACGGCGAGCGCGAGACCCCCATCTTCGTCGATGTCCGACGTGACGGCGACCGCGTCGCCATCGAAGTGACGAACCGCGGGCGAGGCATTCCGCCTGCGGAGATCCCTCGCCTCTTTCAGCGCTTCCAGCGCACCGAGGGGGCGCGCGCGACCCGCGTGAAGGGGGTGGGCCTCGGGCTCTACATCACCCGCGAGCTCGTCGAAGCGCACGGCGGCCAGCTGACGGTGACGAGCACGCCGGGAGAGACGACGACGTTTCGGGTGACGCTGCCGACCGAGCGAAGCTCGTAACGTGCTCGTCAGCGCGGGCTGAGGCTCAGAACGACGAGTTCGGCTGCTTCAAGAACTCTTCTTCCTCGGGGGTCGTCGTGCGGCCGAGCGCCTTGTTGCGGTGCGGGTAGCGACCGAACTTGTCGATGATGAACGCGTGGCGCTCGGCCATCTCCAGCGGCTTGGCGAGCATCCCTTGCAGGCTCGCGTCGGCGCGCTCGCGGAGCGCCTTGTACTTGGCGAGGGCGACGCGCTGCACCGCCATGTCCTCGGCGTGCATCAGCGGCAAGTAGAAGACCAGGCAATGGGCCACGTTGTACGAAGCGTCGACCCCGCGCGCGAGCCCCGCTTGCACGAAGCCGAGGGCGCGCGGATCTTGAGCGAACGCGGCGGCGGTGCCGCGGTGGATGTTGCGCGTGAACTGATCGAGCAGGACGACGAGCGCGAGGAGCGAACGCGAATCTTCGGCCCACGCGTCGAGCTCACCGCGTGCCGCGCGCTCGACGTCGGCGCCGAAGGTCGTGCGGATGTGGGCGTCGACCTCGGGGTTCGCGGCGAACCAGAGGCGCGGGCGCGCTTCGAGGGCCGCCAGCGTGAGCGGCGACTTGTCGGCGTCGGCAAACCAGTACGCGAGGATGTCTTCGGCGCGCGGAGCGGTCATCCCGCGAGCATACCGCGGGTCGCCGGGGAGAAGAGCCATCAGGAGCCCCACAAGCGCCCTCCGCTCCTTTAGCCTCGGGGGTGAAGGGGGACGCCACGTGAAGATTCTGATCTTGGGAGCCACGGGAGCGACGGGGAAGCACCTCGTGGAGCAGGCTTTGGCCAAAGGGCACGAGGTGACCGCGCTCGTGCGCGATCCGTCCAAGCTGACGACGCGCCACGAGAGGCTCCGCGTCGTCCAAGGGCAAGCGACGAGCGACGCCGACCTCGACGCCGCCGTCGCCGGTCAGGACGCGGTGGTCAGCACGCTCGGCCCTCGGTCGAAGACCGATCCGATTTGCGCCGACGCCGCCGTCGCCGTCGTACGCGCGATGAAGAAGGCCGGCGTGAAGCGCGTGCTCTGGCTCTCGGCGGGCGGCGTGGGCGACAGCAAGGACGCCATCATCGCCGCGTCGTTCATCTTCGGGCGGATCTTCATGCCGCTCCTCCTCGCCAAGCCGTACGCGAACCACGCCCGCGCCGAAGAGACCCTCCGCGCGAGCGGCCTCTCGTGGACGGTGCTCCGGCCGCTGCAGCTCGTGGACACGCCGACGGGCAAGCCGGTCGTGACCACGCCACCCGACACGAAGCCGTCGGGGCTCAAGATCGCGCGGCAGGACTTGGCGGCGTTCCTCTTGGAGGAGCTCGAGACCGGCGCACAAATCGGGAAGATGCCGCTCGTCGCGGCGTGAGACGAGACGCGGTGGGCTCTACGCCGTCGCGCTCGCCCCCTTCTTCGCTTCCTTGGCCTTCTTGTAGAGGGCGTCGAGGACGGCGCCGTGCTTCTCCATCACGGCGCGGCGCTTCAATTTGAGGCTCGGCGTGAGCATCCCGTTGTCGGTGGTGAAGTCCTCGGCGATGAGGGCGAAGTCCTGCACCGACTCGAAGCCCTTGAACTTCTCCGAGTACTTTTTGATCTCTTCTTGGAAGAGCGCACGCACCTTGGGGTCGGCGAGGAGCGCGTCGCCGCTGGGCGCGCTCGCCCCCTCCTTCGTGAGGTGCGCCTTCACCGCGTCCACGTTGGCGACGACGAGCGCCACGTTGTACGGGCGGTTGTCCCCGTAGACCATGACGTTGGCCACGTAGGGCGAGAGCTTGATCTCTTCCTCGAGCGGCGTGGGGACGACGTACTTGCCGTTCTCCAGCTTGTACTGCTCCTTGATACGGCCGGTGATGTAGAGGAACCCCTCCTTGTCGAGGTAGCCCATATCGCCGGTACGGAAGCCACGATCGGGGGTGAAGACCGCGTCGTTCTCCTCTTTGCGATTGTGGTAGCCCTGCATGACGTTGGGGCCGTGGATGATGATCTCGCCCTCGTCGCGCCCGCTCTCGGTCTTCTTGCCGCTGGAGGCGTCGATCTCGATGCGGATGTGCGGCAAGGCCTTCCCCACCGAGCCGATCTTGCGGTTCCCCGGCCAATTCGCGGTGGCGATGGGGCTCGTCTCGGTCAGGCCGTAGCCCTCGTAGACCATGACGCCGATGCCGTCGATGAACTCGGCGACCTCGCGGGAGATGGCCGCGCCGCCGCTGAAGGCGTACTTGAGGCGACCGCCGAAGCGCGCGCGCACCTTCTCGAAGACGAGCTTCGAGGCGAGCGAGAGCATGATGCCTTCGCCGAAGGAGGGCGACTCGCCGGCGCGCTGCTTGTTGGCCGCGCGGAGCGCCCCCTTCACCATGGCCTGCACGAGCCCGGGCTTCTCCGAGATCTGCTTCTGCACGGCGGCGTAGAGCTTGTTGAAGATGCGCGGCACGCTGAAGAGCAGCGTGGGTCGCACCTCGGCGAGGTTGTCGATGATCTTGTTCACCGACTCGCAGAGCCCCATGCTCGCGCCGTTGGAGAAGAGCGCGTGGAGCTCGCACGTCTGGCCGAAGACGTGGGCCCAGGGCAAGAAGGAGAGCGAGCGATCGTCCTGGGAGATGGGGAAGATCTCGTGCACCGCGCTCACGTTCGACGCGATGTTGTAGTGCGAGAGCACGACCCCCTTGGGCGTCCCGGTGGTCCCGCTCGTGTAGATGAAGCACGCGGTGTCGCTCTTCTCGGGCTGAATCGAAGCGACCTTGGCCTTTTCGCCGGTCTCGAGCAAGGAGGCGTAGGTCGACACTTTGCCTTCGAGCCCCGCCTCGGGCGTGCCGTCGAGGAGCACGATGTGCTTCAGCGTCGGGATCGCCTCGAGGAACTTCTTCGTCTTCGCCAAGATCTCGGGCTTGGCCACGAGGAGCACCTTGGCGGCGCAGTCCTTGACGATGAACTCCCAGTCCTTGTCGAGCTGCGCCTCGTACATCGGCACGTGCGCCGCGCCGAGGCCGAAGCACGCGTACGCGCACACCGCCCACTCCACGCGGTTGTCGGCGATGATGGCGACCTTGTCGCCGCGCGTCACGCCGAGGCTCGCGAGCCCGCCGCGGAACTTCTCTACTTCGTCGCCGAACGCTTCGTACGTGGTCCAAGTCCACGTGCCGTTCTTCTTTGTTCCGAAGAGCTCGCGCGAGGCGAACTTCTTCGTGGCGTGGTTGTAGATGTCGACCAGGGTGTCGAAGCTGTCGGCCATAGCCCCCGAAGGGTACCGCAAACGGGGCGCTACTGCCCGCCCCGCTTCTTGATGGCTTCCATCTCCTTCACCATCGGTACGTCGTCGTCGGCGAGGCGCCACTTGGCGAGCGCCAGGTCCGCGAGATGCGCCGCCTTCTTCCTCTCCCCGGCCGCGTCCGCGCGACGCGCGCCACGCACGACGGCAAGATCCATCGCCCCGGGCTGCTCGGCCATGAGGAGAAAGTCGTCGTCGAGACGCGCCGCCAGCTCGGGCATCCCGCTCCGGTCGAACGCGTCGACCATCACGTGGCGGAGCTCGGACGTGAACCACGTGCCCGGATGCTGGAGGAGCGGACGCCACGCCTTGGCCGCGCCCCGTGCGTCGCCGGCCACCCAGCGATCCGCCCCCTCGAGGACGGCGGGGATCGACCCGGCGATGGCCCCGGGGAGCCCTCGCGCGTAGAGCTCGCGCAGGCGCTTCACGCATCGCTTGGCGGTGGGCTTCGGCGCCTCGACGCACGCGTAGACGAGATCGAGGTACGAGATGAAGCCCGCGCTCACGTGCGGCGGCTCGGCGTCGACGAAGCGCTTCACCACGTCGTCCATGAACTCGCGCGAGCGCCCGGTGTACGCCGAAGTCTCCACCGCCGCCGCTGAGAGACGGAACACCGCGCGCGAGCTCTCGTCTTTCGTCGGGAGCTCCAAGATGCGGTGCGTGGCCAGCTCGAACGACTGCTTGTAGCGCGCCTCGGCGGTCAGCACCTGCACGCGAAGGAGGTCGTGCCCGTTCTGTTCGGCGATGCCCCGCGCGCGCTCGGTCTTCCCCGAACGCGCGAGGAGCTCGCCGTAGGCGTCGGCGAAGAAGCCGCGCGGCCCGAGCAGGTAGGCGCGCCCCGCGAGCTTGATCTTCTCCACCATGTTGGCGGCGTGCGCGCCTGCGTCCTGCACCGCCACCGGCTCGAAGGGGAGCCAAATCGCGTGCGTCTCGGCGATCCCTTCGTCGAACTCGGCCGAGAACGAGAGCCGATGAAAGGGACTCCCCCGCAGATCGACGAGGTTCGGCCAGTCGTGCACCGCGGCGCGCGCGGCGCTGCGCGCGTCGCTCGTGTCGCCCGTGCGGAAGTACAGATCCGCGGCGGCGCTGCCGAGGAGCGCGCCCTCCTCCGCCGACTCCGTGTGCTCGCGCTCCTCGAGCAAGAGGGCCGCGCGCTTCTTCGTCTCTTCTGGACCACCGCGGACCCCTTGGTCGACGACGGTGGCGAGGAGCTCGGAGCGTGGCGCGTGCACGACCGGGGGAGGCGCGTCGGGGAGCGGTGCCCGCTTCGTTTGCTCGTGACAGAAGTCCCGCACGAAGAACGCCATGCTCGGGGCGACGTCGCTCCTTTGCGTGACGCTCGCGCAGCGGCGCGAGAGGTCGAGCGTGTCCTCGGCCAAGTCCGCGGTCGCGAGGTCGAGGAGCTCGAGCGCGGCGTCGGTCGTCTCGGCACCGAGCCACTCGCGCTGGAACGACGACACCTTCCCCGCGGGGACCGCGCCACGAACGGCCTGGGTGACGGCGGCATAGAGCTCGACGTCGTGTCCGTGGCCGCGCGCGATCTCGGCGCCGTCGGTCGTGCGTAGAACGATCTCGACGCCGAAGTCGCGCGGCGAGCGCTCGATGGTCCCGTCGGCGATGACTTGGGCGCGCGCCTTGGCGGCGGCGCGGATCCGCGCGTCGGCCTCCGGAGCGCTGAAGGGGTCGATGGGCACCTGGTCGACGGGCTCGCGCGGCATGCCGGGGAGGAGCTCGGCGGGAGCGAGCGCCCGCGCGTGGCTCGCGCCGAGGCGGGCGGCGATGCGATCGCAGGTGAGCGCCGCAGCGGCCGCGCCGAGCCATCCGGTGGGCCCTTCGATGCCGTCACCGTTGGCCTGAAAGAGCGGACACGCCACGATCGCCCCTTCGGCGATGACCGGCGGGGGCACGTTCGGTGCAGCCGACGGCGCGGGCCCGTCGCCGCGCGAGGTGGCGCGACGCGCCGCGTAGCCGCCTCCGAGCAAGAGCACGGCGATCGCCCCGCCCGCGAGCCACCGCGCGGCTCCTCTTCGCCGCGGCGCCGCCACGCTCTCCACCACCTCGGCGCGCGTGAGCGCCGATCCGGTCGTGGCCCGGAGCTTCGCGACTTGAGGCGCCACCTCGGTCGTCGCGGCGTACGCCGCCGGGCCCGTCCCCGACGTCGTGGCCGCGGCCTCGTCGAGCGGCGCCGTGACCGCAAGGGCGCTCTTCATGACGTCGGGGGAGCTCGACGGATCCGCCGAGCGTGCCGCGGCACCGAACGCGGCGACCGCCGCAGCCTCGATCGCGTCGGCGAACGCCGCGACGCTGGGGAATCGATCGGCCGGGGCTTTCGCCAGCGCGCGCGTGAGGGCGACGTCGATGGCCTCGGGGATCTCCGCGCGGGCCTCCGACGCCCGCGAAGGCGCGTCGCGGAGGATGCTCGCCACGACCTCGAGGACCGTCCCTCCTTGCCACGGGAGCTTTCGCGCGAAGAGCTCGAAGGCCAACGTGGCCAGCGCGAACTGATCGGCCGCGGGCCCGACCGGCTCGCCTCGGACCTGCTCGGGCGCGAGGTACGCCGGCGTCCCCACGACGCTCCCCTCGGCCGTGATGCGCGCGCTCTTTTGCGAGACTTCCACCGTCTGCGCGAACGCCGAAGGGATCGGCTTGGCGAGGCCGAAGTCGAGGAGCACCGGTCTTCCGTCGGGGCGCACGAAGACGTTGTCCGGCTTGACGTCGCGGTGGACGATCCCGGCCGCGTGGGCGTGGGCCAAGGCGCGGGCGATGTCCACGACCCACGCGACGCGACGCGCGAGCGAGGCGTCCCCGTCGACGAGGTCCCGGAGGTTCTGTCCGGCGACGAGCTCCATGACGAGGAACGCCCCCCCGTCGGGGAGATCGCCCACGTCGTACACGTGCACGATCCCCGGATGGACGAGCTGCGCCGTGGCCCGCGCTTCGCGAATCAGGCGTGCGCGCCCCGCCGGATCCTGGAGCGCCGACCCGGGGAGGAGCTTCACCGCCACCTCGCGCTCGAGCCGTTCGTCCTTGGCGCGGAAGACGACGCCCATGCCTCCGGCGCCGATCTCGGCGACGAGCGTGTAGCGCTCGCCGATGCGGTCCCCCGGTGAAGCCATCCCGAGATCCACGATCCGGGGTCGCCCCCGGCTTGTCAACGTCGTGCTAGATCGTACGTCGCATGTCCGGTCGCTACTTCGTGCACACCTTCGGGTGCCAGATGAACGTGCACGACTCCGAGCGGATGGAGGAGGTGCTCCTCACGTTCGGCTGGCGCGCGACCGATTCGGCCGAGACGGCGGATCTCATCGTCTTCAACACGTGCAGCGTGCGGGAGAAGGCCGAGCAAAAGTTGCGCAGCGAGGTCGGCAAGCTCGCCCCCTTGAAGCGCGAGCGCCCGGACGTGGTCATCGCGGTGGCCGGGTGCGTCGCCCAACAAGAGGGCGAGAGCCTCTTGAAGCGCATTCCCCACATCGACCTGGTGCTCGGCCCCGACAACATCCCCGAGCTCCCTGCCCTCGTCGAAGGCCAGCGCGCCGGCACGCCTCCCCTCGCCCGCACGGTGTTCGACCTCGACGCGCCGAGCTTCCTCGCCGCCCGACCGCGGCGCGGCGAAGCGCCGGTCAGCGCCTTCGTCACCACCATGAAGGGCTGCGACGAGCGCTGCTCGTTCTGCGTCGTCCCCTACACGCGCGGCCCCGAGCGTTACCGCCCGGCGCGCGAGGTCATCGACGAGGTCGCGCGCTGGGTCGAAGCCGGCGCACGCGAGGTCGTGCTGCTCGGGCAAACGGTGGACAGCTTCCGCGATCCCGCGCTGCCGCCCCCCGAGAGCGACGATCCCGACGAGACGCAGTTCCCTCACCTTCTCCGCGCCATCGCTCGCGACGTGCCGGATCTCGCGCGCCTCCGCTACACGAGCCCGCACCCGCGCCATGCGACCCCTTCCCTCGCTCGCGCCCACGCCGAGATCGGCATCCTCGCGCACCACGTCCACTTGCCGGTGCAATCGGGGAGCGATCGCCTCTTGAAGCGGATGATCCGCCGCTACCGCCGCGCCGAGTACGTCGAGCGCGCCGCGCGCCTCCGCGCCGCGCACCCCGACATGACCATCTCCACCGACTTCATCGTCGGCTTCCCCGGCGAGACGGAAGAAGACTTCGCCGAGACCCTGTCGCTCGTCGACGAGGTCGGCTTCGTCGCGGCCTTCGCCTTCAAGTTCTCGCCGCGCCCGCACACGCCGGCGCTCAAGCTCGCCGACGACGTCTCCGAAGAGGTGAAGAGCGAGCGGCTCACGCGCCTCCTCGAACGCGTCGAAGCGAGCGGTCGCGCACACCTCGAGCGGCTCGTGGGGACACGCGCCACGGTCCTGGTCGAAGGTCCGAGCAAGAGCGGCACCGGCTTCCAAGGGCGCACCGAGCGCAACGAGATCGTCCACCTCGAGGACGTCCCCGGGCGCGAGCTCGTCGGTCAACGTGTCGAGGTCGATCTCCTCCGCGCCAACAAGCATTCGCTCGCCGGTGCCCCCACCGAAGCGGCGAAAGAAGCGCTCCCCGTGCTCCGCTGCAGCGCACCGAACCGCACGCCGCGCGCGTTGCCGGTGGTACTCTAGCCCGCGTGCTACGCCGGAAACGCGCGCTCCCGCTCCTTCTTCTCTTTCTCGCCTGCTCGCGCCCCGGCTACTCGGTCGTGAAGGAGTCGGCCACCGGCGGCGAGGTCGCGCTCGAAGGCGACGAGAAGGAAGCGCGCCCGCAAGCCGAGGGCTACATGCGCGGCCGCTGCGGCACCCCCGGCTACCAGATCGTGCGCGAGGGCGAGACCCCGGGGGCCGGAAGCTTCCGTGGAGCGAACGCCGGGTGGCGTATCTCGTACACGTGCAACCCGAAGGATCCGCACGAGGGGCACGACGACGACGAGCACACCGACGCGGCGGAGGACGCGAGCGCGACGAAGGGCGCGACGTGGAATGCGCCGGACGGCGGCAAGAGCGGCAAGAGCCGCTGGGATCGCTGATGGCGCTCTACGAGCATCTCGGCATAGCCCCGCGTCTCGCGAGCGATGTCTTCGTCGCCGACACCGCCACGGTGATCGGCGACGTGGAGATCGGCGCGCAATCGAGCGTGTGGTTCTCCACGGTCATCCGCGGCGACGTGTTCCCCATCCGCATCGGTGCGCGCACGAACATCCAAGACGGCAGCGTCGTCCACGTGACCGGCGGCAAAGCCAAGACGACCGTCGGCGACGACGTGACCGTGGGCCACATGGCGCTGCTCCACGGCTGCACCGTCGGCAACGCGTGCCTCATCGGCATGGGGAGCATCGTGTTGGACGGCGCCGTCATCGGCGACGAGTGCATCGTGGCTGCCGGTTCGCTCGTGAGCCCCGGCACGGTCGTCCCTCCGCGATCGCTCGTGATGGGGAGCCCTGCCCGCGTGAAGCGTGCGCTCACCGATCAGGATCTCGCGTGGGTGCGCGAAGCGGGCCGCCTCTACGTGGACTACGCGGCGACGTTCCGCACGGCGGTACGGCGCCTCGCCTGACGCTCGCTGTCGCGTTCGACCGAGCCGCAAAGGCCCCTCCGGAGTTGAGCACCGGGGCCGTCTGCACTACGGTTGCGCGGCCTCCGACCCTGGAGGCCCCTTTTTCCACGAGGCCCACGATGAGCTCAATCCTTCGCAACGCCCCTTTCTTTGCCGTGTCTTTGGCGCTCGCCGCCTGCTTCTCCAGCAGCACCTCTTCGTCGCCGAACGGCTCGAGCGGCGGTACCAGCAGCGGCGGCACGACGCAGAACGATCCTTCCTGCGCGCCGAACCAGCAAGACGGCAACACCGCCTGCAGCTCGTCGACGTGCACCCCGGGCCAGTGGTGCGATCACGTCGTCTGCAACGACGGCTGCACCGCCACCTCGAACTGCGCGACCGGCCAATACTGCGATCTCTCGAACCCCTCGACCTTCGGCGAGAACAAGGTCGGGACCTGCCGCACGCCGACGCAGCAGCAAGTGACCGCGTGCACCGGCAAGAGCTCGGGCGGCGGCGGCGGCGGGTCGTGCAGCGACGTCCACGGCGTCTACACCGTCTCCGGGGATCCGGCGCACTCGTCGACGAACTGCACCACGAAGACGCAGAAGTGCACCGTCGCGCAGACGAACTGCGACGTGACCTTCACCTGCGAGCAGAGCACCGGGGTCAACACCGTGACCCTCGACGCGAACGACAAGGGGACCTCGACGAGCCCCGGCCCGCAGGGCTCGACCATCACCTGCGCCGTGAGCTTCGCCGCCAGCGCCGGCACCGTGGCGATCGATTGCACGATCACCGCCTCCGGCGCCTCGGCCGAATGCGTCATCAACGGCTCGAAGTGATCTGACACGCGGCGCGCGCGCGAGCCTCGGCCCGCGCGCTGCGCCCTCGCGTCGATCTTCGCGGCTACTCCGGGCCGGAGACGACGCGGATCTCCACCTTGGCCACGCCGTCGCGCACCACGCCGAGCTTCTCGGCGGCGGCGCGGGAGAGGTCGATGACCTTCTTCGAGTCGCCCCACGGCCCGCGATCGTTGATGCGCACGCGCACCGACGTGCCGGTGTCGACGCGCCGGACCTCCACCCACGTGCCGAGCGGGAGCTTCCGGTGCGCCGCGGTCATGCCGCGCGGATCGAAGCGCTCGCCGCTCGCCGTCTTGTGACCGGCGAGCTCGCTGCCGTACCAGGTGGCGAGCCCCGTGTCGTCGGGGCCCTTCTCCGCGCTCTTCGCCGTCTTGGCGAAATCGAGATCGCTCGACGGTCCTTGGTTCGAAGGGGTGGCCGAGGTGTGCGTCACCGCCGGTGCGTCGTACGGGCGCGAGGCAGGCTCGTGCGCGCACCCCGAGCCCGCGAACGCGAACGCCGCCGCGAGGAGCGCGAGCACGCCGGTGTGCTCCGTTCGTCGCGAAGCTCCACGAAGCACGCGCAGCGCGAAGGAGGTGCGTTCGCCGGCCATGGCGTGGGTCTACAACGCCGCGTGATGCGGCGCACCCGATTTTGCCGGCTCGGCTTGACGTGCGCGTGAGGTACACTCTTCGTGATCGTGGAAAGAGTTCACGCCTTCTTCATCCTCGCGTGGTCGCTCTTGCGATCGATCTTCGCGCCGCTGCTCGGCACGCGCCGCGGCATCGACGAGTTCACGTCGGACTACGCGCCGGATCGACTCCCGCCGGTCACCCCCGACGAACGACGCGTGCTCGCGACGCTCGGCGGTTGCATCGCCTGCGGGCTCTGTGATCTCGGCGAGGGGGGCCGCCAAGCGCGTTCGCAAGGGGCGTACGCCGGCGCCATGGATCTCATGCTCGCGACCTCGCGCAGCATGCCGGACTACGACGCGGCGCGACTCTCCTTCGCCCACGTGAGCGACGAGCGGCTCTGCGAGCTCGAACGACGCTGCCCCGCCCGCGTGCCGATGCGCGAGGTCGCTGCCTTCGTGCGCCGCAAAGGGGCCGAGACGGCGCGCTGAAACGAGCGGCGGCCGCGAGCGCGCGCCGCGCGAAGCTACGGACCGGGGGCCTCGGGGCCGATGTCCGCCTTGGAGCGGGGCGCGAGGTGGAAGCTGAAGAACCAGGTCACGATGCCGGTGATCTGCGTGTACGTCTTCCCTGCGGTGACGTCGCCGTCGGCCAAGGGGTAGAGCTCGTTGGAGATGACCGCCGAGCTACGGTTCGTCAGATCCGGCGTGATGTGCGCGGTGACGCGCCCTTTCCCGTCGTTGAACGGCGCGTCGTAGACCTTGCAGTTCTTGATCGTCACCAGCATGTTCATCCACTGGCGACCCTTGGTGAAGTCGTTGAGATCGAGCGGGTCGATCTCCTTCGGCTCGGGGAGCTTGTACTCGTAGCGGAAGACGCCCGCGGGCCTGTCGAGCTGCGGCAGGAACGTGCCGGGATCGAACTTGGCGGTGCCGACGTGGTCGAGCTCCACGTACGCGCCCGAGTAGTCCATGACGTCGCCGGGGGCGACGCGAAGGTCCGCGGGGACGAAGCTCGCGCCGAAGAGGCTCAGGCCGGAGAACGGCGCCTGCGAGTCGGGATCCTGGATGTAGATGGTGCCGCGGCTCTTGCCGTCCGCGGTCTCGTCGTAGGTGTCGGCGAAGAGCGTGACCGCCGCGGTGATGTCGACGTTCTGGCCGTTGGACTTGGCCTTCGGATCGCCCACGTCGCGAATACGCTGGCCGCTCCCGAGGGCGCTGGCGTCACGCTCGACGGGCGGGTCGCCTCCGCTCCGCGTGCCGCAAGCGACGGCGGAGAGGGCAAAGACGGCGGCGAACGGAGCAAAGGACCGACGAATCACGCTCGAGAGGTAGCACAATTTCGGCCCAAGGAAGCGGCCGACGCGGCGGGGCGCCGGGCCGCTCTCGGGTCAGGCAGCGCGCGACATCCCGAGGACCGACTCGAGGCGCGTCTGGATCTTGTGCTTCTTCGAATAGACGGTCTTCACGCTGATGTTCATGCGCTCGGCGATCTCGGTCGGGTCGAGCTCCTCGCCGAAGTAGAGGGCGGCGAAGTCGCGGTCCTTGTCGCTGAAGCTCTCGAGGGTGCGGGCGGCGATCTCGGCGCGCTGGCGGTTCGAGGCCTGATCGAAGGGATCGGGCGTCTCGGAGGCGAGGTCGCGCGCCTCGGACAGCTCGGTCTTGTTCGGCTCGCGACGGAGCGTGCGGAGGTGGTCGTAGGCGCAGTTGATGGCCAGGAGCCCGATCCAGCTCGAGAAGCGGTTGCCGCGCGCGGGGTCGAAGGAGCGGAGCTTGTGCTTGTCGTTCGCGAGCAGCGAGACGAGCAGCTGGGCGTGGATCTCGCGGACGTCGTCCTCGGACACGACCGACGAGAAGCGGCGCGTGACCTTGAGGATGCAGCGGTGAATCAGCCGGTCGTAGCGGGTCTGGAACTCGCGCCACGCCTGCGGGCGGTTGTCGACGAGCGCGGCAACGAGCTCCATGTCCGCCGAAAGTTGCTCGGCGCGCTCGAGGTCTTCCGCCCGGACCACCGGGAAGATTCCGCTCTCGCGCACGTCCCGCCCCACATTGCTCGTCGCTGCGTTCATGAATCGGTTCTCCTCAAGGCCCCGCGCACCGCGGGGGTCCAACGCAGCGCCCGCGGTCCTCGTGGACCGTCGCGTCGTCGCGTCGTGCCAGGCCCTTGAGCACTCGCCGTGCCAACGACAAATCGACGCCCGTAGGGGGAATTTGCGCGGGTTTGTGCGTATCCGAAGAAGCCCGGGCGTCACGCTCGCGGCGTAACACCGGCGTAACAGGGGCCGTTGTTACGCCCGACTGTTACGCCGTTACGCTCGAGAGTGCGGTACACCATCGCCCCGTGACGCCGCCTCGCCGTCGCTCGCTCCGTGGAGTCCTCGTCGTTTGCGCGACGCTCCTCGCATCTGGGGGATGCGGCGGCGGTGGCGCCGAGGAACGGCCGGCCGTGGGCGGGGGCGCAGGCTCGGACCTCGTCGTGAGCCGCGATCGCCCCCCGGTGGCGGCGCTCGCGCGTGACGGAGATCCCGAGGGGGCGCTCGGGGTCGCGGTCACGACCGAAGGGATCGCTCCGGCGCGCGGCGCGGACGTGGCGGTGGCGCTGGCCGCGCTCGTCGAGCTCCGCATGGGGCCCGACGCCGAAGTGACGCCGGCGTGGGACGGTCTCACGCTTCATCTCCTCGCCAGAGAGCCTGCGGCCGCGGTCGAGCGCGCCCGCCGCGCCCTCCTCACCAAGGTGACAGCCGCCGAGCTCCCGCTCGTGCAGAAGCGACTCGAAGCACTCGCGCGTCGTCCCCTCCCCGATCCGGCCCTCGCGCCGCTCGCGCGCTGCCGCGGCGAACCGTTCGGAGCGCCCCACGGCGCGTCGCCCCCGCCGACCCTCGCCGAGCTCGAAGGGTGGCGGAGCGCCGCGTTCGTGCGCGCGCGTGTCGCTCTCGCCGCGGTGGGTCCCGCCCCCTCGGTGCGCGCGGTCGTCGACGCGATCGCGCGTGGCCCGGCGTGGCCCGCGGGGGAGCCAGCTCCGGCGACGAGCGACGGCGCGTGGCCCGCGACTCCCGTGGTGTACGACGGCGCCCCGGAGCTCGGCACCGGACAAGCCGCCGTCACGCTCGCCTTCCTCGTGGAGCGACCGCGACGGGCCGTGGCAGCAGCCGAGGGGCTCGCCGAAGCGCACGGACCGCTCGTATCGCGTTTGGCCGCGCTCGACGGAGGACCACGCCTCACCGACGTGACGGCGACGGCCCACCCGCACGGTGGCTGCCTCACCGTGAAGCTCACGTGGGGCGGGCTCGGATCCGACGCCGCCTCGCGCATCGCGACCGCCGTCGCCCTCACGCGCCAAGAGGTGCAGGTCGAGCTGACCGACGCCGCCTCGCGCGAGCCGCAAGGGCTCACCCTCGCGCGCCGCGCCGGCGATCCGCGCGTCGCCGCCGAACGCGCCGCGTTCTGGACGCTCATCGCCCCCGATCCGCCGCTGCGGGAGTCGACGCCGCGCGTGGCGACGGCCATCGCGCTCGGCCACGGACGCGACGCCCCCACGAAGAGCGGCGCGCCGCCGACCGATCCCGGCGCGCGCCTCGCGAGCGAAATCGACCGCGCGCTGAACGCCTCGCGTGAGCCGGTCATCGAGTCGCGCGTGAAGGTCGAGCAGGGGCAGGCCGAGCTGTGGCTCGCGCTCGCTTCGCCTTGCGGCACGCTGGGGGAGGCCGATCTCGACGCGGGGCTCGGCGGCGCCTTCGCGCTGGTCGCAGCGGCGAGCGCCGACGGCCACGACGATGTCTCGGTCGAGCCGATCGTCGCCCAGGACGCCATCGGCGTGCTCGCGCACGCGCGCCCCGCGCCGGGCGAGCCGCCGCTCGCGCTCGCGCACCGCGTGGCCGACGTCGCCGCGCGCGCCTTCGCCGCCGACCCCATCGACGCGACGGTCGCGGGACACGTGCGCGCCGATCTCCTCGCGCGCGGCCAAGGCGCTTCGCAGCGCGGCCTACTCGTCGCCGCCGCGGCGTCGACCCCGGGTCACACCTCGTGGTGGAGCCCGCTCGGCAACGGCGAGGCCTTCGGGCGCGCCACCGAAGCCTCCCTCCTCGCACGCGCGAGCGCGATCCGCTCGGGGCCTCTGCGCGTCGCCGTCCTCGCCAACGCCGACGCCGCGCAAGGAGCCGAGGCCACGCGCGCCGCCGATCGTTGGGTCGCGCGTCGTCCGGGCGAGGCTCGCGTCTGCCCCGCCGTCGCCACGCCTCCCCCGCCCCGCCCCGGGACGTACGCCGTCGAGAGCCTGGGCTTCGGGAGCGAAGCGTGGATCGCCGTCCCGCTCCCCAAAGACGACGAAGCCGCGCGTGCGAGCGCGCTCCTCACCGCGGCGATGCTCGACGGCCCGGGCGGGCTGCTCGCTTCGTCGCTGAAGAGCGCTGGCCTCGCCCGCGACTTCGGCGCGCGCGTCCTCGGGCCTTCGCGGGGCGCCGCGCTCGTGATCCATCTCGCGTCGGCGGAGGGGGCGCTCGACGCCGCCGTCGCCCAGACGCGCGCGTTGCTCGATCGCCTGCGCCAAGGGGCGATGACCGAGGCCGATCGCCAGCGCGCCATCGAAGCGCGCGCGAGCGAAGATCTTCGCTCCTCGCTCGAGCCGCGTCAGCGCGCCCTCGCGCTCCTTCGTGGCGCGCCGGCGAAGACCACGCCGCCGACGCTGGCCGCGCTTCGTGCCTTCGCGGCTTCGAACCTCAGAGACGAGGGGCTCGTGCTCGTCGCCGTGCGCGCCCCCCGCAGCGAGAAGAGCCCGTGAAGCCCGCAGCGCGGAACGGCGGCGCGCCGCACGTGCCGCCCTGGTTCGACGTCGGCGTTCATCGCGTGCAGCTTCTCCGCGACGGCGTCGAGGCGTTCCCCGCGATGCTCGAAGCGATCCGCGGCGCCACGCGCGAGGTTCTGCTCGAGATGTATTGGATCGGCGACGACGAGTGCGGCCTCCGCTTTCGCGACGCCTTGGTCGAGCGCGCGCGCGCGGGCGTCGTCGTGCGCGTCGTGTGGGACTCGCTCGGCAGCCTCACCATGTCGCGCGGCTTCTGGGAGCCGTTGGTTCGCGCCGGCGGCGAAGCGCACGAGTTTCATCCGATCTTGCCGCTCGCCCGCGAGCTCTCGCTCGAGCGGATCGAGCGCCGCGACCACCGTAAGCTCCTGGTCGTCGACGACACCATCGGCTTCACCGGCGGCATCAACTTGAGCAAGGAGTGGCTCCCGCTCGAAGAGGGGGGCAGCGGCTGGCGCGACGACGCCGTCGCCGTCGTCGGCCCGGCGGCGAGCGAGCTCCGGTCGCTGTTCTACGAGACCTGGCGGCGCGCGGCGCGAAAGCGCGGCCCGCGCGACGTCCCCCCGATTCCCCGCCGACGTTCGCGTTTCGTGTGGGTGCTGGCGAACGACCGCAAGCGCCGGCGAGGGATCCGGCGCGAGTATCTCGCGCGCATCGGCTCGGCCCGCAAATCGGTCGACATCGCGAACTCCTATTTCGTCCCCGACAGCGGCGTGCGACGCGCCCTCCTCGCGGCGGTCGACCGCGGCGTCCGCGTGCGGCTGCTCTTGCCGGCGCGCGGTGACGTCGCCGCCGTGCAGTTCGCCGCCGAGTCGCTCTACGACGCGTTCCTCCGACGCGGCGTGCACATCTACGCCCTCGCCGGCCCGATCCTCCATTCGAAGACGGCCATCGTCGACGACGAGTTCTGCACCATCGGGAGCTACAACCTCGACCATCGCTCGTGGCGCAAGAACCTCGAGGTCAACCTCGCGGTGGAGGACGCGGCCTTCGCGCGCCACGTGCGCACGTGGTTCGATCGCGACGTCGCCCGCGCCGTCCCCGTCGACCTCGCCACGTGGCGCGAGCGAAGCCGCATCAAGAAGGGCCTCGAGCAAGTCGCCTTCGCCTTGCGTAAGCTCTGGTGACGCGATGAACGCCGTCAAAACGCCCCGTCTCGTCCTCCGCGTCCTCGGCTTCGGCGCGGTCACCGCTACGCTCCTCCCGCTCTACGCCGCGAGTGATCGCCTCGCGCACGCAGACGACCGCGACACCGTGCGCGACACGTGGACCCGGCGCTGGAGCGGCTCTCTGCTGAGGCTCTTCGGCGTGAAGGTCGAGGTATCGGCCAGCGGCGGCGCCGAGCTACGCGCGAGCGGCGGGCGCGGGCGCCTCGTCGTCGCCAACCATCGCTCGGCCATCGACATCGCCGTCCTCCTCCACACCTTCGGCGGGTTCGTGGTGAGCCGGGCCGATCTCGCCGGTTGGCCGCTCGTCGGCGCGGCCGCGCGACGCACCGGCACCATCTTCGTCGACCGCGCGAGCAAGTCGAGCGGCGCCCGCGCGCTCCGCGAGGTGAAGGCACGCCTCGGCGCCGGAGGCACGGTCTCGGTCTTCCCCGAGGGGACGACGTTCTCCGACGACGACGTGCGCCCCTTCCACAAGGGGGCGCTCGCCGGCGGTGTCCGCAGCGGCGCCGAGATCGTCCCCGTCGGGATCGCTTACGCGACCGGCTCGGCGGTGATCTTCCACCAGCCGACCTTCCTCGCGCACTTGAAGGACGCGGCCGAAGGCGACGGGGCTCACGTCGCCGTGGTGGTGGGCGCGCCCATTCCCATCGACGGGCTCGCGCTCGACGAAGTCGCGTCGCGAGCACGCGACGCCGTCCAAGCGCTCGTGGCCGAGGCCCGCGCGCGCGTGGGCTGAAGCCTCACTTGCAGCAGCGAAAGCCGGTCGAGTAGTCGCGGTACGAGGGGACGTGCGCGGTCGTCTTGTAGCTGCAGCCGTCGCCGTTCTTGTGCGTGTCCATGTAGTAACCGCCGCGGAACTGGCCGCCCGGATCGGCCGTCCACTCATGGAGGTTCCCCACCATGTCGAAGGCGCCGTAGCTACTCTTGCATCCTGCATGCGATCCGGAGCGCGCCAGCGTCCCCGGGAGCTGGTTGATGCGCGGATCGTTCATCTTGGAGAAGTCGCCGAAGGGATCTTCACCCTCTTGGATCGAGGCGTTGAAGAGCTGCACCACCGGGTGCGCGCGCGTGCCGTCGCCGTTGCAGCGCCCGGGGACCTCGGAGTCGCCGTACGGGTACTTGGTGGGGCTCTTCCCCATGCACGCGCGCTGCCACTCTTCCGGCGCGCAGAGGCGCTTGCCGGCGGCCTCACACGCCGCCGCCGCTTCGAGCCCGGAGATGTACCCCTGCGGGTACACGCCCCGCTGGCTGACGGCGCGCACCTTCTTCCCGGTGACCGGAGAAAAGGGGGAATGCGGCGCGGTGCCGCCGCCCGGGAGGAGCTCCACGGTCGAGGCCTCGTAGCGGTCGATGCAGAAGGTGCCGGCGTCGGTCGCGACGCTCACCATGTCGGCGGAGCAACCGCGGCGCGCGCCGCCGGAGGAGCTTCGCGAGGCGCTCGCTCCCTCGGCCCCTTTGCGTGGAGCCGCCGGGAGCGCGGCCGCGACGAGCGACACACCCAAGGCGATTCCCACGAGGCCCAGCCGCTGCATCGGCCGAGGTGTACCAGCGGGGGCGGACCCGTGCAAAGTGCACGACGCGGCGGGCGCCGAACGGCTAGGCTCTCCCCCCCATGAGAAAGAAGCTCTTCACCGCCTTTCTCGTGCTGCTCTGCATCGTGGCGGCGGGCCTCTCGTACGACAACGTCTTGAGCGACAGCGCCCCCATCACCGCCGCCGCCGAGCAGACCGCGTGCAAGGTGAAGTCGTGCGCCGAGCGCCACGGCATGACGCGCCTCGAGCGCACGCCCCTCGGTCAGACGGTCGAATACACCTGGCGCGACGGCACCGTCACCGTGCACTGCGCGCGCGAGTTCGTCGTGTTCGGCCCGCGTACCTGCACGCCGTGAAGGCGCGCGACCGCGTCGCGATAGGAGCGCCGCTCGCGGCGGCGGAGCCTCGCTCTCAGCCGCCGCCCACGAAGTGCACGATCTCGAGCGCGTCACCTTCGCGCACGAGCGCCGTGGCGTGATCGGCGCGCGGGACGATCTCGCGGTTCTTCTCCACCGCGACCGGGCCCTTCAAGTCGAGGTGACGAAGAAGCGCCGAGACGGTGAGCTCGGCGCCCTGCTCGCAGGGGACCTGGCGGGTCTCTCCGTTGATCGTGAGCTGCATCGCCTCGACTTTCCCAGACCAGGCGCGCGCGCGCAACGTGCCTCGAGGCCCCTGCGATCGCCGCTCTCCTCACGTGCTACACACGCCGTGTGACGACCGAAAAGCTCTACTGGGACGATCCCCTGGCGGCGCGTTTCACGGCGTCGCGGCTCTCTTTCGGGCGGGCCGCCGACACCGAAGGGCGCGAGCTCCCGAGCGTGATCCTCGAGAGGACCCTCTTCTACCCTGAAGGGGGCGGCCAGCTGGGCGATCGCGGGACCCTCTCCGTGCAGACCTCGGCGGGAGAGCGGACGGTCGACGTCGCCGACGTTCAGATCGACGACTCGGGCGTCATTCATCATCTCGTGAGCGAAGAAGCCGCGCAGGCCCTCGGAGCTGCGCTCGGTGCGAGCAGCGCGAAGACGTGGGAGGCCGAGATCGCCGGAGCGATCGATCCCGTGCGACGCGCCGATCACCGCGCGCACCACACGGCGCAGCACATGGTGTCGCGCGGCCTCGTCGACGTCGCCCGCGCCGACACCGTCTCCGCGCGCCTCGGCGCCGGCGAGTGCACGATCGACGCCGACATCGGCACGCTGACCGACGCCGCCGTGGCGCGCGTCGAAGACCTGGTGAACGCCGTGGTGCGCGACGACGTCGAGGTGCGTGCGCATTTTCCCACCGACGCCGAGCTCGCGAAGATGCCGCTTCGACGCGCGCCAAAAGTGGCCCAGGGGATCCGCGTGATCGAGGTCGCTGGCTTCGACTTCACGCCGTGCGGGGGCACACACGCCACGCGCACCGGGCAGCTCGGGCTCGTTCGTGTCGTGCGGCTCGAGCGCATCAAGGGGAAGATGCGCGTCTACTTCCAGGCGGCGCAGCGCGCGCTCGACGCGACACGCGAGCGCGACCGCGCGCTCTTCGCCCTCGCGCGCGACTTCACCTGCGGGCCGCTCGACGTCGCGGCGGGGGTGGCGAAGCTCCGCGCCGAGCTCAAAGGGCGGATGGACGCGCTCGGTGTGGCGCGCGGCGAGCTCGTGGCGCTGATCGCCGCCGAGCGGCTCGCGTCGATCGCGCCCGACGCCCAAGGTCCGTCGCTCCTGGCGATGGAGCGCACGGGCTTCGACGTTTCGACGCTCCGCGCCCTGGCGGGGCGGCTCACCGGGCGCGCGGGGATCGTGGCGCTTTGCGCCGCCGCGGAGACGCCGGGGGCCGACCTCGCCGTCGTCGTTCAGCGCAGCGCCGACGTCACTTTCGACTGCGGCGCGTGGCTCAAAGGGGAGGCGGCGAGGCTCGGCGGACGCGGCGGCGGCTCGAAAGAGCGCGCCGAAGGGCGCTTTCCGGCGGGGACAGTCGTGGGAGAGCTTGCCAAGTCGGTCGGCTTGCCGGAACCTGGGGGAGCGCCGAGTCTCGCCGCGGGCCCCCCCGCCGAGCGCGACGCAGACGGGAAACGACCCGGCGATGGCTGAAGACAAGAACCCGATCCCGCCGCCGAAGAAGGAAGACCACGAGGATGTCTCGTGGGCGCTCTCCACCGCGGAGGCCACGTGGAACCGGGGCGATCGTCCCGACGCGCTCAAGTGGCTCCGTCGCGCAGCCGAAGCTGCGTCGGAGGCCGAGGACGACGATCGCGCGCTCGAGCTCGCCAAGCGCGCCGCCGAGCTCGCCTCGGATCTCGAGTCGAACAAGCGCACGTCGGTGGCGCCGCCGCCGCCGGTGCGCCCGCCGCCGGCGCTCTTCGGCCCGCCACAGCCGGCGCCGAACCGCGTGAGCGCGCCGCCGCCCGTACCGATGCGCGCGTCGGCTCCTCCGCCGCCCGTGGCTTCGAGCCGATCGGCGCCGCCTCCTCCCGTGGCGATGACGCGATCGGCGCCGCCGCCCCCCGCCGCTGCCACGCTGAGCGAGCCTCCGCCGACGGTCGTGCCGAAGCCGTCGCCCGTCCCGCCCCCAGGTGTGCCGCGTGCGAAGGCGTCCGAGCCGCGTCGCTTGCCGCCGGCTGCTCCGGTCGCGCCTCCGCCGCGTCCTCCCGCGGCCGCCGTCGCCCCACAAACCGCCGCCCCCAAGGGGGCCGCCGCAGGTCGCCCGCAAGCGCCGAAGGTTCCACCCCCGACGCGCGTCACGAAGCCGAGCGAGTCGAAGCCGGGCGAGCGACCGACGGCACCGGGCGGCGGCGTCGCTGCCGCGGCGAGGCCTTCGAAGCCTCCGCCGATCACCTCCCCCGACGTCGAGCGCGCAGCGCGTGCAGCGCGCGCTGCCGAAGAGCCGACGCTCGCCGTCACGCTCGACACGGCACCGGCGACGCCGGCAGCGGCCACGCTCCTCGAGAACGGCGGCCGCACCACGAAGCGCATCACGGCGTCGGACATCGACTCGTGGCCGACGGCGTCGCTCGCCGGCGATGATCCGTTCCTCGCCGACGAAGGCAAGACGCGCATCGACGCGCCCGCGTACCACGAGCCGGAGTACGACGGCTCGGCCGCCGTCCCCGCGCGCCAACGCGAAGTGCGGCCGACCCAAGCGGTGCGTGTCGTCGTCTGGCGCGCCGGCGACGGCGTGCACGTGGCCCCGCACGGGACCACCGTCTCGGCGATCTCGGTCGACGCCATGCTCGTCGCGCTCGATCCGACCGCCGATCTCTTCGCCTGGCTGAAGAACGACTAGAGCGCATTTCGTAACTCTCGCCCCCCTCCGCACGAGCAGGACGATGACGAGCGCGGCGAGGTCCGCGAGGCCCACCGGGCAAGCGATGCAATCCACCGCGTAGAGCTCGACGCGCGGCGCCTCGGCGGGGGTGTCGTCAGAGGTTCATCACGCAACATACTGCATTATGACGCCATGACACATGCAGTATGTTGCATACGCCATGGCGCGAGGGAGAGCCCTCGGAGCCTGGCGCGCGGTGCTCAACGCCGCTCCGGCGTCGTGAGGCGCGCGCGGCCCCCTTCCAGGATGATCGGGCTCCGTGTCTCGTCGATGACGCCGGTGAGGACCCTCCACAGGGGCTGCCCCGCGGGGGCGACGATCTGCAGCTTGCGCTTGCGGACGTTCGCGATTCCCCGCGCGGGCGAACCTGCGCGAAAGGCCCGACCGGCACGCGCCTCTCGCCCACCGGGACACGCGGCCCTAAGTACGCAGGGAATCGCTTCGCCGAGGCCTCCGCGAGGAGGATTTTGCGGTATGGTGGGTCCCCCCATGTTCGAGGAATTCGGCATCAATGCGGGCTTCGTCGAGGAGCTCCACGCGCGTTACCAACAGAGCCCTCAAGCCGTCGACGAGGAGTGGCGCGAGTTCTTCGACGCCCGCGAAGGGAACGGCCACGCGAACGGCGTGAACGGCAAGGCCGTCGCGCTCCGCGAAGTGGCCCCCGCCCCCGCCCCCTCGACCAACGGCTCGGTGCGCCCGTCGCGTGCCCCCTCCATGCCGGCCGAAGCGCGCGAGGAGGTGGCCGCCGCCGCCGCCGTGCAAGCGCGCGTCTACCAGCTCCTCAACGCCTACCGCGTGCGCGGGCACCTCTTCGCCCACGTCGATCCGCTCGGCCAGCCGCCCGACGCCGCCCCCGAGCTCGATCTCGCGAACTTCGGCCTCGGCTCGACGGATCTCGAAGGGACCTTCCCCACCGTGGGCATCGCCGGTCTCCCCGAGCGCGCCACCCTCCGCCAGATCATCGGGCACCTCACCGAGACCTATTGCCGGTCGATCGGCGTCGAGTTCACGCACATCGAAGAGCCGGAGATGCGCACCTGGCTCCAAGAGAAAATGGAGTCGACGCGCAACCGTGCGTCGCTCGATCGCAGCCAGGTGGTGCGCATCCTCACGAAGCTGACCGACGCCGAGACGCTCGAGAACTTCATCAAGAAGAACTACTCGGTGGCCAAGCGCTTCAGCGTCGAGGGGGCCGAGAGCATGATCGCCATGCTCGATCTGCTCGTCGACGAAGCGGGCGCGCACGGCGTCACCGAGATCGTGCTCGGCATGGCCCACCGCGGCCGCCTCAACGTGCTCGTCAACCTGATGGGCAAGGAGCCGCGCGAGCTCTTCGCCGCCTTCGACGACAAGCGCCCCGAGCGCTTCCTCGGCGCTGGCGACGTGAAGTACCACCTCGGCTACTCGAGCGATCGCGTGACCGCCTCGGGCGCGAGCGTGCACCTCTCGCTCGCCTTCAACCCGAGCCACCTCGAGTGGGTGAACCCGGTCGTCGAGGGGCGCGTGCGCGCCAAGCAAGATCGCCAAAAGCGCGTCATGCCGCTCCTCATCCACGGCGACGCGGCGTTCATGGGCCAGGGCGTCGTCCCCGAGACGTTGAACCTCGCCGGGCTCGAGGGCTACGCGACCGGCGGCACCATCCACGTCGTGGTGAACAACCAAATCGGCTTCACCACCGTGCCGCGCGACGCGCGCTCGACCCGCTACTGCACCGACATCACGCGCATGATGAAGGTCCCCGTCTTCCACGTGAACGGCGAGGATCCCGAGGCGGTCATCCAGGTCGCGCGCCTCGCCATCGACTTCCGCGAGCGCTTCGCCAAAGACGTCGTCATCGACATCTACTGCTACCGCAAGTACGGCCACAACGAGGGCGACGAGCCGCGCTTCACGCAGCCGGTCATGTACGCGCTCATCGACGCCAAGCCGACGGTGCGCGAGATGTACGTGCGCCGCCTGGTCGAGACCGGGCAAATCACGCGCGAGCAAGCCGACGAGATCGAGCGCGCGAGCCGCGCACGCCTCGAGCACGCGCTCGCCGAAGCGCGCGCCGGCGACTACAACCAACAGCCCAACGCCATGGAAGGGCTCTGGGCCCCGTACTACGGCGGCCCCGACGCGATGGTGGCGGAGGTCGACACGCGCGTCGAGCGCGCCACGCTCGAGCGCACGCTCGCGAGCCTCGGCACGCTCCCCGCGGACTTCACTCCCGTCCCCAAGGCTCGGGACTACGTGAAGAAGCGCCTCGATCGCATCAAGACCGACGGCATGATGGCGTGGGAGACGGCGGAGTCGCTGGCCTACGGCACGCTGCTCCTCGAAGGTCGCCAAATCCGCCTGAGCGGACAAGACTCGCGGCGCGGCACCTTCAGCCACCGCCACTCGGTCTTCTACGACGCCAAGACGGGCGCGCCGTACTGCCCGTACCAGCACCTCGGCGCCGGTCGCTTCGACGTCTACGACAGCCCGCTCTCGGAGTCGGGGGTGCTCGGCTTCGAGTACGGCTACAGCCTCGACTGCCCCGACGGCCTCGTCATTTGGGAGGCGCAGTTCGGCGACTTCTTGAACACCGCCCAGGTCATCGTCGACCAGTTCATCGTCTCCGCCGAGGACAAGTGGCGGAGGCTCTCGGGCCTCGTGCTGCTCCTTCCGCACGGGTACGAAGGCCAAGGGCCCGAGCACTCGAGCGCGCGCCTCGAGCGCTTCCTCCAGCTCTCGGCGGAAGACAACATCCAAGTCTGCAACCTGACGACGCCGGCGCAGCTCTTTCACCTCCTGCGACGCCAGGTGCTGCGGCCGTGGCGAAAGCCGCTCGTCATCTTCACCCCCAAGGCGCTCCTCCGTCACCCCGAGGCCATCTCGCACATCGACGAGCTCGCGACGGGCAGCTTCAAGCGCGTCATCCCCGACACGCAGGTGAACCCGCAGGAGACCAAGCGCGTGCTCCTCTGCACCGGCAAGGTCTATTACGATCTTCTCAAGACGCGCCGCGACCTCGCGCGGAAAGACGTCGCCATCGTGCGCGTCGAGCAGCTGTATCCGCTCAACGAGAGCCTGAACGAAGCGCTCGCCCCCTACCGCGACGGCACGCCGCTCATCTGGGTGCAGGAAGAGCCGCGCAACATGGGCGCTTGGTACTTCTTGAACGCGCGCCTCCGCGAGTACATCGGCGATCGCTTGCCGCTCTCCGTCGTCTCACGCGTGGAGAGCGCGAGCCCCGCCACCGGCAGCAAGGCGAGCCACGATCTCGAGCAGTCGATGCTCATGAGCGCCGCGTTCGCTTCGTGACCTGAGCCTCCGCTCGACGCCGCCCATGGACGCCGCGGAACTCGCCCACCTCGCTGATCGATTCAGCTTCCTGCTCGTCGGCGCGGCGCTGGTCGTCGTCGCCTACCTCGTCAATCGCTTCCGGACGACGAGCCGCAAGTACGTCCGTCGGACGGCGATCCTCTACATCCTCTACGCGCTCGCCTTGGGCGTCGCGACGGCGCTCGACGCGGTCGGCGCGCACACATGGGGGTCGCGCCTGCACTCGGCGGCGGCGCTGCTCGAGGTCTACACGCTCGTCGGGCTCGGTGGGCTCTTCGTCTTCGATCTCGGGCTCCCCGCGCTCGGCCTCGAGCTCGTCTCCATCACCTCCGACGTCGTCGTCGGCATCACGTACATCGTCGCGACCATCGGCGTGCTCCGCGCCGGCGGCATGGACCTCGGCTCGGTGGTGGCGACGTCCGCCGTCGTCTCCGGCGTCCTCGCCCTCTCGCTCCAAGCCACGCTCGGCAACATCTTGGGCGGCGTCGCCCTGCAGATCGACGGCTCGATCCACGTGGGCGACTGGATCCAGCTCGAGAACGGAAAACAGGGAAAAGTAAGGGAGATCCGCTGGCGCCACACCGTCGTCGAGACGCGTGACTGGGACACCATCGTCGTCCCCAACGCGTCGCTCCTCTCGAGCAACATCACCATCCTCGGCAAGCGCAACGGCGGCGTCGTCCCCCACCGCATGTGGGTCTACTTCCACGTCGACTTCCGCTACCCGCCGCAGCAGGTGATCGAGATCGTGACCGACGCGCTGCTCGCCGCACCGATCGAGCGCGTGGCGACGGATCCGAAGCCCAACTGCGTCTGCATGGACCTCGCGAAGGACGGCCGCGAGAGCTACGGGTACTACGCCGTGCGCTACTGGCTGACGGATCTCGCCATCGACGACCCGACGAGCTCGGTCATTCGCACGCGCATCGTCTCTGCGCTGCGCCGCGCGGGGATCCCGCTCGCGCGCCCCTCGCAGACGCTCTTTCTCACCCCCGACGACGAGTCGGAGCAAGAGCGAAGGCGCGAGCGCCACCGAGAGAAGCGCATCGCCGCCGTTCGAAGCGTCGAGCTCTTCAAGCCGCTCACCGACGAAGAGAAGTGCGAGGTGGCCGATCGCTTGCGCTATGCACCTTTCACCCGCGGCGAGACGGTGACGAAGCAAGGCGCGGTGGCGCACTGGCTCTACCTCCTCGCCAGCGGCACGGTGGAGATCCAAGCGCGCATCGACGGCGTGAGCCACCGCGTGGCCGTGGTCGAGTCGCCGGGCTTCTTCGGGGAGATGGGGCTGATGACGGGCGAGCCGCGCACCGCCGACGTCGTCGCCTCGACCGACGTCGAGTGCTACCGCCTCGACAAGGTGGGGCTCGAGCGGATCATCCAGGATCGACCGGCGATCGCCCAACAGATGAGCGAGACCTTGGCCAGGCGCCGCGTCGAGCTCGCCGTCGTCCGCGAGGGGCTCGACGACGAAGCGCAGAAGCGCCGCCAAAAGACCGAACAGGAGCGCATCCTCGGGCGCATCCAGGACTTCTTCGGATTGAGCTGATGCTGGCCCACGATCTGCCGGCGCGGGACGTCGCCGACGTCGTCGCGCTCCTCCGCGCCCTCGGCGGCCATCGCTACGTCGCCGGTCGCATGGTGCTCGTGCACGCGGCGGCCTTCTACGCCACGTGCGACGTCGTGACCGCGGACTTCGCCTCGGGGCTCCTCGCCGAGGGGCAAGCGTGGGCCCGCGCGGTCTTCGCGGATCCCGACATCGATCCCGCCTCGCGCGACGAGCGTTTGCAACGGCGCTCCACCGAGCGTGAAGCGGCCGCGGTGCTCGAGGCGCTGTGGACGCACGAGGAGGCGCGCGCGCGGCTCGCCGCGTGGATGCAGGAGATGGAGCTCCCGATCCCCGACGCCGCCCCGTTCGACGAAGCGGCCGAGGAGGAGATCCACCCGATCTTGATCGACGCCGGTTGGGAGCTCCTCCCCCTCGCCGAGCTCGACGCCACCCGGCACGCGGGGGCCATCGGCGCGTTCGACGATCCGATCCTCTTCGAGTCGGCGCGCTTCGAGGAGGCCGACGCCGTCCCCCCGCGGGTCTACTTGCAAGAGCTCTCGGCCATCGGCCCTGCGGAGATCCTCCGCGGGGTGAACGCGCAGGGGCTCTTGGACGGCCCGCTCACGC
Source organism: uncultured Polyangiaceae bacterium (assembly GCA_964531795.1). Taxonomy (GTDB): domain Bacteria; phylum Myxococcota_A; class Polyangia; order Polyangiales; family Polyangiaceae; genus CAZHHD01. The sequence continues at coordinate 2,607 of CAZHHD010000028.1, read as the reverse complement.
TCTGGACCGAGGGGTGCGAGGTCTACCAGGACTACGTGCTCCGCGGGGTCCTCCGCGCGGCAAAGCTGGCCTAGTGCCCTGAGTCCGAAGATCCGCCGCGCGGCTCTTCGGAAGGCGGGCTCTTGGGCACGTCCGCGTCCTTGGGCGAGAGAGGTCCCGGCTCGGCCCACGGCGGCGTCTTCCGCACCCATATCCAGACGACCCACGCCACGAGCGCGAGCAGCACCACGGCGGTGACGTAGAAGAGCGGGCGCGCGTCAGCCATCTCGCGGGCAACCTAGAGCAACCGCCTCGCGAATGGAACCGGTGGTAGCATCTATTCCCTTCCGCGCTCGATGATCTCCTCGCCGCGAAGCCGCCTTTTCCAGCCGAGCCGCGGCGCCCGAGCCCGAGATCCCGTCCGCGGCGCCGGCGCGCTCGCGCTGCTTCTTTTGACGCTCCTCACGCTGCTCCCGGGGTGCAACGAGCACCTCGCGGGGACGCACGACGTGGAGCTCACCTACGCGATCCAGGGGGAGGTCCCCGCGCCGGTGGAGAAGAGCCTCGAGATCGTCCGCGGGCACGTCATCGAGCGGCTCGCCGTCGCCCACGTCACGGCGGACGTGATCATGGCCGCGCCGAACCTCGCCCACGTGACGGTGGACGCGAGCTCGACGAACGACGTCGACGCCGCGCTCCGCGCGCCGAACGGCCTCGTGCTCTACCGAGCCGCCGACGACGTCGACTTCACCCCCAGCGACATGACCGGGCTCACGAAGATCCCGGCGGCGCCGGGCGCGCGGGGAACGACCGTGCAAGGGGCGGCCGAAGCGGTGGTGCGCGCCGTGCTCGCGACCAAGCCGCGCGAAGGAACTCGCGCGCTCGTCGCCTGCGACCAGATGCCGAGCTGCCGCGTGGTCGTCGTCGACGATCCGGCGGCGTTCGATCTCAGCGCGGAGGTCGAGTCCACGTCGCTCCTCGATCACGGAAGGAAGGTCGCGGTCGTCGTGAAGTCCGACGCCGTGGCCCGCGCGCGCAAAGAGCACGCGAGCGAGCCGTGGGTCGTCGCCCGCGGACGCACAGCGCTCGCGCGCCAGGCGATCCCCGAGGACGGCCGCCTCGTCCTCGGCTTCGGCGACGACATCTACGCCTACACCCGCGCGGAGCAGGCCCACGCCCTCCTCGCCGCGCACCCTTTGCCCCCCATGAAGCGCACGAACGCGCGCGAGCTTCCTCCGAGCTTCGGCCTCGCCGTGCTCGGTCTTTTGCTCCCGCTCCTCGCCTCGCTCGCGTGGCTGTCCTTCGTTCGACGCTTCGACCGCGCCCACCCCGAGCCGTCGTGGCTCGTCCTCGCCACGTTCGCGCTCGGCGGGCTCTCGGTGATCCCCGCGGGGCTCGCCGAGTACGGGTGCATGCGCGCCACGCCTTACTTGAACCCGAGCGTCATGAGCCTCGGCGGTCAGCCGCTCGCCTTCCCCCTGGTCTTCGTCGTCTTCACCCTGGTCGTGGGGATGAGCGAGGAGGGCTCGAAGCTCCTCGGCGCGTGGTCGCTCGCCCGCCATCGGAGAGAGTTCGACGAGCCGATCGACGGCATCGTCTACGGCACCGCCTCGGCCCTGGGCTTCGCCGCCGTCGAGAACGTGAAGTACTTCGCCGTCGGCCGCCTCGCGTCGTCGATCGTCGTGATGCGCTCGCTCACCAGCGTGCCGGTGCACATGTTCTTCGGCGCGATCTGGGGCTACGCGCTCGGGCGAAAGCTGATCAGCAAGAAGACCAGCGTGCTCCTCTACCTTCTTTGGGCAGCGGCGATGCACGGCGGCTTCGACGCTTCGCTCTCGGTGCGCGGGTTCTTCCCCTTCGCCCTCGCGCTGCAGGTTCTCCTCGCGCTCCTCTTCGTGCACTTCTTACGGAAGTCGCTCCGCTACGGCGTCGTGACCCCCGACGGCCACGCGCCGCCGGCTTCGTCCCAGCGCCTCGCCTTCACCATGGGCTCGATGAGCACGTTCCTGCTTTGGGTCGTGCTGCTCCTCGTGCTGGCCGTCGGCCTCGTCTTCGTCGGCGGCTACTTCGAGCTCTCGCACCATCGACTCAGCTACGCCTTCTTGAGCATCGCCGTCTCCCTCTTGGCGACGATGGGGCTCGCCGCGCACGGCGTCGCCGGCTCGGTGCCGCTCGACGCGGTCATCGACATCGACGGCGTCACCTTCGCCGGAACACAACGCGCATGGAGCACCGTGACCGGCCTCGAGCGGCGAAGGAGCCGCTCCGCCGTCCTCGGCCGCGCCGAAGATCTCGTCGTGCGCTCGACCGCCGGCGATCTCTGCATCGGACCGGCGCGTGGCCCGGCGATGGAGATCCTCCACGGCGCCCTCGCGGCGCGCCTCGGGCTCTAGTGTCCTGAGTCCGAGGTTCGTCGCCTTCGGCGCCGAGCCCTCTGACTCAGGAACTAGGTCACCCTGGTGGGGAGCTTGCGCTCCCCCTCGCTCGGTCGCTGTCGCTCCCTTCGCGATCCTCCCCCGCCTCGCCTCCGGCGACTCGTGCTTCGCACGAGCGCGAGCCCGACGCGCCCAGCGTTCGGGAGCCGCACTTCCTTCTTCGTGCTGCGAGAAAGCGAGGCCGTGCCAGTGA
>CAZHHD010000027.1:0-119851 GCA_964531795.1 uncultured Polyangiaceae bacterium | reverse complement strand
CGTCGCCTTCGGCGAGCTCGTGCGCTGCACGAGCCGTTCACTGGCACGGCCTCGCAGGGCTCGCGCCATGAAGAAGAACATGCGGCTCCCGAACGCTGGGCGCGTCGGGCTCGCGCGCGTGCGAAGCACGCGTCGCCGGAGGCGAGGTGGGGGAGGATCGCGAAGGGAGCGACAGCGACCGAGCGAGGGGGAGCGCAAGCTCCCCACCAGAGTGGCCTAGTTCCTGAGTCAGAGGGCTCGGCGCCGAAGGCGACGAACCTCGGAATCAGGACACTAGCGCCGCGCGCGCTACTTGAGTCGCTCGCCCGGCGCGACGTCGCCGTCGACGGTCGCGAGGGTCAGCGCTTCGCTCGGCCCCGTGGCGAGGAGCATCCCGTGCGAGACGAGCCCCTTGCCGAACTCGCGCGGCATCAGGTTCGCGACCACCACCACGCGCTTGCCCACGAGCTGTTCGGGGGTGAAGGTGAGCGCGAGGCCGGCGACGATGGTGCGCGGCTCTGGCTCGCCGACGTCGACCGCCAGCTTGAGGAGCTTGTCCTTCTTCGGCACGCGCTCGGCGGCGCGCACGAGCCCCACGCGGAGATCGGTCAAGACGAACTGCTCGTAGGCGATGCTCGGCGTCGTCGCCGGCGGCTCGGTGTAACGCGTGGTCGGCGGCGGCGCGCCGGTCGGGCTCGGCGTCGCACCCACGGCCGTGAGCGGCGCGCGCGGCGTCTCTTTCTCGTCACTCACGGGCTTCTCCTTCGGCGGCACGAGACGCGCGAGGAGCGCGGCTTCCTGATCTTTGTCGATGGTGGGGAAGAGCGGGCCCGCTTGGCCGAGCGCTTCCCCTGCGGGGCGCGGGGCGAACGTCGTCGGCCATTGGTCGCTTCCGACGGCCACGAGCGGCGGAAGACCGAGCTGCGCGCGCATGGCGTCGCTCTTCGACGGCATCGCCGGCCAGATCATCACGCTGAGCGCGCGGAGCACCTCGAGCAGCGACGCCAAGATGGTGCCGACGCGCGCGTGATCGCCTGCCTTGGCCGCCGCCCACGGCGCGGCGCGATCGACGTAGGTGTTCGCTTCGCTCGACAGGGCCATCGTGAGCTCGAGCGCGCGATGCGGCGCGAGCTCCTCTTCGCTCCCCCAGGCGCCTCGCGCCCGGGTCGCGAGGTCCGCGAGTTTGTCGGCGAGATCCTTCTCGAGCTCGGTCTCGGTGCCGAACGCCGGTGTCTTGCCCGGCGTGTGCTTGGCGCAGAGCCCGAGCGTGCGGTTCAAGAGGTTGCCGAGGTTCTTTCCGAGATCGGCGTTGTAGCGCTCGATGAGTGCGGCGTGGTCGAAGTCGCCGTCTTGTCCGAAGGCGACGGCGCGGAGCAGGTGGTAGCGGAGCGCGTCAGGGCCGAGCTCCTTCGTCTGCGCGAGGCGGACCGGATCGACCGCGTTGCGGAGCGACTTGGACATCTTCTGTCCGTCGATGGTGAGAAACCCGTGCGCGTACACCTGCTTCGGGAGCGCGTCCTCCGTGTAGCCGGCGGCGAGCAAGAAGGCGGGCCAGTAGACCGCGTGGAAGCGGAGGATGTCCTTGCCGACGAGGTGGAGAACTTTGTTCGTCTCGGGCGGTGGCCAGAAGTCCTTGCGCAGGTCGCCCTTCGGCGCGCCAGCGAGCGCGGAGACGTAGTTCGCCAGCGCGTCGAACCACACGTACATCACGTGGCCTTCGTGCCCGGGGACGGGGATGCCCCAGGAGAAGCTCGTGCGCGAGACGCTGAGATCACGCAGCCCCGAAGAGACGAAGCTCACCACCTCGTTGCGCCGAGAGTCCGGCTTGATGAAGTGCGGGCGCTTCTCGTAGAGGTCGAGGAGCTTCTTCTCGTAGCGCGAGAGGCGGAAGAAGAAGGTCTTTTCCTTCACCTTCTCCACCGGCTTCAAGTGGATCGCGCACACGTTCCCAGGGAGGAGCTCCTTCTCGGTCTTGAAGGACTCGCAGCCGACGCAGTACCAGTCCTCGTACTCGCCCTCGTAGAGATCGTCGCCGCGCTTTTCGATGGTCGTCCAGAGCTCTTGGACGAACTTCTTGTGGCGCGGCTCGGTCGTGCGGATGAAGTCGTCGGGCTCGGCGAGGAGCTTGGGCCACGCGGCGCGGAACGGCGCGCTCATCTCGTCGACGAACGCGCGTGGGCTGATGCCGCGCTCGGTGGCCTGGCGCTCGATCTTGAGGCCGTGCTCGTCGGTGCCGGTGAGCATCCACGTGGCCTCGCCCTGCAGCTGATGAAAGCGCCTGAGCGCGTCGGCGATGACGGTGGTGTACGCCGTGCCCAAGTGGGGGACGTCGTTCACGTAATAGATGGGGGTCGTGACGTAGAAGCTCAACGCAGTCCTCCGCTCGTCCTTATCACGAGTCTCTCGGCCAGCGGGCCGGCGGCGCGAGGTGCCCGCCGACCGCTCGCTGCGGCCTTGGATTTCTCAGCCCCCGCGCCCCTCGAGGAGCTACGGGCCGCTGGCGGCGCCGCCGGTGTGACCGCTGCGCATCTTGAGCATTCCGCTCCGCGACGCGCGGGGCGCGCCGTCGAGCGCGCGGCGGAGAGGCAACATGAAGAGGCGCTCGATCCCCACGCGCGCCTCACGCGCCGGCGGGGCGCCGGGGGACGCGTGCTGGAGGCGGAGATCGCGCAGGCGCGCGCGTCGCTCGGCGTCGCTCGGTGAAGTCTCGAGGGCGGCGCCGGCGGAGAGATCGGGGGGGAGCGGCGCGACGAGCACCGCTTCGGTGGTGCCTTGGCGAACCCAGGTGGCCTGGTAGAGCGTCGCGCTCTGCCCGGTCGCTTCGTGGAAGGTGAAGCCGCGCCACTCGAGCGCCGCGCCGAGATCGAAGACGCGCGTGCCGACGCGCAGCTCTTCGCCCTCGAGGACGACGGGCTCGTCGTGCGTTCCCGAGAGATAAAAGCGCCGCGTGGCGCCGGGCGAGCGGCGCTCGGCTTCGGCGAGGAGCTCGAGCGCGCTGTCGGGGGAGAGAGCCCCTTCGTCGTGCACGGCGGGGGCTGCGTCGCCGTCGGCGAGCGGCGTGGCCAGCGCGAGGAGCCGCTCGGCGCGCGCGGGGTCGTCGCCTTCGAAGCTGACCGGCACGTAGCGCGTGCGCTCCGGTGTGGTGAAGACGAGGAGCCCGCGCTCGTGATCCCCGCGCGCGAGCAACGTGAGGCCGAAGGGCTTGTCCCACTCGACGAGCGCAGACGACGCGCCGCCGACGCGGGTGAGGCCGCGGGCGTCGGCGCGGATCGACTCGCGCGAGCGCGCTCGTGCGCGTTGCGCGCGATGCACTTCGGTCACGCGGACGAGCGCGGTGAGCGCGAGCGCGACGAGCCCGGTGCGCTCGAAGGGGCCCGCGGGGACGAGGAACGAGCCGACGGCGACCGCCGCGAACACGCTGACGATCGCTGCATCACGGCGCAGGGGGACGGCATCGTCGGCGCTCCCCAGCGTCCACGTGACGACACGCTTTTCGTCGGTCCGCGGGTGCCGCATGCAGCCAACCCCTATTCGTTTAAATAAGTAGCATCGGGTCTGGGTCTCCGCCGGTCCATTCCGGAAAGAGCCACGCGGCGCGTCGTGAGCGCCGTCCACGCCGCTCGCTCCGCCCGCTTCGTCGGACAGACCCGTGCCGATTCGCTTGGGTCGCCGCGCACCCACCTCGCTCCTCACCGGCTCGGCCTCCGACCCCGCCGCCCGTGTGGGTGGTGCGGCGGGACGAGCCCGGCCGACCGGCGGAGGCGGCTCGCGCGCCGGGGTATGGAGCGGGCAGGTATCGGTATTCGCGTGCGATTTACCGTTGTGACGCGAGGGGCGCCGGCGTCGTGCCCGCCCCCCCGACCGCGGCGGCGCTTCGTTTGCGGCCTCGGCCACCCCACGAAACTCGGCCGGCGGGATCGGGGAAAGGTGTGTCGGCTGCGCTACTGGGGCATACTAGGGGAGCACGTATGGCCGACAACGCGGACAAGGGACCGGACACGCTGCGCCCGGCAAAAGGGGACGACGCGGCCGACCTCTACTCATCGTCGACCGTCGTGAGAGACGCGCCGTCGGAGCTCGTCGAGCTCATGAAGCAGGTGCAGGAGGGGAAGGTCCCCAAGGCGCCCGGTGTCCCGAGCGAAATCTCCACGCGGCCGCCGCCTCCGCGCCCGGCCACGAAGTCCGAAGCGCCGAAGGAGGCGGGCAGCGCGAGCAAGAGCTCGGAGCCGTCCGCCACCGACGCCAAGCCGGCGCCGAAGGCGGAAGGCCCGGGGCGTCGACTCGACGAACTGTGGGACGCCCTCCCCTCGGCCTCCGGGGACGACGACGACGACGACGATCCCGGCGAGCAGGGCTCGGCGCGCCTCCACGCAGCGGAAGACGTCACCCGGATGCTCGCGGTGCCCGACGACTTGAACATCGACGGGAAGCGCGAGCTCACCGCCGACGAGATCCGTCGGATCGCCGAGGCGCAGCCTTCGATCGTCGTCGAGGACGGTGTGGCGAGTGAGATCGTCTCGTCGCGCCCGCGTCCGCCGCCCAAGGTCGAGAGCGAGGACGAGATCCTCGACACCTCGCCGCGCAAGCGCCTCCCGGCGCTGAATCAGAATCGCTCGCTGTGGATCGCGTGCGCGGTCGCCGGCTTCGTGCTCGTCGCCGTCGCGATGTTCCTCGCGCGCTGAGCGCCGCGCCCTCGCCGAGCGTGCGGTCCGAGCTCGTGCGGGTGCACGAGCTTCTGCCTCACTTCACCGACGGGTCGGAGGGGTTGGGATCGGTCGCGTCGGGCGAGCCGTCGTCGTCCATGTCGCGGACCGGGGGCTTGAAGCCAGAGACGCGCGGCACCTTGCCGGAGAACCCGTCGTCGATGAACTGGGTGATGGTGGATTGGATCTCGCGGAACGACGTGCGGATCTCGAACTGCTTGTCGCTGTCGATCGAGGTGAAGGGGTTCGGCTTGGAGTAGTCGGCGTAGGGGATCTCCCACGAGCGCTTCGCCTTCGAGCGGACCATGTCGTAGCCGTGCTGCGAGGGGGACGTCTGCACGACGACGGCGGTCACGCCTTGCACCGGCGTGTCGTGGATCGTCCCGTCGGCCTGCGGCGCGACGTCGGGGAGGATCGTCCGCTGCGGGTTCGCGTCGAGGTTCGCGAGGTCGAGCACGCCGCCGTTGGCCCCCACGTTCGGCGTGGCGAGGCCGTAGCCGCCGGCCCGCGCGAGCGCTTCGTTGGCCTCGTTGGCCACGAGCTCGTCGAAGATGACCTCGATCTGGAGGATGTTGCGCGGCCCGACCGAGACCCCCTTCACGTTGCCGGGGTGGAGCACCAAGTCACCGGCGTAGTTGAGCGGATCGCCCGGGTCGGTGATCGTCTGCACGATCGAGATCATCGGGTGCGACTCGTTCAGCTTCGGCGAGCTGAGGCCGAAGTTCAGCCCCGCCGCGGCGTTGAGCTGGAGCGAGATCGTCGGCGCGTGCGAGGCGAGCTCGAGGATGAGACCGCCGCCGGCGACGTTGAGCGTCCAGAGCTTGATGCCCGGCTCGATGGCCGCTGCCAGCGCGCCTTCGATTCCGCCCAGCGAGTCGCCGATGTACGCGATGCGATCGGGATCGATCTTCGGCGCGTCGGCGGCGGTCTTCAGCGGCCCGAGATCGGGGTTCGAGCGGAGCACACGGGAGAGCTGCGCCGTGTCGAGCGCCGCCTGACGGAGCTGGTCGCGGAGCCCGCCGATGTTCTTGAGGCCGCCGAAGAAGTCGAACGAGCCGTTGCGATTGCCGGTCGAGTCGGCGTCGGCGATGCCGTCGGGTCCCTTGTAGGTCGCGCCCGGCGCCGACTCGTAGTCGGTGTGCTGATCGACCTGGTATTTCGGCTCGGGGGCGCGCGCGCCGAAGGTCACGCTGTCGATGGCCACCGCCATCCAGCCCTTCTTGCAGACCACCTGTGCGAGGTCGAAGAGGTACTGCCGCGAGCCGCTCAAGCCGTGTTGGACGATGACCGCGGGGTAGCCGCCGGGGGGCATCGGCGTCTTGGGGACGGCGAAGGTCACCCAGATCTTCACCGTGGGCTTCTGCGGGGAGCGGAGGATCTTCCCGCTCGCGTCGTACTTGAAGGTCGCGTGGTCGAGCGTGTTGAAGTCGCCGAGGTCCTGGAGGAAGTTCTCGGCGTCGAACACCGCCGTCCCCACGGCGGCGATCTGATCGTGCGCGCGCACCGGGAGCAGCGCGTCGGGATCGTCGGTGCCGTCGGTCTCTTTGTTCTTCGCGTCGACGACGCCGAGCCAGTCGTCGAGGCTCGCGGTGAAGCCCGGAGGCAGGGTGCCTTGCCCGTCTTTCTGGGCGAAGCGCGCGCTCCCCATGGGCGCGAGCGAGGCGTCGTCCCACTTGAGCGCCGGCACCGGATCGTCCTCGATGGCCGATCGCAGATCGAAGAGCTCGTGCGTCATGTTCTGCGTGGTGAAGGGGGCGATGGCGACGATCTCGCTCTTGTCACCGAGGAGCGCGGGGGCGAGGAGCGTCTTCGCCTGGTCCATGGCCTTCGTGTAGACGTCGAGCTTCACCGACGTGAGCTCGGCGCTCGCCGCCACGTGCTTGCCGCTCTTGTCTTTGATGCGGCTCGTGAGGACGGCGGCGTAGCGGTGCCCTTCGTCGAGGATCACCCCCCGCGCCGGGCCGACGCCGACGAGCGGTCGGGCCTTGGAGAGGCCGGCTTCGACGTGGTTCTGGGCGCGGCAGGCGACGCGCGCCTTCGCCGGATCGGTGGCGTCGAGGTCGAGAAGGAAGACCGAGCTTCCGTCGGCGACGCAGTCCTTCTCGGTGGCGGGCAGGCTCGCTGGATCGATCGCGGCGGCGGCGACGTCCCCCTCGTCGGTCGGGGGGAGCGAGGCGTCGTCGATGTAGAAGACCGACATCGCCGCGCGCGAGAACCCGTTCATCTTCGAGAGCTCGTGCGTCAGAAATTCCTGGTTGTGCACGAAGATGGTGTCGAGCCCGGGGAGCTCGCCGATCTTGCCGTTGCTCAAGTAGACGTCGCTGGGGAAGGGGACGTCGAGGAAGTTGGGGACGCCCGTCGCCGGCAAGTGAAAGCGCGCCACCGGGCCGCTCGCGCCGCTGCTCCCGCCGTCGCTCCCCCCGCACGAGAGGAGGACGACCAGCGAGGCGAGGGTCGCCCCGGGGACGAACGATCGAAGGGAAAAGAGCGAAGAGGGCGTGCGCCGCGCGTTCATGCGCTCTATGTAGCAGGTGCCCGTGAGGGTGGCTTCCAAAGCGAGGGACCCTTGCGTAGGATGCGCCGCGTTTCTTCCCACGACTTCCGTCGTCGCGCACGAGGCGTGACGATTCAGTGACCGAACTTTCCCGGAGACGACGAACATGACCGCTAAACACCTTCTCGTGGCCCTCTTCGCGACGACGTTTGCCGCGGCGGCTCTCGGCGCCGGGTGTGGCGGAAGCTCCTCGGACAGTGGCACCGACGGCGGCGGGGACGCGACGACCGACGGCAAGGGCGACACCGGCAACGGTCCGATCGACGGCGCTTCGGGCGACGACGCGGCGACCGCGTGCGTGGACGCCGATCTCGCCAACCTCAGCGTGGCCGACGCCTCGCTCGGCGACGCAGGCGGCTCGGTCGGGCTCTGCGTCTCGTGCTCCAAGGCCGCGTGCGGCAGCTTCATCACGCAGTGCAACGCCGACTGCGACTGCCGCGACGCCGCGGTGCAGTTCTACGAGTGCGTCGGCAAGGGCGGGCAGCTCCTCGCCTGCGGCTTCTCGGCGTTCGGCGGCTTGAGCGGCAAGTCGGCGCAGGTCGGGCAGAACCTCGGCCTCTGCATCTACGCCGGCTGCAAGGACGAGTGCGGTCTGCCGAACCTCGACGGCGGCGGCGACGCGAACCACGACTGATCGCGCTAGGAGAGGTTCCGCGCGCGGTGTTGCGCGACCCAGGGCGAGAGGCGTGAGCCTTCGTTCCCGGCGTCGGCGCTCTTCTGCCCGGCGGCTCGCTCGAGGCGAGCCGCGGCGACCGCGACGGCGGCGGCCACCGCGGTGCGATCGTGCTCCGGCACCTTCGCGTAGCCAAGGAGCTCGTCCTTGTGGCGCTCGAGGAAGCCGGTATCGTAGCGGCCGGCGACGAACTCGGGGTGGGCGAAGAGCTTCTCGTGGAAGCTCAGGTTCGTGCGGATGCCGGTGACGACGTACTCGGAGAGCGCGCGACGCATGCGCGCGACCGCGAGCTTGCGCGTGGGCGCCCACACGCTGAGCTTGGAGATGAGCGGATCGTAGAAGCTCGAGATGACGCACCCCGGATAGGCGCCGCCGTCGTCGCGCACGCCCGGCCCCGCGGGGACGCGGAGGTGCTCGATGGTGCCGGGGGAGGGGAGGAAGCCGCTCGCCGGATCTTCGGCGTACACGCGGCACTCGATGGCCGCACCACGCGCCACGAGGTCACCTTGGGAGAAGGCGAGCGGCTCGCCCTGGGCGATGAGCACCATCTCGCGCACGAGGTCGAGCCCGCTGACGAGCTCGGTGACCGGGTGCTCGACCTGGAGGCGCGTGTTCATCTCCAGGAAGTAGAAGCTGCCGTCCTCGGTGAGGAGAAACTCGAACGTACCGGCGGAGTGGTAGCCGACGGCCTTGGCCCCCTGCACGGCGATGGCGCCCATGCGGGCGACGAGCTCGCGCGAAGCGGCGGGCGACGGCGTCTCCTCGACGACCTTCTGGTTGCGCCTTTGGATCGAGCAGTCGCGCTCGAAGACGTGGACCATGTTGCCGTCGCGATCGCCGAGCACTTGGATCTCGACGTGGCGCGGCTTCAAGATCGCCTTCTCGATGTAGACGGTGTCGTCGCCGAAGAACTTCTTCGCCTCGCTCCTCGCGCGCTCCCAGGCGCTCGCCATCTCCGCCGAGCTCTCGACGAGGCGCATCCCCTTGCCGCCACCGCCGGACGCGGCCTTCAGCATGACGGGGTAGCCGATCTTCTCCGACGCAGCCTTGGCTTCGTCGGTCGTGGAGCAGTTGGCGCCGGGGACGATGGGGACACCGGCTTCGCTCATGCGCGCGCGGGCGGCGGTCTTCGAGCCCATCTGGCGCATCGCGCTCGCCGCCGGGCCGATGAAGACGATACCCGCCTTCTCGCACGCCTCGGGGAGCGCAGGGTTCTCGCTCAAGAATCCGTAGCCGGGGTGGATGGCGTCGGCGCCGCTCTTCTTCGCGGCGTCGATGATCTTGTCGACGCGGAGATAGCTCTCCGCCGCGGCGGCGGGGCCGATGGGGTACGCCTCGTCGGCGGTGCGCACGTGGAGCGCGGCGCGGTCGGCCTCGGAGTAGACGGCGACGGCGCCGATCTCCATCTCGTGCAGCGTGCGCATCACGCGGACGGCGATCTCACCACGGTTGGCGACGAGGACCTTCTTGAACGACTTGGCCATGGGGGCGCCGAGTCTACGGCATCGCGCGTGATGTATCATCGCGAACCTTGACCATCCCGTTCGACTTCACCCCCAAGGCGCCGCCGCCGCCGCCGGATCCGCCGCCCCCTCCGCCCAAGAAGGAGCCGCGCGTGCTCACGGTCGGCGAGCTCGGCCGTGTGCTCAAGCGCGCGCTCGACCAGGGCTTCAGCGCGCCGGTGTGGGTCGAGGGCGAGGTGTCGGGGGCGCGCGGCGCGTCGAGCGGCCACCTCTACTTCACGCTCAAGGACGAGGGCGAGGAGGCGACGATCGACGTCGCCATGTACCGCACGAACCTCACACCCCGCGCGCGCTCGCTCGTGAAGGACGGCGCCAAGATCCGGATGCGGGGAAAGCCGGATTTTTGGGCGCCGCGCGGGCGCACGCAGTTCATCGCCGATCGCATCGACCCCGTGGGGAAGGGGGCCTTGCTCGAGGCGCTGGAGAAGCTCCGCGAGAAGCTGGCGAAGGAGGGGCTCTTCGCCACCGAACGAAAACGCGCGCTCCCCCACGACCCGCGCGTGATCGGCGTCGTGACGAGCGCCGGCGGCGCGGCGATCCACGACGTGTGCCGCGTGGCCTTTCGTCGCGGCGGCGCGCGGATCCTCCTCGCGCCCGCGCTCGTGCAAGGCGCTGGCGCCGCGCAGTCGATCTGCAGCGCCCTGGCCATGCTCCAGCGCGTCGCCGAGGTCGACGTCATCATCGTCGGTCGCGGCGGCGGATCGAGCGACGACCTCTCGGCGTTCCAAGAGGAGACGGTGGTTCGCGCCGTGGCCGCCTGCCGCGTCCCCATCGTCAGCGCCGTGGGCCACGAGGTGGACGTGACGCTCACCGATTTCGTCGCCGACGTGCGCGCCGCGACCCCTTCGCAGGCCGCCGAGCTCGTCGTGCCGGATCGACGCGCGCGCCGTGCCCAGCTCGATCAGACCCGCGTGCGGCTCGCTCGGGCCATGCGCGGGCGCGTCACCGAAGATCGCCTCGAGCTCGGTCGCTTGATGCGCAAGGTGAGCGATCCGCGGCTCGCCATCGCCGCCTCGCAGCAGGCGCTCGACGAGCGGCAGGCGCGCCTCGAGCAAGTCGCCCGTCGCGCCCTCACGAGCGCGCGCGATCGCCGCGCCGACCTCGCCTCGCGTCTCCTCGCGCGCCACCCCATCGCCGTGATTCGCGCCGAGCAAGCGGCGCTCGCGCGAACGAAAGATCGACTCGTCGCCGTGGGGAGCAAGTCGTTCGCCGCGCGCGCCGGGACAGTGGAGCGCCTCGCCGCACGACTCGACGCGATGAGCCCGCTCAAGGTCTTGGCGCGCGGTTACGCCATCGCCACCGACGCGCGCGGGCACGCCCTTCGCGCGGCCACCGACGTGCGCCCCGGCGATCGCGTCGAGGTGAGGCTTCATCGCGGACATCTCGAGGCCGAGGTGGTCTTGGTGCACGACGCACGAGAGAACGACGACGCAAAAGGACCGTCCGACACATGACCTTACGATTCGCCGTTCTGGGAGAGCCTGTCGCCCACTCGAAGAGCCCGAGGATCCACGCGGCGGGCTACGCCGCGCGGGGGCTTCCGCATCGGTACGAGGCGATCCTCACGCGCGCCGACGAGCTCGAGGGGCGCGTGCGCGAGCTCCGCGCCGGGGTGTACGCCGGCCTGAACGTCACGGTGCCGCACAAGCAACGCATCCTCGCCTACGTCGACGAGGTGGCGCCGAGCGCGGCGTCCGTCGGCGCCGCCAACACCCTCGTGCGCGTCCAGACTCCGACCGGCGCGCGCGTCGTCGCGCACAACACCGACGTCCCGGCGCTCGCGGAGGAGATCCGTCGCCTCGCGCCCGAGCGCGCCTGGGGTGGCCTCGCGGGGCTCGTGATCGGCTCGGGCGGCGCGGCGCGCGCGGCGCTGGCGTCGCTCGCTTCGCTCGGCCTCGCCGACGTCCGTGTGCGCGCGCGCTCCGAGGCGAAGGCGCGCCTCATGATCGACGAGATGAAGCGGAGCGGCGGCCTCCCGGGGACGACGCGCGCGCGCGCCGAGGCGCTCGCGGCGCAGGGCGACGACGCGACGTTCGCCGTCGTCGTGCAGGCGACGAGCGCCGGCATGGTCGGCGCCGATTCGGGGGCCGAGGTCGCCGAGGCGGTCGCGTGGCGTACGCTCGACGAGACGGCGGTCGCGCTCGACGTGGTGTACGCGCCCCCGGAGACGCTCTTCCTCGCCGCGGCGCGGGGGCGTGGTCTTCGCGCGGCGTGCGGCTTGGGGATGCTCGCGGGGCAGGGGGCGCTCGCCTTCTCGCTCTGGCTCGGCGGTGAGCCTCCGCGCGAGGCGATGCTCGCGGCGCTCGGCTGAGAGGAGTGCCCGATGGTTTCGTCGACCAAGAACCGTCAGCGCCTCGGCTATCGGCGCATCGTTCAGCTCCTCGTCTACCTGGTCATCGTCCCCACGGTGCTGCTCCTCTTCTTGGGCATCGTGCTCATGTTCCTGGGGGAAGCGCGCATCAACCTGATCCTCGGCATTCTGACGGTGAGCTTCGTCGCCGCCGTCGCCACCGGGGTCATCCTCGTCCTCGTCTTCGTGCGGCGTGAAGCGAACTTGAGCGAGCTCCAGGCCGACTTCGTCTCCAAGGTGAGCCACGAGCTTCGCACGCCGCTCACTGCGATTCGTCTCTTCGCCGAGACCATCGAGCGCTCGCGGAGCGACCCCGCCACCGTGGACAAGTGCCTCGGGCTCCTCATCGGCGAGTGCGAGCGCCTGACGACGCGCATCGAGCGCCTCCTCGATTGGGGACGCATGGAGGCGGGGCGCAAGCTCTACGACCTCAAGCCCGAGTCGGTGCACGACGTGATGACCGACGTCGTCGCCACGTTCGCCCCTGAGCGCTACCCCGAGATCGACTTCGCCACCGAGGAGGCCGAGGGGCTCCCGGCCATCACCTGCGACCGCGCGGCGATGGTCGACGCGCTGGTGAACCTCTTGTCGAATGCCCGAAAATACGGGGGGAACCCGCCGAAGATTCGGCTCCGCGCGGTCGCCGGCGAAGGGAACGAGGTCCTCTTCGAGGTCAGCGACAACGGGCCGGGCATCCCGCGCGCCGAGCAGCGCCGCATCTTCGACAAGTTCTACCGCATCGACGACCGCCTCTCGCGCGCCCGCGAAGGGAGCGGTCTCGGCCTCGCCATCGTGAAGCACGTGCTCCATGCTCACGGCGGCTGGGTGCAGCTCGACAGCGAGATCGGGAAGGGGAGCGTCTTTCGTCTGGGCATTCCGGTGCACGAGCCCCGCTTTTCGGGTAAACGAGAGTCGTGAACGACCGCGCTGATCCGGCGCCCCCGAACGCCGCCACGCCGACGCGCCGTGTGCTGGTCGTCGAGGACGATCCCAGCATCGCCATCGGCTTGCGCATCAACCTCGAAGGCGAGGGCTACACCGTGCTGACCGCGGAGGACGGCGAGCAGGGGCTCGCGCTGGCGCGGAGCGAGCGCCCCGACCTCCTCATCTTGGACGTGATGCTCCCCAAGACGAACGGCTTCGAGGTGCTGCACACCCTCCGCAAGGAAGGGGCGAGCATGCCGATCATCGTGCTCTCGGCGAAGACGGGCGAGATGGACAAGGTGACGGGCCTCGAGCTCGGCGCCGAGGACTACATCACCAAGCCTTTCAGCTTGGCCGAGCTCCTCGCCCGGGTGCGCGCCGCGCTCCGCCGCGCCCCCGTGCCCGCGCCCCCGAGCAACATCGTCTTCGGCGACGTGGTCATCGACGTGGCCGGGCGCACGGTCTCCCGCGCTGGGCATCGCGTCGAGATGACGCCGACCGAGTTCGACGTGATGCTTTGCCTCGTGAAGGCCAAAGGGCGCGCGCTCTCTCGTGAGGCGATCTTCACCCACGTGTGGGGCCCGAACCACCACGGCACGCCGCGCACCATCGACAACTTTCTCCAGCAGCTGCGATCGAAGCTCGAGGTCGATCCGCAGGACCCGCGCTTCTTCGCCACGGTGCGCGGCGTCGGCTATCGGTTCGACGGCTGATCGCGCCCTCCGCGCGACGCTCCGAACGGCGCGCGGGAGCGTTCCGGTTCCATTCCCCCGCGGCTTGAACTAGTCCATGGCACCCCCATGGAGCCCACGCTTCTTCGTCAGTACCTGGCGTCGGTCTACGAGCTTCCGACGGCGAACGGTCCGCTTCGCGTCTCGCTCGACGGCGATGTGGTGCTCGACCCCTCGTCGCTCCCCGAGCTCCTCACGAAGCCCTTCACCGTCATCACCGCCTACAACCCGCGGTCGATGCTCCTCCCTCGCAAAGTGAACGACGCGCGCCACACGGTGCTGCGCGATCTGCTCATCTTGGGCTGCTACCGCGTCGAGGGCTGCGTTGCCTACGACGACGAGCCTGAGGGGACGTGGCGCGAACCGTCGTGGATGGTGCACGGCATGGACCGCGACGAAGCCATCGCCTTCGGCCGGGTGTTCCGTCAGAACACCATGCTCGTGTGCAGGAACGCGCGGCCCGAGCTCATCGTGACCGACCCCACGTGCGACGACGTGGGGAAGACCATCGTCGGCAACTGGCGCGTCCGCACCTGACTGGGCGCCCGCGCCGCGAGGTCGTCACCAGCGACCGGGCCGCTTCGCTTCGGGGATGCGCCCGAGGAGCGATCCTTCGGTATTCGCCGCCCACCATGCGGTGATGGCGAAGGCGAGCGCCGCCTGCTCGATGCGATCGGGATCGATCTTGTCGGCGGTGTCGTTCGCCGAGTGGTGAAAGTCGAAGTAACTCGTCCCGTCTTGGCGCAAATCGATGAGCGGCACGCCGAGCTTCCGGAGCGGCGTGAGGTCGGCGCCTCCTTCGGCGTCGTCGTCGCCGCGCGTCACGCCGAGCGGCGCGAGGAGCTTCACGAGACCGTCGAAGCGTGCGCCGGCTTCGGGCGCGCCCAAGTAGCGCGCGCGGTAGACGACGTCGGCGCCGCTGTCCGCTTCGATGCCGGCGACGATGCGATCGATGTCCCCGGCGTGCGCCTTGGCGTAGGCCTTCGCCCCTTCGATGCCGTGCTCCTCGTTGGCGAAGAGGACCACGCGCACCGTGCGATGCAGAGGTTCCCCGAGCGAGCGGAGCAGCCGCGCTGCCTCGAGCACGATGCCGCATCCCGCCGCGTCGTCGAGCGCGCCGGTGCCGAGGTCCCACGAGTCGAGGTGCGCGCCGAGCAGGATCATCTCGTTGGCGCTACCGCCGTCGCTCCCCTTCGCCGCGATGTCGCCCACCACGTTCGCCGACTTCGCCGGCGGCATCGACCGCGGCGTGAGGACGAGCTTCACGCGCGCCGACCCCGTCTCGGCGAGCACGCGGTGAAGGAGCTCGGCGTCCGACACGGAGAGTGCGCCGGCGGGGATCTCGTGCGCGTCCTTGCCCTTCGCGCCGGTGTGAGGGAATCGATCGCGCGACGAGCTGCACGAGCGGAGAAGGAACGCCACCGCGCCGAGCGCTTGCGCCTTTCCCGCGCCGGCGAATCGCCCGCCGATCACCTCGCCGTACCCCGCTCCGTCGCGCGCGCGCCCCATGGGTGCGTCGAGGAACACGATCTTCCCCGCGACGTCGGCGCGCGTGAGCTTCTCCATGGCCGCGAGCGAGGGGACCTCGATCACGTTGGCTTCGATGCCTGCGGGCGGCGTGGCCACGCTCCCGCCGAGCGCCGTGACGTTCAAGGTCTGAGCGAACGGGGCGGTGATACGCGCGGTCTCCACACCTCGCTCCCACCGCGTCACGTCGACCGGCTCCGCGTGCACCTCTTCGAGCCCCACCGTGCCGAGGGTCCTCTTCGCCCACGCGACGCCGAGCGCGTCTGCGGGCGAGCCGGCGAGCCGCGGACCCACTTCGTCGGCGAGGGAGCTCGCGAGGTCGGCCGCATGTGGTGAGGCCTTGGCCGTCGCCGAGAGCTTCTCCAGCGCCTTCGGCCACGATGCGTGCAGATTCCCCACGTCTTCTTTCGCCCCGGCGTCGCTCGGTGCGGCCACCAGCGCGCCCGCGGTCGCTGGACGCGCCGTCGTCGGCGGCGGAACCGCGGGGGGCGCGTCGTCGTGCGAGGCGCCACAGCCGGCGGCGAGGGAGGCGAGCGAGAGGAGGGCGGCGCGCGCGAGGGCGAAGGGGCGACGGTCGTGCATGGGCCCCCTCCACCTACGGCAAGCGCGGGCGCCTTTCAATCGACCCGCCGTCGACCGGCGCGGAGAAGGGGCGCGGGCCGCTGCCGACAGCGCGGCCGAGGTCGGCTAGATACGAGGGATGGGCGACCCCTCGCGAGCCGTGCGTGTCACCGTCCGCGCGAAGCCCCGCGCCAAGAGGAGCCGCGTGACGCGCGCCGAGGGGCTCGCGGTCGACGTCGCCTTGGCAGCGCCGCCCGTCGACGGCGCGGCGAACGAAGCGCTCGTCGCCCTCTTGAGCGACGTGCTCTCGGTGCCGAAGCGCGCCCTCACGCTCGTCCTCGGCGCGGCGTCGAAGCACAAGGTCGTCGAGGTGAGCGGGCTCGCCGAAGCCGACGTCGCGGCTCGTCTCGCCGCGGCGGTGTCATGAGCGACGAGCTCGCGTGGATCGCGCGCGCCCTCGGTGCGAAGGAGGCGCGGCGCGGGGAGCGCATTCAGTCTTTGTGGAGCGGCTACGGCGATCTCTTTCGCGTGCACACGCCCGGCGCCGCGGCGCCGACGGCGATCGTGAAGTGGGTGCGCCCTCCGTCCGGGCGGAGCGGCTCACGCGGCGACGCGCGCAAGCTCCGCTCGTACGAGGTGGAGACGGCCTTCTACCGCGCCTTCGCCTCGCGCTGCGACGCCACGTGCCGCGTGCCGCGACTCCTGGGGAGTCGCGTCCTCGAGGGCGAGCGCATCTTGCTCCTCGAGGATCTCGACGCCGCCGGCTTCCGCGGACGAAGGCACGAGGTCCGCGGGGACGAGATGGGCCTTTGTCTCGCGTGGCTCGCGTCCTTTCATGCGCGGTTCCTAGGCGACGCGCCCGAGGAGCTGTGGCCCGAGGGGACGTACTGGCATCTCGGGACGAGGCCCGAAGAGATCGAGGCGATGGACGACGACGTGCTGCGTGAGGCGGCGCCGCTCCTCGACGAACGCTTGCAAGGTGCACGCTTTCGCACGCTCGTCCACGGTGACGCCAAGGAGGCGAACTTCTGCTTCGGCCAGGGAAGCGTGGCGGCCGTCGACTTCCAATACGTCGGCGGAGGGACGGGGATGCGTGACGTGGCGTACCTCTTGGGCGGGCGCAGCGTCGGCGAAGCCGCCGAGGCGCGCGAGCTCGACGTCTACTTCGCCCATCTTCGGAGAGCGCTCGCCCTACGCCGCCCCGAGGTCGACGCGGCCGAGGTCGAGGCCGAGTGGCGTGCGCTCTATCCCGTGGCCTACGCCGACTTTTGCCGCTTCTTGGCGGGGTGGGCCAAGGCGCACTGGCGAAGCGATACCGAAGGGCAACGCCGCGCCCACGCGATCGCGCGCTCGCTCCTTTGATCTCGGCTGACCTCGGCGCGTCGCGCTCTCCTCTCGACGCCTCTTGTCGACGCCTCTTACGCAACGGTCAGCGAGGGCTCGCGCCGCCGTCCGCTTCGCCGGCGTCTTTCGCGCAGCGGAAGCCGGCCATCACGAGCCGGTAGCGCGCCGGGTGGTGTACGCGGTTCGAGCTCCGTAGCCCGGGGCCGTCGTAGTTGTACGCGCCCCCGCGGAGCACGCGCTCGCACTCGTTGGGGATGGGGTTCTTCCCGGTGAAGCCTTGCTCGCCTCGCTCGCGAAGCTCGTCTTGGGTCTTCTTGATCTCGGCGCACGTCCCCGGCTCGCCGCGCGGCGCCCCCGGCCTCCGGTAGGCGTAGGGGTCGTAGAGATCCTCCATCCACTCCCACACGTTGCCGCCGAGGTCGTCGTGACCGTAGGGGCCGCGCCCGCTCGGGTGCGTCCCCACGTCGTCGGTCGCGTCGACTCCGAGCACGCGGCCGAAGGCGGTGCGCTCGGGGGTCGGCGGATCGTTCCCCCATGGGAAGCGTCGTCCGTCGCCGTCGCGCGCCGCCTTTTCGAACTCGGCTTCGCGCGGCAAGCGCTTGCCTCGCCACGCGCAGTACGTTCGCGCGTCCTCCCAGGTGACACCGCTCACCGGCTGATTCGGGTGATGGAACTTCGCCTCGAGCGAAGCGCTCTTGCCGTGCGATGCGATGTGCGGATCGGCGGCGCCGCACGCCTTCGCAGCGACGCAGGCCTCGTAGGCGGCGTTGGTCACTTCGGTGCGATCGTAGAAGAACGGGGCGAGCGTCACCGTGTGCGCGGGGTGCTCGTCTTCTTCGCCGCCGCGGTCCGCCCCCATCGTGAAGGCGCCGCCAGGGACGAGGATCATCTCGGCGGTGTCGCCGGGTCCCGCCGCGCGATCGGTCGGCGCGTCGCCACCGTCTGCCGCACGTTCGCGCGCGTCGTCTTCGCGTGCCGCCGCGTCGCTCGCTTCCGGCGCGCCGTCCGCGGCAGTGTGTGCGTCGCTCCGGCTCGCCGCCGCCCCCTCGGCGTTCGCGCGGGGGTCGACCCCCTCGGCGACGCTCGGCGGATTTTTCGCGCATCCCGCGGCGAGCGCCAGCGCCAAGAGCGCCGCGGCCCACGGCGCGTCGGCCCTCGGAAGGCTGCGAAGCGACCCGCCCACGCTCTCCCGTTACCACGGAGCCGCCCGGCCGTGCTAACTCCGCGTCGTGGCTAGCTCGCCCCACGTCATCTCGGTCACGAACCTCGTGAAGCGGTACGGCCGCCACGTGGCGGTCGACGACGTGTCGTTCCAGGTCGACAAGGGAGAGGTGGTCGGCTTCCTCGGCCCGAACGGCGCGGGGAAGAGCACCACGCTCCGCATCCTCGCCGGCTTCCTCGGCATGACGAGCGGCAAGGTGAAGATCCTCGGCCACGACGTGGTCGACGCCTCGCTCGAGGCGCGTCGTTGTCTCGGCTACATGCCCGAGGCGGTGCCGCTCTACGGGGAGATGCGCGTCGCCGAGTACCTCGCCTTCCGCGCCGAGCTCAAAGGGGTCGAGCGCAAGAAGCGGCGCGCCGCCGTCGACGACGCGATGAGCAAGGCGAGCGTGACCGACGTCGCGACCACGCTCATTCAGAGCCTCTCCAAGGGCTACCGCCAGCGGGTGGGGCTCGCCGATGCGCTCGTGGCGAGCCCGCCGCTCCTCGTCCTCGACGAGCCGACCGCCGGGCTCGATCCGAACCAGATCCGCGAGGTGCGTGCGGTCATCCGCGGCCTGGCGAAGGAGCACACGGTGCTCCTCTCGACGCACATCTTGAGCGAGGTCGAGCAGAGCTGCGACAAGGTGATCGTCATCGCCAAGGGGAAGCTCGTCGCCCAAGGGCCGACGGCCGACATCCAGAGGATGCGTCGAGCGACGACGCTCGAGATCACCGTCCGCGGCGACGCGGGGGTCGCGCAAAAGACGCTCGCCGCCGTCCCCGGTGTGGCCAAGGTGCGCGAGGTCACGCGCGCGGGCGGTGAAGGCGCGCCGGTCGTGACCCTCGCGTGCACCTGGTCCAAGAAGGTGAGCGACGCCGACGCCGGCGCGGCGACGGAGAAGGCCGTCGCGGCGCTCGTGGGAGCGGGGCTCTTCGTGCGCGAGGTGCGCGGCGTGGGGAGCTCGCTCGAAGAGGTCTTCGTCGAGCTCACGCGTGGAGCACGCGGCAAGGCCGAGGCGCCGAGCGACGTCGATGAAACGCCCGGCGACACGACCGCGCCGGACGACGATGAGGATCGCGCGAGCGAGCCGAACGACGAGGAGGACGCGTCGTGAGGAGCTTCTGGCCCATCTTCAAGCGCGAGCTCTTCGCCTTCTTCGTGACCCCGCTCGCGTGGGTGCTCATCACCGTCTTCCTCTTCGTGCAGGGGATGCACTTCGATCTCCTGGTCGATCACTTCTCGGCGCAGGGGGACATCTCCGCCGATCAGACGCCGCTCCAGGCCTTCTTCGGCAACACCGTCCTCCTCTACTTGGTCCTCTTTCTGCTCATCCCGGCGATGACGATGCGCCTCTTCTCCGAGGAGCGTCGCAGCGGCACGATCGAGACCCTGATGACCGCGCCGGTGTCGAGCGCCTCCGTCGTCCTCGCCAAGTACGGTGCCGTGCTCGTGACCTACGTCGCCATGTGGCTGCCGACGGTCCTCTACCTCGTCATCTTGAAGCGCACCGGCGTCGTCGATTGGCAGGCGGCGGGGGCGAGCTACCTCGGCGTGTTCCTCGTGGGCGCGGGGTACCTGGCGCTCGGGCTCATGATGAGCGCGCTCACCTCGAGCCAGTTCCTCGCCCTCGTGGGGACGGCGCTCCTCATCCTCGTGCTCTTCATCCTCGGCATCGGCGAGTTCGTCACCCGCGAGGGGACGACGCTCCACGCCGTCTGCGCGCACGTGTCGATTTGGGCGCAAATGAACGACTTTGCCAGCGGCATCGTCGACACCCGCCGCCTGGTCTTCGAAGGGACCATGATCGTCGTCCCGCTCTTCATCACCACCCGCGCCGTCGAGGCCTGGAGGTGGGGATGAAGAAGCCGAGCTTCGGTCTCACCGCTTCGCAGAGCTTCCAGCTCGCCGGCGTGCTCGCCTCCATGGTCTTCGCCGTGGTGGTGAACGTGCTCGGCGCCCGTCACTTCAAGCGCTGGGACTGGACGAGCAGCCAGCGCTACACGCTCTCGTCGGCGACCCTCACGACGCTGCACGATCTTCACGAGCCGGTCGAGGTGTGGGTCATGCTCGGCGGCGGCGATCCGCTCGAGCAGAGCGTGAAGCAGGTGATGGTGGCGTACGAGGCGGAGACCAATCAGCTCGCCGTCCACTACGTCGATCCCGATCGCGACCTCGCGCAGCTCGAAGACCTCCGCCGCCGCTTCAAGATCGAGACCGGCCGCACCGACGACGGCCGCGTGGTCACCGACGCCGTCGTGGTCGTGGCGAAGGGGGACAAGCACTGGTTTCTCGCGCCGAGCGACATGTTCCAAGTGAGCGGCGACGACGCCCGCGCCAAACCGCGCGAGGAGCAAGCCATCACCGGGGCCATTCGCAACGTGCTCGGGGGAGAGAAGACGCGTCTCTGCTTCACCGCCGGCCACGGCGAGCCTTCCTTGAGCGACGGCAGCGAAGAGGGGCTCATGTCGCTCGCCGATCTCCTCCGCAAGGACAACTACGATCCGGCGACGGTCGACACCGCCGATCCCGACGCGCACGATCCCTACAAGGGCTGCGCCGTCGTCGTCATCGCCGGGCTCCGCGCCCCCTTCTCCGCCGAAGAGACGACGCGTCTCCGAGCGTACCTGCTCTCGGGCGGGAACCTGCTCGCCGCGGTCAGCCCCATCAACGCGACGAACGACACCGGCATGGAGCCGGCGGGCCTCGACGCGGCGCTCACCCCGTTCGGGATCGCCCTCGACGAAGACCTCGTCTTCGAGACCGATCCCAAGGTCGTCATCCCCGAGTCGCGCGGCATTCGCTTCATCACCACGCCCAAGGTGCACCCGGTGACGGCGGCGCTCGTCGCCGGCGACGAAGGGAGCCACGACCCCCCGCGCGTCGTTCTCCACTTCGCGCGATCGCTCCACCACGCCACCGAGCCGGGCGCGACCGCCGCCGCCGATCTCCTGACCTCCAGCGACAAGTCGTTCGGCGTGAAGAGCATCGCCGGCGCTTCGCAGTGGACCGACGTGCCGGAGAAGAAGGCCACCGACTACGCGGGCCCCCTCGTGCTGGCCATGGCCGCCGAGCGTCCCAAGGTCGGACCTTCGTCGTCGCACGGTCCGCGCGTCGTCGTGATCGGCTCGGCGAGCGTCGTCGCCGCGCGCAACTGGCGCGAGCCGGGGCCGGCGCACGGCGCGGCGTTCCTCGTGGAGAACGCGATCTCGTGGCTCGCTTCCAAGCCGGCGGTGCTCGACGTGCCCGACAAGCCCACGGTCGCCGCGGGGATTCGCATCACCGAAGACTCACGCGCCGAGGTGCGTCGTTACGTGCTCGTGTTCATGCCGCTCGCCAGCGGTCTGCTCGGGCTGGCCATCGCCCTTTGGCGAAGGAGCAACGAGCGCGCGCCGGCGAAGACGAAGAAGGGGAAGAAGAAGCCGCGCGCCAAGGCGCCGCCCCGCGAGGACGACGCGTGAGGGTCCGCCCGCACGTCACATCCATCCTCTTCGTCGCCGCCGCGGTCGGCGTCTCGGTCTATGCGTACCTCGATCGCGGGAGCATCACCGATCCCGAGCGCGCGCTCCGCACGCGCAACGTGTTCCCCGCGTTCCGTCGCGACGAAGTGACGAAGATCGAGATCACCCGCGGAGCTGAGACCTTGACCCTCGAGCGCCAAGGCGAAGCCGACAAGGACGCCGAGGCCCCCTCGTGGCGCATGCTCTCGCCCACCGCCGCGAAGGTCGATCCCGCGGCGGTCGACGCGCTCCTCGCGACGCTCGACTACGCCGGCTTCGTGCGGAAGATGCCTTCGCGCGGGCCGCAGTTCGATCCCGTACGCGCGCAAGGCACGCTCCGCATGGGGCGCGTCAGTTACCACTTCACGCTCGGGGCTCCCGCGCCGGGCGGTCCCGAGGGGGCCGCATACTTCGACCTCGACGGCGAAGGGCCGATGGTGGTCACCCACGAGCTGGCGAGCGCCCTCGTCGCCCCCGCCGACGGTCTGCGCGACAAGACCGTCGTCCCGTACCTCTCGATCCAGCTCGCTGCGCTGGAGGTGCGCGGGCCGACCGATCGCTACGTCATGCAACGCATCGACGACACCAGCTTTCGCTTCCAAGACACGTCGCGTCGCGTGTCGCGCGAAGCCATCGACAAGGTGTGGGGCGCCTTCGCCGAGCTTCGTGCCGAGAGCTTCCTCGACGAGGCCGAGGGGGCGCGCCTGACCCAGAAGCCGGTCTTCACCGTGGTGATGACGCCGACCGACCACGCGCTCCCCCCGGGCGAGCTCGTGGTGGGCGACGCGTGCCCCGGTCATCCCGAGGACGTCGTGGTCGTGCGCCGATCCCCCGAGCCGCTCGCCGCGTGCGCGCCCCACGGGATCCTCGGCGGGCTCTCGACCCCGCGCACCGAGCTCGACGACGGTCGGCTCTTCGCCGCGCGCCCCGACGAGGTCGAAGCGGTTCGACTCGAGTCGTTGCCCGGCGGCCTCACCGTCGACATTGCCCGCAAGGGGACGGGGTGGCACGAGCGCGCGCCGATCGATCGCGACCTCGAGAGCGACGAGGCGGCGCTGACGACGGCGTGGGTGCAGTCGCTCACCAAGGCCGAGGGGCGCGTGCTCGATCACGGGCCGGCGACGTTTTCACCGCGCGTGCGCGCCACGGTGACGCGCGCCGACGGTCACGTCGAGGAGATCGCCGAGGTCGCCCCGGGTGAGCTCGGTCACGGGGTGGCCCGACGGAAGCAAGACGGCGCGTTCGTCGACTTGGCGCACGACGTAGCGCGCCTCCTCGAGCCGAGAAAGAGCGCGCTCCGCGGACGCACACTCTGGAACCCGCCGGCCGAGGGGGCGTGGGTCGAGGCGGTGACGGCGCATTGTCCCGGCGTGGACGAGGAGCTCACGCGCACCGACCGCGGCTTCTTGCTCGTGCGCCCCAAAGGGCTCCCCGCCGACACACCGGCCACGCTCGACCTCGCCGATCTCGTCATGCGCGCGCGCGCCGAGCGCTTCGTCGCCGACGCCGACGACGGCACGTTCGGCTTCGGCGCCTGCAGCGTCGCCGTCACCGTGCGCCAGGAAGGGGGGAGCCGTCGCCTCGCGCTCGACCTCGGGAGCCACGCGACCGAGGGCGAAGGAACGCTCTACGCCCGCGCCGAGGGGGATCCGGCGGTCTTCACGATCCTCCCCGGCGTGGCGGAGATGACGAAGGCCGTGCTCGTCGATCGCGACGTCTTCTTCCGCGACCGGGCTTCGGTCGCGCGCGTGACCGTCGTGCGTCGCGGCCGCGCCCCGGTCGTGTTCGAGCGTCAGGGCGAGACGCTCGCCCCCCGCGGACCCCTTCCAGCGGCGAGCGCGAGCGACGCGGCGCCCCCCGACGGCGGCGCGCTCCCCCCCGGCGAGGCCATCCTCGATGTGCTCTCCCACGTGCGCGCGGCGCGCGTCGAGCACCTTGGCCCCGCGCTCCTCACCGAAGCGCTGGCCCCCGCCGAGCTGGATCTCCGCGTCGAGATCGCCGCCGACGGCGGCGCCAAGAATCTCCGCATGGTGGTCGGGGCCCTCACCGAGGACAAGAAGGGTCGCTACGCCCGCGCCGAGGGGGTCGACGCGACCTACGTCGTCTCCGCCGAGCTCCTCGCCCCCCTCTTCGCACTTCCGTGACGAAGCCTCGAACAAGGGCGACAAGAGCGACCGTGACGGCGCGTGCCGCCCGCGGTATCCATGCCGACGAGATGCGCGCTACACCTGGCTCCGCCGCCGGCCCCGAGCCGGTCCGCGCCCCCACGACCGCGCGCCCCATCGTGAAGTGGGCCGGCGGCAAGACGCGCCTCTTGCCCGAGCTGCTCGCGCGGGTCCCCACCACCATGAAGACCTACGCCGAGCCCTTCGCCGGCGGCGCGGCGCTCTTCTTCGCTCTCGCCTCCGAGCGGGCCTCGGCGGCGCGTGACGCGCGCACCTTCAAGCGCGCGCGGCTCTTCGATCGCAACGAGGATCTCGTGGCCTGCTACCGCGCCGTGCGGGACGACGTCGAGCGCCTCATCGACGCGCTCGGTGGCTACCGCTACGACCAAGAGCAATTTTACGCCGTGCGCGAGATCGACCCCTCGGGGCTCTCCGACGTCGAGCGCGGCGCGCGCCTCATCTTCTTGAATCGCACCTGTTACAACGGGCTCTGGCGCGTGAACTCGCGCGGGCAGTTCAACGTCCCCTTCGGTCGCTACAAGAAGCCTCGCATCCTCGACGCCGAGGGGCTCCGCGCCGCCTCGGCGCTGCTCGCGGGGGTGGAGATCGAGGTCGGCGACTTCATGAAGGCGACGCGTGGCCTCGGCGCCGGCGACTTCGTCTACTTCGATCCTCCGTACGTGCCCGTCTCGGCGACGGCCGACTTCACCGCCTACGCCTCGGGGGGCTTCTCCGAAGAGGACCAGCGGCGCCTCGTCGCCGAGGTGCACGCGCTCAAGGAGCGCGGGGCGATGGTGGTCCTCTCCAACGCCGACACCGAGGCGACGCGTGCACTTTACAGTGAATTCTGCGTGCACGTCGTCCGCGCCCCGCGCGCCATCAACTCCGATCCGAAGAAGCGCGGCGACGCCTCCGAGCTGCTCGTCACGAGCTGGGGCGAGGTCGGCGTACACTGATCGCCGGCGCCGCGTGGTAACCTTCGGGGAGCCTTGAGCCCCATAGACCACGCGCCGCACGCCCACGAGCTCGCCCCCGAAGCGGAGATCCGCCGGCGCGTGAAGGTGGAGCTCCGCAAGCGGATGCGCGGGCTAAGGAAGACGACGCCGCTCGCCGCCTGTCAGGAGCGCTCGGCGCGCATCGTCCTCGCCCTCGAAGCGCACGAGGCGATCGTTCGCGCGCGCCGCGTGGCCCTCTTTTGGCCCATCGAGGAGCGCCACGAGGTGGACCTGCGCGATCTCGACGCGCGGCTCCGCGCCCGCGGCGTCACGCTCTACTACCCGGCCATCGAGCCCGACGACGACGTGCCCGGCCCGCCGCCCATGACCTTCCGTCGCGTGGACGATCCCGCGCGCCTCGCCGAGGCGGGCTTCGGCTTCGCCCAACCGGGCAAGAGCGACGAAGAGGCCACGTCGCTCGACGTCATCGTCGTGCCGGCGCTCGGCATCGCCCCTTCGGGCCATCGCATCGGCTACGGCGCGGGCTACTACGACCGCACCTTGCCGCGGTTCGCGCCCCCCGCGGTCACGCTGGGCGTGGCCTACGACTTTCAGCTCCTCGCCGAGATCCCGGTGACCGAAGGAGACGTCCCCGTCGACTTCATCGTCACCGATCGTCGCGTGGTCGCGGCTACGAGCGAGGTCGCCCCGTGACGCTGAGCGATTTTCTCCTCCTCCTCTACGCTGGCGTCCTCGCGTGGTTCGCCGGGCACGGCATCGCGCGGTCCAAGTACCAAGCGCTCCTCACCGAAGAGATCCGCCAGCGCGGCCCCCTGCTCGACAAGGCGCGCGGCGAGGCCGAGGCCAAGGCCAACGAGCTGCGGCACGAGGTGGAAGAGCAGCTCGAAGAGTTCCGCCGCCAAGCCGAGGAGGCGCGTCGCTTCGCCGACAAGGCGCGCGCGGCCCTCGACGCCGCCCGTCGCGAGGCGGCGATGGAGGTCCAAGCCTCCGTGCTCGAGGCGGTGGAGAAGTCCAAAGCCGACGCGCGCCGCGAGGCCGAGGCCGCGCTGAAGGCCCGCGAGCAAGAGGTCCTTCGTCGCGAAGAAGCGGCGCTCGCCAAAGACGCGGACGCGGGGGCGAAGCGCGAGGAAGCGGCGAAGCTCGTCGCCGCGCGCCGCGCCGAGCTCGAGGCGCTGGCCGGCTTGAGCGGTGAAGAGGCGAAGAAGAGGCTCCACGCCGAGCTGCTCGACGGCGTGAAGCGCGACTCGGCGCGCGAGGCCAAGGCCATCGAAGATCTCGCAAAGGACGAGGCGAAGAAGCGCGCCGCCCGCGTCGTGGGCATCGCCATCCAGCGCCTCGCCGGGGAGCACGTGCAAGAGCGCGCGGTCACGACCGTGCACTTGCCGAGCGACGACATGAAGGGGCGCCTCATCGGCCGCGAGGGGCGGAACATCCGCGCGCTCACCGAGTCGTGCGGCGTCGACTTCATCATCGACGACACCCCCGAGGTCGTCGTCATCTCGAGCTTCGATCCGGTGCGTCGCGAGGTCGCGCGCATCACGGTCGAGCAGCTCGTGAAGGACGGGCGCATCCAGCCTTCGCGCATCGAAGAGGTCGTCGCCCAGGCCAAAGAGGAGGTCGAGCGCGGCGTCACCGATCACGCCGAACAGGCGCTCCTCGAGCTCGGCCTCGCCCCGGCCCACCCCGAGATCCTGAAGCTCCTCGGCGGCCTCAGGTACCGCTACTCCTACGCACAGAACGTGCTCAAGCACTCCGTCGAGTGCGGGTTTCTCGCCGGTCTCATGGCGAGCGAGCTCGGCCTCGACGTGAAGCGCGCGCGGCGTGCGGGCTTGCTCCACGACATCGGCAAGGCGGTGAGCCACGAGCAAGAGGGCGGTCACGCCGTCATCGGCGGCAGCTACGCGCGCAAGTACGGCGAGGATCCCATCGTGGCGAACGCCATCGCCTCGCACCACGAAGACGAGCCGGCAGAGAGCGTCATCGCGCACCTCGTGGCTGCCGCCGACGCGCTCTCCGGTGCGCGTCCGGGCGCGCGTCGCGAGGCGCTCGAGGGCTACGTGAAGCGCCTGCAGGACCTCGAGCGCATCTCGACGCAGTTCGCCGGCGTGGAGCGGGCCTTCGCCCTCCAAGCCGGGCGCGAAGTGCGGGTGATGGTCGAGCCCGGTGAGGTGAGCGACGCCGAGGCGGCGCTGCTCGCGCGCGAAATCTCGAAGCGTATCGAGGACGAGCTCTCGTACCCCGGGCAGATCCGCGTCACCGTCGTGCGCGAGACCCGCGCCGTCGACTACGCGAAGTAGCGTCTCAGTTCTTTCGTGCCTTGGAGGCGCGCTCGGCCTTCCTCCGGCACTTCGGGCAGACGCCGTACATCTCGTGCTTGTGGCTCCGGAGCTCGAAGCCGTAGCGATGGGCGATCTTCTCTTGGAGCTCTTCGATCTTCGGCTCCTCGAACTCGGTGATGTCGCCGCACTCGACGCAAATGAGGTGGTCGTGGTGGGAGGCCTCGTCGGCGAGCTCGTAGCGGGTCAGTCCGTCGCCGAACCGGCGCTCGAAGGCCACGCCGCACTCGGTGAGGAGCTTCAGCGTGCGGTACACGGTGGCGTAGCCGACCCGTGCGTCTTGGGCGCGCACCTTGGCGAGGAGCTCCTCGATGCTCACGTGGTTCGGAGCGTGGAAGAAGGTCTCCACGATGAGCCGGCGCTGGTCGGTCGACCGTAGCCCCTTCTTGCTCATGTGCGCGGAGAGCAAGCGCCGGAAGTGCTCCAGTACGGGCGCGTGGCGGCGATCGTCGCGGTGGGGCTGAGGGCTCATCGCGTGAAACCAACACTCTGGACTCTCGGCCCACGAGCCGCAAGGGGGGCCGGCGCCGCCCCTCTAGCCGCGCTGAAACCAGGGAAAACGAGCCAGGTGGTCGTTGATTTCGCCGTCGACTTGAGCGCCGGCGCGCGCTGGGCTACGTAACTCCCCAATCCATGGGATCCCATGAATCGAAACGCTCCGCCAGCGTCCCTGGCCGGCTCCCCGCTCGCCTGGTCGAAGGGCACGAGACCCCCGACCTCGACGCCCGCGCCACCCTCGACGCGCTCCGCCGCATCGTCCGCGCCCTAAGGCTCGGGGCCAGCGCCGCCGAGCGCACCCACGGCTTGAGCGGCGCGCAGCTCTTCGTCCTGCAGGTGCTCCGCGAAGGGCCGGCGCCGTCGATGGCCGAGCTCGCCAAGCGCACGCTCACCGATCCGAGCTCGGTCTCGGTCGTCGTGCGTCGTCTTCGCGAGGCCGGCTTCCTCGCGTGCACCCCTTCGCCCGAAGACGCGCGTCGCGTGCGCATCGGGCTCACACGCAAAGGAGAGGCGCTCGCCCGGAGCGCACCGACGACGGTGCAAGCGAGCCTCATCACCGCGCTCCACGGCCTCCCGGCGGCGACGCGGCGATCGCTCGCGCGCGGTCTCGGGGAGCTCGTCGAGGCGATGGGGGTCGAAGGCGACGTCCACCTCTTCTTCGAAGACGAACGGGGGGCGAAGGCAAAACCAGAGAGCAAGGCGAAGACATTGGCTTCGCGAAAGAAGAGCGCAGCATCATGAGCGAACGACCTCCGCCGCCACAGCACCTCCACGACGCCTCCACGACGAACGCGCTCCCCGTGGCCCCTTCGCTCGGGCCGGTGCTCCAAGCGTTCGCGCCGCAGAACGGGATCTTGGACGCGCGCGTGGCTCGCATTTCGGTGCTCGCCGTGGGGGTGGCCTTCGTGGCCGGCCTCGTCGCGCAAGTGCTCACGCGCCTCATCGGCTTCATCACCAACCTGGCGTTCTACGGGCGCATCGGCTCGCGCATGGTCTCTCCCGCGGAGAACCACCTCGGCCTGTGGGTGCTCATCGTCCCGGCCATCGGCGGCGTCATCGTCGGCTTCATGGCGCGCTACGGGTCGAAAGCGATCCGCGGGCACGGCATCCCCGAGGCGATGGAGCAGGTGCTCTTGAACCAGAGCAAGGTGCCGGCGCGCATGACGTTCCTGAAGCCGCTCTCGGCGGCGATCGCCATCGGCACCGGCGGTCCCTTCGGCGCCGAGGGGCCGATCATCGCCACCGGCGGCGCGCTCGGCTCGCTCGTGGGTCAGGTCCTCCCCACGACGGCCGACGAGAGGAAGACGTTGCTCGCCGCTGGAGCTGCGGCCGGCATGGCGGCGACCTTCGGCAGCCCGGTGTCGGCGGTGCTCCTCGCGATCGAGCTCCTCCTCTTCGAGTACCGCCCGCGCTCGCTCGTGCCCGTGGCCCTCGCCACCGTCACCGCGGCGGGGGTCCGCGCGATGATCTCGGGGACCGCGCCCGTCTTTGCCATGCCGAACCTCGCGGCGCCGAGCGGCGAAGCGCTCACGTTCTACGTCTTCGCCGGGCTCCTCGTGGGAGTCGCTTCGGTCTTCGTGACGCGGCTCGTGTACGCGGTGGAAGACGCCTTCGAGCGCCTGCCGATCCACTGGATGTGGTGGCCCGCGCTCGGCGGGCTCGCCGTCGGCGGCGTCGGGTACTTCGCGCCGCGCACGATGGGCGTCGGCTACGACAACATCGACGACATCGTCAGCGGACGTCTCGTCGGGGGCACCTTGGCGATGCTCTGCCTCGCCAAGCTCGTCTCCTGGTCCATCGCGCTCGGCAGCGGGACGTCGGGCGGAACTCTGGCTCCCCTCTTCACCATCGGCGGTGCGCTCGGCGCGCTGTTCACGGCGCTCGCCGGTCACCTGTTCCCGCAGTTCGGGCTCGACGCGCGCATCGGAGCTCTCGTGGGGATGGCGGCCATCTTCGCCGGCGCGTCGCGCGCGGTCCTCGCCTCGGTGGTCTTCGCCTTCGAGACGACGCGCCAACCGCTCGGCCTCTTGCCGCTCCTCGGCGGGTGCACGGCGGCGTACCTCGCCTCGTGCCTCATGATGGAGAACTCGATCATGACCGAGAAGATCGCCCGGCGCGGCGTGGTCGTTCCTGCCGACTACGTGGCCGACATCTTCGATCGCGTGCTCGTGCGTGACACCGCCGTGCGCTCCCCGGTCACCTTCGACGCGGCGCGCACGGTCGGGGACGTGCGCGCGTGGCTGGCAAGCGGCGCCCTGGGCACGGCGCACCAGGGCTATCCCGTGCTCGACGGCTCGCGCCTCGTGGGCCTCCTCACCCGCCGCACGTTGGTCGATCCGAACGCCGCGGGCCCCGAAGCGACGCTCGGCTCGCTCGTCGTCCGTGCGCCGATCACCGTGCGCCCCTCCGAGCCGCTCCGTGTCGCCGTGGAGAAGATGGTGAGCGAAGGGGTCGGCCGTCTCCTCGTGGTCGACAAGCACGGCGCGCTGGTCGGCATCCTCACGCGGAGCGACGTCCTCTCGGCGCACCGCCATCGGCTCGACGATCAGAAGATGGGGACCTCGCGCCTGAAAGGGATGCGCGCGCGCGTGCGCGCTCGCTTCGACAGCGTCGCCGGCTGAGCGCCGCGCGCCGCGCGCAGAAAATTACCCGCGCTCGATGGGGAGCCCCTCGGCTTCCCACGCGAGGAGCCCGCCTTCGAGGAACGCCACCGGGAGCCCCTGCTCGCCGAGGCGCGCCGCGAGCTCTTTCGTCTTGTCCCCCGACCGGCAATAGAGGACGGGACGCTCGGCCAGCATGTGGAGCTCGGCGAGGCGTGACTCGATCTCTTCGAGCGCCATGTGCGCCGCCCCCGGGAGGTGGGCCCGGCCGTACGCCGACGCGTCGCGCGTGTCGACCGCTTGCACCGCTCCTTGACGAAGGAGCTCCAGCACCTCGGCCGCCTTGAGCGCCCCTTCGGCGCGTGGGAGGAACGGATCGATCATCGCGCGGAGCTGCTTTTTCCCGAGCGCGCCCACTTGCGCGTCGACGATGCGCTGCTGGGCGAAGACCATGAAGGTGGGGACCGACTGGATGCGGAGCTCGCGCGCGAGGATCGGCGCCTTGTCGATGTCGATCTTGACGACCTTGGCCTTGCCGGCCATTTCGCGGGCGAACGCCGCGACCTCGGGGGCGATGGTCTTGCAGGGCTGACACCAGGCCGCCGTGAACTCGATGAGCACCGGCAGCTCGCTGCGAATGACCTCCGCCTCGAACTCGCGCTCGGTCACGTACGGGACGCCGTCGTCCGGAGCCTTCGCCGCGGGGGCGCCGCCGCGCGCGCCTCCGCCCATGCCACCCATCCCGCCCGAGCCACCGAGGATCATTTGGCTCTAACCTAGTGTCCGCGAGGACGACTTCGCAAGGACCGACGTGTCCTCGAGGCGCAGGCGCGGGTCCAAAAGGTCGCGGAGCCACTCCCCGAGAAAGTTCAGGGCGGCGGTGGTGAAGAGGACCATGAGCCCGGGCACCAGCAAGAGCCACCAGGCCTCGAGGTGGGTGCGGGCTTCGGCGAGGGTTTCGCCCCAGGAAGCGGTGGGCGCCGGCACGCCGACGTTCAGGAAGGCGAGAGACGCTTCGAGGAGCACCACCGCCGGCAGGCTGAGCGCAGCGGCCACGATGATGGGCCCTTGTACGTTGGGGGTGACGTGACGAAAGAGGACGCGCCAGGGCGACGCGCCGAGCGCGCGCGCCGCCAAGATGTGCTCTTGCGACGTGACGAGCATCACCTCGGCGCGGACGAGACGCGTGATCTCCGGCCAGCGCGTGAGAGCGATGGCCACGAGCATCGAGGTCGAGGTGGGGTGGGGGAGGAGCGTCTGGACGACGAGGGCGAGGAGGATCGTGGGGAAGGCGCTCAGCGTCTCCACGAGCCGCGCGACCACCGAGTCGAGCGGCCCTCGGAAGAAGCCGGCCATCCCGCCGAGGAGCGTGCCGAAAAGGACGCACCCGAGCACCGCGAGGAGCGAGACCGTGAGGGACGTGCGGGCCCCGTGCACCACGCGGGCGAAGACGTCGCGCCCCTTGGCGTCGGTGCCGAGCGGGTGTCCGGCGAGCGCCCCCGGCGCGGCGAGCACGTGGAGCTCCTCGCCCTTTCCCGGTGCCGCCGGGCCGTAGGCGACGAGCGGCTCGATGGCGAAGTCGCCGGCGCTCTTCTCGGCGCGGAGGCGCGTGCAGTCCTCGTCGGCGAGCGAGACCGGGCGCGTGATCGCCGGCAGCAGGTAGAGCGCGCCGTGAAAGCGGCCGGCGACGGGGAGATCCGACGCCAAGAGATCGGCGAACACCGCGACGAGGATCAAGGAGGCCACGAACAGCGCCGACATCGACGCCACCTTGCTCTCGCGCAGGCGGTTCGTCGTTTGCCGCACGCGCCCCTCGGGCGGCGGCCCGACCATCGAGAGACGCGGCGAGGAATTTCGCGCCGAGCTCACGTGGACCTCCTGCCCGGGACGACGAGCTCGCGCAGACGCGGATCGAGGAGACCGTAGGCCACGTCGCTGGCGATGAGCCCGAGCGTCGCGACCACCGCGGTGGTGAGGATCATCGCGACGAGCCATGGCGCGTCGTGGCTCTCGACCGCGCGGAGCGATTCGAAGCCGAGGCCGGGGAGCCCGAGCACCTCTTCGACGACGAACACGCCGCCGAGGAGCGTGGGGAGCTGAAGGCCGGCGAGCGTGACGGTGGGCATCATCGCGTTGCGGAGGGCGTGGACGAGGATCACGCGCCACTCCGGGACCCCTTTGGCGCGCGCGGTGCGCACGTAGTCGAGGCCGAGCACTTCGAGGAGCGACGACCGCTGGTAGCGCGACAAGTTCGCCACGGTCCCTGCGGAGAGGACGAGCACGGCGAGCATCACGCGTCCGCTCCCCACGCCGGTCCCCACGAGGCGGACGACGAGCTCGGCGAGCCAGAAGGTCGGGAGCGAATAGAGCGTGAAGAGCGCGAGGCCGACCCCCTTGTCGATCGGCCTTCCGCGGCGCCAGGCGGCGAGGGTGGCGAGAGGGATCGCCAGGAGGTAGCTGATGATCGTGGCGAGCGCGGCCAACGTGAAGGTGAGCGGCGCGTGACGCCGCAGCTTCCGCCAGATCGGCTCGCCGTCGCGTACGCTGGCGCCGAGCTCCAAGGTCGCGGCGCGCGCGATCCATTTCCCGTAGCGGGTCTCGCTCACCGTCGCCGTCACGCGCTCCGGCCCGCCGAGGGCGACGTAGTCGGTGCGGTGGACGTCCCAGAACATTTGCCAGTCGCGGGCGACGCGCTCGCATTCGTCGGGGCTCGCGTTCGCCTCGACGACCACCTCACGGCCCGTCGCGTGGGCAGCCACGCGCGTGAGGCGGGCCAGGACGTCAGGCTCGCGGTGCGCCGCGATCTCCGCCATCACCTCGGGGAGCGCGAAAGTGTCGAGCTGGCGAATGTCGCGCTCGCGCGCGTCGGTCGTGTGGCTCGTGAGACGCGTCACCGCCCGCCGCGCCGCCGGCTCGGTGAAGTCGACCGAACGATCCTCCCAAAACCGCGTCCAAAAGACCGGCGCTTGGCGGGGGTCTCGGAGCGTGGCGTCGTCGCCGATCTCCATCCGCTTCGCGACCGGAAGGAGCGCGACCGCCACGCGCGAACGCGCCGCCGGCGCGAGCCGGTCGAGCTGCGGCAAGACCTCGGGGAGCGCGGCGCCGCCGAGCCGGGCGAGCTCGTGCGCCGCCACGTGCGCCTCGATGTCGTCGGCCGAGAGGTGCACGAGGATCTCCGCCGCCGCGGTCCGCACGTCGCGCGGGCGCGCGTTGAAGAAGCGCGGCAGATCGAGGAAGCGCGACCGCCGAGCCTCTTCGAGCGTTTCGTAGGCCGTGCCGTCGGAGGCGAGCAGGGCCGCTCGCTCGGCGGCGGTACGCGGGCCGGGATCGGGCGAGAGGCTGGCGAGGAAGAACACGACGAGGCTCACGCAGAAGAGCGTGGGAATGGCCCAAAGAAGCCGCCTCAGCGCGTAGCGCAGCACCGGCGGGATTATGCCCGACTCGCGCGTGGCCCGAGTCCTTTCCTGTTGCGGCGCACGCCCTCTTGCCGGAAGAGTGACGCCGTGAGCCAAGACCTCCTCGCGCGTGCCCGATCGTGGATGAACGACGACCCCGACCCCGAGACGCGCGCCGAGCTCGAGAAGCTGCTCGCTGCGCCCGATCCCCAAGCGACCGATCTCGCCGATCGCTTCGCCGGGACCTTGGAGTTCGGCACCGCCGGGCTCCGCGGCGTCATCGGCGCAGGGCCCAATCGCATGAACCGCGCGGTGGTCCTCAGGACGACGTGGGGGCTCGCCGAGCACCTCCTTGCGGCCGTCCCGGACGTGAAGGAGCGCGGCGTCGTCATCGGGTACGACGGGCGTCGCCTCAGCCCGGAGCTCGCCGAGGACACCGCGTGCGTGCTCGCCGCGCGGGGGATTCCTGCGCTCGTCTTCACCGACTTCGCCCCCACGCCTCTCACGGCGTTCGCCGTGAAGCACCTCCACGCCGCCGCCGGCGTCATGGTGACGGCCAGCCACAACCCGCCCGAATACAACGGCTACAAGGTCTATTGGGGGAACGGCGCGCAGATCATCCCCCCCATCGACGCGCAGATCGCCAGCGCCATTCTGCGCGCGCCGGCAGCGAAGGACGTCCCCAGGCTCGAGCTCGCCGAGGCCAAGGCGAAGAGGCTCGTGCGCACGCTCGGCGACGACGTGGCGCGTGCGTACCTCGACGCCGTGCGCGGCCTCGGCGCGCGAAGGGACGGCGATCGCGCCCTCACCATCGTCTACACGCCGATGCACGGCGTGGGCGACGCGCTCGCGCGCAAGGCGCTCGCCGAATCCGGCTTCACCCGCGTGACCTCGGTCCCCGAGCAGCAGAAGCCCGACGGCCGGTTCCCCACCGTCGCCTTCCCCAACCCCGAAGAGAAGGGGGCGATGGACCTCGCCTTCGCCCTCGCGCGGAAAGAGCGCGCCGACCTCGTGCTGGCCAACGATCCCGACGCCGACCGGCTCGCGGTGGCCATCCCCGACGCTGCGTCGCCGAGCGGATATCTGCAGCTTACAGGCAATCAGGTCGGGGTACTCTTCGGCCACTACCTGCTCACCGAAGGAGAAGACGCGGGGGCGAGCGATCGCCTCGTCCTCGCCTCGGTCGTGTCCTCGCCCATGCTCGGCGCCATCGCCGCGGCGCTCGGGGTTCGCTACGAAGAGACGCTCACCGGTTTCAAATGGATCGCCAACCGCGCGATGGAGATCGAAAAGGCCGACAAACGCCGGTTCATCTTCGGCTATGAGGAGGCGCTCGGTTACACCGTCGGCGATCTCGTGCGCGACAAGGACGGCATCGGCGCCGCGGTCGTCATGGCGGAGATCGCCGCCGTGTCGAAGTCGCGCGGCCGCACGCTGAAGGACGAGCTCGAGGCGATCGCGCGTCGGTTCGGCCTGTTCGTCAGCGCGCAGGTGAGCGTCACGCGCCCCGGCGCCGACGGCGCGAGCGAGATTCGGGCACTGATGGACCGGCTGCGCGCCGACCCGCCTTCACGTGTCGGAGAGCACGCCGTCGTCGCCGTCAGCGACTACCAAGCGCGCGAGCGAAAGACGCTGGCGACCGGCGCGCGTGAAGCGCTCGCGCTCCCGCCGAGCAACGTCCTCGGCTTCGCGCTCGAAGGGGGCGCGCGCGTCCTCGTGCGGCCGAGCGGCACCGAGCCGAAGATCAAATTCTACTTCGACCTTCGCGAGGTCGTGCGCGAGGGTGAGCCCTTCGCCGATGCCGAGCGGCGCGCCGCAGCTTCGCTCAAGGCGCTCTGCGACGCGTTCTCGGCGAAGGCGAAGATCTGACCGGCGGCGCCGCGGCCGGGACGAGCGCCTCGACGCGCCGGCCCTGAGCGCCCTTCAGAACGCGTAGCGCGACTTCACGTACGTGTCCCACGACGCGCGATCGCCGTCGGAGAGCGCGTTGGCCACGACGACGAGCTCGGCGATGTCGCCAGTCCACGCTTGGCCCGCGGCGTTCGTGCCGACGTAGAAGCCGGCCAGGCCGGTGGACTCGTCGGTCTGAGAGCCGGTCACCGTCTCCTCGGTGCCGTCGAGGAACGCGCGCGGCGTCGCCCCGCCGCCGGTGTAGCGGTGCACCGACCAGAACGGCGCCTCGAGGGTCGTGGAGAGGTCTTGCGCGACGGTGGCGACCTGGCTGCCGTTGTGCACGTACGTCGTCCCGCCGACCGCGTACCAAATCGACGCCGCGGCCGGCGCGGTCGTGCGGATGGTCAAGAGCGACCCTTGCGCCGGGGCTTGCGCCTGCCCGACGGCGAGGACGCTGTACGCCGAGTTCGGGCTCACGAGCGACGTCGCGGTGCTGAGGAGGTAGGCGCCATTGGCGAACGCGACGGCCGGGTGTCCGTTCTTCCACCCGGCCGCGAGCGTGGGCTGCCGAATGGCGACCGACTGCAGCGCGTCGTGCCCTTGCCCCGATTGGTCGGCCCAGGTCGCGACGCTCGCCCCCGCGTCGCCGGTGATCGAGTCGGCCCGGAGCCACAGCACGAGCCCCGTGAGGCTCTTGGGCGACCACGCCCCCACGACACACGACCCTTGGACGCATGTTCCGGTCGTGCAGACGGTGACCGTCCCCCCGTCGCAGTCGACCACGCGGGTGCCGTCTTGGGAGCAAAGGCGCGGGCAGTCGGCGTCGTTCCCGCCACCGCCGTCGTCCCCCGGGCCGTCCCCAGGGAGCGCGTCGCCCAAGGCCACGTCGCCGTGCCCGTCGAGCCCCCCGCCGTCGAACGGGGGGGCGCTCCCGCCCACCTCCAGGCCGCACGCCGGCACGAGGGGCGCGCCGACCGCCGCCGCGGCGAGGGCGAGCACGCCGAGCGCGCGGCTCCCACGCCGTGTAGAGTCGGTTCGGGCGGTGGAGCGGGGGGAGGGCATCGGGGGAGTCCTTGACAACCGCAGGGAACTCCACCATAACGCGCCTCCCCGCCTTCCCAAGGCTAAAAACGTGCGCGTCCCTTGCGTGCACGGCCTCATGAAGCGGCGCTCGAGGATAGACGTCATGCCCAAGATGAAGACGAACAAGGCCGCGTCCAAGCGCTTCAAAGTGAGCGGCTCCGGGCGCGTTCGCCGCCCCAAAGCCGGTGGGAACCACGGGATGCAGGAGAAGTCGCGCAAGCGCATTCGCCGCCTGCGTAACAACGACATGGTCGACAAGACTCTTCAGAAGAAGATCAAGTCGCTCATCCCCTACGGTTGATCGAGGTTCACCATGCCCCGCGCAAAACGTGGTTTCAAAGCTCGTCGTCGTCGTAACCGCATCCTGAAGCACGCTTCCGGCTTCCACAGCGCGCGTTCGCGCCTGTACGCGTACGCCAAGGAAGTCGTGATGAAGGCGTGGGTCTATGCCTACGCTCACCGCAAGCGCAAGAAGCGCGACTTTCGTCGCCTCTGGATCGCGCGCATCAACGCCGCGGCCCGGACGCAAGGCACGACCTACTCGCGCCTCATGCACGGCCTCAAGACCTCGCAGATCGGCCTCGATCGCAAGATCCTGAGCGACCTCGCCATCGCCGACGCCGCGGCCTTCGCCAAGGTCGTCTCCGCCGCGCAGGCGAAGTAGTTCGGCGCCCACCCGTCGTCGAGCCTCGAGCGCCGCGCGCGTTCGAGGCTCGATGCGTTTTGTGCGCGTGATAAAAGAGGCTGTCATGGCGGACGGACGCGAACAGATCACCCAGGCGCTCGACGCGCTCCGCGCGAGCTACCCCGCGCGCTTCGCCGCGTCGGCGACCGAGCAAGCGCTGCGCGACGAGAACGCCAAGCTCCTCGGCAAGAAGGGCGAGCTCACCGCCATCTTGAAGCAGATGGGCCAAGTGCCGGGCGACGCCCGCAAGGCGATCGGCGAGCAGGTCAACACGCTGAAGCAAGAGGTCGAGGCGGCGTTCGAGAAGCGCCTCGCCGAGATCACCGACGCGATCCGGAAGGCCGAGCTCTCGGCCACGCCGTTCGATCTCACGCTCCCCGCGCGCCCGCTCGCGCCCATTGGGCATCGGCACCCGATCTCGATCGTGCGCGAAGAGCTGTGCGACATCTTCGCGTCGCTCGGCTTCGCCGTGCACGACGGCCCGGAGGTCGAGCTCGAAGAGAACAACTTCATGCGTCTCGGCTTCCCCCCGGATCACCCGGCGACCGACATGCAGGACAGCTTCTTCACCGAAGGGGGCGCGCTCCTCCGCACGCACACGAGCAACGTGCAGGTGCGGGCGATGATGGGGAAGAAGCCGCCGATGGCCTTCATCGCGCCGGGCACGGTGTACCGCCGCGACGACGACGTCACGCACTCGCCGATGTTCCACCAGATCGAGGGCTTCCTCGTCGACGAGCACGTCACCTTCGCCGAGCTCAAAGGCGTCTTGGCCGAGTTCGCCGAGCGCCTCTACGGACCGGGGACTCCGGTGCGCTTCCGCCCGAGCTACTTCCCGTTCGTCGAGCCGGGGGCCGAGGTCGACGTCGGTTGCGTCTTCTGCAAGCAGCCCGACGGAACACGTGCAGGGTGCAACATCTGCAAGCACACCGGATGGATCGAGGTGCTCGGCTGCGGGATGATTCACCCCGTCGTCTTCGAGCACTGCGGGATCGACCCCGAGAAGTACACCGGGTTCGCCTTCGGCATGGGCATCGACCGCGTGGCGATGCTCCGCTACGGCATCCCCGACATTCGCCTCCTCTTCGAGAACGATCCGCGCTTCCTCGCGCAGTTCTGAGCACGCGCGACGCATGAGCCCCTTGCGCTCTCCTCAGCGCTTCGTGAAGCGTCGCAAGAGCGGCTGGCCGCAGGCGATGCACGTCGTCGACCTCGGCGGAGGCGAGACTTTGGTCCACAGCCCCACGTGGATCGACGACGCCACGCTCGCCGAGGTGCGCGCGCTCGGCGCGCCCAAGTACCTCTTCGCGCCGAACCACTACCACTGGCTGAGCCTCCCTCGGTACCGGGAGGCGTTCCCCGGGGCCGTGGCCGTCGCCAGTCGCACGGCGCGGAAGCGGCTCGCGGCCAAGGGGAACGAAGGGCTCCGCTCGGTCGACGAGGCCGAGCTCCCGAGCGGCATGCGCTGGCTCGTCCCCGAGGGGACGAAGAGCGGCGAAGCGTGGCTCTCCATCGACGGCGAGGGGGGACCGACGTGGCTCGTGTGCGACGGCTTCTTCCACGAGACCGCGAAGGTGAGAGGGGTCGAGGGGATGGTCCTCCGTTGGGCGAAGATCACGCCCGGGCTCTGCCTCGGCGACACGTTCAAACGCGTGTGCCTCGCCGACCGCGCGAAGTACATGGCGTGGGTGCTCGATGCGCTCGACCGCGAGCGGCCGCGGCGCGTGCTCTTCTCGCACGGCGATCCGTTCCCCCCGCCGGGGATCGCGAAGCACGTCGAGGGCGACGTGGTCACGTCGCTCGGTGACGTCCTCCGCGCACGACTCGGCTGATAGACTGCCGCCGATGGCGCGTCGCTCGTACCGCCGGCTCGCGCTCTTCGCCACGCTCGTGTGCGTGGTCGGGGTGATCCTCGGCGTCGTGGCCGATCGCGTGGCGCGCGCGCGTCGTGGAGCTCCCGACGAGGCGCGGAGCCTCCTCGCGAGCGGCGAGACACGCGACGCCGAGACGACGTACTTCCGTCTGCTCACGACCGAGCCGCCGACCGTCGAGCGGGTCGTCTCCTTCCTCGACGCGCACGCTCTCCACGGTGCCTCGGCGCACGATCTCGAGCACGAGGACGACGACGCGCCGCTCCCTTCCATGCGGCTCCCGAGCAAGCGGCACCAAGGGGCGGCGATCGACGAAGAGGCCATCGACGCGCTCTTCGCGCGTGAGGATCTCCCCCCCGACGTGAAGCTGCTCGGTCCTTTCTGGCGCGAGGCGCTCGAGGACCGCGTCGACGCGAGTCTCCTCGGCGAGGTGCGACGCGCCGCCGACGCCGATCCGCCGATGCCCTGGTCGAACCGGCTCCTCGCGCGCGAGGCCGACGTCAAAGAGGACGCGACCGAGGCGGGGGAGCGATTTCTCCGCGAGGGGACGCGCGTCCCCGGGCACGCCTCCGACGTGGCGATGGCGCTCGCCGTC
Source organism: uncultured Polyangiaceae bacterium (assembly GCA_964531795.1). Taxonomy (GTDB): domain Bacteria; phylum Myxococcota_A; class Polyangia; order Polyangiales; family Polyangiaceae; genus CAZHHD01. The sequence goes on along the minus strand of CAZHHD010000027.1, from coordinate 80,204 downwards.
TACGAGGAGACGAACGACTGGCCGGCGCTCGCCCACGCGCTCGCCGATCCCGCGGTCGCGCGCTGGGCCACGCCGGCGCTCAAGGTGCGCGCGGCCGTCGAGGCGAACGACTTTCGCACGGCGGCGCGCTGGCTCCTCCCTTCGACGTTCCCGAGGCCGCGGATTGGGCCGCTCGCGCTCACGCTGGTCGCCGCCGTCGCGTGGGCCATCTTCGCAGCGCAGCTCGGCAAGGGGCTCGAGCGCGCGCGCTTTCGGGTGCCGCTCTACTTCGTGGCGTTCGTCCTCGGCGTCTTCAGTGTGGCGCTCACCGACGCGTTCATCCTGCTCGAAGAGTCCAAGCTCCACCTCGTCGAGACCGGCGAGCCGGTGCGCGACCTTCTCTTTTTCACCTTCGGCGTCGGCTTCCGCGAGGAGCTCTCCAAGCTGATCCTCTTTCTCCCGCTCGTCCCGCTTCTCAGGCGGCGGGGGAACAAGATCGACGTGCTCGCCTCGGGGGCCTTCGTCGGTCTCGGTTTCGCCGCTGCGGAGAACCTCGGCTACCTGAACGGCGAGGACCTCACCACCGGCATCGGCCGCTTCCTCACCGCGAACTTCCTCCACATGGCGATGACCGCGGTGATCGCCAGCGCCCTCGACGACTTCCTCGAGCACGGCGACGAGCACGCGCCGGCCCTCTCGCGGGCGCTGCTCCTCGTCATGGCGCTCCACGGTCTCTACGACTTCTTCATCGCCCAGCCGCGGCTCGGAGGCGGGTTCCTGGCGATGGGGGTCTTCTTCCTCCTCGTGAACCAATTCCTCGTCGCGGTGGAGGCGGCGCGCGGGCGGCCGGCGCCGGGCGAGCGGCTCGTCGACACCTTCGTGCTCGGCATCGCCGTCGTCGCCGCGGCGACCTACGTCTGGGCGTCGATCCTCGTCGGCCCTTCGCGCGCCGGCGCGGCGCTGTCGGAGGGGATGGTCGGCTCGTTCATCCTCGTCGTCGCCTTCGCCCGGCGGCTCGAGCGGATGTCGTGAGCGCTCGCTACTTGAGCCCCTCGCACACGTCCATCGCCTTCGAGCCCTTCGCTTGCATCATGCAATCGATCTCCTGGCGCGAGAACTCCTTCTCGCACCCGGCGGCCATCTTCTTCCCCGCCGGATCGTCCTTCATCTGCGCGCGAAGCTCGTCGGCGAGCTTCTGCTTCCCCGCGTCGTCGAGATCGTGCTCCTCGGCGACCGACTCTTGGATGGTCACGTCGACGATGTGCGCGTTCAGCTTCTCGCAGTCGGCGGGGGTCACCGGCGCAGGCGGGGGCGCCGCCGGGGGAGGGGGCTCCTTCTTGCTGCAGGCGGCGAGGGGGAGGAGCGCGACCAAGGTCGCCACGTAGAGACGCATCGCCGGCACGTTACCGCGATCCGCCGCGCGCCGAGGCAGAATGGAGCAGTCGCGAGGGCCCCCTCGTGGTAGGCCTTTTTCGCCATGCGCGCCTCGTTCCAGTGGATTTCGTCCCTCGTCCCAGGCCTCCAGACGACCCCCGAGGAGCTCGCCGCCCGTCTCACCGGCGCGGGTCTCGAGGTCGAGGCGACGATCGCCTACGGCGCCGGGATCGAGCCGTGCGTCGTCGCCCGTGTCGTCTCGACGCGTCCGCATCCTTCGCGGAGCTCGCTCAACCTCGTGACCGTCGATCGCGGCGGCGGCACCCAAGAGGTCGTCTGCGGCGCGCCCAACGTGCCCGCGCCCGGCGGCCTCGTCGTCCTGGCGCCGCTCGGCACCTACCTCCCGGCGAAGAAGATGACCATCGAGCCGCGCGCCATCGGCGGCATCACCAGCGAAGGCATGCTGTGCAGCGAGGCCGAGCTTGGCCTGAGCGAGGACAGCGCCGGCATCCTCGTCCTCCCCGAAGGGACCGCCGCGCCGGGGACGAAGCTCGGCCTTGCCGTGCCGGCGACGCGCGACACGCTCTTCGAGATCGGCCTCACCCCCAACCGCCCCGACGGCCTCGGTCACCTCGGCCTCGCCCGCGAAGTGGCGGCGCTCTACGGCATCCCTTGGAAGGTCCCGACCGAGAAGCCGCTCCCGAGCGAAGGGACCGACATCGCGTCGCTCGTTCGCGTCACCATCGAGGACGGCGAACGCTGCCCGCACTACGGCGCCGCCGCGGTGCTCGGAGCTTCCATCGGACCTTCGCCGCTCGCCGTGCGCTACCGCCTCTCGGCGCTCGGCGTACGCCCCATCTCGAGCGCGGTCGACGTCACGAACTTGGTGATGCTCGAGTACGGGCACCCGATGCACGCCTTCGATCTCGACAAGGTGCGCGGCGCGGCGATCGTCGTACGGCGCGCCCGCGAGGGGGAGAAGCTCACCACCCTCGACGGCATCGACCGCACGCTGACCGCCGACGACCTCGTCATCTGCGACGGCGAAGGGCCGGTCGCGCTCGCCGGAGTCATGGGGGGCGGGAACAGCGAAATCAGCGCCACTACGAAGCGCATTCTCCTCGAGTGCGCCTTCTTCGATGCCCGCGGCGTGCGCCGCACCGCGCGCCGTCACGGCATCCACACCGAGTCGAGCCACCGCTTCGAGCGCGGCGTGGATCACGGCGACACAGCGCGCGCGCTCGCCCGCGCCGCCGAGCTGACGCGCGAGCTCGCCGGCGGCACCGTGGCCAAGGGGGCGCTGGTCGTCGTCGCGCAGCCGATTCCGCAGGTGAAGACGAGCCTCCGCGTGGCGCGGATGAACCAGCTCCTCGGCGTGAGCGTCTCGGCCGACGAAGCGACGGGGGTCCTCACGCGCCTCGGGTTCGACGTGACCGGGACAGGGAGCGGCGACGGCGCGGTCCTCGAAGCGGCCGTCCCCACGCATCGTCCGGACATCACGCGCGAGGTCGATCTCATCGAAGAGGTCGCGCGCGTCCGCGGCATGGAGGCGATCCCCACGCGCCTCCCCGCGCTCCGCCCGCCGCGCGAGCCGTCGGCGCGCGAAGAGCTTCTCCGTCGTGCGCGCCGCGCCGCGGTGGAGCTCGGCCTCTCCGAGGCGCTCCTCTACGGCTTCGTCTCACGCCGCGCCCTCGAGCAAATCGGCGCCCCCGAGCCGACGGTCGTCTTGAAGAACCCGCTCACCGAGAACCAAGCGGTGATGCGGACCTCGCTCCTCCCCGGGCTCTTGGACGCGGCCGAGCGCGCCGCGCGTCACGGCGAGCGGGACGTTCGTCTCTTCGGCGTGGGCCCCTTGTTCCTTCCGCGTCGTCCCGGCACGGCGAGCTTGGGGAGCGCGGTGCACGACGCCGACGCGAAGCTCCCCGAGGAGCGCCTCGCGTTCGCGGCGATCCTCACCGGAGAGCGCGCGACGCACCTCGGCAAGCCCGAGCCGGTCGACGTGTGGGACGCCAAGGGGCTCGCACTGGGTTTCCTCGAGCGTGTCGTCGGCGCGGGCGCGACGGTCCTTCGTATGGACGATCCTTCGCGCGCGCCGCACCTCCATCCGCGCGGCGCCGGCGTCGTGTCGATCGGCGGTCGCGAGGTCGGGCGCATGGGCCCGCTGCATCCCGACGTCGCCACACGCCTCGAGCTCACCTCGGGCGCCGTCGTGGTCGAGATCGACTTGGCGGCGGTCGGGGAGATCGGGCGCACGCCCAAGGCGTTCCGCGCCATTCCTCGCTTCCCCGCGGCCACGCGCGATCTCGCCGTCGTCGTGGGCGAAGCGGTCCTCGCCGGCGACGTCGAGCGCGCCGTCCGTGACACCGCCGGCGACCTCGCCGAGCACGTGGAGATCTTCGATCGCTTCGTGGGCGGCAGCATCCCCGCGGGTCACGCGAGCCTCGCCTTCCACGTCGTCTACCGCGCGGGCGACCGCACGCTGACCGACGTCGAGGTCGACACCCGCCACGCCAAGGTCGTCGCCGAGATTCAATCCCGCTTCGGTGCGATGCTCCGATGACGGCGCAAGCTTCGCCCTCTCAGGCGCTGGTCGGCGCGGTGCTCGTGCGCCGCTTCCGACTCTCGCGCCTCCTGGGCGAAGGGGGGATGGGCGCGGTCTACGCCGCCGAGACGCTCGACGAGCGTCGCCCCTTTGCCGTGAAGCTCCTCCACCGCGAGTTCCTCGCCGACGCGAACGTCCTCGGTCGATTCCACGAGGAAGGGCTCACGTGCCAAAGGCTCGTTCACCCGAACATCCTCCGCGTCTACGAATCGCTCACCGCAGAGGACGGCACGCCGTTCCTCGTGATGGAGCTCCTCGAGGGGGTGCCGCTCAGCGCCTACACCACCAACGGCGGGCGCGTCCCTCTGCACCACGCTGCGCTCATCGTGCAAGGCATGCTCGCGGGGCTCGCCGTCGCCCACGCGCAAGGGATCGTTCATCGCGATCTCAAGCCGGACAACATCTTCCTCGCGCGCGACGCGGGCGGGCAGTTCGTGGTGAAGCTCCTCGACTTCGGCATCGCCAAGGTGATGGACGTCGCCGGCGGCATGGGGGCGAAGACGCGCACCGGCATGCTGCTCGGGACCCCGGCGTACATGAGCCCGGAGCAAATCAAGAGCTCCAAAGACGTCGACGCGCGCTCGGATCTCTTCAGCGTCGGCGTGCTCTTCTACGAGATGCTCACCGGGCGCTCGGCGTTCCCTGCGCCCAACGAGTTCGCGCGTCTCACCGTGGTCTTGAGCCAAGATCCCGAGCCGATCGATCGCGTCGATCCCTCGCTCGCGCCGCTCGCGCCGTTCCTCACGCGCGCGCTGCAGAAGGATCGCGCGTTGCGCTTTCAGTCGGCGGCGGAGATGGCCAGCGCGCTCGCCACGGCGACGGGGCTCGACGGCCCGCAGAGCCGCGTCATCGCTCGTCCGCTCGACGAGCTTCCCCAAGTGCCGGCTGCCGCGCTCGCCGCGACCGCCTTCGGCCCCCCGCCGACGCCGGCGCAGCGAGGGAGCTCCCCGCCGACTGCACAGATCCCCGTCTCCCCCTCGGGACCTCCGCCGCCCGATCCCGGTCGCGCGAGCGTCACCTCGACGCCACCGCCGACGTCGATGCCCCCCACCGCGGACCCCACGACGGGGCGGGCCCCGGGGGGCACGCTCGCGAGTCGGCCGATCGGACAAGCCGTCCTCGAGCGTCCGCCGGACGTGGCGGTCGTCTCCTCGTCGGGGGGGCGCTTCTCCGGCACCTCGCGCGGGCGGGGGATCGCGCCGTGGATCGTCGTGCTCCTCGTGAGCGGCGCGCTCTTCGCCGGCTTCGTCCTCGGCTACGCGGTGGCCAAGTCCTTCTGAGGGCCGCGCCGGACGGGGGCTTTTTCCGGCTCCCCGGGCCGGTTCTTTTGGCGCGGGTCCTCTGGTAGCGTACGGCCCATGAGCGACAACGAGCACAACGCACGCTTCCTCGAGCTCTTCCCCTCGTGGCTTCGCACGCTGGGCGAGGACGCCGCCGCGCTCGGTGGCGCCATGAAGGACGCGCCCGAGCCGGTGCAGCGCTACATCGCCGGTGGGCTCAACTACCTCTTCAAGTCGCTCGACCTCATCCCCGACGGCATCGACGATCTCGGCTTCCTCGACGACGCGTTCGTGCTTCGCGTCTCCGCCGCGCTCGCCGTCGCCGAGACCCCGGCCGCGGGCGAAGGGGCGCTCGCTCGCCTCGCCGCCGACGCCGAGCCGCTGAAGGAGTTCTTGGGGGCCGACTACGCCCGCCTCGAGAATTACGTGCAGGATCTCCGCAAAGGGGCGGCCCGCGGCCGCACCGTCGAAGAGATCATGACCGACGGCGGCGTGAAGGACGAGTTCCTCCGCGAGGTGCGCGCGTGGGGCGAGGGCTTCCAGGTTCCGTCGTTCACCCGCGATCCGAAGACGCTCATCAAGCTGAAGGCGTTCCTCGGCGCGAAGCTGCCGTAGCGTTCCGCGTCGGAGAGGCTAGGGAGCGGGCTACGGCGCGTTGCGCGAGCCGGGGCCTTCGGCGGCCGGCGTCCCCGGGTGGCGTGTGTTGTGCGAGCCGCCCTGGCCGTGCATGTTCTCCATCAGCTCTTGGAGCAGATCACGCACCTCGGCCTTGGCCTTGAGGTGATTCAAGAGGAGCAAGGAGACGTCGCTGAACGACTTCTCGAGCGTGAGCCCTTCGCGCGTGCGCGCCGCGACCTTCTCACGACCTTGCGCCAGGTCTTCTTCGAGCGCCTCGGCGTAGCGGGCGAGCTGCGCGCGGAGCTCTTCGATCTGACGGCGGAGGTCGCGCGCGTGCGCGTCCTTCACGCCGGCCTTTTGCTCGCGGTCGGTGAGGTGCTCTTTGCGTGCTTCGAGCAGCGCGCCAGCGGCCCCCGCGCGCTCGAAGGCGACGCGGAGCTGTTGCGGCGTCCCGCCCTGTGCGGCGGCGGCGTCGGCTTGCGTCTTCGCGGCGGCGGCGGCGCGCTCGGCCACGGTCACGAGCTCGCGCAGGCGCGTGGCTTCGTGCTGCTCGGCGGAGACGTCGCGGAGCGCGCGCGACTCTTCGTGCGCGAGCTCTTCGACCTTACGACCGATCTCGGCGCGGAGCGCACGACCGCGACGCTCGAGCGACTCGAGCTTGCGCGTGTGGCTCGCGACCTCGCCCTCGAGGCGGCTCGCGCGCGAGGCGAGGTCCCACGCCGACGTCATGGCCTGTTGCACGTCCGGCGGCGCGTTCCCCGAGGGATACGCGCGGCTCACCATGCGCGAGAAGAGCGCGGCGCGGCTCGCCCACTCGATGACCCCCGCCGATTGCGGCGGCGGCGGCGGCGGCGGCGGCGCGAGCTCGCCCTGCGCGCTCACTTCCCACGCCGTGCTCGGCAGCGCGCGCTGGAGCCCCTTCAACTCTTCGTGGAGGTGGTGGGCGTCCTGGAAGCGCTTGCGACGATCCTTCTCGAGGAGCTTCAGCGTGATCGCTTCGGCGGCCGGCAAGATGTCGGGCTTGATCGTGCGCGGCTTGGGGGCCGGCGACGAGCGCTGCATTTCGAGGAGCGTCTCGCGGTCTCCCGAGCGGAAGGGGAGCTGCCCGGTGAGCATCTCGAAGAAGAGGACGCCGAGCGCGTAGAGATCGCTCTGCGGCCCGGCCTCTTCGCCACGCGCTTGCTCGGGCGACATGTACTCGGGCGTTCCGAAGACCGCGCCCTTCGGGGCGAGACGCGGGTCCATCGCCAGGTGCGCGAGCCCGAAGTCCAAGATCTTCACGAAGTCTTTTCGGCCGCCGCGGGTCGAGAGCAGGATGTTGTCGCTCTTCAGATCGCGGTGGACGACGCCGAGGTCGTGCGCGCGCGCGAGGGCGGCGCACATTTGCTCGAGGATGTCGACGCCGCGCGCGAGAGGCATCGGTCCGCGCGCGAGCTCGCTCGAGAGCGCGGTGCCGACGAGGTACTCCATGACGAGGTAGAGCTCGCCCTCTTCCGTCTCGCCGATGTCGTGGATGTCGATGATGTGCGCGTGGTCGACGCGGTTCGCCGCGCGCGCCTCGCGAAGCATCCACGCGCGGAGGTGCGTTTCACCGCGGAGATCCGGGCGAATCAGCTTGAGCGCGACGACGCGATCGATGAGGACGTGGCGCGCCCGATACACGACCCCCATGCCGCCTTCGCCGGCGCGCGCTTCGAGGCGATACCGCCCCGCGACGACGCGGCCGAGCATGGGATCGGAGGGTTTGCCGCCGGAGGATGTGGTGCGCGAGGCCTGGGTCACGGACTCTCCTGAAACAAGGATCCCGAGACTACCAGGAGCCGGCGGTGCAAACCAAGACGTGTCCTTGGCTTTTTGGAAGGCGCGCGAAGCGCGTCAGGAACGCGAACGACGCGCGCCGTTACGCACTCGGTGGGCAAGTTCGCACATCCCTTGCGAGAGGTTGCAGGAGGTCGCGCGAGCTAGCGATAGCGTGCGAGAGCGCGTGCGCCCTTCCACACGTTGGTTCCTTGGCCGCTCGTTCGCTCGGTGCGATGCGAGGCGCGCGGAAGCTCAGAACGTGACTTTGAGGACCGGCATCCGCACTTCGGTGTAGGCACCGACGCCGAGCTTCTTCTGCTCGGCGAGCGAATAGACCGGACGCACTTCCGGAGCCGGGAGCGTCATGCGGAGCGAAGGAGCCGAGGTGCTCCCTTGCGGAGCCCAGAGGTCGAAGAGCGATTGGGGCGCTTCGGGCGCGCCGCCGCCACCCGCCGGCGGGGTCGTCGGGGGCGTCGTCGTTCCGCCGGTGCCGCTCGCCCCCGCGGGGGCCGCCGGTGCCGGAGCGGGCGCGGCCGGAGCCGAGCTCGCCGGGGGGGTGCCGACGACCACGCTGCCGCCCGCTTTGCCGGGATCGGCCACGGGGGCGTTGGTCGGCGCCTTGTCCTCGCTCGCCCCTTCGGACGGCTCATAGCGCGTCGCGTTCAAGGTGAGGATGACCGTGGGGATCACGAGGGCCATGCCGCCCGCGAGCATGTAGATGGGGACCCGGCCGTCCGAGGAGAACGACGCGGTCTCGATGAAATAGCCGCCGACGCCGCCGCCGATGGCTCCCAGGCCGCCGCCGATGGCGTACGCCCAGCCGCTCTTCACGTGGAAGAGGGACATCGGAATCATCACGATCTCGCCGCCGAGGAGCGCACCGCCGACGACGCCTTTGGCGGTCGGAGAGACCTCTTCGGCGCGCGCCGTCCCGGGCTGCGCGAGCGTCGCCGCGCCCACCGCCAGGGCCGTCACCAGCGCGACGCCGCGTCGAAGGACGCGCGAGGTCTCCGGGCTGCACGTGGAGGATTGGCGTTGCATCGAGTCTCGTTGCATGAGCGTCACCGTTCGATAGAGCGGGAAAAGCGAGAGGAGAGAGTACGCCCTCTTCGTGGCGCGAAGCTACCATGGCGTTCGACCGACTTGAACCGCCACCCCTCGAAGCACGATTCGCGCGCTCCCCGGGGCGGCGCGTCCCCCGCCGGACCTTCGCCGAGGCCCGGGGAAAATGCCGCTTTGCGCGCGTGGCCCCGGCGGATCGCGGCGGCCCTCGTGGGGTCGACCGACGACGGATCAGCTCCGCTCCGCGCCCCCTCCTTTCGTGCCGCGGTCCTCGCCTCGGCGATCACCCTCGCGCTCGCCCTCGGCGCCGCGGGGGTGCGCGTGCTCCCGTGGACCTTCGATCCGACGGTGCCGTGGGCGGTCGTGGTCCCCTTCGCGCGCGCGCTCGCCGTCGTCGCCACCGAAGCGGCGATCCTCGTCGGCTGGCCGCTCGGTTGGTCGCTCGCGATGGTGCGCTTCGTCGATCGCGGGGAGGGGCGTGTGCTGGCGCTCCTCGGCGAGTCGCCCGAGCGCACGCTCACGCGCCTCCTGCCCCAGGGCCTCGTGCTCGCACTCGTGCTCGGCGCTGCTTCGTTTCTTGGAGGGCGTGACGCGCGCGCGCCGGGGCGCATCGTCGACGATCTCCTCGTCGGCGGTCGCGAAGCGTGCCTCACGGCGAAGGCCCCCGAGGCGCTCACCGTCCCTTTTCTCGACGCCGCCTGGCTTTGCGGCGCGGGGCGCGCGCCACGCCTCGTCGCCGAATCGCCGGTCGGCGCGGCGCTCGTGAGCGCGGCCGACGCGCGCATCGCCGCCGACTTTCGGAGCCTCGAGCTCGACGACGCACGCTTCGAGCTCGGCCCCAAGCTCGCGGCGTCGACGTCGCCTTCGCGGCGTCTCGTGCAAGTGCACGTCGCGCATCTTGCGCTCACGCACCTCCCTCCATGGGCGCGGGCGTCGATCCTTCCGGCGCCGGCGCGCGCCGCCCTCATGGGAATTTCGGGGCTTTTGAGCGCAATTTTTGCGGGGTACACGATTCTCCGCGTGCGCCTCCGGACGCGGATCGCGGCGATCGCGTACGGCGCCTCGGGCCCCCTCGGCGCGCTCGGTGCGCTGCGTTGGCTCGAGCGGAGCGACGCTGCGGTGGCGTCCTGGTTTCTCCTGGTCCCGCTCGCCCCGGTGGTCGTGATCGCTCTGCTCGAGCTGCTGCGGCGCGCGGGCGTCACACTCGCCGGGCGCACGCGCTTGCCGTCGCGAGGGCCCGCTGCTAGCTAGACGGGTAGAGGCCTCTTCATGGGAAACATCGGACCCGGCGAGCTCCTGATCATCGCCCTCATCGCGCTCCTCCTCTTCGGAGCTGGACGCATCGCCGACATCGGCAAGGGGCTGGGCCAGGGCATCAAGAATTTCAAGAAGGGCCTGCGCGAAGCCGACGAAGGCGACGAAGCCAAACCGTCGAGCGAAGCCAAGAGCGAGAAGAGCGAGAAGAAGGAGACGGCCACCAAGGAGGCGTGAGCCTCTGCCGTCGTCCCGCGGTGCGCGGGCGCACGGAGCCTCTCGCGTTGCGGGAGGTCCGTGATAGATCCGACGCGTGCCGCACAAGTTTGCTCAGCGCCTTAGCGTCGTCGCCCCCAGCGTGACGCTCGAGATGAACGCGCGCGCCGCCGAGCTGCGCGCCAAAGGGGTCGACGTCTTCGCCTTCGGCGTGGGTGAGCCCGACTTCGAGCCCCCTCCCTTCGTCCTCGACGCCGCCAAGCGCGCGATCGACGAGAGCCGCGCCTCGAAGTACACGGCGGTGAGCGGGATCCCCGCGCTGAAGAAGGCCATCTGCGAGGCGACGGCGCGCGCCCGCGGCTTTCGAGCTACGCCGGACATGGTGACGGTGAGCGTGGGCGCGAAGCACGCGCTCTTCAACCTCGCGCTCGCGCTCTACGAAGCCGGCGACGAGGTCGTCATCCCCGCGCCGTATTGGGTGAGCTACCCCGAGCAGGTGCGGATGTTCGGCGCCGAGCCGGTCATCGTCGCGACCGAAGAGTCGCAAGGCTGGCGCGTGACCCCCGAGGCGCTCGCCGCCGCGCTCACGCCGCGCACGAAGGCGGTCATCTTCTGCACCCCTTCGAACCCGACCGGCGCCGCCTACGACGAAGCGCACATGCGTAAGCTCCTCGACGTGCTGCGCAAGCACGACTGCTGGATCATCGTCGACGAGATCTACGGCGAGCTCGTCTACGACGGCTTCCGTCACGTGTCGCCCACGGCCATCGCCCCCGATCTTCGCGAGCGCATGGTGCTCGTCGACGGCGTGTCGAAGTCGTACGCCATGACCGGCTGGCGCATCGGCTGGTCGATCGCCCCCAAGGCGCTCGCCCGCGCCTGCGACGTGGTGCAGTCGCAGAGCACGACGAACCCCTCCGCCGTCGCGCAGCACGCCGCGGTCGCCGCGCTCGAAGGACCGCAAGACGAAGTGGCGAAGATGCGCGCGAGCTTCCAAGCGCGCCGCGACGCCATGGTCTCGGGGCTCAACTCGCTCCCCGGCGTGAAGTGCCGCGTGCCCGAGGGGGCGTTCTACGCCTTCGCCGATTGCCGCGGGCTCTACGGCCTCTCGTGGAAGGGGAAGCCCATCGCGAACGACGAGGACATCGCCTTCTTCCTGCTCGACGTCGCGCACGTCGCCGCGGTTCCGGGCGGTGCGTTCGGCGCGCCGGGCTACGTGCGATTCAGCTACGCGACGAGCGTCGAGCGCATTCGCCAGGGCATCGAAGCGATGCGCACCGCGATCGCCGCGGCGAAGTAGCGTTCGCGTCTCGGCGCGAGGCGCGCTCTCTCGATCCGCGCCGTTCGATCAGAAGGCCACCGGCGCCGGGTTGGGATCGAAGCCACCCACGTTGCCGCGACCGAGCTGGCCCGAGCTGTTCGAGCCCCAACACACGACCGAGCCGCCCGAGAGCAGCGCGCACGCGAAGTCGTTCAGCCCAGCGCGCACCGAGATGGCGTCGGAGATCCCGCGCACAGGGGTCGGGGCGAGCTGCGTCGTGCCGGCGTCGGGGGCGACGCCCGTTTGGCCCGCGCCGTTCTCACCCCAGCACTTCACGGTGCCGTCGGTCATGCGCGCGCAGGTGAAGAAGGAGCCGGGGGCGACCTCCGCGACGTTGGTGAGACCGGGGACGAGCGTCGCCTGGTTCACGCTCGAACCGCTCGTGCCGGTGCCGATCTCGCCCGAGGTGTTGCCGCCCCAGCCTTGGAGCCGCCCGTCGGCGAGCACCACGTGCTGGTGGTAGCCGGCGGAGTGACCCAGCGTGGCGACCGGACCGGCGAGGCCGAGGACCGGCGCGGGGTCGACGTGCGCCGTGAAGTCCGACGTGTTGCGACCGAGCGAGCCCGAAGAGTTCGTGCCGAAGCAATCCACGCCGCCGTCCGCGAGCACCGCGCACGTGAAGCGATCTCCGGCGCCGAGATCGAGCAAGTGATCGATCTTGGTGACCGTCGCCGGCTTCGCTTTGTTGCTGAGGCCGCCGTCGCCGTCGAGCGTGCCGAGCTGCCCTGCGTTGTTGTAGCCCCAGCACACCGCCTCTCCGCCGAGGAGGAGCACGCACGTGTGGTATCCGCCGGCGACGATCTGCTTCGCGGGGGCAGCGATGCCGGCGACGGCGCTCGGCTTCACGACCGGCCCGCTCTTGGCGAGGCCGACCTCGCTGTCGTCGTTGTAACCCCAACACGCGACGCTGCCGTCCTTGAGGAGCGCGCACGCGTGGAAGAAGCCCAGCGCGACCGCCTGCGCGGGACCGGCGAGCGCGATCTTCGTCGGCTTCGCCACGTTGGAAGGGAGCCCGCCGTCGTCGGTGGCCACGCCGACCTGCGCGCGGAAGTTCGCCCCCCAGCAATAAACCGAGCCGTCGTCGGTCACCGCGCACGCGAACTCGCCGCCCACGCCGATCGCTCTCACGCACGGCGTCGCGGTGCACGTGCTCGCTTCGGGGAGCGAGGAGTCGCCCTCCACCGGCGCGCCGTCGAGCCCGCCGCTGTCGCGGTTCTTGGTCCCCGCGTCGTAGTCGTTGTCCGGGTTCGGCAGCGTGTCGCCGCCGCACGCGCCCGCCGCCGCGCCGAGCCCCGCGATCGAAGCGAAGCCGAGCGCGTAGAGCACGCGCCGCGCGCGACGCCACGCCGTCGCGTCGAAAAGAAAGTGCATGAGCTGGAGTGTACCGTCTACGGCTTGCGCCGCCACACTACGACGTTGCGATCGCCCGCTGTCCCCGCCCCGCCGTTCATCGAGCCGGTGGTGTAGTCCAAGATGCCGAGCGTGCGCCCCGTCGCCGCCACCGGGTCACCTTCGGTCGCGTAGTTAACCGCCGTCACGCGGAGCGTGAGCCACCCGTCGTCCTCGTCCCACAGCTCGACGACGTTGAACTGCGACGGGAAGTCGGCGATGGCCGCGCTCTGCAACTCCCAAAACCCCGGATCGGTGCTCGGCGCCGGCGGGGTGATGGCGCGCACACGATGGCGGTGAGCGTGACCGACGAAGCTGGCCAGCACGTTGGGGTAGGAGGTGACGATCCGCTCCCACGCGGGGCCGAGCACGGCGTCGTCTTGCTTCGTACCGCCGAGCCCTTCGCCGTCGAGGAGGCGATCGGTGGCGTGGTGCGAAGCGAGGAACACCCACTTGCCCTCGGCCTTCGCGCGATCGAGCTCGGGGCGCACGAACGCGTCCAGGTCCTTCTGGTGAAGCACCCCCTCCGAGCCGCCGCTCTCGGCGGCGGTGTCGAGCACGAGGAGGCGCACGTTCGAAGCGCCGAGATCCACCGTATAGAACGCCTTGCCGCTGCTCTTCGCGTAGTCCGAGAGCCCGTGGCCGGCGGGGCCCGCGCGCCCGACGTGGGCCGAGACCTTGGCGATCATTTGCGCGCGGCGCATCTCGATGCGCTTCGCGTCGGGGACGATCGGGTCGCGCGTGACCGGGGCCCCTTTCGCGCGGTAGTCGCGGGTGCCGCCGCTCGGCGTGTCGCTCGTCGCTTGGGAGACGCGCCCGTCGTCGACCGAGAAATTCCCCTGCACCAACACGTCGTGGTTCCCCGTGACCCAGTAGAAGGGGACCGCGAGCCCTTCGGGGACGAAGGGATCTTTGCCGTCGTTGTTCGGGCCGGGGACGGGATCGTCGGCGTCGCCCGAGTCGCAGGCGAGGCTCGGCGCGCCGCCGAGGAGCGCGAGCACCCAGTCGAGCTCGTTGTCTTGCGCGTTGTCGACGTTGTCCCCGCCGAGGAGCACGAAGTCGAGCGGATCGTCTTGGTGCAGGCGATCGATGGTGCGCACCACCGCGTTCAAGATGCGGCACGCGTAGCCCTCTTGGGGGCGGAAGGCGGCGTCGAGCGGCGGCGCGCCGTCGAGCGAGGCGAGGCGCGTGGGCGACTCGTCGTCGGCGAGCTGGAAGTCTGCAGTATGCACGAATCGGAGGAGCCGCTTTCGGTTCGGCCCCGGGGCTGGAGGCGGAGATCCGTCGCTCGTGCGATCGACGAGCGGCTCACCCGGCCCGAGCGCGCTCGCGCCGTACCCGGCCGCGAGCTCCTGCTGCAAGACGTCGGGCTCCGCCGACGAAGGGGAGAGGCGCGTGGGTTCGACGGCGTGCGTCGCGACGATCGTCTGCGTGTCGGTCCGCACCGCCGGGCTCGACAAAGGCGCAAGGCGAGCCGGCTCGCGCGAGGCCCCCGACGACGAGGAGCACGCCGCCCCCGCGAGGCACGCGACCGCGACGAGCGTCGCGCGTGCCGCGAGCGTGGAGGTACGAGCGCTCCCCGCGTGAAAGGACTGCCGCGGCTTGAATATCGGTGCGGGGTTCCCCGTCTCTCGGAGGTCGTGCCCGCCCTGCGCGGTGACGACGCTTGTCTTCTCAGGAGATCGCATGGCTTTTTTCGGTCCCCGCGCGGCGCCGCCGCTCGGTGCGCGCGGCTTCGTCGCCCCCCTCCTTGGTAGCGCTTCGTCGAGGGGCGTGCGCGCCGCGGTGGTCGCCCCGCTGGCCATCGGCCGGGCTACCCGAGCCGTCGGCGAGACGCTGCCTCTGGCGCAAAATACGGCTTCCCCCAGGGAGATTGTGATAGTTTGCCGGCCCACTCGGGCTTCGGCTTCCGAATCGTATCGCAGGTTTCGCATGAGTTTAGGAGCGCCGCCGTGCGGTCGCTTCGAGTCTGAGTCGGTAACGCCTGATCATCACCAGGGGCGCGCGTCTCGCGTCTCACGAGCAAGGGAGAGCTTCCAATGAAGAATCGCTTTGTGCCTGGCGCCGTCTTCGCCGCCGTTCTCGGCGTCGCGGCCCTCACCAACGGTTGCAGCAGCAACCCGGCAGACGCGCTCTGCTGCAAGGACTTCAAGGTGGGCGCGGACCTGACGGGCGTCGACTTCGGTGTCGATGCGTCGATCAAGGGTCAATTCGAAGTCTTCGCCCAAGCCGGCGCGGACTTCTCGGCCGTTGCCTCGGCGTCGCTGACCGACGTGGGCACGGCGTGCCAGGCGATCGCGACCGACCTCGGCGCGGATCCGAACGATCCGAGCGTGAAGGACAAGGGCGGTCGTGATGGCGTGACGGCGTGGTGCAACCTCGCTGTGGCGCAGATCAAGGCGAGCCTCACGGCTTCGGGATCGCTCAGCATCATCATCCAGCCGCCGAAGTGCTCGGCGAGCATCGACGCGACGGCGAGCTGCCAAGGCAAGTGCTCGGTCGACGGCAAGTGCGACATCAAGGCGAACCCGCCGAAGTGCACGGGCGGCGAGCTCACGGTTTCGTGTGACGGGAGCTGCTCGGCCTCGGGTGGCGCGAGCATCAGCTGCACCGGCGAGTGCTCGGGCAACTGCTCGGGCTCGTGCGAGGGCTCGGCCTCGGGCGGCGTCGACTGCGACGGCAAGTGCGACGGCAACTGCGATGCGGGCGGCTCGGCCAACGGGTCGGGTCTCCAGGCGGACGGCTCGTGCAAGGGGACGTGCAAGGGCAAGTGCACCTACCGTGACCCGAGCGTGAAGCTGAAGTGCACGGCGACCTGCTCCGGCAAGTGCGACGCCGACTGCAAGGCGCAGGCGGGCGCGAAGGTGACCTGCTCGGGCACCTGCACCGGCAACGCGACGGCGCCGAAGTGCGAAGGCGGCAAGCTCGAGGGCGGCTGCCAGGTGGACGCGAACTGCAACGCGAACTGCTCGGCGTCGGTGAGCGCGAAGGCGGAGTGCACCCCGCCGTCGCTCAGCATCACGGCGCAGGCCTCGGCGGACCTCAAGGTCCAGGCCTTCATCCACACGCTCGAAGTCAACCTCCCCAAGATCCTCCTCATCTTCCAGGCGCGCGGTCAGGCCTTCGTCGACATCGGCAAGGGCTTCGCTTCGGCCTCGGTCAACATCGCGGCGGATCCGGGCAAGCTGAACACCAAGGGCGTCGCGTGCGCGGCGGCCATCGTCGACGTGGCGGCGGAAGCTGCGCAGAACGCGCAGGTCTCCTTCCAGGCGGCCGGCAGCGTGGCCGGTGCGCTCAACATCGGCGGCACCTGATCGCAGAATCGTAGAATGGGACAGGAGGTCGCGCGCTTGACGCGCGGCTTCTTCCCGACGAGCGGCGCGCTCCACAAAGGGCGCGCCGTTCGTGTTTTTCGCGGACTCGAGATTGGCGGTCCACTTCGGGGCACGCCTTACGAAGAAGATGACGCTCCGTGAGCGTCCTGAGGAACGAGGGAGGAGCTTCGAATGAACCACCGCTTCATGCCGGCCTTTGCCGGCGCCATGCTCGCGATCGGCGCGCTCACCAACGGGTGCAGCAGCAGCCTTTCGCCGAACAACTTGTGCTGCACCGACTTCAAGGTGGGCGCAGACCTGACGGGCGTCGACTTCGGTGTCGACGCGTCGATCAAGGGTCAATTCGAAGTCTTTGCCCAAGCCGGCGCGGACTTCTCGGCGGTCGCTTCGGCGACGCTGACCGACGTGGGCACGGCGTGCCAGGCGATCGCGACCGACCTCGGCGCGGATCCGAACGATCCGAGCGTGAAGGACAAGGGCGGTCGTGATGGCGTGACGGCGTGGTGCAACCTCGCTGTGGCGCAGATCAAGGCGAGCCTCACGGCTTCGGGATCGCTCAGCATCATCATCCAGCCGCCGAAGTGCTCGGCGAGCATCGACGCGACGGCGAGCTGCCAAGGCAAGTGCTCGGTCGACGGCAAGTGCGACATCAAGGCGAACCCGCCGAAGTGCACGGGCGGCGAGCTCACGGTTTCGTGTGACGGGAGCTGCTCGGCCTCGGGCGGCGCGAGCATCAGCTGCACCGGTTCGTGCTCGGGCAGCTGCTCGGGCTCGTGCGAAGGCTCGGCCTCGGGCGGCGTCGACTGCGACGGCAAGTGCGACGGCAACTGCGAAGCGGGCGGCTCGGCCAACGGGTCGGGTCTCCAGGCGGACGGCTCGTGCAAGGGCTCGTGCAAGGGCAAGTGCACCTACCGTGACCCGAGCGTGAAGTTGAAGTGCACGGCGACCTGCTCCGGCAAGTGCGACGCGGACTGCAAGGCCGCGGCGGGCGCGAAGGTGACCTGCTCGGGCACCTGCACCGGCAACGCGACGGCGCCGAAGTGCGAAGGCGGCAAGCTCGAGGGCGGCTGCCAGGTGGACGCGAACTGCAACGCGAACTGCTCGGCGTCGGTGAGCGCGAAGGCGGAGTGCACCCCGCCGTCGCTCAGCATCACGGCGCAGGCCTCGGCGGACCTCAAGGTCCAGGCCTTCATCCACACGCTCGAAGTCAACCTCCCCAAGATCCTCCTCATCTTCCAGGCGCGCGGTCAGGCCTTCGTCGACATCGGCAAGGGCTTCGCTTCGGCCTCGGTCAACATCGCGGCGGATCCGGGCAAGCTGAACACCAAGGGCGTCGCGTGCGCGGCGGCCATCGTCGACGTGGCGGCGGAAGCTGCGCAGAACGCGCAGGTCTCCTTCCAGGCGGCCGGCAGCGTGGCCGGTGCCCTCAACATCGGTGGCTGACCCACGACGCATCACGCGCCTCGTGCGCGTGACGTGACTCGCGCGCGGCGCGTCCCTCGGGGCGCGCCGTTCGCGTTTTGTGCGGTCAGGGCCGAGGCGACGACGACCTCTTCCGTCGTGGGACGGGTGGTTATACTCGCCGCATGATCGACACCGCCCTTCACGTGGCCTCGCAGCGCATCCCCGGGGGCTCGACCGCGCCGGTGGTCGAGCCGTGGACGGGACAGGTCATGGCGGAGGTCGTCCTCGCCGACGCCGCACGTGCCGAAGAGGCCACGCGCGCCTCGGTGCACGCGTTCGAAGCGACGCGGGCGATGTCGTCGTTCGCGCGAAAAGCGCTGCTGCGCAAGATCACGCACGGCCTCGAGGCGCGCGCCGCCGAGATCGCGAACCTCCTCGCGCGCGAAGCAGGGAAGCCCATCGCCCAAGCGCGCGCCGAGGTCGCCCGCGCCGTCGCCACCTTCGATCTCGCGAGCGAAGAGGCCACGCGCATCACCGGCGAGGTGATCCCCCTCGACGTGACGGGGCCGAGCGAGCACTACCGCGGCCAGTGGGTGCGCGTCCCGGCGGGGCCGGTGCTGGCCATTTCTCCCTTCAATTTCCCGCTCAACCTCGTCGCGCACAAAGTCGCGCCGGCCCTCGCGTGCGGCGCGAGCGTGCTCTTGAAGCCGCCGCCGCAGACGCCGCTCGCCTCGCTCGTGCTCGCCGAGATCGTGCGCGAAGCCGGCGCACCGAAGGACGCGCTGCAAGTCGTACCGTGCGACAACGCCGTGGCCGAAGGGCTCGTGAAAGACGATCGCTTCGCCACGCTCTCCTTCACCGGCAGCGCGAAGGTCGGCTGGCACCTGAAGTCCATCGCCGGGAAGAAGCGCGTGCTCCTCGAGCTCGGCGGCAACGCGGCGGTGCTCGTCCACGAAGACGGCGTGACCGACTACGCGCTCGACCGCATCGTGTCCGGCGCCTTCGCCTACGCCGGGCAAGTGTGCATCAAAGTGCAGCGCTGCTACTTGCACGCCCCCATCGCAGCGCGCGCGACCGAGGCGATCCTCACACGCGCGCGCGCGCTCGCCCCCGCCGATCCGCTCGACGAAAAAACCGTGCTCGGCCCGATGATCGACGAGGCCAACGCCAAGCGCGTCGAAGCGTGGATCGAAGAGGCGCGCGCCGCCGGCGCCGAGGTGCTGCTCGCGGGGGCGCGTGACGGGGCGCGTCTCGGACCCACGATTTTGCGCATGCCCGGCGACGGCCGCGGGCTCAAGGTGGTCGACGAAGAGATCTTCGGTCCGGTCCTGACGCTCCACACCTACCAAACGTGGGAGGGGGGGCTCGCCCTCGCCGACGACTCGAAGTACGGCCTCCAAGCGGGCATCTTCACCGACTCGCACACCCGCATTCGCCAGGCCTTTGCGCGGCTCCACGTGGGCGGGCTCGTCGTCGGCGACGTCCCCACGTTCCGCGTCGACGTGATGCCCTACGGCGGATCGCGCGACTCGGGCCTCGGACGCGAGGGGGTGCGCTTCGCCATCGAGGAGATGACCGAGCGAAAGCTCCTCGTGGTGCGCGAGGGGTGAAGGGGATAGCCGAACGGCGCGCCCTGCACTAGGTTCAGCGCCCCATGGGCACGTCCGAGAGCACCCCCCGCGAGCAGATTTTGGACGCGCTTCGTCGCGCCCTCCCCGAAGGAGCGGCCGTCAAAGACGTCGTCGTCCTCGGCCAAGGCGTCACCGTCGAGCTCACGCCGCTCGGCGGCACGCGCGAAGATCTCGGCCGGCGAGCGCGCGAGGCCGTGCTCGCCCTCGGCGGCTTCACCACCTGCGAGGTGCGATGGACCGAGCCGCCCCCCGGCCGCGAGATCGGCCCCGACGATCCGGTCCCCGGCGTCAAGAACGTCGTCCTCGTCATGAGCGGGAAGGGCGGCGTCGGCAAGAGCACCACCGCGGCGAACCTCACGATGGCGATGCAGCGCGCCGGTTACCGCTCTGCGCTCCTCGACGCCGACATCTACGGCCCCAGCATCCCCACGATGTTCGGCGTGAGCGGTCGCCCCGTCTCGCTCGACGGAAAGCTCATCGAGCCGCTCGAGCGCTTCGGCGTGAAGCTCATGAGCATCGGCTTCTTGCTCGACGACGCGAAGGCCGCGGTCATCTGGCGTGGGCCGATGCTGCACGGCGCGCTCATGCAGTTCTTGAAGGACGTGAACTGGGGCGAGCTCGACTACCTCTTCCTCGATCTCCCGCCGGGCACGGGCGACGTCGCGCTCACGCTCTCGCAGCGCGTGAAGGTCACCGGCGCTGTCATCGTCACGACCCCGCAGCCGGTCGCGACCGACGACGTCTTCAAGTCGGTCTCGATGTGCGAGAAGGTCAATATCCCCATCCTCGGCGTCGTCGAGAACATGAGCTACTTCGTCGACACCGCCGGCGTGCGCCACGAGCTCTTCGGCAAGGGCGGCGGCGCCGCTGTCGCCGAGTTCGCCAAGGCGCCGCTCCTCGGACAGATCGCCATCGAGCAGCAAGTGCGCGAGTGGGCCGACAAGGGGACGCCGGTCGTTCAAGCGGCGCCGTCGTGCGCCGTCGCCAAGTCGTTCGTCGAGGTCGCCGAGCGCCTCTCCGACGTCATCGCTGCACGCCGCGGCGAAGGGCTCGAGGACGCGGGGCCGGTCATCGATCGAAGCGGCGGCAGCGGCGGCAAGCGTCGCTTGCCGATGGCGAAGTAGCGGAGTCATGCGGCGAGCCTTCGCGGCGTCGGCGCCGAGGACGCGTCGCGTCTTCGCGATCGCGTGCGTCGGCCTCGCCCTCGCGGCGCTCGCCCATCGCGTCCAGGCCGAGCCGGTGTCGCGCCCGCTCGACCTCGAGTGGAGCGCCCCCGCCTCGTGCCCCGATCACGACGAGGTCCTTCGCGGCGTCGATCGCTTGCTGGGTGGCGCGGCGATTTCCCCGGAAAAGAAGCTCACGGCGCGCGCACGCGTGGAGGCGACGCGCGGCGGCTATCGCCTCGATCTCGTGACCACGCGCGCGTCGGGAGGCCCGAGCGGCGAGCGCACCGTCGAGGCGCCGACGTGCCGCGCCGTAGTCGACGCCGCCGAAGTGATCCTCGCGCTGGCGATCGATCCGTCGCAAGCGGCCAAGGTGGCGGCCGCTGCGGCGAGCGCACCCGCTGTCGTGCCGTCGCCGAGCGACGCGGGCGTCTCGCCCGAAGCTCCCGCTCCGTCCGTGCCGGCCAGCTCCGCGCCGAGTGACCTCCGCGTGGCAGGAGACGCAGGCGCCCCCCCCGCGCGCGACGCCGGAGCCGCCCCCCCACCTCCCGTCGCGCCCGCGCCGTCACCTCCACCTCCGCCTCCGGCATCGAGCGACGAACCACGATTCGCGCTCGGCGTGGGTCTCGGCGGCGACGACGGATCGCTCCCCCACCTCGCGCCGTCCATCGCCGCGACCTTCGCCTACCTCCCCGGCGCGCTCCGCCTCGCCCTCGACGTCGCCTACCTGCCGAGCTCCGAGGCCGAGGTCGCCACCTCGCCTTCGCGCGGCGGGCGCCTCTGGCTCTTCACCGGCGCCGCGCGCGCGTGCTACGTCGCGATCGCAAAGGCGATCGAGGTCGCGCCGTGCGCCCTCGTCGAAGCTGGCGTGCTTCACGGCGAGGGCTTCGGAGCGCGCGTGTCCCAGAGCGGCAGCGCGCCGTGGTTCGCGCTCGGCGCGGGCGGCTACGGCGCGGTTCGCGTCACTCGCGCATTCGCGCTCCGCCTCGACCTTGCCGCCGAGGTCCCGCTCGCGAGGACCGAGTTCGTGGTCGTGGGGGTGGGTCCCGTCCACAAGCCCGCGCCGCTCGTGGGGCGCGGCCAGCTCGGCGCCGAAGTCCGGTTCTGAGACCGAAATAGCGTCGTAATATCGATGGTTTGAGCCTCGGTTTGCCGAGGTCTTTCCCCGACGGCCCACGTGCACGCGCGAGCGTCACAAAAGGCGGGGGTTCCGGCCACTCACGTAGCGGACGTACCCTCGCGGACGGCCCCGACGGCGGGCGACGCGGCGACCGACTTCATGGCAGCATCCCCCCTCACCCCTTACGTCGACGCGTCGCCGTCCTCGCGCGCGATCCCCCTCTTGTCCTCGGTCGACACCCTCACGTTCGAAGGCGTCTACGAAGAGCACTTCGCCTTCGTGTGGCGGAGCGCGCTCCGCCTGGGTGTGCCGCGGAGCTCGGTGGACGACGTGGTGCAGGAGATCTTTCTCGTCGTGCATCGCCGCCTCAAGGACTACGAGCACCGCTCTTCCCTGAAGACGTGGCTCTTCGGGATCGTGCGGCGCGTGGTCGCCCATCAGCGCCGCACCGATCGAAGAAAGCCTTCGCACACAGGGCGCGACGAAGCGACCGATCTCGACGCCTTCGGCGACGCTTCGCACGTGGGCCCCGAGCGTCGCGCCCAAGAGGCCGAGGCCGTGCGCCTCCTCGATCGCATCTTGAACGAGCTCGACGACGACAAGCGCGAGGCCTTCATCCTCTCGGAGCTCGAAGAAATGACCATCGCCGAAGTGGCCGAGGCGCTCGGTCAGAACCCCAACACCATGGCGTCGCGCATCCGCGCGGCGCGCACCGCCTTCGAGCAGGCGGTCCTCAGGTACGAAGAACGTTCGCCGAGCGCGAGCGGAGGATCACGATGAGCGACCTTCATCCCAAGGCACGAGATCTGCTCGCGCGCGCCGCGCATGGGCACGATCCTACCGACGAGGACCGCGCGCGATCGCGCACGGCTCTCGCCGCGCGTCTCGCCGTCGGTGGCGCCGTCGCGACGGCGGCGGTGACGACCTCGCTCACCAAGTCCGCGGCCGCAGCGTCGGCCGGCGTAGCCCCGTCGGTCGCGCCTCCGGCGATCGGGCTCGCGGGCGGCGCGGCCGTCGGCGGCGCAGGTGTCGCCGCGGGGACGGTCGGCGCCGCAGGGGTCGCGACCACCGGCACCGCCGGGATCGGCGCGAGCCTGGCGGTGAAGCTCGTGGCGTCGATCCTCGTCGCCGGGAGCGTCGGAGTCGGCGCGGTCGAAGTGCATCGCGCGCGTGTCGCGCCGATGACCCAGGCCACCGCCGTGGCCGCGCCCACGTCGGCGCCGCTCGCGGCAGCGCCCAAGGCCGAAGATCACGCGCGTGCGCGCGCCGCCGAGCCCCCGCTCGTCGCGCCTCCGCCCGTCGCCGAAGAAGAAGCTCCCGTCGTGCCGGTGACGGCGCTCCCTGTCGCCGCCCCGCGCGAGGAAGCTGCGCGCCCTTCGCCGCGCGCTCTCGTCACCGCGAACGACACTCCGCCCGCCGCTTCGTCGCCGGTCTCCTCGGTGCAAGAAGAAGCGGCGCTCCTCGCGCACGCCGAAGAAGCGCTGCGCGAAGGCGACGGGTCCCGCGCCCTCGTCCTGCTCGAGGAGCACGCGCGTCGCTTCCCCCACGGCGCGCTCGCCGAAGAGCGCGACGCCGCGCGCGCCATCACGCTGTGCGCGGTGGGTCGCCGCTCCGAGGGGCGCGTCGCGTCCGACAGCTTCGTCGCCGCGTACCCGCGCTCGCCGCAGCTCGAGCGCGTGCGCGGCGCGTGCAAGGGCGCCCCGTAACAATCGGAAAAATAATTTCGTGATCGGTCACGAAAGCCGCTCCCCACGGGCACTCCTCCCGCGATGACTTCCTCCAAGCGCTTCTCCACCACCTTCTTCGTCGTCCTCCTCGGCGGCATTCCTCTTCTCGCGTGCGGCGGTCAGGTGTCGCTCGGCGACGATCAATCGCAGTCACAGGCGATCGATCCCGCGCAAGTGGACGTCGCCAACTACGCGTGTCCTTCGGGCTACCAGCACGCCAACATCTGCTGCACCGGCGGCAACGCGCAGGCTCCCGCGCAGTGCGAGTCGTGGAATTCGGATCCGTTCCACGCCTGCCAGCCGGGTTGGAGCGTGTTCCCGAATCAGGCCGAGTGCTGCTCGCTCGCCGATCCTTCGCAGTGCGTGACGTGCGACGCCAACGGCAACTGCGCCGGGGGCGGGTCGGGGCCGCAGGAGCCCCCCTCGTGCCAGAACGATCGCTGCCCGCCGGGTTGGGACGGCATCTCTCCCGAGGATCCCGGCGGCTGCTGCCGCTACACGGCGAGCGGGGGTGAGTGCTACGGCTTCGCCAACGCGAGCGACGGCGGCGAGCCCAACGTGACCGACGCGAGCCTCCCCACGAAGGACGGTGGGCCCGCGCCTCTCGACGCTTCCGTCGACGACGGCGGTGTGATGGTCGACGCCGGCACCGGACCCGACGACGCGGGGATCATCGACGACGGCGGCGTCGAGGTCGACGCTGGCCCGCCTCCGCCCCCGCCGTGCGACTCGATGTGCCCGCCCGACTGGGCTCCGGTGAAGGATCAACCGGGTGTGTGCTGCCGCACCGCTCCCGGGGGTCAAGCCGAGCAGTGCTTCGCCTTCCCCGTGACTGGCGACCCGAGCGGTGGCGGAGCGGGCGGCGGCAACGACCCCAACGCTCCCGTGGCCCAGGACGCGGGCGTCAAGCACTGACGCCCCGATCGCGCCGGTCGCTACGCGCGGCCGGTGCGCTTCTGGCGAAGGAGCTCGACGTCTTGCTCCTTCTTGAGGAGCACGCCGAGGAAGGGGAGCTCGCGGGTGAAGCGATCTCCCCCGATCCCGGCGTGCTTCAGCACCGCGATCCAGTCGATGAGCTCGCTCGTCGAGGGCCGCTTCCTTAGGCGCGGAACGTCGCGCAGCGTGTAGAAGGCGACCACCGCTTGGTCGACGAGCTCGTCCTCGATGCGGGGATGATGCACGCGAATGATGCGCTTCATCAGCTCCGGCTCGGGGAAGTCGATGAAGTGGAAAACGCAACGACGCAGGAACGCGTCGGGGAGCTCCTTCTCGTTGTTCGAGGTGATGATCACCACCGGGCGCTCGGTGGCCACGACCTCGTCACCCGTCTCGGTGACGTGGAAGCGCATGCGATCGAGCTCGTGGAGCAGGTCGTTGGGGAACTCGAGGTCGGCCTTGTCGACCTCGTCGATGAGGAGCACGACGCGCTCGCTCCCGGAGAACGCGCGGCCGAGCGGGCCGAGCTTGATGTAGCGGCGAATGTCCTTCACGTCGCCGTCGCCGAAGCGCGCATCGTAGAGCCTCTGCACCGTGTCGTAGATGTAGAGCCCGTCCTGGGCGCGCGTCGTCGACTTCACCGGCCAGTGAATGAGCGGCGCGCCGAGGCTCTCGGCGATGGCTTCGGCGAGCAGAGTCTTCCCCGTGCCCGGCTCTCCCTTCACGAGGAGCGGGCGCTCGAGGGCGAGCGCGCAGTTGACGGCGGCCTCGAGGGCCTCGTTGGTCAGGTAGCTCTTGGTCCCGGCGAACCGGCGGAAATCTTGGCTCACGCGCCCTTATGTAGCACGCGCTCCGCGCCGCGGTCAGAGGTCGAGCAGGACGCCGATGCCGGTGACGAGCGAGAGCTGGAAGAAGTGCGCGTCGGCCGAGACGGTGGCGCCTGCGTTGTTCCTCGACGAGTGGCTCCCGCCGAGCGACAGGGTGATCTCCGGCGCGCCCTCGATGAAGAAGGTCTCGTTGATGCGGTAGAGGAACCCGCAGTTCACGTCGAGGAAGAAGGCCGAGAAGCTGTCCTTCGCGTAGTTGGTGCCGCCGCCGACCACCTGCTGGCGCGAGCCGTAGCCGATCCCGCCGCGCGGCCAGATGCCGAAGCGATCGTCGAGCAGTGAGATCATGTAGCCGACGCGCGGCATGAACGTGAAGTTGGTCGTCGAGGGGAGATCGAAGTTGGTCGAGACGTTCGGGTTCACCGGGACGTCGACCGAGCCGCTCGTGTTCGAGATCTCCACGAGGCCGCCGAGCGACAGGTGGTCGATGATGAAGTAGTCGGCCGCCGGCGCGAGCCACAAGGTCGTGTAGTGGTAGACGGTGTCGCCGCGGTTGCCGAAGTCACTCGACGAGTAGCGCTGCACGCTGAAGCCGAGGGGCCCCGCGTAGCTGACGCCGTTGAAGGCTCCGATACGAAACCCGGCGAGGGTGTCGATCGCGAGCTGCCCGCGACCGCCGAGCATCGACATTTCCGACTTCTGCGCCGACGCCACGCCGGGAGCGAAAAGAAGCCCGAGCGCGATGACGACAGCAGAAAACCAGGGAAGGATTCGTCGCATGGGATGACCTCCGAGTGCAGTTTTCACGCGGTGCGGTTACCTTACCCAATGGTGGCCGATCGAAGCGGAAATCTTGGTGGGGGTGGTCCCCCGGCTGGCCACGCGGCGCTGCTTCGTGCGCCTGAGGTGCCGCTCCCCACGCGGGACGCGCTCGATCGCGCGGCGTTGGATCTCGGTCGTCGCCTCGGTGACTCGAAAGTTCTGCGCGAAGAAGGTGCGTGCCTCTCGTATGCGCGCGACGAGAGCGAGGCCATCGGGCGCGCGCCCGATCTCGTCGTCGTGGCCGAGCGCGCCGAGGACGTGCGCATCACGCTGGAGGTCGCCGAACGTCACGGCGTTCCTGTCACGCCGCGCGCCGGCGGAACCGGACGCACCGGCGGCGCGGTGCCACTCGCGGGCGGCATCGTCCTCGCGACGCACGCGCTCTCCAAAGTGAAGGAGATCGACCGGCGTGATCTGGTCGCCGTCGTCGAGCCGGGGGTCGTCACCGGCGAGCTCCACGCGCTCGTCGAGCAGGAGGGGCTCTTCTATCCGCCCGATCCCAACTCGCTCAAAGACTGCATGATCGGCGGCAACGTCGCCGAGAACGCCGGCGGACCGCGCGCCTTCAAGTACGGCGTCACGCGTGAGTACGTCCTCGGCCTCGAGGCGTCGCTCATGGGCGGGCGCACGCTGCGTACCGGCAAGCGGACGGTGAAGGGGGTGACGGGCTACGACGTCACCGCGCTCCTCGTCGGGAGCGAAGGGACGCTCGGCGTCTTCACCGAGATCACGCTGCGTCTCGTCCCCAAGCCGCCCGAGGTCGCCACGGCGCTCGCGCTCTTCACCGACGTGCGCCTCGCCGCCGCTTCGGTGAGCGCCATCGTCGCCGCGGGGCTCGTGCCGCGCTGTCTCGAGCTCATGGACGGCGCCACGCTCGACGCCATCCGCGCGCAGAAGGTGGCGGTCGACCCCCGCGCAGGCGCGATGCTCCTCCTCGAGGTGGACGGCCAAGGGGCGGCGCTCGAAGAGCAGCTCGCGCGCGTGGCCGACGTGCTCGGAGGCGGGGAGGGGCTCGTCGATCTCGTGGCGGCGCAAGACGCCTCGCAGCGCGCCCGTCTCTGGGAGGCGCGGCGCGCGCTCTCGCCGGCCACGCGAAAGCTTGCAAAGTACAAGCTCTCCGAGGACGTGGTCGTGCCGCGCTCGCGGATCGTGGACTTGCTCGCCCGGGTCGACGAGATCGGCGCGCGCACCGGGGTGCGTCACCTGACCTACGGTCACGCCGGGGACGGCAACCTGCACGTGAATTTCTTGTGGAACGACGAGAGCGAGCGCCCGCACGTCGACGAGGCCATCGCCGCCCTCATGCGCGCCACCGTCGATCTCGGGGGGACCTTGAGCGGCGAGCACGGCATCGGTGTCGCCAAGCTCGAGTACCTTCCCTACGAGCAATCGCCCGAGCTCATCGAGATCCAGCGCGACATCAAGCGCGTCTTCGACCCGAAGGGGCTCCTGAACCCGGGGAAGATCTTCCCCGCTCAGGGCCACAAAGCCTGCTGACGCGAGGGTTCGTCAAGGCGCCTTGACGGCGGCCGCGACGCGGCTCGCGTCGCGGAGACGTCGCGGCCCTTTCCGCCAAAATTGGCTTCATGGGAGAGATCGAAGGTGGCGGGAAGGCCCCCGGCAGGCACGTGGCAAGGGCCCTTGACGAACCTCGACGTCGCGCCTCGCGCCTCGCGCCTCGCGCGTCACGCCTCGCGCCAAGACCCGTCACTCGCGGGGAAGATCTGTGCCGCGCCCGCGTAGGAGACGGGCATGAAGCTCGCGCGCCCCCTCCTCCCCGCCGTGTTCTTCCTCGCCGCCGCCACCGGCTGCAGCGCCATCAAGATGCAAGGGACCGTCACGACCACGACGACGTCGGCCGACGGAACGACGACGTCGAAGAGCCGTGATTTTCACAACTTCGACGAGATGACGACCGCCCTCGACGGCGCGGCCGGTGATCTCGGCGACACGACGCAGAAGCTCGTGAAGAAGCTCGTCGACGCGCCTCCCCCCGGCGAGGTGAAGCTCAAAGACCTCGACCCGGGGCTCGAGAAGTTCCAAGGGAAGAAGGACCGCGATTTTCTGGCGAGCGCGCCCGAGCACAAGTTCACCTACGTGCAGATCGGTGTCGACTCGTACGACCGCTTCTTCAAGGCCTCGGCCGAGCTTTACGCGCTCACCTACCAGTTCGAGAAGACGCTCGCCGAGCTCCAAGCGAGCACCGATGCCGGCGCCGATGTGACCGAGCTCAAAGAGCTCTCCGTGGCCATGGCGAACCTCGCCTCGGGCGCGGTCGCGAAGATCTCGGACCTCGTCAGCTCGGGGCAGGCGCTCGTGACCGGCGCGCCGGCCTCGATCACGAACCCCAAGACGGCGCTCCACTTGAAGCTCATCGTGAAGGGGCTCAAAGAGAGCATCGCGGTGGTGAGCCAGAGCGCGAAGCCGCTCACCGATTTGGGCTCGGCGGCGACGTCGCTCGGTGCGTCGAAGAAGGTCGCTTCGCGCTGACGCATCGACCGCTTGGCGCGCACGCGCCTGCCAGCGAGGTCGAGGGACGGCGGCCGACGAGCGCTCAGTCGAGGCGCGCGTCGATGCGCTCGGCGGCGCGGAGCGCCATCGCCATGATGGTGATCTGCGGGTTCACCCCCAAAGCGGAGGGGACCGCGCTCCCGTCGGCGACGAAGAGGCGCTCCACTTCGTGCGTCTCGTGATCGGGGGTGAGCACGCTCTCGTTCGGATCGCTGCCGATGCGGCAGGTGCCCAGTGGGTGGTAGGCGGTGATCTCGAAGTCGCGCGGGACGAACTTGCGCGCGGCGAGCGCGGCGAGGTCGGATTTGCCGCGCACTTCGTCGAGCCCCGGCAGCATCGGGAGCACGCGCTGGGCGCCGGCCTCGAGGAAGATCTCGGAGAGGAGGCGCACGGCGCGCCCCATCTTCTGCGCGTCGCCGTCGTTCATCCGGTAGGTGATGAGCGGTGAGCCGCCGGGGCCCGGTCGGACCTCGCCGCGCGAGCTGTCTTCGATGAGGAAGCCGAAGATCGCGAGCTCGCGGTACCGCTCCATGAGCTCGGTGAAGCGCGGCCCGACCCAGGGGATGGCGATGGCGGTGACGTCGGGCGGGGTGGAAGCACCCTCGAAGAGGATCCCCTCCTCGTGGAACTCGTCCACCGTGTAGCCCTGCGGGATCGCCCGCACCATGTCGATGGTCTCGTCGAAGACGGCCATGACCTTCGACGCCGGGTGAATGGAGAGGTTCTTCCCCAGCATCTTGCTCTTTTTGCACACGCCGGCGCGCTTCAAGAGCACCGGCGTCATGAGCGCGCCGCCGGCGATCACGACCGCCTCGGCGCGCACGCGGAACGCGCGACCCGAGCCGAGCTCCCCGGTCACGCCGCGCGCGCGACCCCCTTCGACCTCGATGCCCGTCACCTTCGCCGCGGTCACGAGCGAGGCGCCGCGCGAGAGCGCTGCGGGGATGTAGCTCACGTCGGTCGATCGCTTGGCTCCGGTCGGGCAACCGAAGCAACACGTCCCCTGGCCGTCGCAGCCGGGCGCGTTGCGGAGGAGCGGTCCGTGCTTGTAGCCGAGCTTCCCCGCGCCGCGCGCGATGACGCGACCGATGCCTCCGGTGAGCTCGGGCGCGGCAGGGGCGACGCCGAGCATGCTCTCGACCTTGGCGAAGTACGGGGCCATCGCCTCGGAGGTGAAGTCGACGAGGCCGAGCTCGTCGCGCCACCGCGCGAGCACGCGCTCCGGTGTGCGGTAGCACGTGCCGGAGTTGATGATGGTGCTCCCGCCCACGGCGCGGCCAGCCCACACCGGCGCGACGACGTTGCCGAGGGCCACGGTCATGCCGTGATCCCGGAACAGCCGGCGCGTCATCTCGGCGGCGCGTCCGGTGAAAGAGCTACGAGCGTGGTAGTCGCCCTCTTCGAGGAGCACGACCGCACGGCCGCGCGCGGCGAGCTCGTGCGCGCAGGCCGCCCCCCCCGCGCCGGTGCCGACCACGACGACCTCGCACACGAGATCGAGCGGAGCCTCCTCGTAGCGACCGTCGGTGATCTGCGCGCGCCACCGCGGGATCTCCTCGTGCGCGGGGGGAACCTTGCCGTGCGTGCACCCGCTCAACGCAAAGAGCTTCGGATCGTCGAAGTGAGCCGCCTTGAGCGGCGTGAGGAGCGCGCGCAGGATCGCGCTCGTGCGACCCCCGCCGCGCGCCTCGAAACGCTCGAGCACGTCGCGCGCCCTCTCCGGCGAGAGACGCGAGAGCGGCCGGCCGGTGAGGGGGAGCGCCGCGAGCTCTGCCGCCCAGAGGAGCCCGAGGACCCCGCGCCGCTCGACCTCGCTCCCTCCGGCGAGCCACGCCGCGAGGCGATCCACCGTCGCCGTGTCGCCACCGGGGAGGCGCGCACCGGGCGGGATCGCCGCGGCGGCGACGGCGCGAGCGATCGCGCGCTCACGCGCGCCGAAGCGAGTTGCACGAGGCGCGTCGGGAGGGAGGGGGGCGCCGTTCATTCTGAAGATTCTGTAAACGCAGAATGCTCAGGAGGCAAGAGAGCACCGCCGGCTCCTTGGTCGTGCCCGGGGGCCGCCCTCCTTCCTGAAAGTGTGTCTACCAAAACGGAACCTTGTCTGTGCGTTTGCCCGAAGATTTCGCGATGAATCGGCGACATGCTTCGCGGTGTTCATTATAATAGACAAAGTGTCTTGACGAACGAAGCGGTGGCGGGCAATCTCGAGTGGTTCGGTCGAGTTGTCCTCCGCCCGCCCAGGCCATGCTCACCCGCAAGACGAAATACGCGCTCCGCGCCCTCGTGCGGCTCGCCCAAGCGAAGGGCGGAGCTCCTACGCAGACCTCGAGCATCGCCTCGCTCGAGAGGATCCCGAAGCGCTTCCTCGAGCAGATCCTCCTCGAGCTCAAAGCCGAGGGGCTCGTGGAGAGCGTGCGCGGGCGTCACGGCGGCTACGCCCTCGCGGTGCCCGCGAGCGACATCAGCATGGCGCGCGTCGTGCGCGCGGTCGACCGGCCCATCGCGCTGCTCCCTTGCGTCAGCATCACCGCCTACGAGCGGTGCGAAGAGTGCGTGGACGAAGCGAGCTGCGTGCTCCGTCGGGTCGTGAAGCGGGTCCACGCCGCATCGGTGGCGATCCTCGAGCACACGACCTTGGCGATGCTCGTCGCCGATCTCCCCGACGACGCGTCGCCGGAAGCGTCGGCGCACCTCCATCTCCCGATCCTGACGGAGTCGCGATGAGCGAGCGCACCGCAACCCGCCGTGAGCCCGAGCCCACGCTCGACCTCGACGATCTCGTCGAGGCGGTGACGTCGGCGGCGAAGGGGCTTCGCTACGGATCCATCGAGATCGTCGTCCACGAGTCGCGCGTCGTTCAAGTCATACGCACCGAGAAGAGGCGCATGGCGAAGTAGCGCAGCCCAACTCGGGCAGCGCCTCGTGCTCTTACCTCCGAGTCCCCTCGCGAACCGCGGCTACGCTCACCGAAGCGCGCCGCCGGCCTCGCGTTCCGCGTTCGATTCGACGCACGCCGACCGCACCCGCGGAGGCCGTGGTCCCGAAAGAGGCCATGGCTCATTTGATTCTCCGCTCACGCACGCGTGTCCTGTCGCTCGCGCTCGTCACGTTCTGCGTCCTCTTCGCTCCGACGCTCGCCCACGCGCAAGGCGGAACGACCAACGACGCGGCTCACGCCGCACCCGGCACGTGGAGCTCCGGCTACCGCAACGGCACGTTCTACGTGCGCGATCCGTCCGACGTCTTTCGCCTCTACGTGCAGGGGCGCGTGCACGCCGACTTCGTCGACACCTTCGGCCCCGGTGTCGGCTCACTCCCGCCCGACAGCGCGCTGAAGGACGGCTTCCAGCTGCGGCGCGCGCGCCTCGAGGTCGCCGGCGAGTTCTTCGAGCTGTGGCAATGGCAAGTCGGCGCCGAGTTCGGCCCCTCCTCGGTCGACAACCCCGGCGCGACCAACGCCACGCGCGCGTGCAGCGTCGACCCGAAGACCGCGGCGCTCACGTGCACCGATCGCGAGAGCGCGGTGGAGGCGCCGGGCGTGAAGCCCGCGCCCACCGACGTGTTCATCAACTTCGCCCCCTCGCCGTGGGTGAACCTCCAGATCGGGCAGTACTACTTGCCGTTCTCCCTCGAGAACCGCATCAGCGACAACACGACCCCCTTTCTCGAGCGCTCGATGGCGGTGCGCGGGCTCGGTGCACCCTACACGCGTGACATCGGTCTCATGGCGTGGGGCGAGTCGCCGGACAAGACGCTCAACTACGCCGTCGGCGTCTTCAACGGCGACGGTCCGAACCGCCCCAACGCCGACAATCGCTTCGACGTCTCGGGGCGCGCGCTCGTGCGCCCGTTCGCGGCCTCGCGGAAAGACGATCTCCAATTCGCCCACCTCGGCGCGTCGGCGCGCGGTGGCTCGCGCGACGCGAGCCTCGTCGGCTACGACGTCCCCGCGCTCACCACGCAGAACGGCTACGCCTTCTGGAAGCCGACCTACCGTGATTCCGCCGGTCGACTGCTCCACATCATCCCCAGCGGCTCGCAGTGGGCGGTCGGCGCCGACGCGTACCTCCCGAGCTCGATCGTCGACGTGACCGGCGAGATCATCTACGCGTCGGACGAGACGCGCGAGGCGGTGGACGCCTACCAGCTCTCGCCCTTCACCGAGCGCACCGGCTCGCTGCGCGGCTACGCCTACTACGCCGAGGCAGGGGTGTGGATCGTGGGGGACCGCGACATCGTCGGTCACCCCGGCTCCGGGCGCCCGCTCCACGTCGATCTCAAGAAGCCGCAAAAGGAAGCGCGTCATGGGCTCCAAGCGCTCGCGCGGTGGGAGCAGCTTCACATGACGTACTCGGGCGCAGGGCGCAGCGGCGCGCTCGACGCCAAGACCCCCAACGGCGACATCGACGTGCAAGCCGTGACCTTCGGCGTGAACTACTGGGCCACGCGTCACTTGCGCGTGAGCCTCAACTACGGCGTCTACCTCTTCCCCGACAGCGCGCCGGTCAGCGCTTCGGCGAAGGGCGGCCCGGTGCAGACACCGGCCCAACGCGCCGTGGCGCCGGCGCAGTCCTTGGCCAAGGGGGTCGACGACGGCGCGCGCGACAGCGGGCACTCGGTCCACGAAATCATGGCGCGCGTCGGCGTGCAGTTCTGACCGAGGCGTCGATCAATCGAGCGGAAGCACCCACACTTCGTTGCCCACGTTTACGCCGAGCTGCGCAGCGCTCACCTCGTC
The DNA here is from genome assembly GCA_964531795.1 of uncultured Polyangiaceae bacterium. Lineage (GTDB taxonomy): Bacteria > Myxococcota_A > Polyangia > Polyangiales > Polyangiaceae > CAZHHD01. The sequence goes on along the minus strand of CAZHHD010000027.1, from coordinate 47,095 downwards.
GAGCGCGCCTTCGCCGTCGACCTCGTCCGTCCACGCCCCGAGCACGCAGCGGAAGTAGGGGGCGAGCGCGAGCTCGGTGGCGACGAGCGATTTGCGCTTGGGGCTCCCCGCGCGGGGCACGATGCGCCCGACCTTGGCCTTGTGTGTCTTCTGCACCAGCGTGATCTCGTCGGTCGGCGCGGTGAAGTGCGGGCCGCCGTCGAACGGGTCGACGCGCTCGGCGTAGCGGAAGCCGATGCGGCGGAGCATCTTCTCGACGCCGCGCGTCTGTGCGCCGACCTTGCCGATGACCTCTTGCGCCTGCTTCGTGAAGAGCGACGCGTAGAACGTCCCCTCGGGGAAGAGCCCGCGGATGAACTCTTTGTTCTTCTTCGAGAGCCGGTCGGCCTCGGCGTAGGTCATGTCGGTGAAGTGGCGTCCGAGCGCGTCCCACAAATGGCTCGTGCCGTCGGCTTCGAGCGGGGGGAGGAGCTCGGCCAAGATCTCGTCGCGAAAGAGCTCGCGGTGCATCTTCATGAAGAGGAAGCGCACGTAGGAGATGCACTGCCCGAGCCGCTCGTCGACCTTCCGGTACTCGGGGAGGAGCACGAGCCCGCCGATCTCGGTCGGCCCGTTGTACGAGTAGCCGATGGAGAGCGTGGTGTGCTTGAAGTGCTTGTCGAGCGTCGCCGAGTAACGCTCCTCGTCGATGACGTCGAGGTAGATGTAGGGTGCATCTCTTCGCCCGAGCTGGGCGATGATCATCGACGTGCCGATGAGGCGCTTCTTCTCGGTGTCGACGAGCACGAAGACGTACTCGCGCCGCTTGGGATCTTTGATGGCGCCGGTGAAGCTCCGCTGCGCCATGTCGAGGATCTGCGCCACTGCGTCGCGGTCGTTCGGCAGGTTCACCGTGTTGAGGTGGCGCGCCAGATCGAGGAGCTGCTCTTCGTCGGCGGGGCCGGCGCCGCGAATCTCGTAAGCCCCCGGCCCGTGGGGGAGCGTCTTTTGTGCGCCCTCGATCGCCATACCCTCTCGTCCTACCACGGCTTGGGACTCGCTTGCCGTGGTAGCCTCGCGGCGTGCGAAACCCGGCGGCTCCGGCGCTTCTTTCCCTGCTTTTCCTCGGCTCTTCGGCGTGCAACGGCTGCAAGGGTCAGACGACGAACGGGCGCATGCACGTCGCCGTCTCCATCTTCCCCATCTTCGACTTGACCCGACGCGTGGCCGGGCCCGACGCCGACGTCGCGTTGCTCTTGCCCCCCGGCCACAACGAGCACCACTTCGACCCCACGCCCAAGGAGGTCGAGGAGGTGTCGCGCGCCCAGGTCGGGGTGATGGTCGGCCTCGGCCTCGATCCGTGGATGGAGAAGCTCCTCAGGGACGCCGCCCCGACGGCCAAGGTCCTCAAGGTCGGCGACCGCGTCCCCACGCTCACCATCGACAACGAGATGGTCGGCTCGGAGGAGGCGGACAAGGAGCTCGCGAAGCTCGGCAAGGGAGACGACCCGGGTCACGAGAAGGGGGCGCTCGACCCGCACGTGTGGCTCGATCCGACGCGCGCGCGTCTCATCGTGAAGGCCATCGCCGAGGAGCTGGCACGCGCCGACTCGGCGCACGCCAACGCGTACCGCGCGCGCGCCGCCGAGATCGACACCTCGCTCGACGCGCTCGACAAGGAGATCGAAAAGACGACCGCGTCGTGGAAGACGCGCGAGCTCATCACCTTCCACGGGAGCTTTGGCTATTTTGCCGATCGCTACCATCTCAACATCGCCGCCGTGATCGAGCCGATCCCCGGATCGACGCCGACGGGCGAGTACATCGAGGCGGTGCTCAAGGTCGTCTCGGCGCGCAAGGTCCCCGCGCTCTACAGCGAGCCGCAGCTCGATCCGCGCCCGGCGAAGACGCTGGCCGACGCCGCGCACTTGCCGCTCGGCGTGCTCGATCCGGTGGGCGGCGGAGCGGAGACCGACTCGTACGAGAAGATGCTCCGCTTCGACACCGCGGCGCTCGACAAGTATCTGAAGTGAGCGACGCCAAACCGGCGCGGGAGGGCGATGCGGCGGACGAGCTGGGTGCTCTCCGGGGCGACGCTGCCGCCAAGTTCCCGGAACTCCTCGAAATCCGTGCCACACTGCCCCGTCGTCGTGGCTGGCGTCGTGGGCAGGGACGTCTTAGTCTTCTCGCAGGGAGCGGTGTGCGCATTTTCCCGCGTGCCGGGCCCGTTGCAGCACCATGACGCGCGAAACCAACACCCCGCTGATCCTCTGGATCGCCGCGATCTGCATCGCGGTTCGCGCGCACATGATGGTGGCGGAGGGGGGCGACTTCCTCGCGCTCGTGCACGGGGACCATCGCGCGCTCGCGACCATGGGGTCGGAGGCGCGCGAGCGCGTCCGCCAGAGCGAGCAGACCTTCGAGATCACCGGCATCGACTTCGGCAAAGGGACCGAAGCTACGCCGCCGCCCCCGCCCGAGCCCAAGCTCCTCGCCGAGAAGAAGAAGGAAGAAGAGAAGAAGCTCGAGGAGAAGAAGGAAGAGAAGAAGAAAGAGGAGCAGAAGAAGGCCGAGAAGAAGGTCGATCTGCTCGTCAAAAAGGACGACAAGAAGTCCGAGCCGCCGCCGCCGATGATGGCGGACAAGCGCATCGCCGTGCGCCAGCACGTGAAGCCCGATCAGGCGGACAACCCCAACGCGCACTTCATCGGCGACCAAGCGAACCACGTCGACCAAGAGACGGTGGCGACGCAGACCTCGCACGATCAGGACGATCCGAACCCGACGCCGGGCGGCAATCACGCCGGCGCCGACAAGCGCATGGGGGACAGCGAGCGGACCAAGATCGCCGAGAGCGAAGAGCACGCGGGGGACAAGAACCGCGCGCCGGGCGAGAAGGGGACCGAGTTCGACGTGCAGCCGACGCCGCTGAGGCCGATGGGGCCGGTGGCGATCCAAGCACCGATGTCGCCCGAGCCGCCGCGGTCGGGGGGTGACGGCCGTCCCACGTCGATGCCCAACGCGCCCAATCCTTCGCCGGCGCTCGCGCCCGAGCCGGCGCAGCCCGCCCCCGAGGTCGCCGAAGGGGCGACGGGGTGGAGCTTCAACCCCACGCGCCCAGGAACCCCGGCGGGCATCACCGGCCTGCTCGCGCCCGGGCAGACGCAAAATCCCAACACGCCCGGCGCGCGCACCAGCTCGCCCGCCGTGCTCGGCCTCGGCGGTCGCGCGGGCCCGGGCCAAGTGAACTTGAACTTGAGCCCCACCGGCGTCGTCGCCATCGTCGGCCAAGATCAGATTCGCAAAGAGCGCGAGGCCGACGGCGAGCGAAGGAAGAGCGAGCACCGCGGATCGTGGCAGGCCTCGAACTTCGAGAAGTGGCGGAGCGCGATCGAGAACTATGTCTCGAGCGTCAAGCCGGGGAACCAGACGGCGCTGAACACCGCCGCCGTCCCCTTCGCCGCCTACTTGAACGGGATGCACAACCGCATCCACCCGCTCTTCGCCGACTCGTTCTTGGGATCGCTCGACGGGCTCCCCCCTTCGCATCCTTTGAACGACCAGCACCTCATCACGCGACTCGAGATCGTCCTCACGCGCGACGGTCAGCTCGTGAAGATGGGCATCGTGAAGACGAGCGGCGTGACGGCCTTCGACATCGCCGCGCTCGACTCGGTGCAGCGGGCTTCGCCTTACGGACCGGCGCCCACGGCGATCGTCTCGCCCGACGGCCGCGTGTACCTCCACTGGGAGTTCCATCGCGACGAGGTCTACGCCTGCTCCACGATGAACGCGCGTCCGTTCCTCTTGAACACGCCGCCTTCCGGCCCTCCGCTCGACCCCAACCCCGGTCCGAGCACGCCGACCCCTGGCCCCGGCCCCTCGCGCGAGCGCGGCGCCCCGCCGGTGAACGTGCAAGATACACGTGAAGGGATCCTCCTCGCTCGCCCCCGGTCGCCCCGCACGTGACACCTGCCTCCGCGAGCGCCGATCGATCATCCCAGCCCGCAGCCGTCGGGACGTGGCCTCTCCTCGCCGCCGCCTGGACGGGGGTCATCGCCGCGGCGATCGGGCGCATCGTGTCGCCGGGCCTGCGCGGGAACGCCTCCGACAGCGCGGTGCTCCTTTGGGATCGCGCCGGTGCCATCACCTCCTACGCGCTCGCGTACTTCTCCCTCGTCGTGGCGACCCGCGGCGCGTACGAGCTCTCGCGCCGCAACAAGATGTCCATCGCGCCGCGCGTCGTCGCCATCTTCGCGGTGTTCGTGGTCTTGGCGCTGGTGCTGCCGTCGTTCGTGCAGCGGCTGCCGTCGATCGCGGCGGTGATCCTCGCCTTGACGTCCACGGCGGTGGCGATCACCGCGGCCTTCAGCGCGCTCCGCGCCGAGCACACCCGCGCGGTGGGGATCTGCTTCGCGTTCTTCGGGCTCGCGTCGCTCGTTCGCCTCGGTGCGTGGCAGCTCGCGGTCGTGGCCGGCGAGCATGCGAGCGCGCGCCTCTACGATTGGAGCATGGGCATCGCGTCGGGCGCGGTGATGCTCGACGGCCTCGGTCAGCTCGCGGCCGCGGCGTGGCTGGGGACGCGCACGCGCTACGCCGGCCAGGTGGCGACGACGCTCGCCGGCGCGCTCGCGTTCGTCATCACGTGGGGCGCGGCGCAGGGGGTGCACACCGGCGCGGCGCGCTGGCAGGCCGTCCTGCACACGGCGCTCGCCGACGCGCCCGGCCTTCCGCCGCCCTACGGCTTGAGCGCGATGGCGACCTTCCTCGCATCGGCGGCGATCCTCTTCTCGCTCGTCGCGCTCCTGCAGCGCAAGCAGCCCGCAGCCATCACCGGCGCGCTCTCGCTCGCGCTGCTCGGGCACGGAGGGCTCGACACCCCGCTCCGCGCCCTCGTCACGGCTGCCGGGGGGATGTGGCTCATGATCGCGGTCACCGACGAGCGCGCGCTCTGGCGGACGCTCCTCGCCGCGCGCGAGGCGGGCTCCCTTCCTCCGCCGTCACCAAGGGCGAGTGCCGAAGCGTCGGCTCCCGCCCGTGCCGAAGCGTTGGCCCCGGCTCCCGCACGCGCAGCAGCGTTGGCCCCGGAATCCAACGATCGGGCGGATGGTGCCTCTCCCGGGGGCGGCGGGGCCGCCGACGTCGACATTCGTCAAGAGCCCTTGTCGTAGCCGCCGCAGGGGTCGCGCAGGTCTGCGGAATCGCGTCGAGTCGGGGCACACGCGTCAAGGCGGCTTGACGAACCTCGACGTCGGCGGCCCTCCGCGCGCGGAGAGGGGGCCCGTCAGGGGTGCCGGCAAGGCGCAACACGAGCAGCAGGCCGGGCCAGCAGCGGCGCAGCGTCGCAGCGCGCAGCGTCGCGGGCGTCGCGGGTCACGCAACCTCGAACCGCGCGCGGTCGATGGGGACGTCGCGCGCAGGCGGCGCGCGCCTTCGACGCATCTTTCGGCTGGCGCCTCAGCGGCGGCGGCGGCGCGCGGCGACGACGAGGCCGACGCAAGCGAACGCGAGCCACGGGACCGGGTTGCTCGGACCGCCCGAGCCGGTCCGGGTCACAGAGCAGCCGCTCGACGTCGTGGTGGTGGTCTTGCCACCGCCGTTGTCGCCCGTGCCGTCGCCGCTCCCCTGATCGCCGTTGCCCGACGCCGCGCCGCCGTCGTTGTCCGTCGCGTTCGGATCAGGCGGTGCGCCGGTCCACGAGGCCGGCGTGTAACCGCCCGCTTGCGCCGCGTCGACGGCCGTCGAGCGGATCAAATCGGCGAAGCTGTCGAGGCGCGTGTAGACCGAGTCGAGGCAGTCGGTGCCGCTCTCGCCGCCGCGCGAGAGGACGCCCATGGTGACGGGCGTGCCGGCGGAGAAGCTCTTTTGCTCGAAGGCGCTCGAGCCCGAGTCGCCCGAGCACGTGCCGCTGCCGGCGATGAACTCGGTCTTGGCGACCTCGGACGAAGAGGCGCCGAGCTTCGAGCAGTCGATCTTCGCGTCGCCTGGGATGCACTGCACCGGGATGTTCTGCTTGATGCGACGCGTCCCCTCGTCTTGCGCGCCGACGGACGTGATGCCGTAGCCGATCGCCGTGAGGCTGTGGGTGTAGTGCGTGCTGTCCGTGAGCGGGAACTCGATGCCGGGCGTGACCGGCGTGGCCTCGCTGTCGGGGACGTTCTTCGCGAGGACGATGAGCGCGAGGTCGTTGCCGCAGAAGTGCGCGTCGGTGGGGACGACGATCTTGCTGACGTCGTACCACTTGCCACGCTGCGACATCTGACCGTCGGTGGTGACGCCGAAGTTCGCCGCCGAGTGGACCTTGCCGAAGGTGTCGGTCGCGCAGTTGACCTGCTCGCTGCCGACGGAAGCGACGCAGTGGCGCGCGGTGACGACGAGGTTCGGCGCGATGAGCGCGCCGGAGCAGAGCGCACCCGCCGACTGATCGATGATGCCGACGGCGAAGCTGTGACCGGTGTCGGTCGAGCCGCCTTGAATCGCGCTCGCGGAGCTCCCGGTGGCCTCGCTTCTGTCCGTCGGGTCGGCCGAGGACGAGCTGCACCCGGCGCCGATGGCGACGAGAGCGAAGAGCGAGACGGCGGGGGCGAGATGGCGAACGCGCATGGGAACCTCCAAAGCGGCGCCGGACTCTAGCGCACGCGTCTCCCCTGGCCAGCGCGACTTTCCGAAGAGTGTTGTATGCGATCGCCTTACGATCGACCTTCTTCCACCGAGAAAATCCGTCGCTCGGAGCCCGCGTGGCGCGCTCATGCGCTATGTCTCTCGTGCGTCTCGCGCGGGCGTGTCGCATCGCCGTTCCCCTGCATTTTTCCGGCCCGCGTAGGCTCCCTTTCCCGTCGCGCACGACGCGGGGCCTCGCCCCCTCACTTCGTTTCAGGACGTTTCGAAATTCATGACCCGCGATCAAATCGGCGACTCGCTCGCCCTCGTCAACGCGCTCCTCAACTTCACGAGCGCCGTGCTCATCGTCACCGGCCGCGCCTTCATCGCGAAGAAGAACGTGCGCGCGCACAAGGGGGCGATGATCGGTGCCTTCGTGACGTCGGCGCTCTTCCTCTGTTCGTACCTCACGCGTGTCGCGCTGACCGGCACGCACGCGGATCCGCACACGGGCGCGCTGCACGTCGTCTACTTGCTCATCCTCGTGAGCCACATGATCTTGGCGATGGTCGTCGTGCCGCTCGTGCTCCGAACGTTGTGGCTCGCGACCAAGAATCGCGTCGCCGAGCACCGCGCCATCGCGCGCTTCACGTTCCCGGTCTGGCTCTACGTCTCGGTGACCGGCGTGCTCGTGTACGTGATCCTCTACCGCGTGCCGGCCTGAGCGAGCGCGCGGCGAGGCTCGCGCGCGATCGGAGCGGAACGCGGACCGAACGACGCGCGACTACTTGCGCGGCGCGGTCCAGCAGGCGGGGAGGATGACCGGCTGGCCGCTGGACGTACCGAACTGCACGAGCCCGACGCACTGGTCCTTCTGGAAGTCGGGATCGTCGTTCGAGGTGATGCACGACTCGTCGACGCCAGCTTGGTTGGGCTTGGGGCAGTTCGCTTGGAGCTTGCCGTTCACCACCGCGCAGGGGACGTCGCTCTTCACGGTGCAGAACCGCTCGTGCGTGTACGTCTGCTCGCCGCAGAAGCCGTTCGGGCAGTCGGCGTCGGAGTAGCAAGGCGAGCAGAGCGAGCCGTCGCCCTTGCAGGTGCCGGCGCGGGGGAAGCAGATCTGTGCGCCGCCCGCGGCGTCGTTGGCCTGGCAGGTCGCGTCCGGTCGACACCCGGTGGTCGAGCTGCACTCCTCTGTACAGAACTTCGTCGTGCCGCTCGAGTCGGGGACACAGTGGCTGGGGATGCCGTTCGTCGAAGGGCAGTCGACGTCGGCGGTGCACGGCGCGCAGTACTCGCGCTTCAAGCACACGGTCGTCGTTTGATCGGCACCGAAGGAGCGCTTCTTGGACGTGGCGCTCGGCGCGTTGTTGATCGTGCCGCACCACATCCCCGGGCCGCAGTCGGTGTCCTTCGTGCACTGGTACTGCGTGCAATAGGCGTTACCGTCGCCCGGGTTCTTCGCGTAGCACCAGAAGGTCTGGTCGGTGTCGCAGTCGGGGTTCGAGTCGATGCCGCCCGGCGGGTTGCAGCTCGCGCCCCACTGCCCCTTGTCCTTCTTCTGGACGTACTTGGTCGTGTCTTCGTTGCAGAAGGTGGTGCCGTTCGGTGCCGCCATGCATTGGTAGTTGAACGGACAGACCGCTTGCGTGTCGCAGAGCAGCCGGCACGCGGTGCCGTGGCCGTTGTCCACGCACTTGTTCCCTGCGGCGCACTTGGAGTCGTCGCACGCGCTCGACGAGCAGGCGGGGAGCGCCGCGATCGTGCCGAACCCGAGGACCGCCAGCGCGAGGAGCACGCCGCGGAGGGCGCGGGCGCCGCGACCGGCCGCCCCGAAGCGGGCCGCGTCGCCGTTCCGTGGGGCAGAGAGCCCAGATTCGCGAGGCTCCGAGCGCCCAGAAAGAACGCCAAAGTGACGAAGGGGAAGCATGACGCGTGTGGCTTACAACGAGCGCGGGCAACGTACCAGCCCTTCCGGTGGCCGAAGGTGCGAGGACGGCCTGCAGGTGCGAGAGCCTCGTGCTACACCAGCCTGGACGGCGCCCGACGGAAGGCGCGATCTGTCACCTGGTAGCGGCTTGACCGTGCGACGTGTCGAGCTAACCTGCGCCCCCACCCCAGAACCCTGACCGAGGCCGGCCCCATGAAACTGACGCACCTCTTGATGATCGTTCCCGCACTCGCGCTCGGCGCAGCGTGCTCGTCGAGCCAGGACGCCGGCGTGACCGGCACCGGCACCGGCACGGGTCCCGACACCGGCCCGGCGAACAACCCGTACGGCGTCGCCTATCCGACGCAGCACATCGGGTACAAGGCGCGCCGCGGCACCGCCGCCGGCGACGTCATCGCGAACTACCGCTTCCGCGGCTACAAGCAGATCGATCCGACGCAGCCCGTCACCACCGGCACGCTCGGTCAGGTGCAGATGGCGGACTTCTTCGATCCGCAAATGAAGCAGTTCAAGGTCATCCACCTCGTGGTGGCTTCCTACTGGTGCCCGCCGTGCAACCAAGAGACGGACGACACCGTCGCCCTTACGGCCGACCTCCTCAAAGAGGGGATCGTCATCGTGCAAGCGCTCAACGACGGCCCGACCCAGGGCGTCGGCGCGACGCAGGCCGATCTCGACAAGTGGATCGGCAAGCACAAGTCCAACTTCACCGAGATGCTCGACCCCGGGCAGCAGAACCTCGGCCAGTTCTTCGACGCCGCCGCGGTCCCGTGGAACGCCAACATCGACGCGCGCACCATGGAAATCCTCGAGTCCGGCACCGGCTACAGCGGTGACGTGAAGGCCGAGACCGAGAAGTGGACGCAGTGGGTCGACTCGCACCCGCCGACTTATCAATGACGTTGGCTCACGGCTCGCGAGGCCGGTCTGGCAGCGCGAGACTCGCGTTCCACGCTCGTCTCGCGCCGCTCGCCGCTCGCCTGACGCTTCGCTCGTTGTCACTCGCTGCGCTCTTGCCGCGCCGTGGCCCGCTGGTTGCCGCGGCCGCGCTCACCGCAGCGCTCGCCGCCTGCGGCGGCGGGGGTGCGTCGCAAGGGGGCGCGGCGAGCCCGGATTCGTCGGGCGGTGGTGGCGGTGCGTCCGCTGGCACCGCCGCGGCTGATTTTTCGGCCCGCGACATCGAGGGGAAGACCGTTCACCTGAGCGACTACCTCGGCCGCCAGGCGATCCTCATGGATTTCTGGTCGACCTACTGCGAGCCCTGCCTCGCCGAGATGCCGCACCTTCGCAAGATGTACGAAGCGAACAAGGCGAAGGGCTTCGTCGTCATCGCGGTGTCGATGGACGGCCCCGAGACCGTGGCCGAGGTGCCGAGCTTCGCGAAGCGCAACGGCATGGTGTTCCCCGTGCTCCTCGACGAAGACTCGCACGTCGCCAGCATCTACAACCCGAAGAAGACGGCGCCGCTCGCCATCCTCATCGACAAGAGCGGCAAGGTGGTTCGCGTCCACGAGGGCTACAACCCCGGCGACGAAGAGCAGCTCGCCAAGGAGGTCGACGCGGTCCTCGCGCCGGCCGCCGCGGCGCCCGCCCCCTCGCCGAGCGCCGCTCCCGCCACCCCGGCGACGACCCCGCCCAAGTCCTGAGTTTCTCCGCGCCGGCACCCCGCGCTTCGTCGTAGGCAAGGCAGCCGAGCCGTCGTAATGTCCGCGGCCGTATGAAGCGGTCGGTGGTGGCGTGCGCGGTCGTGTCGTTGGCGCTCGCCTCGACGCGCGAGGCCCGCGCCCTCGATCTTCCGAAGGTGGGCGGCGAGCCGGTGAAGCTCGACGTCACCGACACCTCGGTGGTCGCGCAGCACTTCGACGCGCGCGAGGGGGAACAAGACGCGGACCAAGGCTACGGGGCGTGGCTCAATCGCTTGAACCTCGCGCTTCGGTACAAGGAGTGGACGGTCGGCACGCGCCTCGACTCGTCCTTCTACTGGCTAAGGCCCGAAGACCGCGTCGACTGCACACCGACCTCGCACCCCTTCGGCTGCATCGATCCCGCGGCGCGACAGAACATCGTCCGCGACGGCGCTTCGCGGTATCGAAACTCGATCTACCCCGCCAAGCTGTGGGCCACCTACCAGGCGCACAATCTCGAGGCGACGGTCGGCGATTCGTACGTGCAGTTCGGGCGCGGGCTCGTGCTCTCGATGCGCAAGATCGACGATCTCGGCATCGACAACACGATCCGCGGCGGCAAGGTCACGTTCTCCAAAGACCCCTTCGCCGTGACGGTGGTGGCCGGCCTCGCCAACCCGAGCCGCGTCGACGAAGCCACGGGGCGCGCGCTCTTCTTGCCGAACAGCGTCCCCGGCGACACCTCGGGCGCGCAGCCGCTCTTCGGATCGGATCGCATCATCGGTGCCGAGATCGAAGCGGGGCGCGGGTTGCCCATCGTCTTCTCGACGCACGCCGCGCGGCTCACCCGCTGCGCGCCGTACAAGTACGACGCGAGCGGGCGCGTGCAAGACGGCTTCCTCGACGCCCCCTTCGGCACCTGCAACCCGAGCGACAACTCGATCTGGCTCGCGAGCTTGCCTCACGGGAATTCCCCGGCGATCGACGCGAGCGAGATCATGACCGTGGGCCAGTCGGTGGAGATCCCGAGCCTCTGGGGGCATGGGCAGATCTACCTCGAGGCGGCGGCGCAGAAGCGCTACCACGACGATCAGCCGCTCGACGCCAACGCCAGCGGCAACGCCGTGTACGGATCGGTGTCGGCCAACGCCGGGCCGGTGACCGAGACGCTCGAGCTCAAGAGCTACCGAAATTTCTACCCGATGGCCGGCGGCATCGACACGTCGCGCGCTTCGGCGTTCAACAACATCGTCTACTCGGTGCCGCCGACCGCCGAGCTCATCACCCAAGACGCCGAGTTCGGATTTTTCAACGCGTGCGTCGACGGCGGGCGACTCCGCACCGACGTGCGCACGAGCGAAGCGCTGCTCCTCTACGCGACCGGCGCGTACTTCTACACGCGCAGCGAGGTCGCCGGCGGCGGCTGCACCGAGTACGGCAACACCGTCACGAGCAACGCGAACCCCGACCAAGTCCACAACGACGTGTGGGACGGGCTCGGCGGCTTCGAGTGGTACTTCGACCACGCGCGCTCGCACTTCTTCGCTTCGGCGGGCGCACGCGACGACACCAAGCGCAGCGGCGAGTTCTTCTACAACGAGTTCCACGCCGAGTACGCCTTCACCAAGATCATCGCCGGCCCGTTCTCCTTCGAGCTCTCCGGGCGTCACCGCCTCCGCAAAGAAGAGACGCAGAACCCTCGCGGCGCCGGCGGGAAAGAAGAGCCGTGGCGCGAGGGCGAGCACTACACCGCGCTCAAGGTCGCGCCGAAGTGGGTCTTCAGCCAGGGCATCGAGTACACGACGCTCCTCGGCCTGCCGACGTACTACTTCAACGGCTCGGTGCTCTTTCGCTTCACCGAGGGCTCGAACGTGAAGCTCCTCGTCGGCCAGCAGCGCGGCGGCCTCAAGTGCGTGAGCGGCGTGTGCAAGGTCTTCCCCGCCTTCGACGGCGCGCGCGCCGAGCTCACGCTGCGCTTCTAGGGGCTGTCCCTGATTGTCGATTATGGGACAGCCCACGTCCTCCCGAAGGTCGGACTAGCGCGTCAGAGCTGTCGCTCGGCCGAATCGAGGAGCGAGACCGGGCCGCGTCGCGCCTTTCGCGGAATGCGGAGCGAGAAGATCGCTCCATGATCGGGCGGAGGGACGGGCGCGTACGTGACCTCGCCGCCGTGCGCCTCGGCGATGCGCTGCACGACCGAGAGCCCGAGCCCGGTGCCCGTCGCCCGCGTCGTGAAGAACGGGGTGAAGATGTGCGGCGCCACGTCGGCGGGGACTCCCGCGCCGTCGTCACGCACCTCCACGAGCACGTCGTCGTCGTGGCTCTCGGCGCGCATCTTCACCGGGCTCTTTCGCTCCGGCGCGAGGATGGCGTTGGTGACGAGATTGATGACCGCCTGGCGAACGAGCTGCTCGTCGCACAGGAGCGGCGGCAGATCTTCCGGCACGTCCACGAGCACCGTGCTCTCCGGCTCGCCCACCGCGCTCCGCGCTGCCTCGGCCGCGCCTGCGAGGACGAGCGACAGCGACGTCTGACTCAGGTGAAGCTCTCGCGGCCTCGCAAATTCCAGGAGATCGGCCACCACGCGCTTCAAGCGCTCGGCCTCCTCTTGCACGATGCGAAGGAGCTCGGCGTGATCGGCCGACGTCGGCGGCACGCGCTTCATCGTCGCCAGCGCGTTGAAGATGACCCCGAGCGGGTTTCGCACTTCGTGGGCGACGACCGCCGAGAGCTCGCCCAGCGCCGCGAGCCGCTCGCGCTTCACGAGCTCGTCTTGCGCGCGCTTCAAGCGCATCGAAGAGGCTTCGAGCTCGCGCGCGTCCTTCACGAAGCGATTCGCGACCGAGGTGCCGACGGAGACGAGCAGCGCGACGAAGCCGAAGTCGAGGAGGTAGGGCCGATTGAGCTCGAACGACGCCACGGCGCCGTCGTGCGCGGCGGTGGCGGCGAGCGTCCCCAGGCCGATGGCGTGCACCAGAGCTCCGGGCTTCTTCCGACGCGCGTCCTGGATGTAGCGGCCGAGGAGGGGGAGGAGCGCGATGATGTGGAACCCGAGGCACGCGCTCCCGAAGTTGGTGGGGACAGGATCGCGCACGATGACCCCGAGCCAGGCGATCTCGCGCACGCTCACCCAGTCGCTCATCACGAGGTTGGGGACGACGCTCGCGAGCGCCGCCGTGGCCTGCAGGACCATGACCGCGCGCTCCCACCGCACGAGCTTTCGCCGCTCTTGCGCCGCCCGGTAGGCGTACCAAAAGCACCCGTGGAAGCCGGCGAAGACCAGCCCCACGCGGGAGAACCACGTGTCGACTTGCGCCGGCACGTCGACCAGCGTCACCGGGACGTTGCTCACCGTGTAGAGCCCGGCGCAGAGCGAGAGCCCGGCGAGGTAACGGAGCTCGCGCCAGCCCGGTCCGCGTGAGAGGGCGTACGCGAAGAGGGCGCAAAGGAGCCCGACGATGGTGACCGTGATCGAGATCGTCGCGAGGATGGTCACGAGCGGACGCGCCCGTCGGCGCCTCGCGGAGCGTGGGAGGACACGTGGCGGCGTCCGCGCTCCATGGTCTTCGAAGGTAACCAAGGGCCCCCTTCGGTGCACGTCTCGATGCCGGTGAGAGCCGAACGCGCGGCGGGATCAGGGGCGGGGTCACGGGGACGAAGACAGCCCGTCGAGGTCGCGCCGCGCGCGTCGCACGAGGGCCCGCGGACAGCGGTTTCGTCCCGGATTTAGGTCCAGTTTGACACACTTCTGCAAGTGATGAACTATCCGCTCGGGCGGCGATCATGGACCACGAGCACGACGACCACGGATCGCACGGCCACGGGCACGGCCACGGGCACGGCCACGCGCACGCGCACGCGCACGCGGACCACCGCTTCGCGTTCGCCTTCGGCATGGCGTTGAACCTCGCCTTCGTCGTCCTCGAGGTGGCGTACGGCGTCCTCTCGCACTCGATGGCGCTCATCGCCGACGCCGGCCACAACCTCAGCGACGTGCTCGGCTTGGGGCTCGCGTGGGGGGCTTCGCTCTTGGCGCGCCGCGCTCCCACGAAGGAGCGCACCTACGGCCTTCGAAGCACCACGATGCTCGCTTCGCTGGTCAACGCCGTCGTGCTCCTCGTCGTGACGGGCGGCATCGCGTGGGAGTCGTTGCGAAGGCTGATCGGCCACACGACCGAGCCGGTGGCGGGGGAGACGGTCATCGTCGTCGCCCTCGTCGGCGTCGCCGTCAACGGCTCGTCGGCGCTTCTCTTCTTCTCCGGGCGGCGTGACTTGAACGTACGGAGCGCGTTCCTCCATCTCGCGTCCGACGCCGTGCTCGCGCTCGGTGTCGCCGCGGCCGGCACGATCATTCTGTTCACCGGCTGGCATTGGCTCGACCCGGTGGTGAGCATCGTGCTCGCCATCACGATCCTCGCGGGGACGTGGTCGCTCCTCAAGAGCGCGCTCAACCTCGTCCTTCACGCAGTGCCCGCGGGGATCGACGCCGACCGCGTGCGCGCGTACCTCGCCTCGCTCGGCGGGGTGAGCGAGGTGCACGACCTTCACATTTGGCCGATGAGCACGACCGAGACCGCGCTCACGGCGCACCTCGTGGTGACCGACGAGGCGCGCGATCCAGCGCTCGTGACGCGCGCGTGCGAGGCGCTGCACCACGACTTCGGCATCGAGCACGTGACGCTCCAAGTCGAGGCGCCGGGCGCCGCGGCGCCGTGCCCGCAAGCACCGGAGTGGACCGTCTGATCCTGCGCGCGCTCCTTCGACGGCGCGCGATCGATCAGGGGGCGCGCTCGGCCGTCAGCGTCTCGAGGAACGCCGGTAGCGCGGCCTGATTCTGCTGATCGAACTTGGGGAGCCACGGCTCGCTCGGACCCGCCGCGCGCGGATCGTCGGGTGGAAGCCCCGCGCCGCCGTAGTTCTTCACCACGTCGGCGAGCGTCGCGAGCGTGCCGCCGTGTCCGTAGGGGGCGGTCGCGACCACGCCGCGCAAGGTCGGTGTCTTGAACGCGCCGAGCGCCGTGGGGAACGCACTCGTGGCGTGGGTCGGTGTCACGGCGTCGCTCGACACGCTCGCCGTGGTGAACTCTGCGGTGGCGAGCTGCAGAAGCCCGTCGGCGCGCCCAGGATCGGCGGCGCCGTCTTGTCGACCCGTAGGAAAGCGCACGTCGTGGAAGGCGTCGTCGGTGAGGCGCGGGCCGTAGTGGCACTCGGCGCAGCCGCTGGCGAAGAACGACTTCAGCCCGTCCTTCTGCGCATCGGTGAGCGCGCTCATGTCGCCCGCGGCGTAGGCGTCGAGCGGCATCGGCTTCACACGGATCGTTCGCTCGAAGGCAGCGATGGCCTTTCCGAAGCCGACGTAAGCGCGTGTCACCGCGTCCTTGTCGGCTTGGGCGAGCGCGTCGTACGCCGCGTCGCCCGGCTTGCCGCTCGCGGGGAAGCGCGCGGTGTCGCCGAGCGGCGGAAGCGCGCCGAAGACCGCTTCGTAGCTCGTCTTGTAGGTGTCGAAGAGACGATGCGCGACGAAGAGGCGCGTCGAGCCGATCTCCTTCGCGTTCTCCGGCGGGCCGAGCGCTTGCCCCCACAAGGAGTCGGCGCGCCCGTCCCAAAACTGCCAGCGCGCGTGCGCGGCGAGGAGCACCGACGGGGCGTTGCGATCGACCTTGGCCACCCCTTGCGACTGCGGGAGCCCGTCGGCGAACGACGAAGCGGTCGGGTGACACGAAGCGCAGGACATCGTCCCCGAGGGGGAAAAACCGGTGTCGGAGAAGAACTGCGCCCCGAGCGCGGCGGCGGCGGCGTCGTCGGCCTTGGCGTTCGAAGGATCGGGCGGAGGCGCGCCGGGCGTCACCCCCATGTCGTGGATCATGTCCCACGCTTCGCGACCGAAGCGCCCGTCGAAGGTGGTGACCGGCGTCGGCTGCGGAACCGACACCTTGTCGAGCTGCGCGAGCTCTTGGCGGACGCGCAGCGCGAGCAGATCGGGGTTGGGGTCGCTCAGCGCGTTCCGCACGGTCATCGTGCGCGTGTCGATGAGCGCGACGAGCGGCAGAGGGCCGTGCTCGGGCGCGAGCCCGGCGAGCTGGAAGGCGGGGTCGAAGGCGATCTTCTCCGGCTCGTCGACGCGCGCGCGCCACGCGGCCATCGCCTTCGCGTCGGGCGGCGCGTTGTCGTCGTCGGCCACGAGCAGATCCAAGACCTCGAGCCGCGGCGCGACGTCGAGCGCGTGAAGCTCCTTCGTGTGCGCCGCGTGCCATCGGCACGTGCCGCACCAGCCTGCGCTCACCCGCACCACGAGGAGTCGCGAAGCTTGGGCGCACGGCTCGTAGTAGTCGTGGAGCGCGACCGGACCGCTCTCGCCGGTGAAGGTCATGTCGGGGAGCACTTCGAGGAGGCTCACCTTCGTGCCGTCGGTCGGGTAGGGGGCGGGGACACCACCCGGGCACAGCGCGTTCGCCGCGGCGTCGGCGGCGTCGCTCGTCCCGCCGTCGCTCGCGGGCGCGGCGCCCCCCGACGTGCTGCTGCACGCGCCGAGGCTTGCGCCGCTCGCGAGGGCCGCGACCCACACGAAAGGGAGCGCGACGCGCGCGTGGCTGCCCCGCGGCGCCGGGCGACGAGCTTCGTCCCCGCGCACGGCTCGCCCGCTCCCTCGCTCCGCTCGAACCATCCCCGCTCCTCGGTGATTTGGCGCCCGCGGCGCCGCCCGTGGCCACGGTGTACACTATTTGTGTCACGAAGCTCGGGCCCGCGCCTAACCTGATTACGAGGTCATCGAAATGAACCTGAAGAGCCTTTGGCAGCGTTCGAAGAAGGGGGTCCTCCTCCTCACCGCGGCGTCCGTGATCGGCGTCGTGGGCGGTGTCGTCATCTCCCGCGCCTACGCCAGCGACTGCTGCGCCACGGGCTCGGCCTGCTGCAAGCCGGGTGCGGCCTGCTGCTCGGGCCACAAGCACGCCTCGCTCTGACCTTTTCGGCTCGAGAGACCGTCGAGCCGGTCGAGAGGGACGAGCCGCTTGCTGGACGAGGACGCGCGAAGAAAGCTCGATCGCGACTTCGTCCGGCTCGCTGAGGGAGACCGCGACGCCATCGCGGAGGTGTTCACCGTGCTTCGGCCCATCTTGGTGAGCTACTGCCGCCGCCTCTTGCGCGGCGTCGAGGCCGACGGCGAAGACGCAGCCCACGCGGCGCTGGAGAAGATCTTCTCCCGCGCCGCCGACTACGATCCGACGCGTTCGGCGCTGGCGTGGGCGCTCACCTTCGCCACGTGGGAGTGCCGCACCCTCGCCACGCGGCGGAGGCGTTCGCGCGAGGCGCCGATCGAGCACGCGGAAGGCGCGCGCGACGAGAGCGCATCGCCCGAGACGCGCGCCACCTTGGACGAGCTCTACGGCGCGGCGCTCGAAGCCATGGGCACGCTGACCGCCGGAGATCGCGAGGTCCTGCGCGAAGCTTTTTGGAGCGAGGAGAAGGGGCCGCAAAGTGCTGCGTCACGAAAGCGAAAAGAGCGCGCCGTCGGTCGGCTCCGCGAAGCCTGGAGGAAGCTCTATGGCTGGTGACGCGCTCGCTCGTGTTCGTCGCGCGTACGAAGTGGGGCGCGTGCGTCGAGCGGCGCTCGGCGCAGCGCCGCTCCTCGTCGTCCTCCTCCCCGCGGCCTTGCTCGTCACGCGGCCCACGCTCGCGTGCGCGCTCGGCGTGGCGGTGCTCGTCTTCGCGAGCGCGATGTTGTGGCGAAGTCGCGCCGCCGGACAAAGCGTGGTCCCTGGTGTAGCTCTCGGGGCGGTGCCGCTTTACCTCGCGATGTGCGCGCGGTCGTGCGGTCACTTCTGCACCGGGGCCACGTGCATGTCGCTCTGCATTCCTGCGTGCGCGATCGGCGGCTTCGTCGCCGGCGGTGCGCTGTCGTGGATGGGACGCCGCGCGGCGCGCCCGTGGCTCTTTTTGGGGGTGGGGAGCGGCCTCGCGCTGCTCACCGGCTCACTCGGCTGCTGCTGCGTGGGCTACGGCGGCGTGATCGGCCTGGCCGCCGGGCTCTTGGTCGGGAGCGCTTCGGTGCTGGGGCTTCGCCCGTACCGCACGCAGACGGCGTGATCTCTCCTTCAGCGGGGGAACGCCGCAGCGTTGCCGCCGTCGACGGTGACCACGCATCCGGTCGTCGACCGCGCCTGGGCGAGGTAGGCGAAGGCGTCGGCTACGTCGGCCGCCGTGACCTCACGCCCGAGCAGGTTGGCGCGGAAGTACTCGTCCACCGTGACGCCGCGCGCCTTGGCGCGCTTCTCGACGAGCGCGTCGGTGAAGAGCCCGGTGCGCACGCGATCGGCGTTCACGGCGTTGGCGCGGATGCCGTCCTTGGCGAGGTCGATGGCGTACTGGCGCATCATCGCCACGAGCGCCGCCTTCGCCACCGCGTAAGGACCGAAGCCGGGGCCGGGGTTGAACGCGCTCTTGCTGGCGTTGAAGAGGAGGCAGCCTCCGCGCCCTTGCGCGCGCATGACCTCGATGGCCGTGCGGCACACGTTGTTGTGGGCGAGCAGGTTCGCGTCGAGCGAAGCGCGAAGCGCGAGATCGCCCTCTTCGGTCTCGAGCCCGCCTTCGGGGGCCGATCCGGCGTTGGAGACGACGAGGTCGATCCCGCCGAAGAGCGAGACCACGCCGGCCATCGCCGTGTTCACGCGGCTCGCCGCGGTGACGTCGCACACCACCGGCTGCACGCGCTCGGCGTAGCGCGCCGCGAGCTCGCCGTGCACGTGCACGAGCGACTTGGCGTCGCGATCGAAGAGCGCCACGTGCGCGCCCAGCTCGAGGAGCCGCGCCGCCGTCGCTCGTCCGATCCCCGACGCCGCGCCGGTGATCACCGCGACGCGCCCGCCGAGCGGCGGATCCACCACGCGCTTGATTTTGGCCTGCTCGAGGCTCCAGTACTCGAGGTCGAAGAGATCTTCGCGCGGGACCGGCGCGTACTCCCCCACGTCGGCGGCGTCGGCCATGACCGCGAGCGTGTGCTCGTAGACGTCGGCGGCGACGTCCGCGTCCTTCAGCGTGCGCCCCACGGTGCACACCCCGAAGCCCGGCAACAAGATGACGCGCGGCCACGGATCGAGCTTCGTCCGCGTGACCTTCTTCTTGTGGCACATCTCCTCGAAGTAGGCGTCGTACGCCCGCGCGTAGTCTTGGATCTCGCGCTCGAGGCGCGCGCCCAGGGCGGCGAGGTCGCCGAAATTCGGCTTCTTCACGAAGAGCGCGGTGGGCTTCGTGCGAATCACGTGATCGGGCGTGACGCATCCCGCCGCGACGAGCTGGGCGGCGTCCGGCCGATCGAGGAAGGCGAGCGAGCTGTCGGCCGATCGCACGGTGACGAACGGCCCGCGCTCCATGGGCTCGCCGGCGAGCCGCGCGAGGGTGCCGCGAAGGCGCGGCAAGAGCTCGCTCTCGATGCCGCCGATGCGCGTCGCAGTGGAGAGGCTCCCGGTCTTGCGTCCGTCGGCGAGGTAACGCTCGGCGCGCGTCACCGCGGTGATCATCGCCTCGTAGCTCTCCTTCGCCGTCTCGCCGAAGGTGAAGACGCCGTGCTTGGCGAGCACGATGACCGACGGGGTCTTCCCCGCGCCGACCGCCGCTTCGTAGGCCTCCGCCGTCCGCTTGGCGAGCGCGAAGCCCGGCATCACGTAAGGCACCCACACGAGCCCTTGGCCGAAGAGCTTTTGGAAAATCTGCTCGCCGTCGGGTTGGTCCGCCAGCGCGAGGATCGCGTCGGCGTGCGTGTGATCGACGAAGCGCGCCGGCAGGTACGCGTGGAGGAGCGTCTCCACGCTCGGCGTGGGGGCCGAGGGATCGATCAAGTTCCGTCGGAGCTCGGCCACCATCGCCTCGTCCGAGAGCGAGGCGAGCGCGCGCAGGCGCCGGAGCGGCTCGAGGCGCACCGCCGGATGCCCCGGCGGCTCGATGGTCGCGAGATCCCACCCCGAGCCCTTCACGTAGAGGACCTCGGTCATCTCGCCGAGCGCGTCTTTCTCGCGCCCCTTGGCCGAAGTGTTTCCGCCGCCGTGAAGGACGAGCGAAGGATCGGCGCCGAGCAGACGCGCCGTGTACGTGCGCAGGGCGAGCGTCTCGCTGACCGGCTCTTGCCCCGAGCGCCCCGCCGCTTCGCGCACGTAGGCCGCTGCTTGCTCGTCGTCGTACCGCGTCTTCACGTCTCGTGTGTAGCTCGAAGCGAAGCGCGCGTCAGTAGGCAGCGCCCCCGCTTGCGCCGCGCGGCCTAGTCCCCATATTCGAGAGAGCCCCTCGATGTCGACGTCACCCCCCCTCGCACCGAAAGAGCCCGCGCCGAGCGAAGCGGCGTCGACGCACGCGCCCGTCGATCCGGCGGCGGCCGTCCCCACGCACGTCGACCCCGTCTGCGGGATGAAGGTGAAAGAGACGTCGAAGTGGACGCACGTCCACGAGGGCGAGACGCTCTACTTCTGCCGCCAAGGGTGCCGCGACAAATTCGTGGCCGATCCGGCGACCTACCTGGCGAAGCGCGCGGCGTCGGCGGCCGGCGCCGAAGCGCACGGTCATGCTCCCGGCGCGGCCCACGCCAAGGCGGCGACGGAAGGGCACGCCTGCCACGCCTGCCACGTGCCTGCGAAGCACCCGCCGGCCGCTCCCACGGGCGCGGCGGCATCGACTGCAGAATACACGTGTCCCATGCACCCCGAGATCGTCCAGATCGGCCCGGGGGTGTGCCCCAAGTGCGGCATGGCGCTCGAGCCGCGGAGCGCGGCGGCGGCGCTGAACGACGGCCCCGATCCCGAGCTCGTCGACATGACGAAGCGCCTCTACGTGGCCGCGCCGCTCGCCTTCGTGGTGCTCGTCTTGGCGATGGGAGAGATGGTGCCGGGGCTCGCCCCGCTGCTCCACGGCGCAGGGAAGAACTGGGTCGAGCTCGCGCTCGCGACCCCGGCGGTGCTCTACGGCGGCGCGCCGCTCTTCGCTCGCGGGGCGCGCTCGCTCGTCACGCGGCACCTCAACATGTTCACCCTCATCGCGCTGGGGACGTTGGCTTCGTACCTCGACAGCGTGGTGGCGACGCTCGCGCCCCAGCTCTTCCCCGCCTCCATGCGCGGCCACGACGGGAGCGCGCCGGTGTACTTCGAGGCCGCGGCGGTCATCGTGGCGCTGGTGCTCGTGGGGCAAGTGCTCGAGCTCCGCGCCCGTCACAAGACGGCGGACGCGCTCCGCGGTTTGTTGCAGCTTGCACCGAAGACCGCGCGCCGCGTGGAGGCGAACGGCGAAGAGCACGACGTCCCCATCGAGGAGCTCGCCACGGGGGACAAGCTGCGCGTGCGGCCGGGCGAGAAGATCGCGGTCGACGGCGTCGTCGTGGAGGGCGAGAGCCACGTCGACGAGTCGACCCTCACCGGCGAGCCGATGCCGGTGTTTGCGGAGGTCGGCGCGCGCGTGCGAAGCGGGACGATCAACGTCGACGGAACCTTCGTGGTGCGCGCCGAGCGCGTGGGCGAGGCGACGCTCCTCTCGCAAATCGTACGGCTCGTGGCCGAGGCGCAGCGCACGCAGCCCGCGCTCCAGCGCCTGGCCGATCGGGTCGCCGGCATCTTCGTTCCTGCGGTGGTCCTCGCGTCGATCGCGGCCTTCGTCGCGTGGATGTCGTTCGGCCCCGAGCCGCGCTTCGCCCACGCGCTCGTCGCTGCGGTGGCGGTGCTCATCATCGCCTGCCCGTGCGCGCTCGGTCTCGCCACGCCGATGAGCGTGATGGTCGGCGTGGGCCGCGGCGCCACGCTTGGCGTCTTGTTCCGCGACGCGCGCGCGCTCGAGCGCCTGGCCGAGGTCGACACCGTGGTCCTCGACAAGACCGGCACGCTCACCGAAGGGAAGCCGCGCGTGACCGAGGTTGTCGCGATCGCGCCCGGCGCCGAGGGGGGCATCGAGACGGCAGCATCGAGCGTGGCGGGGGCGCGCGTGCTTCGCCTCGCCGCTTCGCTCGAAGCGGGGAGCGAGCACCCGCTCGCCCGCGCGGTCACCGAAGCGGCGAAGGATCGCGGTCTCACGCTCGCCGCCGCCCACGGCTTTCGCGCCACGGTGGGGAAGGGGATCGAAGGGACCGTCGAAGGCGCGCGCGTGCGCGTGGGGAACGAAGCCTTGATCCCGCTCGCGGCCTCGGCGGGCGCGGCCGAAGCGCCACTCGCGCGCGAGGCGGCGCGTCTTCGCGGAGCGGGTCGCACCGTGGTCGTCGTCGCCGAAGGGGACGCGCCCGTCGGTCTCTTGGCCCTCGCCGACGCGCTGAAGCCGACGACCCGCGCCGCGCTCGACGAGCTCCGCGCCACCGGGCTCCGCGTGGTGATGCTCACCGGCGACGCCGAAGCGAGCGCCCGCCGCGTGGCGAAAGAGGCGGGCATCGACGAAGTGATCGCCGGTGTGCTCCCCGCCGAGAAGGGCGAGGTCGTGCGCCGCCTCCGCGCCGAGGGGCGCAAGGTGGCCATGGCCGGCGACGGAACCAACGACGCCGTGGCGCTCGCCGCGGCGGACGTAGGGATCGCGATGGGCACCGGCACCGACGTCGCCGTCGAGAGCGCCGGGGTCGTGCTCGTCCACGGGGATCTCCGCGCCCTCGGTCGCGCGCGCGCCCTCTCCCGCGCCACGGTGGGGAACATCAAGCAGAACTTGGCGTTCGCCTTTGGCTACAACGCGCTCGGCATTCCGCTCGCCGCCGGCGCGCTCTACCCGGTCTTCGGGTGGCTCTTGTCGCCGATGATCGCCAGCGTCGCCATGAGCCTCAGCTCGGTGTCGGTCATCGGCAACGCGCTTCGTTTGAGGAGCGCGCGCCTCGACGGCGGGTGAGGCGCGGCGCGGGGGCGAGTGCCGAGGCGGCGATCGCCGTCCCGAACCGACCGCCGCGGGCTCCACGGCCTGCGGTGCAAGGTGCCGTGTTTTCGCCTCGATTCGTCGACGGCGGTTGACAGAGCTTCGCGCGCTCGGTATGTCCCACGGCTCGCAGTACAGGCGCGTAGCTCAGTGGTAGAGCACTACCTTGACACGGTAGGGGTCGTTGGTTCAATCCCAATCGCGCCTACAAAGATTCCGCGGAGATCGGTCGCCCGCTGATCGACCGCGCAGCGCTTCACACGACCTTTCACACGACCTTTCACACGACCTGCGCAGCGGCGTCTCCGACGCATTGCCACGGGCGTCAACGAGCGCGTAGCCGAACTCGCCGCGTGCTTCCGCCTCGCTATGCGGGTTGGGTCCGCGGGTACGTCACGGTGTTTCGGGGCTGAGGGATGGTCTGCTGGTCGCGCCGTGGGATACGGTGGCGGTTGCGCCGTCAATGCGAGTTCAAGCCCGTCTTGCCGAGAACGTCGATCTGCTCCTCACGGAGGACCTGCACGGCTACGAGGACGTTCTTCGAGATGCCGAAGAGAACGGCGGCGAGCTGTTTCTGGTTGCCTACGCGATAACGCTGAAGGGTGATCGGATGCTCAAGCTGCTCCAGACCGGGGTCCCTAACGTGCAGCGGATAGAGTTCATCACGGGGATCCCCTCATTCCATCGGCGCGACTGGAGCCCGAAATGGAGCGTCCCCGCGAAGAAGGAGATCGAGGCGTACTTCGCGGTGCTCGATCCAAGTCAGCTGCATGAGTCAGTCAGCGTCGCCATCGTGACGAACAGCCACGCGAAAATCGCCGTGTCCGATCGTGTGGCGTACGTCGGTTCGGCCAACTTCTCGGACGCCTCTGCGCAGAAAAAGGAAGCCGGAGTGGTCGTCAGAAGCCCCGCTCTCGCCCAGGAGATTCGGAGAAGTTTCAAAGCGACCTTTGCCGACGACATCTATCGGTACAACCCTAGCGCGCTCAGTCTCGTGAGCGCCTTGCAGGCCCTCAGCGAGGCGCGGCCAGCACTCGCGTCTGTCGAGGCCAAACTTCGCGAATACACCGACGAGGACACGGGGGAGCTTGGCGTTGGTCCACAACATGTCGATGACATTCAGTCCTGGGCGGCAAGAACCGCGGACGCGCTTGCTTCGGTCGCCGAGATGCTAAGCGCCGATGCGCTTGAAGATGCCGGTCTGGAAACGCCCGACCTGCTTTTGCCCGAGAGGATAGGCCCGGTGGTCGAAGCTCTCACCCATCCGGACGTGGAAGAGTTCACGGCATTTTCTCGAGCCGACTTTGTCGAGCGTCGTGTGCAGGAACTTACGGCTGCCGATCCCGAGGGGCTCGACGCAGCCTCTGAAGCCGCGAATGACGAGGCTGAGGAAGAAATCTCGGACCGGTTTGAGAAGGCCTGGGGCCACATCAAGCCGGTACTCGCGCAAGTTTCCGAGTTTCACGAGGCGATCAAGAGCGTCTCGGTCGAGATTCGAAATGACCTGAGAGCCCTTCGATACCTCGTCGTCGGCAACTGAGCTCGCGCTCAAACACTGTCTTCGCCCACAGAGTAGAAGTCCCCTGGTGCCGGGTACCATGACTAGGGGGCTGGCGGAGCGCGCGGCGGCGAAGAAGCAGAAGGGCGAGCAACGTGCGCTCGACGCCACGCGGCAGGAGCTCAGCTCGCGAGCCAAGAAGACGCCGCGGCGTGGCTCCCAGGGCTCCTAAGACCGAGTAGGTCTAACGTCTGCGGGCCGTCGCGATGTCCACGACCTTGCCGATCGCATCCCGCATCTCCTGCTCGCCGGGCGTCGAGTAGCGGAGGACCATCGCGTCGGTTTGGTGCCCGGAGATCGCCTTCTTGACGACGTGCTCGATGCCGGCCGCACGGGAGATGTCTTGGAAAGTGCGGCGACCTGCTTTCGGCGTAATGGTCTTCGTGAGGTCGATCGCCTTCGCGACGCGCCGGAACGGGTCTTGGAGGAATGACGCGCAGCGGAACCGTCCGTTGCTCGCGGCGAACAGCAGCTCGCTCTTCTTCTGCTCGGGCGTGGTGAGCTGCGTGTCGATGTGCCAGTTCAGGACGGCGCACACCTCGTCGGGCAGCGCGATCGTCTGATCGAGTTTGGTCTTCGTGCGGTCAACCGCCGCCGGTCCGAACGTGTAGGACCTTCGAACGAGCAGGAGCCGCTCCTCGGGGATGTAGTCGCGATTCGGGCCCGATCGTCGCAGCGGACGAAGGGTCGACGGGCGATGGCCGATCACGAACGCGAGCAACGTGATCGCGTAGTGCTGCGGGTACAGCTCTCTCATCTTGGCGAGGAACCGGCGCACCTCAGGAGTCGTCAGGCTGTTCGGCTGCTCGCGCGTGTACGTCCGATGCGTCGACGTGTCGAAGTTCGGGATCCCGTCGCATGGGTCGCGCGGCAGGTTGAACTCGATCGCGATCGCCGCCGTGATCACCCGCAGTATGTCGAGCCAGCCGTTTGCTGTGGCGGGCGAGTAGTGCAGCACTCGGGTAGTCGTCTTCTCTGAGCCGTCCTTGAGCTTGTACGTGCGCCGCAGCTCGACGCCCTCGCGCATCTTCTTCGAGACGTTCGCTTGCCAGTTGCGGATGTCCGCGTGCTCGATCCTGTTGGCGAGGAAGTCGCCGAACTCGGGCCAGAGGTGGTTCTTCAGCGTCCCGATCCACTTCTCGCGCCCGGAGGGCGTGGCGATCTTACCGACCGCGACCTTGTGCTCGAACAGAATGCGCGAGTAGTGCTTGAATGTCGGGATCGGCTTTGCGTCCCCTTCCGTCTTGCGAGCCGCCTCTTTCTCGGCTTCCAGCCGAGCGAGCGCGCGCTTCGCATTCGTCTCCGTTGGGAGCGTCAACATGATCTCGCGGAGGCGCGGCTTCTGCGTCTTGGGGTTCAGCCGGCGGCGGTCGGTGACGAAGCCCCGGACCACGAACCCGCCCGCCTTCCTCCGGTACACGCCCGGGAGGACGGGCTGCTTCGACACGATCATCCGCCACCTGGTTACCCACTCGACTTCGGTTCCCATGGCCACCCTTGCTGCGCCTCGGCCGGAGGCCGATCATGAAACGATCGAGATCCTCGATCGCGAACGTCTTCGTGCCGTCGCCCCCGCCGCGACATCCCGCGGGGGCGAGCTTGCCGTCGTAGACAGCCTTGCGGAGCGCAGCGGGCGACATGTCGCAATATGCAGCGGCTCGCCGCGTCGTCAGCCGCGCCGGCAAAGACGGAAGCGGTGACGCCGACAGCCGCTCGACGACACGCTCGGCAACTCGATCGGCGATCTGCCCCTCGGCCTTTGCCCGACCACCTCCGACGGTCGCGACGATGCCAATCATCTCCTCGACGGACAAGGGGCCGTGCTCGGAGCAGCCCTCTCGCACGATCTCGACCTCGTTGCCTCCAGAGGCAATCTCCAAAGCAGTCGCGAACGACGCGCCCATGTCGCCGAAGCTCGCTGCTTCGCTCGCGCCAGCCAAACGCGCTCTGTCCGTGGCCATCAACGCTCTCCTTTTGACCGCAAGAACCCGGCCGCCGCCGACCGCATGATCGGTGAAGCGCGGGGTGGCGCGGCATTCGGAGCGCCTCTGCCAGCAAGCAGAGACAGTCGCGACAAGGAGGAGCGCCTAGAACGACCTCCATCGCGTCCATCGGGGCGAGAGTCAAGAGGGCCCGACCTTCCACGCAACAATTTGAGCGCCGGCTCGTTGATCGGCGCCCGGCGACGACGTAGTGCGGGGGTGGACGGTTGGCGCGATCAGCGACCGACGCTCGCAGCATTCATCGCGCGCCTGGTCCGTGAGGAAGACGCGGCGAACATCGTCCCGCTCGCATCGATCGTCCGTGACACCGTCGCCCAAAGTGAGCGCGAGCCTGTACTCGAGCGCGTCGAAATGACCGATCGGATCGTCTCCTACGTGATCTCGATCGGACAGCCGCTGCCTCTGGTCAGCTCGCAGGGCGCGGAGGTTGTTCAGGGTGGCCTGCTTGTCTACGCGTCTCGCGTCAGACTCGCATGGGCCCACGTCGGGTTCGCGCTGATGCGCCCGCGCTGCGGGAATACGCTGGTCCTCGCAGCCCAGCGGTCCGTGGTGGCGAATGGGAAGCCCGAACGCGTTCGAAGGCGGATGCGCCTGCTCGTCCAGAGTGCTTCGCGCGTCTTCGCCGATGGGGTTCATGCTCTAGAGGAGGCTGATCGCCACGCTGTGAGCGATGCCGCGATGGAGCTGCGCACGCTGATGCGCCGAGCGCGCCTGCCGGTCGCGTTGGTGCACGACGCCCTCGCGGAGCTTGCGAAGGAGCCACGCGTGACGACGTTCACCCTTGTCCAGGCGATCACATGGGCGGCCCACCGCAATGAGCCCGAGGTTCGGTGGAAGCTTGAACGGCTTGCGGGCGCATACCTCGAGAGGGAGCCATGGCAACGTCCCGCGATCAGCCGCTGACCGAGATCGAACGAGCACGCGCGCTGGCGAGGTTCCGCTGCCTCGTTGGGCGAGCGATCAGGATCGAGGTCGTCCCCCTTGGACCGATCGTGGATGCGGCGACGCCGGCGCAGCTGGATGAGGCCTACGTACGGTGGTGCGAGCACAAACGCCCGGAGGAGGCTGATTCGTAGGCTCGTCGTGACTTCTTCTTCTCGGCCCAAGAACAATGCGGCCTGAAAAAAAATGCCGGGACAAAAATTGGCGGATCGCGATCTTGGGGACGCCGAAGGGATCGCCGCGGTGGTCGTTTCGTCGTGTTTGGGCTTCAGCCGAACGCCATGCCCGTGCCGGTTGAGAAACGGGCCTTCACCGGATCCAGCAGCGACGATCAACATAAGGGCGCGGTTCTCGCCGGCCGCGATCATTTTGGCGCGCGTTGCAGATGAAGTGCCGAGACGGTGGCGAACTCGCGAACGACTGCAACGGCGAGCGTCGCCTCACGCAGGGCCTCCTCGGCGCGCGCAAGGCGTTGCTGTAGATCTTCCCGACGCAGGCGGCGGCTCCGTGCCGCGCGGCACCTACCGGAGCAGACTCGGGCACCGCGCTTGCGAGCTGCACTCCGCAGGATCTGCCCACACTCGTCGCACGCCGCATGGCCGCCCTGGTGAGCGGCCCCGGCTGGCTCGGGGAGTAGGGCCAGCGAGACGCCATGAGGTGCAGGCAACGCGTACGTACGCGCACGATCATCCATGCTGGAACTACGTGCGCAGACGCGACACGATCAACCAACGGCCCTTTGCATTCTGAGCGGCTTTGAATCCTGTCAATTTCGCCGCCCACAAGCCGCCAAAACCGGGTCAAACCCAATGAAACCCGTTGAAAACCCACATGGCTCCCTGTACTTTCGGGGGCTTGAGGCTCGCGGCGACCATTCCCAGGGGATCCCGGATGGATGATCGATGGCTCTCGGTCGGCGAGATCGCCGAATACCTCGGGATAAGCAAGGACACGGTCTACGCGTGGATCACCGACAAGAGGCTCCCTGCGCATCGCATCGGTCGCCTCTGGAAGTTCAAACGAGCCGAGGTTGACGAGTGGGTACGTCAAGGAAAGGCCGCGGACACTACGAGCGGCGACGACGAGTGAGGTAGCAGAGGCGATGGCGAAGAGATCACGTGCGACAGCGAGAAGCAGCCGGACCAAGCGGCCCGAGCGGGACGTCGCGTGCGTGGATCTCTTCTGCGGCGCGGGTGGCCTCACCCACGGGCTCATCGACGCGGGTGTTCGTGTCGTCGCAGGCGTCGACTTCGACGACGCCTGCGAGCACCCGTACACGGTGAACCACGAGGGAGTTGTCTTCCACAAGTGCGACGTCGCGAACCTGGATGCGTCGGAGATCGAGAAGTGGTTCGGCGACGCGCCGATCCGCGTGCTCGCGGGTTGCGCGCCCTGCCAGCCCTTCTCTACATACTCACAACGTTACGAGACTGTCGGGACCGAGCGCTGGCGCCTCCTCAACCACTTCGGGCGCCTCGTCAAAGAGGTCAAGCCCGACATCGTCACGATGGAGAATGTCCCCACCGTGATTCAACACGCGGTGTTCGACAAGTTCGTCGCGACGCTCGAGCGCCAAGGCTATGAGGTCTGGTACGACGTCATCGACTGCGCGGACTACGGACTCCCGCAACGCCGACGTCGCACGGTGCTTCTCGCGTCACTGTTTGGTCCCATCGAGCTGCGCGAGCCCGACGCGTCGCGAACCAAGACGGTGGAGGACGTTCTCAAGGGGCTTCCCGTGATCAGGCATGGGGGCAGCGCCGAGGAAGACCCGCTGCACACGGCGTCTGGCTTGTCGCCGTTGAATCTCGAGCGCATCAAGGCCTCGAAGCCCGGCGGCTCGTGGCGCGACTGGCCGAAACACCTCATTGCCGGATGTCACCGCAGGAAGACGGGCGAGAGGTATCCCTCCGTCTACGGCCGCATGAAGTGGGACGAGCCCGCGCCCACGCTGACTACGCAGTTCTACGGCTTCGGCAGCGGCAGGTTTGGACATCCCACGCAGGCACGGGGGCTGTCGTTGCGGGAAGGTGCCATCCTTCAGGGCTTTCCCGCGGACTACTCTTTCGTGCCCGACGGCGACCCCGTCCATTTCAAAATCCTCGGTCGCCTCATCGGCAATGCGGTGCCCGTCGAGCTGGGCCGGGTCATCGGCGAGAGCGTCCTCGAGCACGTCCGTCGCTTTTCGTCGGCGTCGTCCAGGCAGACAGGGGGGCGCAATGGGCGCGCGCGCGCGAGTACAGCCGTCCTCTCCTGAAGCGCGCCTCCGGATGCAGCGCGTTCGGCAGCGAGACACGTCTGCCGAAGGCGCGCTCCGTCGCGAGCTCCATGCCCTCGGGCTCCGGTACCGCGTCCAGGTCCCTGTCCTGCTAAAGCCCCGCAGGGTCGCGGACGTCATGTTCGCAGGTCCGCGCGTCGCCGTCTTCGTCGATGGCTGCTTCTGGCACGGCTGCCCCGAGCACGCGACGTGGCCCAAGCAGAACGCCGAGTTCTGGCGCGCGAAGATCATCGCGAACCAGGAGCGTGATCGCGACACCAACGAGAGGCTTCGCGCCGGCGGTTGGACGGTCGTACGTGTCTGGGCACACGAGCCGCCCGAACAGGCCGCGCAGCGGATCGCGTTGATCGTTGGAAAGCGCAAGGCGCGGAGCCGAGCATGACGACAACACTCGCGACGGAGACCGTCGTGCTGTCCTCGACTGCGCCCGAGCCCGGCCAGCTCGTCGAAGTTCGGCGCCGCCAGTGGATCGTTTCGGACGTCGATGCGTCGGCCGTTTCGCCCGAGCTGCCCAAGCGCAATCTAGTGAAGCTCTCGTCGATCGACGAAGATGCGCTCGGCGAGGAGATCGAAGTCCTGTGGGAGCTCGAGCCCGGGGCCCACGTCATCGAGCGCGCAGGACTGCCCTCGCTCTCGGCCCTCGACGAACCATCGAAGCTCGAAGCATTTCTCGACGCTGTTCGCTGGGGAGCAGCGACCAACGCCGATCGGGGCTACCTCCAAGCGCCCTTCCGCAGTGGCATCAGCATCGAGGACTACCAGCTCGATCCGCTCGTGCGCGCGATCGACATGGCGCGCACCAGTCTTCTGATCGCCGACGACGTCGGCCTCGGCAAGACGATCGAGGCCGGGCTCGT
The DNA here is from genome assembly GCA_964531795.1 of uncultured Polyangiaceae bacterium. Classification (GTDB taxonomy): domain Bacteria; phylum Myxococcota_A; class Polyangia; order Polyangiales; family Polyangiaceae; genus CAZHHD01. The sequence continues at coordinate 16,447 of CAZHHD010000027.1, read as the reverse complement.
CATCCAGGAGATGCTCCTGCGCCACCGCGCGCGGACCATCCTCGTGCTGTGCCCGTCGTCGCTGCAGGAGAAGTGGCGTAGCGAGATGGCCGAGAAGTTCGGCCTCGAGTTCCGCATTGTCGACACCGATTCGGTGAAGCTCTCGCGCCGTGAGCGCGGCCTTCATGCCAACCCGTGGACCTCGTTCCCGAGGCTCATCGCCTCCATCGACTGGGCGAAGCAGGGCGAGGGCATCCGGCTCCTGCGCGACGTGCTCCCGCCGCAGCCGACGTTCCCACGCCGCTTCGACATGCTCGTCGTCGACGAGGCCCACAACGTCGCGCCCACTGTAGGCAAGTACGCCGTCGAGAGCCTGCGTACGCGCCTCGTCCGGCTGCTCGCGCCCCACTTCCAGCACAAGCTCTTCCTCACCGCGACGCCGCACGACGGCTACACCGAGTCGTTCACGGCGCTCCTCGAGCTGCTCGATGATCAGCGCTTCTCGCGGAACATCCTGCCGCCGGAAGACCAACTCGCGCGCGTGATGGTGCGCCGCCTGAAGAGCGACCTCGTCGACGCGAAGGGCAGGAAGCTGTACCCCGTGCGGCGCCTCGAAGCGCTGAACGTCGAGTACACCGCCCAGGAGCGCGAAACGCGGCAGCTCCTCGAAGAGTACATCGCCAGCCGCGAGAAGCGCGACGAGCGCGAAGGCGCCGCGTCGCACTTCGTCCACCAGCTCCTGCGCAAGCGCCTCGCGTCTTCGCCCGCGGCGTTCGCGTCGACGCTCGCGCGGCACATTGCGACCATCGAGAGCAAGGGCGAGACGCGTCGCACGTCGGGGCTCGACGAGCGCATTCTTCGTCGTGCGATCGCCAAGACCGAAGAGGACTACGCCGACGACGACACTCGCGAGTCGGCCGAGGCCGAGGCCATCGAAGAGGCCAGCCGTCGTTTGCGACCCCTCTCGGCCGAAGAGAAGAAGCTCCTCGGTCGGCTGCGTTCGTGGGCAGAGCAGGCTGGCCACCGCCCCGACTCGAAGGGCGAAGCGCTCCTACGGTGGCTCGAAGAGAACCTGCGACCCAAGCGCAACTGGTCGAATGCGCGCGTCATCCTCTTCACCGAGTACCGGGCGACGCAGAAGTGGCTGCACGAGATCCTCGCCAGCCACGACTTCGGCGGCGAACGCCTCGCGCTGCTCTTCGGCGGCATGGACCCGAAAGAGCGCGAGATCATCAAGGCGGCGTTCCAGGCCGACCCGCGCGAGTCGCCGGTGCGCATCCTGCTCGCAACCGACGCAGCCTCAGAGGGCATCGACCTGCAGAACCACTGCAACCTGCTGGTCCACGTCGAGATCCCTTACAACCCGAACGTGATGGAGCAGCGGAACGGCCGCGTCGATCGTCACGGGCAGAAGCAGAGCGAGGTCGTCATCTGGCATCCCGTCGACACGAGTGGCGGACACGGTGACGACATCCTGCGAGCACTTCGCAAACTGGACGCCATGCGCGCCGACATGGGCAGCGTGAACCCGGTCATCGCCCCGCAGTTGCCGGCGCTCCTCGAAGGCCGACGCCGCGAGCTCGACACCGCGCTCGCGGAGAAGCGCATCGAGCGCGCGCGCCGCTACGTGAAGGCCGAGCGCGAGCTGCGCGAGCGCATCGCCAAGCTCCACGAACGACTCGCGACGACGCGAACGGAGCAACATCTCACGCCCGACCGCATCGAGCGTGTGGTGCGCATCGCTCTGGGGCTTACCGAAAAGCCCGACCTCGCGCCGGCGAGGCTGCCCGATCTCCCCGCCGCGCGCGTGTTCCAAATGCCCGCGCTCGCGGGCTCGTGGTCGCGTTGCCTCGATGGGCTCGAGCACCCATACACGAAGCGCATCCGTCCCATCACCTTTGACCACGAGGTCGCCAACGGGCGAGACGACGTGGTGCTCGTCCACCTCAATCACCCTCTCGTGCAGATGAGCCTCCGGCTGCTGCGCGCCGAGGTGTGGGCGCGCGACGACGTGAAGAAGCTGAATCGCGTCGCCGTCCGCACACTGCCGGATGCAAAGCTCGATGGCCCTGCCGCTGCCGTCGTGTCGCGGCTCGTGATCACCGGTGGCAACCATCATCGCCTGCATGAGGAGCTGACCGAGGCGGGCGGCTACCTGCGCGACGTCGGCTTCAAGCGCGAAGACCGCGTGACCGAGCTGCGCGCCTGGCTCGACTCGTCAGCGCCCGGCACCATCCCCGACTCGCTGTTCGATGCCCTGCGCACGCGCTTCCAGAAGCACACGGAGGCCATCCTCAGCGCCGTCGCCGCGCGCTCGAAGGATCGCCTGAAGCTGCTCGGCAACACCCTCGAGTCGCGCAAGCAGCGCGAGATGGAGGACATGATCCAGCTCCTCGACGACCTTGCGAAGAACCTCGAGGTCGAGCTGAACAAGGAGGAGCCGAAGCAGCTCCCGCTCTTCTCCGAGGACGAGCGCACGCAGCTCCGACGCGATCGGCTCGCCCTCGAAGCACGTCTGCGGCGAATCCCCGAGGAGCGCGATCGGGAGCGCCGCGCGATCGAGGAGCGGCACTCCGGGCTCACCGATCACACGTTTCCGGTCTCGGTGGTCCTCCTGGTGCCCGAGTCGCTTGCCGGCCGGAGGAAGTCGTGAGCGCGAAGCACGAGTGGCTGAACCTGCTTGAGGTCTCGGGCCCGTTCCTCGCGGTGCCGGTGCTCCGCGAGGTGTTCCCGCAGGGGCTCGAAGAGCTCGAGACGTCACGCACCAAGCGGCTGCGCAGCGCGTACGAGGAATGGCGTGACGCTGTCGATGCCGACGACACCGATCTCGAACGCCTCCATGCCGCGTGGATCGACGAGGTGCTGCGCACCGCGCTCGACGCCGACGGCGAGCTGCTCAAGGTCGGGAAGGTCGTTCCGGCGTCGGTGATCGAGCTGCCGGAACACGACACCACGATCACGCCCGAGCTCGTCTTCGTCGACCCGACACACGGCGGCGCGCCGCTCGCACCTATTCACGTTTTTCCACCCGACACCGACCTCTCGTCGTCGATGAAGTTCGGCGGTCTGTCGTGCTCTCCGGGCGACCGGATGGCGCTGCACCTGCGCGCACTGAACAAGCCGTTCGGCCTCGTGACGAACGGCGAGTGCTGGATGCTCGTCCACGCGCCCGTGGGCCAGGTGGCGAGCTTCGCGACCTGGTACGCGCGCATCTGGGGACAGGAGCCGCAGACACTGCGCGCATTCGCGTCATTGCTCGGTGTCCGCCGGCTCTTCGCGCCGGAGCAAGACAGGCTCCCGGTGCTCTTCGAGCGCTCGCTGAAGCACCAGGACGAGGTCACCGACGCCCTCGGCGACCAAGTTCGGCGGGCCATCGAGGTGCTGGTGCAGGCCCTCGATCGCGCCGACCAGGATCGCAACCGCGCGCTGCTCCGCGATGTGAAACCCCAGGAGCTCTACGAGGCAGGGCTCACTGTGATGATGCGGCTCGTGTTCCTCCTCGCCGCCGAGGAGCGCGGGCTTCTGCTCTTGGGCGAGCCCCGCTACGATTCGTTCTACGCGGTTTCGACGCTGCGTATGCAGCTCCGCGCCGAGAGCGACGAGATCCTCGAGCGGCGTCGCGCGGCGTGGTCGCGCCTATTGGCCGTGTTCCGCGCCGTGTTCGGCGGTATCGACCACCCGACGCTGCGCTTGCCCGCGATGGGCGGCTCGCTCTTCGATCCCGATCGTTTCCCGTTTCTCGAAGGAAGGCTGAAGGGAACCTCGTGGCGGCAGCATCGCGCCGAGCCGTTGCCCATCGACGACCGCACCGTGCTGCTGCTCCTCGAAGCCATCCAGACTTTCGAAGGGCGCACGCTTTCGTACCGCGCGCTCGACGTCGAGCAAATTGGACACGTGTACGAGGGCCTGCTCGAACGCACCGTCGCGCGTGTCGAGGACGTGACCCTCGAACTCGAAGCTGGCGCGCAGGCCAAGGACGCGCGCGTCACGCTCGGCGAACTCGAATCGGCACGCCTCGACGGCCAAGCCAGCATCACGAGCCTGCTCGTCGAGCGCTCAAAGCGCTCGGAATCGGCGATCGAGAGCGCGCTCTCCGCCGAGGTGGAACCCCAGCAGAGCGCGCATCTGCTCTCCGCTTGTCGTGGCGACGTGAAGCTGCGCAACCGACTGGAACCTTACGTCCGGCTGCTGCGCACCGATCCGTGGGGCTACCCGCTGGTCCACCCGAAGGGGGCGTTCGTCGTAGTGCTTGGCGCCGACCGGCGCGAGACCGGCACGCACTACACGCCCAAGAGCCTCACCGAGCCCATCGTCGAGGAGACGCTCATTCCGCTCGTCTACGACGGCCCGGCGAAGGGCGCTCTGCGTGGCAAGTGGAAGCTGAAGACGCCCGAGCAGCTCCTCGACCTCAAGGTCTGCGATCCGGCGATGGGCTCCGGCGCGTTCCTCGTGCAGGCGTGTCGTTTTCTGAGCGCGCGCCTCGTCGAAGCATGGGCCATCAGCGAGACCGCAGGCGGCGTCGTCGACCTTATGGGTCAGGTGCACGAGCCGCACACCAGCGTCGAGAGCATGCCGCCCGGCGTCGAGGTGCGCGCCGAGCACGCGCGGCGCATCGTGGCCGAACGCTGCCTATATGGCGTCGACTTGAACCCGCTCGCCGTCGAGTTGGCGAAGCTCTCGCTCTGGCTCGTCACCCTCTCGAAGGGCCGTCCCTTCGGCTTCCTCGACCACAACCTCCGTCGCGGCGATAGCCTACTCGGCATCAGCCGCCTGGAGCAGCTCACGGAGCTGTCGATGGCTCCGAAGGAGCAGACGCAGGGCCGACTCTTCGGCAAGAACGTTCGGCAGGCCGTCGCAGAGGCGCTGGCGATCCGCCTTCAGCTCCGCGAGATGCCCATCCGCGACATTCGCGACGTCGAAGCGATGGCCAGTCTCAATGCCGCCGCCCGAGCAAAGGTAACGACGTCGGAGAGCATCGCCGACGCCTTCGTTGGCCTCGTCTTCGTCACCGAAAGCGCGCAAGACCTTGAGCGCCGGCTGGCCACTATTGGACCGGATGCAGACCGCGCGGTGCAGGGCAATGCGACCGCGCTCCGATCGCTTGAGCGCCTCGCCGACGACTCGCTGAGAGAGGGCTTTTTGCACGAACGCAACGGACTTCCGCTTCACTGGCCGCTCGAATTCCCCGAGGTCTTTCTGCGCGAGCGTCCTGGCTTCGATGCATTCGTCGGCAACCCGCCTTTCCTCGGGAACAGGCTCTGGAAGGGAACGCAGGGGCCCTCGTTGCAGCGCATCGTGCAGATCGTCCTGGGAGTGGCGCCCGGGAAGATCGACCTGTCCGTGGCGTTCCATCGTCGCGCGACCGAACTGCTGCGCGTCAACGGCGGGTATGGACTCCTTGCGACGAACAACATCGCCGAAGGCAGCGCTGTAGCTGTCGGCCTTGAGCAGATCGCTGGACAGGGTGACTTCTACTTCACGCGAAAGGGTCTGCCGTGGCCTGGGGCTGCGTCGACTGTCGTTGCGATTGTCTGCTTCGCCAAGGGCAATTGGAGCGGGCAACGCCTTTGTGACGGCGTGGAGTGCGATCGGATTGGCCCTCGGCTCGAACCGGAGGTCGCAGGTGGCTGGGAGCCGAAGCCGATGGCCGATGCGCTGTTCGCATTCGCGGGCGTCGACAACAGCAAAGGACTTGCCTTCGTCATTACCGATCAGCACCCGTGGTTCGATCGTCTCCGGTCGGAGAGAAACTCGCTGCTGCGACCGTACGTGACCGGTGACGACCTGACGAGCACGTCTCTCACGCGGCTGGAGCGCTGGGCGCTCGACATCTCCGACAGGTCACTGGACGCGATCGCGAAGACGTGGCCGGTGGCCCACGAATTCCTCGTGGACGAGGTTGCGCCCACCCGAACTCCGCAGGCGCTCAAGAGCTACAAGGGGCTAGTGGACCGCTGGTGGCAATTCTGGAATCACCGCGCCGACCAACTGCGCAGGCTCAGGAAGCAGCAGCAGTGTATCGCCTTCTGCAAGGTCACGAAGTACCCCGTCTGCATGCGCGCGCCGACCGAATGGCTCTACACCAACAAGGTGATCCTTGTTGAGGACGCACGGCCGGATCTCCTTGCGATTTGCCTAAGCTCCCCGTTTCGCGACTGGGTGTCGCGCTTTTCGCTCCAGAGTCTTGGCGGCGACAACAACACCTTGTCGCTTTCCATCACCGAAGCATTCGGCACGTTTCCGCAGCCAAGCGCCGCCGCCAGTGAGGCGGGACTCCGCGCAGCAGCGGAGTTCCAAGAGGTGCTGACGTCGTGGAGCAAAGCGAATCGCAAGGGAATGACCGATGCGATGAACGCGGTGAACTCCCCGGCGGCAACGGAAGATGCCATCCAGGCGCTTCGTAAGCTTTTGGAGAAGATCGATGGGGCAGTGAAGGCGGCCTACGCCTGGACTGACATTGATCTCTCACACGACTTTCGCGACGACGTGAATCCCGAGGGCACACCGGTCAATCGGCACGGGATTTCGGCTGCGGCGCGAGATCAAGTGCTGGCGGCCCTGTTGAAGCTCAACCGCGAGCGCTACGAGCAAGAACGGTCGAAGCCCCCGGTGGGCAAGAAGCGTGCGGCGCCTGTCGCTGATGGAGAGTTCGCGCTCACGTCACCGGGATCGACGTCCAAGACCAAGGCTGACGCGCCTGCGAAGAAGGTGAGGAGGACCCGCTGATGAAACAGAGCACAGACAAAGCGCAGGCGACTCCGACCAAGCAATTCTTCGTGTCGATGCTGACGCGCGACATCAGCCTGGACGACGCCATCCTCGACCTCCTCGACAACTGCCTCGACGGCGCGATGCGCATCGCAGACGGCGGCCCGGTCGACTACGGCCAGCACTTCGTGAAGATCAAGCTGGCCAAGGACCAGTTCTCCATCGAGGACAACTGCGGCGGCATCCCGCGCGACGTCGCCATCAACTACGCCTTCAAGATGGGCCGCGAGCCCGACGACGACCGCGACTCCGACACCGAGACGATCGGCATGTACGGCGTCGGAATGAAGCGCGCCATCTTCAAGATGGGGAAGGAATCCATCGTCCGCACTCGGCATGCTGGCGACACGTTCGAGGTTCCCATCACCTCGCAGTGGCTCGAGGCGAAGAACTGGGACCCGCTGCCGATCAACGAACCGACGGAGGCGAGCGAGAAGCTCTCGGAGCCGGGCACCACGATCACCGTCAAGGAACTCTACGAGGGTGTCGCGCGGCACTTCGAGAACGACGCGTTCGTGGAGAAGGTGCGGAAGGCCATCTCCGAGCACTTCACGATGTTCCTGCAGTGGGGGCTGAAGGTCGAGCTCAACGGCAAGAAGGTGGAGCCTGTTCGTGTCGAGGTGCTCGTCTCGCAGCGCGAGGACGGACCAGCGCCCTACGTATTCCGCAAAACGATCGACGGTGTCGTCGTCTCGATCACGGTCGGCAGAAATCTCAACCGAGGACTCGGGGACGATGACGACGATGATGCCGGGTTCGAGCGCGATCGTTCGTCGCCGACCGCCGGTTGGACGGTACTGTGCAACGACCGCGCGGTGATCGTCGGTGACAAGACGCGCCTGACGGGCTGGGGAGACGGCATCCCGCTCTACCACCCGCAGTTCGCCATCATCACGGGCATCATCGAGTTCCGCTCGAAGCGCGCCGAGAAGCTGCCGGTCACGACTACGAAGCGCGCACTCGACACGTCGTCGAACGTATGGCTCGAGTCCCTCGTCAAGATGAAGGAGGGCATGCGGGTCTGGATCGACTACACGAACCAGTGGAAGAACCAGGCCGAGGCCGAGCAGCAGCAGGCGCGCCACTGGGAGGACGCTCGCCCGATGCCGCTCAGCAAGGCGATCGAGGCGGTGGCTCAGCGCAAGGCCACGAAGAAGTCGGACGACGCGGGCGTCGAGTTCAACCCAAAGAAGAATAAGGTACTGCCCGAGCCGCCGAACAAGACGCCGTCGGACCGCAGGGTGAGCTTTATGAAGCCCGTCGAGGAGATTCGCCTCATCGGCACGGTACTTCTTGAAGACGAGGACGCGGCGCCCAGCGCGGTTGGCGCAAAGTGCTTCGACCTGGCGCTCGCCAAGGCAAAGAAGAAGGGCGGCTAACTCCATGAGCGCTGGTTCTTCATTGCCGTACAGGTTGCGGCCGAACAAGGCCGTGGACCGCGAACTGTTCCTGTCGCTCTTGATGCGGCTGGCGCCGAAGCTCGAGCTCGAGAAGTACCACTACGTCGGACTTGGCGGCCCGTTCCTCGAGGACTTTCGCTTGGTCCACGGGCGCCTCGGACTCGCCAAGATGACGTGCATCGAGACCGAGGCGCAGGTCCACAAACGCCAGGTCTTCAACCGCCCGATTGCCTCCATCGACTGCGTTCACAAGACGCTGGAGGACTACCTCGACGAGACCGACTTCAACACGCCCGCCATAATCTGGTTCGACTACACTGAACCCAAGGGCATCACGACGCAGATCGAGCGCTTCGCACGCACCATTGGCACCGTGCCGATCGGCAGCGTGCTCCGCGTGACGCTCAACGCGAACCCCACGTCCCTCGGGAAGCCCGACCCCAAGGATCTCTCCGTCGAGGTCGAGGGCGAGGCATCCGAGGATCGCGGGGTGAAGCCGACGATCCAGGAATGGCGTCTTGCGCGCTTCAAGGAGCGCCTCGCCAGCCTGTGTCCGAGCGACGTCACCCCCGACGACATGTGCTTCAAGAAGTATGGACCGAACGTGCTGCGCGCCCTGAAGCTGGCCGTCGACAACGAGGTGCTGAGCTTCCGAGACCGGCGCATCGTCTGGGCGCTCGCCACGCACTACGCCGACGGCCAGGCAATGGTCACCGCCGCGTTGGTGGTCGCACCGAAGGATGACACGGTCATCGAGGAACTCGTGAAGGGCTGGGAGTTCTACGCCACCACCGACGCCCCGCACCGCCTCGACTTGCCAGCGCTCTCGACGCTTGAGCGGCTCACGATGGAGTCAAACGGCAACGCGGAGAACGTGATGGGGTTCAAGCTGCCGAAGTCCGACATGGGAGAGGACCCCTTCGAGGTGTTCAAGAAGTTCTACCGAATCTACCCGCACTTCTCTCGGGTGGAGCTGTAGCGAGAGGAGCAACTGGATGATGACGACCACCGCACCGAACGCACAGGCATGGCTCGCCAAGGAGGCGACGCCGCTCGACCCGTTCGTCGTTCGGCTCGACGGTGATCGCGTCGGCAGTGCGGTAGCTCCTGGCCACTGGGTGGTCGTCGTCGATGCGGCCGGAGCGCTGAAGCGCGTCGGGCGCATCCTCCGCATCCGCAACGACCTCGATTCGACCGCGCTCTACTTCGACAAACTGCACACGGCGAAGAAGGCGGGCTCGCTCGCCGAGGTCGGGCTGACGATTCCCCTGGGGCTGCTCACACGGCTGCGCTCTGAAGACCTCGCGAGCCTGCTCGCCCGCGACGGCGTCTCGTCGGTTGCCGACGTGCCGCTCGTGCAGGATGCGGCCTACGTGCGGGAACTTCTCGAGCTGGCGACGCGCGACGACCTGCTCGGTCCGGCTAACGGTCCCGAGGAGCTCGTCATCGACATGAGCGTTCGCGACCGCTACCTCGTCGGCAAGCTTGCTCCGCGCAAACCAGCCGACGCGACGACGGGCGCAGAAGTTGAGCCCGCGGGCGCAGCCGACGAAGAGAACGATTCGGCGCAGGAGAGCGTCGCCCCGGTCCACGAGCCTGGCGCCGAGTTCAACCGCGCGAGCGGACGCGTCGAACCAGAGGACGACGCAGTCGATGAGATCGACACGACGAACAACCAATCCCTCGTGCCCTCGAGCCTGGGCCTCACGTTCTGCGTTGGCGCCAACGTGAAGACGCTCGACATTGTCGCGCGCTGGGGCAGCTACGCCCGTGTTCCGAAAGAGGAGCACGAGTACACGAGGCCGCGGAAGAACCGCGGGACCGGCGAGGTCGAAGAGACGAAAGTGAAGGTATGGCGCCGCACGCCGCGCGGCGGTCGCGTGACCCTCACGCTGAAGGAGGGCCTTATCCAGCCGCTGGTGCCCGACGAGGAGCAGGACAAGGTTCGCATTCAGGGCACCGTGCGCACGAACGCCAAGGGCGAGCGTCTCGTCACGCTTTTCCTCGTCAACGGCCAGCTCGAACCCGAAACCAACCGCGACAGCGCCTGGCTCTTTCAGCCCGAGCTGAGCGTGAAGGGGTCGGCCGACGCCGCTGGAACGCCCGTCTTCCTTCGGCGTCCGAGCAACGAAGTAGTCGTGGACGACAACGAGCGCGACCACCTCGGGCTCATCTACCGGCGCCGCGTGGAGTTCGCCGTGGGCCACGGCGTGGCCGTCCATGCCGAGACACCTGCGGACGATCCGACGCGCGCCGTCGAGGTCCGCACAGAGGTCATCCCCCGCTACGAGGTTCCGGTCACCGAGACGCCCGGGCTCGATCCCGACGACCGCCCCGCGATGCGGAACATGGTGGAGCGCGGATGGCTCGACATGCTGTCACTCGCCGACCTCGACAAGGCCAAGCTCGAAGAGGCGCTGCGTACGCTCGTCGCCGACTACGCATCGTGGATCGACGAGCAGCGGGCGCGAGTGGGCAAGGAGATCTCCGGCTACGATGCTCCGGCGAACGAAGCGCTGGACCGCTGCAAGACGACACTCGAACGCCTACGCCTCGGGCTGAAGGTGCTGCTCGCGGACGCGAAGGCGCTGGAGGCATTCCGCTTCGCGAACCGCACGATGGCCCGCCAGCGCGTTCGAGGCATCTACGCGCTCAAGCGTCGTCGGGGCGAAGAGCTGACGTTCGAATCGGTGGACGTGCGGAAGAACCGCTCGTGGCGCCCGTTCCAGCTCGCGTTCTTACTGCTCACGATCCCGTCGCTGGCCGATCCGAAACACCCGGACCGCACGAGCCCCGCCGAGGCCTTCGCCGATCTACTCTGGTTCCCCACGGGTGGTGGCAAGACCGAAGCGTATCTCGGCGTCGCCGCCTTCGCGATGGGCATCCGCCGACTGCAAGGCGTCGTCGAAAACCTCGACGGCGGGCGTGGGCTCACCGTCATCATGCGGTACACGCTGCGCCTGCTGACGCTGCAGCAGTTCCAGCGTGCCGCCACGCTGCTCTGCGCGATGGAGATCATTCGCGCCGACGACGCAGCGAAGTGGGGCGCGGAGCCGTTCACGCTGGGTCTGTGGGTCGGCAACAAGGTTACGCCCGGGACTACCGAGCAATCCCACCAGGCCATCGAAGCCATCCGCGACAAGGACCGGAACCGCGCCGCCATTGCGTCGCCGGCGCAGCTCACGAGCTGTCCGTGGTGTGGCTCGGAGATCCAGCCCGGTCGCGACATAGAGGTCGACAAGATCGCCGGGCGCACGTCCATCTACTGCGGTGACAAGCTCGCGCGCTGCGAGTTCAGCAAGGCGAAGTCGAGCACGAATGGGCATCCGGGCCTTCCCGTGAAGCTCGTCGACGAGGAGATCTATCACCGGCCTCCGACGATGATGATCGCCACTGTCGACAAGTTCGCGATGATGGCGTGGCGCCCGGAGGTGCGGACGCTCTTCGGCAACGTGCGCGAGGAGTGCGAGCGGCACGGTCTGCTCTGGCCAGGCCACGACTGCGGTGGTGGGCACAGAGCACGCAAGCCTCACGCGGCCGCGAAGGTGAAGCCGGTGCGCTCGGTGCGTCCACCAGACCTCATCATCCAGGACGAGTTCCACCTCATCAGCGGCCCATTGGGAACGATGGTCGGTCTCTACGAGACGGCCGTCGACGACCTCTGCTCGTGGAAGATCGGCAAGGCGAAAGTGCGCCCGAAGGTCGTTGCCTCGACGGCGACGGTACGGCGCGCGGGCGACCAGGTGCGCAACGTCTTCATGCGGCGCCTCGCGATCTTCCCGCCAAAGGCGCTCGATGTCGAAGACGACTTCTTCTCCGTGCAACGCTCCGTCGACAGCAGGCCAGGCCGGCGCTACATCGGCATCTGCTCGCCGGGTAGCTCGAGGCCGGCGGTGCTCATCCGAACGTACACCGCGTTCCTCACGGCAGCGCAGGGGCTCTTCGACGCCTTCGGTCCCATCGCCGACCCGTACATGACACTCGTCGGCTACTTCAACTCGTTGCGCGAGCTCGGTGGCATGAAGCGCCTCGCGGAAGACGACGTCCAGACGCGTTCGTTCCGCGTGAAGATGAGCCTCGTCGAGCGCCCGGGGCTGGAGCAACGGCGCGTCGGCACAATCGCCGAACTGACGTCGCGCGTGAGCAACACCGACATCCCGAAGTATCTCGATCAGCTCGAGATCCCCTTCGACGGCACGTTGGATCCGAGTACCGGCAAGTTTGCGCGGCCGTCGGTGGCGCCTCCGTCCGGGTCCGGTAGCCAGCGACTGGCTCCTCGGCCGATCGACGTCGTGCTCGCGACCAACATGCTCTCGGTCGGCGTCGACGTGAACCGCCTCGGCGTCATGGTCGTGAACGGCCAGCCGAAGGGCACGGCCGAGTACATTCAGGCGACGAGCCGCGTCGGTCGCGCGTTCCCTGGTCTCGTCGCAGCGGTGCTCACATGGGCACGGCCCCGCGACCTCTCACACTACGAGACCTTCGAGCACTACCACGCGACCTTCTACCAACACGTCGAAGCGCAGTCGGTCACGCCGTTCTCGCCGCGCGCGATGGACCGTGGACTCACCGGCGCGATGCTCGCCATGATGCGGAACCGCTTCGAGCCATTCGCGCCGAATCCGGGCGCGGGTGCGCTCAACAGCCCGAGCCGGCCAGAGATGGTGTCGACTGTCGACTCGGTCACTGAGCGAACATGGGAGGTCACCGAGGACGCGGCGAAGAGGGCCCTCGCCACCGCCGAAATGAAGAGCCGCGCCGACCAGTGGGCGAAGGAGGCGGCGGTGCCGGGACGCTTGCTCGTGTACCAGAAGTACGGTGCCGGCCCGACCGCGTACGCGCTGCTCGAGGCTCCCGGCATTCGTCCTTGGTCAACGTGGACCGTGCCCATGTCGATGCGCGAAGTCGAGCCCGGCGTGAACCTCGTGATGGAGGACGATCGCTCGAACCAAGATCCGGTATGGCGCACGCGCCCGACGGACGATGACGCGACCGACGTGGAGGAGTCGACATGAGCAAGACACCGGTAGGCGAAGTCCGGCCGAGCCAGCTCCTGTGGACCTATGGCCCCGGCGCGCTGATCGATCTCCCGAACCTCTCCGTCGTCACGATGGGTATCGATCGCTGGGAGCTCGGGCGCTGCCAGCCGATCCAGGAGGCGCGTCTGCTCACCAACGTGCGCCGCGTGCTTGGCGACCAGGTCGAGTCGCTGCGCATGCCGCCGCTGACGGACACCGACGTCGTGGATCCGTTCTCGGCCGAAGCGTTGATCGGCGTGCCGGTCAAGCCGTTCCCGCGTTGGATGCGCTGCGTGAAGTGCGGCTTACTCTCACCGTTCGACGCAGGCCTCTTCGAGCTGAAGGCCAACCGCTATCGACCCGAGAGGACGTGCTTCGTCCACAAGGGCTGCACCGGATCACGTGGTGACCAGAAGCCTCGCGACGCCGACGCGGTGCCCGCGCGCTTTCTCCTCGCCTGTCGAGAGGGCCACCTCGACGACTTCCCGTGGCATTGGTTCGTTCACGGTGGTCCGAGCGGCTGCCAAGGTACGCTTCGTTTCTTCGAGAGCGGTGCCTCGCTCCAGACCGAAAACCTGTGGGTGCGCTGCGACTCGTGCAGCGCAGCCAAGAGCATGGCGCAGGCGTTCGGCCAGGCTGGCAAGAACAACCTGCCTGGGTGTCGTGGACGCCATCCGCACCTCAATCGCTTCGAGGAGGGCTGCGCGGAGGTCCCGCGCGCCATCCTGCTCGGCGCCACGAACGGCTGGTTTCCGGTGACGCTTTCGGTTCTCGCGATCCCGCAAACGGGGAGTCCGCTCGCACAGCTCGTGGCTGACGGGTGGACGTTCTTCGAAGACGTCGAGAACGCCGTCGAAGCAGCGGTAGTCGTGAAGACGTTGAAGAAGTCGGCGCAGCTGCCCGGCATCGAGGCGTTCACCGGCGACGAAGTCTGGGAAGCCATCGAGGCCCATCGACGCGGTTCGGTGGGCGACGAGGACCTCGACCTGAAGGGGCCGGAGTGGAACGTGCTCACGTCGCCGACTCCGCCGACCGACTACCCGCACTTCATGAGCAAAAAGGCCGGGGTTCCGCCCGGCTTCGAACCGTACCTCTCACGCGTGCTGCTCCTCGAGCGGTTGCGCGAAGTGAATGCGCTGCTCGGCTTCACGCGCGTCGAGTCGCCCAACGAGGGTGGCGGAGCGCAGCGTGCACCGCGCGCGCCGATCGGGCGTACGGCGCCCCACTGGGTTCCGGCGACGCAGGTCCACGGCGAAGGCATCTTTCTGCAGTTCTCCGAGGAGGCGCTCGTGAAGTGGGCCGCGGGCGCCGGCCCTCGAGCGCAAGAGGCCGAACTGCGCCGAGGACACCGTGGTTGGCGCGCGCGACGCGGGCTCGATCCCGATCCCGCCTTCCCCGGCATGCGCTTCGCGCTGCTCCACACGATCGCCCATTTGCTCATTCGTGAGCTGGCGCTGGACTGCGGCTACAACGCCGCGAGCATCCGCGAGCGTGTCTACGCCGACACTGAAGACGGCAAGACGCAGGCGGGCATCTTGATCTACACGGCGGCGGCCGACTCCGACGGCACCCTCGGCGGGCTCGTCGACCTGGGCAAACCCGAGAACCTCGGGCGCTTGCTGCGCCAGGCCCTCGATCGCGCGAAAGTATGCGCGTCCGACCCGTTGTGCGCCGAGCACAACCCGAGGACGGACTCGTCGCTCCACGCCGCCGCATGTCACGCGTGCTCGTTCGTTTCCGAAACGTCGTGTGAATGCGGGAACCGCTATCTCGATCGGGCCCTCGTCATCCGCACGCTCCAAATGACCAACGCAGCCTTCTTTGCGGGGACCTGATGCAGGCGCTCCTCGACGCGGTCGTCGACTTGGTCGCTCTCGTGTCTCCCGCGAAGGTACGCGCGATCGCCGCTGCGCTGCGCGGGCTCGCTGCGCCCGTCGCCGCTCCCACCGCGCACATGCTCGCGGACACGCCGGCAGGGCGCGCGGCCGTTACGCGCATCGTGACCGCGTGGGCGCAGGTGCAGGCGAGCGGCGACGAAGTCGCGGGCATGCTCCTCGGAGCGTCCGAAGCGCGCCTACGCGTCGAACGAGAGCTGAGTGTCGAACTTGTCTGGACGGGGCCCACGACGCGCTTCGTGCCGACGCGCCGAACGGAGCAGGTGCTTCTCGACCTGATCGCCAGCGCGACCAACGACTTGTTCCTCGTGAGCTTCGTCGCGTATGACATTCAAAGCGTCGTCAAGGCGATGAACGAAGCCGCGGGCCGTGGCGTTCGTCTCCGGGTCCTGATCGAGGCGTCGAAGGAGCACGGCGGCACGTTGGACAAGGATCTCGTCCCCAGGATGCGCGCCAGCGTCCCGACTGCAGAAGTCTTCACCTGGAGGGAGAGGCCCGAACCCTTCGTCGAAGGCAAGGTCCACGCGAAAGTCGCGGTTGTGGACTGCGCGCGCGCGTTCATCACGAGCGCGAACCTCACCGGTCACGCGCTCGAGAAGAACATGGAGGCCGGCGTCCTCATCAACGGCGGCCCCGTGCCGAAGACGCTCAGCGACCACCTCCAGGCGCTCATCGACGTGAGGGTGATCGATCGTGCATGACGGGCGGCCGTGAGTCGGGTGCGGTGACCTAGTAGCCGAACACAAAGAGCCCGCGGACGTTCGTGTAGTTCCGCGGTCGGAAGAACGGCTCGAGGCGCCGAACAACCGCGGCGTATTCCCGGCGCGGTGCCATCGTCGGGTTCTGCCGGAGCTCCTTCGGCACCAGCAGGAACAAGTAGTGCGCGTGCTCGCAGAGATGGCACTTCCAGAAGTCGAGGAAGTCCATGTTGTTGATCGTCGTCTTGCCGCGCTCGACCTCAAGCAGGATTCCGCTGTCGCCCAGCCGGAGGAAGTAGTCGGGGCGCACCGCGCTCTCGTACCCAGCGAAGAGGCCGACGTGTTCGTCGACGAAGCCAAGCCCTCGGGCGAAGGTCAGGAAGACCTCTTGGATGCGCTGACTCGAGGCGCCGGGCTGGTTGGCTGCGGCGATACGCTCCTCCGCGTCCGTCGTGCGGAGATGCGCGAGTAGTGCGTCCGCGATGCGGCGCACTTGGAGCGCCTCCGCGGACTCGGCAAGTGGCTGCTGCACGAGGGCGGTCAGCTCGACGGACATCGCGCTGATTCTCGCACGGGGGCGCCCGCGATCGATGGATCGAGTTGATCGGTGGCTTGCGCGGGTCGTAGTAAGCCCCTGACCTGACCCCCGAGAACTGGCCCGCCGATTCTGTCGCATATAGAAGGAGCGC
>CAZHHD010000026.1:12632-120162 GCA_964531795.1 uncultured Polyangiaceae bacterium | reverse complement strand
TGGACACCATCTTCTCCCCCGTAGGGTTGGTGTCCACCAAGACGGATCAAGCCCAATCGCGCTCATCGAAGCGGTGCGTCCAGATGGCACGACCTTTTATGCGCCGGACCGGGACCCGTCCATCGACCTCGCAACGGTGATCGAATCGGTCACGGGTCTCGACGACTATCAGCTCTCCCAGCCGGTGGGCGTGATCTGCCTGCCATCGTAGGACCACGGATTGCTACGAAGTTGCCTCGCTCGGCGGTGTCTCCGATTGCGTGTACTTTCTCCTGAATTTGCTCGGCGTCAAGCCACCGAGAGCCGAGTGAGGCCGGACGTCGTTGTAGAAGCGCCGCCAGGTCTCGATGATCGCCCTCGCCTCCGCAGGCGTCCGGAACCACTCGATGCTGAGGCACCCGTCGCGGAGGCGGCCGTTGAAGCTCTCGTTCGTTCCGTTCTGCCACGGCTTGCCCGGATCGATGAAGGCCGTCTCGATCCCCTCCTTGTTCATCCACGTGATGAGCGCCTTCGACACGAACTCCGGTCCGTTGTCCGAGCGCAGGTAGCGCGGCGCTCCGCGATCGCTGACGAGACGACTGAGGACGTCGACGACGCGCGCGCCGCGAATGCCGTTGCGCACGTCGATCGCGAGGCACTCGCGCGTCCACTCGTCGATCACCGTGAGGCACTTGAGCGTGCGCCCGTCCGCGCACTTGTCGAAGACGAAGTCGATGGCCCAGACGTGGTTCGGACTTTTCGGGGGCGTCGGCCTCGGGCGGCTCGTCGCGACACGCTTGCGCGGTCGACGACGCGGCACCTGCAGCCCCGCCACCTTCCAGAGCCGGTACGCGCGATCGACGCTCATGCGAACGCCCTCGTTGGCGAGCAGGCCCTGAACGATCCGGTAGCCGCATCGAGGATGAAGCGAAGCGACCTCGCGCATTCGCGCGATCGTCGGCGCGTCGGCGATCTCGCGCTTCGATGCATACTTCGCGCTCGACCTCGGAACGTCGAGAAGCGCGCACGCTCGACGCAGCGAAGCACGCCAACGCTTGCGCGCGTGCTCGACCTGCCGACGACGAGCGGGCGCGCTCACCATTTTTTTGAATTGATGTCCTTCAAGATCTCGATGTCGAGGAGCTTCTCCGCGAGCAGCTTCTTCAGCTTCGCGTTCTCCGCTTCGAGTGTCTTCAAGCGCTTCGCGTCGTCGACGTCCATGCCGCCGAACTTCCGACGCCACTGGTACAGCGTCTCGCCGCTGATGCCGTGCTTCTTCGCGACCTCCGCGACGGGCACCTTGTCCGCCTCGCGAATGATCCGGACCATCTGCTCTTCGGTGAATCTGCTCTTTCGCATCTCTGCTCTCCGTGCTGCGCGGAGCAGGGCAACTTTGTATCAACTCGCGGGCCAACTTTCGGCAGGCAGATCACTGCCTCAGGTTCAAGCGCTCATGGGGCACTCGAGCATCGCGATGACGATGCGCTACTCGCACCTCGCTCCTGGAAACGGAGCGGCCGCCATCCGCGTCTTGGACGAGCCGTTGGCGGCGCTGGGCAGCAACAAGGCAGCGGACAAGGACGACGCCGCGTAGCACGGCGGTTCTTGAACAAACTCGCCTAACTTAGACGGCGTCCCCAGGGGGAACGCTACGCGATTTTGCCACGGAGACGGCGGCGCCTGTGGCCGGCCTACTCCTCGGCATGGCCGATGAGATCAACCCTTGGAGGGCTCGTAGGAGGCGAGTTCCGTGGCAAGCGTCGGCGTCGGCGACGCTCAGCGACAGTGGCAGACGCTCGTGTCGAAGGATTCACCCCTCGGGCACATGAAGATGCCGTTGAGTACGCAGTGATGTTCCTTCTTGCAGGTGCCCGTTCCACCCGCGTTGCCGGCAGGTACGCCCGACATGTCGCAATAGTAACCGGACGGGCAATCGCCGTTGGCGATCGGACCGCAGCGCTTTGCTTTGCGAAGATCAGACGTGCTCTGGTCGGTGGAGTCTTGCGAGGGATCCTGATTCTCGTCCGGCGAGCTGCCGCACGCGGTGGCGAGGACGGTGAGGGCGGCAATGAGGGTGAGGAATCGCTTCATGGTGCTCTCCGTGGCGAGCGCTGTACGCCATGGCGACGTTCGTGCAACGGCGCCCGAGCGTTTTGTTGAGCACCGCGATGGGACGCGCCCGGCGAACGGGGCATGGTGTCCGCCATGGAGCGGGCTCTCCATCCCCAAGAGCTCGGTCGACTCGAGCGAAGAGCGTGGCACGGAGGGAATCAGCGGCGTGGCGCCTGGCGAGCCTCACTCCCGCGGAGTGCGCGGAAGGACTGCCGCCGCAAGTGGCGGCAAGAGCCCCAGCGTGGCCAGGGTCGAGGCCGATAGCCCCCCGATGACGGCTATCGCCAAAGGCCGTTGCACCTCGGCGCCCGCGCCGATGCCGAGGGCGAGCGGCAGAAGTCCGGCGAGCGTGGCCAAGGTCGTCATCAAGATGGGGCGAAGTCGACGCGAGGCGGCGTGAACGAGCGCGAGCCTCGGCTCGGCACCGCGGTCGCACTCCTTCTCAGCCTCTTCGAGCAGGAGCACGCCGTTCTTCACCACCAAGCCGACCAGAAGGACACATCCCATCAGCGAGGAGGCGTTGAGCGGCGTCTTCGTCACGAGAAGGGCACCGAGGCCGCCGCTCAGCGCGACGGGGACCGAGACCAGCACCAAGAACGCGAGCCGCGTTCTGCGAAACTGGGCGGTGAGCACGGTGAGCACCAACATCGCGGCGAGCGCGCCGACAATTGCTAGCTCCCGCAGCGTGTCGCGTTGACCTCGCGCTTGCCCGCCGAGCTCCAGACGCACATTCGGTGGCAGGGCGAAGCCCCTGAGGCGTCGCTCGATCTCGTCGGCGATTGATCCGACGTCGCGATCCTCGTGATCGGCGGTGATCGCCACCATCGGCCCCAGAGCCTCGTGCATCAAGATCGAGGGCGAGGTCTCGTGTGTCGTCGACGTCACCGCGTCGAAGCGCACCGTCCGCTCGCCGATGAGGAGGGGCATCACAGAGGCCTTCTCCTCGTCGAATCGGACCGCGTTGGGGTAGCGCACGCGCACCGCGACGAGTCGATCGAAGCGACGGATGAAGCCAACGCGGCTCCCCGTGAGCCCGGTGGCGAGCTGCGAGGTGACCTCGTCCGGCGTGGTCCCCAAGCGGGCGATGTCCTCGCGACGCATCGCGTGTCGCAGCTCGGGCGACTCGAGCTCCTCGCCGTCGTAGAGATCGACAAGGCCCGCGGTGGGTCGCATGCGCTCGGCGATCGCACGTGCCGTACGGTGAAGCTCTGCGTAGTCAGGGCCGAAGACTTTGACTTCGATCGGCCGTGGGTTACCGGCCAGATCGCTGAGCACGTCCTGAAGGACCTGCACGAACTCGACGCGGACCTCGGGGTACGAGCGCTCGATGCGGAGACGAACATCGGCGATGACCTCTTCCGACGACCGATTTCGTTGTGCCGCGGGGAGCAGGCTGACCATGATGTCGCCGCGATTGAGCTGCGTCGCCGCTGCCGGGCCGAGCTCCGCTCCGAGCCTCCGTGAGAAGGTCTGCACCTCGGGGGTCGCTCGGAGCTCCTCTTCGAGCTTGCGCGCGTAGCCTTCGGTCGTGGCCAGCGACGTCCCTGCCGGCAAGAAGTAGTCGAGCACGAAGGCCCCCTCGTCCATCTGCGGCAAGAATCCGCGTTCGACGCGAGGTGCGACGACAACGCCGAACCCGAGGAGCCCAGCGAGCGCGAGGAGCGCCAACCAGGGGCGCCCGACTGAGCGCGTGACCCATGACTCGTACGCGCGCTGGAGGCGGGATGCGCGCGTGGACGCCGATTCTCGGAGGAACCGGCCCGCGGTCACCGGCAAGAGCGCGAGCGCGATAACAAGCGAGAGTGACACCGCAGTGGTCAGGGTGAATGCCAGCGCGCGGAAGAAATCGCCGACTACGCCGCTCAAGAACGCGAGCGGGACGAAGACCACGACTGTCGTGATCGTCGTTCCGATGACCGCGGGCGCGAGATCGAGCGTACCCAAGGTGGAGGCTTCGTCGGCGGAGTGTCCGGCGTCGCGCCTTCGCACGATCGCCTCGACCACGACGATCGCGTCATCAATCACGATGCCCACTGCGACGGCCATTCCGCCGAGCGACATCAGATTCAACGTCTGGCCCGCGACCCGCATCGCGGCGAACGTGATGGCCAAGGTCAGCGGGACGGCAAGCGCGGCGACGGCACCAGCACGGAGGTCGCGAAGGAACACGGCGATGATGACGGCGCACAGGACGATACCCAGCAAGATCGCGTCGCGCACCGAACCGATGGACTCATGGACCAGTCGTGCTTGATCGTAGACGGGGGTCAGCGTCACGCCTGGCGGCAAGCTCGGCCCAAGAGCACGCGCTGCGTCCTCCGCATCGCCCACGACCTGCGTCGTGCTGGCGCCCGGCAAGCGGGCGAGGCTGATGACCACCGTCTCGCCGCGAGGTCCTCCTACGCGCACGACGCGATCTTCGGCGCCATCCTGTACGTCGGCGACGCTATCCAAGCGCACCGCCACACCGTCGGCGGCCGTGGCGACGGGCATCGAGCGAATGTCGTCGAGGCTCCGCGGCATACCGTCCGCCGTGACCGTAACGAGCTGATGATCGCGCTCCACGCGACCGACGGCCTCTTGCCCCATTGCAGTCCGCAGCTTGTCGGCGATCCGATCGGGGGTGAGCCTCAGAGCGGCGGCGCGCTTGGGGTCGACGACGATCTCGACCTCGCGAACGTCACCGCCGAGCACCTCCACGCGTCCCGCGCCGGCGACCGAGGCAAGCGCGGGCCTTACCACGAACTCGCCGAGCTCGCGGAGCTCGCGTGGATCAATCGGTCCCGCAAGGTTGAAGGTGACGACCGGGAACGATCCGGTCGTCACGCGTTCCACGAGAAGCTCCGTTCCTGTGGGGAGTCCCGTTCGCGCTTCGTTGACGCGGGACTCCACGAGCTGGAGTGCGCGCCACATGTCCGTGTTGGGGGCGAACTGGAGGGAGACCTCGGTCGCGCCGCGGATCGTCTTCGAGCGAATGCGCTGGACGCCGAGGACCGTCGCGAGAGACTGCTCGAGCGGGCGCGTGACGCTCGTAGTGAAAACGTCCGGCGGCGCACCGCCGATGCGAGCGACGACGACGATGCGAGGGAACTCGACCTCCGGATAGATGCCGCTCGGCATCGAGAGGGCCGAGGCGAGCCCCAAGACGACAAGCACCGACGTGGCGAGCCAGAGCGCGGCAGCTCGCCCACGAAGCCACGCGAGGACGTTCATGGCGAACCAGCGTCGCCGGCGACACGCGTGATCGGCGAGCCGGTGTCGAGCCCTAGGACGTGGTCGAGCGCGACCCACTCTCCGTCGGCGAGCCCCTTCGTGACCTCAACGCCGCGCTCGTCGCGCCCGCCGATCGCCACGTCACGCACCTCGGCCGAGTCGGCGCGGCAGACCACGATCGTGGCACCGCCGGGCGCGGCGCCGCGGATCGCGTCGAGAGGAACGGTGAGCACGTTCTCGCGCGCTGCGACGGAGATCACCGCCGTTCCGAACTCGCCGAGAAGACGCGGCGGCGACGGATGAAGCAGCGCGATGCGCGCCAGTCCGAGCCCGGTCGCGGGATCAAGCGCCGCGGGACGGCCCTGGACCACGCCCTCGAGCGCTCCGCCACGGACGAACGTCACGCGCACTTGCTGGCCGAGCGCGAGCGTCGCGAGATCTTCCTCGGTCGCGTCGGCGTCGAGCTCCTGCGTATCGGTGGCCGCGAGCTGCACGATCGGGGTCTGCGCCGTGCCGTCGACGAGCGCGCCACGCCCACGCCAGACGCGGGTGACGACACCGGGGAAAGCCGATCGCACGAGCACGCGTCCCAAGGTCCTTCGCGCCTGGTCGGCTGCAGCGCTCGCCGAGGTGACCGCCGCGTGCGCCTGGTCGGCGCGCGAGACCGCGTCATCCAACTCTTGCTTCGCTGCGATGCCTCGGGCCACGAGCTGGCGCGTGCGCTCGAGGGTGGCGTCGGCATTGGCCGCGTTGGCTTGAGCTTGGGCCACGGCGGCGTCGGCCTGGTGCAAGGCGTCGCGCGATGGAGCGTCGTCGATCGTCGCGATGGTGGCGCCCGATTCGACGTGGTCCCCCTCGTGCACGCCGAGCGTCACGACGCGTCCGGCGACCTGAGACGCGACGGCGACGTCGGCTCCCGGCGGCGCCGATACGCGTCCACGGAGCGTGAGGACGCTCGCCATCGTGCGCCGTGTCGGTTGCTCGCAACGCACGGCTACGGAAGGCGGCGCCTCGCGCGACTCAGGGGGCTTCGAGCAGCCGAGTGACGCGAGGATGACGAGAGCGAGCGCGCGTCTCACGGTACCCCCAGCGCGCGAAGAACATCGGCCCACGCGCTCGCACGCGTCGCTTGGGCATCGAGCGCTGCGAGCCGGGCGGTGACGAATGCACGCTGTGCGTCGAGGAGGGCGACGAGCGGCGCACGCCCGAGATCGTAGGCCTCGCGCATCGCCTTCGCGGTCACGTTGGCCGCGGGGAGCACCCCGTTGGCGATCGACTTCTGCCGCTCGGTCGCCGCTTGGTACGTGCGGTAGGCGCTCGTGAGGTCCGACGTTGTTTGCGCCAAGACCTGCACTCGACGCGCGCGCGCCGCCCCCTCGAGGGCCTCTTCTCGTTCCACGTAGCCGCCGCGATGGTTGAAAATCGGGACTTCGACCGCGAGCTGCGCGCGTAGGTTCGTCGCCGGCAAGGTGGGATCGAGTGCATCCACTCCGAGATCGAGCACCATCGCGGGGCGGACGAGGGCGCGCTCTCGATCCGCCCGCGCGTGGGCAGAGGCCGCATCGAAGTCTTCGCGGCGAACCTGCGCGCTCCCGCCGAGCTCTGCGACCAGTGTGGCGAGCGTCGGAGGCGCCTCGGGTGCCGGGGGCTCGCGCGCGGCGCGCAACGACATCGACGCGGGATCGCCGGTGAAGCGCGCGAGCGCGCCAGCCGCGATGAGGACCCGCGCCCGTGCCGCGGTCGCATCGGACTCCACCGAGAGGCGCTCGGCATGCACACGAAGAAGATCCAGCTCGGGCGCCGACCCCACTTGGACGCGCCCCCGGACGGCATCCTCCAAGGCGGCGGCGAGCGTGGCCGTCTCTTGAACGGCGATCGCGGCGTTCTCAGCGAGCCACAGCTCGATGAACGCACGGGTCGTCGCCCACCGGATGTCGACCCACGTGACCTGCGACTCGACCGCTGCAGTCGCACGCTCCGCTCGCGCGGCGTCGATGGCGGCGCCGCGCTGACCAAAGACGACGAGGGGCACCGAGACACCCGCCGAGATCCGCGCGGCCTGCGTCGAGGATCCGCCGATGACGCTGGGGTTCGGGTACGTACCAGCGACGGAGATCTCGGCGTTCGCCAGGCGTTCGCGCTCGCGTGCCACGGCGAGGTCCGGCGCAAAGCGTTGCGCGGCGCGGATGGCTTGATCGCATGTCACGCGGGTCTCGTCGTCGGCCCGAGCGGGCGCGGCGACGAGCACCACGAGCAGACCGGCGAAGAACCCTGCGCGCACCACGAGATGCATTGTGCGCTTCGAATCTGAACGGAGGCTTAACCGAGCTCGGTCGAGATCAGGCCCAACGCTCGACGCCAGATACCGTAAAGCTCACCTCGAGCCCGCGCTCGCCCGGGCCCGCCTTCGCCTCCGCGTCACCGCCATGAAGGCGGGCGACGGCGCGCACGAGCGCGAGCCCGAGACCTCGCCCACTCCCGTCGGCGATGCCGCGCCAATATCGATCGAACATCCGCTCGTCGGCGCGGGCGATGCCTGGTCCTTCGTCGAGCACGGCGATACGGAGCGCCCCGTCGTCGCGCATCACCGAGACGCGCACCGGAGGTCCTCCGGCGTGTCGGCAAGCGTTCTCGACCAGGTTCTTCACGGCGAGGGCGAGGAGTCGCTCGTCGCCGCGTGTGAGCGCTTCGTCGGGCGCGTCCACGCGCGTCTCCTTGGGCGCGACCGCGCGTACCACGTCGGCGACGTTGACGAGCGTCTCGGAGCGCACCGCGCTTGCGTCCGACAAGACCAAGATGGCCTCGACGACCTCGGCGAGTCGCGCGACGTCGCCGCGTGCTGCGCGGGGCAAGGCGATCGTATCGTCCCTAGGCGCGGCGTCCATCTCGGCGAGGAGTGCCGTGAGCGGTGTGCGGAGCTCGTGAGCGATGTGCGCGCTCGTTGCGTGCTCGCGCTCGAGCGCCTCGACAAGATGCGCGACGAGAGCCTCGAATGCTTTCGATAGATCGGCGATCTCGCGGGTCTCCGTGTGAGGTGGAGGCGCCCGATCCTTCCGCGCGTCCACGCGCGCAGTCCAATCCACGAGAGCTGACACGTCCCCGAGAGCCGCGCGGAGCACATGGCGCACCGCAACGACAAGAACCCCGAGCACCGCGAGGACGAAGAGAAAGACGCTTCGTGCGAGCGAGCGTACGGCGGCGTTGTGCGCATCGAGGGAGACACCAGCGATGACGGCGTAAGCGCCGTCTGCGGCCGCGCATGCGCGCCACCCGTGTCCCTCGTCGTCACTCAAGGTCGTGCAGGAGCCCGCGGGAACACCATCGAGAAAGGCGTCGGTCGGCGTCGCAGCGACGTGCTCTCCTTTCCCTCCCCGGCGGATGGCCACCGACGAGCCCGCGCTTCGCGCGTCGTCGACGATCTCGCGCATTGCCTCCTCGAACGAGTCCCCCTCAGCGAGCTCGCGTCCAAGCGTCGCGAGAAGCTCTTCGGCGCGTGCTCGTGCGAGCTGTGTATCGGCGCGGTCGAGCTCGTAGCGCGTCAAGCCCACCGAGGCGGTCGCCGACACGACGAGCCCGAGCCCCGCGAGGAGCATGAATCGCCACGTCAGACGCGCGCGGAGCGTTCGAGTGCCCATGCATACCCCACTTGGCGGACGGTGCGGATCGGATCGCCGACCCCGCATTCGTCGAGCTTCTTTCGAATGCGCGCGACGAGAACCTCGAGACTCGCCGCTGCGCTCTCGTCAGCGTCACCCCAGATCGACTCGAGGATGTCGACGCGTGCAACGACGCGACCATCGCGCCATGCGAGGAGTGCGACGATCTCGATCTCACGCGGGGTCATCGCGAGAGGTTTGCCTGCGACGGTCACCGCGTGACGTTCTCGATCGATGACGAGTGCGCCGTACGTCCGCGACGACTCGGTGAAGCGCGGCCCCCTTCGGGCGAGGGCACGCACTCGAGCGACGAGCTCGTCCATCGCGAACGGTTTTCCGAGGTAGTCGTCCGCCCCGGCGTTCAACCCTAGGACGCGGTCCTGGACGCCGCTCCGTGCCGTGAGGATCAACATGCGCAGCTCGGTGTCGATCTCGCGCCGTCGCCGGCACCAGTCGATGCCCGATCCGTCGGGAAGTCCGACGTCGACGATCGCCACGTCGAAGTGCTCCGCTTCAATCGCCGTGTCGGCCTCCTCGATCTTCGTCGCGACGTGAACGTCGTGACCCTCGGAGCGAAGGCGGGAGCGGACGAGGTTCGCCACCCGGGGACTGTCTTCGATCAGAAGAATGCGCACGCGCCCGATGGAGTCAGTGAAGCGCCGGGGACGGCACGATCAGAAGACGGGCGCCCTTCGGATCGGCGACGTAGATGTTGCCGACCGCGTCGGCGACCGCGTTTCGCGCTCCTTCGGCCGTATCCACGGCTGCGACGATGGAGGGCTGCCCCTTGTCGTCGATGCGTAGGACGCTGAGGCGTGCGGCCTTGCCTGCCGCCACGTAGAGAAGGCGCGAGCTCTCGACGAAGTCGATGTTGTCGACGCCTGGCCCGGTGTCGACCGTGCCGAGCTGCGCGCCTCCGTGCGCGTCCAACACGTGCACCGCGCCGGTGCACGCGACGAGGACGAAGCCTCGCGCAGAGTCGACGGCCACTCCGCGCGGACCGTCGGTGCCACAACCAGCGTTCCATGTGGAGACAATCGCGTGCTTGCGCAGATCGATGGCGAGCGTTTTGTCTTGGTCCTCGAGGTTCGTGTAGAAGAGCCCACGCCCGGTGTCGATCGCGTACCCCTCGGGGTCGCCGGGGGTCTTGATCTCGAGCTTTGCCCGGAGAACGTCGGGTTTCGACGCATCGAGCACACTCAGCGACTGCCTCTTCGGCGTCGTCACCCACACCTCTTTGGTGGCGGCCACGTACACCACGCCGTCGGTCGCCGCGGGGAGGGTGATGCAGCGCCCAAGCGTCAGCGTGGTGGCGGAGACCGAACAGACCTCGCCCGTTGCACGGTCACCGATGTAGACGACCCCCTGGCCGACGGAGGCCGCGCTCGGTCCCATCGCCCGCGTCTTCCCGTGGACCTCGCGCTGCGCCGTCTTGAATCCATCGACGCGCGCGAATGTCCCCGCTGACGTGTCGAAGACATCAACGCTCCCCGTGTCGCCCACCGGGATCCACACGCGACCGCGCACCGCCTCGTAGGCTACGTAGTCGAGCGTCACCGGTGGAGTCGCACCTGGCAGCGCGACAGCTCTCCACTGGGGCGCCGCGGGCACGCTTGCATCGAGTGGGACCGCCGCTGTCGCTGTCGTGGACCGAATTGGGGCGGAGGCGGACGGCGGGGGGGCGGGCGACGCGTTCTTGGGCGCGTCGTGCGTCGTCGGTGCGGCAGGGGAGGCGCCTCCACCGCACGCGAAGAGGAGGGAGAAACCGAGACACGTCGGAGCCATGGTGCGCCACATCCGGGAAACGCTCGCATGGCGCTCAGCGCTTCACCAGTCCAACGCGCAGTGGGGACCCAAACGAATCGTACGACGCTGACGAGGGACTCCGAAACGCCACCGTTCCACGCAACGAAGCGCTTGGGGGGGCGCCGTGTCGCAGGAGCCCAATTGAGATGTCACTTCTCCATCTCCAAGACGCCCTTCGACGCCACCCGCAAGGAGACGCAGTTGCGCGTCGCTGGCAGTGCGCTACATGCGGGCCGTGCTCCCCCTGCGCGCATCTCTCCCGCTCGCGCCCCTCGCTCTTGTTTCTGCGCTCGCCGCGTGCGCCGTCGCCGTCAGCCCCTCCTCGGGCAACGGTGAGGATGCCGGTGCGAGCTCGAACGGCAACGGCACCGGAGACGACGGGAGCGCAGTGTCGACGGGCGACGACTCCGGGTCGGGCGATGACGGCGGACAGTCGTCAGCCGGCGATTCGGGGACCAAGGCGCAAGACTCGGGCAAGAAGGACACGGGAACGACCGGCACATCGAGCTGCACTGGCTACGCGACCCCGAGCGAATCCGCAGGGTGCTCCGCGTGCAACGACGGCGGCGCAGCGTGCCAACCGAATGGCTGCTACGGCGGCTACTACTGCAAGCTCAGCACGAGCAAGTGCTCTCCCAAGCCCAGCGGTTGCTGAAGGCGTATCGGGCCTAGCCGCCCACGCGGCTGAGGATCGTAAGCCTCCCGATCTCGACGCGGCGCGAGTAGCCGAATTGGGCGAAGTACTCCGCCGAGTCGGGCCCTTCGTGGAGCGCCGAGAGCGCGACGACGAAGCGCGGCAGCGTGCGCTCGATGAGCCGTCGGTCCTCCGCAGTCCATTCCTCTCGCCGATAGGCACGCATCGGATCGGTGAAGGGGAGCGTCCAGAAAAATCGGCCTGGCGCGCGTCTTCTCGCGAGTGCGTAGATCTCGGACTCGAAGCCTCGCACGAGGATCATGTCCTCCGGTTCCGTGTGCGCCGAGAGCCACGACGCGACGAGGGCGCTGTCGCGTGAGCTGTAGTAGAGGCCAGGGATCGCGAA
The DNA here is from genome assembly GCA_964531795.1 of uncultured Polyangiaceae bacterium. GTDB lineage: Bacteria > Myxococcota_A > Polyangia > Polyangiales > Polyangiaceae > CAZHHD01. The sequence continues at coordinate 108,356 of CAZHHD010000026.1, read as the reverse complement.
GCGCGCGCTGAAGGTGTCCTCGCTCACCGTCCCGGCGACCCAGCCGATCGTGCTCACGTTGGTCTCGAGCCACGACCACGCGGGAGGACCGCTCAACGGAAATGCGAGCATGAGCACGGCCACGAAAGCTGCCGGCACCCGCCGGGCGCGCGCCCCGTCACGCATCGCGCGCGTCACATCGGTGAAGATATGCCCAACGAAGAGGACCGCGGGCGCGACCAACAGGGCCGTGTGGTAGTGATAGAATTTGAGCTGCGCTGCGACCGCGGCGAAGCCTGCAATCGTGAGCGCGGCCGGGAGCGCATAGCGCCGCGCGCCTTCCCACGCTCCGCGCGAGAGCCCTCGTAGCACGTGGTAGCCAAGCGCGGCGGCGATGGCCGTCGCGTAGGGGTCGAACGAGCGATAGACGCCGACGCACTCGCGCACCATCGCTGCCGCCGAATCGACGCGGCGTGCTTGGACCACGTACGCGCCGGTCGCGCGCACGAGCACGTCGTACAGGTCGAAGAGCCCTCCGCGCGCGGCGAAGTACGCGACGCACATCGCCGGCGGCAGGAGCGCGGTCGTGAGAAAGAGCGCCACGCCGCGCACGCTCGCTTCGGGTCGCCGCATCGCCACGAACAGCGTGACGAGAACGAAGAGCGCCGTCGGCGTCTTCATGAGGAGCGCGAGCCCGGAGAAGAGCCCGCCGAACGCGCACGCGCGCAGGGATGGCGAATTGCGGACGGAGGCGAGGCCGAGCAGCGCAAAGGTCGCCGACCAGATCTCGCACTGTGCCGTGTCCCAGAAATTGAAGAAGCCGAAATAAAGGAGACTGGCTGCAAAACAGCTCACACCGAAGGACCCGCGCGGTGGAGTGGGCGGGAGAAGCGCGCGGGCCGCTCCACCGAGCGCGAGTACGCAACACAACTCGGCGAGACGTATCGGCCACTGGTGCTCGCCGAAGACCGCGATGAGCAGGGCGTGGATCAAGAAGATGCCCGGCGGCTTGTAATCGAACGCGTCGCGGTAGGGGAGAGCACCGTGCTCGAGCCACTCGCGTCCGACGTAGAAATGGACCCCTTGGTCGTGCCCGAACGGATAGGCGAGGGTGCACGCGCCGACCGCGACGGCCAGACTCACGCCGAGAGCGTCGGCACGCGAAAGACCGACGCGCGCGCTCCACGAGACGAGCGTCGTCGTCGGCCACGGTCGTGAACGCATGACCTCCGCCACCTCGAGGATCCTCTACCCAAACCTCGGGATGTTCTCGGGCGCGTCAACGGATCACGAAAAACGACCCTAGCCCCAAGAATTCCGACGAGCCGGAGCTCCCCCTTCGTCATGAACGGGCGCCGACTCGCGTCGACGTTCGGGCGCCTCACGTCGCGACGCGCGTCTCCGCGGGGACGGCGCGCGACAGATCCACGATGGCGTCCGCTCCCTCGATCATCACGGCCACCGCGGGGAGCGGATCACGCGCAGGGCCTGTGAGCACCGCGCCGTGCGCGTCAAACTGACTTCCATGGCAGGGGCAGAGGAATGCGGCGCCGCTCGAGGCGAGGGCGGCGGGCCGCGGCGCGTCGCAGGCCGGCGTTCCTCGCTGGGGTGCCGCGCACCCCGCCCCTCCGCAGAGCGTCACGGTGCAACACGCGTGGGTACACGTCGCGCTCAAGGCGTAGAAGCCGCCGCCGTCCCGCGCGAGGATGGCGGCGCTGTCGTCGTCGATGCTCACGATCAGCGCTTGCCCAACCTCGAGGCTCTTCGCGCCCGAGATGCGGATCGTCTTTGACCCGACGAGGCAGTAGCCGAGCCCAGCGCCGGTCCCCGCGCCAAGGCACGCGGTGCTCCCGGCCGACGAGGTAGACGTACTGCTTGCGCACGCCGCGACAGCTCCGCCCGCTGCCAACAAGAGGAAGTGGCGACGCGGAACGCCGCTCACGGCTTGCACTTCCCCGTCGGCAAGTCGCAGGTGAGGGGCTTCTGACAATCGTCGTCGCGCTTGCAGGCAAAGGCGCACGCGTGGTCCGTTGGCCCGAACCCCTTGGGTGGCGTCGTCAGAAAGAGCTGGCACACATAGCCTTCCGCCGTTCGGCAGTCGCCATCCGTTACGCACGAGCGGAAGCAACCTGGCGACTCTCCGCCGAGCGCGACGCACGTCGCGCCCGGTGGACAGACTTGAACGTCGTCGCACGGCTCCATGAAGCAGTAACCGCCGGGATACGCGTCACCCGCTTCGGTGTTGCACGCCGCGCGCGAATCGGTACCGCAGTCTGTGGTCGACGTGCACGAGGTGCCGATCTTGTTCGACGCCGCCGGGGCACACTTGCCACCGGCGTTCGCGAGATCACACGTCTGGCCCGCATCGCATTGCGCGTCGGAGGTGCACTTCGCGCCGAGGCCGTGCGCGGGCGTCGTGTTGTCGGGCGGACAATCGAAGAGGAGCTCGAGCGTGTCGATCTCGAGCGCGCCGTTCTCGCTCTCCTTCTCGATCGTCGTCGCGTCGGACGCGGGCGCGGCCTTGTCGAGGTTCGCGAGCGACTGCTCGATGTCCGCCGCGACGGTGGCGGTTCCGCCGACGCGATGGCAGTTGGGCACCTTGGCGGCGACCGCGTCCTTGGTGGAGGTCCAGTCGGACCTCATCGACGCGACGTCCGCCTTGGCGTCGTCGAGCTTGCCGAAGTGACCGTCGAGTCCGACTTGGCGAAAGACCGCATCGAGCCGCACCACGCCGATCGGGGCGTCGGGGTGGAAGTAATCGAAGAGCTCGGGCACTGCGAGACCGATCGCGTTCGAGGCGTAGGCGGCAGCCTGCTGATCCTGCGCCGGGATCGCCTTGTCGAGGGTCGTGATCGCGTCATCCACGGCCTTCACCTGCGCCGCCGGCAACGTTGGAGTTGCCGTTTTCGACCGAGTCCACACGTCCTTGAAGAGCGCAAGCACGCTCGCCGCGCGCGACCACTCGGGCTTGCGGTCAGGATAGGCGCCGAAGGTCGTCGAAACGAGCCCCTCTCCGTCGCGCTCGACGTCGCGGAGATCCGGGGGCACGACGCCCGCCCCTGAGCCCCCGGTGCTGCCGCCCGAGGACGAGCTACTGCACGCGCCGACAACGACGAACCCGAGCGCCAAGAGCGGAGTAGTGAATTTCATGGTTCGGTTCCACCTGGGCAGAAAGAAGCGTCGAAGGTTCCCTTGAGCGACTCGGTCTTGAAAGCGATGTCGAATCGGCCGCTCGCGCGTGCGTCGGCGGCGTAGGTGTCGAGGTTCACGGACCCACCGCTCGCGATCTGCTCGTTCGGTCCACCAGAGCCGAGGAACGTGTCGTTGACCGAAGCCTCGCCCGCCGCGAGGGTTGGTGTGGTTACGACGGTGAAAGGTCCCGTCGTCGCGCTCTTCATCTTGATCTCGAGGAACTGCGTGCCTTGCGGGAGTCCCTTGTCCCAACCCGCCGCCGCGATGTCGGCGCACTTCACGGCGTTCGAGAAGATGTAGATGACGAGGTTGGTCGGATCGTCGGCGCCGTGGATCGCATACGCGGCAGAGGCCGTCTCGAACTTGTTTCCGTTCACGGAGCCCCTAATCGTGGATGCGCCGGGTGCACCGGCGTCGCCGGCAGAGCCCGCGCCCGCGGATGGCGTCGAAGCGTCCTGCGAGCCCGTCGGAGTGCTGCTGGACGATCCGCACCCGACCAGTGCCCCGACCAACCCGAGGCCCAGCGCGGCAACCCGATGGAGGTGGGGCCGTCCCACGCAGCCGATCGTCGATGATTGTTCGTGCATCATTGCCCGTTTCCCGGGGCCACGTTTTTTGCGCGTGGCATGACCTACTTCTTCTCGTCTTGTTTCTTCTCGGTCCGTTGCTGCTCCGGCGTTTCCTTTTCGACCGAGACGACCTGGCCGGTCGTCGCGTCGACCTGAACCTCGGTTACGTCGCTGGTCCCCGGGGTCGCGATATCGAACGACCAGACGAGCTTACCGTGCTCGTTCTCGAGCTCGCTCTCTCGGATCGTGCCCCCCGGCGCGCGCGTCAGCGCGATCTTCTCCGCGTCGGTCTTCGATACCTTCGCGGTCTGCGTCGTAGCGCAGCCGAGCGCCAGACACGGAGCGGCAAGTGCGACGACGAAGATCCATTTGCTGGTCACGCCGGGGTTTTGGCCGGTGCATCGCAGAACCTTCACTACCTCCGTCGCAACCTTCAAGGCGTCCCCGCGATCCTCCCCATTTCCTCTCGCCGGAAGCCGTCGGGAAACCTCCGCAGATATTCTCTGGCGGCACGTTTCGCATCTTCCTGCCGCCCGTCCCGCAAGAGTCGAATCACATGCAGGTAGGCCTCGTCCTCCTGCGCGGCATTGGACGGCGGCACAGGTGCCGACAACGAAGGAGGAGGGGATGCCGTTGCGACGACCGGGGGACGGATCGGAGGCACCGCCGGTGAACGCGACGACGTGACGACCATCGACGATGCCGGCACCTGAGAGTCGTCGGGACGCTCCCATGTTTGTCCGGCGGAGATCGTGATCGGCGCCTTGTTCGCCAAACGAATCGTGACGCGCCCCTCCTCGACCCCGACGCGCTGCGTGCGACCCTGATTCACGACCACGCGAAAAACCGTTCCGAGATCCTCGATTTCCCCATCGGGAGCTCGTACGACGACCCGCTTACCACCAGGTTTGCGCTCGACTTTGAGGCGTAGCGTTCCTTCGCTCAGCTCGACATATTCGGTGTCACCCTCGGTCTCCTGCGACCAACGGGCTCCGCCTTCGTCGCGCGCGTCGATCAGGGTCGCTGGGACGGCCTTCGGGGTCGAAGCAACGGGAGTCGGCGCCCGGCGCCAGAGAATCAAAGGGAGAACGACGAACGGCAGACATGCGGTCAGAGCCAGGGCCGTTACGTATCGTCTTCGTTTCGGTGGACGCGGTCGAATGCTACGACCTGCGAGCTCGGCATCGACCTCCGCGAGGACTTCCTGGCGGAGGCGCCGCACGGCGACTTCGTCGATTTCCGGCTCCAACGCGCGCAACGCTTGGCCGAGTCCCTCGACATACTCGGATCGCCGGCGGCATTCGGGGCAGCGAGCAACATGCCGTCCAAGCGCATCGCGTGCTTCGCCCGAGAGCCGTCCGTCCCGCGCGGCTTCGATTTCCCAGGAGCGACTGCACTGCGCGGCTCGCTCCGACGAAATGAAATTTCGTCTCAAGACGCCCCCCCCTCGTAGAACGCGCGCAGATCCTTGCGCGCGTGATGAAGACGGGTCCAGACGGTTCCGATGGGGATCTGCAACATCTCCGCGATCTCTTCGCAGGTGTACCCCTCGATCTCCGCGAGCACGATGACGACGCGCTTGGCATCGGACAAGGAGCGTAGTCCGCGTTCCACATCCGCTCGGTGGGCATCCGTCGGAACATGGGAGCGCGTCGCCACCTCGCTGACGCGGAGGAGGGCCCGACCGAAACGCCGCAGCGAGCGACGACGCTCCTGGATGAGACGCGCGGTAATTCCGTAGAGCCACGAACGTGCTGAGTCGGCACGGCCGTCGTAGGTCGACGCGATTCTGGCCGCGAGGACAAACGTCTGTTGCACGAGATCTTCGGCGTCGTGTTGTCCAGCTGCACGCGAGGCGAATCGCCAGAGAGCGACGGCATGTCGGTCGTAGAGCTCGCCGAGAGCACTCACGTCTCCATGAGCGACGTGCTTGAGCGCAATCGTGTCTGCGGGAGCTCTGTCCTCGCGATTCGGCACGAGCCGAATGGCGCGCGGCTTCATGGCTGACCCCAGAAGACGCCGACACTCAAACCCCCGCTCCATGAGGGGAGCGGCGGCAGCGCGGGATCGATACGAATGTCCCGGCGGAGACGGCCTGGCGAAAGCTCGGCGTCGGCCTCGAGATATAGCCGCCACGACGAATGGCCGAACACCGCACGAGTAAGTCCGGCGATGCGTACGTCCGTTTTCGTGTCCGCGATCTCGTCACCGCCCGTCGTTACGTAGCTCTGCGTTTCTGCCACGAGACGCGGTGAGATTCCCACGTCGACACTGCCGAAGCCCGTCGGAAAGCGTCGTGCGACGGAGAGGCTCGCCCCCACGGTCTCCATCTCGAAGTTGTCCAAAGCGCCGCCGCTCCTCCACTGAAACGCGTCCCATCGGACACCGAGCCCGAAGAGCCAATCTCGAACGCGAATTCTCGCGACGCCATCGGTCTCCACCGAAAGGTAACCTTGGCCAGAGAGGCGACCTCCGATCCCACCACCAAGCTCGACGCCGAACGTCGTCGTTGCGTCCGGCGCCGAAGGCGGGTTCACGCTTCCGTCCCGCGGCGCTTCGATCGGCGGCGCCGCGGAGGGGCTGGGTGATGCCTGCTTTTCCGTTGCCGCCGGCGCAGGGGGAACGACGAGGAGCGCCTCGAGTGTTCCGTTCAACGCGGCGGGCTCCTGAACACGGCGCAACGTCGAGCGACCGTCCTTCAACACGATCTCGATGATGAGATCATCCCCGGCGGGCACGATCCGGATTCGTGCCGACGGGTCACTGTCACTCATCGAGCGAAGATCCTCGCACGCGCGCACGATGGGCTCGAGCCAGCGTGGCTCTAGTCGCCCCTGCACGCGCACGCGAGGATCCTCACACACCGCTTCTGACTCCTCGCCCGCCGCGACCGAAGGGATCACGACCAGCGAAACGGCGCTGGCAAGCTGTAGAAACGTTCGAAACGTACATCCTTCGCCTCGTCGCACCGGCCGACAATACTCCGCCTCTTCTGAGGTTCAGTCGTCGTTCGTCTCTCCGTCACCGCCCTCGTTGCAGCCGGCAACGTCGTCTGGCGCGTTGTGTTCGGGCACGGCCATCGGCTTTGTCGGATCAGCATCCGTCGCGGTGTCGTTCGTTTCGCCGTCGGCGCCGTTGTCGTTCTGGCCGTCCTGACCGCTGCCGTTGTCGCAGGACGCCGTCGCCCCGTCGTCGACGCACGGCGCGCCCGTTCCCTTGACCGAGCCGTCGACGCATTCGCCGACGTTGCCGTCGCCAGAAGTCGCATTCTGCGTCTGCGCGGACGAGGTGCCTGACGCGCTCTGGACGGCAAAGCCATCGGCAGGTGCCGCGCTGAAGTGCCGAATGGCTCCGAGGGAGATCGTTGCGGCCGCCGTCGCGATGTGAACCGTCGTGTCGAGCCGTTTCGATGCCCGAGGGAACACGAGCGGCTCCGAACCCGAAGGCATCGCGACGGCGAACCGGTACGTATGGCCCTTCGCGAGAGACACCTGGAAGCGCCCTTGTTCATCGACGGCGATATGCGATGTTGCGCTCGCCTCGTCGATCACATCGACCGCCGTCGGTTTCGACGGGAACGTCGCGACGCTGAGAGCCCCTGTCACGGACGACGTGGTCGCAGTGCGCTGGTCCGAGCTCTCGCCGCATCCGCCAAGGACGGCGAGGCCTGCGCCGAGCAGTGGAATGAATCTCTTCATGGGTCTTCTCCTGATTCGATGCAACGATGCTGCACGCACGCGGTTTCTCAGGTTTGGCCGAAGTCCCGCCAACCCTTCACTCGCCGGGGACACCTTCGGTACCTTCAAATGCTCGCTCTCCGCATGCAACGATCACCACCGCGCGCTGCGCGCTCTCGGCGTCGCGCTGACCCACGTTGAATCGCAGCGTGCTACGGCTGTGACGTCCGAGCTACTCTGGACGCGACTCGTTGGTTTCCTCGTCCCGTGGTGCCTTGTGGGGTGCGCATCTTCGTACACCGTCCGCGTTGACGGAGAGGTGCTGAGCAGCGAACTGGTCGTGCTCGCCCCGTCGACTCACGACGTCCGCAACGCGCATCGATAGGGCGGAACGCGATACCGCAACGCTGACCTTCGAGATCATGGGCGCGCCCCCATAGAACGGAAGGTGCCTGACGGGCGTAGTCGCCGCGCACGAGCGCTTCCATCGCGCTCCACCCAGTCTGACTATTCGATCCTAAAGTCCTCGACGACGGCCATGTGCTGCATGTTCGCCGCAGCGCAGTCGGTCGCGAGGACCGGGGCTACGTCCGCCAGTGGCGTGTAGACGCGGCTGTCGAACACGAGCCCCGTCGGGTACGAGTTGGCGCCGACCATCGTCGGAACCTCGAGCGCCGCGAGAAACGCATTCGGGAGAACCCAGTCGTGCGGCTTGGTACGCGTGCCGCTCGTGTTGGAATTGCCGTGACCGTCGTCGGGGTAGGTGGCCGGCGTCGCGACGATCGCGCCAAAGGTTGCGATGCACGGCTCGGTGCGCACATCGGTGTTGAAGTCGCCGCCGACGATGACGTAGTCCCCGGCCGCCACGACCGACTTCACCTGGGCGACGACGGCTTGGGCCTCGAGATCGCGCTCGCTCGCGCCGGTCGTGAGGAGATGCAGGCTCACTGCCCAAAGGGGATGCGCTCCTGGGATCTGCACCTTCGCGTAGACGAGCTTTCGGTTCTGCACTTGCGGATCGGGCCACGCACCCGACTCGAGGATCGGCCAGCGGCTCACGACGGCGTTCGGGATCTGTGCGCCCGACTCACGGTAGTACGAGAAGCTCGCGCCGAACGCGGCGTCGACCAGCGTGCGCACGTCGGCATCGCCGTTCGCACCGTAGTTCAGCTCCTGGAGGAGCGCGACGTCGGGCTTGAGCCCTCGCAGGATGCGGATCCCCTCGCCGGGATCGTACGACTGGTTGCTCCCCGTCGAGAGGTTGCCCGCGAGGACGCGCACCGTCGCCGGCCCCGCACCTCCGTCGTACGGGGAGCTCGCGTCGTTCGCGGCGTCGGGGGCGCTCGCGGCGCCTGCGTCGTCCGCACCCCCGACGGCCTGCGGAGATCCGGATCCGCACGCGGCGACCGCGACCAACAGAACGAACGATACGAGAGAAGAGCGCTTACTCATTCGCGTCGATCCACGCGCGAAGCATCTCGCGGTCGGCGTCGGAGATGGGGTGTCCATCGGGCGGCATCGTCTTGTCGATGACGACGCATCGCCGCACGTCGGCGCGGTGGCGCCTCCACGCGGCGGAGGACGTGAGATCGAGCCCGGCTTCGCCCTCCTTCAAATGGCAGGGGACGCAGTCGCGCGCGACCAAGGGACGAATCATCTGCTCCCACGAGTCGTTCGCCGACGTTCCGGTGGAGTGCCGCGGAGGCCGCGCGGACCCGCACCCGAGCGCGGCGATCGCCGAGCCCACGACCAGGAGCCTCACGCGCACGACGCGTCCCCTTGCGCACCTCAGGGATTGGGCCCCACCGCCCAGGTGTCGACCGGCGTCGCCGAGTTGATGTCGTAAACCGTGACCGCGAGCTGTCCGTTCGCTTGCTGATCGATGATGGCGTAGCCGAAGAACGAGCCACCGGCGATGAGCGGAGCGCCGCCAGCGCCGAGGATGATGTCGCGCCCGTTGTCGACGGTCATGTGCTTGTAGAGGTGGTTGTGCCCGGTGAGGAACAGCGCGAACTTGTGCTTGCGAACGACCGCCATCGACGTCGCATTCGTCGAGACCGACGTGTCCCCCTCGGGGTGGTGGCGCACCACGATGGTGTACTTTGCCTTCTGGTCCGCGGTGGTCAGCGTCTGCGCGAGCCACGCCGCTTGCGTGCTGTCGTAGCTCTCATCAGCGATGATGACGAAGGTTGCGAGACCGAGCGAGGTCACCACGTTGAACGTGTAGTAAGGCGTGCTCGAGATCGGGGCGAGCGCGTTCATGAACGCGACGTGATCGCCGTTGGTCGATCCCGCGTAGCACCCACCGCCGTAGCACTCGTGGTTCCCTTGCGTCAGGAACCACGTCGATCCGAGACGACCCACCGAGGTCAGGTAGAGGTTCATCTCCTGCGTCGCGAGTGGGAGGTTGGTGCGGCTGTTGCTGTACATGTGGTCGCCTAGATCGAGCCCGAACTGGACGCCGTGCCCCTTCATCTGGTCGACGATCGTGTTCATGATCGCCGTGGGATACGGGTTGGACGCACCGATGGGTCCGCTGTTCGGCGGGCGCGTGTCGCCGGTGATGCCGAAGCGAAGGAGCCCCACCGTCCCGCCGTGCGGGCCGACCGGACCGGTGTTCAAGCACTGCGTGTAACCGGGCGCTTCGCAGGCCTGACCCGAAGCGCAGGTCGGCGCGCACGTGCTGCCGCATCCGTCGGGGCCGCCACACTTGCCGCTGCAGGTCGGAGTGCACGCGCCGCACGTCGTGTAGCCGGGAGGCAAGCAGCCCTTGCCGCCGGTGCACGTCATGCCGCACGTGCCGCCGCATCCGTCGGGGCCGCCGCACTTGCCGTCGCAGCTCGGCGCGCATGTGCCGCACACGGTGAAGGTCGGAGACAAGCACTTCTTCCCGTCGGTGCACGTCGGCTGGCACGCGCCACCGCAACCATCGGGGCCGCCGCACTTGCCGGCGCAATCCGGATTGCAGTGGCCCGCGTCGTTGTCGCCCGCGCTCGGGACTTGGGGCGTGGTCTCTCCGTTGTAGGAGGAGCACGCGGAGAGAAAGAGGACGACGGCGAAGAAGCCGACGATGAAGGGCCACGCGCTTCGAGGACGATGCATTGACTTCTCCGTGCGGCGTAGTGCGGGATCGCTCCCACTCGCCGTCAAACGCCACGGACATTGGTCGTCGCTCGGCGAATGCGCTCGTCTCGAATCCATCTAGAATTCGCGGCGCTGCGCGGTGTTCTGTCTCCGCGAGGCACGCTGGCGCGCCCTGAAGAACGCGCACGCGCGCCAATGCGCGACATCCAGTCGCGCACGGATGCAGCGCACATCGTCGCCTCGGCACGACGCCTCAATGGCGTGAAGCTCGACTTCATGCAGTGTGCATCGGAGATCCGCCCGGCGGGAGCAAGCGAGCGGTACACGCCTCGATCGCTGTGATCTGCGAGGTCGTCGCCGTAAGGCGCGCGCGTGCAGCGCTCACTCAAGCGCATCGAGGCGAGGTCGCCCCGCAGTGAGCTCGAGACGGTCAAGCCGACGATGGCGGCGCGAGAACACGTCGTTCGCGAAGAATGTGTGGCGCTTCGACGGGAGAGTGCGCGCAGCGAGTGTCCCGCGCTGCACACTCTTCTCCCAGGCGCGGGAGGGCCTCCATCGTCGACGTCCGCGTACTTGCGCCGCGACGATCATCGGCTAAGCCGACGGCCTCATGAGCTTGTCGAAACATCTCTTCGGACTAAACATCGCCATGAAGCAAGCCGTCGCCCACGACCCGCTTAGGAGGTCGTTTCTCGCCGAGGTGAACTTATGGCGATCGGGAGGGCCGCCCCGCCGCGCGGTAGGATGCCCGAATGTCTGACGGTTCCCGCGCGGTCCGCATCGTGGAGGCGGACAAGACGTGGGACGATCCCTCGTCGGCGGACGTGACGACGCGCCGCGGTCCACTCACGTCCAACGAAGCCGCCGCGATTGTGTCGACCGCGCCTCCCGAGGCCACGGCCGAGGTGCGGGGCGTGGATATCTTGGAAGTGATCATGCCCGTCGCGCCGAGAGCCGCGGCCATCGAGGGGCGCGGGCCGCCGTCGGTCCCTCCACCGAACCCTTACGCCACGTCCGAGCTGACGGGCGAGGATCTCCTGGAGATCTCGGAGGTCGAGGCACCCGCCTCGCCCCCTGCACCGCCGCCCTCTCGGCCACCGCCGAATAGCCCCTTTGCGACGCAAGAGCGACGCTGGCTCAGCGAACCGAGTCCCACCGAATCCGCGATGCTCGAGGCGCTCCCATCGCGGCGGCCGGGCCACCTCAGCGTGGGAGCGGGCCTCGCACTCGCGGCGGGTCTGGGGCTATTGATGCTTGCGCTTACAATGACCCTGTTGGGGACGAAGAAGACTCCCGAGAAAGAGAGAAGCGAGCCTCGCGAGCAGGGTGCGCTTCTCGATCGCGAGGTCGCACCCGCGAGCGACCCTGCGCCCGAAGCGCCGGCGTCCGCAGCCACCCCCAAGGAGGAGGAAACTCGCGACGACCGTGCGGCTGCGACCCCCGCGACGCACCCGTCGAACGTGCACACGTACCATCCGCGCGGGAAAGGAACGATCCGCGTGCTCAGGGGCGCCGGCATTGTCTTCGTCGACGGCGTTTCGGTCGCGCCTGGGGCGCTGACCGTGGCGTGCGGCCCGCACACGTTCTCGATCGGAGTAGGGAAGATGAAATTGCTCAACGTGCCGTGCGGTGGCGTCGTTAGCGTCGGCTCGCCCTGACGTCGGGACGAGTCCCCTCGGCGAGGCACGGGGGGACGCCGAATCGGACGCGCTCACAGACGAGGATCTCATTCGCGCCGCACGTTGCCGCGCATCCTCTCGCCGGCGCGGGCGAAGGCATCGAGCCGCACGCGGTGGTCCTTGCGGAAGTAGAACTTTCTCCTGGTCGTGGTTCTGGCCCTTCGACTTCAAGCGGTCGAAGTGGCGTCGTGAGTGACCCCTTTCGAAGCGACCCGAGCGTCAAGGAGATTCGGAGTGTCCTCTGTCGACTCACGCGCAATTTATGGGAGTGACCTTCGCGCTCACTTTACAGTCCCGGAGCTTGGATCCTTGGCGCGCGCGAGCTGAACGCTGATGACGTAGCCGCGAAGACGGGCGCCGTTGAGCTTCGCGATCGCCGCGTCGAGCTCGCGCGGATTTCGGAGCGTCACGAACGCGATGCTTTTGGTTGAACCGTCTTTGTTATGCGGGATGTAAACGTCCGCTAGGTCGATCCCAACTGTCGCGAAGAGGTCCGTGATGTCTTGCTCGTTGGTTTCGTAAAACACATTGCCGATGAAGAGGCGCCCGCGTTCTCGAAGCGCGTGTCGTTGGCGTCGAGCGGAGGCGACGACCCCGGTAACTGCGCTGAGGTCGTGCAAGTCTTCGAGAAGCTCGTCGTTCAGGAATGCGTTTGTTGGCACCGCCGACGCCGCGGCTTGCTCAACGAGGTACCTCGTCAGGTCGTCAGCGTTCTCGAAGACAGTCACCTCAGAGAAGTGACTTCCTCGCCCAGCCCCAATCCTTGTCGCGATCCGCTGGGCGGCGTCGCGATCCGCGAGGTAGGTGTCCTCCGCGCACGCCGCGAGGTAGTCGATGTTTGAGAGAATCTCGAGGTGAGGGTCCTCCAGGCCGCGAAGGAGCGCTCGTTCGACATCTTCTTGGTGGAGGAAGTAAGCCGCTTCTCGAGAGATTTTCTCGGCGGCCTCACCGCCCTCGGAGAGCTAAAGGCTCTCGGGGTCACGCTCGCCGACACCAAGCAGGGATGCACGGACCTGGACTCGTCGGACGGTCAGATCCGCATCGCGCTCGGACTCGTCACGAGTCAACAGGAGACGCGCCGACTCGGCGAACGATCGAAGCGCGGTCTGAAGGGGAGGGTTCTCGCTTGCTTCTCCGCGGGCGGTCAGCCGCCCTATGGGTACAAGCGGGTCCCCGTCTTCTCCGAGCGGGAGCTCGACGCGGATGGAAGGGCGAAGAGGATCGGCGTTCGGTTCGAGATCGATCCGATCGAGAGTCTGATCGTTCGGCGCGTATTCGCCATGTACATCGACGGCGCCTCGAAGCACGGGATCGCGAAGGCCCTCAATCGAGAGGCGGTGCCAACGAGGCGGGACGGCGCCATGTACAAGGGCGTCCCCGTGTCCGGCACGTGGTCCGCCGCCACCATCAAGCGCATCCTCGAGAACGAGCTCTACCGCGGCGTTCGTCACTGGAATCAAACGAGTCGAACCGGTGCGAAGCTGAGCTCGGGGAAGAAGAAGCAGATCAAGAACCCGGAGACGGAGTGGGTCACGCGGGCGGACTACACGCCTCCGATCGTCACGGAAGACGAGTGGACTGCAGTCAACGGTCGTCTTCGTCGCGACGCCGACCAGTACGCGCAGGCACACGAAGCCAACGAGAAGAGGCAGTACTTGCTCTCCGGCCTCCTCCGTTGCGCGAGCTGCGGTCGCAGCTTCGTGGTCGGCGCCCACCGTGGCTCCCCGCCGACTCCGCACTACCGCTGCTCGTTCCATACGCGCGGGCGAGATGTTTGCACGAACGCCACCGTCGTCTCCCAGACCGCGCTGGAGGCTCGGGTCACGAATCTCCTCGAGGTCATCATCAAGGACCCGAAGCAGCTCGACATGTTGATCGCGGGACACAACCGCCGCATCGACGTAACCAACGAGTCGCGGATGGGAACGGTCCACGCCTTGGAAGCCAAGGAAGCGAGCGTCACGCGGGAGGTCGAGCGCTTGCCGCGAAGGAAGCCTCCGCGAAAGCCGCCAAGCCCCCAAACGAAATAGCGTTGGCGTCCCCAGGGGGATTCGAACCCCCGTTAGCGACGTGAAAAGCCGCGGTCCTGGGCCTCTAGACGATGGGGACGGAAGTATGTCCGCGGGAGCCGCGGTCACTTCGAGGGCGGCAACCTAGCTGTTTTGCATGCGTCCGTCAAAAGCGGAAACACGCGCCGCGCTAGGATGCCTTCATGACGACCGCGCCCGCACGCGACCCCCGCACCACGCGCGCGTCGCTCGGCGCGCTCGTCCTCCTCGCGCTCGCCGCCGCTCCTTCGTGCGGCGGCGCGCCGCCACCTTCGGCCTCCGCCCAAGCGGCGCACGCGCTCGGGCCGCTCGACGTCGTCATCACCCACGCGCGCGTCTACGGCGCGGCGGCCGGCATCGACGCGGTCGCGATCCGCGGATCCAAGATCGCCTCGGTCGGGACGAGCGCCGACCTCACCTTCGCCTGCACCCCGCCGTGCGCGGTGGTCGACGCCGCCGACGGCTACCTCTCTCCCGGCTTTCACGACGGACACGTGCATCTTGCAACTGCCGGCGCCGAGTCGGAGGAGCTCCTCGTGCGTGGCGCTTCGATCCCCGACATCCAAGCGGCGGTGAAGGCCTTCGCCGGCGCGCATCCCGACGCGCCGTGGATCCTCGGACATGGCTTCAGCGCGGTGCGCTTTCTCTCGCCGCCGACGCGCGCGGATCTCGACGCCGTCGAGCCCACCCGTCCCGTCGCGCTCACCGATCACACCGGCCACAACCTGTGGACCAACACCGCCGCGCTCCGCGCCGCCGGCATCACCAAGAAGACGCACGATCCGCCCGGCGGCAGCATCCAGCGTGACGCGCACGGCGAACCGACCGGCTACTTCGTCGACGCCGGGCGCGGCCTCGTGCTCGCGAAGGCGCCGCCCGTCACCGAGGAAGCGCGCGAGCGCATGGTGCTCGCCGGGGAGCGGCTCTCGTTGGAGAAGGCGTGCACCTCGGCGCAGGGCGGACCGGTCACGCTCGACATCGCGAAGACGTACGCTCGGCTCGATCGGGAAGGGAAGCTCCACGAGCGGGCGTTCCTTTGGGGGCCGCTCCTCGCGCCCGAGCCGGTCTTCAACGCGTGGGTGGCCTTCGCCCACGAGCTCCCGAAGGACGGCAAGGTCCAGGTCGTGGCGCTCAAGGGCTTCGCCGACGGCACGCTCGAAGCGCGCACCGCCGCGCTCCTCGCGCCCTACGAAGACGATCCGGCGAACCGCGGGAAGCTCTACGTCCCGCAAGACGCCTTGAACCGCGCGGTCGTGCGAGCGAACCGCGCCGGCTTTCCTGCGGCGATCCACGCCATCGGCGACGCCGCGGTGCGAAGCGCGCTCGACGCCTTCGAAGCGTCGAAGGCCGAGCTCGGGCACCACCTCATGAACCGCGTCGAGCACGCGTCGCTCGTCGATCCCGCCGACGCGAAGCGCTTCGGCGCGCTGGGCGTCGCCGCCTCGGTGCAACCCGTGTGGCTCTACGGATTCCCTTCGCGCGCGTCGCTCGGGAGCCTCGCAGGTCGACTCGGCTCAGCGCGGCTCGCGCGCCTCTACCCGTGGAACGACCTCGCGAAGGGGGGCGCGCTCCTCGTCTTCGGGAGCGATTTCCCCTCGAGCGATCTCTTCGATCCCATCAGCGGGATCTTCGCAGCCGCGCGGCGCGAGGTCGGCGACGGCGACATCGTCGGTCCCGACCAGCGCCTCGCCTTCGAGCTCGCCTACCGCGCGTACACCGAGAGCCCCGCCGTCGCCGTGGGGCAGGGCGATCGCTTGGGGAAGATCGCCGCCGGCTACGAGGCGGATCTCGTGCTCCTCGAGCGCGATCCGCGCGCTTCGGCGAAGTCGCTCAAAGACGCGCCGCTCAAGAAGATGTGGATCGCAGGGCGCGCCGTCACTCCGTGAGGTTTGCGGCGCGGCGCCACGCGCCCGTCAGCTCACCGCGATGAAGACCGAGCAGCGGAGCGCGCCGGGGGAAGGCGAATCGATCACGACGCGTTCACGAGACGATGACGCGGACGCCCGAGACCACGCGGTCCACCGGCACCGGATAGGGGCCAGGTCGGCGCGGCAGCATCGTGGGGAAACGCCGCTCCGCCGGCCACGCCGAAGGCCCCATGCGCTGCATGTCCGCCTCGATGCGCCGCCCGCGAATGCGCTGGAGCTCCGCCGCCGAGAACGCCTCGGGCGCTTCCGGATCTTGCGGCAAGACCGGGCCGAAGAAGGACGGATGGCGATCGGCCATGACGACGGCATGACACGCGAACGGGCTCGAGACAAGGCGAAGGCGGCGAGGTGGGGGTGCCGCGCTCTGGCTCAAAGACCACGCGATGCATCGACCTCGTCTTCCGCCGGCGCGAAGCCGTCGAAAATGAACCTCAGGTCGGGCACCCGCTTTACGTCGATCGCGTCGGCGAGCCGCGCGCGAAGGAACGGCGTTGCCCGCGCGAAAGCTCGCTCGGCGCGCGTGCGCGCGGTCGGGTCGCCGCCCTCCTCGGTGGCGCCATTCAGGGTAAAATGCACCCGCGCGTGGCGATAGTCGACCGACAAGACGACCGCGCGGATGCGCGCGTCGACCAGCGATGGATCCGAGACATCGTCACGAAGGAGCGCGCGGAGCTCCTCCAGAATCAAACCCTGCAAACGCTGGTGCCGATGGCCGGCACCTTCATCTTCTCGTCGAATGCCCACGGGGACTCCAACGCGCGGCGTATGCCGCGCTCGAGGGGAAGGCGGCCCCGAGGCGCATCGCGCGCCTCTCGCAGAGAGGACTAGGCGCGGTGCGGGGAGGGGACCGAGAGATCGCTCATGACCAACGTGCTCATCGTCCACCTCCTCTCGCGCGACGTGCGCCAGGAGGTTCAACCTGAAGGGCGATGCGCCTTCTGTCAAGCTCCCGGCGTTTCGAACACTCGTCCTTCGGGGACACGCCGGTATGCTCCTCTTCCCATGCCGCCGACCTCCGCCCCGCCTGCTTCGGGCACGCCGCGTCGCCCGACGCCCGAGCTCCAGTCGCGTCGTCTCGTGCTGCGCGGGTGGCGTCCTTCCGACGCCGAGCCCTTCGCTACGCTCAGCGCCGATCCACGGGTGACCGAGCACCTCCCCGCGCCGCTCTCACGCGAAGAGAGCGACACGCTCATCCAGAAGCTCGCGACCCACTTCGGTGTGCACGGCTTCGGCATGTGGGCCGTCGAGGTCCCCGGCGAAGCTTCGCTCATCGGTTTCGTCGGGCTCAACGTGCCGACGTTTCAAACGTCGTTCACGCCGTGCGTCGAGATCGGCTGGCGACTCGCGCCGGCGTTTTGGGGGAAGGGCTATGCACGGGAGGCGGCCCGCGTAGCGCTCACCCACGCGTTTGAGACCCTCGGCCTCGACGAAGTGCTCGCGTGGACCGCGCCCGCCAACACGCGCTCGCGCCGCGTGATGGACGCGCTGGGGATGACGCACGACCCGGCGGACGACTTCGACCACCCGAACCTCGCCGAGGGGCATCGTCTTCGTCGCCACGTCCTCTACCGTGTGAAGCGCGAGGCGTGGGGAACAGGGCCCGCGCGCGATCCGGCGAGCAGCATCCTCGATCGCGCCCGCGCCTTCGCCAAGGCGCTCGACGAAGACGACTTCGAGCGCGTGCGTCCGCTCCTCGCCGATGCGTGCGAATACGAAGCGCGCGGGGCCAAGCACCGCGGCGCCGACGCGATCCTCCGCTCCTACGCGGAGGCGTCGCGCTTCGCCCGCTCCTCGGTCGAAGAGGTGCGCTACGAGAGCAAGGTCGAGGCGGCGGACGCGCGCGCCACGGTGCACTTCACCGATATTCTCCGCCAGGGCATCGAGGTGCATCGCCACCACGCGGAGCAGCACCTCACCTTCGACGCCGAGGGGAAGATCGTCCGCATCGTGCACGAGGATCTGCCGGGAGAGCGCGAGCGCGTGGCGGCGTTCCTCGACCAGCACGGCACGCGCGCCGGTCTCGGCACGCGGCGATAGCCGCGCGACGCCCGGCGCGTCGCGCCGCGCGAGGGCGGCGGTTTCGCGTGGCAACGGACGAGCGCCGGCGCGGCTCCGCCGAGGCCACCGGCTCGGGCGGGGGGATTAGTTTGAGCTAATATTAGCTCAAACTAATCTCGACCCCCAACACCCCCAACACCCCCAACACCCCCAACACCCCCAACACCCCCAACACCCCCACGACCCGCGCGCACGAGCGCCTTCGCTTCGAGCAGCGCGGTGTAGCTCTCCCACTCGGCCTTCTCCGCGTCGGTCGCCTTCCACAAAGTGAAGTGGCACGTCGGCGCGCCCGAGGGGATGGTGGTGTCGAAGCGCACCTGGAAGCCCATCTTCCCGGTGATCTCTTGCGCCGCGTCGATCATCCCCTGCACGAAGTAGCGCTGCACCCGGCAGTCGAAGGCCTTGTAGTGATCTTGGTGCGGGCACCAGTCGATGTCGAACGTCACCTTGTCGTCGGCGTCGATGCGCGGTGTCTCCAGCGACGCGTAGGCGATGCGATTCACTACGGTGGCGAAGAAGGAGACGAACTCGGCCTCGGTGAGGTCCTTGGGGATCTCGACGCCGTCGAGGATTTGCCGTCCGACGTCGTAGCCCGTCTTGTGGAGCGCCTTGTAGACGAGCTTTTGCCCCGCCTCACCGAACTCCGCTTCGCACGCGTGGAGCATCTCGATGAGGGCCATCGCCTGCATCGTTCCCCACTGCCAGAGCGTGGCCGGATCGACGTCGGTCTTCCCGAGCACCTCCTTCTTCAGGCGCTCGAGCCCCTTGGCGTATGGCTGGTTGAAGCGAAAGCTCGCCCACTTCTCTTCCGGCCTGTGGTCCCAGTGCGCCATCTCGTTCTCCTCTGCGCCGAGGGTACCCGCGAGCGGCTACTTCACGCAGCCGATCCGCGAGCTGTCGAGGGCGACCTCGTCCATCCACACGTCCATCGGCGCAGCCAGGTTCGCTTGGTAGTTCTGCCAGCCGAGGTTGATCTTGTCGTACGCCGGTTGGATCCACGACGTGTTGGTGACGCTCACGTCGGAGACGGGGACCTCGTCCATCCAGAAGCGCACCACGCTGTTCGCGCGGTCGTACTCCCACTCGAAGCACGCCCACCGCGCGATGGGGAACGCCGTCGTCGAGCGGACCGCCGACTCGACTCCTTGGGTCGTCGTGTAGTTGGCGATGAAGTTGTCGTACTCGCCGCCGTAGCGCATCTTCGCGCCGTAGGTCTTGCCCGGGAGCGGGCCGCCGCTCGCCTCGATCGTCGTCCAGTGCATGTTCTTCGTGGGGAGCTTCTGCACCATGTAGAAGATGCGGCCGAAGACGTGATCTTTGAGCTGCGGGAAGACCTTCGTGTCCCCGAGCCAGGCGTACTGGTACGTGCCCGTCCCCTGCATGTGGAAGCGCACGGACTTTGCGCCGCGCGCGTGGTGGGTCGTGTCGATCGAGATCGTGTTCGCGGCGTTGCTCTCGAGCGTCCACTTCGTGGTGTCGACCGCGTTCCCCTCGAAGCTGTCGCAGAGGAGCGCGCCCGAGGAGCCGCAGCGCGCAGATCCGTAGAACGCGGCGGCGTCGGGGGCGGGGGCGCCTGCATCGACCGAAGGAGGAGCGGCGTCGTCGGTCGGTGTGGCGGGAGGCGGGCTCCCGTCGTCCCCTTCGCTGCTCGGATCGGGAGCCGCCGCGCCGCTGTCGACGCCCGCGTCGGTGTCGGGATCGCTCGACGCGGCGGCGTCGCTCGTCGACTCGCCGGAGCAGTGAAGAAGAGCGATGGGCGCGAGGACCGCGAGGGCCGCGAGCGTGGCGCGAAAGGTCCATCGAGCGCTGCCCGCGAGACGAAGAGTGACCTGCACGCGCTGTACGTAGCGAGTCTCGTGCCACGGCCGAGGGGCCATCCAGGCGACGAAGCGTCAGGTCGCGTCGTGGTCGAAGCATCGCGTCGCGACTCGGACGCCCCGTTGCAGGACCCGAGACGCGCGCGACGCCCGTCCCACGCACGAGCACGCGCGTGGATCCAGGGCGAACCAGAGGAGGGACACCGCCGCGACCTCTGGACCTTCCACGTACCAGCCTCTCGCGGCAGATCACGTGGCGCGAAACGTCCATGCCCTCTGGGCGACGGCTCGTGCGGCCCCATACACTCGGCGCGTGATGACGCCACTCCGTCTGCTCGTGCTTGGTGCCTCCGGAGGTTGCGGCAATCACGTCGCGCGCGAAGGCGTCCTCCGCGGCCACGACGTCACGGTGCTCGTACGGCCGACCACGAGCTACGAGGCGCCCACGGGCGCGCGCGTGCTCGAGGACGACGTGCTCCGCGACGGTGCGCTCGAAGCGGCGATCGAAGCAGGAGCGACGATCGTGTCGTGTCTCGGCATCCGTCGCGCGAACCCGAAGAACCCTTGGTCCGGGCTGGTCTCGCCGAGCGGCTTCTGCACGCCTCGGCGTGACGCGCGCCGCGCGTGCGTCGAGCGCGCATCTTCCGCGTCGCTGACCGGGCCTGGCTAACGCGGCACCACAGCCGCTACACGACGTCGGGCATTTCCTCGCGATCGAGGCGCATGCGAATCCGATCGGTCACGGTGCGCAGCGCGTTGAGCTCGCTGGCCAGCGCACGCTGCAGCTCGCGCTTGTCGGTGTGCACGAGCGAGGCATCGAGCTGCTCGATGTGCTGATCCAAGTGCCGAACGAGGAGACGGCCTTCGTCGCGAGAGAGCGAAAGTTGCATGACGAACCTCCGAGGCGTGGGGCGCGCACGTGCTGCAGCGCGCGTCCAAATGAACGATGCTGGCCTCGTCGCCGTCGCGTGGATGGGGTCCGCGAGGCGACGACGAGGCGCACCCTCACGGACGAGCAAGGGCCGTTCCACACGAGAGCCGGCACGCGCACGCGGTGCGCGGCGTCAATTCGCCGGCGGCGTGAGCGCGGTCGGAAGAGGAATCTCGCCCGAGCCGACCTTCGTGGCGTTGCCGGTGAAGCGCGTGTCCTTGGTGACGGCCACCTCGAGGTTGTCTTCCGTGTCGGGCGGTACGTCGAGCTCTTGGAGAGTCGATCCGCCCTGCACGTGGATGCCGATGGCGTTGTCACGAATGAACGACGACGTGACGAGCCCGGTCGACTTCGCGAAGACGACGCCCACCGCCGCGCTCCTGCCGATGACCGAGCCGGTCACCGTCACCTTCGCTCCTTCGCTGGCGAGGACACCGTGGCCGAAGACGGTGTTGGCGTTGGTGGTCGTGCCGTCCACGAGCGTCTTCTCGAGGACGAGCTCCGAGCCGTCGAAGTACGCGGCCATCGCCGCCTCGCGGCTGTCCAAGACGGTGCCGCCGTGGACCGTGGCTTTGCCGCCGCGCGTGGCCGAGATCGCGGTGCCGCCGCCGCCGGAGGTGCCCCCTTTTCCGACGACCACGGGGAGCGTCGCGCTCACGAGCGAATCGGTGAAGGTGACGTTGGACCCCGCGCCGTCGGAGGCGACGGCGACGCCGAGCGCGTTGTGCACCGCCGTGCCGGTCGCGGTGATGGAGGCGCCGCGCTGCGCGTAGAGCGCGGTGCCGATGCCGAGCGACCCTGTCCCCTGCATGCCGGCGAAGGTCGAGCTCGTCACCGTGGCTTGCCCGCCGCTGTTCGCCGAGAGCCCGATGACCGGATTGTCCACGACCGACGACTCGTTCATCGTGAGCTTCGCCGTCTTCAACACCGAGATCGTCCACGCCAGGCCGCCGTCGGTGCGGTCGTCGAGCTCTGTGTCGGAGAAGACGACGTGCTCGACGGTGGCGCTCACGTCCTTGCCGCTCAAGAGCATCGCCATGCCGCGGTTCTTCACGAGCGCCGAGGTCTTGAAGTCGAACGTCGCCCCGTCGAAGGCCTTCGTGCCCAGGCCGCCGGATCGGTCTTGGCGCGCCAGCGTGTCGCGCACGATGCTGTGATCGAGGGAAATTTTGCTGCCTTTGTCGATCGCACCGAGCCCCGAGTCGACGTTCCCCGAGACTACGCTGCCGACGAGATCCGCCTTGCCGTCGGCCGAGGCGAGGACAGCGGTGGTTTGTCCGCCCCCTGCGGGCTCCTGCGTGTGACGCACGGCCGATCCGTGGAGCGCCACGTGCGCGCCGTCGTACACGGCGACGCCGGTCGTGTGGTTGCCGGTGACGAGGCTCGCCTCGAGCGTGAGGTCGCCCCCTTGCTCGACGTCGACGCCGTTCACGTAGCCGGAGATGGTCATCCCTTGGACCGTGAAAGGGGTCGCGACGGTGAGCCCCGGCGCGGGGGCCGTCCCTCCGCTCAAGATCACCTTCTCGGCGCAGCGCCCGACGAGGGTCGCGCGCTTCGTCGGCTCGAGGTTCTCGGCGTAGGTCCCGCTCTCGACGGCAATCGTCGCGCCGTCTGGGGCGGCCGCCAGGGCCGCGCCGATCGTCGTCATGTGCGTCGCGTCGACCTGCCCGGCGGTGAAGGCCGCGTTGACGAAGTAGGTCGCGCCCGAAGGGGGGAACGCCGCGTTGCAGTCGCCGAGCGGGTGGCAGCTCGTATCGCCGAGCACCTCGAGAGTTGCGCCGTCGCACGGTGCATCGGGGAGCACCGCGCGGCATCCCCACCCCGAGGGGTGCGGCGCGAAGGCCGCCGGGCACGACGTCCAACCGACGTCGACGCAGTCGGCGCTCCCGATCGCGGCGCGCTTTCCTGTCGGGCACTCGCCCGCGGGGAGGATCGCGGCGCACGCGCCGTCGCTCCCCATCGCTTGCCCTTCCGGGCAGGTCGCCGGACCGCCGTCGTCGCCGGGGGGGGCTCCGCCGCTCGAGCTCGACGAGCTGCACGCGCCGAGCGGCGCGAAGGCAGCGAGCGCCAAGCCACTTAGAAGAAGAGACCACCCGCGGTGACGAAGCACGCCGGGGAGTATGACGCAGCCTTCTCGTCACGCCGCCCGATTTTTCCCCCTTCGCCGCATCTCGGGCGCGCTAGCGCACCGCGTGCAGAAAACGGCACGGACATGCTCGGCCTTCGCCGCGCCGAGCTTTGGGCGCGATCTTTGCTGCGCGGTGGCGCGTGGATCCTCGGTCTCTCGAACCCGATGCGTCGACCGCGTACCGCGCGAATCTCGTACGCGAGCTCGCCCCCGAAATTCGCGATGCGCACGTCCTCGACGCGATCGCGCGGGTGCCGCGTCATCGGTTTCTCCCCGGCGTTTCGCTGGCGCGCGCGTACGCCAATCGACCCATCCCGATCGGATTCCAACAGACCATCTCGCAGCCGGCGGTCGTGGGGGCCATGACGCAAGCCCTCGATCTCAGCGGGCGCGAGCGGGTCCTCGAGATCGGCACCGGCTCGGGCTACCAAGCGGCGATCCTTTCGCTCCTCGCTGCCGAGGTCTTCTCGATCGAGCGCGTCCCCGAGCTCGCCGACGTCGCGCGGTCACGGCTGCGACGCCTCGGCTACACGAACGTCGAGGTTCGCACCGGCGACGGCTACGCGGGGTGGCCCGAGCGCGCCCCTTTCGACCGCATCCTCGTCACGGCCGCCCCCGACGCGGTCCCCGACGTGCTCTTCGCCCAGCTCGGTCCGGCGGGGATCCTCGTGGCTCCCGTCGGCGGGGCGGGGGGGACGCAGCGTCTCTTTCGCTACTCGATGGCGCGGGGGCTCGTCCCCGACGACCTCGGCGGAGTGTCGTTTGTCCCCATGATTCCCGGGACCTCGAGGGGTGGCCTGTCCCACTGAGCGCATGTCCTCGCGCCGCGCGTACGAGGCGGCACTTCGGCGAGAGAGCGCTATGCTCCGCGCTCCTCGAGGAGCCCTGTGCGCCGTCGCTTTTCCCTCGTTCTCGCGCTGATCGGCGCGCCCGCGGCCGTTGGCTGTGCGGGCGACTTCGATACTTCGCGCCAAACGCCGCCCCGAGGATCGCTCGGCCGCGAGATCTATTCGATGGTGTGCGACCGCGTCGGCGCGCAGGCGCTTCGTGAGGACGTGACCGGCTCCTCGTACCACTCCGTCTGTCACCCCGCGTCCGACGGTACGTACGCCGATCACGTCGACGTGACCTTGCTCGCGCCGCTCGAGGACGGCGCGCTCGACGTGAACGGCGAGCCGGTCGCTCTCGCCGATCAAGAGAAGCACCGCGCGCATCGCATCGCGCGGATCGAAGCGCTCGGACGAAGGCGCGAAGAGCTCGTGCGCGCGCTCGACGCGATCATCCCCGACGTCGCTCTCCCGGCGAAAGATCTCGCCGCGCAAGATCCGACGGCGAGCTGCGCGCCTTCGCCGGCCGGCGACGGACGCTTGCCCAAAGAGCTCGGTGACACGCTCGGGCGCTTCACCGATCTCTACAACGATCGCACCATCCCTCTCGTCACCGAGGCGCTCGCACGCTTGATGGACGACGTGCGCGCCGCGCCCGACGCGCAAGCAGCGCTCACGCATCTCGGCAGCCGTGACGGCTATCGCCCCGGCGCTGTCGCGCTCGGCGTGGTGCGCCCCGTGCTCGCGTACCCCGCGCTCCCCGACGCCGCCGACGCGCTCTTCGGCGCGCTCTCGCTCGACGCCCGCTCGCTCGACGCCACGACCATCGCCGACCCGTCGAAACCCTTCGGAACGACGAATCGAAAGCCCGTGCCCGGCGTGGCCAACGCGGCGTTGCTCGATCTCCTCGCCGCCTCGCGCGAAGAGCTCCGCACCGCCGACCCGCCAGTGGCCAAAGATCCGCTCGTGGTCTCGACGCTCGCGGGGAGCCCTCCGCGCGTCGTGCTCTCGCGCCCGCGCACGAACCTCGAGATCGCGCGCGAGATGCTCCTCCTCGACGACGACGCGTTCGCCTCCGGCGCGCCGTCGAAATACATCGTGCGTCGCGATCGACGCGGCGTCGCCGCGGTCGCCACGCAGGGCGGCGCGCTCCCTGCGCCGTTCGTCGACAAGGACGGCGACGGCCTCGCCGACCTCGACGCTCAAGGGCGCTTCGTGACCGACAAGGGGACGCGCGCCCCCTCGCCCTTCGCCAGCGTGGACGCACCCGACGACGGCGCTCCGCGCGACGCCGTGGGCCGCGCGCTCGCCGCCAAGGGCGGACCACCGCTCTACGACTACGTGGACACGAGCCGCACCTACGCGGCTTCGCTGCTCCAAACACTGAAGCCGCTCCTCGATCCCGACGCGACCCACCATCACGAGACCGTGGTCGACGCGGCAGGCGCGCTCGAGGTCGTCCTCGGCGCGCGCGACACGAGCCCGACCTCGTCGCGCAGTTACCCACCCGACAAGACCGCGCTCGATCCCAAGGCGCCGGTCGTCGTGCGCTACCGCGGCTTCGATCCCGCACGCTCGCCCGCGGTCGACCTCACGTACGCCGTCGGGCAGCTCGTCGCCGACCCGGGGACCGACGAGGTCTTGGCGCTGGTCGAGCGCCTCCTCACCGAGCA
Organism: uncultured Polyangiaceae bacterium; assembly: GCA_964531795.1. Classification (GTDB taxonomy): domain Bacteria; phylum Myxococcota_A; class Polyangia; order Polyangiales; family Polyangiaceae; genus CAZHHD01. The sequence continues at coordinate 82,766 of CAZHHD010000026.1, read as the reverse complement.
CCCAGAGGACGTCGCGCGGCTCGTGGGGGCCGGGCTCGCGCTGAAGAACATCGCCGACAAGCACCCCGAAGCGCACATCCCCGCGACGTCGACTTTGTGGGACGAGCTCCTCGACGTCTTCGTGAAAATCTCCCAAACGCCGGGAATTCTCGAGGATCTGGTGCGCGCGTTCGGTCAGGATCAGACCGTCGCGTTGAAGGACGTGCTCGCCGCGTACTTCACCGACAAAGACGAGCTCACCTACGACCGAAACAACCTGAACGGCCCGGTGTTCGATCTCACGTCGCAGTCGGTCTCGCCGATGCACGTCCCGGTCGACCGCTCGCTCCCCGACACCGGCGCGAACCGCAGCGAGCTCCAGCGCTTCCTCCAAGTGCTCCACGAGGCCAACGGCTTGGCCGCGTGCACCAAGGACAACGCGGTGGCGCACGTCGTGTGGAAGGGGATCGCCCTCGACTATCCGACCGATTTCGCCGCCAAGGCCGCGTGCGTCACGCTCACGGGGAACCTGCCGCCCTCCAAGCTGCCGATGTGCGGCGTGCTCCGCTTCGAGAACGTCGCCGCGCTCCTCCTCGACGTCGCGCTCGACCGCGCGCAGTTCGACGTGCGTGATCCGTGCCTGAAGTCGCTCATGGCCTCGCCCCTCACCGGCGTCGTGGGCGGCGCCGACGCCTTCCTCGAGGAGGTGAGCGGCATCAACGGCTTCTCCCTGCATCCCACCGTGAACGGCGTCAGCCGCATGGTGTTCTTCGATACGCCGCACGACGGGCTCCCCGGCGACACGAAGAACATGAAGACGCTGAACTTCCTGAAGGACGTGCTCGATCCGGTCCCGAGCACCTGGTGCCCGGTCGTCCCCTTCACCGACACGGACGGCAAAGTCCTGCCGCTCCGCCAGTGCGCGAGCTTCAAAGACACGCTGCGCGGCCGCGACAACAACGCCACCTTCCCCCTCGAGGAGCTCGGCTTCATCCAAGCCATCCGCCCGCTCGCCGCGGCCTTCGACGACCACCAACAGCCGCTCTTGATGGTGGATCTCTTCGACACGCTGCACGTGCATTGGGGCTCGGACAAGCAGTCGCTCGACGAGTGCGATCCTTCGGCCGGGCGCGCGCAGAACCCGCGATGGTGCTCGCACGACGGCGTCGTCACCTACGAGCCGCTCCTCGCCGAAGCGATGACGACGGACTTGTTCCCCGCGCTTCGCGCCTTCGTCCCGCTGCTCTCGAGCACCAAGGTCGAGCGCTGCACCGCGTTCGATCCGAAGACGCAGGCGTGCACGCAATCGAGCCAAGTGGACGGCGTCACCGTCCTCGCCGACGCCGTGCGCCGCATGATCGACCCGGCGAAGAGCGTAGGCCTCACCGATCGCGCGGGGAACGTCACCGCCAAGCGCAACGACGGCACCACCAACCCGCAGACGACGCCGCTCTACTTGCTCCTCCAGGCGCTCTCGGAGATCGACGACGCCTTCGCCGCGTGGGGGAAGGCGCATCCCGAAGAGGGGGACCAAGCCGGCACGCCGGCGCGCCAAGCTGCGTGGCGTCAGGCGCGCTCGCAGTTCGTCGACGCGCTCTTCGGCGTGACGGGGCAGGGGGCGCAGTCTTCGTGGCAGAACCCCGCGACCCCGAAGATGCTCGGCGAAATCGTCCGCTCGGTGCGCGCGCAACGCCTCGCGCGCTGCCCGGCGGGGGCGAACGGCGCGCCGAACGCCAATTGCCCGTGGGCGCGCGTCGACCTCGCCAAGAACATGGCGGACGTCGTGCACAGCCCCATCACCTCGGGGGCGGTGGATCTCGTCGACGCTCTCCGAAGCGACCCGCGCGCGCGCGTGGAGCTCGAGCGGCTCGCGACGTACCTCCTCGATCCTTCTTCACCCGGCGACGCGCGAGACGCCGCGCTCGCGGCGCTCGTGGATCTGTTTCAAGCGCTGGAAGACGACACCGATCTCACGCCGCTCTACCGCGCCGGGGCGACGGCGGTCGGCGCGCCCTACCTCGACGCGAACGGCGCGCCCCGTAGGTCGTTCGCCCACGCGGCGGTCGAAGCGCTCTCGCGGATCTTTGCGCGAGCGAAAGACGCGGCAGGCAATCGCGTGTGCAGCGCGGAGATCGACCCCGATCTCGCGCTCCGCGCCGTCCTCCAGAACCTCGTCACGCCGATGACGCGCGAGCCGGGACAACCGACGCCTCTCGAGATCGTGCTCGACGTCGTCGCCGACGTGAACCGCGCGAGCCCCGAGGTGGTCCCCGCCGGGACCGCCCCCTCCCCCAAGCTCGAAGCCGTCGACTACGCGAACATCGCCCTCGAGGTGAGCTCGTTCTGCGAGGACAAGGCGAGCGGGCTCGAGCAGGTCTACGAAGTCATCCGCGAGGCCACGGCCGATCCGTGATGCCGCGCTCGCCCTCGGCGCGTCTCGTGCGCCGTGCCCCGCTCCGCCTCGCTCTGGCGTGCTTCGCGCTCGCCGCCTGCGCGAGCTTTCCGCGCGCGAGCCGCGCCTCGGGGCTCTACTTCTCCGATCGTGGCGTGCGCCCCATGGGACGCGCCGGTGCGTTCGTCGCCGGCGCCGACGACCTCGGCGCCATTTGGTACAACCCTGCCGGCCTCAGCGAAGCGGGGACGTCGATCCTCGTCGATGCCGCGTGGCTCCACTTCAGCGTCGATTACACGCGGCGCCTCCGCGTGCTCGACGCCGACGGAACCTTCCGCACCGTGCAGTCGCCCGAGGTCAGCGGCTCGTCGCCGGTCCTGCCGATCCCCACGCTGGCCGCGAGCTACAACTTCGGGAAGAAGAAGGAGTGGACCGTGGCCGGCGGCGTGCACGCGCCCTACGTCGCGCTGGCCACGTACCCCGACACCGTGGGCGGGCAGCCCTCGCCGGCGCGCTACGCGCTCGGCTCGTTCGACGGCAGCGCGCTCGCCGTCCCTGGGGCGTACATCGCGTGGCACCCGACGCCCATGCTCCGCGTGGGGCTCGGTCTCGAAGCGCTCGTCGGCGTGTTTCAGTCGGAGGTGACGTTCAGCGCGAGCCCGCAAGACAGGCTCCTCGGCGCGCCCGAGCAGCCCGAGTTCGACGCCAAGAGCCGCATGCGCGTGGGGCCCATTTTCGCGCCGACGGCGAGCGGTGGCGTCATCTTCGAGCCGGAGCGTCACGTACGCCTGGGGGCGAGCCTGCAGCTCCCGATGCTCGTCGACGCGCCGGCGACGATCGACGTGCGCCTCCCCACCGACGTGGCCTTCGACGGCGCGCGGGTGAACGGTCGCGACGCCCACGTGCGCTTCGAACTCCCCATGGTCGCGCGCGTGGGGATCGAGGTGCGGCCGGTGGAGAAGCTCCGTGTCGAGCTCGCCTACGTGCGCGAGTTCTGGACGACGCACCACGCGATCGACGCCGTGCCCGAGGGGGTGACCATCGACGGCGTCTCCGGGCTCCCCGCGCGCGTGCGCTTGCCGAACATTTCTTACCCGCGGAGCTACGACAACGCGAACTCGTTCCGCCTCGGCGGCGAGTACAGCTTCAAGATCGCCGGGTACGTGTGGGACGCACGCGCGGGGGCGAGCTACGAGACGAGCGCGGTGCCGCCCGCGTATCTGTCGCTCCAATCGCTCGACTTCGACAAGGTGACGCTCTCCTTCGGCCCGAGCGTTCACGTGGGGACGCACTGGCGCTTCGACGCGGTGTACGCGCACATCTTCGCCAAGAGCGTGACCGTGGATCCGACCGAAGCGCAGATCCCTCGCATCAATCCGCTCAAGGGGAACGCGCCGCTCGAAGCGACCAACGGTGGAACGTACTCGGCCACGGCGGACCTGCTCGGCGTCGGCCTCGAGTATCGCTTCTGAGCGAGCGCCGCGCGGGCTTCATCGAGGCGGGGCGACGCGTGCAATCTGCAAGCGCATGCCCAAGGCCCGGGCACGAATGCGTCAGAGATCGAGCGCGACGCGGAGGCCCGTGGCTCCGTACGGGTGGAAGTCGTGGTCGGCCACGTGCGAGCGCGCGTCGTCGGTGCGCGCGAGGAAGCGCTCGGCCGAAGCGGTGGCGAAGACGCCGAGGCGGAGGTCGCGCGTCGGTCGCACGTCGAAGCCGAGCGTCAAGAAGGGCTCGACGCCCAGCTCGTCGTGCGCGGTGACCACGTCGGTGCCGACGGCGTGCAGCCGGTAGAAGACGACCGCGGCCCCCGCGCCGGCCCAAGGATCGAGGCGCGAAAGCGGCCCGCCGTGAAGCTCGAGATCGCCGCCGCCGCGCGCGCGCATCCCGCCGAGCCCCATCAACGGGCCGGCTTCGCCGAGCGCGCCGATCGTGAGTTGACGCGAGGCGCGGTAGCGCAGGTCGAGCCCCATCGGCGCCGTGAAGATCGCGTAGCCCTGATCGCGCGTGAGGCGCGCGGCGAACCCGATGTGCGCGCCGAGCTCGACGTCCGACTTCGGGGCAAGGTTGGAAGAGCGCACCGGCCCGCCCCCCGCCTGCGGCGTGTCCGGCGGCGCTTCGAGGTTCTCTCCGCCCGCCGTGTCGCCCGCGTAGGCCGAGGGGGCGAGCGTGAGCGCGAAGAGCGCAGAAGCGAGGAGCGGGAGCGAGTGGCGCATACCTTCCTCAGTTGCAACCGGGATGCCGCGACCGGCGGCGCCGTGCGCTCGCGCCGGCCGCCCGCGGAGTCGGGGAAAAGCCAGGCAAAATGAGGCAAGTGCCGGCGCCTCCGTCGTCGCCGAGGGGGAGCGGGATGACATCGTCGCCACGGGGGTGCCGGCGATCCACGACGCGCACGTCCTTCCTTCGCCCGTCGTGCTTCGAGCCGGCGCGCACGGCCCCAAGCCGCGCTACGCTGGTTCTCCTGATGTCGCACGATCCCTTCCGGCAGCCGCCGGTCGAGCGCCTGGCGCCCACCAGCGATCCGCCTCCTTCGGCCCCGGTGTCGTCGAGCCGTCCCGAGCACGCGCTGGTCGACGCCACCGCGCAGGACAGCGCCGTCCTCACGACGAACTTCACGATCCCCACCGAAGAGCGGATGCGCGCGCTCGTGAGCGGGCCGCCCGCTTACATGCGTCGGCGGCGCGAGATCGAAGACCTCGAAGCGGCGATCCGCGGCGCGGTCCGCGCCGTCGAGGAAGGACGTGCGCGCGACAGTGATCTCTCCCGGCTGCGGATCGAGAGGCAGCTCGTGCGCCTGAACACGCTCATCGACCAGCACAACCGCTACTACCCGGGGGAGGCGAACTTGCCGATGGACCCGACCACCGGCGCGCTGCTCGAGAACGGCGAGCCGTGGAGCCCGCTCCCCCACGTCACGCTCGCGTCCCTCGGCCGCGCGCCGCGCTGATGGACGCGGGCGCGTCCGCGCAGTCGGAGCTCCGCGCGCTCGTGCGAGCGTGCAGGTCCGCTCAGGCGCGCTTCGCCGCCGGCCAGCTCCCCGAGATGCGTGTCGCCGTCCAACAGACGCCGGTGGCGATGGGCGCGCCCCCGAGCTCGGCCGCGACCATCGTCATCTCGACGTCGACCATCGAGCCGTCGTGGATGCGATGCCGACCGCGGAAGCGGAGCTCGTCTCCGCCGCTCCACGTCGCCAGGCTCTTCACGACCTCCGCCTTCTCCGCGGCCGGCGAGAGATCGGGGAGACGCATCTCCAAGAGCTCGTCGCGCGTGTACCCGTACTCGCGCACCATCGCGCGGTTCACCGTCACGAAGCCGAGGGTTCTGCGATCGAGCGCCCACATCGGCAACGGGCCGTCGACGACCAAGCGATCGCGCGCGCACGTGGGCGGCGCCGGCTCCCCCTCGGGCACGACGGTGAGGAGGATCGATTCGACCTCACCTTGGGACCCGCGGAGAGCAAGCGACGAGACGAGGATGGGCGCGCCGCGGTGATTCGTCCGCCGGAGAAGCAGCGACGAGGGGGCGCCGGGCGCCAGCACCTCGCCCACGATCGCCTTCACCGCCGGGTCTCCGCCGAGATCGCTCCGCGTCGAGCTCGCGCCGCGCTCCGAGTTGCACGCGAGGATGGACCCAGCCGTGTCGAGCATGAGAACGAGCGGGCGCGCCGTCGAGCAGGGCGCGGGCTTCGTCGACACGACCCCGGGCCCAGGTTTCTTCACCGCTTGCTCCGTGATGTCGTGCGCCAACGCGGTGAGCTCCGTGCCGAGTCGTTCGAGCTCGGCGGCGATCTTCTCCGAGCCGAACGCCTCTTCACCTTCACGATCCTCACGGAGCTCTTCGAGCAGCGTGAGCACCAGACCCGCGCGGCTTCGCGCGGCGACCAGGTCTCTGTCCAGATCCCCCATGCGGTGAAGATGCACTCACGCGGCGCGAAAGCCAATACGCGGATGTCGTGATTCGCTCGAACGACGATGCGGTGGATCCGCGAGCCACCATCGGCACTTCTTGGCTCGATTTCGGCTCAGGGCTGGGACGCGTGCCGAACCTGCGCACGCGCAGGTGCAAGACCCGCGCACCGGACGACGCGACGTCGTCACTCGACGGAGGTCAGCCCTTCGCGCACGGCGTACTTCGTCAGCTCGGCGACGCTACGAAGGCCGAGCTTCGACATGATCTGGCGACGATGCGTCTCGATGGTCGAGACCGCGACGTGCAGCGCCGTCGCGATTTCCTTCGAGGTGCGCCCTTCAGCTAGGAGCTGCAGCACCTCGCGCTCGCGATCGGAGAGGGCCGCCCCGGAGGTCGGCTCACGCTCCGGCTTCTGGACGAGCGCGTCGATGACGACGCCGCTCACCGCAACTCCCAAGTAGCGGTTGCCGGCGGCGACCTCGTGAATCGCGCGGATCAACTCTTGGGCTGCGGCGCTCTTCAGCACGTAGCCCGAAGCACCGGCAGACAACATGGCGACCACGTAGCGCTTGTCGGCGCTCATGGTCAGGGCGATGACCCGGGTCAGAGGAGCGTTCGCCAGGATCTGCTTCGTGGCATCGATGCCGTTGAGCCCCGGCATCGCGACATCCATGACCACGACATCGGGGCCCTCGCGCGCTGCCAGATCGACCGCGGTGCGCCCGTCGCCAGCCTCGGCGACGACCGTGAAACCAGGCTCACGCTCCAAGAGCGCGCGTAGCCCTTCCCGCACGATCTGATGGTCTTCGACCAGCAGAATCCTCATGTTTCCCCCCCTTTCGAGCCACGACCCGACCGCAAACCCTGCGCACCCTCCGGCGGTGCGCCGCGAAACGCCCCTTCGACTACCGCACGCGCGGCACCGAAACCCTCACCCGTGTCCCATGCCCAGGACCGCTGTCGATCGCCAGCGCACCCCCCAACCGCGTCACCTGATCGCGCACGTTGAAGAGCCCGAACGTCCTCGCGCGGGAGGAGTCACTGAGCTCGTTCGGATCGAAGCCCGCGCCTTCGTCGGCGACCTCCACCACCACCGCCCCTTCACCTTGCGTGACACTGAGTCGCGCGCGTGACGCGCGCGCGTGCTTCACGACGTTCACGAGGAGCTCACGCGCAAAGCGGAAGAGGAGCGCGGTCACGTCTTCGCGCGGCGGCGGGCACGCGCTGGCGTCGACCTCGAGGTCCACAGCGAGGCCGTGACGCTCTTGGGTCTGCTCGGCGAGCCACTCGAGCGCGGCTGGCAGCCCCAGGTCGTAGAGGATGGGGGGGCTGAGATCGAAGATGAGCGTGCGTATGTCCGCCGAAGATTGCGCCAGGGCGGTGAGGGCGCTCGCCGCCGCGCACGCGAGCTCTTCGCGCGTTCCTTCGCGGGCGCTCGCGAGCGCGATCTGGGCGAAGGCCAAGGACTGCCCGACGCGGTCGTGAAGATCGGCGGCGATGCGTCGCCTCTCGCGCTCTTCGGCCAGCGCCGCTTCGGTCGCGAGCTCCTCGAGCTTCGCGCGGTAGGTTCGGAAAGAGACGTCGCCGTCGCCGGTCGCGAGATGGAGCACGCCCGATTCGACCCGCGCTGCAGCGCCGGGAGGGAGCACGTAGACGTGGTTCACCGCGAGCGGCGCTCCGTCGCGCGCCGCCGAAACAGGAAGCGGCGTGTGCGCGGCGAACCACGCGGCCAGATCGCTCGCATCGAACGCGGGCGGTCCGTCGGTGAGCACCAGCACAGCGACGCCGGGGGCGCACGGCAACGAAGCCAGGAGCGCGGCGATGGCCTCGCGCGATCCCGCTACATCGATGACACGCTCGCCTCTCGGCAGCGCGGCCGAACCCCCCTCGAACATCAAATCCCATGGTACGCAACTCGCGCCGCGGGTCGAGAGTGAGCATGAGCTGGGAATTCCCCAGCGAAAATCGTCACTCAGGGCTCGCGGGTCTCGTTCGGGAGGGTCTTTTCCCCCTCGCGTCGCGCGTCGCGCGCGGTGAGCTTTTCCTTCGCCATGGCGAAGTAGGCATCCGCCATCGCGCGCTTCGCTTGGAGATCGGCCTCGCCCCGCGCCGCGTCGGGCTCGAAGCGCTGCGACGTGCTCAGCCAGTGACGGACTTCGTCGTCGGACGGCGCGCGACGATCGAGGACGAACCACACGTGCTTCGGGCAGCGGAGGCGCGCCCCGCCGGGGATCGTCACCGCGACGGTGGCCACCTCACCGGCGCGGACGTTGACGCGCACCACGCCGACCGGCTTGAAGTCGGGATACTTGTCGAGGCGCTGATCGACGTTGGGCATCGCCACGAAGAGATGATCGCCCGGCGGCACGTGCACGGCGAAGCTCGAGGACGGCGCGGCGTTCCCCACGAAGTGCTCGCCCTCGTCGAAGATGGTCGGATAGTCGGACGTGTCGCACGCCGAGTCGGGGCGCACGAAGACGACCGTGGCGAGCTCGGCTCCACCCGAAGCGGGCGGCCCCTCCGCCTTGTTCATCGCCGGAACGACCGCCGACGAGCAACCAGCCCCAGCGAGGAGCGCCGTCAACGCTGCGGCGCGAACGAAGTGTCGCGAGCGGTCATCGAGAGACATGCTCAGCCTCTACCACGCTCCTTGCGCGATGCGACCGCCCGCGCTCGTTCGATCGACCGACACCACCGCGCGTTGGGGCCGATCGCCGCCTCGCGCGCCGATTCCCGACGCAAAACGCCCAGCCTCTCCCGCACGCGATACGCTGCTTCTCAAGCTCGATGAACGTCGCCTTGCTGTTGCTCGTGCTCCCGGCGATGTACGTCGTGGCGCTCGTCTACGGCGCGTGGCGGTGCGTGGTCGACGTCCCGCTCGTTCCGAAGGAGGCCACGCCTTCGCCCCCTTCGTGGCCTCGCCTCTCGGTGATCGTCCCCGCGTGCAACGAAGAGGCGTCGCTCGAGGCGGCGACGCGCGCCAAGCTCGCGTGCGACTACCCCGATCTCGAGATCGTGATCGTCGAAGATCGATCGATCGACAAGACACCGGAGATCGCCGACCGCCTCGCCGCCTCCGACCCGCGCATTCAGGTGGTGCACCTCACCGAGCTCCCGCCGGGTTGGCTCGGCAAGGTGCACGCGCTCCACCGCGGCGTGCTCGCATCGCGCGGCGAGTGGATCCTCTTCAGCGACGCCGACGTGCACCTCTCGCCCTCGCTGCTCCGGCGCGTCGTCGCCGAGGCCGAGCGGAGCGGGCTCGATTTCGTGGCGCTCGTGCCGCATCTCCTCTCGAGCACCTTCTGGCTCGACGTGGCGCTCTCGTCGTTTCTTCGGAACCTGTGCGCCTTCGGGAGGCTCTGGCGCGTGAAGGATCCCTCCTCGCGCGCGGCGGTGGGCGGCGGCACCTTCAACCTCGTGCGGCGGCGCGCGCTCGACGCCTCGCCCGGCTTCCCGTGGCTCGCGCTCGAGGTCGGCGACGACGTCGTCCTCGCCCAGATGCTGAAGGACTCTGGCGCCCGCGCCACGGTGATGAACGGGCGCGACGACGTCTCGCTCTATTTCTGTCGGTCGCTCCGTGAGCTCGCGCACCTCCTCGAGAAGAACGGCTTCGCGGCGCTCGGCGGCTACAGCATGACGCGGCACCTCGCCCTCACGGCGCTCCTCCTCTACTTGGACACGTTCCCCCTCGCCGGCCTCTTCTTCCACGACCTCGCGTTCCGCGTCGTGTCCGCGGTCCTCGTCCTCGGCTCGATGAGCAGCAACGTGGCGCTGGCCCGGTGGGTGCGGAGGCCGCTCCTCCCCGCGCTGGTCCCCGGGGTCGGCCACACGCTCTTGCTCCTCTTTCTCCTTCGCTCCGCTGCCCTGGCGAAGGCGCGCGGGGCCATCGTCTGGCGGGGGACGCGTTACCCCCTCGAAGACCTAAGGCGCGCGAGCCGGCTTCGATTCTTCTGAAAATGGGGGCCGCGCCGAAGGGGCCGGTTACGCTGGGCGCATGAAGATCCTCACCGGTTGCCTTGCGGTCGTCGCGCTCTCTTGTGCTTCGTGTGCAACCTACACGGGTGTCTCGAAGGCCGACGGGCAGATCTACATCAGCGGCATGACGAGCTACTTCGTCTTCTCCACGCCTTGGGTGCGACGCTGCGACGTCGACGGAACGACACTGAGGTGCGAAGAGCTCACCGAGGAAGAGAAGCGGCACGGCCGCGGCGACGACTCGGACAAGGGCTCCTCCGACAAGGGCTCGGACAAGGGGTCGGAGAAGAGCGACAAGGGGAGCGACGCCAAGCCGGCGGACGCCAAGCCCGCCGACGCCAAGCCGACGAAGTGAGGCGCACGCGCCGGCCGGCGCGCGTCAGTGCGGCGCGAGCTCCACGTGGATCTCCACCGGGGTCGTCGCGCCGTTCGCGTGCAGCCTGCCGTGCGCCGTGGCGACGAACCCCTTGGCCATGGGCTCCTTCAGGAGCTTCATCGAGTCGCAGCCAGGCTCGGTGACGTCGAGGACCAAGCCGCCTTTGGGGGCGAGCGTGAGCTTGAGCGCGCACCCGACGACACTCGCCGGCTCGGTCACGCGCGGCTTGTCGTCTTCGAGCTCGAGCGCCTTGTCGATCGCCGCCCCGTCGGCCGGCGGCGGAGACATCGCGAGATCGGCCGAGTAGAGCTCGACGACCGCTTCGGCCTTGCCGCTCGGGTTCTTGGCTCCCGGCATCCAGCTCCACTCGGGCTTCTGGCGAAGCGTGCCCCGGAGGGTGACGGACGTCGGTGCGTGCGTTCCGGCGTCCGAGGCGGGCGAAGCGGTCGGCTTCGGAGCGCTTGGAGCTTCCGGAGCGCTCGGGCTGGCCGCGGCGACCCCGGTCGCCGAGGACGAGGTGAGGGTCGTGTCGGGCTTCGAGCAGGCAAGGACGACGAACGGGAGCACGAACAGATAGGCCTTCATGGGCCTACTCTACGCCCCGCGCGCTCGCCTGATTCCAGCGTCTTGCGCGCGTCGAGCGACGCCGCGGGACGGCCGCCCTTCACTTCGTCGGGTGCAGCACCGACGTGTTGAGGTACGAGACCACCGCCGCCGTCTCGTGGAGGACGCGGTCGTTGATCATCGGCTTGTCGAACTTGTAGCTGAACGAGTGCACGTTGATCCCCGACTGGTTTTCGACGCTCGTCGAAGGGACGAGGTCGGCCTTGGGGATCTTGCTGTCGGCCTTGAAGAGGTTCGCGTTCCCCTCGGCCGAGAGCTTGAACTCGTTCGTCCCCGTGAGCTCGCGCGCCGGCTGTGCCAAGTGGCAGCTCGCGCAGTCGATGGTGTTGGGCGAGTGCATGTCGGGGTTCTCGATGCGGAGCGCGGCGTCGAAGGCCGCTTGACGATCGGCCGCGGTCGCCGCCTTCGCCTTGTCGAGGTTCGCGAGGAGCGCCATGTCGTCCTTCGACGTCGTCTCGGGGGTGAAGCCGCCGCCGAGCGTTCGGGCGAAGCCGGCGAAGAAGCTGACCGACGTCGTCTCCGCCGGGAGCGTGGGGATGACCATGTCGGTCGGCTTGCCGTTCGCGATGTCGAAGCCCTGGAAGTGCCACACCGTCTGCAAATTGGCCGACGTGAACGTGGTGAAGCGGAACAGGTTGTCGACGCCGGCGTGCGCCAAGATGATCTTCTTCAGCCCCGCCGCCATGTCGCCCGAGAGCCCTTGCTTCACGAGGATCGGGTGCACGGCGAGCTGGCCGAGATCGATCGAGCCTTGGTTCTCTGCCACGCGGAGCGCGATGAGGTCCTTCACGATCCCGACGAGCTCGTCGCGCGTGAGGCGATAGAACGCGTGCACCGCGCCGTCGACCGCCGAGCTCGACCCGCCGCTGAACGAGACCGACTGGTAGATGACGCGGAGCTGGTTGTCGCAGCTCGAAGGATCGTCGATCGGGCCGATGTGGGCGAAGCAGGGATCGATGCGGAAGGCGACGACGCGGAAGTTCCGGTAGTCCATCTGCACGTCGGTCCCGATGGGGACCGGGCCGGGCTTCGTGGGCGAGGCGCCGGTGGCGGTGTCGTAGAGCTTCTCCGGGAGCATCACGCCGTGCGCGCCGGTGTCGCTCGCCTTCACGTAGCCGTTGTCGACTTCGGCTTGCGAGGTCGCGAGCGGATAGAGCACCGAGACGTCGTTCAGTTGGACGTCGGTCTTGGAGAAGTGCCCGCGCGAATACGCCGAGTCGTTCTCGTCGGCGGCGCCGGTGTCGTCGGCGGCGGAGCAACCGACGGCAAGCGCGCCGGCCGCGAGGGCCGCAAAGAGCGGAGCGACGTGGAAGATCCTGCGGAGCGACATGCCCCGCGCAATGCAACCGCTTTGCCACACATGTAGGACAATGGGCTCATTCGCCAAAGGGGCTGAAATATCGGCAAAAATCCAGATCGCCCCGGGGGACGCTCCCCCCAGGTCCGCGCCGTGGAAGCGACCCTCGGGATCTTGTCGATGGTGCACCTGATCCAGGCCTGGCGGCGATTCTCGGCGCGGTGGAGGGCAGGTCGAGCATGCGCCGGAGGAGGCCGGGTGCGAAGCTTCGCCGATGCGCTCAGCGTCCTCTCGGCTCTCGCTCGTCGCGCTCGTCGCGCTCGTCGCGCTCGTCGCGATCGTGAGCTTGGGGTGCGGCGAGGGGGCGCCCGCGCGTCCCGACGTCGAGGCGCACGGCGGCGACGGAACGTCGCAAGGCGCACCCGGTGGCGCGCCGCGACTTCGTCGCTTGAGCACGCGTGAGTACGTGGCGACGGTGCGCGATCTCCTCGGCGAAGTGGTCGACCCTTCGCGCTTCTTCGAAGACTCGCTCCCCACCGGCTACGCCAACGGCGACGCGACGCTTACCGTGCAGCCGGATCAAGCGCTCGTCTATCAAGCGCTCGCCGCCGAGCTGGCCGATCGGGCGGTGACCGTGCACCTCGATCGCTTGATCGGCACGTGCGATCCGGCGCGCGAAGCTTCGCGTTGTCGCGGCGCCTTCTTCGGCGGCTTCGTCACGCGCGCGCTGCGTCGGCCGCCGCGTGACGCCGAGCGAGCGCGCCTCGACGCGCTCTTCGACGCGGGGAACGCCGAGGGGGGCTTTCTCCGCGGGCTCTCGGTCGTCGTGGAGACGATCCTCGAGTGGCCCTCGTTCTTGTACCGCGAAGAGCTCGGCGACGATCGCTCCCTCCCCGCAGGGACGCCGCGCACGCTCACGAGCTACGAGCTCGCCACCGAGCTCTCCTACTTCCTCACGGGCAGGGCGCCCGACGACGCGCTCCTGGCGGCGGCGCGCGAGGCGCGGCTCGACACGCCGGCCGATCTTCGTCGCGAGGCCGAGCGCTTGCTCGGGACCCCGGCCGCGGGCGACATGCTGCGCGCCTTCGCCCACGCCTGGCTCGGAACGGACCACGTCGACGGCCTCGTCAAAGACAGGGCGGTCTTCCCGCGGTTCGACCCCACGCTCGCCGCCTCCATGCGCCAGGATCTCGATGCGGCCTACGACGTCGCGCAGGGGGGATCGCTCGCGGATCTCTTCTCGACGCGCACGGGATCGGTCGACGCCGAGCTCGCGGCTCTCTACGACGTCGCGCCCCCGAGCGGCGGCGCGCGGCGCGTCGTCGATCTCGGACCCGAGCGCCAAGGGGTCCTCACACGCGCCGGCTACTTGGCGGTGCACGCGTCGGTGGACAGCTCCAATCCGGTGGCGCGCGGGGTCTTTCTCCGCGCTGCCCTCGTGTGCGCGCCGCTCCCGCCGCCGCCGGCCGGGGCGGCGGCGCAGACCGATTTCGGACACGATCCGCACACGACCACGCGGCAGAAGTACGCCGAGCACGCGACGAACCCCACGTGCCAGAGCTGCCACCGCGCCATCGACGGCGTCGGCTTCGGCTTCGAGAGCTACGACGGTCTCGGCGCCTTCCGCACCACCGAGAACGGAGAGCCGGTCGACGCGAGCGGCGAGATCGTCGGCATCACCCCCGAGGGGCCGTTCACCGGCGTGCCCGAGCTCGAAGCGCGTCTCCTCGCCGGGCCCGACTTGCCGCGCTGCTTCGTGCGCCAGGTCTTTCGCTCGGCCATGGGGCGCGGCGAGGGGCCGAGCGACGCGGCGACGCTCGGCGCGCTCGAGGCGCGCTTCGACGTGCACACGCGCGTACGCGATCTCCTGCTCGACGTCGTCGTGAGCCGCGCCTTCACCGAGCGCACCGTGGAGGAGCCGTGAGCGCGCGTCGACTCCTCGGTCGTCGTCACCTCCTCCAAGCGGTGGCCGGCGGCGCGCTCGCCGCGACGACGCCGCGCTGGCTCCGCGCGGGGCCGGCGCTCCCGCCATTGCCTCGCCTCGTCCTGGTGATGCAGAACAACGGCACGCAGCAAGCGAGCTTCTGGCCCGCGCCGGGCACGTTCACCTCGCCGATCTTGAGCGAGCTCCTCGCCGATCCGCGCATCGCCGCCCGCACGACGCTCGTCCGCGGCGTGTCCGTCCCCCACGACCTCAACGGCACCGACGGCAACGAGCACGACGCCGGCTTCGCTCGCCTCTTCACCGGCGCGCCGCTCGCGAACGTCGGCGGGCGTCCGTGGGGCGGGGGGCCGAGCGTGGATCAGATCGTCGCCCAATCCTGGGGGATCGAGAGCCTCACGTTGGCGATCCTCACGTCGTCCGTCGAGCCGCGACCGAAGCCCGGCTTCGATCATCGACGCTCCTTCTCGTACGTCGCCGCGGGGACGCACAAGGTCCCCTTCACCGATCCGTACCAAGCCTACCTGAGCCTCTTCGGGGATCTCACGACCCCTGTCGACGACGCCACGCGGAGGAGGCTCCTCCTCCAAAGGAGCGAGCTCGACGCCGTCACCGCCGATCTCGCCGATCTTCGTCGACGCGTCGGCAAGAGCGAGCAGACGAAGATCGATCTTCACGCTTCGAGCGTGCGCGAGCTCGAGCTCCGCATCGCGCGGCGTCTCGGCGAAGCGCCGTCGCTGGGCGCGACCTGCGCGAGGAAGCCCCCCGCGCCGCGCGACTACGGTGACGAAGCGCCGCATCTCTTGGTCGACGACGAAGCGGCGATCCCCGAGCTCGTCGCGACCGATGTCGATCTCGTGGCGACGGCGATCGGGTGCGGCGTGACGCGCGTCGCCACCTTGCAGCTCGGCTACGGCGGGGGGAAGTGGAAGTTCGCGTGGCGCGGGCTCGACGTCGACTTCCACAACGAGGTAGCCCACAAGGACACCGGCGACGCCGGCAGCACGCCGGAGAACACCGCCAAGGTGGTCGACGTGAACCGCTACTACGCGGGGCAGGTGCTCGATCTCGTGCGTCGTCTCGACGCCATCCCCGAAGGCGAAGGGACGCTGCTCGATCACACGCTCGTCGTGTGGGGGAACGAGTTCGGGCGCGGCGACCACAGCCTCGACAACGTTCCGATCGTCCTCATCGGGGGCCAGGCGGTGGGCGCGCCCCCCGGCGGACGCGTCGTCGACGTCGGGCCGCAGCCTTTTCAACGTGTAGGGTGCACGCTTCTCCGCGCGATGGGGATCGACGTCGCCGGCTTCGGCGACTTGCCCGCGTGCGGCCCGCTCCGCGGGCTGTGAGTCACTTCCCCTTGCCGCGGCGGTAGTGGGCGGCGATGCGATCGGCCTCGAGGGCGCGATCGTAGATGGCCCCTTCGTCGAGCGAGCCGGTGAAGAAGTCGAGCGCCACGGTCGACGCCGCCCCCCACGTGAGCGGCGCGGAGAAGGCCCCGATGCGCCCCGTGTCGGGGACGCTCGAGACACGCGCGCCGTCGACGAAGAGCGCGAGCTCGGCGCCGTCGTAGCGGGCGACGACGTGCGAGTACGTGCCGACGGGGAGGGGAGCGCTGACGGCGCCGAGGATCACGTCGTCGTTCCACCGCTCGAAGGCCACGCGCTTCGTCTCGTCGAGGAAGAGCCGCCACCCCGTGTGCGGCGGGCCCAAGCGATGGTTGCAGATTCTCTGGATCGGGAGCCCGCCCTCTTTCGGCGCGATCCACACCTCCACGGTGAAGGGGGCGGTGCCTTGGAAGCCGTCGACGTCGGGGGCCACCACCGCGGCGCGCGCCCCGTCGAACGCGAAGGCCGTGTCGGCGTCGCCGGCGATGGCTCCGGGCGCCCCCGCCGAGACGCCCGACGTCCGCGCGGCCGGGACGCGCCCCGTCTCGTCGCGCACGTCGCTCCTCCCCGTGACGTCGCCGAAGCGCCAGTACGAGGTGGGCCCGTCGCTCGCGACGAGCTCGGCGTAGGGGGCGTCGACCTCGACCTTGCCGCCGCAGTCCGCGGCGAAGAGCGCGAGAGTGAGCGCGCACCACGAAGGCCACGAGGTGCGCGCCCTCATTTCAGAACGCGATGGCGAGGATCGGGCCGATGCCGAAGCCGCTGAAGTCGGTCCCGAGGATCGCTTGGTACGTCCCCTCGGCGCCGATGGCGAAGCTCGCGCTCGGGTGGATCATGAAGCCGACGCCGCCGAAGGCCGCGAGGCCGGTCTTCGCCGGATCGGTGACGTGCCCCACGCCCGCGCCTCCTTCGACGAAGGGGGCGAAGCGATCGATGGGGAGCACCACCTTCATCATCGGCATGCCCAAGTACACGTTGGGATCGAGGAAGTAGCCGTCGAGCTTCACGCCGGGGACGAGGATGACCGGGCCGGTCTCGATGCCGTACCCGAAGCGCGCGCCGAAGGCGAAGCCGGTCTTCCCGCCGGCGAAGATGACGCCGGGCGAGAGGCTCCACTGAAAGCCGGTGTTGTACGCGAGGACGATCAGCTTCCCTTCGCTGACGGGCTCGGGCGGCGGCTCGTGCGTGGGCGGAGGCTCCATCGCGTCGTAGGTCGGCGGTACCGCTTCGGCGGCCGGCGCGGAGGTCGACGGCCCGGCAGGCGGCGTCGGCGGCGAGTTCGTCGGCGCGACCGTCGCCGTGGGTGGCGCGGTGCCGGTGGGCGGAGGCTCGGTCGGTGGCGGGAGCGGAGCGAGCGGGGGAGAAGAGGCCGAAGGATCGGCCGGCACGCTCGGTGGCGCGGCCGGATCGGCGCTCGTCTGCGCGCGGGCCGGCGAAGCCACGAGCCACCCCGTTGCGAAGAGCCCCAAGAGCACGAAGACCGAGAGAGAGCGCGTGCGACGCATCGGCCTCTTCATACCACCGGCTCCTCGCGGCAGCGACGTGGCGCGCGTTTCAAGCTATGACGGGCGCATGGAAGGGACCCGCGTTCACGCCACCACCGAAGGCTCCGTCACCGTGCTCCGTATGGACGACGGGAAAGCCAATGCGCTCTCGCCGCAGATGATCACCGAGCTGAACGCGGCGCTCGACGCCTCCGAGAAGCGCGGGGACGCCCTGGTCCTCACCGGTCGGGCGGGGCGCTTCTCCGCCGGCTTCGACCTGAAGGTGATGATGTCCGGCGTGGACGCCGCGAAGAGCCTCGTCTCTTCCGGCGGCGAGCTCTTGCTCCGCCTCTACATGTACCCGCGCCCGCTCGTCGTGGCGTGCAGCGGGCACGCGCTCGCCGGTGGCGCGCTCCTCGTGCTCACGGGCGACGTGCGCTACGGCGCGACGGGGGCGACGCGCATCGGTCTGAACGAAGTGACCATCGGCATGCCGCTCCCCATCTTGGCGGTGGAGCTCGCGCGCGATCGGCTCGTCCCCGCCGAGCTCACGCGGGCGACGTTGTTCGCCACCACGTACTCGCCGGAGGAGGCGAAGAGCGCGGGGTACCTCGACGAGGTCACGAGCGAAGCCGATCTTCTCGCGCGCGCCACGGCGGAAGCCGCGCGGCTCGCGGCGTTCTCTCCGCCGGCGTACGCCGCGACCAAAGAGCGTCTCCGCGAGAAGACGTGTCGCTACATTCGCGAGACGATGGTCGCCGACATGGCGCGCCTCGTTCCGCCGAGCTAGCTCACCTGGTGGGGAACTTCTCTAGCTGTCACTGCACGAGGCCGAGGCGGTAGATCATCCCGTCGGTGGTGGAGACGTAGAGCCCACCGTCGATCGGTGAAATGGCCACGCCGACCGGGCGCGGCGACTCTTGGGCCCCGTTGCCCGACCAAGTCCACGGACCGTCTTTCGGCCCGCTCGTGTCGCCACCGCCGAACACCGTCTCGTAGGGGAAGATCGTGTCGCCGGCGTCGCCCAGGGTGGGCATCGGCGCGTTCCCCGAAGCGTCGAAGGGGACCCACACGACCTTGTAGCCGGTGGGGGGGCTTCGATCCCACGAGCCGTGGAAGGTCACGAACGCGCCGCGACGCCACCGCGCGGGGAGCGCCGCGTCGTCGTGGTCGAAGAAGGTGATGTCGAGCGGCGCCGAGTGCGCTTGCACGAAGGTGGTGGGCGGGGACGAATTGGCCGCGCACCACGCGTCGTCGGCGGGGCTCGGGAAGATCTCGCTCACGACCTGGGTGCCGGGGGCGAAGAGGCCGCCGTCGGGGCGGGCCAAACGCGCCGCGGTGAAGCAAAACGGGTAGCCGTACTGCTTGCCGAGATCGAGCCGCACGATCTGCTCGCCGGGGTTGTCGTTGTGCACGTCGACACCGCCGTAGGTCACGCTGTCTTGGCCGTTCACGACGCCGTAGATGCGCCCCATCTCGTCGCGCCCGAAGCCGACGGTGTTGCGGAGCCCCACGGTGAACACCTCTCCGCTCGACCAGTCGAAGGGGGTCCCCGGCGTGAAGGCGGCGAGGTCGAAGCGCTTGATGAGGGATCGCTCGGTGTCGTACGCGGGCGACATCGGGTCGCTCACGTTGTCGTGCGAGCCGACTTGTACGTAGAGCTTGCCGTCGTAGACGTGCAGCGTGTGAAACGGATGATTGCCGTCGCCTGGCTCGCCCACGACGACGTCTTCTCCTGCGCCCCCCGTGTCCGACGTCGCCGCGTAGGGCCAGCGCTTCACCCCGGTGGGCGTGCCGGCGTAGAGGAAGTTGCCGTCGACGTGGCAGTTGTTGCCGTTGCCGCCGGTGTTCGCCCACTCCACCGTCTCGGGCTCGTGCGTGTCGTAGACGCCGTCGCCGTTCACGTCGCGGTAGCGGCGAATGTTGCCGCCGACGATCGTGCCGAAGAGATCTCCGTTCGGCGCAAACGTGATTTGACGGAGCTGCCCTTGTCCGCGTCCGACGAGGCGCGCGCACATGCCGGGCGCGACGTAGTGCTCGTTCGCGGGGAGAGGAACACCGCGGCATACCCCGTTCACACCGATGCCCGCGTCGGCCGGAGCGGCGTCGCTCGACGAAGCGTCGTCTCCGCCGCTTCCGTCGATCGCCCCCGCGGCGTCGACCGCGCTCGCGTGGGCGCCGTCGGGGATCACCGCCGCGTCCCACGAAGGGCCGGCGACGAGCCCGCCGTCGCACGCGCCGACTGCCACGAGCACGAAGACGACGGCGCTCGCGCCGCATGCTCCCCACGCGAGCACGCGCACCACGCCGAGCCGCGATCGCCTCATTTCTCAGAAGCCGGGCGTCGTGGCCACGGGCTTGTGCGTATCGCCACCGCGCGGCTTCGTCGTGTGCGCGGGCGCCGTGTGACGCGTAGGGGTCGCGGGCTTCGGCGTGGGCAGAGCCGCCGAGGCGGAGGCGACCGGCACGGGATCGTTCGCCGGCAATTCGAGCGCGCTGGCGGTGGCCGAGGGGATCGGATCGGCGCTCGGTGCTGCGGCCGTCGCCGTCGTCTCCGGACCGTGCTCGACCCTTCGCGATCCCGGCCACAGCGCCACGGCGCCGAGCACGAGGAGCGTCGCGACGCCGACCGCGGCGAGGATCACGTAGCGCCCGCTCGATCGCGGGATGCCGTCGGGCTCGCTCGAAAGGCCCGAGCGCGTGCCGCTCTTGACCTCCACCGCCGCCGGGCCGAGATCCGGCGTGCTCGGCGACGAGCCCTCCGGCACCGGCACCGTGGACGGACGATCGGTCATGCCGCGACGCCGTGACTCCGGGAGCTGGTCGCGCTGCAGCGCGTTGGCGAGCTCGGTCTCGGAGAGCCCCGTCGCTCGTCGAAGCTCGGTCGCGAGCTCCGAAGCGCGGTTGTGACGCTCGTACGCGCGCTTGGCGAGCGCGCGCTTGAGCACGAGCCAGATGCGCGGGTCGACGACCGGATCGGGATCGACGTCGGTCTCGAGCACCGCAGCGAGCGACGCGCTCGGCGTCGACGCGGCGAACGGCGAGGCGCCGGTGAGCATCTTCAAGATGAGCACCGCCATGCCGAAGATGTCGCTCCGCCCGTCGATCTTGGGCTCGGCGCGGATCTGCTCGGGGGACATGTACTGCGGCGTGCCGAGCACGCGGCCGTCGAGGGTCTTCGTCCCGAGCTCGGGGATCTTGGCGATGCCGAAGTCGAGCAGCTTGGGGACCACGTGCCCGTCGGGATCCACTGCGAGGAACACGTTCTCCGGCTTGAGGTCGCGGTGCACGACGCCGTTCTCGTGCGCGTGATCGAGCGCGGAGAGGATCGGCAGCGCGATGGCCACCGCCTCGGCGGTGTCGAGCTGCTTCTTCTCTTCGAGCAGATCGGCGAGCGTCCCACCGTGGAGCAGCTCCATCACGAGGATGAGCGCGCCGTCGGGCTCTTCGAGGAGATCGAACACGCGCACGATGTTGCGGTGCGAGAGCATCGCGCCGAGGCGCGCCTCTTGATGGAAGCGCGGCACGGCTTCGAGCTGAGCGTCGACGTCCGGGCGGAGAACCTTGAGCGCCACGTTGGCGCGCGTCATCTTGTTCTTCGCGAGCCAGATCTCGCCCATGCCGCCGACAGCCATGCAGCGCTTGAGCGCATACTTCCCGCCGAGGACCATGCCTCGACGTAGTCGGCTCTCGACGCGCGCGGGGGCCTCGGTCGCCATCATGGTAGGGCCAGGAGATTATCCCACGACGGCCGGCTGGGCGCGAGTCGCTACTTTTCGGGCTCGTCCTTGGCGGTATCGCTCCAGGAGAGCCCGTAAAGACCGCGCTTTCGCAGCACGTCCCTTAGGTGGTGGCGGGCCAGGTCGGCCTCGCGGGAAGCCAGGGACAGGTTCCCGTTGCAGCGCTTCATGAGTGCGGCGAGGTAGGTCGACTCGAAGCGCTCGATGGCGCGATCCTTCGCCTGGGTGAAGGTGCCGGAGATGTCCATGACCGAGCGCTCTTCCCGGGTGCCGCGGAAGCCGAAGCCCTCGCCCGCGACGTCGGTGCGCTTGATGACGTGATCGCCGGCGAGCGCGGCGGCGCGCGTGAGCACGTTCTTCAGCTCGCGCACGTTGCCCGGCCACGGCTGCGCGCGAAGGTGCGCGATGGCGCCTTCCTCGATGAGCGTCTGATGCTCGGGGTCGAGCGACTGCACGAGCTTCTGGCAGAGGAGGGGAATGTCGTCGGCGCGATCGCGGAGCGGCGGCAGCACGAGGCGCACCGCGGCCAGACGGAAGTAGAGGTCTTCACGGAAGTTGCCCGCGTCGATCTCGTGACGGAGATCGCGGTGCGTCGCGGCGATGATGCGCACGTCGACCTTGACCGGCGCTTGTCCGCCCACGCGCGTCACTTCGCGTCGCTCGAGCACGCGGAGGAACTTGGCTTGGAGCGGCGCGGGGAGCTCGCCGATCTCGTCGAGGAAGATCGTTCCGCCGTCGGCCGCTTCGAAGAAGCCGATGCGACGCTCGGCGGCGCCGGTGAACGCGCCCTTCTCGTGACCGAAGAGGAGCGACTCGGCGAGCGTGTCGGGGAGCGAGGTGGCGTCGATGACGACGAACGGCTTGTCGGCGCGCTTGCTCTGCAAGTGGATGGCGCGCGCCACCTCTTCTTTGCCGGTGCCGGTCTCGCCCTGGATGAGGACGCCGATGTCCTTCGGCGCGATGCGCTCGAGCGTGGCGAAGAGCTCGCGCATCACCGTCGACTCGCCGACGAGCTGACCGAAGAAGTTCGCCTCGCTCACCGGCGAAGGGAGCGCGGCTTGATCGAGGTCGACGCGGATGACGCTGTTGCCCACGGTGAGCTCGGCGCCCGTCGTCACCTCGGCTTCGACGACGCGATGTCGTCCGAGCCACGTGCCGTTCGTGCTGCCGGCGTCGCGCACGTGCACGCGATCGTCGACGCGACGTAGCTGCAAGTGCACACCGCTCACGCGCGGATCGTCGAGCACGAGATCGTTGGTCGGATGTCGACCGACGGTCGCGAGCGCGCTCGCCATCGCGAAGGCGCGCCCTTGCGCCGGCCCTGCGACGACCGTGAGGCGGGGCATCGCCACGGTCTTGGGGATGGAAACGCCTCGATTGACCTCGGTTTTGTTCACCTGGCTCATAGCTGTCTTTCAGCAGGCTAGCCCCGATCGCGCGCCGTTGGGCAGCCCTTCGACGCTTGGTGTAGCTTAGGCCCCGTAGAGATGCGCTTTCGCTTCGCGCTTGGCCTTTCCGCCGCGGTCGCCTTGATGGTCACGCCCGTGACCACGCGCACCGCGTGCGCCCAGACGGGCGAAGAGGTGGCGGCGGCGCGTGCTCTCTTCGCCGAGGCGCTGAAGGACGAAGAAGCGGGCCAAAACGCGCAGGCGCTGGAGAAATTCCAGCGCGTGCAGCAGGTGAAGGACACTCCCCAGGTGCGCTTCCGCATCGGGAGCTGCCTCGAGCGGCTCGGCAAGCTGCGGAGCGCGCGCGAGTCGTTCCAGGCCGCAGCGGCGCTCGGCGGCGGCTCGAAGGCCAACGCGGCACTCGTTACCGAATCGCAAGAGCGCGTGACGGCGCTCACGCGCCGGATCCCCGATCTCACGCTCAACCCGGCGACCCCCGCGCCTGCCGACGCGGTGGTGAAGGTGGACGAGACGGTCGTCCCGCCGAGCGCATGGCAAACGCCGATCGCGCTCGATCCCGGTGAGCACGCGGTCGATGCGTCGGCGCCGGGTTACGAGCCGTTTCATGCGACATCGACGCTCTCCGAGGGGTCGCATCTCTCGGTGGCGATCCCGTGGCGCGCGGCGACGTCGAGCGGCGGTGCCGGCGCGACGGGCGCGGGAGCGACGAACGGCAACGGCGGCGCGACGGGCAACGGCACCACGGGTCCAGGAGGAGGGCAGCAGCCGCCGCCGCATGGGAGCGACGGGTCGATGCAACGGACGTGGGGGTGGATTTCGCTCGGCGTGGGCGGCGCGCTCCTCGCCACGTCAGGTGTCTTCGTGCTCCTTCGTCACGGAGAGATCTCCACCATCAAGGACGCGTGCAACGGCGGCGTCTGCCCGCGCTCGCGCCAATCCGAGCTTCAGACGGCGCACGACCACGCCGTGACGGACGGAACGATCGGCCTCATCAGCGCCGGTGCCGGCGTCGTCGCCGCGGGGATCGGCGTCGCGCTCTTGCTCACGGCGCCTTCGGTGCAAGACTCTACTTCGTCGGCGCCGCCGCCCGCTGCGGGCTCGCTCTCCACGCACCTCGTTGCGGCGGGCGACGTGCACGGTGCCTCGTTCGGTTGGCGAGGGACGTTTTGATGCACAGAGCTCTCTTGGCGTGCGCCGTGGCGTGGGTCGTGGCGTCGTTCGCTGTCGCGTGCGAGTCGGTGCCCGATCTCCGCTTCGACGATCTCGAAGGTGGGAGCGAAGGGGGTCGCGACGGTGGTAGCGACGCGCCCGGCAAGGACGGCGGCGGGACGGACGGCGGCGGCGACGGCGCGGTGAGCTGCCCGCAAGCGGCCCCGTCCGACGCGGTCGGCTGTTGCTCCTCGGTCCCCTGCATCGGGAAGAGCTGCACCCAGCAGTGCAACAAGTGCGACACGCTCGCGTGCGGCTCCGGCCTCTACTGCTGCACGGCGGGAGCCGGGAGCTGCGTGTCGCCGGGCACGGCCTGCAACTGAGCGCGCGCGTCGGCGCCTGCTCGCTGCGCTGACCAGCGGAGTCGGCCTCTCCCCCCACACGTGGTCCATGAGGGCTCACCCTGGACCCCGCTTTCCCAGGAAAGCCACCTGACCAGCTACGGGATCGATCCGATCCTTTGCGCCGGGAGCCGACAAAAACCGCGGGAAGACCCTCCGAACGGCCACGGTCCGGACCGGGTCCAGCCCGCGACCAGCTCCAATGTAGGCAAGCCCTCGAATTCGCGGCATCACCGATGCAGTAGTGGGGGGCGGAGGTCACTCAATGCGCACTGCCCACGCTCTCCTGCTCCTTCTCGGTACCGCCCCCCTCGCTCTCTTGGGGTGCGCCGGGGACAAGCAGACGCCGTCCTGGGATTGCCACAAGACCGGGGTCCCGATGGGCACGGCGGTCGAGTGCACGGACTCCACCTCCAGCGCCGTCACCTACGACGGCACGTCGGACGCGACCGGCGCCGCCACCGGCACCGGCACCTCGGACGGCACCTCGGGCACCGGTGGCACCGGCGGCTCGGCTGCGGGGACCGGCACGTCGGACGGTAGCGGCGCGGGTGGCGCGGCCTCCGGCACGGGCACCTCGGACGGCAGCGGCACCGCTGGCTCGGGCTCCGGCTCCGGCGACACCATCTACTACTGCGCGTACGGCAGCACCGATCCGGTGTGCCCGCCGATCAGCGCGGTCAGCCTCACGGGCGGCTCGGGCTCGGGCTCGGGGAGCTCGGACGGCAGCGGCTCCGCCGGCTCGGGCTCCGGCTCCGGCTCGGGGACGAGCGACGGCTCGGGCAGCGGCGGCTCGGCGACCGGCAGCTCGGGCAGCGGCTCCGGCTCCACGACGGGCGGTTCGGGCAGCGGCTCGGGCTCGGCGACGGGTGGCTCGGGCTCCGGCACCGGCACCTCGGACGGCACGACCACCAACGGCAACGGCAACGGCGGCGGCGCGAGCGGCACGCCGGGCAGCAACAGCAACGGCAGCAAGAGCGGCGGCTCCACGAGCGGCTCCGGCAGCAGCAGCGGCTCGGGGAGCAGCGCGGGCGGCAGCGGCTCGGGCAGCGGCACGTCGGACGGCACGGCGCCGGAGTGCCCGTACGCTCCGGACCTCTCGTACTGCGGTGGCTCGGGCGCGGGCTCGTCGAGTGGTTCGTCGAGCGGCGGCTCGGCCGGCGGCAGCGGCTCCGGCACGGGCACGGGTTCGGGGTCGACGACGGGCGGCTCGGGCACGGGCACCGGCGGCACCTCGGACGGCAGCGGCACCAGCGGCGGCTCGGGCTCGGGCATCTGCGCCGACGGCCCCTGCAACAGCAACGGCAACGGCGCGACCAACGGCAACGGCGGCTCGAGCGGCAGCGGCTCCGGCGGGAGCGCGGGCTCGGGGGGCACGGGGACTGGCACCGGCGGCACCACCGACGGCTCGGGCGGCACCACCGGCAGCGGCAGCGGCTCGAACGGCAACGGCTCGGGCTCGAACGGCTCGAGCAACAACGGTCACAACGGCGAGACCGGTGGCGGCGCGTCGAACGGCGGCGCCCCCAGCGCTCCGCCCGGCGCCGGCAACACCAACAACGGTGGCCTCACCTGCGTCGTCCACGACGGGCACCGCACCTGCCAGCAGACGCCGACCTGCTGCGCCGGCACGCACCCGACGGCGTGTGGCTCGTGTGAGCCGGACGGCTCGCAGCAGGACACCTGCCAGTCGCCGCTCACCGGCGGTTGCTGGATCACCGGCGGCGGCTTCATCACCGACGCCGACGGCAAGGACTCGTTCGGCGGCAACGGCAAGCCGATGAAGGACGGAACGATCAAGGGCGAGTGGAACCACGTCGACCACGGCACGGGCAACCACCTGCACGGCAACGTGACGTACCTCTACTGCCGCCACATCGCGGAGCCTGGCCCGGGCGCCCCCAAGGGGACGATGAACCAGGCCTTCTACGGCGGTCCGGCGCGCTTCCGCGACGCGGCCACGGCGACCTGGGGTGACGGCTACTGGTACGACGTCATGGCCAAGGACCACGGCGAGGGCAAGGGCGCGGTCAGCGGCGGGCCGGACTACTACCACATCACGATCCGCAAGGAAGCCGACCCGGCGAAGCAGATGTCCGGCACCGTCGTGTACGAGACCAAGGGCGATTGGGGCTCGAGCCCCGGCGGCGGCAACTTCCAGATTCACATGCCGAACAACGGTCACCCGTACACCGCTTCGCAAGTTCCGGCCTGGGTGCTCCCGCTCGAGAACTGATAGCTCCGCGCAACTCACTCACGAGGCCCGCGTGCCGCCCCACGGCACCGCGGGCCTCGTCGTTTTGTGCGCGCGCCGCTACGCTCTCGGCCATGGCGGCGAACCCGACGACGTGGAAGGTCCTTCCGCACGGGCCCATCGAGCACCTCGCCGAGAACCTGTGGCGCGTGCAGGGCTCGGTGCCGTGGATGACGCTCGAGCGCGTGATGACCGTCGTGCGCCGCGACGACGGCTCGCTGCTCTTGCACAGCGCGATCGCCCTCGAAGATCGGGCGATGGACGAGCTCGAAGGGCTCGGCACCCCCGCGTGGCTCGTCGTCCCCGGTCGCTACCATCGCCTCGACGCCCCCAAGTACAAGGCGCGCTATCCCAAGCTTCGCGTGTACACGCCGCGCGCGAGCCGCAAAGAGGTCGAGAAGCTCGTCACCGTCGACGGCACGTACGAGGACTTCACCCCCGACGTCGCCGTGCGCCTCGACACCTTCGAAGGGACCGGCGGGCTCGAGGGGGCGATGGTCGTGCGCTCGAAGGACGGCGTCACCGTGGTGACGAACGACATCGTCTTCCACATGAAGAAGAAGAAGGACGTGCTCGGCTACCTCTTCACCACGCTCGCCGGTTCGGCGCCGGGGCCGCGCGTGTCACGCCTGGCGAAGCTCGCCTTCGTCAAGAATCAGCCGCTCCTTCGCGAGGAGCTCGAGCGCTACGCCGCGCTCCCCGATCTCACACGCCTCATCGTGGCCCACGAAGACATGGCCAGCGGCAAGGACGCCGCCCGCGTTCTGCGCGAAGCGGCGGCGTACTTGAAGGCCAAGTAGCGGCGCCACCAGCGCGGCACCTCGGCCTCGAATCACCTTCGTCGCCCGGCGACGAGCCGCAGGCTCAGGACGCGAGCGCGCCGGTGACCACTTGGCCCGAGGTGATTTGCGTGGCGATGGTCTTGTCGTCGGTGCCGACGGCCGCGAGCATCGTGCGCCCGTACGACGCCAGCGTGTCGACCGCCTTGATGGCGCCGCTCGCCGAGCCTTGGCCGGTCTTCGGATCCATCGCCGTTGCGCCGTAGTCGCCCGCGACGGGGACGACGCCGCCCATCACGCCCCCTTTGAACGGCTTGCCGATGCTGATCGACACTTGGTGGTTCGGGTTGTGTTGCCGGCCGTCGGTGCTCGAAGGGCCGAGCGTGCGCCCGAAGACGTCGAGCGACATGAAGGTCACCTTGTCCGCTAGCCCCGCCGAGGCGAGCTGCTGCATCAAGGACACGATGGTCGCCACGCCGGCGACGGTCTGCGTCGTCTCGTTGGCGAGCCCGATGTCGCGGTGGTTGTCGCCGCCGAAGGGGATGTGGATCGCCACCACCGGCGTCACGTTCATTTGAATGAGCGTCACCGCCGCGAGCACCTGCGAGGCGGGGCTGTTGTCCTTGATGGCGGCGAGCCGGTCGAGGAGATCTTGCTTGATGTTGCGGACCTGGCTCTGCGTCGTCGCCAGCGAGTCGATGTACGCGCGCTGCGCCGGCGTGGCGTCCTTCTTGTAGAGGTCGTAGAGCTGGTTCAGCGTTTGATCGCGGAGCGGCTGCAAATTCGCCAGCGGCCCGTTGGGCGCGGTGAGCGTCGCCTTGAGCGCCAGCGCGGGGATGATGGGGAGCGCTTGGCCCGAGTAGGTGAGCCCCTCCGAGGGGGAGGCCGCGCCGAGGCTGATGGGCTGCGACTGAATCGTGTTGAGGCACGGCGCGAGCTGCTTCGCCAAGATCGAGGGGAGCATCTCGCCTTGGTAGGTCACGTTCATGAGCTTCAGGACGTCGGGCTCCTTCGGGTGCACCGGCGTGTTGGTCATGAGATGCCAGAAGCACGTGCGATCGAGCACGTTCTGCGGGAGCGTGGCCCACGGCGCAGCGGCCTTCACCTGCTTGCCGCCGATGCTCAGCGTCGTCGGCGCCATCGTCGGGTCTTGGCTGTGGGCGATGTTCGCGTCCTCGTACGTGCCGGGGACGCTGGCGTTGATTGGATCGCCCGAGCCCGAGGTGTGGAAGATGATGTACTGTGCACGCGTTGGATCCACGCACGTCGGCGCGGGGGTCGGCGCCGCGAGGGCGCGCTTCGGGTCGAGCAGCATCGCCGCCGGGAGCCCGGTGGCGAGGGCGCGGAGCCCGACGTAGCTGGCGCCGAAGAGCGTGGACATGAGGGCCTGACGACGGGAAATCATGCGGGGTCTCCTTGAGGCTCTCGTCTCACAAGCCGATGGCGACGGAAGAGGGGGCCAAGCACGCGGTGACGAAGGTCGACTTGAGCGCGTCGGAGGCGCTCGCTCCTTGTTGCTTCGCGGCGTCGAAGTGGGCCCGGAGGAGCGCGATTGCGGGGGCGGCGCGCTTGTCCGAAGGGGCGAGCGCCATCACCACGTGCACGAAGTCGGCGATGGCCGTGTCGGGATCGGCGCTCGTCCACTGCTTCACGCCGCTTTGCGGCTTGGCGGTGTCGATGACCTGCGCCGCCACGAGCGCGCAGATGTTCTCGGTGCCGGCGCGGTAGAAGAGCGTCGGCTGGTCGGGGAGGACCGGCGCCGTGCCGCCACGGCCGTAGCCGTCGGAGGGGAGGCCGGAGACGATCTGCGGGATGACGCCTTGGGCTTGCTGCTTCGTCTGCGCGTCGAGCCCGCATACGTCGGCGAAGCCCAGGCGCGCGTCGAGCGCGGCGCACAGGTGATCGCGCCGTGAGACGGCGATGACCTCACCGTTGTCGACGGTGGTCTTGGTGGGCGAGGCGTTGGTGGTGAGCGGCGAAGAGAGCAGCTCCTTCACGAGCGCGTTCCACGAGTAGCCCGAGCTCTGGAACACCGAGACCACGCGCATGAACTCGGGGTCGTCGGTCTCGCACGCGCTCGAGTTCGCGTAGTAGCAAAGCTTCTGTGCCCACGCGGGGGCGAAGAGCGGATGCGCGGCCAGGGTCGCGCCGAGATCGGCGGCACTACCGACGTCTTTCGTCACCCCTTGGAAGGCGAAGAGCCCCTTCTGCTGGGCGAACTTCGTCTCGGTCTGCTGGTGGTAGTTCCACGAGTAGGTCGAGGCGAGGATCGAACGCGTGGGGTCGAGCGTGCGGTGGCAGTAGACGCACTCGGGGTTCGCCGCGTGGGTCGAGTCGAGCCCCGGCGTGCTCGGCGGCACCGTGGCGTCGCTCCCGTCGATGGCCGCGCCGAGGGCGACGATGAGCGTCTGGTTGATGGTGACGCGCATCTGGTTCGAGATGTTCGTCTGCCAGTTGGCGAAGAACGCCGGCGTCGTGAAGAAGCCCACGCGCGGCGTGTTCGTCACGAGCTCGGTCGCGGTGCGGAGGCTGGGCAGATCGTAGAAGGCGGTCGGCTTCTCCCCCTGCTTCGGCGGGCGGATCGTCACCATCTTCCAGTCGGTGAAGTCGGTGCCGGTGATCATCGTCCCCAGCGCCGAGCCGCCGTGCTGGCCGCAGGAGACGCCGTCGCCGGGGTTCTTGCGGGTCAAGAACGAGCCGTAGAGAGCGAAGTGGAGCGTCACCCCGCTCGACGGATAGACGACGGGGTCGTTCTGGCAGCCGACCGGATCGTTCGCGTACACCGTG
Organism: uncultured Polyangiaceae bacterium; assembly: GCA_964531795.1. Taxonomy (GTDB): domain Bacteria; phylum Myxococcota_A; class Polyangia; order Polyangiales; family Polyangiaceae; genus CAZHHD01. The sequence goes on along the minus strand of CAZHHD010000026.1, from coordinate 52,884 downwards.
GCGACGTCGGGGTTGTAGAAGTGCATGTAGTTTGCACTCTTCGGATCCACCGAGTCGGTCAAGGGGATGGGGCCGTCCTTGGCCTCGATGGTGATCGTCTGCGAAGGGTTCTCCACGGCGAAGCGGTCGGTCACCTTGCCCGCGTCGTCCACCTGCCACGCGTCGAGGAAGCCGTAGAGCTCCATCAGCGCCGGCGTCATCATGAAGCGGGTCGTGGTCATCGCTTCGGTGAGCGGGCGCCCCTCCTTCGAGAGCTCGAGCACCGTCCGCGCGAAGCTCTCACGGAGGTTCTGGGTCAGGTTGGGGACGGTCGAGCCGTTGATGTCCGCGGGGTGGGGGAAGGTCTGGTCGGCGAAGTCGGCGATCGAGACCTGCGTCTGCTGGAACGCGAGCTCGAAGAAGACGCGCATCTTCTCTTCGTACTGGGGGAGCTTCATCCAACCGTCGATGAGCCCGGCGAGCGCCTTGGGGTCGGCTTCGACCGCGCGGATCTCGTCGTCGGTCGGCGGAAGCGCGACGAGGATGTTCTTCACCTTGGCGACGTACGAGGCGGGCGACTCGGCGGTGAAGTTGCCGACGGAGCTGCTCGACGCGTCGACGGCGGGCGACGCAGGGGAGGCGGAGTCGCCCATCGTGCACGAAGCGGCCGAGAGCGCGGCTCCGGCGAGCGTGAGCGCGAGAGAGGCCATGGATGCAGGTCGCTTGATCACGAGGGGCTCCGAGGAAGACGCGACCGCACGCGGTCCGCCACGAAGGAGCAAAGCAACCTCGGGGCCGCTGCCGGCGCGGCGCCCGGTCGCGCTCGGATCGGCAAAAGAAGGGGAATTTGTCGGGTGTCGACGTGCCCGGCGGAGCTCGCGTGGACGCGCCGAAGTCCCCCCAATGGCGCGCCACCGGTCCGGGACCCGCGCGTCCATCCCCCAAGGTGCGAGCGGGGCGCCCCGTCACGCGCTCGTGTCAGCGGAGGTCGAAGACCAGGTCGGTGTCGTACGTGCGCACGTAGAGTCGCCCGTCCTTCTCGAGGAGCACCTCGGGGCCGCTCTTCACTGGGATCTTCGTCGTCGTGTGTCCCGTCGCGCGGTCGACGACGTAGAGAAAATCCGGCTCGGCCGTGAAGCCGTAGCCGCTCACGATGTAGCCGCGGCGCACGAGGAAGTCCGACGCGTTCGCCACGAGCGGAGCGCTCTGCCAGTAGATGTGACCCGACGTCGGATCGATCGCCGTGAGGAAGGCGTTCTTCCCGAGCGACGACTTCGCGTAGGTGTGATGGCCCGAGCTCACGTAGAGCACGCCGTCGCGCTCCTCGGCCCAGAAGATCCCCCCGCGGACGAACTGCGCGTCCCCGGGGACGTGGGCCGGCGGCATCACGAACTCGTCGAAGTCGAGAAAGCTCGTCAGGTGATGGGCGGCGTCGAAGACGGCGAGGTAACGCCCGCTCGAGAAATTGTCGCCGTAGAGGATCACCAGGTGATCGCCGTGGTCGATCGCCCGGATCGCGATCGCTCGCCGGTAGCGCGCCGGAAGGTCCGCCGGGAGCTGCCCCGGGCGCCCCATGAACGGATTCGGAACTTGGATCGTCGGGAGCGTCTTCCCGACGTGGGCGAACCACGCGTCGTGATCGGTGATTTGGTTCCGCGTCTCCGACACCTTCACGAGGCGCGGCGGAGGGACGACGACGCCCAGCGCGGGGGGCGCGGTGCGGACGGTCTCGGCGAACGGGGGGCGCTCCACGCGCACGGGCTCGCGATCGTCGAAGCGCGACGGGCGCGGATCGATCGCCACCTCCGCCGATCCCGCGTCCCCGCGATCGGCCGGCTCGGTGCGCGCTTCGGGAGTCGCGGCAGCGCGAGGCGGAGGTGCATCGGTGGCCGTGGGGAGCACGACGGCGACGCGCGGCGGCGGAGCCGGCTCACGCGCCGGCTCGGCGCAGGCCACGAAGCCCGCGAGCGCAAGCACGTAGGGGATTGCCAAGAAACTGCGTCTCATCCGATCCTCATCCTACCGGTTCTTGGTAGGGTTCGGGGTCATGCGTCGTCGTCACGCCGCGTCGGTCCCTCTCGTCCTCGCGCTCTTCACCGGCTCGGCGATCGCAGCCTGCTCCGGCGCCGACGCTACGTTCTTCGGCTCCGACGCCGGCGACGACGGCGCACACGACGACGGCACCGCGCCGCTCGACGGCGCCGAGGAAGACGGCGGAGGGGGCGACGCGACCGTCCTCGACGGGGGCGGAGCGATCGACAGCGCGAGCGACACGTCGTCGGATGCGACGATCGACACGACGCTCGACGCGAGTGACGCGGCCGACGTCGGCGACGGTGCACCGGGAGACGTCGCGGTCGACACGTTCGTCCCCTTCGACTCGGGCGATTCCGGGCTCGACTGCGCGCCCCTCGGTCCCGACGGCGAGCCGCGCGAGCTCGGGTGCACGGGGCTCTACTCCGATTGGACGAACCGCGTCGTGGCGAGCGAGCTCCGCTACTTCGATCCGGGCATCCACTTGTGGAGCGACGGCGCTGCGAAGAAGCGCTGGATGTATCTGCCGCCGGGGACGCAGATCGACACGAGCGACATGAACGAGTGGGTCTTCCCCGTGGGGACGAAGTTCTGGAAGGAGTTTCGTCTCGGCGGCGCCCGCATCGAGACGCGCCTCCTCTGGAAGAAGAGCGCTTCGCAGTGGGTGCGGACGACGTACGTGTGGTCTCAAGACGAGAGCTCGGCGACCGAGCTCCTCACGGGGCAGCTCAACGTCGCCGACGCCGGGTACGAGATCCCCACGCAAGACGACTGCACCACCTGCCACGAAGGGCATGTCGACGGCGTTCTCGGCTTCGAGGCCATCGGCCTCTCCACGCCGCAGGCCAGCGGCGAGACGATGCAACAGCTCGTGACCGACAACCTCGTGACCCAAGCGCCGAGCGCGCCCATCGTCATTCCGGGGAACGCGACCGAGGTCGCGGCGCTCGGCTGGCTCCACGCCAATTGCGGCAACGCGTGCCACTCGAGCTCGCCTCACGCCTACGCGAACTTCATCAGCTTGCGCATGCGCCTTCGCACCGACCAGCTCGGCAGCGTGCAGGCGACCGACACGTACACCACGGCGGTGAACGTCCCCTCCGACTTCCCCCCCGACGCCGGCTTCGATCGCATTCGCCCGCACGACGTCGATCACAGCTGCGTCCCTTACCGCGACGGAACGCGCGACACGCCGAGCACCTACGTGCCGCCGCCGTTCCGCAGCGTGCAAATGCCGCCGATTGCGACGCACAAGGTCGACACCGCCGGGCTCCAGCTCGTGACCGACTGGATCAACGCGATGCCCTGAGCGGCTCGCGCCCGCGGCGAAGCGGCGCGCTGCGGCCGCGCGCCGCCTGCTCCGTCGTCAGAGGACGATGGTGCGGCGCCCCTCGACGATGACGCGGCGTTCGAGGTGGGCGCGGACGGCCCGCGCGAGGACGACGCGCTCGACGTCACGCCCGACGCGCACCATGTCCTCGGGCCCCATTTGGTGCGTCACCCGCGCCACGTCTTGCTCGATGATCGGCCCCTGATCGAGGTCGGCCGTCGCGTAGTGCGCCGTGGCGCCGATGAGCTTCACCCCCCGCGCGTGCGCCTGGTGGTAGGGCTTCGCCCCCTGGAACGCCGGCAAGAAGCCGTGGTGGATGTTGATGACCGGCGGCGCCTCGGCGAGGAACGGCTCGGTGAGCACTTGCATGTAACGTGCAAGTACCACGAGCCCCACGTGGTGGCGGCGGAGGAGCTCGAGGACCTGCCCCTCTTGCTCGCGCTTCGTCTCCTTGGTGACCGGCAAGGTGAAGAAGGGGATCTTGAAGCTGTCGGCGACCGACTCGAGCGTGTTGTGGTTGGAGATGACGAGCGGGATCTCGCACGCGAGCTCGCCGGAGCGCTGGCGCAAGACGAGGTCGTAGAGGCACGCCGGATCCTTCGTCACCAAGAGAGCGACGCGCGGGACCTCGTCCTTGTAGCCGACCGACCAGGTGCCGCCGAGCTCCTTGGCGAGGCGATCGAACCGCTCCTCGAGCGCGCGCCGCGTGGCGCTGCCGCCGAGCTTCTCCTGCGCCGGCTTGGCGTTCAACGTCTCGAGGTCGACCACGAGGCGCATGAAGAAGCGCGGTCCCCCAGCCTCGGCGAAGGCGTCGGTGTGGTTCGAGGCGTCGACGATGTTGAGGCCGAGCTCGAAGAAGAACCCGGCGAGCTGGGCGACGAGCCCGGCGCGATCGGGCGCGGCGAAGAGAAAAGTCGCGTGCACGCGAGAATCGTACACGTCCCGGGGGCCGCGCGTCCCGCTTCACGCTTCTTCATCTTCACGGCCTTGCGGCGCGTGGGGCTCGCGTCCACCATGCGGCGAGCGATGTCCCTCGGCCGCGTCCTCGTCTTTCTGCTCGTCGCCGTGGGCATCGTCTTCGCGTGGCACTACTACCTTTGGGCGCGGCTCGTCCGCGACGCGGCGCTCTCGCCGTTCTGGGATCGCGCGCTCACCGGGCTCTTCGTCGTCTTCGGCGCCGCGATCCCGCTCGGCTTCGCGCTCCTTCGGTTCGCCCCGCGCCGCGTGTCGTCCCCGGTGCTGTGGGGCGTCTACGTGTGGATGGGGCTCGCGTTCGTGACCCTGTTCGTCCTCTTGCCGTCGGATCTCGTCCGGGTGGCGATGCTCGCGGTGCGGCCGCCCGATCCCGAGCGCCGTCTCTTCCTCGGGCGCGCCTTCGCCGCCGTCGTCGGCATGCTCGGGGCCGGGCTCACCGCGAGCGGCATGGCGAGCGCGCTGGGGCGCGTGGGGGTCCTGCGCGTCCGCGTCCCTCTGAAGAAGCTCCCCCGCGCGCTCCACGGCTACACCATCGCGCAGATCACCGACGTGCACGTGGGCCCGACCATCGGGCGCGCCTTCATCGAAGAGATCGTGGCGACGGTCAACGCGCTCGAGCCCGACCTCATCGCCATCACCGGCGATCTCGTCGACGGCCCGGTCAGCGAGCTCGGCGAGCTCGTCCGCCCGCTTCAGGACCTCAAGGCCAAGCACGGCGTCTTCTTCGTCACCGGGAACCACGAGTACTACTCGGGCGTCGACGAATGGCTCGCGTTCCTGCGCACGCTCGGCGTGCGGGTCCTACGAAACGAGCGCGTCGCCTTGGCGGAAGGGCTCGACCTCGCCGGCGTGGACGACACCAGCGCCAAGAACTTCGGCGGCGACCACGGGCAGGACGTGAAGAAGGCCCTCGCCGGCCGCGACCTCGCGCGCGCCGTCGTTCTCCTCGCGCACCAGCCGAAGGCGGTCGTCGACGCCGCGCTCCACGAGGTGGATCTCCAGCTCTCGGGGCACACCCACGGCGGGCAAATCTGGCCGTGGGGGTACTTCGTGCGTCTCGATCAACCGCACGTCGCCGGTCTTCAGGACCACGACCGGACGAAGATCTACGTGAGCCGCGGCACCGGCTACTGGGGCCCGCCGGTGCGCCTGGGCGCGCCCGCGGAGGTCACACGCATCGAGCTCGTCGCGGACGAGGCGTAGGGCGCTCGCAGAGGCTCGCGCGTCGTCGCCCTTCGCCCGGTCACGCCACCGAGTGGCGCGGGTAGAAGAGCGGGGGGGGCGCCGCCTTGGCCGGCACCTTGCGCGGCGCACCGCACAGGTCGCGGGCGATGTCGCGCACGAGGTCGATGTCGATCGGCTTCTCGATCGACCAGCGCGCCGCCGACGTCGAGCGCTCACCGCGCTCGATCATCATCACGACACGGTAGGGGTCGAGGAGCCCCTCGAGCATTCCGAGGTGGACGAGCTCGGCACCGCTCATCCCGCCTTCGCGGCAAAGATCGACGAGCACGAGCGACGGACGCACGTGACGGAGCAACAAGAGACCGCGCGCCGCGGTCGGCGCAGAGAGCACACCGAAGCCCTCGGCCGAGAGCGCGATTCGCATTTTCTCGCGAGACTTCGTCTCGTCGTCGATCACGATGATCGGGCCCGTGGGTGACATGACTTCCTCCCGTGGCGAGCTGTCCTCGCCGCACGAGGGCTATTGCACCCGACGTGCCGGGTCGAATTTTCGACGGAACCGTAAGAGCGCGCCCCGTTGGCGGGCCTCTGCAGGGCGACGCGCTCCTCTTTCCTGCGCCGCGACGCAGCGCTTGCGGCGTGGCTTCCTCGACGAACCCCACGGCAGAGCATCTGCGAGCGCTCGTGTCGTGGCGAAGGTGCGTGGGTGTGCAAGTTCGCCACGTGCTGCTCGCTCCGCTCGCACCGCTCGATGCAGCACGAGCGGTGCCCGCGGCTCGTGGCACGTTCACTGCTCTTCACGAGGTCCGGCTGCACCCATGCCCTCCGACGAAATCCTCGAACCGCCCCGCCTCTCCGTCCCCGGCCTTGCGCGGCCTCCGCGCGTGCTCTTGGCGGAAGACGACAGCGCGACACGTGGTCTCCTCGCCTCCGTACTTCGCGACGAGGGGTACGACGTCGTCGAGGTCGCCGACGGCGGGCGCTTCCTCGTCGGCCTCGCGCGTACGTATGCCGACGGCACTGCGTACGTCGCCTACGACCTCGTGGTGAGCGATCTGTACATGCCGGTGTGCAACGGCCTCGAGCTCGTGGAGGCGATGCGCCAGGCCGGCTGGCGGACCCCGGTCATTCTCATGACCGCCTTCGGCGATGCGCGCGTGCGCGATCGCGCCGCGGCGCTCGGCGCGATCGTCTTCGACAAGCCGTTCGAGCTCGCGGCGATGCAGTCGACGGCGCGCCGCCTCTTGGAGGAGCACGCCGCGCGACTCAGCGCAGAGCCGTGACGCAGAGCTCGAAATCCAGGTCGATTTGCCTGCCCTCGGCGGCCCGCGCCAAGCCGGGGCCGCGCGCTTCGCTCCCCTCGGCGAGCGCGGCGGCCGTCTCGATCAGGCGACACCCGACGCGCGTCAGCTCTTCGATCGTCTGCGCGTCGATCGCTGCCTCGCAGCCCGCCGGGGCCAGACGCTCGACCTCGTCGAGGAGCGCCCGAGCGAGCGCGACCTCGCGACGAAGTCCTCCGAAATCGCGCCGCGCGGCCGGAGCATCGATGCTCGCTGCGGGGTGAAGAAGGAAAATGGGCTGGGCTCGCATGGCTCTCTCTCTCGGGGGGCGCATAGCGCCACGGTCGTCCGCGCCCCCCCAGGCGCGAACGACGGGCGAGCGCACTTGAGCAACGGTCGTTCCATGGTGGAGCGCGCGCGTGCCGCCCCTTCGCGGAGGGGGGCGTGGGGCCTCTCGTCGGTGCGGAATCGATGCGGCGATCTGCTGACCGCGCTCCTCGAGCGGAGCGTCGCGTGACGCGACCGACGACGAATCGTCGGAGAAGTCGGCGGGCAGGCGCGCGCCTCGCGGTGCATCGCGAGCTGGGCGCAGCTCTTTCGAGCGGGCGCGAGCCGCATCTCGTGCGCGATCCCGCCCGACGTGCGTCGCCGATGCGCACGCGAGGGCGCCCACGTTCCAGCTTCGACCGCCGCAGAACGTGCGCCGGGCACTGGGGAAAACCTGGGAATATCCGGCGCGCGCGCTTTCGACCGAGTCGCTTCACGCGCGAGGCAGGCTCTGCGCACGCACGCACGCCGTGCGCTCTTCGGAGTGAGAAGCGCGGGCGACACGTCGTGCGGCGTGCGTGCTCGCTGCGGTTCGCGTCTTGCTTAGGTACTTCATGATGTTCGCCGCGCCTGCGTCTCGAAAACCCGAGGAGGTCGCCGTCATGAACCTTTCCCCGAGCAGCGAGCCGCGGTCCCCGCGGATCCTCGTCACGACCGACTTCTCGGCCGAGTCCGAGGCGGCCGTCGACTACGCCGTCATCCTGGCGCGCAGCCTTGGCGCCGAGGTAGAGGTGCTCCACGTGTGGGATCTCCGCGCGAACGGCGGCCTCAGCGGTCGCGCTGTCGTGATGTCGCCCGAGCCTCCGCCGGAGATGACCGGGTACGACGTCGCCGGCGCCGACGGCCTCAAGATCCGCGGTCGTCTGGAGTTCGGTGAGGTGTGCGAGACCATCTTGCGCGTCCTCGACTCCGAGGACTTCGACCTCGTGGTCATGGGCGTGCACGAGCGCGCGCGCCTCGCGCACTTCTTCGGGCGTCGCACGACGGCGAAGGTGCGCGCCAAGGCGCCTTGCCCTCTTCTGACCGTCAAGCCCGGGGAGCGCCCGCTCGTCGGACGCACCCCCGACAGCTCCCCGAGCGTCGCACCTCCGCCGACGAGCGAGCCGCGCCTGGCGGTGCCGAGCGTCCCGCCGCCGCCGCCGAGCCCCGCCTCCGGCGTCGTGCCCGCTGCTCCTTCGAGCGATGCGATCCTCGCGGACGGAGCCGATCGACCGTCGGACCCTACGTCCACCGAGCGTCCTTCGCGCCCCTCGTGGCCCCCGATGGTCGCGTTCCCGCTGGCGTCGCCGCACTGAGCTCGGGAAAAGCCCCGCGCGCGATCGAACGCGCTACGTCGTAGCTCTTGGCTCGCGACTCACGGCGAGGATGGCGATGTCGTTCTCCGCCACCGCTTGGTGACGCCCGCGCGCCCAGAGGACGGCGTCGTCGGACGCGACGGTCTTCCCCGGCTCTTGTGTGCGGAGGAGGTACTTTGCGACCGCGTCGACGTCGACGTGCACCTCTTTGCTCGACATGCCCACGCAAAAGGCGACGAGCGCGCTCCCCGGCTCGAGTGTGCCGCGCGTACGAAAGAGCGGTCCGACGACGCCCGCCGGCGGCTCGCCGGGGACCGGCTCGAGCGTCGGCGCGCTCACCGCACCACCTTCGAGGAGCGCGAGCTGCGCAAAGTCGCCGAAGAGCGCCTCGTAGGCGCCGCTCTCCGGATCGACGCGGAGCAGCAGCACGCCGATGGGGCGCGTGAGCGGGATCCCCCCCGCGGCTTCGCCGAGCGCCGCCGCTTCGCCGTCGAGCGCGGGGCGCGCCTTGGCGGTCGCGTCGCGACGCGCGTTGAACGCGTTGAGCGCGTGGAGGCCGACCGCGGCGGCGTCGATGCCGTCGCCGTCGGGATCGATCGCCGTGAGGAGCACCGCGCCCCCCTCCTCGGCGGCGCCCCACACCATGCCGTCCACGCTCCCTTTCGCTTGGTGGAGCGAGCCTGTGACGCGCAAGGAGCCGACGACGAGATCCTTCTGCGGCATCGCCTCGCGGAGCGCTTTTTTGGCTGTGGAATAGCGCGCCTCGACGTCGAAGAGCTTCAGCTTGTCGCGTCGCGAGACGATGTTCTGCACCAAGATGAGGCCGACGAAGAAGATCACCATGCCGGCGAACTTCAGGTACTTGAGGCGAATGCCGTCGTTGGTGCGGCGCATGTCGAAGGCGACGAGCACCGTGCCCACGGTCTTGCCGCCGGCGTCGAGCACGGTGCCGATGGCGTAGGTGACCTTGTCGTCGCGCTCGTGCTTCTCGTCGCGGAGGCGGTCTTGGTAGACGACCAGCGCGGCGTTGCGGGGAGGGCTCGGCGGCGGCGCGACCAAGCTCACGACGCGCGCAGTGGCGTCGCTCCACGCTTGGGCGAGATCCTTGTAGCGACTCGCGGCCACGCGGCTCTTCAGCTCCGCGGGATCGTGGAGGATGCTCACCGTGTCGCGCTGCATGAGGCGCGCGTAGTGCTGGGTGAACGTGTCGCCGTTGTCGCCGAAGCGCACGTCGTAGCCGTCTTTCACGCGGTCCCACACGAGGTGGCCCGCGCTGTCGGTGAAGCGCACGTAAATGGTGTCAAGGTCGTCGAAGACGCCGCTCGAGAGTCGCTCGAGCCCCGGCGCGTCGACGCGGGTGAGCTCGTCGTCGGAGGCTTTGGAGAGGATGCTCACGTAGCTCTCCCCCTTTTGGCGGATCGCGCTGCGGAGCACGTTGATCTCGAAGATCGACTGGTTCCAGTCGACCAAGACCTCGATCCCGCAGGCGACGATGAGCCCGAGCAAGAAGACGCGGCTCGATCGCGCCATCCGCGTGAGCACGCGCCGCTGCCACGCCGAGAAGCGCGAGCGCGAATCACGGGTGGTGGCCGGAGGGGCTTCGCTCACGCCGCGAGCAAAGTAGCACGAACGCTCAGCGCTGCTTTGCGCCTCGCTTGGCGCGCTCCTCGGCGGCCGCTGCTTCCTCGCGCGAAACCCCTTGGTCGTGGTTCGTGTCGAGGGTGCGGAGCAAGAGATCGGCGGTGACCGGCGAGGGGGCCTCGTCGGTGAAGCGCGCCACCGCGCCGGCGATTTCCTGGGCCGTCACCACGCCGTCGCCGTCGGTGTCCACCGCGTCGAACCCGCCCAAGCGATGCCAGAGGGCGAGCGAGAAGGCCTCCACCAAGACGAGCTTGATCTCGCGCCCGCTCCCCGGCGGCGGCACGCGATCGGGGTGCTCGTGGGCAAAGCGCTCGAGCGGCTCGTTGTGGTCGAGCCCGGCGAGCATCTCGCGGACGAGCGCGACCCGGTAGTCCTTCGCCTCATCGAGGGGCTCGCCGTCGACGCGCGTGAGCTCGTGGGTGCGCTCGTCGACCACGGCGCGATCGTCGACCTGCAGGAAGCCGCCGTACTCGAGCGGCGCGCGGGCGCGAGAGGCGGCGATGGCGTCGCGCAGCACCGCGCCGGGCAGCTCCGTCACCACGACCTCGTTGTCGAAGGGGACCTCGGTCTCGAGATCGCCGTAGGTGAAGCGGCTCTCGTAGGTGCGCGAGGCGCGAATGCCTCCGCCGTTGAAGATGCACACCTCGGCCTCGAGCGTGTCGCGCACGCGTGAGCAGAGGAGCGCGCCGAGCGAGGTTTGGTGCGCGCGGGTGCCCACCGAGGACAGCGCCTCTCCCGGGCCGAGCTTCATGAGCGCCGCCCCTTGGAGCTCGGCGACCCGCCTCATGTGGCGATCCACCCGCGCACGGAGCGCCGCGTCTTCGGGGAAGCGCGCGACCTCCTCGAGCCGCACCGAGACCTCGGGAACGTCGCGCCCCGCGCTCGGCGCTTCGCTCGGCCAGGCGAGATCGATCACCGCCGCGAGCACCGCGTCGGCGCCGGCCTTCACGATGTACGTCGCCCCCACGTGCTCGAGGAGCTTCACGTGCTCGTGCCCGCCGATGAGCACGGGGAAGGGGGGATCCATGGGCGCCGCCGCGAGCGCGCGATCGGCGTCCGCCCCTTGATGCGTGAGCGGGAGCACGACGGCCGCGCCGGCGGCGACGAGCCGTTTGGCTTCCTCGAGGGCGCTCGCGTTCGGCTCCGTCACCTCGCTCGCGCCGAACGGGCATCGGCGGTAGACGGCGGGATCGTTCATCACCACGCCGACGAGGCCTACGTCCACGGTGCGCCCGCCGGGCGCGGTGACGGATACGACGTCGGAGGTCGGGAGCTTCGGGGTGAAGCCGCGCACGTTGGTCGCGAGCCACCGGGCCTTGAGCTCCTCCACGCGGTGGCGGAGCTCGGTGAGCGTCACGTCGTCCTCGTGGTTGCCGAAGGTGACGTGCGTGAAGCCGACCGCGTTCATGCAGTCGATCATGGCGCGTCCGGCGTCGAGGCTGGAGAGGAGGCTCGGCGAGACGAAGTCCCCGGCGAGCGTCACGAGGAGCCTGTCGGCGGGGTCTTTCGTGGCGCACGCTTCGACCAGGCCGCGCAAACGCGGGAGGTTTTCCAGGGTGTAGACGTCGTTGACGGCGACGATGCGGAGGCGGGGGCCGCGGACGGCGGAGGGAGCTCTGCGCGTCGATTCCGTCGCCATGCCTTGTCATTGTCCCATCTCCGGGACCTCGACCGATAGAGGGACGCCTCGCCGCGCACGCGCGACGCCACGAAGCGCGACCCGAGGTCGATCCGGGATGTCAGCGGCGCTCAGTTTGCATACGTTGCTCGATATGGCGACCAAGAAGACTTCGAAGAAGAGCTCCAAGAAAGCCGCGACCCCGAAGAAGGCGGCGCGCGCGAAGTCCCCGAAGCGCGCGAAGGCGCCCGCGGCGAAGCGGAAGGCGAAGGCGGTGAAGGCGACGAAGGTCGCGAAGCGCGCTGCGCCGAAGAAGGCGAAAGCCATGAAGGCGATGCCGGCGAAGAAGGCCGCGCCGAAGAAGGCGAAGGCGTTGAAGACCGCCCCCGCCAAGGCCCGCGCGACGAAGCCGCAAGCGAGGAAGGTCGCGCCCGCCAAGGCCAAGACCAACGGCGCGCCTCGCGCAGGTTCTGCGCCGAAGAGCAAGGGACGCGCCGTGTCGCGGCGCGATGGGAGCGGTCACCTCGATCCGAAGTACGCGGCCGACCTTCGTCGCCGCAGCCGCTCCGGCGTCACCCCCGAGGGGGCGGCGTTCTTCAAGGGCTCGAAGAGCGACGACGATCTCGCCGAGCAGCTCGGCGAAGAGTTCCTCGAGACCGCCACCAGCGGCGAAGCCGAAGGGGAAGACGTCCTCGACCAAGAGGTCCCCGAAGAGCGCGGCGGGCCGTTCATCATCACGAGCGCCGGCACCGAGTTCGCCGACGGCGTGGACGCTTCGAACCCGCGCGGCGCCGCCCGCGAGCCGTTCCCCCGCACCTGAGTCGCCGAGGGGCGGCCGAGCCTCAGAGCGCGCAGCGAAAGCCGACGTCGTTCGCGCGCGCGCCGGCGGCGTTCTTGTCGCGATCCGCGGAGCGCACACCGCTCCGCGCGTCGCTGTTCCACGCGCCGCCGCGGGTCACGCGCGCGGCCGCGGTGCACGCCGCGTCGCCGTAGGGGCAGTACGCGCTCGAGGTCCACTCCCACACGTTCCCCGCGAGATCGTAGACCCCCGCGCTCGTCTTCCCCGCGCCGAAGCTCCGCACGGGCGCCGTGGTCACCCAGCCGTCGCTCGCGTGATAGAGCGGAACCGCGCCGCGATCTTCGAGACCCGCGGCCCGCGCGCACTCTTCGCCGCATGCGTTCAAGCGAGCCTCGCTCGGCGGCTCCATCCCCCACGGGTACACGCGCCCCTCGGTGCCGCGCGCGGCGTACTCCCACTCTTCTTCGCTGGGGAGGCGCTTCTTCGCCCAACGGCAGTAGGCCTCGGCCTCTTCCCAGCTCACGCAGTTCATCGGGTGCTCGACGCGGTCGGTGTGACCTCCGTTGCACGTCGCGCTGCCGCGGCTCTCCTCTTCGGGGGTGATGCCCGACCACGACACGTGCGTGGCGGCGGGGGCGCATCCCTTCTCGTGGGCGCACGTCGCGTACGAGCCGGCGGTCACCTCGGTCACGTCGATGCAGAATGCATCTACCTTCACCGTGTGGACCGGCTTTTCGTCGCCGTCGCCGTCGTTCGAGCCCATCGCGAACGAGCCCCCGGCGATCGGCACCATGTCGGCCGGACAGCGGACCTCCGCCACCGGCTTGACCGGAGGCGGCGGCGGTGGAGGCGGAGGTGCGGCCGTTCCGCGCAACGCGAAGGCGATCCCGCCGAGGGCGACGACGAGCGCGCCGGCACCGAGGAACACGAGCCCGCGACGCGAGCCGTGGGTGGGAATGACGACGCTCTCCGGCGGCTCGTCGCTCGGCATGCGCTGTACGTCGGCGATGGTGCGCGCGGTGGCGATCTCCGCGGCCGTGCCGGCGTTGGAGGGGCCGTGCGCGACGACGGGATTGCTCGCCCGCGGCTCCGCCGTCCCGCCGAGCGCGCTCCGCCGATCGCCGCTGTGCCCGTAGCGCGCGAGGAGCTCGCCGACCGCTGCCCCCGCCTCGGCGAAGCGCGCCGCGGGATCGCGCACGACGCACCGCGCGAACCAGGCGTCGAATCCGGGCGGCAGCGCGCCCAGGACCCCTTGCGCTGCGGCGCGCGCGCTCGCCGGAGGAATCGGTTCGAGCACGAGCTCCCGCAAGAACGCCGTGACGCTCGTCGCTTCGTCCTCGGCGGTGAGCCAAAAATAGCGCCCGGTGAGCAAGCGATAGACGATGAGCCCGAGCGCCCACACGTCGGCCGACGGGCGCACCACGGCGCGGCGCTCCGTCTGCTCGGGGGCCATCCAGAACGGAGACCCGACGACGCCGGTGTTCGACGACGTGCGCGCCTCTTCGAGGAGCTTGGCGATCCCGAAATCGAGGATCTTCACCGTGAAGGGATCGCCCGTGCGCCGCGCCCGCGCGAGGAAGACGTTCTCCGGTTTCAAGTCGCGGTGAACGATGCCCGCCGCGTGGGCCGCCCCCATCGCGTGCCCCATCTGCTCGACGAGCGCGAGGACTTGGGGGAGCTCGATGCGCCCCTTGCGCGTCAGGAGCGCCGCGAGATCTTCTCCTTCGAGCAGTTCCATCGCCAGCCACGGGGCGCCGGTCGCTTCGTCGATGCCGGCACCGACGACGTCGACGACGTGCTCGCTCTCGATGCGGGCGCCGATGCGCGCCTCCTGCATGAACTTCTCGCGGAGGGCGCCGTTCTCGACGAGGCCCGGGTGCATCAGCTTGAGGGCGCGCAACCTTCCGGTCGCGAGCTGGGTCACCACGTAGATGGCCCCCATGCCCCCTTCGCCGAGCCGTCGCTCCACGCGAAATCCGGCGAAGGTGTCGCCGGGCGAGAGTTGCGCCGGACGCGCACCGCCTGCGTTCATGCTTCCGCCCTTCGCGCGATGCGCGTGCGACCTCGGCGCGCGGAGCGGTGCATCGGCTCAAGCTATCACTTGGAACGGCGCTTGCGACGGGTTGGGGCGCCATGATCGTCCATCCACCCCCCCCGCGACCGCCTTCGCCGCGCCCGCCTCCCCCGCAGCCGGGCGCGCGCCCGGTCGTGGCCCCGCATCCGCCTCCCGCCTTGGCGTCGATCGACGGGCTCGAGCTCCGTGAGACCCACGTCTCGTGGGTGTTTCTTGGTCGGCGTGAGGTGCTGAAGGTGAAGAAGCCCGTGTCGTTCGGGTTTCTCGATTTTCGTACCCTCGAGCAGCGGCGCGTCGCCTGCCTCGAAGAGGTGCGCCTCAACGCGCGCCTGGCCCCCGACGTCTACCTCGGCGTCGTTCCGCTCCTGATGGATGACGAAGGGCACGTCCGCGTCGGCACCGCCGACGAGAGCGGACGAGTCGCCGAGTGGGCCGTCCGCATGCGGAGGCTCGACGACGCGCGCCGCGTCGACGTTCGCCTCGAGCGAGGCACGCTCCTCCGCTCCGACGTGGATCTCGTCGCCGACCGCATCGCCGAATTTCACGCGAGCGCCCGCGTGGACGCGCGGACGGCGCGCTATGGCAGCGCCGCCGCCATCACCCAGGCGGTGCGCGAGAACTTCGACGCCACGCGCGAGGCGATCGCGAGGCACCTCACGCCCGACGAGGCCGAAGAGCTCGAGCGCTGGCAAACGGCCTTCTTGTGCGACAACGCCGAGCTGCTCGCGAAGCGCGCCATCCAAGGCCGCGTGCGCGAGGGGCACGGTGATCTTCGCCTCGAGCACGTCTACCTCCCCGAAGGGGACCGCGACCTCGAGATCCTCGACGGCATCGAGTTCGCCGAGCGCTACCGGTGTGTGGACGTCGCCGCCGACATCGCCTTCTTCGCCATGGACCTGGCGGCGCACGGACGCGTCGATCTGGCCGAGCGCTTCATCGCTCGTTACGCCTCCGCGAGCCAGGACTTCGACATCTACGGCGTCATCGACTTCTACGAGAGCTACCGCGCGCACGTCCGCGCCAAGGTCGCGACGCTGCTCGCCGCCGATCCCGGCGCGCCGCCGAGCCTCGTCGAAGCCGCCGAGGCGGACGCGCGGAGGCACCTGCTCTTGGCGCTCGCTTCCGAGCGACGATCGATCCTCGCGCCCGCGGTCGTCGCCGTGGGAGGGATCATCGCCTCGGGGAAGAGCACCACCGCCGAGCGCTTGGGGGAGGCGCTGTCGGCGCCGGTCATCGACGCCGACCGCACGCGAAAGGAGATCCTCGGTGTCCGGCCGACCGAACCGGTGCACGAGCGCGCGTGGGTCGGTGCTTACGACCCCGGGTTCAGCGAGCACGTGTACGACGAAGTCTTTCGCCGGGCGGCGGTGGTCCTCGCCTCGGGCCGGCCGGTGGTGCTCGACGCCTCGTTCCGCTCGCGTGCCCATCGCGCTCGCGTCGAGGCGCTCGCGCGGAGGTTCGGTGCGCGCTTCGTGCTCGTCGAGTGCTCGGCCTCTCCCGCCGTGTGCCGCGCGCGCCTCGAAGAGCGTGCGCGCACGGCCTCGGTTTCGGACGGACGCCTCGCCGTGTTCGACGAGTTCTGTCGCCGCTTCGAGCCCATGACCGAGCTCGGCCCCTCGGATCGCGTCGTGCTCGACACCACGCGCGGCACCGATCCCGTCGAGGCCATTCGCCACGTCGTGGCGACATGGCCCATCGGTCTCAACGCCTGACGTTCGGCGCGCGCTGCGTCATGCAGCGGGTGCAGGAAGAACGCACGCGCGGCGCCTTTTGGCGCGCGCCATTTGCCAAATTCCTGCATGAAACGCGCGGTTGGCGCACGCGGCACGAGAGGTGCTCCTCGTAGAGCATCATGCGCTGGACTCGACGTTTCGACGACGTAGGGATGGACGACACCGCGCTCGTAGGTGGCAAGAACGCATCGCTCGGTCAGATGCGTCGTGCCCTCGGCCCCGCCGGGATTCGCGTGCCACCCGGCTTCGCGGTCACGACCGAGGGCTACCGTCACTTCATCGACAGCGCGCGCCTCGACGTTCCCATTCGCGAGCTCCTCGGTGGTCTACGACGAAGCGACACCGACGACGTCGCGCGCCGCGCGGCTCGTGTGCGCGAGCTCATCCTCGGCGCGCCGCTCCCTCCCGATCTCGCGAAGGAGATCGAGACCGGGTACCGCGCGCTCTCGCAAGCCGCGCGCGAGGACTTCACCGACGTGGCGGTGCGCGGCTCCTCGATCGAGGACGAACGCTCGGGCAAGAGCTTCGCCGGGCAGCAGGAGACCTTCTTGAACGTGCGCGGCACGGTCTCGCTCCAAGAGGCCGTGCGAAAGGTCTTCGCCAGTCTCTACACGCCGCGCGCGCTCCTCGCACGCGAGGAGCCGGCGCACGAGCAGGCGAACCTCGCGCTCTCGGTCGGCATCCAGAAGATGGTGCGCGCCGATCTCGCCAGCGCCGGCGTCGTCTTCACGCTCGACACCGAGTCGGGTCACCGCGGCATCGTCCTCGTCACCTCGAGCTACGGCCTCGGGGAAGGCGTGGTGCACGGGCAGGTGAGCCCCGATCAGTTCTACGTGCACAAGGACATGCTCGCCGAGGGCTTCCGCCCCCTCGTGTGGAAGAAGCTCGGCTCCAAGGAGAGCCGACTCGTCTACGACACGACCGGGCACCGTCAGGTGAAGTCGATCCCGGTCCCGCTCGCCGAGCGCGGCACCTTCTCCATCGACGACGAAGACGTGCTCGCGCTCGCGCGCATCGCGTCGGTCATCGAACAGCACTTCACGGCGCTGCGCGGCGTCCCCACGCCCATGGACATCGAGTGGGCGAAGGACGGCGTGACCTCCGAGCTCTTCGTCGTGCAGGCGCGGCCCGAGCTCGTGCACAGCCGCAAGGTCACCCCCACGGTGCGTCTCTACGAGCTCACCGCCGATCACGCGCCGTCCATCGCCCAAGGGATCGCGGTGGGCGACGGCGTCGCCTCGGGGAAGGCGCGGGTCCTCGTCGATCCCCGTCGCATGAGCGAGCTCGAGCCGGGAGAGATCTTGGTGACCGACAGCACCGACTCGGACTGGGAGCCGGTGCTCGCGATCGCCGGTGGTCTCGTGACCGAGCGCGGGGGTCGCGCCTCGCACGCGGCCCTCTTCGCGCGCTCCTTGGGCATCCCCGCCGTCTTGGGGGCGAGCGAGGCGACGTCGAAGATCGCCTCGGGCCAGGTGGTCACCCTCTCGTGCACAGAGGGGGACGTCGGGCGCGTCTACCCCGGCGTCGTCCCCTTCCGCGTGGAAGAGATCGATCCGAGAGACCTCGACCGACCGAAGACGCGCATCCTCTTGAACGTGGTCAATCCGGAGAAGGCCTTCCGCCACGCGCTCCTCCCGAGCGACGGCGTCGGGCTCGCGCCGCTCGAGAGCATCTACCGGAGCTGGGTCGGCGTGCACCCCCTGGCGCTCCTCCATTACGACGAGCTGCCGACGACGCTCAAGCGCGAGATCGACGAGAAGACGAGGGGCTACGCCGATCGGCGCGAGTACTTCGTCGACCGCATGGCCCAAGGGATCGGGACGGTGGCCGCCGCGTTCCACCCGCGGCAGGTGCTCCTCCGCTTCAGCGACTTCACGAGCCGTGAGTACAAGGAGCTCCTCGGCGGCGCGCGCTTCGAGCCCGACGAACAGAACCCGGAGATCGGCTTTCGCGGCGCGATTCGTTACGTCGACCCGCGCTTCCGTGCGGCCTTCCTCCTCGAGGTGGCTGCGGTGCGCCGCGTGCGCGACGTCTTCGGGCTCCAGAACCTCCACGTCATGGTCCCGTTCTGCCGCACGCCGCTCGAAGGCGAGCGCGTCCTCGCGACCTTGCGCGAGGCGGGGCTCGGTCGCGGGGACCTCGGGCTCGAGGTGCACGTGATGGCGGCGCTCCCTTCGAACGTGGTGCTCGCCTCCGACTTCGCGGCCCACTTCGACGGGTTCACGCTCGGCGCCAACGAGCTGACCGAGCTGTTCCTCGGTGTCGACCGCGAGTCGGAGGCGGTCAACGGCGCATTCGACGGAAAGAGCCCGGCGGTCCTGTGGGCGTGCGGGCACCTGCTCGAGCGTGCCCACGAAGCCGGACGCAAAGTGAGCGTGTGCGGGCAAGCACCTTCGGACCTGCCCGAGCTCACCGAGTTCTTGGTCGAGCGCGGCATCGACGCGGTCAGCCTCGATCCTGGCTCGCTCGTGCGGACGACGCTGCGCGTCCTCGCCATCGAAAAGACCCGCGACTGACGCTGCGCTGCGCAGAGCGGGGCTGAGCGCGCGCCGGTATGCGTGGCGCGTCCATCAGCGATCGATCCCCATCGTCGCGCTGCAGCGGCCGGTGAAGGCTTGCTTCAGCTTCCGCATCGCCTCGGTGGCGCAGGCGTCGGTGCGCGGCGCGCCGGTCCCCGTGACTTTGGCGGCGGTGACGGCGCCGTGCCGCATCGTCCACTCGGCTTGGAACGACTGGCCCGGCTTGAGACCGCACGCGACGAGCGCCGATTTGCGATCTCCGAGTGAGGCGAGCAACACGAACGAGCCCATGAGCCCGCCGTCCTCCAGCGTGCAGGTGAGGCTCGAGGCGCGCACGCCGTTGGCGGTGGCGTCGGTCATGGAGACGGAGCTCGACCCTCCACCTCTGCTCGCGCTGCTGGACCTGCCGTTCGATGCGCCGGTCGAGGTGCTGCTCGCGTCTCCGCTCGACGCGTGACCGCTCTTCGCGGCCTCCTTCTCTTGCGCCGCCCATTCGGCTTCGCGGCGCGCTTCTTCGGCCCTCTCTCTCGCTTCGCGCTCGGCGCGCTCGGCGGCTCGGCTCGCCTCGACTTTGGCGCACGCGTCCTTCCGCCCCTTGTCGCACGCGTCTCCGTAGGCGTAACGGGCGTCTTGGGCCTTGCCCGCCTTCTCGGCGGCCACGCCCTGGTCGAAGCACGCGTCGGCGTCCTTTTCGTAAAAACATGCAGTGTGCATGTGATCGATCGCAGCGTCCGTCTTCCCCGCGAGGAGCTCGGCGCGCCCCACCGCCGCGCACCCGTGCCGCCCTCGATCGCACCCGAGCGTACGAAGCTCGAGCTCGCGGCTCGCGTCGCCTTGGGCCTTCGCTGCGTTGGCCGCCAGGCCGCAGATGTCGCCGCCGTCGTAGCTCTCGGCGCGGCACACGCGTTCGAAGTACGGCGCGGGATCCTTGTCGTTCGGCACCTCGCCGCGGGCGACGAGCTCGCCGAGCCGCAGGCACCCCGTGTGCTCCTTGGCGGTGCATGCGCGCTTGTAGGCGTCGTACGCCTTGGCCGAGTCTTTGGGGAACGCGGCGTCCTGGTAGCGGATCATGAGCTTGCCCGATTCGTACGCGCCGCCGAGGGTCACGCACGCGTGCACCTCGCCGAACGAGCAGGACTTCTCGTAGAGACGCTGGGCGGTGACGGCGTCGGAGGCGTCCTGGGCGGCCGAACGGCACGCGTAGCCGTCGGCGCAGCTCTCCGGATTCTCGGGGCTCGTCGGCCCGGGCCCGACGAAGCACCCCGCCAGAGTGATCGCCGAGGCGCCGAGGAAGAACGTCAGGCGGCCGGCCGATCGCGCCATCTCTCGAGCTTACGCGCTCTGCACTGCGATTCTCCCCCTCGTTTCTCGCGCGGCGTGCCTTGGGCGTCTTGCGCGCCGACGCGGGTTCGTCGGACCATCTTCCCCGATGCGCCACACGATGATGCCCTACGAGCTGACCCTCGCGCCGATCTTCGCGCGGGCCGCGTCGCTCTTCGCCACGACCGAAATCGTCTCGCGGCTCCCCGACAAGTCGATCCACAGGACGACCTACGGCGCCTTCGACCGGCGCACGCGCAAGCTCGCATCGGCGCTCCGCGCGGCGGGCCTCACCAAGGGCGACCGCGTCGCGACCTTGATGTGGAACCACGCGCAGCACCTCGAGGTGTACTTCGCTGCGCCGCTCGCCGGCGGTGTGCTCCACACCTTGAACCTGCGACTCCACCCGGACGATCTGACCTTCATCGTCAACCACGCCGAGGATCGCTTCTTCGTCGTCGACGAAGTCCTCTGGCCGCTCTTCGAGAAGATCCGCGGGCGCATCTCGGCGGACAAGATCCTCTTCCTCTCGCCTCACGGCGCCCCCGCCCCCGCGGGGACGACGCCCTACGAGGCCTTCCTCGAGAGTGGCGACGAGCGCGCGCCGCTCGCCGAGCTCCGCGAAGAGGACGCGCTCGGCATGTGTTACACGTCCGGCACGACGGGGAAGCCGAAGGGGGTCGTCTACTCGCACCGCTCGATCGCGCTGCACTCGCTGGCCGTCGGTCTCGCCGACGGGCTCGCTCTCTCGCGACGCGACACCGTGGTGCCGGTGGTGCCGATGTTCCACGCCAACGCGTGGGGGATCCCGTTCGCGGCGGTGATGGTGGGGGCCAAGCCGGTCTTCCCCGGGCCGCACCTCGACGCCGAGAACCTCCTCGATCTCTTCGAGCGGGAGCGCGTGACCGTCGCCGCCGGTGTCCCGACGATCTGGCTCGGCATCTTGGAGGCGCTCGAGAAGAACCCGGGGCGATGGAAGCTCGCGCCCGGCCTCCGCATGGTCGTCGGCGGCTCGGCGGCGCCGGAGTCGATGATCCGCGCCTTCGACAAGCACGGGCTCACCGTCGTCCACGCGTGGGGCATGACCGAGACCGCGCCGCTCGCGACGGTGAGCCGCGTCGGTCCGGAGCTGGACACCGCGTCCGACGACGCGCGCTACGCGGTGCGCGCGAAGCAAGGGGTCCCCGCGCCGTTCATCGAGACACGGGCGATGAACGAGAAGGGGCTCGTACCGTGCGACGGCGTCTCGCCCGGCGAGCTCCACACGCGCGGCGCGTGGGTGGCGGGGAGCTACTACGGCGCCGAGTCGGGCGATCCCGCGCTCGCCGAACGCTGGAGCGCCGACGGCTGGCTGAAGACCGGCGACGTCGTCACGATCGACGCCTCGGGGTACGTGAAGATCACCGACCGCACGAAGGACCTCATCAAATCGGGCGGCGAGTGGGTGAGCTCGGTCGAGCTCGAGAACGCGCTCATGGGACATCCGGCGGTGAAGGAGGCGTGTGTGGTCGCCATCCCGCACCCCAAGTGGGCGGAGCGCCCGCTCGCTGCTCTGGTGTTCAAAGAGGGGGCGCACGCGACCGACGAAGAGCTCCGCGCGTTCCTCGCCGACAAGGTCGCCGCGTGGTGGGTGCCCGACGCCTTCGTCCAGGTGGAGGCGATCCCGCGGACCAGCGCGGGGAAGTTCTTGAAGAGCGAGCTTCGCGAACGCTTCAAAGACTTCGTCCCGCCGCCACGCCCGGGGACCGGCAAATGAACCTGCCACCCGAGGCGCCGGCCGTCGGATGTGGACAACAGGCAACAGCCTGACTCCGACGGCACGAAGCGCGCGAGGCGAGGCGAGGGAGCCGGAGCGGGAGCGGGGGAGCGGGGAGGGGTACGGCGGGGGTAAGGGTGAAAATTCGCGCGGGCTGTCCCGGATCCCGATCGTCGCGCGAGCGCCGCTGACCTAAGATGGGACTGTGCCGTCTTCACCCCCGAATGGTCAGATGTTCGCCATCGGCGACGTTCATGGTTGCGCGGACGAGCTCGACGAGTTGCTCCGCATGTTGCCCCTGCGCGCCGGGTGCACGGTCGTCTTTCTCGGTGACTTCATCGATCGCGGGCCCAAGTCGCGTCAGGTCGTCGACCTCGTCCTCGAGCTGAAACGCACGCACAACGTCATCGCCCTCCGCGGCAACCACGAAGCGATGCTCCTCGAGTTCCTCGACGGCAGCGATCCGCGTCGCGTCGCCCGCTTCGTCATGAACGGCGGGAGCGCCACCCTCGCCACCTACGGCGACGGCGACGGCCGCTACCGCATGCCCGAGGCGCACCTCGATTTCTTCCAGAACCTGCCGCTCGCGTACGACACGCCCGAGCACTTCTTCGTCCACGCCGGGGTGCCGAACCTCCCGCTCGCTCAGCTCGATCCCGAGCGTTGGGGCGAGGAGATGATGTGGACGCGGAAGACCTTCCTCCGCTCGAACTACCGCTGGGAGAAGCTCATCGTCCACGGCCACAGCGTGGTCGAGTCCGTCGAGATCGCGTCGAACCGCATCTGCCTCGACACCGGTTGCGTGTTCGATCGCAGCCTCTCGGCGATGGAGTTCCCTTCGCACCGCATCTACAGCGTCCCGCGGAAGACCGAGCCTGGGCGCGTCATCCTCCACGACGCCTCGCGCCGCGCCGCCGTCCGTTTCCGCGGCGCCATCCCGGTGCAGATCGCGGTGCACGGGCAGGTGCTTCCGTTCGAGACCGTGGACTTCAGCGAGATCGGTCTCGGTGTTCGCCCCAAGCGGCGCGAGGACGCGGAGAAGCTGCAAGTCGGCGACGAGCTCGTCGGTCGCGTCGGCGGCGAGGGGCTCTTTCAAATCCCCTTCCGCGCGAAGGTCGTCCGCGCGCCCTACGACGGCCTCGAGCCGGTCTTCGGTCTGCTCATCGAGATCCTGCACAACGACGAGTGACGGCGGCGCGCGCGTCGCTCGGCGCGCTCTCGGCGCGAACCTCCGCGAGAGGCGCGGCGCCGCTCACGGGCAGGTGAAGCCCTCGTTCTTCATCGTCCGCAGGATGAGCGGCTTCATCAGGTAGTCGTTCGCGCGGCAGATCTTCGCTCGCACCTCGTCGCGCGAAGCCGTGGCCTTCGCGCGATCGAAGGCCAGCGCGAGCACGTAGAGATCTTGCACGTCGTCGTCGCCGGCGAGGTTCACTTGCGAGGCGGCGGCCTTCGCGGCGGCGGCGTCGCCACGGCGCACGGCGAAGTACGCGTCGAGCACCGCCTTGCCGTCGTGATCCCCCGCGGCCTTGGCGAGCCACGTGTACGCCGTGCGTGCCGTCTCGGCTTCGGCGAGGCGCTTCGCGCGATCGGCCGGCGCCGAAGCGTGCGCGCGATCGAGGAGCAGGTACGCGCGATCCCAGAGCTCGTGGAGGCGAAGCCGCCGCACCTGATCTTCGGGGAGCGTCGCGTGGTCGAGCGTCGCCTTCGCGGCAAGGACCTCGTCGAGCGCGCCGGCCACGTCGCCTTCGGCCCAGATGACCCACGTGAGCTCGTTGTGGAGCCAGAACTCGAGATCGTCGTCGGGGTGGGTCTTCGCTTGGGGCACGAGCGCAGCGAGCAGACGGTGCGCCTCGGCGAGATCTCCGGCGCCCGCGGCGCGCGTCGCCTGCTCGTAGCTCGCCTTGTACGTCGTGCGGAGCGGCAGCGTGGGCGGCGCGTCGACGAGCGCGCGCACCTCGGCGAAGCGCTCGTTGGGGATCGTGAGCGAGAGTGTGTATTGTGCAATGAGGTAGCGACCGCCCGCGCCGCGGACGAGGACGCCGCTCCCGCGCGCCGGGCCGAGCTTCTCGCCGAGGAGGTCCTCGTCGAACCACGCTGTCGCTCCGTCGGCGGAGACGTCGACCGCGCGCCTCTTCGAGTGAAAGACCCACCCGTGGCCGGTGGAGAAGTGGGGATGGGCGTAGGCGCGGAACGAGGGGACGTCCCATCGCTCCTTGGCGTCCGTACCGAGGAAGACGCCGCGCTCGGCGAAGTGCGCGAAGTAGCGCGCCTCGTCGGAGTGGGCCGCGGCGTCGTGAAAGTCGTCGAGCTCGTGCGTCACTTGGCGGGTGACGGCGGAGGCGTCCACGGCCGGGGCGCGCGGAGGAGTAGGAGCCACCTCGGGCCCTGTGCACCCGACCCCGAGCGTGGCAGCGAGCGCGAGAGCGACGGGCGTCGCGAGAACGTGCGCGCGGCGCGGGCCGGCGGAGAACGGGCGAAGGAGGAAGCGCGTCATTTCAAGCTCACCGTTCTCTTGGTCATCGTCCACTCGTTGCATAGGCGCACCTCGACGATCCGCTTCGGATCGTGAAAGGCCTCTTCGGAGAGGGAGCGGCCGAACGACTCGAAGGTGTGCACCGTCTCGTCCGAGCTCCAGGCGCCGTCCTGCAAGATGACGCTGACGGCGAGCCCGCTCGGCACCTTCGTCAACGTCACCATCTTCCCTTCAGGCGCACCAAAGAAGTGCGCGCGCTCGAGCGCTTCGCCGACGGCGCGCGCCTCGGCCTCGGTCGCGCCGTCTTCGAAGTACACCTCGTCGGCGGGGGGGAAGGCGACCTTGTCGGGGTGCACGAGGGTCACGACCAGAGCTCCGGCGACGACCACCACCGCCAGAAATCCCAGGGCGACGGCTCCGGCCGCCGCGGACAGCCACGCGGAGAGCGGAAGGCCGGGCGGCGCGGGCGGCGCCGTCTTGAGGCGTGCGATCGCGAGCTGGCGCATCACGAGGATGCTCACGATGGGGATCGGGCTGCCGATGGCGGGGAGGAGAAAGGCGACGCCGATGAGGAGCGCCGTGGCCACCAGGCCGAGGACGACGGTGAGCGCCGCGGTCCCCGTGCGACCGAGGCGCCGTTCGTTGTCGGCGAGGACGAGCGCGCCTCCGAGCGGCGCGCCGAGGAAGGTCGCGAGCGCCACGCCGTTCGCCGTGTGGAGTCGAGGCCCGGGCGGCGCGCCGAAGCCTGGCGGCGCCGGGAGGTACGGGCCGGGGGGCGGCGCGTAAGGCGAAGGCGCCGAAGCGTGCGGCGGTTCGTACGGGTTCGTCATCGCAGAAGCCGCATGTTCGCACGGAGCAGGAAAATCGCCCGCCCCTTCATAAAAGGGGCGTTCGCCCACCACCCACGAACGAACCCGGCGCGTTCCCCCTTCGCCCGCGCCTCTTCGTGGAGGATTTCATGTCGTCACGTCTTGCCTTGATCGCCGCGTCGCCCCTGCTCGTGCTCGCCTTCGCGTCCTCGGCCTACGCCGACGAGCCCGCGGTCGCCCCCGCCGCCGCCACGCCGGTGGCCGCTCCCGCGCCTTCTGCACCGCTCCCGACCGTCGAGCTTCGCGCCGACGACGAGCACGCGACGATCGAGCGTCGCCTCGGCACCTCGACCTACTCGGGCGTCCCCTTCGCCGACGTCTCGGTGGCGTCGATCGCGACGTGGCAGCAGGCGTGCGTCGCCCCCTGCCAAATTCAGCTCGATCCGCACTTCACCTACCGCGTCGCCGGTGACGGGCTCGTCCCTTCGAGCTCGTTCGCGCTTCCGCGGAGCGGGGACCACGTGCGCGTCGACGCCAAGATGGGATCGCAGACCGGGCGTCTCCTCGGCATCGGGCTCACCGGCATCGGCGCGCTCGGTGTCGCGGCCGGTGGACTCGCGCTCGGCGCGAGCCCGATCCTCGAGAGCCAAGACGTGGGGAGCAAAGGCTTCCGCACGGCGGTGCTCGCGGGCGGCGTCACGGTGCTCGCGGCCGGCATCGTGACCGGCATCACCGGCCTCTACTTGTGGCTCTCGAACGGCTCGAGCGCGACCCCGCGCGCCGACGTCGCCACCGCGAGCACCCCGGCGGCGCGCTCGGCGGCGAGCGCCAAGCCGCGTCTCCTTCCGAGCGGCGCGCTCGCGTTCTGATGGCGACAAGTGTCCTGAATCAAGAAGAGCTTCGGACTCGGGGCACTAGGGGCTGTCCCTGATTGTCGATTGTGGGACGAGCGCTCGACACGCGGCGCGGCGGGGTGTCATCCCGAGCGGAAGATCACGCGGCATACTGCAGCAAGGCATACTTTAACATGCAGTATGTTGCATGCCGCGGCGCGAGGGAGAGCCCTGAGAGCCTTGGCGCGCGGCGCTCAACGCCGCCAGGTCGTTCCGCTCCGTGCTCGGGCCCGCCTTGGCCTCGCCGCGCTCGCGTTCTGATCGCGTTCAGCGCGCGGCGTCTTGGCGATCGAGCTCGTTCGTCAAGACGGCGATCGCGTCGTCGGCGTGGAGGCTCGTCGGCCCGAGGCCGAGCGGGACAGCTCCGCGCGCCGCGAGGATCTTCCGCGCGTCGTCGTCGAGCCCGAGGTGATCGCCCACGACGAAGATCGCGTCCTTCGCCAACGCGACGTCACGGACGTCCGTCGCCCCTTCTTCCAAGAAGTAGAGCGCCTCGGCCGGCGTGGCATCGAGCACCTCGTCGAGGCCGGCGTGGGCGAAGTAGACCCCCTGCTTCACGTGGGCGAAGGCCGAGGAGGTGGCGTCGTTCGGCCCCCAGGTGAGGATCTTCTTCATCAAGATGGCGAGGCTCCGCTCGTCGGGGCGAATGAACCGCGCGTGCTCCCCCACGACGCGCACCGCCTTGTGCGCCGGCGCTTCCCCTTCGCGGGTCCCTTGAAGGACGAGATCGACGACGGTGTCGCGCCGGAGCCCGTGCGAGACGAGCAGCGCCGCCCGCACGCAGCGAAGGAGCACGTCGAGGCGACCGCTCGTCCCCGCGACGTCGTCGAGCAAAAAGCCGGGATCGGCACGGGCCGTTCGTCCCACCACCACGAAGCGGCGCATCCCCCGCGTTTTAGGCCGGCTCGCGGGGCCGCGGTGGGAAAAACGTGCTATCAGCCGAGCGCCATGTCGGACGACACCTTCGCCTCCCTGTTCGAAGCCCAAGCCAAGGACCAGAAGCCGCAGCGTAGGCTGCGGGTGGGGGAGACGCTCGAAGCGGTCGTCGTCCAGGTCGGCAAGGACGCCATCTTCCTCGAGCTCGACGGCAAACGTCAGGCGATGATCGAGGCGGTCGAGATGCTCGGCCCCGACGGCACCCTCGAGGTGAAGGTCGGCGACACCGTGCGCGCCAAGGTGGTGGAGGTCGACGAGACGGGCCACGTGCGCCTCGCGCGGACCCTCGGCAAGGGGGCGGTCGACGTCACGCAGCTCCAGACGGCGAAGGAGAGCGGCCTCCCGGTCGAAGGAAAAGTGAGCGGCGTGAACAAGGGCGGCCTCGAGATCGATCTCGGGCGCGGCGTGCGCGGGTTCTGCCCGACGTCGCAGATCGCCGGGCGCGGATCGAGCATCGAGCCGAAGGACTTTCTCGGCCAGACGCTGTCGTTTCAAGTCACCGAGATCAAAGACGGCGGAAAGTCGGTCGTCCTCTCGCGCCGCCGTCTCCTCGAGGCCGAAGCACGCGAAGGGCGCGACGCGGCCATCGCGGCGCTCGAGGTCGGCAAGATCATCCGCGGCACCGTCACTTCGGTGCGCGACTTCGGCGCCTTCGTCGATCTCGGCGGCATCGACGGGCTCATCCCCGCGTCCGAGATGTCGCACGATCGCGGCGTGCCGGTGACCGATCGCATCAAGGCCGGCGAGACGGTCGAAGCACAGGTCCTCGAGCTCAAAGACGACGACAAGGGGAACAAGCGCATCACGCTCTCGCTCAAAGCGCTCCTCCCCGCGCCCGAGCGTCCGGCCCACGCGCCGCGCGCCACCGGGCCGCGCCCCGGCATCGGCGCGGTGGTGAAGGGGAAGGTCGTCCGCATCGAGGCCTACGGCGTCTTCGTGCAGATCGACGGCACCGAGGGGCGCGAGGGGCGCGGGCTCATCCCCGCCGCCGAGCTCGGCGTGCCGCGCGGAGCCGATCTTCGCAAGGCGTTCCCCGAGGGGACCGAGCTCACCGCCAAGGTGCTCGAGACCGGCGACGGCCGCTTGAAGCTCTCGGTGCGCGGCGCGAAGGACGAGGCCGAGCGCGCCGACTTCGAGGCGCACAAGGACAAGGCGAGCGCGGGCAAGAGCTTCGGCACCTTCGGCGATCTGCTGAAAAAGTCGCAGAAGAAGTGAGGCGGGCGCCGCGGGCCAACGCTCGCCTCGCAATCACCCTTCGCGGGCGAGCAGATCGACGATCTCGGTGAGCTCGGTGATGCGCGCCCCCGCGCGCCCCGTGGCGAGCGGCGGCGGTGCTTCGCCGGTTCGCGCCTTCACGACGAAGTCTTCGATCGCGCCGACCTTGCCTCGCGCATAGACGCGCGCGGCGTGACGCACGTCCACCCGCGCGCGCGGGAGCCACCCGCCCGAGCCGAGGAACAAGGACGTCGCGTAGTAGCCCCACGCGCACACGACGTCGTCCTCTTCGATGAAGCCGCGCCAGGCGAAGAGCAGATCTTCGAGCGTGCCTCCCCCGCGAAGCGCGCTCTCTTCGACGCGAAGATGCTTCGGCGTCATGGGGGCGAGCGGGTTCCTTGGCGCGACGAAGCGCTCGAACGTCTCGCCGGTGCTTGGCCTGTGCGCGACCCACTGCACGAGCTCGTCGGGGTGCTCGGCGTTGCGCTCGCCGTCTTGGTACGGCCACGCGTTGGCTTCGCCGACGACGCACACGAGATCGTGACGCCGCTCGCTCAAGAGGTGCGGCCCGCGCGGCGCCGGCTTCACCGCGCGCGGCTTCTTCACGCGGCGCTCGCCCCCCGCGCGCTCGCAGGCGATTTGCGCGTCGATCATGGCGCGGAAGGGGACGAGCAGCTCGCGGAAGCGCTCGGGCTCTCCTTCGATCGCGCCGAGCACGTGCATGAGCGCTTCGATCGTCGACACGTAGTCGGGGTGCGGCTCTTTGCGAATGCGGTACTCGCTCGGCGACGGCGGGACGAACGCGTAGCGCGGGAGCGACGAGAGCACGCGACTCTGACGCACGAGCTTTCGCGCTTGCCACCACGTGCCGTCGACGACGACGAGCGTGATCGGCCCAGGCGGCGGATGGCGCACGACGTCGATCGCCCCTTCCCCGGGATAGAGCAGCGCGGCGGGTCGCGTCGGATCGGAGAGCACGCGCGCGAGGTCTTTCGAGTCGTCCCACGAGACGCCGACGTGGAGCTCCGAGCTCGGGAGGCAGAGGCTCGCCATGTGCGCGCTGCCGATGGCGACGCGGCTCTCGCGCGGGTGTTGGAGCAGGACGACGCGCGACCGGGTCGTGAGCTTCGGCAGCACGCTGCAGTAGCAAACGCGCTCCGGGCGCATGCAGCGGAAGCACACGCGCCGCGGCTCGGGGGAGACCTCCATCGCCGAGCTTCCTAGCATGTGGACCGCTCGGCCCGCGCACCCACACGTCGGCACACGGCTTTTCCGCGGTCGTTCTGCGGCCGGCGAGGATCGGCCCGATCCTGGATCTGCCGACGTGGACGCGGCGTGTTCCCCCCCCACCCGAGCGCCCCGCGCACGGGCTGTGCAAGCACGAAACCCTGGAAAAATAGGCCTCCCGCGAGGTGTTGCCCCTCTCGGGGGCTCGGCCCGACCCTTGCTGAGATCGTGGGAATGTCGCTCGACCTCCGCTCTTCCCTCCCTGTCTGGTCGCGTGCCCCGCTCGCGGTCGCGCTCGCCGCCGTGCTCGCCGCCGCGGGTTGCTCCGGCTCGAGCTCGAGCGACGGCACCTCGTCGGGTGGCCCCGGCGGTGGTGGCGACGACTCCGACGCCGGTGGTGGCGGCGGCGGAGGCGGGGGTGGAGGAGGAGGCGGCGGAGGTGGTGGCGGTGGCGGCGACGACGGCGGCCCGGGCAGCGGCGGCGACGCGGGTCCGTACAATCCGCCCAAGCCGAGCGGCACGGTCAGCTTCCCGTACACGGCGTACCGCTGCGGCTACGCGATCCGCCAAGTGAGCCCGGCGAAGCCGACGGCGGTCTTCAGCGACGCGACCCTCGGCCCCGCGCCGCAGGTAAAGAATCTGCACCTGACCTTCGCCGGCGATCCTTCGAGCTCGGTCGTCATCCAATGGGCGACCGACGCGACCACCACCGCGAGCGAGGTCCGCTTCGGCGACTCGGCGAGCGCGCTCTCCTCGACCGCCTACGGGTTCTCCTTCACCTACGGCGTCGCGGGGCGACGCGAGCACGAGCTCCACCTGTGCGGGCTCCAGCCCGGGCACACGTACTACTACGACGCCGGCGGCGGCACGGCGCGCTCGGCCGTCCACTCGTTTACCACCGCGCCTTCGGGCCCGACGGCGGTGAAGCTCCTCTTCACCGGCGACACGCGCACCGATCCGAGCGTGCTCACCACCATCGCGCAGCACGCGCTCGCCGACGGACCGACGGCGATGGTGCAGTCGGGCGACGCGGTGGCCGACGCCTCGCAGCAAAGCCTGTGGGACGATCTCTTCGCCGCGGCGCCGGATCTCTTCGCCAGCGTGCCCGGGATCTGGATCCACGGAAACCACGAGGGGCTCAGCGAGCTCTACTTCGCTCAGCTCGCGCTCCCCGACAACGGCGGCGCGCGCGGCATCGAGCAGTGGTTCTCGCTCACCTACGGGCCGATGTTCTTCGTCGGCTTGAACGACACGGTGCAGACCGGGAGCGACATCGGGCTTCAAACGACGTTCCTCGACACCGCCCTCACCGGGATGAACCGCACGAAGACGCCGCTCGCCGTCGTCTCGCATCACCAGCCGATGCACACGACCTCCTCGAGCCACACCTCCGACACGACCATCCGCGGCGCGTGGAGCCCGGTCTTCGACGCGCACCACGTGAACCTCGACGTCGCCGGCCACGTGCACTCGTACGAGTCGACCAAGCCGCTCAAGGGGGGCACGGCCGGCTCCGACGGCACGGTGACGACCGACGCCATGGGGACGCGCTTCATCAACTTCGGCGGCGGCGGCGCGCCGCTCTACACCTTCAACGCGACGCAGACGTACATCCAGACGCGCGAGAGCACGCACGGCTACGCCATCGCCACCATCGACGGCAACGGCATCTCGTGGGTCTCGCACCGCGACGACGGGACGACGATCGAGACCATCAGCATTCCGAAGTGACGCGGCCCACGAGGCGCCGCGCGGGTCGACCACGCGCGTCGCCGCGCCGCGCGCGCTGATTTCGCGCCGCGCGCGCCCGCCCCGTTGACCCGCCGTCGGGGCCTTGCCAAGCTTCGGCCCCATGGACGTCGAGAACGCGAAGACCCAGGGCAAGAAGTGGCTCCGCCGCATCCTCATCGCGGTGGTGCTCCTCGCGGTGATCGTGCCGCTGCTCTACACCGAGTTCACGCTCCACTTCGCCTACTCGACCGGCGAGCGCGTCGGGTTCGTGCAGAAGCTCTCCAAGAAGGGGTGGGTCTGCAAGACGAACGAAGGCGAGCTCGCCCAGGTGAACATGGCGGGCCAACAGGCGCAGATGTTCGACTTCACCGTCCCCGACGACGCGGTGGCGAAGCAGATCGAGTCGTTCGCCGGTCACCGCGTGGAGCTCTCGTACGAAGAGCACCGCGGCGTCCCCTCGAGCTGCTGGGGCGAGACGCAGTACTTCGTGGTCGGCGTGAAGAAGACGGAGTAGGTCGCGCGGCGGCAGTGCCTCGCGCGGCGCTTGGCGCCTACCCGTGCACGGCTTTGCCGTAGGGCCGGATCCACGCCTCTTCTTCGGCGGTGAGCGGGCCCTTGGCGATGCCGTCGAGGTTCTCGAGCACCTCGGCTTGCGTCTTCGGCCCCGTGAGCGCGACGTCGACGTGCGGGCTCGAGAGACAGAATCGGTAGCAATCGGACGCGGTCATCGTCGGCCCCGTCCACCCGCGCGGCGGCTTGAGCAGGCGGCGCCACGACGTCGCCGTGTAGGCGATGACCGCGGGCTTTCGCTTCTCGAGGTGGGGGAAGATCTCGCGCTCGGCGCCGGGGTGCGCGGCGTTGTAGCGGATCATGAAGGCGTCGAGCGGTGAGTCCTCGGCGAGCTTCCCCGCGCGGACGCGATCGTGGATCGAGATGCCGATGCTCCGCACCTTCCCCTCTTCGCGGAGCTTCACGAGCTCGTCGACGGTGCCGTCCGTCCACGCCGAGGTCACGCCGAGCCAAAAGAGCTGGAAGAGATCGAGGTAGTCGACGCCGAGCGTCTTCATCGCCCCCTCGGCCCCGCGGCGCACGCTCCCCGCCGGCCAGCCGACGAGGGGACCGGTGGCGACGATCATCTTCTCGCGATCGGTCTTGAGCACCGACTTGAGCTCGCTCGTCGCGGCGCCTTGGCGGAGCGGGCTCCAAAAGACGTAGTTCACGCCGCGATCGACCGCGGCGCGGAAGCCCGCGCCGTCGATGCCGTAGTTCAGCGCGATGCCGAGGCGAAAAGCGTCTTTGCCGAACTTGGCGACGCGCTTCTTGAGGAAGCTCGACGTGTCGACGGGCGAAGAGGACGGGAGGCTCCTAGCGGCGCTCACGCGGCCCCCTCAACCCTTCTTCATCGCGGCGATGTCGTCGAGCAGCATGCGCTCGTGCCCTTGCGGGCGCACCTTCGTGTAGACCTTGCGGATCGTCCCCGTCGGGTCGACGACGAACGTCGTGCGATCCCAGTACATCGTCCCCTCCCACGCGCTCTGGCCGACGCCGAGCGCGCCGAGGAGCTTGGCCTGCGGATCGGCGAGGAGATCGATCGTGAAGGAGAACTTGTCGCAGAAGCGCTTGTGCGAGTCGGCGTCGTCCGGGCTGAGGCCCACGACCTTGATCCCGGCGGCGTCGAACTCGGCCTTGGTGGCGGTGAACGACTTGCCCTGGATGGTGCAGCCCGGTGTGTCGTCCTGCGGATAGACGTAAAGAACGAGCCACGAGCCGGCGTAGTCGCCCAAGCCCTTCTCCTTCTTGTCTTGGTTCTGGAGACGGAAATCGGGGAAGCGCTGGCCGGCCTCGAGCATGAGATCCTCCGTGGGGAACGTGCGGCGGGTCGATTGTAAGCATGCTTACAAACGAGGCGAGGGGGCATCGCCGAACTGGCAAAAACCAGCCTGTTTCGCAAAATCGCGGGCTCGCTTGACGAACTGCGTAACGTAGTTACTATGTCCCCCATGCGGTTCACCACCTCTCCGCGTCTTTCCTTGGCCGCCTCGCTCACCACGCTCCTCGCCGCGGCGCTCGTCGCCCTCGGCGAAGGCTGCGTCCCCACCATGTCGAACCCGCGCGAGTACGCGCCCCAGCAAATCTCCGCCGAGGCGGGGAAGGAGTACTTCACCCATACCGGCGGCGGCGATCCCTACGCCACCGGCATGTCGTATCCGGTCTTCCTCGCGCTCATGGAGCTCTATCCGAACGAGCTCGGCAAAGACTGGAACGAGTTCGAGGAGAAGTTTGGCTTCCTCCCGCCGCCGGAAGCGAAGGGCGATCCGTCGGTCGTGCCCATCGGCTTTCACGTCACGACCGATCCGAACAGCGAAGTGCCGTGGCTCGTCGGCAACTGCACCATGTGCCACACCGGGCGCGTCCACCTCGAGTCGGGGGACATCTACGTGACCGGCATGGGGAACGTCGCCGCGCGCCCGCACGCGTACGCCGCCGCGCTCGTTCGCATCGCCGAAGATCCGCGCCTCACGACCGAGCACCTCGCGCCGGTCGCCAAGCGCCGCGCCCGCGCGTGGAAGGTGCCGTGGAACGATCGCCTCGCGCCGTACATCCTCTCGGCGACGATCGACGGGCTCAAGCTCTTCGCCAAGAAGCGCAAGCAAGGGGCGATGCGCTTCCAAGACGCGCTCCCCGGGCGGACCGCGACCATCGAGGCGTTCGCCATCGCGCTGAACGACTACAACCCGCAGCATCCCATTCCGCTCCCCGAAGCGACCGGCTGGGCGAAGATCCCCGACGTCCGCGGCTTCCCCTTCAAGGACACCTTCTCGTGGGACGCTTCGGGCTACGGCTCGCCGCAGGCGCTCGTGCTCGAGGCGGACTTCCTCTTCGGCGTGCGGCCCGAGTGGTACCTCTCGCATCCGCACATCGCGACCAGCACGTACCTCTACTTGAAGTCGTTCTCGCGCCGCACGCCGTACCCGAAGCAGGTCGACGCCGAGCTCGCGGCGAAAGGGAAGGGGAGCTTCGAGCTCCACTGCTCGCACTGCCACGGCTTCTACGTCGATCACGGCGACGAGATGCGTGTAAGTTACAAAGAACGCGTCGTCCCCCAGGAAGTCGTGGGGACCGACCCCGCGCGCGAAGAGGCGGTGACGCCGGAGTTCGTGAAGGCGGCGAACGACTTCCCCCTCACCAAGGGCTACACGGCCGTGCGCCACACCGGAGGCTACGTGCCGCCGGTGCTCCTCGACGTGTGGGCGCGCGGCGTCTACGGCCACGTCGGGCAGTGGCCGAGCCTCGAGGTGGTGGCCACGCCGCCGAGCGAGCGCCCCAAGCAGTTCATCGTCGATCCGAAGGGCTACTACGATCTCGATCGCGTGGGCGTCCGCTACGAAGCGGTCCCCGCGGGAACTTCACCGCGCGCGCTCAAGCCTGGCGAGTACGTCTACGACGGCACGAAGACGAGCTACCACGTCGAAGGGCACCCGTTCCTCGCGAACCTCCCGCCGGACGAGAAGCGCGCGGTCATCGAGTACCTGAAGACGCTGTAGGCCGCGCGGCGCCTCGGCGTCGGTGTCCTCCCGAGAGGATCATCACGCAGCATACTGCATCACAATGTCTTGGCACATGCAGTATGCTGCATACGGCCATGGCGAGAGAGAGAGCCCGCGGAGCCTGGTACGCAAGAGGAGTGAGAAGATGCGGCTCCCGAACGCGGGGCGCGTCGGGCTCGCGCTCGTGCGAAGCACGAGTCGCCGGAGGCGAGGCGGGGGAGGACGCTAGAGGCTCGCGTTCAGCGGATCGTACTTGCTGCCGCCCTTGGAGAAGACCGGCTTGCCGCCCTTCTTGGCCGCGTGCTTCTCGCGCGTCTTCTGGCGGACCTCGGCCTTCTTCTCTTGGACGGCGGCGCGGGTCTTGTCGCCCTCGAGGAGCGCGTGGATCTGATCCGGCGAGAGGCGACCTGCGGCCGACGACGTGTCGTTCGCCGGCGCGGCGGGGGCAGGTGTTGCGGCGGCGGGGGCCGCGGGGGTGACGGGGGCGACCGCTTCCACCTTGGCCGGTGCGGCCGCAGCGATGTTGGCGACGGGCGAAGCGCCGCCGAGGAGCGCGTCGACGTGCGAGCGGACCTGCGGGACGTGCGTGGCCGAGAAGCCCGCGCCGCCCACGACCATCGCCGCAGCGAGGGTGAAGAAGAACGCCTTGGCCTTGGACTTCTTCGGCGGCGCGAAGTCGAGATCGCTCACCTCGGAAACGAAGGGGCGAATGCTGCTCGGTCCGGGGGTGTCGAGGACGAGCGCCGGCGGAGGATAGGCCGAGGGGGTGAGCGGCTCCGGCTCGGCGCCGATCCCGGCGGCGTCGGCGAGCGTCATCCAGGTCATCATCCCTTCACGAAGGACGTGCGTGTGCTCGTGGATGACGCCGTTCTGGAACGCTTCGTCGAGCTGGTCGAGCGACATGACGATCACGTCGCCGTTGCCGAGCTGCACACGCCACAGATCGAAGCTGCTGGTCATCTCGTGTGTCCTCCACGGTCGGGTCCCCCCCGCGGGATACGGCCGAAGTTGGGCCGGGAAAGTACCGCACGGGCTCGCGCGGGCGAGCCGTTCCCCCCTTCGAGGCGCACAAGAGACGCCGCCTTGGGTCCCGAGGGGCCGGATTTCCCGCTTTCCGCGCAGTAGGACCGCACGGGTCCACCCTGGATGAAACGCCTCGGCCCGCCCGGAACCGAGGGCGCGTGTACACTCGGGGGCTCGTGAAGCTCTTCGCCCTGAGTGATCTGCACGTGCGGGACCCAGGAAATCGCGCGGCGATCGAGGCCCTCGCCCCTCGCCCCGAGGATTGGCTCATCTTGGGAGGGGACCTCGGCGAGACCGAGGAGCACCTCGTCTTCGTCCTCGACACCTTGGCGAACAAGTTCGCCAAGCTCGTCTGGGTCCCGGGGAACCACGAGCTCTGGACGCTGCCGCGCGACGCTTCGGAGCTCCGCGGCGTCGCCCGCTACGAGCGCCTCGTCGCGTTGTGCCGCGCGCGCGGCGTCCTCACCCCCGAGGATCCGTACCCGACGTGGCAAGGGGAGGGGGGCGCGTGCGTCATCGCGCCGCTCTTTCTCCTCTACGACTACACGTTCCGCCCCGACGACGTGCCGGTGGACCAAGCGGTGGCCTGGGCGGCGGAGAGCGGCATCGTCTGCACCGACGAGTCGCTCCTCTTTCCCGATCCGTACCCGACGCGCGACGCGTGGTGCCGCGCGCGCGTCGCGCTCACCGAGGCGCGCCTTCAGGCCATCGATCCTTCGCTCGACACCGTGCTCGTGAACCACTTCCCGCTCCGCCAGGACCACGCGATCCTCCCCGCGGTGCCGCGCTTCACGCCGTGGTGCGGGACGCGGCTCACCCACGACTGGCACGTCCGCTTTCGCGCGCGGGTCGTCGTCGGCGGGCACCTGCACATTCGCACCACGCGCTTCCTCGACGGCGTGCGCTTCGAGGAGGTCTCGCTCGGTTACCCGCGGCAGTGGAACCAGGCGCGCGGCGCCGACGCCTACCTCCGCGAGATCCTCCCCGGCGCGTAGGGCGGGTGCGCGGCGGAGAGCTGCGCCCGCCGGCGACGAGCGCCGTCGCGCGCGTCAGAGGCGCAGCGCGGGGGACGTCGACGCGTCGTGGAGCACGACGGCGACCCGAGCTGCGTCGCTCTTTCGCAGCGCGCTCGCCGCGAGGTGCGTCGGGCCGAGCTCGTATTGCGCGAACTCCCACGTCGAAGGCTCGGGATCGATCGAAGGGTCGGCGGTGAAGCCGATCGCCCCCGGCGCGCTCTCGAGATCGAAGGCGAAGCCGTCGAGCGGGAGCGCGAGCCCCATGCCGCGGGCCTTGATGTACGACTCCTTCAGCGTCCACAAGTCGAAGAAGCGACGGCGTTGGGCCGCGCCTGGCGCGAGCTTCAAGAGCCGCGTGTGCTCGCTCGCGGCGAAGTGGCTGGCGGCGAGCTCCACCGTCTCTCCGGCGCGCGCCACGTTCTCGACGTCGACCCCGACCTCGCGCGTGCCCCGGGCCACGAGGCACACGACGCATCCTTCGGTGTTGGAGAGGTTGAACGTCAGATCGAAGCCGACGAGTGAGGGCTTTCCCCATTCGTTGAGGGCGAAACGGAGATCCTCGGCAGGCGCGCCGGTGTAGCGGGCGAGCGTCGTCCGCGCGAGCGCGCGTGTGAGGAGGTATTCACGCCGGCCGCGCTCGAAGACGAAGCGCGCCTGCTTCTCGCGCTCTTCTTCTTCCATGAGCGCGCCGAATCGGGCGAGGAGATCGTGCTCCGACGAGCGCGCGAAGCTCTGGAGAAAGAGCACGTGGAGGTGCGCCTCGTCGTCGCCCAAGGTGAGCCGCGGCTCGGGGCTCGGGCGTAGCGGCGTCGCGCGGAGAGCTTGGATCACGTGCCGGCTCCCATGCGCCTCATCGTAGCGCCGCTACTTCGCCCCGAGGCGCGACCGGAGCTCTTCGAAGAGAAAATCGCGCAAGAGCGCCACGCGCACCGGCACCTGACGCGCCGAGGGGGAGACGAGGTGAATCGTCGAAGGCTGCGAGGCGTAGTCGGGGAGCACGCGTACGAAGCCGCTCTCGCGCGCCACGCAGCCGCTGAGGAAGGTCGGCAAGACGCCGATGCCGAGTCCGTAGCGCACGGCCTCTTGCACGAACATCATGTCGTCGCCGCTCACCGTCCCTCCGACGTCGACGGTCTCGACGCCGTGCGGGCCGAGCAGCTCCCAGGTTGCTCGCCCGCCGTGCGCACGAAAGAGGACGCAGTCGTGGCTCGCCAGGTCTTTGAGCTTCCGCGGCTTCTTCTTGCGCTTCAGATATTCGGGTGAGGCGAAGAGACCGCCGGGGCTCTCGGCGAGCTTCCGCGCCACGAGCGACGAGTCGCGAAGCCGCCCGGCGCGCACCGCCAGATCGAAGCCCTCCTCGACGAGGTCGACGACGCGGGCGCTGAGGCTCAGCTCGACGTGGATCTTCGGATAGGCCGCGGTGAAGCGCGGCAAGATGTCGGACAGCACCGACACGCCGATGTCGACCGGCGCGGTGAGACGCACGACGCCTTGTGGCTCACGCTCCCGATCCGAGACGGCGTTGGCCGCTTCGTCGAGGCCGTCGAGCGCTGTGCGCGCGCGCTGGAAGTACTCGCGCCCGGCGTCGGTCACGCTGAGCTGCCGCGTCGTTCGGCGTAGCAGGCGCACGCCGAGATCGTCCTCCAGGCGCGTCACGCTGCGGCTCACCGACGACTTGGGGAGGCCGAGCGACTTGGCGGCGGCGGTGAAGCTCCCGTGCTCCACCACGCGAGCGAAGATGGCCACGCGGTTCAGGTCCATTGTTGTCAGCATAACAACAATGGGTTTCTTCGCGAGCCCCTACCGGCAACGGCACGTGGAGCCCACCTTGAGCGCTGACGAAAGCGAATCGCCGCTCACCTGTCCGCGTCTCGCGCAACTTCGCGCGAGCGCCGAGGAGGATCCCATGAACGCCTTGCTCCGTAAGCTCCCGACCGTTGCCCGCGTCCTCTTGGGCGCCGTGTTCTTCATCTTCGGCCTGAACGGCTTTCTCCATTTCCTCCCCCAGCCGCCGATGACCGGCCTGCCGCTTCAGTTCGTCGGCGGCCTCGCGGCGAGCGGCTACTTCTTCCCGCTGCTCAAGAGCATCGAGGTCGCCTCTGGGCTCTTGCTCCTCTCCGGTCGCTTCGTGCCCCTCGCCCTCGCCGTCTTGGCGCCGATCGTGGTCAACATCTTCGCCTTCCACGCCTTCCTCGCCCCCTCGGGGATCCCGGTGGCGATCTTCGTGCTGCTCCTCGAGGTCTTCCTCGCCTGGTCGTACCGCGACGCCTACGCGTCGATGCTCAAGGCGCGCACCGCCCCGCGCGTCCCTGCCGGTGGCGAGTCGGCCGGTCACCGCGTCCCCTCGGCGGCCTGAGCGCCCTCCGCCCACCTCGCCGCGCGAGCGTGCTACCAAGGACGCGTGCGTGAAGGCGTCGCCAGTCGAACAGCCGTCTGGGTCTCGCTGTGGCGAGGCCTGGGCGGCTTCGATCGTTCGGTCGAGAGCGACGACCCCGTCGCCAAGGAGCTCCTCCCCGCGCGTTACCGCGCGCTGCTGCACGCCCTCGAGCTCGCGCCGGGCGTGAGCCGCGCGGCGCTCGCGGGGATCGGCGTGGTGAGCGGCGGGCTCTCGCGCCATGTCCCCTTCCGCACGCGCGCCATCGACGAGTCGGTGGCCGCCGGCGTCTCCGAAGGGGCCACGCAGATCGTGCTCCTCGGCGCCGGGCTCGACGCGCGCGCTTATCGGCTCGACGGGATCGAGGAGGCCACGGTGTTCGAGGTCGATCACCCCGACACGCAAGCGGCCAAGCGTCGCCGCGCGTCGCGTCTCCCGCCCAAGGCGAAGGAGGTCGTGTACGTCGCGGTCGACTTCGCCAAGGACGACCTCGCCACCGAGCTCACGCGCGCCGGCCACGATCCTTCGCGCCCGACCGCGTTCGTGTGGGAAGGGGTGACGATGTACCTCCCGCGCGTGGCCATCGAGGGGACGCTCGCGACCTTGTCGGCGCGCGCGGCCCCCGGCTCGCGCCTGGCGATGACCTACTACGACGCGACCGCGATGCTCGCCGAGAGGCTCACGCATCCGCTGTTCGGTCTCATCGGGGAGCCGCTCGTGACGCGTCTTTCGCCCGCCCAGGCCGCCGAGCTGCTCGCGAAGCACGGCTTCGACGTCACCTCGGACGAGGGGGACGCCGAGTGGGGCGAGCGCTTCGTCGGTCACGCCGGCTTCGCGCGGATCTCCGAGCGCCTCGCCTGCGCGAAGAAGCGCGGTCATTAGCTCAACCTAATATTAGCTACGACCCATATCGTCGTAGCGGAGGCGGAAG
Source organism: uncultured Polyangiaceae bacterium (assembly GCA_964531795.1). Taxonomy (GTDB): domain Bacteria; phylum Myxococcota_A; class Polyangia; order Polyangiales; family Polyangiaceae; genus CAZHHD01. The sequence continues at coordinate 12,843 of CAZHHD010000026.1, read as the reverse complement.
CGCCACGGGCGGCTCGGCCGCTACGCGAGCGCGATTCGCGGGCGCTCGGCCTCGGCGAAGCGTACGACCTCGCAGTCGCCCGCCGAGCCGTCCTCGTGCACGAGGCAGGTGAAGTCGCACGCGGCGTCGAGGGCGATCATGGGGTGGTGCCAGACGCCCGGGTGGTAGCTCACCCCTTGGCCCGAGCTCGCGAGGAACACCGCGAGCGTCG
>CAZHHD010000026.1:0-12532 GCA_964531795.1 uncultured Polyangiaceae bacterium | reverse complement strand
CCCGGGTGGTAGCTCACCCCTTGGCCCGAGCTCGCGAGGAACACCGCGAGCGTCGTGAGATCGGGCCTTGTGCCGCCGAGGGCGACGACGACGAGGAAACGCTTCGCCGTCATCGGCACGAAGAGCTGGGTCGACCAGGCGTGGCGCTCGAGCAGCGCAACCTCGGTGGGGAAGCTCGTCCACGGCGCGCACCTGAAGACCGAGATGTTCAGCGTGGCCACGCCGGGGCGGAGGTTCTCGAGCTTCGCCAGACGATCGAAGCGACGCGCGGTCCCTTGGTTCGCCGGGGCGCCGGGCTCTCCGTGCGGCGACGCCATGACGACCTCGCCGTACGCGGCGTAGGCCTCGGGGTTGAGGGGGCGCGCGACGATCACGAGCCTCTCTCTACCAGGGGATCGTCGTGAACGAGTAGTTGAACGCCGTCGGCGGCCCGTCGAAGGGAGTGACGCGCACTTGGCGAAAGCGGTCGGCGACGCACGATCCGGTCGCGGTCTGCGCGTACGGCGGCCCCATCGTGATGCGATGCACCGTGCCGTCGTTGTTGAAGCGAAGGCGCACGCTCCCCGGCCCGCGTGGTGTGGCGCTCTTGGCGCAGGCCGTGTCGAGCCCTTGCGAGGCGTCGGCGAGCGCTTGCGTCGCCTCTTTGCGATCGAAGTGGCTCTTGTGTCCGGTCGGCGCAGGCGGTGGCGACCACGTCCCGGCGGCGCTCGCCGAAGGGGCCGCGCTCGGCGCCGCTGCGCTCGACGTGCTCGGCGCACCGAGAGCGAGCGCGCTCGTCGGCGCCGAGTGAGCGGCAGGCGCGGGCTTCGAAGGGACCTTGGCGATCTTCGCGGGGCCGTGGAGCATCGCGGCGATGCCGACGGCGAGCGCGACCACCGCGAGGACGGCGGGGAGCGCGAGTGGAAACCAGCCCGATCCCGCGCGGCCGGCCTCGACGATCGCCCCCAACATCCCGGAGCTCCTCGGCGCCGCGTCGCTCTTCGTGGAGACGAACGGATCGGACGCCTCGGGGATCGCGGCGAGCTGCGGCGGCGCGAAGGGGACGTCGCCGCCCGACGTGACGATGTGCGGGCCAGGGACAGGCGCGTGCGCTTCTCCCTCGGCCGGCCGCACGAACAGGCTTCGATCCGACGCCGGCGCCCCGGAGCGCTTCGCCGCGCGGGCGAGCTCGCGCCAGAACGACGCCACGTTCCCTTGGCGAAGGCTCGGCTCCACGGCGAGCGCCCGCTGCAAGACCGCTTCGACCTCGCCCGGGAGGTCGAGCCCCAGGCGTCGCGCGTTCGGGCGCTTGTCGGGCTCGAGCGACTCGAGGATCTCGGACGTCACCGCCGCCGGCGGATACACCGGACGCCCCGCGAGCACCTCGTAGACGACGAGCGCCAGCGCGTAGACGTCGGTCGCCGCGCATGGCGCGCCGTACTTGCGATCGAGCTGCTCGGGGGCCGCGTACGCGGGGAAGAGCACGCGGAGCCCCTGCCCAGGCGCGCCGTCGACCCCCACCGATTCGTTCAGCGCCTTGGCCACGCCGAAGTCGAGCACCTTGATGATCTTTCCCCGCATCGTCGGCACGACGAAGAGGTTCCGCGGGTTCACCGAGTGATGCACGAGCCCTTGCGCGTGCGCGTAGGCGAGCCCGTCGGCGGCCGAAGCCAGGAGGCGGAGCGCGTCGCCGAGCGATCGCGGGCCGAGCCCCTCTTCACGCCGCGCCGCGAGATCGGCGGCGAGCGAGCGCCCCTCGAGCCACTCGCGCACGAGGTAGGGGATCACCTTGCCGGTGCGCGGCGCGAGCGTGGTGCCGAAGGAGATCGCTTGGGCGATGTGCAGGTTCCCCTGGGCGAGGCGGTAGTGAAGCTTGGCCCCCTCGCGGAAGGTCTCGATGAACGGCTCGACGAGCACGTCCTCGAGCGTCGCCGGCAGGTTCAGACATTTGATCGCCACAGGCGCGTCCACGCCCAAGTGGTGACCTCGGTAGACGAGGCTGAAGTCGCCGTCGCCGGCGTAGCTGTCGACGCGGAATTGTCCGTCGAGCACGTCGCCGACGAGATCGAACGGATCGGGATCGCGCGCTTCGCCTTGGGCGATCTCTCCGTCGGCGTCGCGCGGCGGCACGGGCAGATCGTCCACGGCGCGACTCGCCGTCACGTCGTCGTGAGGCGATGCCGCTTTGGCCACGGCCCCCTTCGCCGCGCCGTCCTCGGGCGATCCCCCGTGTGACTGCACCTCACGAGCATAGAGGAGGCGCCGAGATCCTCGTAAGGGGGGATCATGCCGTCCGACATGGTGGGCAATCTCCCCCCCGGTGGACTAGGCTTCCGCCGCGATGTACCGCGTCGGGCTCTCGAGCTCTGCTGTTCGCGGCCGAAGCAGCCGAATTTCCGCGCGCTTCTGGCCGATTCTCGCGCTCCCTTTGGCCCTCGCGGCCTGCCGCTCGGCCCGATCCGAGGCGACGGGCGCTGGGTCCTCGGCCACGCCGAGCAGCGCTGAAATCGCCCCACGCACCGACGCCGGCCCGCGCGCGGCGCTCGTGGGCGACGCCGCGACCGTCGCAGCGACCGGGCCTTGGAACGTGCTCCTCCTCTCCATCGACTCGATGCGCGCCGACATGCCGTGGGCCGGCTACGCGCGCCCCATCGCGCCCCGCCTCACCGAGCTCGCGTCGCGATCGATCGTCTACACGCACGCCTACGCGCTCTCGTCCTTCACCTCGAAGAGCCTCGGTGGCTTGATGACCGGGCGCTACCCTTCCGAGCTCGCGCGCACCGGCGTCTTCTTCACGCACTACTTCGACTCGAACGTCTTTCTCTGCGAGTCGCTCGGCACCCAAGGGATCCCGTGCGTGGCCGGCATGGCGCACGCGTACCTCGGGGAGAAGAAGTCGGGCATCGAGCAAGGCTTCACCGACTGGCGCGAGGTCCCCGGCATCACGTTCGACTACAACAAGGATCCGTACGTCACGAGTCAGAAGCTCACGCCGCTCGCCATCGAAGAGATGAGCAAGGCGGAGGTGACCAAGGGGCGCTTCCTCGGCTGGTACCACTTCATGGACCCGCACGACGAGTACCAGCACCACCCCGAGGGGACACGCTTCGGCGACACCCCGCGTGATCGCTACGACGAGGAGATCCTCTTCACCGATCAATGGATCGGAAAGCTCCTCGACTGGGTCGGGGCACAGCCGTGGGGGGCGCATACCGTCGTCGTCGTCACCGCCGACCACGGAGAGTTCTTCGGCGAGCACGGGCGCACGCGTCACGCCTTCGAGCTCTACGAGGAGGTGGTGCACGTGCCGCTCTTCTTCGTCGTGCCCGGGCAAAAGCCTCGCAGCATCGACGTGCCGCGGAGCCACATCGATCTCGCGGCGACGTTCGCCGAGCTCCTCGGCGGCAAGGCGCCCGAAGGGATCCACGGTCAGAGCCTCGTCCCCGAGCTTTTCGGCGGCGCGCCCGCCCCTGCGCGCGACGTGGTCTGCGACCTCCCCGCCGACGACTTCAACGATCGACGAAGGTCGCTCCTCCACGACGGCTGGAAGATCCTCTCCATCGGTGACGACGAGCGCTTCGAGCTCTATCACTTGGACGACGACCCGAAGGAGGCGCACGACCGCTTCTGGAAGGATCGCGACGTCGCCAAGGACATGCTCGAGCGCTACCGCGCGTCGAAGAAGGAGATCGTCGAACGGCCTCCCGTGGGCGGCATTCCCAACAAGAAGAAGTAGGCTCCTGTCATGTTCGATCCCTACGTCGGTCCTCTCCCGGTCGTGGCGCAGCTCAAGGCGTACAACGCCCGCGACGTCGACACCTTTGCCCCGTGCTTCACCGAGGACGTGGTCATCGAGGACGGGCGCGGCAACCTCATCTCCCGCGGGCGCGAAGAGATGTATGCAAACTACAAGAAGATGTTCGCCGAAAACCCCGACCTGCACTGCCAGGTCGTCTCGCGCGCCCACGCAGGCGATTGGGTCGTCGACGAAGAGCGCATCACCGGGCGCGGCCCCCAAGAGCTCCACCTGATCGTCGTCTATCGGCTCGAGGGCGACCAGATCGCCCACGTGCGTCTCCTGCGCTGAGAGCGCGCTACCTCGGGCCGATGCGATCGAGGAGCGCTTCGTGGAGCTCTTCGGTGCTGAAGGGCTTCTCGAGCCACGGGATGTCGCGCCCCTCGAAGAACTGGCGCGCGTCGGGGGAGCTCGCGCCCCCGGTCATGAAGAGGACCCGGTCGGCGAGCCCCGGCCAGTTGGCGCGGATCCGCTCGTAGAGCTGCACGCCGGTCATGCCCGGCATCATCACGTCGCACAGGACCGCGTCGAAGGCGTCGTCGCGCGTCAGGATCTCCAGCGCTTGGCTCCCGCTCGTAGCCACCACCACGTCGTGGGCCTCGGCCAAGAGTACGCTCAGGGTGAGGCCGATGGCCACCTCGTCGTCGACCACGAGGATCCGCGAGCGCTTGAGGACGCGCGGCGGCGGGAGGGGCGTGGCCTCGGGGGCGACGGACGTCGGCGCGGCGAGCTTCACGCGCATCGTCGTGCCGCGCCCGACCTCGCTCGTGGCGGTGAGCTCGCCTCCCATGGAGCGGACGATGCTCTCGGCGATGTAGAGCCCGAGCCCGGTGCCTTCGCCGGGGCGCTTGGTGGTGTGAAACGGTTCGAAGATCCGCGGCAGGATCTCCGGCGGGATCCCCACGCCGTCGTCGCTGATCTCGACGACCGGCGAGCCGTCGGCGTGGGTGTAGGTCGTGAGCCGAATGTGCCCTTCGCCGCGGTCCTCGGGGATCGCCTGGGCCGCGTTGACGAGGATGTTCAAGAACACCTGGCCGAGGCGCGAGGCGTTGATCTCGAGGAGCGGCACGTCGCCGTAGTCGCGCTCGATGCGCGCGCGGTGGCGGATCTCGCCCCGGGCCACGTTGATGCTCGACTCGAGCACCGTGCGGAGATCCGTCCACGCCTTCGGGTCCCCTTCGGCGTGCGAGAAGACGCGGAGATCGCGCACGATCCCGCGGACGCGAGCCATCCCCTCGTGCGCCACCTGCAGCATGCGCGTGCACTCTTCGAGCCCCACGCCGAGCTTCGTCGCCGCCGCTGCGGGATCGGGCGACACCTCGATACGCCTCGTCTCGGCCGCCAGCTCGGGGAGCTTGCGCGTCAAGACCTCGAGGTTCGTGATTGCGTAGGCGAGGGGGTTGTTGATCTCGTGGGCGATGCTCGCCGCCAGCATGCCGAAGGCCGAGAGACGATCGGCGTGGAGGAGCTGCGCCTGCATCTGCCTCCGCTCGGTGATGTCGCGGATGACGCTGAGGAGCACGAGCTCACCGCCGATGATGGCGGCGCGCGAGCCCACCTCCACGGGGAACGTGGTGCCGTCCTTTCGGCGGTGCACGGTCTCGAAGAGCGTGCCCGAGGCGAACGCGTCGCCCATCTGGGCGTCCACCGCGCCGCGCGTCGTCGGCTCGCGGAGGTCGTGGATGTAGAGGCCGACGAGCTCCTCGCGTGGGTAGCCGTAGGCCTCGAGCGCGGCGTCGTTCCCCTCGATGATGTGCCCGTCGCGCCCGATGAAAAGCACGATGTCGTGCGTGTGCTGCGAGAGCAGTTGGTAGCGCTCGCTCAGCGCCTCGCGGTGGCGACGCTCGGTCACGTCGCGCATGGCGAGGAGGTGCACGCCAGGGACGATGCAGCCGGTGATCGAGAGATCGAAGATCCGCTTCGCGTCGTCGGCGAGGACGAGGTTCGCCGACCGACGCAGCACGCCTCCTTGGAGGACCGTCGGCCAGATGTCGCGCATCCTTTCGCGCTCGATCGGGTCGCCGAAGTCGTCGAAGGGGCGACCGAGGAGCTTCTCCCGCGGGACGCCGAGGAGGAGGCAGGCGGCGTCGTTGGCCACGACGATGCGGCGCGCGTCGTCGACGGCGATCAACGCCTCGACGGATCGCGCGAAGGCGACGTCGAAGAAGCCGTCCGGTATCTGCTGCAACATCCGCGCGCTGCCCCCTGACTCGAGCGAAACAAAGCATAGATCGTTCGGGTGGAAGCGCGGCACTTTGCGCGCGAGACCCCAGGCCCGGGTTGACAGCGGAGGCGTTGGCTCCCACAAACGAGGGGAGCAACGTGTCGACCGAGCTGCAATCCAAGTACGAGGCGCTTCTCCCCGAGCTCCATGCGCGCCGTGCGGACCTGCGCGTCGCCAAGCGGAAGATGACGTGGCTCCTCGTCGCCGGCGCAGTGGCAGCTCCTGTTGCCTGGCCCTTCGGCATCATCCCCTTCGTCGCCGCGGTCACGCTCTTCCTCACGCTCTGGGCCACCGGCGTCTACATCGCGACGATGTACGACTGGGGGTACGAGCGGCAGATCGCGTCGGCGCACGCGGAGATCGAACGCCTCGTGGCCGACGGCGTGAGTCACGCCGAAGCAAGCGAGACGAGCGCGAAGGTACCGGCGCCGGATCAGTGGCGTGGGCGGCGCATCCCGCGCCAAGCGTGGTGGAAGCCGACGTAGCGAGGGACGACCTGGCGCGGGTGCCATCCGGGCCGTATCCTCCGCGCCGATGAAGTCGTCCCCCCTCCTTCTCGTGTGCGCGTCGCTCGCGCCCCTCGCGCTCCTCCTCTCCGCCTCGTGCTCGAGCTCGTCGAAAGCGACGTCCGACGACGCCGGCGCGGGCGAGGCCGGCGAAGCCGCGGCCTCGAGCGACACTGGCCCCGGCGTCGACGCGAACGAAGCGGGCGCTGCGCCGCAGTCGGTGGATCTCGATCTCTCGGGGACCTGCCCGGCTTTCACGCCGTGCGGTGGAGACATCACCGGCACGTGGAACTACACGGGCGCCTGCTTGAGCGACGCCTTCGCCGAAGCGAAGCAGCAGTGCCCGGGCCTCACCGCGACGAACGCCAAAGGGACGCTCATCGGCACGATCACCGCGACCGCCACCACCCTCACGCGCAACGTGACGGTGAACGCCGAGGCTTCGCTCACGTTCCCTTCGAGCTGCCTCACCGACTTCGGCGGAGACTGCTCGCTGCTTCAGGCGGGCATCAACGCCAAGTACAAAGGGAAGACCACCTGCACCGCCGGCGCGAGCGGCTCGTGCACGTGCGACTTCAACGGCGACATCTCCCCGAGCTCGCAGCCCGACACGTACACGGTGTCCGGCACGCAAATCACGACCGGGTCGGGCGACACCTACGACTTTTGCGTGATGGGCGATCAGCTAGAAGAGCGAAAGACGGCGGGCAGCATCCCCGAGCCGGGCATCTACACGCTCAAGCGCCAGTAAGGAGCGGGCGTGGCTCTTCGCGATCTCCGTATCGCCGAGGCAGCGTGGGACGCCGCTACGCCGCTGCGCCGCGCCGAGTGGCGCGCGGCCATCGAGGATCTCCTCGCCGAGTCGAGCTTGGGACCGGCGTTCGACGCGGGCTACGGTCTGGTCTCGCTCGGCTCGGAGGGGGTCGTCTTCGAGCTCCTCGACGACGAAGGCGAGATCGTCGCTGCCACCCTGCTCGAGCTTCCGCGCATGGCCGAGCACGTGCGCGAGTACCTGCAGATCATCCATCGCATGGACAGCGAGGGGCCGATCCGCGATGTCGCCCACCTCGAAGCGCTCGACATGGCCAAGAAGGTGGCGCACGACCGGGCCGCGCGCGCGCTCGAAGAGGCGCTCCCCGAAGTGGGCGCCGATCTCGCGACCTACCGCAAGCTCTTCACCCTCGTCCTCGTCCTCTCGGTCGACACGACGACCATGACCCACGCCCGCGGGCATCGTCGGTTTCGCTGACGCGGCGATCATAATCTTCGCGTGCCGTCGCCACTCACGAGGCGATGGGGCCCCTCGCGTACCTCGTGGCGTGTGCCGCCTGCGCCGCCGCCGACCCCACGCTCCCCTCGGCGGGGGCCGAGCAGCCGTACGCGGGGCGTGTCCACGCCTCGGCGGATCTCCGCGTGACGTCGTCGCGCGCGCTCGGCTACGAAGCGCGCGAAATCAGCGTCGCCGAGCGTCGCTTCGATTTCGGCCTCGCGTACGCGCCGACGAGCGACCTGCTCCTCGACGCGAAGCTCCCGCTCTACCAAAGGAGCCTCGTCGATCTCGGCGACGGGACGCGCGCCGCTCGCTTCGGCGTGGGCGACGCCGAGCTCACCGCCAGCTACCTCGTGTGGAAGAGCGCGCCGGGGAAGACGCGACGTCGCTTCGGCCTCGTCTTGGGGGCGAAGGCGCCCACCGCGCCGACCGAGGACGCGCCGGCTCGCGGCGCCGTGACCGCGCCTCTCCCCGCCTCGCTCCAGCCCGGGTGCGCGTCGATCGTCGCCGAGCTCGGCGCGTACTACGTGGTCGCGCGCGGCGCGTGGTCGTTCCAGTCGAGCACCATGATCTTGATGCCCTTCGCCGTGCGCGACGCGCCGCACACCGGCGACTCGCTCCGCGCGACGACCACCGTGCAGCTCCAACCGACGCGCGCGTTCGCCGCGCGCCTCGGCGCGCTCGGTCGCGTGGACGGGGCCGGCGAGTACGGAGAATCCGACGACCCGAGCTCGGGCGGCGCCTTGGGGTACGTCTCGACCGAGATCGTCGTGAGCCCCGCGGAAGACCTCGTCCTCACCGCCGGCGCATTCTTCCCCGCGCTCCAAGCGCTCCGCGGCACACACCGCGAGGCGCCGATCGGCGTCCTCGGCGCCGCCTACGACTTCTGAGGCTGCGCGCTCGCGGGTGCCAGCGCCTCTTCTGCGATCGGCTCGCGCGGGAAGGGGAAGGTCGCCGTCGGCTTCGTCGGGACGATCTTGTCGAACTGGCGAAGGTCGAGCGTGATGCGACCGTTCGGCTCTTCGCTGAGCATGTCGGCCGGGCGCGCGCCCCAGACGATCTCGCGGTCCACGTACCGGTGCCGGCCGTGCGCCGGCTGGAGCGACGTGTCGTCGACGCCGGTGATGCTCACCATGAGCTCGATCTCCCACTTGGCCGCGGCCTCGGGATCGAGCCCGAAGAACGGGCTCGACTCGTCGATGCGATGAAGCACGTTCCACGTGCGGTTCACCGCCGGCGAGCGATCGCGCACGAGCTTGAGATCGTACATGCGATAGAACTTCGTCCCCTCGAGGGTGATCTCGGTGCGGACGACGGCGACGCGGATCTGCGCTTCGACGATGGTGCTCCGCCGACTGTTCCCCACGCGGAGCATGAGCGTCGGCACGCCGTCCATCGGCGCGATGGTGACGCGGCTGGCGAACACCAAGCGCGAGATCGGCAGCGAGAACTTGGCGAAGACGAGCCCGGTCGAGAGCGCCGTCACGACGAGGCTCACGACCGACTCCACGACGACGAGCACGTGCGCCGCCACGCCTTGCGGATACATCTCGCCGTAGCCGATGGTGGCCATCGTCTCGACGCTGAAGAAGAACGACTGCGGGAACGAGCCGGGCTCGGCGTGAGCCACGCCGCCGAAGTACCAGTACAAGCTGCCGAAGACGACGTTCAGCCCGAGGAAGCCGAGGACGATGACCGCCAAGGTCCCCTTCCACGGCAAGCGGAGCAGCGCGTGGTAGAGGTCCAGGGCGGCGCGCCGTGGCACGCCGATGACGTCGACTTCGTCGCTGGCGTTTTCGGCCATATTCCCCGCGTATCGTGCCCTGAGGCGCCGCCTCTGGCCCACTTCTCGGCCGGCTCGGCCCGTGCGAGGAGCCGACCCGCGAGGGGCGAGCGTGATACCCTCCTTCTGCGTGCCCGTCCCCGCGCGACCGACCCAGCTCGGCCCTTACGAAGTCGTCGCCAAGATCGCCGGCGGCGGCATGGCGGCGATCTATCTCGGACGCGCCCGCGTGAAGGGGGCCGAGCCGGTCGTGGCGATCAAAGTGATCCGCCACGATCTCTCGGCGCGGGAGGACGTGGTCGCCATGTTCCTCGACGAGGCGGGGATCCTCGTTCGCCTCTCGCACCCCAACGTCGCGCGCACGTACGAGTACGGCATCGAAGGGCAGCAGCACTTCATCGCCATGGAGCTCTTGCTCGGCCGCACGCTCATGGACGTGTGGGAGGCGGCGGTCGCTCGCGGTGAGGGGATCCCGTACGAGATGGCGGCGTGGATCGCCGCGCGTATCGCCGACGGGCTCCACCACGCGCACGAGCTCAAAGGCGAGCACGGTGAGCCGCTCCATTTGATTCACCGTGACGTGAACCCGAGCAACGTCTTCCTCACCTACGACGGCAGCGTGAAGCTCTTCGACTTCGGGCTCGCCAAGGCGCTCGGCCGCCGCGCGCAGAGCGCCGCGGGCATCGTCAAGGGGAAGCTCCCGTACCTCTCGCCCGAGCAGATCATGCAGTTTCCCATCGATCGCCGGTGCGACGTCTTCACCTTGGGCACGACCCTTTGGGAGCTCGCCACGATGCGTCGTCTCTTCAAGCGCGAAGACGACGTCGACACGGTGAAGGCGGTGCGCGGCGGACCCATCCCCGATCCGCGCACGTTCGATCCCGCGTTCCCCGAGCCGCTCGCCAAAGTGATCCGCCGCGCGCTCGAGCGAAACCGCGAGCACCGCTTCGCCACCGCCGCCGACCTCGCGCGCGATCTCGACGCCTTCGTCCCCGCGGCCTCCGCGGCCACGATGCCCGGTGTCGTCTCGCAGATGCTCGACCACTACTTCCCCGGCGAGCGAAAGCGTCAGAGCGGGTGGCTCAAGCAGACACGCTCGCTCCCTGCGGGCGTGCCGCGCGTGACGATGGCGCCGCCCGGTCCCATCTCCACCGCGAGCATGCAAGACACCACCGACGATCCGCCCAAGCGGTAAGCGTGCATCCGCCGTCGCGAGAAACGTGCACTCTGCACGTGGCTCGCGGGCGTTTCACCGAAGGGTGAGCGCGTGGGCAGGTCGTACAAGGTGGGGATGCACGCCTTGCGGGATGGCGCTACGTTCGGTCGATGCTCGCTTCGGGGAGATCCGTCGGCGCCAAGGCGCTGCTCCTCGCCGGGATGCTCGCCACGTCGCTCATCGCCAAGAGCGCGTCGCCCGAGGGCCCTTCGCGCGGGCTCCCCGCGATCGCTCGCGCCGTCTCCGAGCCGCGCCCGGTGCCCGAGCTCCCTTCGGCGAGCGAGCCGGCGGCGGCGCTCGTCACGCCGTGGGCCCGCGAGCTCGAGCCGGTGAAGATCGAGAACCCCAACGCGCGACTCGAAGGCGCGGTGCGTCTCTACGGCGCCGACGGCGCGGTGGACCTCGCCGCGCTCGCCGAGTTTCGTCGTCTCGTCGGCGACGGACAGAGAGAGGCGCCGCTCGCCGAGCGCACGGTGCAGCTCGCGCTCAAGGCCGCGTACCACTTCGGCGCGCGCACGATGGTCGTCATCTCGGCGTATCGGCCGGGGCGCCACAACGGCCCGCACGGCCAGGGGCGCGCCATCGACTTCAAGTTGAACGGCGTCTCGGCGGCGAAGCTCGCGGCGTACCTCCGCACGCTCCCGCGCGTCGGCGTGGGGATCTACACGCACCCCAACACGCAGTTCGTCCACCTCGACGTGCGGGAGACGAGCTGGCACTGGCTCGACGCTTCGCCGCCCGGCAAGCGTTGGCGCGAGATGCCGCTCCCCGACGCGCACCGCGTCGAGCGCGACGCGACCTACACGTCCGCGTCGGATCTCCCCGAGACGGCGACGGCGTCGACGCGCTGAGCGCGCCTCGTGCCCATCAGGCCGCGGCTTGATCCTTGGCCGCGAGCGCTTCGAGCAGACGATCGAGCTCGGCGGTCACGTCGGTCGCGACCTTCCTCGGCACCGCGCGCGTCTCGGCGAGGAGATCGCGCAGGCGCGTGGCGACGTTCTTCAGGCCGGCGATGTCGCGCCGCTTCTTCTGCGCTTCGTCGATGGGGAACACCGTGTCCTTGAACTCGCGCGCCACGGTGGGGAGCGGCGCGCCTTCGTCGAGGATGCGCTTTCGGATCTCGCGCACGGCCTCGACCGGCGCTCCTTCTTGCTCCTCGGCGCGGCGCAGGAAGTCGATCGACTGGTAGCTGGGGATGGGCGTGCGCACGCCGTCGCGCCGGAGCACCTCGGGGGCGCGCTTCTGCAAGAAGGAGAAAGAGCCGGTGAGCTTGTCGACCGTCTCTTGCCGCAAGGAGAGCTCGCCCTTCGCGTACTCCTCGAACGAGTCGTAGCCCCACGAGCGCCACTGACCTCCACGCCGCACCGAGGTGAGCGCCTCGGCGAGCTCGAGCCAGCTCGTCTTGAACCGCCGCGCCCGCGCGATGAGCTCGGCGCGCTCCGGATCGTCCGCGTGCATCTCCTCCGCCGCTGCGAGCCGCTCTTCGGTCTTCGTGTGCATGGCCTCTCGCTTACGGCGAATCGGCGGCGAAGGAAACGGTGCCCACGCACCAAATGGCTTCTTTTTCCCTGCGAAAGCGCGCGCGCGGTGGAGAGCCTGTGGGCGCCCGCGGGAGAGCCTGTGGAGAACGTGTGAAGGCACTGGCGCGGCTCGAACCGCGCACGCGTCGCGACGTGCGCTCCGTCGAAGCTCCGCGCGTGCCCCTAGTGTCCTGAGTCCGAGGTTCGTCGCCTTCGGCGCCGAGCCCTCTGACTCAGG
>CAZHHD010000025.1:0-123030 GCA_964531795.1 uncultured Polyangiaceae bacterium | reverse complement strand
GCGGGGGAGTCTCATCGCGAAGCGATGAGGGGGAACGAAGTTCCCCACCAGGGTGAGCTGGCGTCCCGAGTCGAACGTTCGTCGGCACGCCGACGAACTTCAGACTCGGGACACTAGCGCTACTTCGCCACGCGGAGCACGTTGCCGCTCGTGAAGTTCACCCAGTAGACGGCGACGGCGTCGACGGCGAGTCCGTACGGGCGGCTCTGCGCCGCCGCGAGGACCTCGGGGCAGCTCGTGCTCGCGCACTTTCCGTCCTTGCCCACGCGCGCGATGCTCCCCGCGCCGGTGCTCGCGCTGCCGCTGTTCGCCCAGTAGACGTACGTGTCGTCGAGGGCGACGGAGCGCGGACCGTCTTGGCCTTTGGCGAGCTCGACGGGCGCACCGCCGGTGCGCGCCGCCTTCATCACCCGTCCGTCTTCTTCGTTCACCCAGTAGACGGACGTCGCGTCCATCGCCACGCTGCGCGGGCCGCCTTGCCCTGAAGCGACGACGCTCGCGTCGCCGCCGCTCGGGCTCGCGATGCGCACGTCGCCGCCGTCGTTCGGGTCGACGCGCACCCACGCCACGTTCTTCGGGTCGACGGCGATGCCGTAGGCGTAGGGGATGGCGGGCGCGATGGCGGTCGGCGCGCCGCCGCCGTCGAGGAGCGCGCGGTGCACGTCGCCGCCGAGCGCGTTGGTCCAATAGACGAACGTGCTGTCGAGGGCGATGCCGAAAGGGGCGGTCTGGTTGTCGTAGATGCGGTCGACCGCCGTGCCGTCCTTCTTGATGCGCACGACGCGGCCGTCGGTGAAGCCGGCCGCTTGGGTCCCTTGATCGGTGAGGTACACGTAGCTCGGATCGAGGGCGACGAAGCCCGCCGAAGGCTGTCCGGTGACGAGGTCGTGTTGATCGCCGCCGTCGAGCCACGACGTGGTCACGCTCCCCGTCGACGCGTCGAGATCGCCGCGGTTCGCCCAGTAGGCGCGCTGCCCGTCGACGGCGATCCCCACCGGCCCGGCTTGCCCGGTGGCGAGGACCACCGGTTGGCACACGCCGGCCGAGCACGCGCCGCCCAAGCAGTCCTTCGTGCACCCGCCGTCGACCGTGGTCCCCCCGCCGTCGTCGGAGACGCTGCCGTCGACGTCGGTGCACGAAGGACCGACGCACGTGGTGTCGTCGGCGCGGTGCAGATCGCCGATGCCGGTGATGCCGTTGCACGCCACGACGAGCCCGAGCAACGACGCGCCCAGGGCGCCGGCGAGCTGCCGCCGCGCACGTCGCGCGCCGGGGCGCGACGAAGATGGTGTCACTTGTTCGGTCGTGTGCATGCGTTGAGCGCCGCGATGATCCGCTTCATGCGCGGATCGGCGCTCAAGTTGTAGTTGAAGTTGGCGTAGATGGAGAAGTGCGCGTAGTTCGGCACCCGCTTGCACAAGCGGTAGACTTCGCGCTGGATCTTGCGGGTGCTGTAGCGCGCGTAGGGGACGCCGACGTTCACCGTCATGAACAAGTGGTCGCGCCCAATCGTGTTGGCGCGGCGCTTCTTGTACGAGTTGTAATAGTTGTCCATGTGCCCTTCGTCGCTGAAGATGCGAGCGAAGTAGGCACCGGCGTTGTCGTTGACGACCCAGCGCCACTTGGTGGCGTCACGGCCGAAGAACTCGTAGCCGCCGGGAGCGCCGCTGGCGCAGCTCGCGACCGTGTTCGACTCGACCGTCACGTCCTCGTGCTCCGGGGTCACGTAGTTGTAAAACCAGCTCGTGCCGTCGGTGCGCTTGATGATCGCCGGGTAGCTGCAGTCGCGGTAGGAGTGATCGAGGTTCGGCGCCGCCGGGAGCCAGCACCCGTTCGTGTGGATGTTCGGGTCGAAGCCGCCGTACGCCATGAAGTCGACGAAGATCCGCTTCCCGCACACCGCGGGGCGCTGCGACGAGCACTCGACCGGGGGCGAGTCGGTGTCGCAGCCGAGCGCCGGGCCGGAGTTCCCCGGGCACGCGGGATCGCCGTCCTCGAGGTCGTCGCAAATCACGTCGGCCGGATCGGTCGGAGCGCACTCGTCGGCCAAGGGATCGTTGCAGTCGGGCGGCGCCTGCAAGGGGGGCGGCGTTCCACCGTCGGTGTCGACGGTGATGATGAGGCCTGCGTCGTTGGCCGCGCCCGGCGGGTAGTTCGGGCAACCGGGGTGCGGCGCTTCGAAGCACGCGCGCTCGTCCATGGCGCCGCCGTCCGGTTGCACCGGGTTGCCGAGGCTCGCGCCGGCGTCGTCGTCGACCTCGACCACGCCCGGCGGCAAGGTGTTGCCATCTTGGGTCGCAGCGCCGTCGGCCGGCGGTTGGGTCGTCCCTTCGTCGCTCGCGTCGAACCCGGTGTCGGGGAGCGCGTCGTCTCCGCCGCCACACCCGGCCGCCGCCGCGGCGCCCGCCACGCCAGCCACCATCGAGACGAGCCCCAACCAGCGCCATGCCCTCGAGCCGATCATCGGAACCTCCAAGCGAAAAGCGTCGTCTCTCCCGTCGCAAGGCCGGTGCCACCGAAGTGCGCGCCGTTCGCCTGCGAAAAAGCCTCAACCTGCGTCGTGGTCCCCTCGGTGGCGGGGGGACCGTGTCTCCGGATCGCTCCGTCCCCAGACCGTCGCCTTTCGCGACCCGCCTCGCGAGCCGGCGCGATGCCGAGGTGCTCCTCGCGGTTTCCCCGTCGCGCGACGTAATGCATCGCCTCTTCAGGATACCGGATTTTCTGCCGCGCGCCGCAGCGGCTCGACGAGCCCGCGGGGCCCAAGGGCGACGAGAGCGGCGTGGCGCGCAGCAAAGCGGCGCCAGTCTTTCATCACCCGCGGGGCCGCCCCCGGCTCGCCGGCCCGCATCGCGTAATCGGTGATGCGCGTGACGGTGAAGCGGAGCGCTGCCACGAGCCCCTCGGCGTACAGTCCGGACCACTCGAGCTCGGAGATCGGGCGAACCGCGGCGTAGCCACCGACGAGCGCGCCGGCGAGGCCAAGGTCGAGGGCGTCGCCGAAGCACCAGGCGAGCACGGTCACCATCACGTCGTAGGCGAAGGTCCCCCGCGAGGCGCTCTCGAAGTCGAGAACCGCGGAGATCCCCCCCGCGGCGTCCCACAGGACGTTGTCGCGGAAGACGTCGCCGTGGACGAGCCCAGCCGGGAGGTCGTTCGCGCGAAACGAAAGGGCCGTATCGAGCGCCGCACCGAGGCGCGGGGCTTCGGCGGCGAGCGCGGCGTCGGGGGAGCTGCCGATGCGAACGAGGCGCTGGCGGAGAAATTCCGGCCCGAAGCGCCCGGGCCCGAGGTCGAGGCCAGGGGGCGCGCCGACGAGATGCACCCGCGCGAGCGCCTCGCCGACCCGAGCCGCGTCCGCGGGCCGAACCGACGCCTGGCACCGCATCCCCCCCTCGCGCCACGGGAAGAGGGCGGCAGGCTTCCCAGCGAGGGCCCCGGTCCGTCCGCCGTCACGCCGAAGGAGGGGCGCGGGGGTCGGAACCCCCGCCGCGGCGAGGTGGACGAGAAGATTTGCTTCACGCCTCGCCCCCGCCTCCCCCTGCTCCTCGTAGACGCGAAGGAAGACCGGTCCCGAGGTGGTCACGAGCCGGTAGTTGGTGTTCACGCTCCCGCCGGCGACCGGATCGGCCGAGACCAGCTCCCCCAGGGAAAACTCCGAGAGAAACGAGCTAATTTGCGCTTTGCTGAGGGGGGTAAACGCCGCCACCTGTGACTCCCAAGTTGGCCCCGAGGGGCCACCTCGGGCCTAATACCATTGCGGGAGAGGGGCCGGCGATCGCCGTCCGCCGAGCGCCTTGGGCGTGGGCGGGCTCGAGATACGTGCTGGACGCCGAGCGCGCCCATCTGGTAATGGGCGCGTAGCCGCGGAAAAGCGCGACAGACCAGAGACATGCCGACAGCGAAGAAGACCGCCACCAAGAAGTCGGGGACCAAAGACGGGGGGAAGGCCAGTTCGGCTTCCAAACCGGGGAAGGCCTCGTCCAAGGAAGACAAGTCGGTCGCCAAGCGCAAGCTGGGCCTCCGCGGAGCTGCCCCCTGGGCCGCGCGCCACGCCGCCAAACACGCGGCCGAGGCTCGGGCTCGGGCGGCTGAGCCGCCGCTCCCCGGGAGCGCGCGCGCCACGATCCGTACGCCCAGCGGGGCCGAGGACATCAAGGCGAAGATCGGGGATCTTCACAACTCCCTCGTCCAGATCAAAGGCCTACGTAAGAACCTCCATAAGACGTTCTACGACGTGGGGCACATCTTGAAGGAGATCCAGACCCGCCGCCTCTACGAGGCCAAGGGCTACGGCACCTTCGAGGCGTTCCTCGAGCGCGAGATCGATCTCGGCAAGACCACGGCGCTTCGCCTGGTGAAGGTCGTCACGACCTTCCTCAAGGAGGCGGCGCAAGAGCACGGCATGGACCGCGTGCTGAACGCGCTCATCGCCCTCGAGCTCCAAGGCGATGCGCCGGAGACGAAGGGGAAGATCCCGCCGCCGCCGCCGTCGACCGCGACGCTCCCGCTCAAGCCCCCGGGACGGTGACTCTGGCGCTCTAGCGTCCGCTCGGGATCCTCACGCGCACGAGCGTGCCGCGCGATCCCTCGCGAGGGGCGATCTCCACGCGGCCGCAGTGCTGGTCGACGATCTTACGAACGATGGAGAGGCCGAGGCCGGTGCCCGCGGCCTTGGTGGTGAAGAACGGGTCGAAGACGTTCCCGAGCACGTCGGGCGCGATCCCGGGGCCCGTGTCGGCCACTTCGACGACGACCGCGTCGCCGTCGGGGCGAACGCGCGTCGAGAGCGTGCCGCCGTCTTTCATGGCCTCGACGGCGTTCACCACGAGGTTCAAAAAGACCTGCTTCAACTTCTCGCGATCGCCGATGGCCACGCAGCCGTCGGGCGCCTCCTCGCGCTCGATGGTGACGCCGTGGCTCTCGGCGGTGCCGCGCTCGAGCTCGAGCACCTCGTCCACGAGCTTCCCCACGTGGACCGGCTCGCGCCCGATGCCGCGCGGCCGCGCGAGATCCAAGAACTCGGTGAGCAGGCGATTCAAGCGACCGATCTCGCTGCCTACGACCTCCACGCGGCGGTGCATGGCCTCTTTGGCCTCGGCGTCGGCGGAGAGCTTGTGCACGTCGCGACCCAAAAGGTGAAGCTGCAGCACCGCGGCGTTGAGCGGGTTGCGGATCTCGTGGGCGAGGTTCATCGCCAAGGTCCCCATCGCCGAGAGCGCCTCCGCGTCTGCGGCGCGACGCTCGAGGAGGCGACGCTCGGTCACGTCGATGCCGATGCCGTAGACGATCGCCGCCCCCGGCGCGTCCCCTCCCCCGCGCCGCCCGGTGAGGTGCCAGCGAATGCGCCGCCCCGCGCCGCCGTCGAAGAAGCCGGTCTCGACCTCGCGCGAACGGTCGTCGCCGCGCGCTTGCGCGAGCATCTCTCTCAGGCGCGCGCGATCCTCGGCGGGAATGAGCTGGCCGACGAAGTCGAGACCGCGCGCTTCGTCGATTTCGATCTGCGCCATGGCCGCCGCCTTGGGGTTCATGAGCGCGACGTGCCCTTCGGCGTCGAGGCCGACGACGAGCGCGTCGGTCAGCTCGACGAGCTCGCGGTAACGCCGCTCGAAGAGCTCGCGCGCGCGGACGAGGCGCACCTTGGTGCTCGCTTGCTCGACGGTGGAGATGAGCTCCTCGGGGCGGAACGACTTGAGGACGAAGGCGAAGGCGCCCGAGCGGAGCGCGGCGATCGCCGCGTCGATGCTGGCGAAGCCGGTGATGAGCACCACCTCGGCGTGGGGCGCGGCCTCGCGGAGCGGACGAATCAGATCGACCCCGCTCGCGTCGGGGAGCTTCACGTCGACGATGGCGACGTCGAGCCCTTCGGCGCGCGCCATCTCGAGCGCCTGCTCGCCGCGCGCCGCCGTGCGTACGTCGAAGCCGTGCGGCGCGAGGACGTCGCGCAGTGTCCCGACGAGGTCGGCGTTGTCGTCGACCACGAGGACGCGCCCCCGGTGCTTGCCGCGGGCCTCGTCGCCCTTCTCGAGCTTGTGTCCCATCAGTGCTGTCTCCTCACGACGTGAGGCCCAAGAGCCGGCGGAGCACGTCGTTCACCACTTGCGGGCTGGCGCTCCCCTTCGTCTCCTTCATGACCCCGCCCACGAAGAAGCCGAGCAGCGTCGTCTTCCCCGCCTTGAGCTGCTCGGCCTGCTTCGGGTTCGCCTCGATGAGACGCCGGCAGATCGCCTCGAGGCGCGCCACGTCCGTCACCTGCGTCATGCCGAGCTCGGCGACCACGTCCTTCGGCTTCTTCGCGGTGCCGGCGATCTTGGCGTAGAGCTCCTTCGCCTGCTTGCCGCTGATCTTGCCGCCGTCGACGAGGTTCAAGAGCTCGGTGAGCTGGCGCGCGTCGACCGGGATGTCGGCGCTGAGGCCGCGCGTGACCACGCCGCGCAGCACCTCGCTCTGGATGAAGTTCGCGACCTTCACCGCGTCGCCGTGGAGCGTCGCCGCCTCCTCGAAGAACGCGGCGATGCGCGGGTGCGCGGTGAGCACCCCGGCGCCGTACTCCGAGATGCCGTGCTCTTTCACGAAGCGGGCGCGCTTCTCCTTGGGGAGCTCGGGCATCTCGGCGCGGACGCGGGCGACGAACGCCTCGTCGATGCGGAGCGGAGGAAGATCGGGCTCGGGGAAGTAGCGGTAGTCCTGCGCCGTCTCTTTGGAGCGCATGCTGAAGGTCTTGCCGTTCTTCTCGTCCCAGCCGCGTGTCTCCTGGTGGATGCGGCCGCCGGCGTCGAGCACGCTCTCTTGGCGCGCGACCTCGTAGGCGATCGCCTTCTCCACGAAGCGAAACGAGTTGATGTTCTTGAGCTCGACGCGGGTGCCGAGCTTCTCTTCGCCCACCAGGCGGATGGAGACGTTCGCGTCGCAGCGGAAGGAGCCCTCCTCCAAGTTGCCGTCGTTCACGCCGAGGAACACGAGCGCGTCGCGGAGCGTGCGAAGGTACTCCGCCGCCTCGGCCGCGCTCCTGAGATCGGGCTCGCCCACGATCTCGATGAGCGGCACACCCGAGCGATTCAAGTCGACGATCGACTGGTCGCCCTTGTCGTGCACGTTCTTCCCCGCGTCCTCTTCCATGTGCACGCGCAAGATACGTGCATGGCGCACATATCCCGCGCCCTCCGAGGCCCCGGCCATCTCCACGTCGAGGTGCCCGTGGTCGCTGAACGGCTCGTCGAACTGGCTGATCTGGTAGCCCTTCGGCAGGTCGGGGTAGAAGTAGTTCTTCCGCGCGAAGACGCTCTTCTCGCGGATGGTGCAGCCGAGCCCGAGCGCCGCGCGCACCGCGAGCCGCACCGCTTCGGCGTTGAGCACCGGGAGCGCGCCGGGGAGCCCGAGGCACGTCGGGCACACGTGGGTGTTGGCGGGCGCGCCAAAGGCGGTGGAGCAGCCGCAAAAGGCCTTGGTGCGGGTGAGGAGCTGGGCGTGCACCTCGAGGCCGATCACCGGCTCGTATCGGTCGGTCATGGCGGAAAATTAGGCCTTTTACGCGGCACATGCCACGGTGAAGGGCCCGTGCAGCCTTTCGATCCGCCGTGGCTCGTGCGCGCAGGGCGCGGGCTCGAACGTGTGCTCCCCATCTTGACCCTCGCCTTGGCGATGGTGGGGGCGCCCATCCTGATCTTCCAGCCCGAGGGGCTCCCGCGGATGCGCGCCCTGGAAAAAGAGCTGGCGAGCGTGCAGGAAGAGAACACCGAGCTCCGGCGCGACGTCTCCCATCTCCGCGTCGAGGTCCAGGACCTCAGGGACGATCCGGCGGCGGTCGAGCGCATCGCCCGTGATCAGCTCGGCCTCGTCCGAAAGAGCGAGGTGGTCTTCCACTTCGCCCCGGCCCGCCCCGCGAAGAGCCCGCGGTAAGCTCGGAAGAGCGCCGCGGGCTCGTGCCGAACCGCGCGAACGGCTGGTCCGCGCGTGATATTCGTGGATCGTGCCCTACGACCTCGGGAGCGCGCTCGTCCTGCATCAAGCGGTCACCGAGGCCGATCTCGCGCGTGCGCTCTTCACGGTCGCGACGGAGGGGGTGCCGCTCCCGCGGGCCCTCGTCGCCCTGGGGATCTTGCGGCTCGATCGTCTCGAAGAAGAGCTCGCCCGCGTCGACGTCCCGACAGTCCGCCACGTCGTGCCGGTGCAGGAGCTCGTCGACCAGCTCCCCTCGGGGCTGACGAGCCGCTTGCTCGCCCTCCCCATCCGGCGCGATCCGCGCACGGGGACCGTCGACGTCGCCGTGGCCGACGCGCGCGATCCCCACGCGGCGCGGGAGATCGCCTTCTTCTTGAAGGCGCCGGTGCGCATCGTCCGCGCGCCGCTCGCCGAGATCGAGGCCGCCCTCGACCGCGGTGGCCCCTCGTCCGGCGCGCGCGCCGAGGCGCTCGCTGCGCCGATTTGGGTGCCCAGCAATCCGGCGCCGCCGCGCCAATCGCTGACGCCGATGTGGGGGACACCGGTGCCGCGAAAGAGCACCGCGCCTCCGCCGGTGCTGCGCCTCGCGAGCTCGGTGCCGCCCCCTTCGACCGAGGCCATGCCGATCCCGCTCCTCCGCCGTGCGCCCGACATCGTCGAGGGCGACGACGCCGTCTTCGCTCTGACGTCGCGCGAGCGCCCGGTCTCGACGGCCCCTTACGGCTTCGTCGACGGCGCCGAGGTCCACACCGACGGCCGAGGCCCGCGCCTCCCCTTCGCCGACGCGGCGCCGATCTTGGCGGCGATGCGCGCGGCGGAGTCGCGCGACCCGGTGCTCGAGGCGCTCGTGCAAGGGGCCCGCGCGGTCGCCCGCAAGGTCGGTCTCTTCGTCTTGAAGAAGGACGCCTACGTCGGCTTTCGCGGATCGCCCGAGCTCGCCGACGAGCGCGCCCTTCGCGCGGTGACGATCCCCCTCGGAGCGCCGGGCCCCTTCACCACCGCCGCCACGGGGAGCTACCTCGGCCCGCTCTACCAGTCGGAGGCGACGGCGGGGGTGCTCGCCCTCCTCCCGCGGGCGACGACCGACGTGGCGATCACGCCGGTACGCGTGCAAGGCCGAGCCGTGGCGCTCCTCCTCGCCGACGAGCTCGGAGACGTCGCCCTCGCCACGCGAAGGCTCGACGAGCTTTGTCGTGCGGCGGGAGAAGCGCTCACGCGCGTCGTTCGGCGCGCGAAGTAGAGTCGCCGCGGCGCCCGCGGTGCTCTAAAGTGCCAGGCCCTCGATGAGCGATTACAAGAAGCTCCGTCACGCATGGGAGAGCGAGACCCTCGCCCCCCTCGAAGCCAAGGATCCTCCGCGCGCCCGCATCGGTGTGCTCGCCGGACAGACCGACGCCGCGCCGCTCTACGGCCCCGACGATCTCGAAGGAATGGATCCCGCCGTGGCCCTCGGCTTCCCCGGGCGCCCGCCGTTCACCCGCGGTGTTCAGCCGAACATGTACCGCGGTCGCCTCTGGACGATGCGCCAGTACGCCGGCTTCGGCACCGCCGCCGAGTCGAACGAGCGTTACCAGTACCTCCTCCAGCAAGGGCAGACGGGGCTCTCGGTGGCCTTCGACTTGCCGACGCAGATGGGGCGCGACTCCGACGATCCGCGCGCCTTGGGCGAGGTCGGTCGCGTCGGCGTGGCCATCGACTCGATCGAGGACATGCGCGTGCTCCTTCGCGGGCTGCCGCTCGACAAGATCTCCACCTCGATGACCATCAACGCGACGGCGTCGATCCTGCTCTGCCTCTACATCGCCGTGGCCGAGGAGCAGGGCATCCCGCGGGCGAAGCTCCGCGGCACGATCCAGAACGACATCCTGAAGGAGTACATGGCGCGGGGGACGTACATCTTCCCGCCGCGCCCGTCGCTGAGGCTCATCACCGACATCTTCGATTTTTCAGCGCGCGAAGTGCCGAAGTGGAACACGATCTCGATCAGCGGCTACCACATTCGCGAAGCCGGTTGCGACGCCGTGCAAGAGGTGGCCTTCACCCTCGCCGACGGTATCGCCTACACCGAGGCGGCGGTCGCCGCCGGCCTCGACGTCGACACCTTCGGCGCGCAGCTCTCCTTCTTCTTCAACGTCCACAACAACCTCATCGAAGAGGTGGCGAAGTTCCGCGCCGCGCGACGCCTCTGGTCGGCGATCATGCAGGACCGCTTCGGAGCGAAGAGCGACCGCGCGCGAGCGCTCCGCTTCCACTGCCAAACGGCGGGGATGACGCTCACCGCGCAGCAGCCTTTGAACAACATCGCGCGCGTGACGGTGCAGACGCTCGCCGCGGTGCTCGGCGGGTGCCAGTCGCTCCACACGAACAGCTTCGACGAAGCGCTCGGCCTCCCGACCAGTGAAGCCGCGACCATCGCCCTCCGCACGCAGCAGATCGTGGCGCAGGAGTCGGGGGTTGCCGACTTCGTCGACGCGCTCGGGGGGAGCTACGCGGTGGAGACGCTCACCAACCGCATCGAGACCGACGCGAAGAAGTACCTCGCGCGCATCGACGAGCTCGGCGGCATGGTGCAAGCGGTCGAGCAGGGTTATCCCCAGCGCGAGATCCAGAACACCGCCTACAGCTACCAGCTCGAAATCGAGCACAAAAATCGGCTCATCGTGGGGCTCAACGCCTTTACCCAAGACGCCGCCAAGGTCGAGGTCATGAAGGTCGATCCGCGCATCGAGGCCGAGCAGGTCGAGCGCCTCCGCACGATGCGAACGAAGCGCGACGCGAGCGCCCACGCCGCGAGCCTCGAAGCGGTCGAGCGCGCGGCCAAGGGGAAAGACAACCTCGTGCCGCTCGTCCTCGCCGCGGTGAAGGCCTACGCCACGGTCGGAGAGATCTCCGACGTGCTCCGCTCGGTGTGGGGTGAGCACGTCGAGACCCTGGTGCTCTGAGGTCGAGCATGCGCCGGCGCGTCGGGCTCCTCGTCACCCTCCTCGCGAGCAGCTGCGGGCAGGGCTCGAAGGAGCTCCTCGTCGCGCCGCACGACGCCGGCGGGACGATCCCCGACGCTGCGGCAGCGGTCGATGGCGACGTGGACGTCGACGCCGCGGTCGATCCCACGCTCGGCGGACCGTGCGTCGACGATCCGCAGTGCGACGATCACGCCGACTGCACCTTCGACCGCTGCGACACGACGCTTCATCGGTGCCGCAACGTCCCCGACGACACGCGCTGCGACGACGGCGTGTACTGCAACGGCCACGAGACGTGCGTCATTCGCCGCGGGTGCGCGAGCGGCCCCGTCGTCACCTGCGAAGACGGCTTGTCGTGCACCACCGACCGCTGCGTCGAGGCGAGCCAATCGTGCGAGCACGCGCCGCGCGATCTCGATCAAGACGGCGATCCCGACGATCGCTGCGACGCGAAGCACGACTGCAACGACCTCGATCCCACCGTCTCGAGCCTTCATCCCGAGGTGTGCGAGAACGGGAGGGACGACAACTGCGACGGCCGCATCGACGAGCTGCCGTGCGTGAACGCGGCGAACGACACCTGCGCGACCGGGCTGGTGCTCGGGGGGCCCGGGACCTACGCGCTCTCCTCCTTCGCGGCGCACGCCGACTACGTGCTCGGCTGCGGCGCGTCGGGGCCGGACGTCGTCGCCACGATCACGGTGCCGTCGGGACCGCCCAAGGACGTGGACGTCTTTGTCACGGCGGGGACGGCGACGCCGGCGGTGGCCATCCAGTCGACGTGCGGCGATCCGGGCTCCGATCTCGCGTGCGGCACGATCGGCGCCGGGCACACGGCGCGCACGCGCGGGCGAAGCCTGGCCCCGGGCTCGTACGCGCTCGTCCTCGCCGCAGCGACCGAGCAGAGCCTCGAGCTCTCGGTCGATCTCCTCGACGCGACGACGCGCCCGACGAACGAGACGTGCGCCAACGCCACGTCCATCACCGCCGGCACCCCCTTCGACGTCGCGCTCGTCGACGCCACCAAAGACGTCCCCTCGGCCTGCGGCGCGGCCACCGGCGAGCTCACCTACTCGTTCGTCGTCTCGCAGCCCTCCGACGTGCGCATCTTCGCCACCACCTTGCGCGGTAACGGCACGCCCGTCGTCTCGCTTCGCTCGAGCGCGTGCACGACCTCGGGCGACGAAATCGGCTGCCGCGTGGGAACGCCGATTCCCCTCTTCGCGCGCGGCCTCTCGCAGGGGACGTACGTCGTCACCGTGGCCGCGACCGCGCCCATCGACGCGCGCATCCTCGTAGAGCTCGCGCCGGCCACCGCGCCCCCGGCCGACGCCGCGTGCAGCCCCACGCCCCCCGCCGTGAGCGTCAACGCGACGATGGCCTTCGACCTCGGAAGCCACGAGTCGGCGATCAAGGACGGGTGCCACGCCGGCGGTCCGACCGCCGCCTACGACCTCACCCTGGCGAACGACAGCGACGTCCTCGTCGTCGGGCGGTTCCCCGCCAACGAAGCCGGCACGGTGTCGCTCGATACGCCCGCGTGCACGGCGGCGACGCGGCTCGCGTGCGCCTCCCCTGCGACCTTGGCTCGCTTCGCGAAGCACGCTGTCCCCGCGGGCGACTACCGCGTCGTCGTCGCCGACGATCTCGGCGAGCAAGGGTCGGTCACCACCCTCGTCCGCGACGCGCTCCCCCCCACGCTCGTCTCCGATTCGGACACCTGCGCGAGCGTCGTCGACATTCCGAGCACCGGCGGGTTCTTCAGCGGCGACACGTCGTCGGGGTCGCTCCACGCCGACTTCGGCGCTTCGTGCGACTACGCGAGCGGCTCGGGAGCGGTCGATCAGATCCTGCGTCTCGTGCTCCCCCAGCCACGGCGCGTGGTGCTCGACATGAGCGGCTCGCCCTACACCACGCTGCTCGACGTGCGTCAGGGGGCGACGTGCCCGGGGATCGAGGTCTCGGGGGCGTGCTTCGTCGGCTTCAGCGGCAACCGCAGCTTCCTCGATCTCTCGCTCGCCGCCGGCACCTACTGGGTGCAGGTCGACGGGTACGCGGGCGCTACCGGCCCGTGGAACCTCGACGTGCGCGTCCTCCCGCCGTGAAGCGCCTTCGCAGGCGCGCGGCGAGCGCGACGAAGCCGAGCGCGAAGGCCGCGAGGCCGCCGCCGTGGGAGAGCGCACCCGGGGCCAGCGCGCAGCCGCTCGCGCCACCGCACGACGAGCCGTCGGGGCACATCGGGCCGGCGTCGACCTGGCCGCCGCCGGCGTCGGGCGTGTCTTCGGTGGCGGGGGTCACGAGCTCGAGCGAGCCGCGCCCGCGCGTGGCACGAGCGAACGCCGGCACGAACGTCGGAGCGATGGGATCGAACACCGCCTGCGCCTTGGCGACGTCGTCGTCGGTGGCGCTCGCCGGGAGCATGAGGGCGATGCCGTACTTGAAGGACTTCGGCGCGGCGCTCCGCGCAGGGACGCGCGCGCCGTTGGCTTGAATGACGTCGTCGATGGTGAGCGACCGGCGCGTTGCGTGCACAGTGAACGTATCGGTGCCGAAGTAAGGGAACGACTGCTTGGAGATGGACCCGCCGGTGAACGGGTCCTTCATGCCCGAGGGGGGGACGGCGTTCTCGAGGACGCCGAAGGGGGTGACCTCGCTCGGATCGGCGAGCCCCATCAAATAGAGATCGAGCATCGAGTACGTGATGTCGCTCGGGGACTGCGCGCCGACGGTGAACGTTCCGTCGCCGTTGTCCTTCCAGCGGTTGCCGCCCGCGGGCGAGCCGCCGGCGTCCATCCAGAACGACCAGTGGAAGGGGAAGCCGATGAGCTCGTCCGCGGGGCCGCCACCCGAGGCCCCACCGTCGACGCCGCCGTCGCCCGAGGCGCCGGTGGGGAGGTTCACCGCCGGCCCCCAGACGTGCGAGAGCTCGAGCAAGAAGAGGTAGTCGGCGAAGCCGTCCACGGGCGCCGCTTGCAGCTTGGCGCGCTGGGCGAGAGCGAGGACGTCGTTGTGCAAGAGCACCGCGCGGAGCCCCTTGTAAGCGAGCGTGCCGAAGGTGCCGTCGCCGCCGTAGTCCTGCTCGAGGCCGATGCCGGTGACGTCGTTCGAGGCGGGGAGAAACAGCGTCTCGATCTCGCTCTTGTCCATGGGGAAGGTCGTCCACACGCTCAAGACCTCGGGGCGCGGCGCGCCGCTGGCCTCGTAGGCCGTCATCACGTGCTTGAGGGCGACGTCGGGATCGGCCACCTTCCCCGCCAGCGTCCCGTCGTCGCGCAAGACCACGTACGGCCCGTGCGCCAGGGCGTCGGACGTGGCGAGGGTCAAGGACGCGAGCGCGGCAGCGACGATCAAAGTACGCATGCCCGATGCTCTAGAAGCGACGGGCGCCCCCGGCCAATTAATCGCGCCAATCGGCCGATTAAATCGAGGTCCGCACGAGAACCACCGCGGGATCGAGGACGTAGCCGGCGTCGCGGCTCAGGAGGACCTCGCGGAGCCCGAGGCTTCGCAGCGCGGCGATGGCCACGCGAACGCGGTTCTTGGCCGCCTCGGCGCGGAGGCGTTCCCCCGGCCAGGCTTGGGCGACGATCTCGTCGACGGAGACGGCGACACCGGGCGCGGTCGCGCGACGCTCGAGGAGCGCGCGGAACGCACGGCCGTTGGCGGTGCTTGGCGGGAGCTCGACCCAGACCCCGCCCGGTAGGCGGATCCGTCCTCGCGCGGCGTCGACGACCAGCGCGGCCTCCGGCGGTGCCAAGCCGTCGAGCGTCGCCTCGGCAGCGCGCGCGGTGAGCCGCTCGTGATCGGTGAAGAGCCCCGCCGACGCGCGCCGGGCGATCTCTCCGCGGAGGCGCGCCGTCGCCGCTTCGACGTCGGAGCGCCCGCGGAGCGCGCACGCCTCGATGAAGATCGCTTGGTAGGCCTGCACCCGCTCCACCACCGCGTCGGTCGGCGGGTCGAGCAGCGCACGCGCCGCCTCGATCTCCGTCGCGCCGGCCAGCGCCATCGCACGGTAGCCGCGCGCGAGCGCCGCGAGCCGCGGGTCGCCGACCTCCTTGCCGAGGCTCTCCGCGGAGGCGAGGAGCACGAGCGCGGCGGCGAAGCGCCCCTCGAGCGCGCGGAGGATGCCGAGGTCCATGGTGAAGGTCGCCTCGAAGCGCCGGTCACCCGCGGCGGAGACGCGCTGGAGCGCATCGGTGTAGTATGCATCTGCCTCGCGCAGTCGCCCCTCGGCGCGAAGAGCGTTGCCGAGATAGCCGGTGACGATCCCCTCGAGGGCGCGGTTCTTCCCTCGCGCCTTTGCGAGCGAGCTCTCGAAGAGCGCACGCGCCTCGGCGAAGCGCCCGAGATCGACCATGAGAAACCCGAGCCGCGCT
This sequence comes from uncultured Polyangiaceae bacterium, assembly GCA_964531795.1. GTDB lineage: Bacteria > Myxococcota_A > Polyangia > Polyangiales > Polyangiaceae > CAZHHD01. The sequence continues at coordinate 107,753 of CAZHHD010000025.1, read as the reverse complement.
TCGGCGCGCGCGGCGAGGCGCGTGCTCCCCGCGGCGGCGAGCACGTCGATGGCCTGCCGATAGAGCGCCTCGGCTCGCTCAGGGGCGACGGCCACGTGGTCGACCAACGCGAGGCTCGAGAGCGCATAGCCGATCTCGCGACGCGCGCCGGCCGCCTCGGCGATGGAGAGCGCCTCACTTTGAAGCGCGCGCGCCTCGGCGGTTGCCCCTCGCGCTTGTTCGATCGCGCCGAGCAGGCTCGTGCGGCGTGCGCGCGAGGCACCGTCGGCGTGGGGGTCTACCGCGCGGCTCGCGACCGCCGCCTCGTGAGCTTCGGCGAGCTGACCGACGCCGAGGAGCGCCTCGGCGTGCGCTTCGAGCGCGCGTGCACGCGCGGCGGCGGGCGCGGCGCTCGCATCGGGGACGGCCAAGGCGCGCTCGAGCACGTCGGCGGCGAGCGACAAGGGCCCCCACGCCGCGAGGAGCGGCTCGAGGGCCGCGGCGGCGCGAAGAGCTCCCTCGGCGCGCGACGCCGAGGGCGAAGCGAGAAAGCGCTCCACGACGGCGAGCAGGTTGTCTTGCTCGCGACCGAGCCAGAGGAGCGCCGCCTCACCGCCATCCGAGTCGAGCGCTTCGGCGGCGCGCTCCCCTTCCCGCGCGAAGTACGCGGCGTGACGGTCTTCGATGGCGCGCGCTTCTTCACGCGCCTCGAGTCGCTCGCTCGCGTAGTCGCGAATCGACTCGAGGAGCACGAAGCGAGGGCCCACCGACTCGGTCCCCGCGTCGGCTTCCGGCGCCGCCCGTACGAGCGACTTGTGACGGAGCGTCGTGAGGAGCTCGGTCGCGCGCGCGCCGAGCGGCCCTTCGAGCACCGCTTCGACCGCTTCGAGGTCGAACGTCCCGCGGAACACCGACAGCGCAGCCAACGCCCCGCGCTCGTCCTCGTCGAGCAAGTCCCACGACCAATCGATGGCGCCGCGCAGCGTGCGCTGGCGCGGCTCGAGCCCACCGTGCGCCACGGCGAGTACGTCGAATCGCTTGGCGAGACGCGCCTCGAGCTGGTCGGCGCGAAGGACGGCGAGACGCGCGGCGGCGAGCTCGATCGCGAGAGGAATGCCGTCGAGCCGCTCCACGATCGCGCGCAGCACGCGCCCCTCCGCCGAGAACCCCGGGCGAACGGCGCGAGCGCGCGTCACGAGGAGGCGCACGGCATCCGCGTCTTCTTCGTCGGTGCGCGGGAGCGCGAGGGGGAGGAGCTCGAACGCGACCTCCCCCGGCGCACGCGTGACCTCGCGCGAGGTGACGAGAAACCGCGCCTCCTTGGCCAGCGCGGTCCACAACGAGAGCGCCGCCACCGCGGGGGTGAGGATCTGCTCCACGTTGTCGAGCACCACGAGCGAAGCTCCCCGCGACGCCAGCGCGCGTCCGATGCGGGCGAGCGCGTCGGTGTCGGTACGCGCCACGTTCCCCGAGAGCCCGAGACTCTGACCGACGACCTTGACGAGATCCTTCGCCGATCGCGCGTGCGCCAGCGGACAGAAGAACGTCGCTCCCGGAAGATCGCGCACGACTTCGAGCGCGAGGCGCGTCTTGCCGATGCCCCCCGGCCCCCACACGGTGACGATGCGCCCCTCCTTGCCCGCGAGCCGCGCGCGAAGCGCCGCGAGCTCGGCGACGCGACCGACGAGGGCCTCGGCGACCATCAGTGGGGGGCGACGCCGCGCTCTTCGATCTTCCCTGCGCCGCAGCCGCGCGCCTCGCCCTGGCCTTGGCATCGAATGGGCATCTCGAAGACCGTCTCCGGCGTTCCGTCGCCGTCGCGATCGGCGTCGGCGCGGACGAGCCCTTCGTCGGCCGAGTCGCGCCGCCAGGTGTAGCGATAGCGCTGCGGTCCTTGGATGGAGAAGCCGGCGCAGCGATAGACCGGCTGATCCCAATCGGCCGCGGTGCTGGTGTAGCCGTCGCCGTGCGTGGCGGTAATGTCTTCGGGGACCGAGCGCGCGGAGGGGGGCAGATCGGTCGCGCGGTCCCGCACCATGCACCCGACGATGCCGCGCGAGATCTCGGCGACCTTGATGCGACCTTCGACGGCGACCGAGCCGTTCACGAAGCGCCCTTGGCCGCACTGCCGAAACGAGAGGACGACCGCGGCGACGAGCGCGAGGCCAATCGTGGAGGCGACGACGACGAGAGAGCGCCCGGAGACCGTCGTGCCGGACGGCACGCGCGCGGGGCCCGCGGGCTTCTGGGCCGCAGGCTCTGCCACGCTCGTCGCTTCGCTCTCGGCCTTCGCCACCGAAACTCGTCTACTCTCCGCCCGTGACCCCGGCAAGCCCCACCTCGTCCCTCCCCGCGCGCGCGCAGGCCGAGAGCCTGACCGACATGACCGAGTACGTCCTGCCGCAGCACGCGAACGCTCTGGGGAACGTGTTCGGCGGGCAGATCATGGCCTGGGTCGATCTGTGCGCGGCGATCTGCTCGCAGCGTCACTCGGGGCGGACGGCGGTGACCGCCTTCGTCGACGACCTGAAGTTCGAGCAGCCGGTGAAGGTGGGCGAGGTCGTGCGCCTTCGCGCGCGCGTCACGGCGACGTTCCGGACGTCGATGGAGATCGAAGTGGTGGTCGAGGGCGAGGACTCGCGGACGCAGAGGCGGTGGCCCTGCGTCGACGCGCGCCTCGTCTTCGTCGCCATCGACGACGCCGGGAAGCCGACCCCCGTCCCGCCGCTCCTCCTCGACACCGAAGACACGCGGGCGACGCAGGCCCGCGGCGAAGCGCGAAGGACCGCGCGCCTCGCGCGACCGGCGTAGGTACCTCGCGGAGTGGAAATTCGCCCCTGCCAAGACCGAAGCTCATGTATTGTCCGACGCTTGTGCTTCGTGTCTTTTTTGTCGAGGAGGCGTCATGGTGAGTCGTGGAAGGTGGCAGGGGTTCGTGGTGGTCGCGGCGTGCGCGGGGGCTCTCCTCGCGAGCGTCGTGGCAGGGTGCTCGGGAGACGACAGCACCGGGACGACCGGTGACGCCGCTGCCGAAGGCGCGGCGACGACAGACGCGCAAGGCGGCGTCGACACCGGCACGGTCGTCGACGGCGGGAGCTCCGTCGACAGCGGCGGCAACGACACGGGCGTGACCGACGCCGCGAAGTCGGACGCCAGCGACGCCGGCTTCTGCACCGGCACCCAGACGACGTGCTCGCCCGACGGCGGCGCGCGCTACTGCGCGAACACCCAGGTCGACAACACGAACTGCGGCACCTGCGGCAACGTCTGCAGCGGCGGCACGGCGTGCTCGCAGGGCAAGTGCAGCAAGACGTGCGGCGGCAACGAGACGCTCTGCACGCCGGACGCCGGCGCGGACGGCGGCGCGCCCTACTGCGCGGATCTCCAAAGCGACCACAACAACTGCAACGCGTGCGGCCACGCGTGCGCGCAAGGCAACGTGTGCGTCAACGGCGCGTGCCAGGTCTCGTGCCCGGGCACTCTCGTCGCGTGCGGCTCGACCTGCATCGATCCTTCGTCGAACCCGAACTTCTGCGGCGCGTCCGGCGACTGCGCCGGCGCCAACGCCGGCACGGCCTGCCAGAACACCGCGCACGGCACCGCGGTCTGCTCTGGCGGCGGCTGCGCGCTCATCTGTGCGACCGGCTACGCCGGCGCCGACTGCGCCTCGTGTGCAGCCGGTTACCAGGACAACGACGCCAACGGAACGTGCACCCCGGCGTGTGCGGCGAACTCGTGCGGCACCGGCACGTGCAGTGATGCTTCGGGGACGCTCTCGTGTCTCTGCCGCCCCGGCACCATGGGCACGACCTGCGGTACCGCCTGCCCCTCGGGCATGGCGGGCGCGGCCTGCGACTACAGCATCGTCTACCAGCTCGCCATTCCGACGGGCGCCGACTGGAACGTCCCCGCGGGCTTCAGCTACGCGATCGACAACTCCGGCACCGTCGGCACGTCGTTCACGCGCGTCGCGTACCGCCTCATCCTCGACTCGAGCGAGGTGTGGACCGAGATGGACGCGTTCACGACCGATCCCACCAAGCTCGGTGTTCCGGTCGACAACGTCTTCCAGACCAACGTGACGAACGAGGTCGTCTACGCGTTCTCGTCGAACCTGACCTCGACGCTCACGCCGACCGACGGCAACATCGAGTTCTGGTCGGACTGCTACTCGCCGACCGGCGGGAACAACAGCCTCTACGACTACAGCGACACGCGTAGCGGCGGCACCGACTGCTACGGCTCGATGCAGGTCTTCGTGAACCAGAGCACCGTGTTCGGGTTCGACCGCTGGAGCTCCGGCGGCACGATCGACATCGGTATCGGCAACCAGCCGACGGGCCACCCGGACTGGACCTTCGCCCAGAACGCGTCGAGCTTCACGACGCGCACCCTCGAGGTCTACGTGAAGTAGTCCCGACCTCTCCCCGGGGCGGCGCACGCCCTTGGGAGTCGCGACGACGGCGGCGCCCTCGCTTCACGGCGGGGGCGCCGTTTTCGTTTCTCGTGCAGGAAGGACCTCGCGGCCCCCTGCGACGCGCTCCTCCCGCCCTTAGATTCGTGCTACTTCGGGCGCATGCACGAGGTCGTCTCCATCGCCGCGCTCGGACAGCACGTGGGCAAGGACGTCACCCTCAAGGGGTGGCTCTACAACAAGCGCTCGAGCAAGAAGCTCCATTTCCTCGAGGTGCGCGACGGGTCGGGGATCGTGCAGGCGGTCGTGTTCGTCGGTGACGTGAGCCCCGAGCTCTTCGCCGCGTGCGACAAGCTCCAGCAGGAGACGAGCCTCGAGGTCGACGGCCTCGTGAAAGAGCACGGGAAGATCCCCGGGCAGTTCGAGATTCAGGCGAAGGACGTGCGCGTCGTCGCCGCCACGACCCAGGAGTACCCGATCTCGCCCAAGGAGCACGGGACCGACTTCCTGATGGACCACCGTCACCTGTGGCTCCGCTCGAAGCGCCAGCACGCCATCATGCGCGTGCGTCACACGATCATCCAATCGGTGCGCGACTTCTTCGACTGGCGCGGGTTCACCCTGGTGGACGCGCCGATCTTCACCCCCAACGCGTGCGAGGGGACCTCCACGCTCTTCCAGACCGACTACCACGGCGAGCCCGCGTACCTCACGCAGTCGGGGCAGCTCTACATGGAGGCGGCGGCGGCGGCCTTCGGCAAGGCCTACTGCTTCGGCCCCACGTTCCGCGCCGAGAAGAGCAAGACTCGGCGGCACCTCGCCGAGTTCTGGATGGTCGAGCCCGAGGTCGCGTACATGGACCTCGCCGGCGACATGGAGCTCGCCGAGCAATTCATCGAGCACGTCGTCACCCGCACGCTGAAGGAGCGCGCCGACGAGCTCAAGGCGCTCGAGCGCGACACGAGCCGCCTGGAAAAGGTGAAGGCCCCCTTCCCGCGCATTCGCTACGAAGAGGCGATCGAGATCCTGAACAAGAACGGTCACCCCGAGGCGAAGTTCGGCGACGACTTCGGCGGCGACGAAGAGACCGTCATCTCCAACCAGTTCGACCGGCCCGTCATCGTCCACCGCTTCCCGCGCGAGATGAAGGCCTTCTACTTCAAGAAGGATCCGAACGACGACCGCCTCGCGCTGGGCATGGATATCCTCGCGCCCGAGGGCTACGGCGAGATCGTCGGCGGCGGACAGCGCGAAGAGGACCTCGACAAGCTCGTCACCGAGCTCGAGCACCACAAGCTCCCGCGCGAGGCCTTCGAGTGGTACCTCGACCTCCGCCGCTACGGGAGCTTCCCCCACGCCGGCTTCGGGCTCGGCATCGAGCGCACCGTCTCGTGGCTCTGCGGGCTCCAGCACGTGCGCGAGACGATCCCCTTCCCGCGCATGCTCAATCGTCTCGCCCCCTGACGCGCGCGGCCTCTTCGGCAGGCACGGCGCGCGTCTCCTCCGGCACCGGCTCTTCTACCGCGACGCGCACCTCTGCCGCTCCGCGGTAAGGCCCCGCGCGATCCATCTCGACCTCGGCGCGGGTGACGGGGAGCGCGCCGGCGAAGTGGCGCGTGAGCGAGACGAACACGGGGACGAAGAAGATGAACAAAAGTCCGCCGAGGAAGACCGCGCCCTCGTTCTGCGGCGGCGCGGCGAGCTTCCAAAACGCGTAGCCAAGCGGGGTCGCGAAGAGCGCGGCGAGGGCCGTCGCCGTGAGGTCCAGCCGCGAGGCACGCGCAGCCAGCGCAGCGGCGAGCTCGCGACGGAGCGGCACGAACCTCAGCGCCTCGTCGTGCGCGATCGCGACCTCGCCACGTTGCTCTTCGGCGCGTCTCCGGTTCTCGTGCTGCGCCAGGAACGTGGCGACGGCGTCGCGCGAGCGGAGACGCCCGCTCGTCAGCGTGCCCCGGCCGCTGCGAAAGACCGTAAAGAGCTCGATGTCACTCTTGCTCACGGCGACGAACGCGTCGCTCGCAGCCGTGCGGTACACCTCGAAGGACTCTTCCTTGGCGCCGAACGCACGCAGTGAAATGCCGACCCGCACCGCCCCGCGCGCCTCGAGCTCCTCGCGCACCGCGGGGGAGACCTCGTCGAGCCGCGCGACGCCGTTCGCGTCCACGAGCTGGTACTGCGATCGATCGACCGAGCCGAAGAACTGACGCGGGGACTCCTCTGGCTTCGCCACGTGGCCTCCGCGTCGAGCTCGCGCGCTCCGAGGGCGGGCTGATTCGCTCGCCGACGCTCCTTGGGTACGTTCGAGCGTAGCCGTCGCGACGGTCCACGTCACTGGCGCTCGAGCACGACCAGCGGCACCTCGGTGGGACACGCGAGGCGAAAGGGGAACCAGTGACCGAAGCCGCTGGTCGTGTACAGCCGGCTCGGTCCCCGCGCGTAGCTCCCCCACGCGTACTTCAGCCACGCGGGGCGCTCGAGTCGCTCGAAGACGCTCTTGCCGGCGAGCCCAATCTGGCCGCCGTGCGTGTGCCCCGAGAGCGTGAGATGAAACCCACGAGCCGAGGCAGGGAGAAATCCCTCGGGGCGATGGCTGAGGAGCAGCCGAAAGGCGTCCGTGGGGGCGTCCTTCGCGGCACGATCGAAGCTCCGCGTGAGGAACGCCTCGGTACCTGCAAGGTACACGGGATCGTCGGCGCCGGCGAGGTAGAGGCGCGCGTTCCCCACGCGGAGCGTCGTCCCTTCGTCGAGAAGAAGCGGCACCGGGCTCTTGTCGAAGAGCGGCCGCGTGCGACGAATGTCGTGCAGGTATTCGTGGTTGCCGATGGAGGCGAAGGCCCCAAGAGGCGCACCGAGCTCGGCGATGGCGCGGAGCGCCGGAGGGATCTCGCGCGGATCGTCGGCCAGGTCCCCCGTCAGGAGCACGAGGTGCGGCCTCGCCGCGCGCGCGCGCTCGAGGAGACGCTCGAGATCGTCCACGTGAAAGGACACGCCGAGGTGAAGATCGCTGAGATGGAGGATGCGGAGCCCCTCGAGCTCTCGCGGGAGGTCGGCGAAGCGCATGCGCACGACGGGCATCTTGGGAGCGTCGTCCGCGCCGACGAAACCGCGGAGGCTCTGCCCCACCGCGAAGAGCGGCAGCGCCGCCGCCGTCCCCTCGAGCAGCACGCGACGCGCCAAGACCGGCGATGACGTGGGCGGTGCGACCGGCGCGGGTGACGCGACCGGCACGGCCGGCGCCACAGGTGACACGCGGGACGGCGGCAGGGAGGCCGCGGGCGTCGCGCGCGATTGCCGTGCCCCGACGATACGCCCGATCCCCACGAGTCCCACGCGAACGACCGCAGCGATCGGCAGCGTGACGGCGAGCGACGCGAGCACGAACACGACGAGCCACGCGAGCCCGACCCCCTGCGACGAGAGCCCCCACGCGCCGAAGAGCGGCGCGGATCCCCAAAGGACGAATCCGAAGAGCCCCACGAGGACGGTCGCGGCGAAGGCGCGCCGCACGGCCGTCGTGCGCCACCACGCGGGGAGGAGCGAGCGAAGCGCGAAGCCGGTCGACAGCGCGAGGCCGGTGAAGATCTCGGCGGTCTCAGGTAGCGGGATCGGCGGAAACATCGGCTCCTCCTTCCTGGTCCATGCGCGCGAACTCGGCAGCGAGCATGGCTTCGGCCTCTTCGGCCCGCGCCGCACGCGCGAGCTTGCGAAACGCGATCACGAGCGCGACGACCACGAGGACGAACACCGCAGCGGCCCCGAAGGCGCCGGCGCGACTGCGGTCGGCGCTGGTCGAGAGGTGCCCACTGAGCCCGTGCGCGGCGAGCGGACCGTTCATGCGGAGGTACACCGGATCGCCCGCACGATGCCGGAACGGAGCAACGAGCCGCTCGGCATCGGCGCGAGCCCCCTCGGAGAGACCAGGGGGCGCGAAGAAGCCCACGTGACGCTCGAGCCCGAGACCCGCCCCGGGCTCGAAGCGCACCCCCTGGTCCCCCGAGACGTCCACGATTTGCGGCACTGCATCGGCGAGGAGCGGCGCGGCCAGGTGCACGTCGCCGTGCACGTTGGGGAGCGCCTGCCGGGTGACGATGTCCGCGCTCTCCCACGAGGGATCAAGGGTGAACGCCACGACGCGCCCCCCCTCCGTCACCTCGCGCACGCTGGGCGTCGCGACCACGCTCACCCCCTCGTCGAGCGGGACGCCGAGCGGGATCCGCACGGCGTGCCCTGCATCCTCGGCGGCGAGGACCACGTGCGTGTGCCAGGTGAGCGAGCCTCCGCTGATGGCCCCTTCGTGCAGCGCCACGATCGGGTGCGCGTCGTGGACCGCTTGTCCCTCGGCAGATGCTTCGGCGGTCACTGGACCTCCGACAGGTGATCGACCCCCTTCGAGAAGACCGTGTGCTCGGGGAAGATCGGCGAGGCGAGCGCGACGAGCTGGAGCATCGACGCGAGCTGAAGCCCGAGGAACACCGCCACTGGCACGACGATCGACGCGCGGCGCGGGCCGAGCGCGGCGCGACGAAAGGCCGCGCGCACGAAGATGAGGCCGCCGATGCCGAGCGCGGCGAAGGTGGTGACGATCCCGAGCATCGGGCCGGCCCACGCGCTCGTGTGGTAGTAGAGCGCCAAGATCGGCGAGAGCACGGCGAGCACGAGCGTGCCGGCGAAGATCCCACCGGCGAACGAGACGAGCAGATCGGTGCCGCGGCACGGCGGGCCGACGAGCTTGTAGGCGAGCATCCCCGCGGGCACGGCGCAGACCGCCGAGAGCAGGATGACCATCGGCACCTTGTAGACGTTGGCGAGGGCCAAGGTCGCCGAGTGGCTGCCGGCAGCGAGGCCCCAGAGCGCGGCGAAGACGATGGACGCGAGCAGCGCGGCGGCGACGAGCTGGAGGCGCCGCGAACGTCCTTCGGCGGCATCGGGAAGCGCGCGGCCACAGGCGAGATCGAGCAACACGGCAAAGTGGTTCATTCGGAGCTCCTCTTCGGGCCCGCCCTACGTCCGTCACGAAGCGCCGTGACGGAGGAGGCGCGGCACGAGAGAGAGTCTTCGCCCTCGGCGTGAACGCCGTGCGCCTTGCGAGGTGAAACGTCTTCGCCGACCGTGTGAATTCGGTGTGAACGAGCTTCAGACAGCGGGCGCGTGCGGCAACGTGAGGCGCAACGTGGCCCCGCGTCCGGGGCTCGACTCGGCCACGATGCTGCCGCCGTGCGCCTCGACCACCGCGCGCGCGAGGGAGAGGCCGAGCCCGCTCCCGCGCTCGCGGTCGCGCGTGGTGAAGAAGCGGTCGAAGACGCGCGGAAGGTCCTCCTCGGCGATCCCCGGACCGTTGTCACTCACGGAGACACGGACCCCTTCGGCCGCGCGGCTGACGACGACGCGCACCGCGGGCGAGTCGCTCGCCCCCTCGGCGAAGGCGGTGGCGTTCTCGATCACGTTCCGCAGCGCCGAATCCAAGCGGTGCGCCACGCCGACCACGCGCGCCTCCTCGTTCGCCACGACCTCGAAGCGCACGCGCTCGTGACGTGCCGAGAGCGCCTCGACGATGCCGCGGGCGAGCTCGGCGAGATCGAGCGGCGCGCGCTTCTCGGTGGGCATCCCTGCCTCGACGCGCGCAAGCTCGAGGAACTGCGAGACGAGGCCGTCGAGCCGACCGCTCGAGTCGGCGAGGACGCGCGCAAGGCGCGCCGATCGCTCTTCGTCGATCGCCCCCGAAGCGAGCGCCTCGGCCGAGGCACGGATCGCCGCCACCGGGTTCTTGAACTCGTGCACGAGGTCGGCGACGAAGCGCTCGTTCTCGCCGCGTCGTGCCTCGAGCGAGGCGAGGAGCACGTTGAAGGCGGCGGCGAGATCCCCGATCTCGTCGTCGGCCACTGTCACGTCGAGCGCGGGGGCCGGCCTCGCCGCGCCGGCGACGGTGAGGACGCTCGCGCGAAGACGCTCGAGCGGACCGACCATCCGCGAGCCCATCCACCACGCCAGACCGAGCGCGAACGGGAGCGTGAGGAGCGAGAGGCGCGCGAGCTGGTAGCGCAAGTCGTAGAGCGCGCGCACGGCGCGCCGCGAGCTCTCCTGCACGTAAATGACCTCGTGGGTGCCGTCGGGAGCGCTCGGGAGCACACGCACCGCGTGGCACACGAGCAGCTTCGCGCCGGGCGAGCTCCGACAGCCGCTCTCGGCGCGCTCGGGATGGGCCTCGGCCTCGAGGACCTCGGCGCGCGAGGGGAGCGCTCCGAGCGTCGCGTCGAACTCACGCAAGCTCGGAGCGCCGTCGGGGCCGAAGAAGAGCGTGCCGACCTGGTGCACGATGTCGGTGCCTTGATCGCGATCGCAGTCGAGGATCTCTTTTCCTCCGCCGCTCACGAGGCGAATGCGCAGCCCGTGGCGCGCGGCGATGTCGAGGAGCCACGCCTCGGTGGAGGGGCCGTCGAGGGCGTTCTCGCGCGAGGACTCGACCGCCCCCTCGGCCTCGGAGGCCGCCTCCTCGGCGTTTCTCTGCATCTTGCCGCCGATGTCGCGCTCCATGACGCTCCACAGGAAGACGAAGGCCTGCGGAAGCACGAGGGCGAGCACCACCGCCACGAAGGCGCGCACGCGGAGCGTCCTTCGTCGCGAGAGCGCGCGGAGGCGCGTGAGGGACGACTCGAGCGCGGCTCCCGCGGTGGGCGCGCCGGCCTCGGTCTCACGCTCCGGCACGCGACTTCCAGCGGTAGCCGACACCGACGACGGTCTCGATGGCTTCGAACGTAGGATCGACCGCGCCGAGCTTCTTTCGTAGACGACGCACGTAGGTGTCGATGATGCGCTCGACGACGACCGAGTCGTCACCACGCACCGCCTCGAGCAGGCGATCGCGCGTCATCACCACGCCGGGCCTCCGCACGAGGGCTTCGAGCAGACGAAACTCGGTGACCGTCGTCGCCACCAGCGTTCCTCGGTACCGCGCCTCGAGCCGCTCCGGCGCGAGGACGAGATCGTCCACCGTGATCGCCGGGCCCTCGGGCTCGCTCTTCCCGCGGAGCGCGTCGCGGCGAAGGAGCGCTCCCACGCGGGCGAGGAGGACGCGCGTATTGAAGGGCTTCGCGATGTAGTCGTCGGCCCCGAGCTCGAGCCCCAAGGTCTCGTCGATGTCGTCGTCCCGCGACGTGAGGAGGACGAAGGGGACCTGATTGCCCGCGGCGCGGAGCTTCCGGCAGAGCGAGAACCCGTCGAGGCGCGGCATGTTCACGTCGCTCACCACCGCCGCCGGCGCGTCGCGCGTGATGGCCTCGAGCCCCCCTTCCCCGTCGCGCGCAGTCAGGACGGTGTGGCCGGCGGTCTCGAACGCCAGGGCGAGCACGTCGAGGAGCGACGGATCGTCGTCGATGAGCAGGATGCGCGCCACGAGCCCAAGTCTAGCCGGGGCCGCGCGCGCGATCGATGAGCGGCAGATACACGCGCTCGAGGTACTCCTCGGCGGAGCGCTCCCACGAGCAGTCTTTGGCCATCGCGCGCGCCACGAGGGCGCGCATCCCCTCGACGTCCCAGTACGCCGTGAGCGCTTCGTCGCAAGCGAGGAACACCGAGTGCGCGGTCTGGTCGTGGGCGAGGAAGCCGGTGCCACGCATGCGCACGGCTTCGTACGGCTCGACGGTGTCGTGGAGGCCGCCGACGTCGGTCACCACGGGGATGGCGCCGTAGCGCATCGCATACATCTGCGTGAGGCCGCACGGCTCGTAGCGCGAAGGGACGACGAAGAAGTCGGCGCCGGCGTACACACGGCGCGCGAGCCCTTCGTCGAAGGCGATGCGCGAGGCGACGCGACCGGGGAAGCGTGCGGCAGCGGCGCGGAGGCCGTTTTCGAGGTTGTCCTCGCCGGTCCCCACGAGGACCACGCGCGCTCCGCGATCGACGAGGCCCGGGATCGCCTGCAAGAAGAGGTCGATCCCCTTCTGCCAGGTGAGACGCGACACGCAGGCGAAGAGCGGCGCGCGCACGTCACCGTCGAGCCCCGCCTCGCGGAGGAGCGCTTCTTTGCACGCGCGACGGCCGGCTTCGGCGCTGTTCGCGTCGTAGGTGCGGGCGATGGCGGTGTCGGTCGTCGGATCGAAGCGAACCGCGTCGATGCCGTTGACGATGCCGACGAGCTTGTCGCCTTGCGCGCGGAGGAAGTCGCTGAGGCCGAAGCCGTTCCACGGCGCGAGGATTTCACGCGCGTAGGTGGGGCTCACGGTCGTCGCGCGATCGGCCATGGAGATGGCCCCTTTGAGCAGGTTCACGAGCCCCTTGTGCTCGAGGAACTCGCTCCGGTACGCGGCGCGCGGCACGCCCAAGCGATCGAGCGAGGAGAACGCGAGCACGCCTTGGTAGGCGAGGTTGTGCACCGTGAAGACCGCGGGGACGTGTCCCCACGCCCAGCCCATCGCGCCGCTCCGCGGGTAGACGATCGAGAGCGCCGCGTGCCAGTCGTGTGCGTGCACGAGGTCCGGCCCCGAAGACTCGGAGCCGGGCGCCCCCCACACCGCCTCGGCGACCGAGAGGGCCCCGCGCGAGAGGGTCGCGAACCTGAGCTCGTTGTCTCCGAACGTTCCACGCGCATCGCCGTAGATTCCGGCGCGACCGCCGTAGAGGCCGTCGTGCGCGAGGAGGCACACGCGCGCGGTGGGGGCGACGAAGCACTCCTTCACCCCCAGCGAGATGACGTCGTGCGCTCCCCAGCCGACACGCGCCGAGATCGGCCCCTCCCACCAGCGGGCGTCCTCGGGGACGCGCGTGTTGCCGTAGAGCGGGGTGACGACCACGACTTCGGCCCCACGCGCCGAGAGGGCTCGCGCGAGACCAAGGACGACGTCGCCGAGACCACCGGTGCGCGCGAAGGACTCCACCTCCGACGACACCATGAGGATGCGGGGGGGATGGCGCGGCATGCGAGGCGAAGCGTCGATACTATGCGAGATCGCCCCGCTGGCCCAACTCCCTGGCGCAGCTCCGCCCGCCGGCTCTTCCTTCAGCGCGCGCGAACGCCGAGGAGACGCGGGCCGAGGAGCGCCCCGAGCACGGCCAGCGCCGCCGCGGGGAGCACGTGGCCGAGCAGGACGTGGGCCGAGTAGCTCGACGGGCAGTGGAGATCGACGAACACCGCGCCGATGGCGCCGGCCATGGCACCGAGCGCGGCCCCGGTCGCGCGCGGGTGCAAAGGGTCGCTCGAGCGGCGCAGCCACACGACGAACGCCCACGGCGCGAGACCGACCCCGGTCGCGATGGCGAAGCACAGGAAATGCGCCCGCGCCCCCGGATCCTCCGCCGCGCGCGCGAGGCCGCCGGCGAGCTCGGCCGAGAGCGCCAACGCGGGCGCGAGGCCGACGGCGACCGCAAGGAGGAGCGCACGCGGCCTCCCCATCATCGACCGACCGCGCGTCCCCGCAGCCCACGCGGCGGCGGCAGCGAGGAGTAGCCACGCCACGAAGGTGCCGTAGAGCGCAACGTCGTCGCGATCGCCGGGGTGCGTGCCGCCGAGCGCGAAGAACGCGCCGACGAGCACGAGCACGACCACCACGCCGCGCACGAGGAGCGCGCGACGATGCTCGGCGCGCGTCGGCGCGGCCTCTTCGGCCACGGCCGCGAGGAGGCGCGCGCGCAGATCGCTCGAAGGTCCGCTCATGGGAGTCCTTTCGAGACGGCTTCGCCGAGCGCGGCGCGGAGCGCCTCGTAGGCGCGGTGCGCGCGGAGCTTCACCGCCGTCACGCTCGTGCCCAAGGTTTGAGCGGCCTCGGCCATGGAGAGCCCTTCTTGCTTCACGAGCTCGAAGGCCACGCGTTGCCCTTCGGGGAGGCGCGCGAGCTCCTTGCGAATGCGATCGGCAAGATCCTGCGCTTCGAGGAGAGCGTCCGCCGGAGCTTCGGGCGAGGCCGGCTCGTGCGCCGATCCTTCGTCGTCCGCGGTCGCGGAGAGGACCTCGCGACGTCCGCGGCGCAAGCTGTCGATCAGCAAGCGGCGAGCGATGGCGAAGGCCCACGGGGTCACCTCGGCACCCGGGAGGAAGCGACCGCGCGCGCGGTGCATGTGGAGGAGCGTCTGCTGCACCAAGTCCTCGGCGCGGTCGCGCGAGCGCGTCTGCCGGAGGAGGTAGCCGTAGAGCCGCGGAGCCAGGGCGTCGTAGACCTCGCCGAACGCCGCGTCGTCGCCAGCGGCGTAGCGCTCCATCGCGCGATCGCAGGCGCTCGTGGCGCGCGCGGGCGAAGCTGCGGGCTCCGGCGTTTCAGGCTCGGACACATGGGTCTTCTACCACCTACGCAGAGCCCCCCGCCGCGGTTTCGCTCGGGCGCCTATGGTAAAGTCTCTCTTCGCTTCCATGCCTCCGCCGTCCCCTCCTTTGCCGTTCGGGTCGCCCGCCTCGGAGAGGGGAAAGGGGGCGACGAGCCTGATCGTGAAGTGCGATCACGCCGAGGCCTGTGGAGGATGCCCGGTCATCGCCCACCCGTACGGCGAGCAGCTCGCGCTGAAGCGCGGCCGGGTGGTCCAATCGGTGTCGCGGTACGCGGGCCTCGAGCTCACCTACACCGAGCCGGTGCTGCCCGCCGAGCCGGTCGTCGAGTACCGAACGCGGGCCAAGCTCATCGTCGCCCCCGGCGGGAAGATCGGCCTCTTCGCTCGCGGCGGCGGACATCAAATCGTCGACATCCCCGGATGCCGCGTCCTCTCGCCGCCTCTCGCCCACGTCGCCAAGGCGCTCCGTGAGCGCGCGCGCGCCGACGAATCGAGCGGCGGACCGCTCGCGCCCTACCGCTCCGGCGGGCCGGGGGCGCTCCGCGCGATCGACCTCCGCGAGGTGCACGGCGCCGAAGGTGCCACCTCGCCGCGTGTCCTCGTGACGTGGGTCGTGCAGCGCGCGGCAGCCAAGGACCTCGAGCGCTTTCGTCGCGCGGCGAGCGATCTCCTCCAAGCCGAGCCGACGGTGCTCGGCGTCGCGTTGAACCTTCACGACGGCGAGTCACCGCAGATCCTCGGACCGGAGACGATGCACCTCGCCGGCGCGACGTCGTCGCCCGATCGCGTCGGGGCCTCGACGCACCTCGCGACCTTCGGATCGTTCGTGCAGGCGCACCGCGGACAAGCGGCGCGTGTGCACCAGATGCTCGTCGACGCGCTGCGGCTCGGGCGCCATGGCGGCAAAGAGCCGCCGCGGGTGCTCGATCTCTACGGCGGATCGGGGTCCATCGCCCTCGGCCTCGCGCGCGCGGGGGCCCGGGTGCACCTCGTCGAGTCGTTCGCTCCCGCCGCGGCGCAGGCGCGCGCCGCCGCCGAGGCCCAGGGGCTCGAAGTGACGACCGAGTGCGGTGACGTCGCGGCCACGTTGCGCGCCCTGGCCGCCCGCGGCGAGCGCTTTCACGCAGCCGTGGTCAACCCTCCGCGTCGCGGCATGAGCCCCACGGCGCGCGACCTCTTGGTGCGTCTCGGCGTCGATACCATCGGCTACGTCTCGTGCGACCCCGACACGTTGGCGCGTGACCTCGACCACTTCGCGCGCCTCGGGTACGCGACCGCGGAGCTTCGTCCGCTCGACATGATCCCGCTCACCGACGAGGTCGAGACGGTGGCGATCCTCCGTCCGACGGCCGCGCCGCGGCCGCGCGTCGTCTACGAGGACGGCGACGTGCTGGTCGTGGACAAGTCGGCGCACGAGCCGCTCGAGCCGCGACCCGAGTCCGCGACGTCGCTCACCGGACGCGTGCGGAAGCTCCCCGGCGGAGCGAACGCGGTCCCTGTGCTCCCGCTCGACGTAGGGACCAGTGGGCTCGCCGTGTTCGTGCGCGAGCCGGCGCTGCGCGAACGCTGGGCCGCGGCTCTCGCCTCGCCCGAGACCCGCAAGATCTACCTGGTTGGCGCGCGCGGGGTCACGCCTTCGAAGGGCTCGATCACGCGCGAGCTCCGCGAGGAAGGGGCGCTCCTCCCGGCGCGCACCCGCTACCGGAGACTCGCGGTAACCAGCGGCCACAGCGTGCTCCGCGTCATCCCCGAGCCGGGCCGCGCGCACCAGGTGCGGCGCCACCTCGCCGCCGTGGGTCACGCTGTGCTGGGGGACGATCGCTACGGACACGCGCCGACGAACCGCTTCTTCGAGGAGAAGAACGGCCTCGATCGCACCTTTCTCCACTGCGTGCGCATCGAGATCGATCACCCGACCGGCGGCGCGCACCTCGTCCTCGAGGCGCCCCTCCCGGGAGATCTTCGCGCGGTGCTCGAGCGCACCAGCGGCGCCGGGACCCTCCGCTTCCTCGAGCAGAAGAACGCGCTCGGCACGCGTGGAAGCTCGAGCCTTCCGCCGCCGCCCGACTCACGTCACGAGCGCGGCAGCGTGCTCGACGTCGACAGTGGCCGCACCACGTCGCACCCCGAGCTCACGGACGACGAGGACGATCCCGGTCACCGCGAGGGGTGAGCGCGCTGCGAGCGAGCGCGGGGAGCGCCGTCACCGCCTCTCGCGCGAGGCGCGCCCCAAGGGCGGCCTTGGTCCATCGGCCGAGGCGCTCCCCGTGGTACCAGCGCGCGCCCGCTTCGCGCGCCGCCGGCGAGCGCGCGAGCAGCCTGCGGAAAGGCTCGCCGCGTGCAGAATACACATTCTTCGCCAGCCACGCCGATTGGAGCAAGTGACGGCCCACGCGTGATGCGCGGACGGCGCGCGGGTAGTCGAGGACGGCCTTCGCGTCTCCCGCGAGCGCGCGGGCGAGGTGCGTGGCGGCGATCTCACCGAAGAGGATCGCCTGCGCGATCCCCTCGCCGGTGGTGGCGTCGATCCCCGCGGCCTCGCCGACGAAGAGGATCCCTTCGTGGAGGAGCGTCGTCTCGGCGACGAACGGGCGCGTGCTGAAGGGCTTCCAGGTCGCTGCGTGGGGCTCGAGGCCACGGAGCGAGAGGGCACGCGCGAGAGCCGCCTTCACCCGCGCGCCCTCCGCCGGCGCGAAGAGGTTCGCGTGGTAGACGCCGCGGCTCACCCAACGCGCGCCGTCGATGGGCGTGGGGAAGTCCCAGTAGTAGCCGAGGAGCCCCTCGTCGACGACGCCGAGGTCGAAGTCGCAGAGCCCTTCTTTCGCGGATTCGTCGCTCGGCGCGAGCGGCGTCTCGAGGACGTAGAGGTGCCCCTTTCGCGCAGGCTCACGGAGCCCTGCGCGCTTGCGCACCGTGCTCCCCGCGCCGTCGCAGGCGACGACGTACTTTGCGACGATGGCGCGCTTCGTCGTGGTGACGACGTAGCCCTCCGCGCGGCGCGCGAGCTCGAGGACCCCCTCCCCGTCGCTCGCGCGGACGCCGTCGGCGCGGGCGGTCTCGAAGAGGCTTGCGTCGAACGCGTCGCGACGCACGACGCACCCGAGGTCGTTGGCGTGGAAGGTTCCGGCTTCGCCCCCCGCGCGAACGCGAAGCCCACGCATGGTGACCGCCGGTACGGTGATGGCGACGCGCGCGCGGGCGAGCGCCTCGATCCCCCAGCGACTGATGGCACCCGCGCAGGGCTTCTCCCGCGGATGGCGCGCGCGTTCGAGCAGGACGATGCGCGACGGTTCGACGCCGTGCACGCGCACGAGGTGAAGCGCCGTGGCGGTCCCCGCGGGGCCGCCCCCGACGATGACGACGTCGGCCGCTTCGTGCGGCAGGCGCTCGTCCGCCTCGCGCGTCACGTCGCCTCCTCCTCGGTGACGCGGAAGGCGCCGAGCTCGCGGGCCAGATCTTCGACCAGCTCGTCGAGCTCGCGCTCGCGGCCCGCAGGAGAGGCGAGCGTGAGATCGCCCCCCTTCTCGGCGAACACTTGGGCGAGCCCCTCGAGCCCCTCGACGATGCCCTTCAAGAATACGACGTCGGACGCGCGGAGGCGCACGCGCCGCGTGACCATGCCCGGACCGATGAGCGGAGGCACCGATTTCTTCGACATGCGCGCGGCCTTCCTAGCACACGCTTCGATCAGCCGAGCGGGTCCTCGACCTCGCCGGCGGCGGCGCGTTGCTTGCGGCGCTCCTGAAGGCGCACTTGGACGAACTCGACGAGCTTCTCCACGTAGCTCTCGAACGGCGGGCACTGAATGCCCGAGCCTCCGAGGAGCTCGTCGGTGCTCGCCGAGCTGTAGGTGACGGGCGTGACGAGCGCGTCGAGGAAGGCGCGCGGGCTCTTGGCGAAGCGATCCAACCCCGGCGTGCGGAGGAGCGCCTTCGTGAGGTTCGCGGGGATGAAGCCGCGCGGCAGCCTTCGCCCACCCGCGCGGGCCACGAGCTCGAAGACGCGCCGCGCCGTGAGCGGCGTAGGGTCGACGAGATGGAACGTGCGCCCGCGCGCGCGCGGATCGCGACCGATGGCGGCAGCAGCGCGGACCACGTAGTCGATGGGGACGAGGTGGAGGAGCGAATCACCGCGACCGGGGAGCGGGAGCGCGAAGTCGGTGGGCGACGTCACCATCAAGAGGATGAGGAGGTAGGGACCGTCGAAGCGATCCACCTCGCCGGTGCTCGAGTCGCCGACGACGATCGACGGGCGCACGACGGCGATGGGGACCTTGGCCATCGCGTCGCGCATCATGCGTTCGGCGCGCGCCTTCGTCTCTTCGACGACGTTGCGGAAGGTCTGCCCCTTGTCGAGCTCGTCCTCGCGCACGAGACCGGTGCGGTTCCCCGAGACCGACGCGGTCGAGTGGAAGACGAGACACTTGAGATCCCTGCACGCTTCGGCGAACTCGAGCGCCTCGCGCGCACCGCCGACGTTCACCGGCTCGGCGGCGGCCCGCTCCACGCCGAGGTAGGAGACCGTCGCGCAGTGGTGGATGCGATCGACCTCGGCCGTGAGCTCGCGGAACTCGGCCCCCGAGAGACCGA
The DNA here is from genome assembly GCA_964531795.1 of uncultured Polyangiaceae bacterium. GTDB lineage: Bacteria > Myxococcota_A > Polyangia > Polyangiales > Polyangiaceae > CAZHHD01. Next base: position 88,520 of record CAZHHD010000025.1, on the reverse strand, counting down.
AGTCCATGGCCGCGGCGTCCCCCGCGATGAGGTTCACGCGCGCTCTGTGGCCCGCCGGAAGATGATCGAGCGCTTTGCTCGCCTCCCCCGCGAGCTTGGCGTGAACGACGGCGTGCACGAGCGTGCCCGGCGCGCGCACGAGCTCCTCGCACATCTTCCGTGCCGAGAAGGACGGATAGCCGGTGAGGAGGACGACCTCGTCGTAGCCGGGGCGAGCCATGGGGCGAGCATAGCTCGCCCCCGCGTCGGGTCAGGGGCTCTTGTCGCTCAGGGGGCGCAGTAGTGCGTGCCCACGCCGGCGAGCCACGCGCCGTAGTTGCGCTGCGGGTAGGTCGCCGGGTTGCAGAACGCAGCCGCGCCGAGGAGCGGACCGGAGATGCAGCCGGTCTGGTTGAAGAACGGCCGGCACTGGCCGCCGACCGCCTCCACGTTGTTCTCGCACTGAAGCTCCGAGCCCGAGGGGCACTGGGAGCAGCTCGTGTCGGCGCAGTCGATGGCGCAGCCGGTGCGGTGGTTGCACGGCCCCGAAGCGAACGGCTGCACGCACGTGAAGATGCCGCGCGACTCTTGGAACGTGTAGTGGAACGGCGCGAGGCACTGCCCACACGCTTGCTTACCGTTCGTCGACGCGAGGAAGTCGAAGAACGAGTTGCACGCGGGGGAGGCCGCGCCCTGGCTGCAGGCCTGCTGCGCGTCCTGAAGATCCGCCGGGTCGCACGAGCCCTTGGCGTTGGGGGCCGGGGCTTCGGTCACCGAGGGGTCGCAGGTCGGGTAGCTCGCGGGGCACGTGCTCTGCTGGTTGGCGCACACGCGCGGGGTCACCGAGCCGTTGCACGTCGAGCCCGTCGAGCTGCAGTCGGCGCAGGTCGATCCGCCCGAGCCGCAGCGGGTGTTCAAGAAGCCGGCGAAGCAGGTGCCGGACGGATCGCAGCAGCCCGGGCAGTTGGCGGCGGTGCAGGTAGGCGGCGGCGGGACGCACGCTTGCCCGGTGCACACCTGGTTCTGGCCCATGCAGTTCAAGCACTCTTTGCCGCCGACGCCGCAGGCGGTGTCGATGTTGCCGTCGAGGCACGTGTCCCCGAGGCAGCAGCCGTTGGGGCACGTGTCGGGACCGCAGAGCGGAGGCGGCCCTTCGCACGCGCCACCGGTGATGCCCGAAGCGACGCACGAGGCGTTCTGCTGCGTGCAGTCGGTGCAGGTCATCCCGCCGGCGCCGCACACGGTGTTGGCGTCACCAGGCTGGCACTTGCCGCTCTTGTCGCAGCAGCCGTTGCACGTCTTGGCGTTGCAGGTCGGGCTCACGCACGTGTGCTGCTTTGGATCGCACGTGGTGGTGACGCCGGCGTCCTTCGCCGCGCCGCACACAGCGCACGTCGCAGCGCCGGTGCCGCACGCCTTGTCCGAAACGCCGTCGTAGCAGGCGAGCCCGGCGTCGCCGAGGCCCGGGCCGCAGCAGCCGTCGGCGCACGTCGTCCCGTCGCAGACCTTGACCTCGCGCGCGCACACGCGGCGCGTTGCATCGCAGAAGTCGAAGCCCTTGCCCGCGCAGTCGACGCAGGCGATCCCGCCGGGGCCGCCGCAGCCGGTGAGCTCGGTGCCGTTCCGACACTTGCCCGCCGAGTCGCAGCAGCCGGTCGGGCAGTTCTTGGCGTTGCACACGCCCGCGTCGGCGTCGCCGCCGCCTCCGTCGCGCACGTCTTCGAAATTCGCATCGAAGCCGCTGCCGTCGTTCCCGCCTTCGGTGCGCGCGTCGGGCCCTGCGTCGCTCTCGTAACCGAGGAGCGAGGCGCGACCGCAGCCGACGAACGCCGCGGTCACGAGCAAGAAGGCAACAGCCAAGACGCGTCCCGCGCGCGGGTAAGACATGGGATGGAGGGTACCTCTTGGCCGGACGGGAAGCACGCTTTTGACCGAATTTCCCCGCGCCCGGGGCACTTCCATAAGCGCCGTCAGGGGCGAGCGCGGCGGACCGCCGCGGAGACCCCCGGCTCCACCGCCAGGGCGAGGACGATGGAGGCCCCCTCCACCGAAGCCCGCGCGCGAGAGGCCGGCCGTCCCCCAGGTAGGCGAGGCGGCGCGCGCAACCTCGGCGGGCACGGCTCGCGCACTTGGCGAGTGCTACGCTCACGGCGTGCGCTCCTCTCGGCTCGGACGGGTGATCGCCGCGACGTGCGGCGTCGCGACCTTCGTGGGGTGCGCGCTCGCCGCGGGGGCGTGCAGCTCGAGCGGCGGGAGCGCCGACGCCGGCGCAGCCGACAACGCCGCCCAGGTCACGTGCATGACCGATCCGCGGCGCGACGAGCTCACCGCGAACCTGACGAAGGCCGGCAAGAACAAGCTCTTTCAGTTCGTTCTCACGAACGCCGATCCGGCGCCGCCGGGGCTCGACGTCAACACGTGGACGGTGAAGGTCCTCGACGCTGCGGGCGCCCCCGTGAGCGGCGCGACGCTGACCGTGGCCAAGCCGTACATGCCGCTCCACCTCCACGCTTCGTCGCAGACGCCGGAGGTCACGGCCAAAGGCGACGGCACCTTCACGGTAGGGAACCTCGACTTCTTCATGGTCGGTCTCTTTCAAGTGACGTTGACCGCGACGTCTGGCGCAGAGACCGACAGCGCCGACCTCTTCTTCTGCGTTCAGTGAGGAGCAGGCGCGGGCGCACCGTCGCGCGGCCCTCGCGCGTCAGGGACCGCAGAGCGTGGCAGGGACGGCGTCGGTCGTCTGCGCGGCGACGAGCGCCGGCACGTCGGTGACGCAGGTCATGCGACCGCCGAGCTTGTCTTGGGCGGCGGTGGTGGGCGCGCTCGTCGTCCACGTGAGCGTCTCGCCGATCTGAAACGTCGGCATCCTGGCGCGCACCGCTGGGTCCAGATCGCCGCTGGCGACGAGGTCGTCGAGCACCTCGTAGCCCATGGGGAGGAGTCGCACGCGCATCGTCACGCGATCGGGGGTGCCGGGGATGGACTTCAAAGGGTCGCGCGGGAAGTACTTCACGCGGTTGGGGAAGTAGAACGCCTGGTCGGGGCGCGCAGGATCGGTGGTGACCGGCGCGTCGAGGGCGTTCCCTCCTGCGGCGAAGGCCTCCCAGAACATCCGCACCGGCTTCCCTGCGGCGTCGACCATGCAATCGCGCATCAACCAGAGATCGGGATCGGAGGTGAGCGCGGCGGGATCGGTGCCGTCGGGCGCGGCGCCGCTCGAATAAAGGAGCGTGTCACCTTGGTAAGCGGCGACCTCGACCCAAAGGCGGCGGTCTTGCGCCGAGCCGCTGGGGAAGGAGTGGCCGGCGCTCACGTTGTGGAGGAGCACGCGCAGCGCGAAGCTCCCTGCGAGCGGCGCGACGCAGAGCGCCGACTGGAGCACGTTGTTCCCCAGCGCCGCTTCCACCCGCGCGCGATGGCCCGCCGCATCGGGGAAGCCGTCCGTCAGCGGCACGTCGACCGCAGGGAAGTAGTGCGCGTGCCGTCGGCGCGGCTTCGCCTCGCTCACCTGCGCGATGGGGACGAGCGTCGGGCTCCGCTTCATGTGGCACTGTGAGCAGGTCTGGCCGGCGGGGCTCGCGTTGTAGATGGTGCCGCGCCACTCTTGGAAGGTGCGCTCGATGTTCGCCCCGTGATCGGTCGTGATGTCGTGGCACGCGCCGCAGAGCTTGGACGAGTCGAGCTGATCGCCGTCGTGGAGCCCCGAGTACGTGGCGCGGTGCGCGGTGTTGGCCGCCGGATCGGCGTACTCACCGCGGAAGACACCGTCGTCGGCGAGGTGCATCGGGGCGTTGTGATCGCCGTTCACCTCGTCGACCGAGTGACAGAAGAAGCACGTGACGCCCTTGAGCCGCGGCTCGATGGCGTCGAGGTTGAGACCGTCCTTCGTCGCGCCCGTCTCGACGGCCATCGGCGCGTGGCACTTCACGCAGAAGGTACCGAGCTGTCCGTTCGTCTCGCGCTGGCCGCGCGCGTTCATGGCGCGGAAGACCGGATCGTCGGCGGCGTAGGCGTGCATGCTCGACTGCCACTCGGCCACGTGGTCCTTGTGGCACCCGAGGCACGCCACCGGATCTTGGAGCTGCTCCTTCGTGAAGCGCGGCGTGAGATCGGGCGTCGTCGAGCTCGAGCAGCCGCTCGGCGCGAGCACGGTGGCGAGCGCCAGCGCGGCGGCCAGAGCGACGACGATCTGCTCAGTTGTTCGGCGCATGGCACACGAGCCAGGCGAGCAGCGCGTGCCGCTCGTCCGCGGTAGGGGCCCCCGCGTCGGGGGGCGGCATGAGGCAAGCGTACACCTGGTTCAGGATCGGGCTCGCGTGCTTCTGGACGCCGTCGTAGGTGCTGAAGTTGAACTGGGCCGACTCGACCCCGCCTTCCCCGTGGCACGCGAGGCATCGGCGCTCGAAGATGGGCGCGACGGTGGCGGCGTAGCTCGGCGGGTTCGGCGGACACGTCGCCGGGAGATCGTTGGGACAATCCGAGGACGACGAAGACGCGCCGCTGCTGCTGCACGCTGCGGCGAAGGCGGCGGGCGCGAGCGCGCACACGACGACGGCGGCGGCGCGCGTCACGACTTTTGCAGCGCGCATCCCAGCACCTCCGCTTCGGTTCGGCGCGGCGGACGACGCGCGAGGAGATCGTCGAGGGCCCACGCCACGTACGGCGAGGCGTCGTCTTCGAGATGACTTCGATCCGAGTCGATCCCGCCGCGGTAACGAACGCGCCCCGCGCGGTCGACGACGAGCGTGTACGTGGCGTAGCCCGCGCCTACCGCTTCGGCGAACGCCGCTCCACGATCGAGCAAGAGAGGAAATGGATACGCGCGCGCCTTCGCTGCCGCGGCGACGCTCGCCTCGTCCATGCTCACCTCGGACGCGACGCCGACGAAGCCGACCCCGCGCGGTGCGTAGCGCGCGTAGAGATCGCGGAGGCGTGCGTCGTGGGCTGCCTGGCAGGGGCAGTGATCGGAGAAGAAGAAGATGACGGTGAGCTCGTGCCGGCGCACTTCGTCGTCGAGAGCGAGCGCGCCGCCCTGAGAGGTCGTGAGCGTGGCGCGAGGGAGCTCGTCGAGACGCGCGCCGTGCGTCGCGCAGCCGGCGACGAGCAGGGAGAGGGCGAGCGCCGCGAACGCGAGCGCGGGAAACGGCCCTCGCGTCACGGAAACCCCCGCAGCACGCCGAACGTGCCGCCCACGCTCGCCGGCAGGTTGCGCCCCAGGCCGCCGATCGGCGGTTGGTACGAGGCGCTCGCTTGGAGCCGCCACGCGTCGTTCAGGGGGAAGAGCCCCACCGCCGCGAGCTGCGTGGAGCGACGCCCGGTGGACGCGACGCTCTTGCCGTCGATGCGCGCGTCGCCTTCGACCGCGAAGGTGAGCGCGCCGCCGAGCGCCATCTCGTTTTCGAACGTGTGCACCAAGGCGGCTTGCGCGGTGAGCTGCGGCCCGAGCGCCTCGTGCACCCCCGAGACGGTGCGCGCGCCGCGCAGCGCGACGAGGGCCGACGCGCTCACCAGCCACGCGCCGAAGCGCTGCTCGACGCCGACCCCGCCGTTCCCTTGCACCGCGCCCACGCCGGTCGCGTCGGTGGCGAGCGGCTCGGACGCTTCGTCGGGCGGCGTCCCCGTGGGCAACGTCACGCCGGCGAGCGCGGCGATCCCCGGCACGTACCGCGACGCGCCGGCGAAGGTGAAGTCCCAGCGTCCGCTGAGGTTCACATCCCCTACCCCGCCGCCGAGCTCGGCGTGACCGGGGACGCGACGCCAGGTTTGCACGAGCGGCGTGAGCAACGTCACTTGCGCGTGCGAGGTCGCGCGAACGGAGGCGAAGAGATCTTCTTCGAGATCGAGCTCACCGGTGCGCGGAGGCGACGCGTGGTACGTGCCGCCGTCGTCGAACGAGCCGAGCGCTAATGCCCCCTTCGCTTGCGCGCCGAAGAGCTCTTCTTCGTAAGGCGCGAGGCGGCCCGGCGTGAGCGCGCTCGCGCCGGCGCAGCACGCCTGGGCGCGCGCCGCGCGAGGCAGGAGGAAGACGAGGAGCGCGAGGACCGCGCCCCCTCCCCGCACCCCAGGATCAAGGAACGTCGATGGGCGGCGCGGCATGGTCCTCGGGCGAGCCAGGGATGGTCGTACGGAGCTCCCAACGACCCGGCATGAAGGTGGAGACGTTGCCGACGACGTAACGCCCGTCGTCGTGCGGGGTGATGGTCGGAGTCACCGACGCGCCGTGACCCATGACCGGCATCCACGGGACGACGGTGAGGCCGAGACCGTTCGCCGGCGTGCCGTCGGCCGCGCGCACGACATGCAGCTCGACTTCGTTCGTCCCGCGGAGCGGCGGGCTCGGCGAGGTGCGCACCTCGATGCGAAACGATCCTTGATCGCTCGTGACCGTGGCCGAAGGCGGACCGTCGAAGCCCCCCCCAGCGTCGCTGCTCCCGCCGCCGCAGCCGAAGGGAGCGAGGGCGAGCGAAGCGAGGAGGACGACCCGGGGAGTGAACGCCTTCACGGGACGTTCACGAAGAAGGCGACGTGCCCGTGGGGTGAGTTCTCTCCGTCGTTGCAGTCCTCGCTGAGGTGCATGCGCACGGTCCACATGCCCGGAGCGTCGAAGCGCACGGGGCCCACTGCGTACACGCCCGGCGATGTCTCGGTCGCTCCTTGCTTCGTGTTGGGCGAAGCGTGAGTGTCGTTCAAGTACACCTCGAGGCGCGGTCCCGCGCCGGTCGTCGGGGCCCCTCCCGCCTTGTTGGTCGACGTGATGGTGAAGGTGACGTCGCTGTTCTGGCGGATCGGAGTGGACGTCCACTTCACGTGGTACTTGCAGTCGTCGTCGTCGGCCTCGCTTCCGTAGCAGGTCGCGCCGTAGTCGACGGCGCCGGCGTCCGCGGGGGGCGCTGCGTGGCAGGTCGCCGGGTCGACGGGGGTCGACGTCGCGCCGCAGTGCGTGTCGAGCGCGCCGCTCACGGCGCCACCGGGGGGTCCGCTGTTCGAAGAAGACGAGGACGAGCAGGCGACGAGCGCGAAGGCGCCCGCCCAAACGAAGGGGGTCACGAGCTTCATGGAGATCTCCGAGTTCCGAGGGGGCGCGCGGCCTCACACGGCGCCGCGACGCGCACACGCGCTCGCGCAGCGAAACGTCGCCACGAAAGGCGACGGCGCCGACGAGCGAACCGTCAGACGGAGGGCGACTCGGGGGGCGGCGTGGGGGGAGCACGCGCGACGAACGGACCTAGGCGCTCGTCCGCGCGCGGAGCGACGACGCGCCCCCCCGCGGGGAGAACCAGCGCGAGCGATGCGCCGAGGATCGCCGGCGGGAGCACGGTTCCGAAGGCGACTTCGTCGGTGCCACAGTGGCCGCGGATCTCGCCGCGTGTGGTGTCGACGACGTCGGTGACGTCCTTGCCCAGCGTGGGATTGCAGACGCGGCACGAGGTGTCGTGCGCCCCCTTGCTGCACGTGCAGACGTGCTCCGCCGGCCCCGAAAGCGCGTGCGCGAGCGCGGGGAGCGCGCTCGAAGCCGAGAGCGGCGCGAAGAGCGCCATCACGACCAGGCGCAAGAAGATGGGGAAGAGGCGCCGCGCCACGCCGAGAGTATAGCGCGTCAGAATCCGCCGGCTCGACGGATCGCCTCGCGCACCAAGGGGTCGCTGATCTCGACGCGCAACCAGCCGTTGCCGCCTGTCCTTCCTACGGCGGCGACGAACGGCGTGGTGTTCCCCGAGGCTGCGGCGCCGAGGCCCAGGAGGATCGATCGCGCCAAGAGGGCGAAGCCGACGTCGGGGCCGAGCGCGTTCAAGGTGGCAGCGACGCGCGCGTCGTCGCGGAGGCGTCGCGCGGGGGCGGCGCCGAGGGCGACGAGCGCGGTCGGGCTGTCGCCAGCGGCAAAGAAGAAGCTGCCGTCGTGCGCGCCCCACATCGCGCCGAGCGGCGGGGCCTTCGGATCGCGGCGGGCGACGGAGAGGAGCTCGACTTTGCCGAGCGGCGGCGCCTCCGCCGATCCGAGCGCCACGCCACGCACGTCGAGCGCTGCCTCGAGCGGGCCACGAAACACGGGCCGCCCGAGGAGCTCGGCGCCGAGGTGCGCCGCGTGGCTCGCGCCGTCGGCGTCGGTCGCCGCGGTGCGCACGACGATGCCCGTGGGCTTGCCGATCGCCAGCGCCGCGGTGACCCAATCGCCGCTCCCTGCCGCCCACGCGGCGAGGGCGCCGTGAAGGTCTTGCTTCTCCGCGGCTGTGATGCGCTCGCCGAGCGCCTGGTCGAGCGCGTCCTCGACGCCTTTCGTCGTCGTCGTTCGCGAAGCGGCGTCGCTGCGCGTGAGGACGACGAGCGACGCGTCGCTCGGCGCGTCGAGCATCGGCGCTGCGTCCCCCAGATGAAGCGCGGCGATGGCTTGCGAAGCCGGCCCGCTCCCCGATCGCGGCGTGAGCGCGAGCACCGCCTTCATCGCGTCGTCGCCAGCGTCGATCGTCAGGTGCACGTGGTCGAGGTCGCGCAAGACGTCGAGCTTCTCCGTCACGAACGCGTCCGCCGTCTTCAAGATCGCGGCGGGGTCGCCGAAATCGGGCGCGCGTCCGCCGTGCGCCGCGCGCATCTCGTGGTCCGCGTCTTCCATCTCCTTCTTCGCCTGCGCCCACTTGGGGGCGAGGAGCTCGTCGGCGAGGCGCGCGGTCGCCGCGTGCGGGACGTCGACGACGAGCGAGCCGTCCTTCTTCGGGCGCTTCGGGAGGTTCTTGTACGTGTAGGGCCCGAGGCGGGCGAGGCCGGTGGCGTCGTTGGCGACGACGAGCCACCCGCTCGGCGCGAGCGCCACCGCGGCGCTCAACGGGAGCCCCTTGGAGACGAGGACCGCGAGGCCGCCTTCGTCGCGCGTCTTGTAGCGCGCGGTCTCTCCGTCGACGAGCACGATGCGCGCGCGACGCGGCTCGGCGAGGTGCACGGCCACGGCCCAGGCGAAGGGATCGCCGGCGTCGACCGTGCTCGTGGCGATGACGCCGTAGGCCGGCGTCGTCCCGTCGACCTCTTGCGCGAGCGCGGGATCGATCCCCGCCAATGTGCACACGAGGCCACCGAGCGTCATCGGGAGAAGGGCGACCGCGCCGCCGACGCCTCGCTGCACACGGCTCCACGCGGCGTTCGGATCGAGGAGGGTCGCTTCGGCGAGGAGCCCTTCGGGGACCGGAACCTCGGCCTCGCCCACCGGGGCCGCGTCGGCCGAGCTCCCTTCGTCGTGGCATCCGCGGCAGCCGGCGAGCGCGGCGCCGAGCGCGAGAACCAGAGCCAGCTTCTTGAATACCCCGTCACTCATCGGGCGAAGACTCGAGGATGGAGGGGCTGAGGAGCACCGCGCCGCCGGTCACGTTGCCGCGGATCTCGAAGGTCGACGCGACGCCGTCGCCGTCGAGGTCGCCGCGCGCCGTGGCCGAGAAGGCCGTCTTCGTCGCGCGGTAGTCGTAGACGTAATACTGCGGCGCGAGGTTCGAGAAGCCGAGGCAGGCGAAGCCCGCGTGCTTCGGGGCGTCTTCGGTCCACTCCTCAGGGCTCGACATGTACTTCTTGCCGCGCACCGCCGAGAGGCTCGCGGGGACCGAGTGCGAGGCCGAGGCGCAGAGCTCGTGCGGCGCGCTCTCCTTCTCCCCTTCGTCGTCGCCCTCGTAGGCGGCGACCGCGTCGCGTCCGAGGAGGCCGACGTTGTTCCTCGCCTCGGCCTCCTTGGCATTGGCGAGGTAACGGCGCATTCCGTAGATGGCGAGCACGGAGAGGATGGAGAGCAGAAAGAACCCCGCGCCGAGCACGATGAGCAGGATCACGACCCACGAGCTCCCGCTCGCGCGCGGCGGCGGCACGGGCACCGGCGGCGACGCCGACGGCGATCCATAACCACCGGGCGGCGGAGCGGGCCACGACTGCATGCGAGAACCCTAGATCGGCCGCGCCCCCGACGCCACGGCGGTCAGTTCGCGCAGCGGACGCCGCGTCGATCGCTAAGGCAGCGGGCGAAGCCCATCGACTTGCAGAAGTAGCTTCGCGAGCGCCCGGCCGAGCAGTACGCGATGCTCGCGCCGTCGCAGTGCGGAGCTGCGTCGCCGCAAGGGTGCACGTCGGCGCCCGGAGCCGCGCTCGGAGCGGTGCACGCGCCGATCGGTGTGCCCGTGCCGCCGCACGCGAGCCCGGCGGCGGCGCAGTCGACCCGCACCTCACGGCCGTTGTAGCAACCGACGGCGGTGGTGCCGTCGCATCGCTTCGCCCCTTCGACGCACGGCTTCTCGGCAGTGGCGCACGCGGGGCCGCTCGGCAGGTCGACGCACTTGAGACCGAAGGCGCCGCAGTCGAGCGAAGCGAGCCGCCCCTTCTCGCACTTCAGGATGCGCGTCCCCGAGGCCGAGCACACCGGCGGCGCGCCCTCCTGCATGTCGGCGGGGCACGGTCCGAGCGAGCACGTCGCCTCCCCTTCGCGCACCGAGCACTGCTCGCCGCCGCGCGGGCAGTCGCGGACGGCGAGGATGTGCTCGTGCCAGCAGCTCACGGCGCGTCCGTCGGCGTCGCAGAAGCCCGCGGTCGACGCGCGTCCGCGCCCGCTGCACGTCTCGGGGCGCGCACCACGGAGCGCGCACGCGCGAAGCCCCGCGCACGAGTTCGCCCCGAGCCCACACTCGCGGAGCGTGAGGGAGAAGTTCACCGCCGCGGGCGACGCGAGCGATTGACTCATCGTGCGCACGCAGGTGGCGAAGTCGTGCGGGAGCATCGACGACGGGATGGGCAGATCGGGACACGACGTGAGGAGCGCGCACATCTGCTCGACGTCGTCGATCGCCGGAGGCGTGACGACGCCGCGCGGCGCACGCGACGCGCCACCGTCGGGGGAGACGCCTGCGCTCGAAGGCACGCCCGTCGACGAGGCAGTCGGCGCGGCCGCGGGGGCGGCGAACGCCTCTCCCTCGGGAGCTTGGAGCGGCGCCAAGGAAAGGAAGGCGAGCGCGAGCAGGGGGAGGACGACGAGCGTCCGCCTCACAAACCTCCCCCCCTGTCGGCAAGCCATCATCCCGTTGGACGCCCCGATCGGGCGCATTATGCACACCGCACGCGAAGCGGACGAAATGCTCGGCCCGAATCCTCGGCCGGAGAAGCCCTCGGCCAAATGCACGGGCCAAATCGGCGGCCAAACCGGCGGGCCAGATCGGCGGGCCAGAAGCCTGGGGGAGGGGCCGGAAAACCCCCTGCACGAACGCCTAGCGAACTCCTTGGACTTGAGGGTAAGCTCCGCGGCCCGTTCACCGAGTATCCAAAGCCGAAGGCGAGAGCCGAGGCGGATGCGAGGCGAGCGCGGGTTTCCCTGGCGGAAAGGACTCCGGGCCCATGATCGATGACGTCCACAAAGAACTGGTGAGCGCGATCGGCAAAGCCCACGAAGTTCTTAAGCGCGAGCTCACGAAGCTCCGCGCTGGACGTGCCACGACGGCCCTCCTCGACGGGATCCGCGTCGACTACTACGGGACGGCCACGCCGCTGGCCCAGATGGCCCACGTGAACGTGCCCGAGCCGCGCCTCCTCACGGTCAAGCCGTGGGACAAGTCGCAAGTGAAACCGGTGGAGAAGGCGCTGCGCGAGTCGGACCTCGGGCTAAACCCCCAGGTCGACGGCGACCTCATCCGCGTTCCCCTTCCGCCCCTCACCGAGGAGCGCCGGAAGGAGTTCGTGAAGATCGCGCGCAAATACGGAGAAGAGTGCAAAGTGACGATCCGGAAGGCGCGTCACGACGCTCTCGACATGCTAAACGAGCTTGATCGCGCAGGGGACGCGAGCGCGGACGACATCGATCGCGCAAAAAAGAAGACCGAAGACACCGTCGCCGACGGCATCCGCACCGTCGACCAGGTCATTGCCCACAAGGAGAAGGACATCCTCGAGGTTTGACCCAGTCCGCCTGGGCTTCCCCAACGCGTCCCGGACGCGAAGAACAAAATGGGGGGGCGCGGCCCCGAAGGGGGCTCTGCTTGACACCCCTGGGCGGTTGGTAGAATCCTGAGCGTGTTCCATCCCGAATGGAGCGACTCCGTTGATGCGCGCAATCGCCGCCGGATTGAGTGACGTTGGGCTTCAGCGTGAGCACAACGAAGACTCGTTCGTTGTCCTGAAGGAATACGACCTTTTTGTGGTCGCCGACGGGATGGGGGGCCATCGTGCGGGCGACGTGGCCTCGAAGCTCGCCACCGAGACGATCAGCGAGTTCTTCAAGTCGACTGCGAACGACGACGTCACCTGGCCGTTCCACTTCGACACCAACCTGTCGGAAGAAGAGAACCGCCTGCTCACCGGCATCCGCGTGGCGAACCGCCAGATCTTCGAGCGGAGCACCCGCTCCCGCGAGTACCACGGCATGGGCACGACCGTGGTGGGGGCCATGTTCAGCCCCTCCAAGAAGCGGATGTACATCGGCCACGTGGGCGACTCGCGCTGCTACCGGATTCGTCAGGGGCAGATTCAGCTCCTCACCCGCGACCACTCGCTCATCAACGACTACCTGCTCGCGATGCCGGACTTGACCGAGGAGCAGCGGAGCGAGCTCCCCAAGAACGTCATCACCCGCGCCCTCGGCATGCAGGACCAGGTCGTGGTCGACCTCCAGCACGACGATCCCAACGACGGCGACGTCTACGTCCTCTGCTCCGACGGCCTCTCGGGGATGATCCCCGACGACGAGATCCGCGGCATCGTCACCGGCAGCGCCAACATCGGCGAGGCGTGCAAGCGCCTCATCGAGAAGGCGAACGAGCACGGCGGCGAAGACAACATCACCGCGGTCCTCATCAAGATCGAAGAGATCGACGCCCTCGGCGAGACGACCCCCAAGGGGACCACGCCCATCAAGGCGCCGCAGGTCATCACCCCGTCGAGCGACGCGGCGACGGGCTTCGGTGACGAGCCCACGCACCCCGGCATCCCCGGTGCGACCGCCGCTGCCGAGCGGAACGCGGCCATCGCTCTCGAGACGACGCCGGCGACCGGCTCGCCCGCGGCCACCGCCCCGACGGCACCGGCAGCGAGCGCACCGTCTGCGCCCGAGCCGCGCGACTCGAAAAAGATGAAGTCCGCGCCGAAGAGCGACGGCGGCGAAGGCTCGAAGAAGTAGCGCTCGCCGAGCGGGCATCGGTTCCTTGACCGACCCCCAAACACCCGCTAGACCGCCCCGCATATGGTCAAGGCTATCTTCACCGTCCTCGGCGGTTTCTGCGTCTACATCATGGGGACGCTCGGCTACTTCGGCATCGCGCTCCTCATGGGGATCGAGAGCGCCTGCATCCCGCTTCCGAGCGAGCTCATCATGCCGTACGCCGGCGCGATGTCGCAGCCCGAGGTCAACGCGGAGCTCGCGCGCCAGTTTCACATCGCGCTGCCGCAGTTCAACTTGCTCATCGCCGCCATCGCCGGCGCTCTCGGTTGCAACCTCGGCAGCGAGCTCGCCTACTGGGTCGGCGCCACGGGTGGCCGCAAGGCGATCGAGCGCTACGGCCGCTATGTGCTCATGAGCAAGCACGAGCTCGCGATCGCCGATCGCTGGTTCGAGAAGCGCGGCGACATCATCATCCTGATCGCGCGCCTCCTCCCGGTGGTCCGCACGTTCATCGCCTTCCCCGCCGGCGTCGCGCGGATGAACCGCACGAAGTTCCACATCTACACCTTCGCGGGATCGCTCCCCTGGTGCTTCGGCCTCGGGTACGTCGGTCAGCGCCTCGGGCTCGAGCTCCTCGACGAGCACTCGCCGCTCAAGCACTTCATGCACCGCTTCGACGCGGTCATCGGCGCGGTCATCGTGGCCGGCGCGGCGTTCTTCATCTGGTCGCGCATCAAGACGATGCGCGGCTATCAGGGGGCGGAGAAGGCCGCGGAAGCCGCCCCCGCCGAAGAGTGATCCTCGCGGTGCAGCGCGGCTGACCCGTCCCGGGGTGGCCGAGGACAGGGAGTAAGCGTCGAGGACAGGCGGCGGCGTCCCGCGACGCGACGCCAGCGATCGCGGTTCGCGCGCTCGCGTGCCGGCCGAGTGGCGAGCCCCGAGCACGAGCGCGCTCCAACGTGCCGCTTCGGCACGGGCGCTGCTAGGCAAGGAGCAGGTCCGAGGAACGCGGCGGTGCGCAACGCCGCGATCACCCCGGGCCGCAGACGCAGGGTTCGTCTTGGCACATCAGGGTGACGAACGAGGTTTGTCGGCGCCCCCGTAACTTCCACGAAGTGGTGCTCCGGCCCTAAGAAGCCGGGCCAGTGGGACATCGGGGGGCTCACGCCGGCAACGAGGGGCGCAGCGGGAGCGGGCCCCGGCAGCCGAAGACCCCTTTTGAGGGGGGGAGCTGCGCAGACCAACTGTTTGCATCTGCCGGGACCATCCTTGCTTTGATTCGTTCTCGGCTCCCTGGGGGCCAAGAGCGAATCTCCCTGTCGCCGCTTCAGGAGCCGCGCGATGCCGCACACGTGTGTCCGCGACCCGCCAACGACGCGACGAGGCGGCGCGAAAGTTCGTCCCTTCCTCGAGGCCCGAGAAGCGCTAGATTCCCTGGCATGGCGCAGGACATCGCGTTGCCGAAGCCCCCCGCGAAGACCCCCGAGGGGCGCGCGGACACCTTCACGTCCCAAGGGGAGGTCCCCGGCGATCTCGAGGCCCTCCGCCGCGCCAAGGACACGTGGCGCACCCAGGTCGTCGCCAAGAGCGAAGCGAAGATGCCGCCGCGCCACGCGCGCTTCTCGACGTGGAGCGACCTCGACATGCCGGACGTGCTCACGCCGGCCGACGTGCGCCTCGACTACGCGAAGGACCTCGGGCTCCCTGGCGAGTATCCGTTCACCCGCGGCGTGCAGCCCACGATGTACCGCTCGCGTCTCTGGACGATGCGCATGTTCGCCGGGTTCGGCACCCCGGAGCAGACGAACGAGCGCTTCAAGTACCTGCTCAAGGAGGGACAAACCGGGCTCTCCACCGCCTTCGATTTCCCTACCTTGATGGGCTACGACTCCGACTCGCCGCGCTCGCTCGGCGAGGTCGGCATGTGCGGTGTCGCCGTCGACACGCTGCGCGACATGGAGGTGCTCTTCGACGGCATCCCGCTCGATCAGGTCACCACCTCGATGACCATCAACGGGCCGGCCATCGTTCTCCTCGCGTTCTACATCGCCCTCGCCGACGTGCGCGGCATCCCGCGCAGCAAGATCGGCGGCACCGTGCAGAACGACTGCCTCAAGGAGTTCATCGCGCAGCATGCGTGGCTCGTGCCGCCGCGCCCGGCGATGCGCATCGTCACCGACATGATCGAGTTCTGCAGCAAGGAGGTCCCTCGCTGGAACACGGTGTCGATCAGCGGCTACCACATTCGCGAGGCGGGGAGCACCGCAGCCCAGGAGCTCGCGTTCACCATCGCCGACGGCATCGGCTACGTGGAGAGCTGCCTCGAGCGCGGTCTCGACGTCGACGACTTTGCCCCGCGCCTGTCGTTCTTCTTCGACGTGCACAACGACTTCTTCGAGGAAATCGCCAAGTTTCGCGCGGCGCGCCGCCTTTGGGCGCGGCTCATGAAGGAGCGCTTCGGCGCGAAGAAGGCGGAGAGCATGAAGCTCCGCACCCACGCGCAGACGGCGGGCGTGTCGCTCACCGCGCAGCAGCCGTACAACAACGTCGTTCGTGTCGCGTTGCAGGCGCTCGCGGCGGTGCTCGGCGGCACGCAGTCCCTCCACACGAACTCGCTGGACGAGACCTACGCGCTCCCCACCGAGGAAGCCGTCACCATCGCGCTCCGCACGCAGCAGATCATCGCCGAGGAGAGCGGCGTCGCCGGCACCATCGATCCGCTCGGCGGCGCCTGGTTCGTCGAGGACATGACCAACCGCATGGAGGCCGAGGCGCGGGCGTACATCCAGCGCATCGACGACATGGGCGGCATGGTCGCCGCCATCGAGAAGGGCTACCCGCAACGCGAGATCGCCGCCAGCGCCTACCGCTTCCAGCGCCAGCTGGAAGCCGACGAAAAAATCATGGTCGGCGTGAACGGCTACTCGACGGGCAACGCCGATCCGGCGATCCCGCTCCTCCGCATCGACGAAGAGGTGCAAAAGAAGCAGATCGCCAACCTCGCGGCGGTGAAGGCGAAGCGCGACGCCCAGAAGGTCGCCGCTTGCCTCGCGGAGGTCCGCACCGCCGCGACCGCGGGAAAGAACCTCATGCCGCCGATCATCGAAGCGGCGAAGGCGTACGCCACGCAGCAAGAGATCTGCGACGTGCTCCGCGCCGTCTTCGGCACCTACACCGATCCCGCCGAATTCTGAGCGGCGCGCGTCTTCGCACCGCGCGGTCGCGCACGACGACACGCGCACGACGACACGCGCGGGACGACACGCGCGACGCCCGCGCCTCCCGCCCCCGCCGCGCGCGTTTACGGTCGCGAAGCCGCGCTGCGCCCCGAGCGCGTGACGCGAAGACCACGCGGCGCGCGCTCGAGAATGGTGCGCGCGATGGCGTTGGCTTGCTTCACGCAGTCGGGGATGCCGACGCCGTCGAGCCCGCTCGCCGCCACGTAGAGGCCCGGGACGGTCGCGAGCTCTTCGCGCAGCCGGCGCACGCGCCCGAGGTGACCCACGTGCGGCTGGGGGCTCGCCTCGTGAAAGCGGAACACGCGGCGGAAGAGCGGTGTGCCGGGGATCGACATGAGCCGCCGCAGCTCCTCGAGCGCGAGATCGGCGAGGCGCACGTCGTCGAGCGCGAGCACGTCCTCACGACCCGCGCCACCGAGGAAGGCGCGCATCAGGACGTGACCGGCCGGCGCGCGGTGCGCCCACTTGCTCGACACCCACGTTCCGGCGAGGAGCGGGCGCCCGAGCGTGCGCGGCACGATGAAGCCGCTGCCGTCGAGGTCGTGCTCCACCGCCGCCCGCGGGAAGGCGAAGAAGACGGTGGCCGAGGAGACGTAGCCCATGAGCCCCGCGACGCGCGACGCGATCGACGTGTCGACCCCTTCGAGGATGCGCCCCGCTGCGCGCAGCGGTGCCGCCACCACCACGTCGTCGGCCCTTAGGAGCTCTCCGTCGCGAAGCTCGACGACGAAGCGCCCCCCCTCGTCGTCCGTCGTCCGCGCCACGCGTTGGACCGGCGAAAGGAGGCGAAGATCTCCCCCGAGCTTTTGGGCGAGCGCGTCGATCAGCGTGCCGAGGCCGCCCTGGAGCGAGTGAAAGACGCTCGCCGTCTTCCCTTCTCCCCCCTCGGCGCGCGCAGCCATCCGCGCCCGCTTGGCGGCGCGCATCGCCATGACCAAGGAGCCGTACTTGGCCTCCGCTTCGACCAGCTGCGGGAACGCCGCGCGTACCGAGATCGAAGCGGCGTCGCCGGCGAAGATCCCGCCGAGCAGCGGGCCGACGAGGCGCTCGTTCATCTCGTCACCGAGGCGCCGGCCCACGAAGGCAGCCACCGATTCGTCGTCGTCGTCGTCCAAGAACCGACGCGGCGGAACGAGCGGCTCCAGCGCCATCCGGAGCTTCGCGTCCCACGAGAAGAGCGGCGTCAGCGCCATCGGCGCGATCTCGGTGGGGATCCCCAGCATCAGGCCGTCGGGGAGCGCGTGCAGCGCGCCGTCCCATGCAATGTACACACGACGGCTCGTCTCCAGCGTGGGCATCACCTCGGGGGAGAGGGACAGCGCGCGGGCGAGCTCTTCGACTTGCGGCTTGGTGGCGAGCCAGGAGTCGGGACCGCCGTCGAGGACGAAGCCGCCGCGGTGCTCGGTGGTGATGTTCCCCCCGGGGCGCGCGCGCCCTTCGAGCACGACGACGGCGAGCGGCGCGCGCTCGCGCGCGGCCATGGTCTTGATCGCGTGAGCGCACGCGAGGCCGGTCACTCCCCCGCCGACGACGACGACACGCCTCGCGCGGATCACGACGCCACCTGCGCCGCACCTGCGCCGTCGAGGAGCGGCCGCGCGATCTCGGCGAGCGTGAGCACCAGGCTCTCGCGCGCGTTGAGCGCCGGCGTGCGGAGCGGCACGAGCCCGCGCGCCTTCGCCCAGCCCGCCGCTTCGATGTCGAGGTCGTAGAGGATCTCCACGTGGTCGGCGAGAAAGCCGATCGGCGCGAACACCACGTGCGTGCGGTGCGCCGCCTTGGCGCGATCGAGCGCCTCTTCGAGCGTCGGCCCGAGCCACGGCATCGGTCGCCCCCCGGGGCCTTGGGACATGCCTTGGCTCTGGAAGGCCACGGCCATCTCCCCCGCCGCGCCCGAACCAAGGCGCGCGGCGATGGCGTCGGCGCTCGCCCGCACTTCGCGCTCGTACGGATCGCCCGAGGCGATGACCGCTTGCGGCAAGCTGTGCGCGGTCATGAGCACGGTGGTGGTCTTTCGCGCGTCCGCCGGCACGTGAGCCAGCGTCTCGCGGATCGTGTCGGCGTAAGCGTCGAGGAGGCGCGGCGCTTGCCCCCAATTGCTCGCGCACGCCATCTCCAAGGTCGGGCCGCCGGCGACGGCGATCTCCTTCGCGGCCGCGCGCGCGGCGTCGGCGTAGATGTTCGCCGAGTGTTGCGCGAGCGGGATCACGGCAACGCGTCGTACGCCCGTTGCCGCCAGCTCTTCGAGCACCCCGCGCGGGTACGGCTCCCAAAGGCGCATGGCCACGCGCACCGGCACGCCGAGCTCACGCTCCATCGCCGCGGCGAGCGCGCGCGAATGGTCGAGGAGGGGCGAGCGACCGCCGATAGCTTCGTAGCGACGCCGCAGCTCGGTCACGAGCTCCTCGGGCGGCGGATGCCCGCGACGCACGTTCGTGACGAACGGCGTGAGGTCGTCGAGTCGCTCGACGGTCCCGTGCCCGAGGAGGAGAACCGCGCGATCCACTCCTATCCTCCCGCGCGTGGCGAGCGCTCACTCCGCTCGTGCACGTAGTCGATGACGGCCCGCACGGTGTCGACGGGCGTCTCGGGGAGGATCCCGTGGCCGAGGTTGAAGATGTGCCCGCTCCGCCCCTCGGCGGCGTCGAGGACGCGCTGCGCGTGCTTCGTCGCCACCTCACGCGGCGCGAAGAGCACCGTGGGGTCGAGGTTCCCTTGCACCGCGCGGTCGTAACCGACGCGCTTCCAGCCTTCGGCGAGCGGCGTGCGCCAGTCGAGGCCGATCACGTGGCCGCCGGCGTCGCGCTGGAGCTCGAGGAGCGAGTGCGTGCCGGTTCCAAAGTGAATCACCGGCACGCCGCACGTCTCCACGTCCTTCAAGATGTGCGCGACGTGCGGCATCACGTACTCGCGGTAGTCGGCGGGCGAGAGCTGCCCGACCCACGAGTCGAAGAGCTGCACGCACTGGGCGCCGGCGGCGATTTGCGCGCGGAGGTACTTGCGCACGACCTCGGCGAGCTTCCCCATCAAGAGGTTCCACGACTCCGGCTCGGCGTACATGAGCCGCTTCGTCTTGGCGAAGTGCGCGCTCTTCCCCCCCTCGACGAGGTAGCTCGCCAGGGTGAAGGGGGCACCGGCGAAGCCGATGAGCGGCACCTTGCCGTCCAGCGCGCGGCGGATCGTCTTGATCGACTCGAGCACGTAGCCGAGCCCGTCCTCGGGATCGATGACGCGGAGCTTTTCGATCTGCGCCCGCGAGGAGATGGGCTCGTGGATGACCGGCCCTTCCCCCTTGGCGAACTCGAACGGAGCCCCCATCGGCTCGAGCGGCAGCAAGATGTCGGCGAAGAGGATCGCCGCGTCGACGCCCAGCTGGATGGGTTGGAGCGTCACCTCGCACGCGAGCTCCGGCGTCTTGCAAAGCTCGAGGAGCGAGTGCTTTTGGCGCAGGGCGCGGTACTCGGGCATGTAGCGTCCGGCTTGACGCATGAACCACACGGGGGTGCGGTCGGTGGGCTCACGGCGGCAGGCGCGTAGAAATCGGTCGTTCACGGTCCGGCATCCTAGCGCACGGGCCCCTTCCCCACGACCCCTGACCACGCCTCGCCGTATCCGCGGCAATCGGAGACGCCGCGCCAGCCCGAATCGGTGCGCACGACCATCTGCACGTTCCCCATGGGGAGCCGGGATTTCTGCGCGCCGGCCTTCACGTCGTCGGGGAGCTTGCCGTCGTAGGGACGCTCGACCTCCACGTGATCGGGCATCCATTGGTGATGGATCCGCGGGGCGTGCATGGCCGCGCCGGGCTCCATGTGATCCTCGACGAGGTTGCGGACGACGCTGGCGACGGCGGAGGGGATCGCGCTTCCGCCCGGCGAGCCGATGACGAGGTAAAGCGCACCCCGCTCGTCGAAGAGCATGGTCGGCGCCATGCTGGAGAGCGGGCGCTTCCCCGCGAGCGGCGCGTTCTTCTCGTTGCCCACGAGGCGGAATGCGTTGGCGGCGTCGCTCGCAAAATCGTCCATCTCGTCGTTGAGCAAGATGCCGGTGCCGGGGACGGTGAGGCCCGATCCAAAAGGGAGGTTGATGCTCAAGGTGAGCGCCGCCGCCATCCCCGTGGAGTCGACGACCGAGAGGTGGGTCGTGTGCGGGCCGTCGGCCTTGGGAGCCGGCGCCTCCAGCTTGAGCGAGGTCGACGCGTCGATGCGCGCCGCCTGCGCGTCGGCGTACACCGGCGAGGCGATCTGCTCGGCGGGGACCTCCACGAAATCGGGATCGCCCATCCGCTCGGCGCGGTCGAAGAAGGCGAGCCGCGACGACTCGATCCACAGGTGCTCCCACGGCGCGGCGGGGAGGCGCGCGCGCGCGCGCTCGTACGTCTGAAGCCAGGAGACGACGATCAGCCCGCCGGACGAAGGCGGTCCCATCGAGACCACGCGATAGCCGTGAAAGGATCCGTAGATCGGACGGCGCGGCTTCGGCGCCGGACCGGCAGCGTCGTCGGCGGAGAACGGACCACCTAGCTCGGCCACGTGACGCACCATCGGCGCGCCCACGCGGTCGGCGAACGTCGCCGGGTGGCTATCGTCGGTCAGGGCTGCGAGCGTGTCGGCGAGATCGGGCTGCTTCAGCACCCAGGTCGAAGAAGGGCACAGGCCGAAAGAGCCGAGGAAGATGCGACGCGTCTCGGGATCGGCCCGGAGCGCGCGCAGTCGCACGAAGCACTTCGCCGTGTACTCGATGCCGACCTCGACCCCTTCGCGCGCCACCGCGATGGCCGCGCGCGCCAGCCGCGACATCGGGAGCGTCCCGAACGCCGCGTGCAAGGCGACGAGCCCGTTCCACTCGCCGGGGACCGCCACGGCGCGCGCCCCTTGGCGAAGCACGCTCGCATCGGTCCGCGCCGCTGCGAGGAGCGCCGCGGCGTCGAGCCCCTTGGGCGCGACCTCGCGAAAGTCGAGGCTCGCCTCACTGGGGAGGCGCGGATCGTGGACGAGCGCGAAGCCCCCCCCGCCCAGGCCCGAGCTGGCAGGCTCGACCACGGCGAGGACCAAGGCCGCGGCGATCGCGGCGTCGACCGCGTTCCCCCCTTCGGCGAGGATCTCACGCGCCGCGTCGGTGGCACGGGGATGCGCCGTCGCGACCGCGGCGTTGGCCTTTTCCGCGCTGGGCGGCGGCGGGGCGTGGGCCGCTTCTTGCTGCCGCCACGGGATCGACGTGACGTAGCGCCCGCCGAGGAGCCCTAGGGCCCCGAGGACCGCCGCGCCGATGGCGAACCGTCGAAGACCCCGTCGCAAGCGGTGCGAAATGTGCACGATCCCCCGTGAAGCGCGCGGGAGCCTAACGGCCGTGGAGTCGAGGTGTCAACGAGTCCTACCCCGGCGCGCCCCCAGGAGGACGCACGCGGTTGCCCGGAGGGCACGACGCCGCAAAAGCTCATCGAGATCTGCTTTCGAAGCTCAGGGCCGTGATATCTTCGCAGACGTGAGTGGGGGCCCCGAGATCCCGGCCGAAGGCACCGTACTCGCCGGCAAGTATCGCGTCGAAGCGGTGCTCGCCTCCGGCGGGATGGGCGTCGTCGTGGCTGCCTACGATACCCAGCTGCACCGAAAGGTCGCGCTGAAGTTCCTTCTCCCCGGCGCGCTGGGGAACGCCGAAGCCATCGCGCGCTTCATGGCCGAAGGGCGCGCCGCGGTCCAGTTGAAGAGCGAGCACGTCGCGAAGATCATCGACGTCGGCACGCTCGAGAACGGCTCGCCGTACCTCGTCATGGAGTTCCTCGAGGGGAAAGACCTCGGCGACGTCTTCGGCGAGGCGCGCGACAGCGGGCGCGAGCTCCCGACCGATCTCGTCGTCGACTACATCCTCCAGGCCATCGACGCGATCGCCGAGGCGCACGCGCTCGGCATCGTCCACCGCGACTTGAAGCCGCCGAACCTCTTCCTCGCCGCCGGCGCGGGCGGGACCGAAGCCATCGTGAAGGTGCTCGACTTCGGCATCTCCAAGCGCATGGAGGGGATGGACGGCTCCCTCACCCAGACGAACGCCGTCATGGGCTCGCCGCTCTACATGTCCCCCGAGCAGTTCCGCTCGGCGAAGAAGGTCGACGCGCGGTCGGACATCTGGTCGCTCGGCGTCATCCTCTACGAGGGGCTCACCGGCGCGGTTCCGTTCGGCGGCGAATCGTTCGGCGAGGTCTGCGCGCGCGTGCTCGAGGGGACGCCCGATCCGATGAGCGCCTTCCGCGCGAACCTCCCGGCGGGGCTCGAGGAGGCGACGCTCAAGTGCCTTCGGAAGAAGACCGACGAGCGCTACGCCAACGTCGCCGAGCTCGCCCGCGCGCTCGCGCAGTACGGCAGCGGCGAAGCGCAGCGCTCGGTCGATCGCGCGAGCCGCTTGCTCGGCATGCACGTGTCGAGCTCGCGCAACGTCGGCCGGATCCCCGACTCGGCGGTCCGCTCGCCTCCGCAGTCGGATTCCTCGATCCGCATTCTCCCGCCCAGCGCGTCGGCCGACATGCTCGGCGTCGCCAACACCATCACAGCGAGGAACGCCTCCGTCCCGGCTCCCGCTCTCCGCTCCAAGCCTCCGGTCGCCGCCGTCGGCATCGCCGCGCTGGCCGTGGTGGTGATCGGCGGGTCCATCTTCGCCTTCCGCTCACATCCCGGCCCTTCGGGGGCGACGAGCGATCCTACCCATCCCTCGGCGTCGAGCGAGCCTTCGGCCAGCGTGGTGGCGGCCTCTTCGCTGCACGTCGCGCCGCTCGAACCGTCGGCGAGCGCCGTCCCCTCGGCGGTGGTCTCCAGCGAGCCTTCGGTCGAAAAGCCCGTCGCTTCGTCGTCGCACCCCGCCGGTCACGTGCACTCTGCACCTCACGCCTCGGGCAAGCCTCCCGCATCCTCTCTCGCCACCGGCCCGACCCCGCCGCCGACCGCGTCGGGGCCGAAGCCCGATTTGCTCGACTCTCGCTGAAGCCCGAAGGGCTCGAAAGGACACCTACGTGCGCGCGTACATTCTGGGGCTCGTCGCTGTCTCCACGTTGGCGATGGCGAAGCCCGCCCTGGCTCAGTCCTCCGAAGATCTCGCCGCCGCCGAGCGCTTGTTCCGCGACGCGAAGGAGCTGATGAACCAGCAGCAGTACGCCCGGGCCTGCCCGATGTTCGCCGAGAGCGCGCGGCTCGATCAGCAGCCGGGTACCTTGCTCAACCTCGGCCTCTGCTACGAGGCGTCGAACAAGACCGCGAGCGCGTGGGGCGCCTTCAGCCAAGCGGCCATCGACGCCACGCGCAAAGGACAGCAGGAGCGCGCGCAGTTCGCCAAGGAGCACGCGGCGGCGCTCGAGCCGAAGCTCTCGCTCGTGAAGTTCGCCATCACGAACCCTGCGCCCCAGGAGACGATCAAGCTCGACGGTCGCTCGGTCGGCGACGGCAGCCTCGTCACCTCGCTCCCCCTCGACCCCGGACACCACGCGCTCGAGGCGGTCGCGCCCGGCAAGCTCCCGAAGAAGATGACCTTCGAGGTCCCCGAAGGCCCCGCCTCGCAAGAGGTCACGGTCGAAGGGCTCATCGACGCGCCCCCGGCGCCGCCGACGACCATCATCATGGCGCCGACCGAGAAGCCCGACGACGGCTCGGGTCGCCGCATGCTCGGCTACATCGTCGGCGGCGTGGGCGTGGCCGGTCTCGCCACCGGCACGATCTTCGGCCTGCTCTATTTGAACAAGGCGCACGAGAACAACAACTCGTGCACCGGCGATCCTCCGACCACCAACGGCGCGCTCTGCACGCCGGGCCAGGTCAGCGACGCACAAGACACGCGAAGCACCGCCAAGACCTTCAGCACGGTGAGCGCCGTCGGCCTCGGCGTCGGCGTCGTGGGCGTCGGCGTCGGCGCGTACTTGATCCTCACCGCCAAGCCGGCGAAGAAGGAAAAGGACGGCCCTCCGCCGCCTGCCAACACGCACGCCACCTTGCGCGTCGTGCCGGACATCGGCCTGACGACGCGCGGTGTCGCGCTCAGCGGCACGTTCTGATCGAACCCCAAGGAACGCGACGCCGAACGCGTCGCGTTCCGTCACGCTCGTTCGGTCACGCCCGCTCCGTCACAGCTCCGCCCCTCGACGAGCCTCAGAAGCAGGTCAGCGAGCCCTGCAGCTTCGTCGGCTGATCGGTGCGGTACGTGAGCCCCGAGTCCTTCGTCCGGTTGTCGACCTTCGGATCGGCATCGAAGCACCACACGGTCATCTCCGCGTACACGAGGCCGCCGCTCGGCTGAAAGTCGCCGATGGTGCCGGTGCCGTCCATGTCGACGGTCCCACCGGCCTGGAGCTTCTGCACCGTGCCGATGATGGACGCCGGCGTCGTCGACGCGGCGGCCGCCCCTTGCTGGAACCTCGCCAGCACCGCATTGCCGATGTCTTGCCCGGTGAAGGGCTTGTCGGCGGGGAGCGAGGCGATGCCGTAGGCGATGTAATAGAAGAGGTCGTAGTTCTGCGCGCCCAAGCCGTACTGCCCCTGGTCTTCGGGGAAGGTCGCGTTGAACCGATTGATGAACGTCGCGAGCGAGTGCGACGAGCTCGGCCGCCCCGTGCGCTCGCCGAGGAGGCGCTTCGTGCCGTCCGGCTGCGTGTCGAGGAAGCTCGCGAGCGATCCGGTCGACGCGATCGCCGGCGCGGCGTACTTCGGGTGCAAGCCCGCCCCCTCGATCGAGTTGATCGCGAACTCGGCGCCGAAGCCTTGGACGATGACGATGTCGGGCGCGAAGGCCACGAGATCGGCGACGGCGCTGGCGAGCTGGGCGGAAGCCGGACCGTCGACGGTCGTGTCGCCGTAGTCGAACTCCTTGTAGTTCTTCCCGTTGTCGGCCGCCGACTTCCCGTTGAAGTTGAGGCCGTTGTAGATGAACTCCGCCGAGCCGCTGTCGGTCGCGAGGCCGGTCGTCATCATCGCGACCTTCACGTCGCCGACCTTGCCCGCGGCGCGCAGCACCGTCTCCCACTCGGAGACGATGAGGGCGCGCACGTTCGACGTGCTCGGCGAGCCGTTGGTGAGGAGCAGGCCGTGCGTGTCCCCTTGGAAGCCGGGGGCGGTCGTGTCGGTCGTGAAGACGGCGATCTGGTGCGGCGCCCCCTTCGTCAGGGCGTAGTTGATCCAGCTCCCGTTGATGGGTCCGATCATCGCCGGCACACCCACTTCGACGAGCTGGTCGACGGCGTCGTGGATCTTCGTTTGGTCGGTGAGCGGCACGTTGCACGCGAGCACGACGATGGGGCGAGGGTTCTTGTGCCCTGGGATCGCCGGCAAGCCTCCGAGCGCGCTGTGGAAGTCCTTGCGCGCCAGGTTGATGCCGTCTTGCCCGCCGTGGAGCACCGGGGTCCATGTCATCCACGGCGAACCGAGAATGATGACGTCGTCGTTGGCGAGGTCGCCCGCCTCGGCGAGGAGCGTGCTGCAGACCGGCGTAAGGAGCCCCTGGCACTTGTTCTCCGCCGGCGTCGCCCCCTTCTTGCAGAAGTAGGTCTCGGCTCCGGCGCGGTCGATGCACTGCTTGTTCGTCGCGCAGAACCCGTCGATCGGCACGCAGGTGTGATTCGGGCCGCAGGCCGAGCCCGCGTTGATGCTCGAGCAATCGAGGTCGGTGATGCAGCGGTTCGTCACGTCGCCGTGATCGTCGAGCTTCACGATCGCGGTGCAAGAGCTCGTCGACACCAAGAAAAGCGAGAGCGCACCGAGCAGCGCTCGACCGACCGTCCTCATCCCTCGTTCCCCTTCCGCACGGATCCTCGCGTCTCCCGACCCCACCGGGCGCACGCCCCGTTGGCTTCTAGAATCGCACGGACCTCCGCCGAAGTGGCGCGTCAAAAACAGGTCAGCGTGCCTTGGAGCTTGGTCTGATCGTCGGTGCGGTACGTGAGCCCCGAGTCCTTCGTCCGATTGTCGGCGTTGACGTTGGGGTCGAAGCACCAGACCGTGAGCTCGGCGTAGACGAGCGTGCCGTCGGCTTTGAAATCCCCGATCGTTCCTGTGCCGTCCATGTCGACGTTCGCCCCGGTCTGGAGCTTCTGGACGGTGGAGATGATGGAGGCGGGTGTGGTCGAGGCCGCCGCTTGGCCCTGCACGAAGTGGGCGAGGATGGCGTTCCCGATGTCGATGCCGACGATGGGCTTGTCCGGCGGCAACGCCGCGATGCCGTAGGCGATGTAATAGAAGAGGTCGTAGTTCTGCGCGCCGACGCCGTACTGCCCTTGGTCTTCGGGGAAGGTCGCGTTGAAGCGGTTGATGAACGTCGCCAGGCGGTGGTCGGTGGAAGGACGCCCGGGCCGCTCGCCGAGGAGACGCGTGATGCCTTCGGGCTGCGTGTCGAGAAACGACGCGAGCGAGCCCGTCGAGGCCGTGGCGGCGACCGCGTAGCGCGGGTGGTAGTTCGCCCCCTCGATCGAGTCGATGGCGTACTCGGTCCCCGCCCCCTGCAAGATGACGATGTCGGGCTTGAAGGTGATGAGATCCGCCACGGCGCCGGCGAGCTGCGCCGACCCCGGACCGTCTTTGGTCGTGTCGCCGTAGTCGAACTCTTTGTAGAGCGGGCCGTTGTCCGCCGCCGACTTGCCGTTGAACGTGAGGTGCTGAAAGAGATAGTCGGCGACCCCCTGATCGGCGGCGAGGCCGGTCGTCATCATCGCGATCTTCACGTCGTCGGTCTTGCCGGCGGCGCGGAGCCTCTTCTCGAACTCTTGGGCGATGAGCGCGCGCGTGGTCGAGCTCCCCGGCGGGACGCCGTTGGTGAACAAGCGGCCGTGCGTGTCGCCTTGGTAGCCCGAAGACCCAGAGTCGGTCGTCAGCACCGCGATCTTCTTCGGCGTCCCCTTGGTGATGGCTTTGTTGATCCAGTCGCCACGAATCGGCCCGATCATCGCCGGCACGCCGATGTCGACGAGGTGATCGATCGCGTCGTCGATCTGCTCCTGGTGCGCGAGCGGGATGTCGCAGGCGACGACCACGATCGGCCGAGGATCCTTGTGCCCGGGGATGGGCGGCAAGCCTCCGAGCGCGCTGTGGAAGTCCTTCCGCGCCAGGTTGATGCCGTCCTGCCCGCCGTGGAGCACCGGGGTCCAGCTCGGGACCCACGGAGAGCCGAGGATGATCACGTCGTCGTTCAGGATGTCCCCCGCCTCGGCGAGGAGGGTCGGGCACGTCGCCGTGAGCAGCGCCTTGCACTTGTTCTCGGCCGGCGTGGCCCCCTTCTGGCAGAAGTACGTCTCGGCGCCGGCGCGCTGGACGCACTCCTTGTTCGTGGCGCAATACCCGTCGATGGGGACGCAGGTGTGGTTCGGGCCGCACGCCGAGCCGGCGTTGATGCTCGAGCAGTCGGTGTCCACGATGCAGCGGTTGGCCACGTCGCCGTGCTCGTCGAGCTTCACCAAGGCGGTGCAGGAGCTTGTCGAGATCAAGAAAAGCGAAAGCACTCCGAGGGCGCCTTGTGCGCCACGTCGCATCGTCATTCGGGAAGGCTCCTTGGGGGTGCCGATCGGGGCACCGGATCCCTAGCCTCCCGATGATGCGTGAACGACGATCCCGGATCAAGAACGGGCTGCGGCGAACGGCTCTTTCCGCGGGCGATTTGCCGGCAGCGCACGCGCGGGGGCACCCCCGTGAAGGGCGCGACGGCAGCGCGTCAGAAGCAGGTCAGGTTGCCGACGAGCCCGTCCTTGTCGGTGCGGTAGGTCAGCCCCGAGTCCATCGTGCGGTAATCGGCCTTCGTGTTGGGGTCGAAGCACCACACGGTCATCTCGGTGTAGACGAGGTCGCCGTTGGGAAGAAAATCACCGACGGTGCCGGTTCCGTCCATGTCCACGTCCGCTCCGGTCTGGAGCTTCTGCACCGTGGAGATGATCGACGCCGGCGTCGTCGACGCGGCCGCGGCCCCTTGCTTGAAATGCTTCAAGACGGCGTTGCCGATGTCCTGCCCGGTGAGCGGCTTGTCCGGCGGGAGCGAGGACATGGCGTAGGCCATGTAATAGAAGAGGTCGTAGTTCTGCGCGCCCAGGCCGTACTGCCCCTGGTCTTCGGGGAAGGTGGCGTTGAAGCGGTTGATGAACGTGGCGAGACGATGGTCGGTCATCGGTCGACCCGGGCGCTCACCCAAGAGGCGCTTGATGCCGTCGGGCTGGCCGTCGAGGAAGGTCGCGA
Organism: uncultured Polyangiaceae bacterium; assembly: GCA_964531795.1. GTDB lineage: Bacteria > Myxococcota_A > Polyangia > Polyangiales > Polyangiaceae > CAZHHD01. The sequence goes on along the minus strand of CAZHHD010000025.1, from coordinate 60,009 downwards.
GCGAGATCGTCGAGACGAGCGCCGACACCGCATAAAACGGGTGGATGCTCACGTCGATCTGGTTGATGGCGTACTCGGCGCCCGGACCGTCGAGCATCACGATGTCGGGGTTGAAGGCGACGAGATCGGCCACCGCGCTGGCGAGCTGCGCCGAGGCCGGGCCGTCGACCGTGGTGTCGCCGTAGTCGAACTCGCGGTAGAGCGAGCCGTTGTCCGCCGCCGACTTTCCGTTGAAGGTGATGTGATCGTGGAGGTAGTCCGCGGTCCCCTGCTCGGCGGCGAGGCCGGTGGTGACCATCGCCACCTTCACGTCGCCCGTCTTTCCGCGGCTCCTCAAGATCGTCTCCTCTTGCTGGGCGATGAGCGCGCGCGCGGCGGTGTTGCCCGGGCCGCCGTTCATGATGAGGCGGCCGCGCGTGTCGCCTTGGTAGCCCTCCGACCCGGCGTCGGTCGTGAAGATGGCGATCCCCTTGGGTGTCCCTTGGGTGAAGGCGACGTTGATCCAATCGCCGCGGAGCGGGCCGATCATCGCCGGCACGCCGATGTCGACGAGGTGCGCGACGGCGTCGTTGATCTGATCTTGGTGCGTCAGCGGAATGTCGCAGCCGACGACGACGATGGGGCGCGGATCCTTGTGCCCGGGGATCGCCGGGAGGCCGCCGAGCGCGGTGTGGAAGTCTTTCCGCGCGAGGTTCACGCCGTCTTGTCCGCCGTGGAGCACGGGGGTCCACGTCATCCACGGCGTGCCGACGATGATCATGTCGTCGTTGGCCACGTCCCCGGGCTCGGCGAGGAGCACCGGGCACGCCTCGGTGAGGAGCGCCTTGCACTTGTTCTCGGCGGGGGTCGCCCCCTTCTGGCAGAAGTACGTCTCGGCGCCGGCGCGCTCGATGCACTCCTTGTTGGTCGCGCAGAAGCCGTCGATCGGCACGCAGGTGTGGTTCGGACCGCAGGCCGAGCCAGGATTTTTGCTCGAGCAGTCGAGATCGACCACGCACCGATTCGTCACATCGCCGTGACTGTCGAGCTTCACGATGGCCGTGCACGAGCTCGTCGTCGCCAAGAGAAACGCGAGCATCCCCAAGAGCCCGCTCGCGCCATACCGCGTCGTCATCGAAGCTTCGACCCCTTCTTGGCTCGCACCGAGTTCTCGGCCGGTATCGAGCTCAATCTAGCGATCATGCGGGAAGCCGGATCGCGGATCAAGAAGATCGGGCAGCCCACGAGAGCTCCATGACCCCCGCCCTGACGCGTCATCCTCCCCGCTGAAACTCCCCGCTCAAAAGCAGGTGAGAGAGCCCTGGAGCTCGCTCTTGTCGGTCCGGAAGGTGAGCCCCGAGTCCTTCGTGCGGTTGTCGAGCTTGGTGTCGGGGTCGAAGCACCAGATCGTCATCTCCGAATAGAGGAGGTTCCCGGTGGAGTCGAAGTCGCCGATGGTCCCCGTCCCGTCCATGTCCACGTTGGCGCCGGTCTGGAGCTTCTGCACCGTGGAGATGATCGACGCCGGCGTGCACGAAGCTGCCGCAGCACCGGGGACGAAGCGGTGGAGGATCGCGTTGCCGATGTCCTCCCCCACGATGGGCTTGTCCGCGGGGAGCGAGGCCATGCCGTAGGCGATGTAATAGAAGAGGTCGTAGTTCTGCACGCCGAGGCCGTACTGCCCTTGGTCTTCGGGGAAGGTCGCGGCGAAGCGGTTGATGAACGCCGCCAAGCGATGGTCGGTCGTCGGGCGCCCCGGCCGCTCGCCGAGGATGCGCTTCACGCCGTCGGGCTGCCCGTCCAAGAAGGTCGCGAGCGACACGGTCGACTCGCCCGGCGACACGGCGTAGCGCGGGTGGAGCCCCGCCGTCTCGATCGCGTCGATGGCGTACTCGTTCCCCCAGCCGTTCAGCGCGACGATGTCCGGCTTCCACGCGACGAGATCGGCCACGGCGCTGGCGAGCTGCGGCGAGCCGGGCCCGTTCACGTCGCCGTAGTCGAACTCGCGGTAGTTGGGGCCGTTGTCGAGGGCCGATTTCCCGTTGAACGTGAGGTGTTGGTAAAAATAGTCGCCGTAGCTGCTGTCGGCGGCGAGCCCCGTCGTCATGAGCGCGACCTTCACGTCGTCGGTCTTCCCCAAGCTCCGGAGGATCTTCTCGTGCTCGGCGACGATGAGCGGGCGGGCCATCGTGTTGTCGGGGTTGCCGTTCGTGAGGAGCCGCCCTTTGGTGTCGCCTTGGAATTGCCCCGCGGCGGAGTCGGTCGTGAGGACGGCCATCTTGTTCACCGCCCCCTTGGTGACGGCGTAGTCGATCCAGTCGGGGATGAGCGGCCCGATGGTCGCCGGCACCTTGATGTCGACGAGGTGATCGATCGCCGCGTGGAGCGCCGCGTCCTCTCCCGAAGAGAGCGGGATCTCGCACACGACGACCACGATGGGCCGCGGCGTCGTGTGTCCGGGGATGGCCGGCAGCCCACCGAGCGCGGTGTGGAAGTCTTTGCGCGCGAGGTTCACGCCGTCTTCGCCGCTGTGGAGCACCGGGGTCCACGTCATCCACGGGAGCCCGAGGACGATCATGTCGTCGTTGGCGACGTCGCCCGGCTCGGCCATGAGGCCGGTGCACGGCCCGCCGAGCAGCGCCTTGCACTTGTTCTCCGCCGGGGTCGCCCCCTTCTGGCAGAAGTACGTCTCCGAGCCGGCGCGCTCGATGCACTGCTTGTTCGTCGCGCAGTAGCCGTCGATGGCGACGCAGGTGTGGTTCGGGCCGCAGGCCGAGCCGGCGTTCTTGCTCGAGCAGTCGAGGTCGGTGATGCAGCGGTTCGTCACGTCGCCGTGATCGTCGAGCTTCACGATCGCCGTGCACGAGCTCGTCGTCACCGTGAGCAACGCGAGCACCGCGAGGGCTCCGCGCGCGCCTCCTAGCCTTCTCATCCTGGCAGTCCCCTCTTCGCCTCTTGCGTCTTCGCACGCCCGCGCCCGCCCCGAGGTGCGCCCGCGACTCTGCGTACGATGATCGCTCGAACGGGACTACTCTATCAAGAAGAGGCTCCGTGACGCGCAGACTCTCCCCCACTTTTTCGCGATCGACCCTCCTCGCGCTCGTCGCGTTCGTCGCGGCCAGCGCGTCCTGCGGAGGCGCGCCGGCCCCCCGCGCTGCGGCCGTCACGAGGTCGGGCGGTGCCGCGTCGGGGCAAGAGCCGCACGCCATCACCTGGCACAAGTTCGGGCCGGAGGCGTTCGCCCAGGCGCGCCGCGAGAAGAAGCTCGTCCTCGTCGACGCCGGCATCGAAGGGTGCACGGCCTGCCGCTGGATGTACGAGGACACCTACCGCGACGCCGAGGTCCTCCGCCGCATCGACGAGCACTTCGTCGCCGTCAGCGTCGACGCCGACGTCGAGCCCGATCTCGGCGCGCGCTTCGAGCCGTGGGGCTGGCCGGCGACGATCTTTCTCACCGCCGACGGGGAGCAGGTGCTCGCCCTCCGCGGCAACGAGCGCCCGCGCGGCTTCGTCCCCATCCTCGACGACCTCGTAAGGCGAAAAGCGAACGGCACCTTGCGTCCGTCGAACGAGGCGCGCGCCGCCACCGCGAGCCCCGCGCCGAAGGATCTCGCCGCCGCGTGCCTGAAGGCCACGACCGATCTCGACGCCTCCACCGACGCCGCCCACGGTGGCTGGGGGAAGGGCCCGCCGAAGTTCGTGCAGGCGGCCGCGGTCGAAGAGGCGCTCCTTCGCGGTCACGTCGAGTCGAAGGCCCAGCTCGGCGCCCACGCGGTGCGCACCGCCTCGGCCTACGCGAACATGATCGACCGCGTATGGGGCGGCACCTTCGTCGCCGCGCGCCACGAGGACTTCACCGCGCCCATCGTGGAGAAGCGCCTCGTCCAAGAAGCCGACGCGCTGTCGGCGTTCACCGCGGCGTACGCAGCGACCCGCGACGATCGCTTCCGCGCCCTCGCCGGCGAGATCGATCGCTACGTGGCCGCGTTCCTCCTCGATCCCGACGGGACGTTCTACTCCACGCAGCAGGATCTCGCGCCCGATCTCCCCGAGGGGATGAGCCCGATGGCCTACTACGAGCTCCCCGACGAGGCGCGGCGAAAGTACGGAGTCCCCCCCGTAGACCATGCAGTCTACACCGATCAGAACGGCAAGATGATCGGCGCCTACGCCCGCCTCTACGCCGCCACCGGCGACGCAAACGCCCGCGCGCGAGCGGAGAAGGCCGCCACGACGATCCTCGCGAGCCGCGTCCGCAGCGAAGGGTGGGCGCTCCAGGCCGCCCCCTCGCGCGCGCTCGCGAGCGACGCACGGAAGCGCGCCTTCGCCCCCGAAGAGACGCCGTACCTCCTCGCCCAGGTGCACCTCCTCGGCGGGCTCCTCGCGCTCTACGAAGCAACCGGCGAAGCGCGCTGGCTCGGCCCGGCGAAGAGCCTCGCCCGCGCCATGCGCGACCGCCTCGAAGATCGCGCAGTAGGTGGCTTCTTCGCTCGCCCCGAAGGCGCGGGGCCCAAGCCCGACAAGCCGCGTGAAGAGAACCTCCTCGCGGCCCGCGCGCTTCATCGGCTCGCCGTCGTCACGCGCGACGCCGAGCTCGACGCCGCGGCCGCGCGCACGCTCCGCGCGACCGGCGGCGACGCGGGGGGCGCGCTCTTCGCGCTCGCGGCCGAGGAGCTCGCGCTCGGCCCGGTGGAGATGAGCGTCGTCGGCGACGCCGAGGATCCGCGGGCGCGTGCCCTCTACCAAGCGGCGCTCGCGGTGGACGAGCCGCGCAAGGTCGTCCACTTCGAGGGGCCCGGCCACTACCCCGATCGCGGGCACCCCACGCTCTACGTGTGCACGCGCTCGGCGTGCTCGAGCCCCGTCGACGATCCGGCGCGGGTGGCGACCATCGCCGCCACACAGGCCCACGCGCGAAGCGCCTGCGACGACAGCAAGTAGGGCTGCCGAAGGACCTAAGGCATCGCGAGCGTGCGCGGCGCGATCCACACGATGTGACCGCCGGCGTCGTCGCTCACGAAGAGGCGACCGTCGGGCGCAAAAACCACATCGGTCGCGCGCCCCACGAGCGGCCCGCCCATGCCCCAACCGGTGGCGAAGGGGGCGAGCGAGCCCGCGGGCTTCTCGGTCGTCGCGTCCGTCGGGATCCACTCGAGCGCCGTCCCCTTCCACGACGCCGCCGCGCCGTGGAGCGCGACGAACACACCGTGCGTGTACGGCGCGGGGAACGTGCCTCGCTCGAAGTCGAGACCGAACGGGGTGTCGTGGAGCTCCACCGACGCGAGCTCCACGCTCACGCCGGCGCACTTCGCCGGATCGACGCCGGGCACCGGCTTGTCGTGCGCCACGCAGCACGGAAAGCCCCAGTGCCCGCCCGCCTCGATCGAGATGAGCTTCTCGTGTCCGCCGATGCCGCCCCAGTTGTCCCCCGAGAGCTCGCTGGCGTAACAGCCGCCGCAGCCCGGGGAGCAGCGCACGAACATGGGGTTTCTGAGCCCGTCGGCGACGAGCTCGGGGACGAGGGGGAGAGCGCCGCCGCTCTCGGTGGGCACGGCGAAGATCGCCCCGAGCGTCATGTCTTGGTCGTCGCAGGTGAAGGCGTCGCTCCGCCCGCGCGAGACCAGCATCCCGCCCCCCGGTCGCGGCGCGAGGGTGTGCGTCCAGCGGACCTCCGTGTGCCCGGCGCCGCCGAGCTTGGCCACGACCTCGCTCGCGCCGCGCACCGCGCGATCTCCCGGCGCGTAGGCCACGCGGCGGATCTCGTCGCTTCTTGTAAAGTACAAGTACCCGCTCTGGAACAAGAGCCCGTGCACGCAGTCGAGGTTCGCCGGATCCTTCTCGAGCTCGGCGCATTGGACGTCGGGGCCGGCGTCGGCGCCGTTCGAGCTGCCGGGGTCGAAGGCGGTGGCGCTGTCGGCGCGGCCGTCGTGGTCGTCGTCGGCGAGGACGAAGATCCCCCCCGGCCCGCCGGACACGTCCCCGGACGTGAGCATGCGCGGCGCCGAGACGAAGAGATCCCCGTTGGGGGCGAAGGCGAGGACGCGCGCCTCGTGGAGCGGCGTCGTCGTGTACTCGCGCGAGCAGAACCCCTCGGGGACCACGAGGCCGGGGACGTCGTTGCCCGGCAGGTCGCAAAAGCGCGGGCGACTGCTGCCGGCGTCGACCACGTCCGCGCGCGCGATGCACGACGCGGCGGGCGAGGACGGAGCGAGCCCGGTGTCGCTCGTGATCACGCAGCCGTGCGCGAAGAACGCGAGAGCCGATGCGGCGGCGAGCGCCGGCAGGCCGAGTGACCACGAGGCGGTTCGAGAGAGGGGACGCATGCTTCGCTGCTCGGCGCGCGCGGGCCCTGGCGCACCGTGAACGCTTCGTGAGCGTACTCCAGCACAACCAACGACATGTGCGAGAAAAGCCAGCCTTTCGTGGCGGTCGCCGTGCATCTCGGGGTGCGGCCTCGGATACGCTTCCCCCATGGCTCGCTGGCATCTTCTTACCCTTGCCACCGTCGTTCCGCTTCTCGTTCGCTGCTCGAGCTCGGAGAGCGCCACCCCGGGAGGCGATGCGGGGCTCAACGACGCGTCGACCACCGACACCTCCACGACGTCCGACGCCGGCGCCGACGCGCTTCGCTCCGAGGCATTCGTCGATTCGCTCGTGGGGCCGAAGAAGCGCGTGATGTGGATCGCGCCCCACCCCGACGACGAGTACCTGACCGGCGCGGTGCTGGGGGAGCTCGGCGCCGAGCGCGGGGTCGATCTCACCTTCCTCCTCGCCACGCGGGGTGAGGCGACCTCGCTGTGCAATCGTCCCCAGGGGTGCGGGACCGTCGAGGCCGACGGCGCGCTCCCCGACATCGCCGGGATCCGCGACGGTGAGATGCAGGCCGCCGCCGACTTCTACGGCGGGAAACCGACCAAGGTGGTGAACCTCAAGCTCCCCGACGGGTCGAACGGCTTCGAGAGCTTCCGCGATCCGCGCGTGGTCATACAGAACTGGGCGGCGGTAGTCGGCGGCGGCGTCGATGGCCTCATCGACAAGTTCGCCACCGAGATCAAGAACGCCGATCCCGACGTCATCCTCGATCAGGATCCGCGGCACGGCACGACCTGTCACCCCGATCACCGCGCCACGGCGTGGCTCGTGATGATGGCGGTGAAGAAGGCGGGCCTCTCGATCCCCATCTACGCCGAAGAGAGCATCGGCACCATCGACAGCAACGGGAAGTGGGGGAACACCTCCGCCGTCCCCGGCGACACGAACGACATCGTCGTCGACGAGAGCCCGTGGGCGCCGAAGCTCGCCAAGCAGCTCTGGATCTACGTCCCCTTGGGGGCAAGCAAACACTCGAGCCAGCTCCCGTCCTCGCTCGTCGACCACTTGATGGACTCGACGCCGGCGCTGGAAAAATCGCACTTTCTGCGCATGAACGACTTCGCCGCCGACCCGCGCTACGACCTGTGCGGCGTGGTCTTCGGCCACAGCGCCGACGATCTCAACGGCGCCTCCGACGCCGGCGACGGCGGCGGCTGATCGTCACGGAGGGGCTCGCGCCGCGAGCCGAACGACTCAAGGATCGCTTCGTTAACGTCCAAGCTTGGGGAGGATTTCGATGAATCGTATCGCGCTCGTCGTCTCGACGTTCGTGGCCTCGTCGTTCGCCGTGGGGGGCTTCGCCTGCTCGTCCTCGTCGTCGACAGCGCCACCGGCAAGCGACGGCGGAACCGACGGGAGCACCGCTTCGGTGGTGACCGGCATCACGATCGCCAACGGCGACTTGGTCCCGGCGTTCTCTCCGACAGTCACCGACTACGAGGTGACGTCGCTCACGACCCTCGTCCCCACGTCGATCACCGTCGCCGGCGCGGACGCCACGATCGCCGGCACCCACGTCACCGCGGGCACGCCGTACCAGACGACGCTCACCGCGCTCGACGACGCGACGGTCATCGCCGTCGAGGCCAAGGACGCGCAGGGGAACCCGGTCACCTACAAGATCCACACGAACCCCAAGGACCGCCCGACGTACACGACGTCGAGCGTCGCCTCCCCCAAACCGGGGCTCATCTACCTCACGCCCATCCCCGCGACGGTGGCGACGCTCCCCAACCGCGATCCGAACGCGCCGACGCCGAGCTACCTCTACATCGTCGATGCGAGCGGCGTGCTCAAGTACTACAAGAAGGTCCCTGCCTACGCGTTCGACTTCAAGCCGCAGAAGCTCGCGAACGGCACGGTGCGCTACACGTACATCGTCGAGAAGGGCGATCCAGGGATCAGCAGCACGACGAACCCGTGCACCGTCGTCGTCATGGACGACAAGTTCACCCAGCTGAAGACCTACGAGCTCCTCGCCACGGCGAAGCACCCGGCGTTCGGCGCCGACGTGCACGACTTCCTCCTCTTGGACGACGACCACTACATCCTCGAGTCGTACCTCGAAGAGACCGTGACCAACGTCCCGAGCGTGGCCTCGCAGCCGCTCGTCACCGCCGTCGTGCAAGAGGTGCAAGGCGGTCAGGTGGTCTTCGATTGGGACAGCAAAGACCTGCCGGAGCTCTACACCGACACGGAGATGACCTTGAACGGCTCGGGGCCGTCGGTCGACTACGTGCACCTGAACTCCATCGCCATCGATCCTTCGAACCAGAACCTGGTCGTCTCGCTCCGCTACGCCGACGAGCTCCTCGAGCTCGACCGAAAGACGGCGGCGGTGGTGTGGAAGCTCGGCGGGAAGAGCGATCAGTTCGGCTTGGCAGCGGCGGACAAGAGCTCGCACCAGCACGACGCGTCGTTCCTCGGCCAGAACCACCTGCTCATGTTCGACAACGGCTCGGCGACCTCGACCACGAAGATCCGCGAGTACCAGATCGACCCGACCGGACACGCGGCCACCGTGCTCGCGGCGATGCCCGTCGACACGCACTACAGCGTCGCCATGGGCTCGGTGCAGAAGATCGACAACAGCTACTTCATCGGGTGGGGCGTCCTTCACTCCGACGACACGGCCGGGGTCACCGAGATCGACGCGACGACGAAGCAGAAGTCGTTCGAGCTGACCTGGCAGCTCGGCTACGCCTCGTACCGCGCCTTCAAGTTCCAATAGCCGAAAAGGATCGGACGGCACGCGCGGCGCCGGAAGACGCCACGCGCGAGATGCGTTAACGGGACAAAGCGCATGCTCCCCTCCCCTTGGCTGGATCGCATCTTCGAAGGCGTCGCGCGCCCCACGCGCGATCCCTACGCGCGGCGCGTCGTCTACGAAGCCCGTAGGGGCGAGGTGCTCCTCGCCCGGTGGCGCGCTTCGGGGCGCACCTTGCCGCACGATCACGGCGGCGCGCGCGGGATCGTCGTCCTCGCGGCCGGGCGCTTCGAAGAGCAGCGCTTTCTCCGCACGCCGCGCGGCCTCACGCTCGTGGACGTGCGCACCTTGGAGGCGCCGCACCTGCTCGTCGTGGGGGCGAAGGACGTGCACGCGATGACCGCGCTCTCCGACGACGCCCGCAGCATTCACCTCTACGCGGGGGGAGCCCGGGGGATGCGGGTCTACGACGAGCGGCGTGGCTGCGTGCTGACGCTCCGCGAAGGCTCGGGGGCGTGGTGGCCACACGATGCATCCTGCATCCTTCGCTCGGAGGACCTCGCGTGCAGCGCGTGATCGTCGTCGCCCACACCACCCGCTACCGCGAGGGGGGCGAAGGCTTCGCTCGCGTCGCCCGCACGCTCGCCCACGAGAAGGCCCGCGCCAACCCTCGGCACGAGATCGTGGCCCAGGCGACCGAGTCGAAGGGGGCGTTCCTCGAGCTCCTCGACCGCGCCACGGCGAACGGAAGGCGCCTCGCCGAGCTCCACTTCGTCGGCCACGGCGGGATGTACGGGCCGATGTTCGGCACCACGAAGTGGCCCGAGCAATTGAGCCCGCACGAGTGGCGCACGCTCCGGCTCGCGTGGGCCGAAGAGGGCGCGGCGTACTTTCACACCTGCCGCTCGGCGCGCTGGTTCGCGCCCTTCTTCGCGCGCACGCAAGGGGTGCCGGCGCACGGCTACCACCTCTACACGACCTTCTCGCGCGCTCCCGGAGCCTTCCGGCACGAGCTCCGCCCCTCGCCCGAGGATCCGCTCTACGTCTTCGGCTGCGCGGGGAAAAAGTCGCACGGCCTCGTCGGCTCCTTGGCGAAGTACGTGGGCCTCACGCGCCCCGAAGCGATGAAGCGCTACGAGCCCGAGCCGGTCCTCGGCTCGGCGAGCTACGACGGCGTGGCCGCGCTCTACGACGAGGTCTTCGACGACATTCGCGTGCGGAAAGACGAGTGGCGCTACCTCGAGGCGCGGATCCCCGCGGGGGCGCGCGTGCTCGACGTCGGCTGCGGCAACGGCGCGCTCCTTCGCGCCCTCGCCCCGCGCATCGCGTCGGGGAGCGGCGTCGACGTCTCGCCCGAGCTCCTCGCCCACGCGCGGCGAAGGAAGACCCCGCAGTTGCGCTTCGAGGCGATCGACGGCCCGCGTCTCCCCTTCCCCGACGCGAGCTTCGACGTCGTCGTCTCGTGCTTGTCGTTTCGCTACCTCGATTGGGATCCGATCTTGGGCGAGATCCGCCGCGTGCTCACCGACGAAGGGCGGCTCCTCGTCGTCGACATGGTCGCGGCGCCGCTCGCCCTCCGCGAGGCGGCGCGCTTCGCCAAGGACAAGACGCGCGAGCTCGTCGGCCGCGCGCACAACAAAGGCTACCGTCGCGCGCTCGCTCGCATGGTGCAGGATCCGCGATGGCAGACGATGCTCCGCTACAACCCGATGCGCGCCGAGCACGAGTACGTCTGGTACCTCGGGAGTCGCTTCCCGCGCGGGGAGATGACGACCTTGAACCTCGGCTTCGGCGCGCGCGTCCTCGGCTTCGACAGCGGACCGATGCGCGAGGCGCGCCTCTTCGCCGAGTCGTTCCCCTGAGGTCCCGGGGCTGCTCGGGCGGATCGGCCGCACCCCAGGATCCCGCTGGAAACGCGCCGTCCCGAGGGGCGCGCGTCGATTTATCGCACATTTACCCTCATGCCTTGGGGCGGCGACGCGGGCACGCCCCCTGCAGTCGGATCGTTACCCTCCCCGTGCCTCTCGCGCTCCCCTTCTCACGCGACCACCGCCGCGCGCCTGTCCGCGTCGCTCGCTCGGCCCGCGCGCTGCTCCTCTTCGGCGCGGTCGGCGCGATCGCGAGCGGCTGCGCCGGCACCCCCGCGGCCGACGACACCACGAGCGGCGCGGTCTCTTCGCGCGTCGGTCGAAGCTTCGCGTCGCATCCGGCGGTGGTCGACATCGACGACGCCGACGAGATCTACGCCCTCAGCGATCCGCACGGCGGCTACGCCACGCTCGGCGCGCTCCTTCAAGCCAATCACCTCGTGACGAGCTTCTCCGCCGATCCGCGCGAAGCGAACAAGGCGGAGTGGACCGGCGGCACCGCCATCCTCGTCGTCGCCGGCGATTTGATCGACAAGGGGCCCGAGTCGCTCGGCGTCATCGATCTCCTCCGCTCGCTCGAGAAGCAAGCACCGATGCACGGCGGCCGCGTCGTCGTCACCCTCGGCAACCACGAAGCCGAGTTCTTGGACGATCCGAAGAACGACAAAGCGACGCGCGAAGGGCTCGACGCGACCGGGATCGATCGTGAGCTCGACGCCCAAGGGATCGATCCCAAGGACGTCGCCGCGGCGCACGACGACGCGGGGCGCGGCGCGTGGCTTCGCGACTTGCCCTTCGCCGTGCGCATCAAGAAGTGGTTCTTCGCCCACGGCGGCAACACCCACGGCGACTCGCTGCACGATCTCGAGGACAAGCTCGAGGGGGGCCTCGACAAGCACGGCTGGGGCGACGACGACGTCACCGGGAGCGGCTCGATCCTCGAGGATCAAAGCTGGTACGGAGACCCCGACAAGGACGACACAGGGCGGAAGTACGCCGACGCGCTCGGCGTCGAGCACATCGTCTTCGGCCACGATCCCGGCGCCTTCGGGGAGCACGGGAAGATCCTGGCGTCGAAGGACGGCTCGCTCGTGAAGCTCGACGTCGACATGGGGCTCCACTTCAGCGACGCCAACACGCGCGGGCAGCTCCTCCACGTGAAGACCGTGGGGAAGGACTCGGCCGAGATCCTCGACGCCGACGGAGCGCACGAGCCGCTCTTGTGAGTCGGGACAAGCCTGGGCGCGAGGCAAAGCCAACCGTCCTCGGGATCCTCGACTGGGGGATCGGCGGGATCGACTTCTTCGCCCGCTTCCGCGCGGCGCGCCCCGACGTGCCCGTCGTCTACCTCTCCGACACCGGGGTGACCCCCTACGGCAAGATGCACCGCGCGACGCTCGTCGCGCGACTCGCGCGTGTGCTCGCGTTCTTCGCCGAGCACGGGGCGACCGAGGTCGTCGTCGCGTGCAACGCCGCAAGCACCGCCGTCGACGCGCCGGAGGTGGCTCGCGTGGCGCGCGAGAACGGGATCCTGCGCGTCACCGGCGTCATTCGACCCACGCTCGCCTCGGTGCGCCTCGCCCCCGGATCGCGCGTGGGCATCGTCGGCGGGCGGAGGACCATCCTCTCCCGCGCCTACGCCACGCCGCTTCGGGCGCGGGGTCTCGAGGTGCTCGCGCGGATCGCGCAGCCCCTCTCGGCGATGGTCGAGCGCGGCGAGCTCGACGGCCCGCGCGTCCGCGCCGAGGTGGCGCGTGTGGTCGCGCCGCTGCCGCGCCTCGACGCGCTCGTCCTCGCGTGCACGCACTACATCGCGCTCGCGCCGCTCTTCCGTGCACACTGCACGTGTCCCTTCGTCGACCCGACGGCGGCGACGCTCGCCCACGTGACGCGCGGGCTGGGCGCCCATGCGCAGGCGCGTGCATCCTCGGAAGTCTGGACCACGGGCGACGCGGCGGCGATGGGGCGCGCGGCCGAGGCGGCGTTCGGCGTCGAGCTTCCTCGCGTGCGACGCGCCAAGGTCTGAAGCGAGGCGGCGCTGGCCGAAGCGCCGGGTCTTTGGCCCAAAGCCCCCTGCAGTGCGATGACGGGGAGCGGTGGATCTCGACGCCGTCCCCAAAGAAGCGCTGGTAGTCGCCCTCGGCCTCGCGCTCGTGGTCGTCGTGGTCCAGGCGGTGCGCGCGTGGTCGGTGCGGAGCGCGCGGCGCCGTGCCATCCTCGCGCGGGTCGATCGGGCGATGGACGGCGAGCGTCGCGCCGCGGCGTGGCTCGAGGCTCGCGGCTTCCGTGTGCTCGGGGCGCAGGTCGCGGGGGCCTATCCGCTCGCGGTCGACGACGTGGAGATGGAGATCGGCGTGCGCGCCGACTACCTCGTGGAGAAGGACGGCGCGCGCTACGTCGTCGAGGTGAAGACCGGCGGGGTGGCGACGCGACTCGAGACACCGGCGACGCGGCGGCAGCTCCTCGAGTACCTCGTCGCCTTCGACGTTGCGGGGGTGCTCTTGTTCGACGCCGAGGCGGAGCGCGTGCGCGCGGTCACGTTCCCCGAGGTCGGCGCGCGCGAGAGTGTCGCGTACGTCGCGGAGCGATCGTGGTGGCCCGTGTGGCTCGCGGTGATCGCCGGCTCGGCGTGCTTCGTCGCGTGGCGTTACTACGCGCGCTGAACGCGCGGATCGCGCGGCCCCCCCCGAGCGAGCACAACGCGGCTCACCCGAGTCCTGAATCAAAGGACCCGGCGGCGAAGGTGGCTCGGAAGCGGTCTGGCGGATGGCGAGAGCGCATGCAACATACTGCATATCCATGAACGTAACATGCAGTATGTTGCATGACACGCTCCCCACGGAGCCCCCGCACACCGACGCGCTGCCCTTGGAGGTCGACCCCCGCATTGCCGTCGCGTGGAGACGCGAACTTTTACGGCGCGCAGCCCTGAGTCGCGTGGTCGCTCACGTACGAGGACGAGGTGCCGTTGTAGCGCGACGCGAAGAGGTGGACGCGCCCGTTGCCGTCGATGGTCGATCCGTTCCCCTCGTAGAACGACGCCGTCATGCTCGTCGCCGCGCCGAAGATCCCGCTGCTCATCGTCGAGAGGTAGTCCTGGTTCTGCGCGCCGTTGAACTGCTCGAAGGTGATGCGCGGCTCGAGGCCGGTCGGCGCGAAGATGCGCATCGGAATGGGGAGCCCCGAGTAGGGCATCGGCACCGAAACGGGGGCGGTGAAGCCGCCGGCGGACGACGCGATGCTCGTGTAGTGGAGGAGCCGCTTCATCGCCGCGTTGTCGTAGGTGACGTAGGCGAGGTGCACGGTGCCGTTCGGCGCCGCCGTCTCCACGATGACCGACTCGTCCCCGACGCCGAAGCTGTCGATCGCCGTCGAGCTCGTCAGCACGGTCTCGGTCCAGGTCGAGCCGTTCTTGATGCCGACAGAAGGCTTGTCGCCGCTGTGCGAATAAGCGAGCACCGCGCCGAGCGTGCTCGACCAGACCACGCGCGGGAGGTTGATGCCGCTCGTCGTGAGACCGGTGAAGTCGTGCGTCCAGCCGGTCGCCCCCTTGGTGGAGACGACGATGGGCGCCGAGGTGTAGCGACGGCTGGCGACGACCGGGTGGAACTGCGGGTCGATGGTGAGATCCACCGCTTCGAAGTCGGTCACCGGCGTGGCGTCGGACGCCGACGTGGGGACGACGATCTCCTCGGTGAACCACCCGCCGGTGAACTTCGTCGCCAGATAGAGCTGGTAGACGTTGGTGCTCCCGACCTGGTGCACGCGACGGTAGAGGATGGTCGGGCGACCGCACGAGTCGATGACGAGGCGCGCGAAGTCGAGGTTGTCCTTGACGAGTCCCGCCGGCTTGGCCACGTCCTCGATGACGAAGGTGCCGGTGCGGTTCGTGGCGTAGCGGATGTACGGCGTCGCCGTCGAGCTGTAGACGTTCCACGCGAGGTGAAAGAACCCACCCGAGTCGACCACCGCGTGCACGTCGTACGGCGGGCTCGTGCCGGCGGGGAGGAGCGTCGGAGTCGCGACGGCGGTGAAGGTCGTGTTCACGCCGTTGGCGCACGCCGTCGTCGGGAGCGCGGGGGTCGGGCACGCGAGAGGCATGGCGTCGAAGCCGGCGTCGTAGGGCGCGTCCGACTTGGCGGCGTCGCTGCCGCTGCCTCCGTCCTTGTGCCCCGAGTCGGCGCTCGCCCCGTCGGCCGCCGAGCCGTCGTCACCGACCGCCGCGTCGTCGGCCCCGCCGGCGTCGTCCCCCGAAGCCGAATCCGAGCTCGACGAGCTGCAGGCGAAGATCCAGAGAGGGAGGAGGCCTAGGGCGAGGTAGGCAAGAGAGCGCATGGGACCACGATAGACGAAGCTCCTCCGCGTGTATTCGAGCGGATTTGTGATTCGTCTTGGTCGGCTTCTCGTCTATCGATGGACGTGGCCTGCTCTTGGGCCCTTCGAGGAGCGAACCATGCGCGTCTTGCTAGCGGTCTCTCTGGTCGGTCTCGGAGCCATCGCCTACGCCGCCGCAGGTTGCGGAGGGAGCGACGGCTCGAGCGCGGCGAACGACGGCGGCGCGACGGGCGACGGCGCGAGCGGCAGCGACGGCGGCGGAGGTGGCGGCGACGACGGGGGCGGCGGCGGTGTCGGCGACGACGGCGGGGACGCGGGTCAAGGCGACGGCACGCCGTGGCGTTACGCGATCGAGACCGCGCCGAGCGGAGTGAACAGCGTCGTCACCCTCGCGCGCGCGCCGAGCGGCCTCGCCGCGGCGTTCGCGATGGCAGGCGGCGATCTCTCGGTCGCCACACGGAACGGCGCGTCGTGGACCTCAGACACGGCCACGGGGAACCCGCTCCCGGGCGACGCGCGCTTCGTCGTCGCCGCCGACGGCACGCCCTGGATCGTCTCGGGCGGCGGCGGCAGCGATGTGAAGATCGCGCACAAGGAGGCGAGCTGGATCGTCGACACGGTGACCGGCACCTTCAGCCACGTAGCGCTCGCGGTCGCCCCCGACGGCACCCCGTGGATCGCCGCGAGCGGGTACGCGCCGTCGGTCACGAACGGCGTGCTCGTGGTGAAGCGCAACGGCGCGTCGTGGACCGTGGAGAACGCAGCGACGCCGCCCTCGGGGAAAATCGTGACCGACGTCGCGCTCGCCGTCTCTGGCGGCGTTCCGCAGATCGCCTGGATCGCGCAAGACGGATCGGTGCACCTCACGACGCCCGCGAACGGCGGCGGCTACGCGGACGCCGTGGTGGGCTCGGGGCAGTACAACGGCGGCATCGCCGCGGTCACCGACAAGGACGACAAGCTCCACCTCGCGTACCAAGCGAACGGGCGAAGCCCGACGCTCTTCACCAACGTCTCGGGCTCGTGGCAGGGCGAGATGGTGACGACCGAGATCGACTCGAAGGGGTTGATGCGCCTGACCGCTGCGCCCGACGGCAGCTTGGCCCTGGCGTGGTACTCGAACACGTACGGCGTGCGTGTCGCGGTGCGCGCCCCCGCAGGCGGCTGGTCGACGCAGAGCGTGTTCGCCTACTGCGCCGATCCGTCGCGCATCTCGATCGCCTACGACGCAGCGAGCAGCTTGTACGTCGCCCACAACTGCGAGTCGCCGGGGGCGATCTGGCGTCGCAACACCCCCTTCCCCGCCGACTACGTGCCCACCTGCAAGACCGTGGCGAGCGCGCTCTGCCAGAAGGCGTACGCGTGCTGCGCGAGCCAGAGCAGTCAAACGTGCTGCATCTCCACCACGCAAGGGGGGACGAACTGCTCGAACCCCGAGTCGTACTGCGAGACGGCGGTCGCGCGCGACGTGTGCGCCAACGCGACGCAAGATCCGGCGGTGGTGAGCGCGTGCAACGCGGCGACGGGCCAAGCAGCGTGCACGACGACGCCGAAGCCTGGCGCGACGTCGCCCGACGCCTGCGCGCAGTTCTTCTGAGAGGCGCGGCGCGGCGGCCCGGGAGAGCAGACCGCCGCGCCGAAGGGACTACTTCTCGAGCTGCTTCGAGCCGCCGAGACCGATGGTGATCTTGCGTGGCTTCGCCTTCGGTAGCTTGGGGATGCGTACCGTGAGCACGCCGTCGGCGAGGTGCGCGGCGAGCCCCTCTTCGTCGAGCGAATCGGGGAGCGTGAAGGCGCGGCGGAAGGCGCCGTACGCGCGACCCAGCATCACCTGCTCTTTGGCGTCGCTCTCGAACTTCCGCGCCCCTTGAATGGTGAGCACGTGGTTCTCCAGCGTGATGTCGAGGTCTTCTTGCTTCACCCCCGGCACGTCGCACACGAAGACGACCTCCGCGTCGTTCGCGCGCACGTCGATGGCCGGATCGAAGGTTCGAGAGCTCGTCGCCGTACCGAACGCGGATCCCATGACGTCATCGAACATGCGATCCAGCGTCGAGACGGCATCCCACGTCGTCAGCATGGAACACCTCCTCAATTGGGTTTGGGTTGGTTAGAGCCCGTGAGGCCAAGCGGGGGGCGCCGTGGCGACCGCACCGTTCCAAGCCCCGCGAGCTCGGTTTCCCAAATAATCACGGCGATCGGTCGATCAAGGGGGGGACGAGATTTTTTTTGCGCGGGATCAGGTCGGCGAATCGTCGTCGACGAGCTCGGCTCCGGCGCGGGCGATGAGCACGACTTCCTCCGTGGGCCCGATCACCCGGTACACCCGGATCGGATCGGAAGTGGAACGCGCAAGCGCGTCTGCTCGTGCTGCGTCGAGGCTGTCATGGATCCCCACGCATCGCGTCGAGAGCTGGCCCTCCGACCAGTGCACCGTGTAGACGGGACGGAGCGCCACCTCGAGGATCCCCGTGTAGTACTCGCGCAGCCGGTCGGATCGTCCGTTGTCAGCTTCGACGAGGCCTTGGTAGTAGGCCTCGATGGCGTCGTCGTTGGGGAAGTGAACGAGCAGGGGCGACAGCTGGAAGTCACTCGCCGCGAGCTTGAACGACGACCACACGACGAAGTGATCAAGCACTCGGCCTGTTCGGCCATTGGTGTCTTGAAAAGGATGAATCCACTGAAACCGATGGTGCGTGTCAGCGAGGACAGCGCCTAGCTGCGCGATCGACGGGTCATCACCCAGAGCCACCAGCCAGGCGGCGTGATCCTCGGCGGGCTTTCGCAGCTCCTCACGGACCCGCAGGAAGGGCACCTCGACTCGTCCACCGGGGCCGACATCGACCGTCCGCGGCTTGCCCGCCCACTCGAGCAGCTCACCGAACATCGCCTCATGCAGGTCGAGCACGGCAAGATCAGTCACCCGCACCTGCTCGAGAGCCCGCGCGTGTGCCCAGCGCCGTCCCACCCACTCGGCCTCGATGAGATGCGACTCTTGCGCCTCGAAGGAGGTCAGGACGCCAAGCCTGGTCTCCAGCGGTTGAGTGCGCCGCTCCTCACGGGACACTATTGGGACCGCCGCGGCCACCCTGTCGGACCGCGTCCTCGGTGACCTCGTAACCTTCAACGGCGAGGCTCTGCTGAATGTCCGCTACGCTTCTCGGATTGATGGCGTCGTCCGCCTTCCGGTTGCGCGAGACAAGCGCGCGCACCTGGCTGAGACGAGTCTCTCGAGTGACGAGAAGCATAGAGTGAGCTTACGGCGCCACGGGCGCCCGGGCAAACGTGCGCTGCCTCGTGGACGACCCCGGGCTTAAGCTTTGCTGGCTTTGCAACTTGCGGCACGTCGGTGGCCGGCGCGGAATCCCTGTTTCACGAACGGCGTTCTCTTCGCCAACCAGGTGGCTCCCCTTCTCCCCTTCTTCCGCAGTCTCGCCTCCCCTCGCTCGACGTCGATCGCTGCGCTCGCGTGTGCCGCGGCGCTCCTCTCGGGCTGCGCGGCCACTCCCCACGCATCCGCGGCGCGCCCTCCCGAGGCTCCCGCGGCGGCCGCGCGTGTCTCCGTCGCCTGCGACCCGGACGCGATCCTCGTCACGACGCGGGGCACCACGCGCCGCATCACGAGCGACGACTTGCCGCGTCCTCCAGGTCTCGACGCTGGCGAGCTCGCGTTCCTCCAAAGCGACGACGGCGACTTCGCGTGCGCCTCACCCGACGGACGCCACGTCCTCGCCGTGGGGCTCGCCGGAGCATGGCCAGACGTGCACGGGATCCTCTTCCACTCCGAGGACGCGGGCGCGCACTTCGCCGCTACGCCGCTCGCCGGCGACAGCTACACCGACTGGCCTCTCGGACCGACCGCGCGCATCGCCACGCATGGCGACACCCACGCCACCATCGAGACGTTCGATCCGCCGCAGCACCACAACGGGCACCGCCAGACGCGCTACGTCTTCACGACCGACGACGGCGGCGCCCACGTGAAGCTCGTCGATACGGCGACGCAGTGCTTCGACGAAGAGAGCCACTGCCAAGGGGGGTGAGGTCGTCTCCGCGGTCTCTCGCGCGCCCGTCGCGCCCGCCCTCGCCTTGGCGCGCGCAGGCGCGGGGCGTACCCTCGGTCGCGATGCCCGAGACGCTCGGCTACCAGTTTCCGTTCGTCGTGAACATCCCGGCCGGCTCGGCCGTGCTCGTCGCGACCGTGCGCCAAACGCAGGGCGAAGACGTCGACGCCGCGACCTTCGTGCACGATCAATCGGGCAAGATCGTCTACTGCGGTCCCACGCTCCGCGACGCGCTCATGGGGCACACGACGTCCACAGTCGATCCGCTCGCCGTCTTGGCGCGCGCAGGGTGGAGCGTCGTCGAGACGGTGCAAGGGACCCTCGTCGGCGCGATCGTGTCGTCGAGCGTGAACACCTACGACCACCGCGGGCGGTCGAACTCGTTCGTGACGCAGATCTTTGTCGAGGTGGGGACGACGGGGCCGTACAGGTAGCGGAGCGGTGGAGGAGGCGGCGTTCGTGAGCGGCCGCGGGCCCGCCCCCGACGCGCTAGAGGGAGATGCTCCCCTTCACCGGCCCCGCCGTCGGCCAGTCGAACGGCACGTCGACGCAGGTCGGGGTGCTCGCCGGCTCGCAGGTCGCGCCGCCGTCGCCATGATCGGCAAGCGTGCAGAAGCGCGCGGTGTAGTGGCCGCTCTTCGCGCACGACTTGGACGCCACGTCGCTGCAGTTCGCATAAAAGGTTCCGTCCCAGGTCACGCTCCGCGACGACGGCGCGTGCATCGGCTGCGAGCAGTGGCCGCTGGGATAGCAGGGCTCGGTGGCGAGCGACGCTCCGTCCGGCGCCACGATGGTGAGGACCGCGACGTCTTCGCACGACGCACCAGCAGTGCACGAGGCGCCCGTGTCGAGCTCGAAGGTGACCGGGCTCCCGACGCACGCGCCGCCGGTCCACGCCGAGGCATCGCCGGCGTCGGCGGTGCTGCTGGCGTCCGATCCAGGAGACGTGCCCCCGTCGGAGCCCACGGTCGATGCGCTGCTGCTCCCGCAGCCGAGCAACGAAGCGAAGACGGTGGTGAGAAGCGCGATGGCAGTCAACGAGGGGGGAGAGCGAAGCATGCCGGCGCCTCTGCACGCGCAGTGCCAGCGCGCGCAGCCCACGTCGCAGGAAAACGCGCGAAGCGGTCGGCGCGCGGTCGGCACATGGGTGTGCCACCGTGGGCGTCGTTGTCCTGGCCGGCGCGGTGGCCAGGGCGGGCGAGGCGCGCGCCTCGCCGCTTCACCCGCGCTCGGCCAGCTCGGTGGAGCGCTCCGGCGCCTCGCGGTCGACGCGCTCTTTCACGAACGCCTCCACCGACGGGGGGACCGAAGTGAACCGCAAGCGACACGTGGCGCCCGCCTCGACGACCTTCGCGTAGACGTCGCCGTCGAGGAGCGCGCCGTCCGGCCCCGCGATTCGCATCTTCACGTTCTCGAAGGCTTCGAGCGGCGCCTCGGCGGCGAGCTCCGCCCCCACCGTCGAGAGCGCGACGAAGCGGCCCGACTGCTCGGGCCCCTCTTCGTTCTTCCCCTTCATCACGCGGTAGCGAACCGTGACCGCCTCGCCCAGCGGCGCGAGCGCGAGATCGACCTCGTCGAGGAAGAGGTTGTACTCGCCGCCGATCCCCAAGACCTCGTACGCCGCGATCGGCTCGGGGAAGCCCTTGGCGACGATCATCTGCTTCTCGCCGACGCGCAGATCTTCTCCAGCGCGCTCGAGCGTCGAGCCGCTGATGAGCACCTGGCCACCCACGGTGTTCGACTCGATGCGGGCCGTCAGGTTCACGTGGCTCCCAACCACGCCGTACTTCACGTGCTTCTCCGAGCCGATGTTGCCGACGATGACCTCGCCGGTATTGAGCGCGATGCCCATCTCGATCTTGGGGAGCCCCGCTGCCACGTTGTGCTCGTTGATCCCTTTCATGGCGCGCTGCATGGCGACGGCGCAGGCCACGGCGCGGCGCGCGTCGTCCGGTCGCGCGATGGGGGCGCCGAAGATCACCAAGATGGCGTCGCCGATGAACTCGTCGATGGTGCCGCGATGCTCGATGACGATGTCGGCCATCGTCCCCAGGTAATTGTTGAGCATGCTCACGACCTGCTCGGGCTTGAGCCTCCCTGCGGCGGCGGTGAAGCCGCGAAGATCGCTCATCATGATGGTGAGCGTGCGGCTCTCGCCGCCGAGCTTCACCCCGCCGGCGTCCTTCAGCATCAGGTCGACGACCTCGGGCGCGAGGTACTTGGAGAAGGCGCCGCGCACGAGCTTCTGCCGGCGCTCTTCGATGACGTACTTGGCCGCGACGGTCGCCACGAAGATCGACCCGAGCTCGGCGAGCAAGAAGACGGCGTCGAGATCGACCCCTCGCTTGGCGAACACATAGGAGAAGTCAGCTGCGGCGAGCCCGCCCATCACGGCGAGCGCGAGCAGCATCGCCGGGAGCGCGTCGAGGGCCAGCATCGCAAAGCAGAAGAGGAGCGCGCCGAAGGTCATGAGACCGACGACGAGGTGCGGCCCGAAGATCCCGTCCTCGTGCACGAGCGGGTCGCCGGAGAGCACGTTGTCCAAGATGGTCGCGAGCCCCTCGGTCCCCGGGATGTTGCTCCCGAAGGGAAATTGTCGGAGATCGCGCGCGCCGGTCGCCGTCACCCCCACGAGGACGTAGGCGTCTTGGAAGATCTCTTTGCGCGGCCTTCGCTCGATCTGTCCGTCGTGCTGCACCGGGAGGACGTCGCTTTCGCCGATCAGATCGATCGCGCCGACGAAGGGGAAGTGGTAGCCGGGCCCGCGGAAGTTGATCTGCATCGCGCCGGTCTTGGACACCGGGAGCACGCGATGCGTCTTCACCAGCTCGGCGCGCTCGACGAGCCCTTCGGCGTCGAGCGTGAGGTGGAGATCGTCCTCGAGCCCGGCGCGGGCCATCTCGAGCGGCATCGACGGGTGCGGGCGACCGCCGACGAACATCGCCACCTGCGCGCGGCGCACGACGAAGTCGGGATCCTCGGCGGGGTTCACCAGGTAGCCCGAGTGCCCGGCCGCGGCGTTGTACCCGGGGAGGTTCGCGATGACGTCGGGCGCCGAGGGGATGGGCGTCGACGCAGGGTCGAAGGTCTTGGGCGCGGTGAAGCCCTGGTAGGCGAACTTCTCGAAGCTCTCCGGAAGCGGCACGCCCTCGGTGCCGCCGACGACGCACGGACGATCGTCGCCGTAGCGCGGCCGGCACGCCGTGTCGCTGAACCAGCCGAGGACCAGATGATCGTGGTGGAGATCGATGACGCGCTGGAGCATCAGATCGGTCTCGAAGCTCGGGATCTGGTCGCCGAGCTCGTGCGTCTGGAGGAGCTCGGCGACGCCGGGCGGCACGCGCACGTCGTCCTCGGGGAACGCCATGTCGAGCCCGACGACCTTGGCCCCGTCGTCGAACGCTTGTTGAAGGATGGCGGCCACGGCGTCGCGGTGCCACGGCCAGCGCCCCAGCTCCGAGACCGCGCGATCGTCGACCTCGACGATGACGATCTTCTGCTGGGGCGGGCGCGGCCCGCGCGCGCGGAATTTGAGATCCGTGTAGGTTCCAGCCATCCGCCGCAGCGTCGGATACACGCGCGTGCGCAAGGTGCGGGAGGCGAGGACGCCGTCGGCCCCGCGCTCGGTGACGAAGAAGGCGAGCGTCCAGAGGACGACGAGCGCGAGTTGAAGGAGAGCGACGCGAAGCTTCCCGGGGGCCACGCGCCCGATCATTTGACGAAGACCTCGACGCGACGATTGCGGAGCTCGGCCACGTTCGCGGCGCGGCTCCTCACCGCCGGCTCGGCGTCCCCCTTGGACGAAGTCTGGATCCGCTCGCGCGGGATCCCGGCGGCGACCAGGCGATCGGCGATGAGCTTCGCGCGCTCGAGCCCGATCTTCATGTTCACCGCGTGCGCGCCGACCTCGTCGGTGTGCCCGACGACCGAGACCACCGCGTCGGCCTTCTCCTTGATCTCGGCGGCCAGGCTGTCGATCGGGCCCGTCAGATCGCGCACCGGCTCGGCGCGCGCGGTGAAGAAGATGATCATGCGCGCGCCCGGGGGACGCGCCGCCATCGCGCGACCGAAGGTGCGCGCCACCTCGGCCGAGTCGGCCACGATCGCGCGCGAGCGAAGATCCGCCCCCATCTCCACCGAGCCGTACGCCCCGTCGACGAGCGTCTTGGTGGTGCCGTCGTCGACCTCGACGGCGCCGATGTGTCCGTTCTCGTCGGGGAGGACGACGACGCGCTCGATCGTCTTCGGACAGCCGTTGTGGGCGGCGTCGGGGGCGCCGACGCCCGGTCGATCGGGGCACGCGTCGACGGCGTCGAGGATCCCGTCGTCGTCGCGATCGGCGGGCGGGAGCGCCGCCGCGAGCGCGCGCAAGGATCGCAGCGCCGCTTCCGGCGGAGAGTCGGGGACCGCGTTCACCTTGCCGCTGGGATCGAGCTCCGAGCTGCCGTAGGCGTGGTCGATGAGGGCGCTCCCCTTCCCGCTCGTCACCTGCACGGCCCCCACGTGACCGTCGGCGTCGGGGAGCACGATGAGCTTCTCCGCGGTCTTCGGGCAGCCGTTGCGGATCGGATCGGGCGAGGGAACCCCGGGGCGAAACGGGCACGCGTCGACCGCGTCGCGCACGCCGTCGTGATCGGCGTCGGTCACCGGGAGCCCCGCCGCCATCGGCCCCACGGCGCGATCGATCACCTGGGGCTCTGCGGCAGGGACGGCGGTGAGCGCGCCGTCTTGGCCGATCTCGGCGCTCGCGTAGGCGCGGTCGAGCACGATCTTGGTGTGACCGTCGTCGATCTCGATGCCGCCCACGTGCCCGTCGGCGTCGGGGAGCAGCACCACCTTCTCGCGCGCGGGGCACCCGGAGCGCACCGGATCGGTCGACGCTGGACCGCGGCGAGTGGGACACGCGTCGAACGCGTCGGGGACGCCGTCGCCGTCGCCATCGAAGAGGGGCGCCGGCTTCGCGGGCGGCGTGGGGCACCCGTTCCGCGACGGATCGGCGGACGCGACGCCGGCGCGGCTCGGGCACGCGTCGCGCGCGTCCGCGATGCCGTCGTGATCGCGATCGGCCGGCGCGGGCAGAGGGCGCGCTTGGGCCACGCGGCGCCGCACGGGCGCGTAGGCAAAGGAGAAGAGGAGACGAAAATCAGGAGGCCCGGGCGCGCCGGCGACGCCGACCCCCGCGCCCGCGCCGAGGAGAAACGTGTCGCCAAGGAGGTAATGCGCCGCCGCGAAGAGCTCGAGGTTCGCGACGTCGCCTGTTCTCCACGGGCCACGCGCGAGCGCGAGCCCCAAGGTCGCCTCGGGACCGAACGAGAGGCGGCGATCGAGCATCACGTAGTTCAGCGCGGCCCCCGCCTGAAGCTCCGACCCCACCGCGTTCCCCGCCGGCGGTGCCTTGTCGGAGAGGCGCGCCGTGCGGCGCCCCAGGTAGCCTGCGTTGAAGCCCCAGCGCACGCGATCGCCGAGGACGAGCCCGCCGGCCGTCGCGCGACCGAGGAAGCGAGGGCCAGCGTCGCCGGTGAAGTTCTTCTCTTCGCCGATCGGGAACCACACGTACGTCGACGCGCTGATCGACAACGCCGAGTCGGGCTGGCCAAAGATGCGCCCGCGAAGACCCACGCGCGGATCGCCCGCGGCCATGCCGGTAGGACCGACGTCGGCGAAGCGCGTCCCGCTCTGGAGGACGAGCGGCGCGCTCAAGCTGAGCGCCGCGCGATCGAACAGCGAAGCCGCGAGGTCCAGCCGCCCCGTGAGCTCGTTGGCGATCGGCGCCGGATCGCGCACGACGTTGCCCGAGGCGTCGGTGTGCTGGCGGATGAGCGGGTTCCGCGCGTAGTCGAGGGAGAGCCCGGCGGCGAAGGGGCGCGTCGACGAGTACCAGGGCGACTCGACGGCGGCGAACGGATCGCCCGCCGGCGGTGGCTCGAAGCGATCCACCTGGTAGCCCGGCCCCGCCGCGCGCGCGTTGCCGCACACAAGCGGCGCGAGCGCGCACACGAGCCCGGCCGCGAGCCGCGGGGCGAGACGTCGCAAGAAGCCGTCCCTTATTCGTCGACGGAGACGACGAAGGTGGTGCCGCGAACTCCGAGCACCGTGCGCGGCGTCTTGATCTGCACCGAGCCGGGCTGCTGCCGCGTGAGCTCACCGGTGCGGACCATCATGGTCCCCTTCTTCAGCTGCGCGAGGAGGCTCCCTTTGAGCCCCTTGGGATCGAAGAAGTAGGTGTCGATCGCCACGCGGCTGTTGGGGCCCACCGAGAAGGACGTGTTGTCGGTGAAGGTGATCCCCAAGCTGCTCTCGGCCCCCGTCTCGTAGACGTCGTGCTGGCTGAGCGTGTCGCCGACCTTGAGGGCGACCTTCTTGTCACCGCGCGCGACCGTGACGGTCCCCGTCACGATCTTCGCCTTGCCGATGGCTGCCGGCTCGTCCGCGCCGGCCAATGCGGCCCACGCGAACCCTCCGATGACGACGGCCGACGAGATCCAGTGTCGCATGCGCTCTCCCCGTAGAAGGATCACTCACGATATCACCCGGCTTCGCGGCGCCACAATCGTCTATCGTGATCGACCATGAACAGCGACGGGCCCACGGTCCTCCCTTCCACGAAGCTCTCCCCCGGAACGAAGCCCAAGGTCGACGCGAACGGCGTCCCTTGGTTCGAGGGATCGGTCGACACGTGGGAAGAGGCCGAGGAGGCCGAGTCGGTCGTCAAGGCGCCGCCGCGCCCCCCGCCGCCGCTCCCGCCGAAGCGCCGCCTGAAGGACGAGGGGGAGATCGCGCGCGGAGGGATGGGATCGATCCGCCGCCTCTACGACACCGATCTGCAGCGCCACATCGCGATGAAGGTGCTCGATCCGATGCTCGTCGCCGCGCGCGAGGACGCGCGCGATCGCTTCCTCGACGAGGCGCGCATCACAGGTCAGCTCGGTCACCCGAACATCGTCCCCGTCCACGATCTCACCGTCGACAAAGACGGCACCCCGCAGAGCTTCACCATGAAGCTCGTCGAGGGGCAGACGCTCACCAAGATGATCGGCGCGCAGCGCACGCAGGCCGATCTCGAGCGGCTCCTCGAGACCCTCATCAAGGTGTGCGAGGCGCTCTCCTTCGCGCACAGCAAGAACATCATCCACCGCGATCTGAAGCCCGACAACATCATGGTCGGCAGCCACGGCGAGGTCTACGTGATGGACTGGGGCTGCGCGCAGCTCGTGGGCGCGAGCTCGGGCAAGGCGAGCTTCATCGAGCCCGAGGGGACCATCATCGGCACCGCGCAGTACATGGCGCCGGAGCAAGCGTGGGGGCGCATCAGCGAGATCGATCAGCGCACCGACGTCTTCGCCGTCGGCGGGATCCTCTACAAGATGCTCACCGGCTCGCCGCCGTACCCGGGGAAGTTCGAGGCCGCGGTGCGGCTCGCGCAGGCGGGCCAGCCGCGCCCGCCGGCCGAGTGCACCGGCGTCACCATCAAGCCGCCGCCCGACTTGAGCCGCATCGCCATGAAGGCAATGTCCAAAGATCCCGCCGAGCGTTACCAGACGGTCGAGGATCTCGCCCAGGATCTCCGCGCCTTCTTGCGCGGCGGGAACTGGTTCGCGCTTCACACCTTCCGCGCGGGCGACGTCATCGTGCACGAGGGCGCGCGGGCCGAGGCGGCGTACATCATCACCGCCGGCACCTGCGAAGTGCGAAAGCGCGACCCGAACGATCCGAACAAGAGCATCACGCTCCGCACGCTGCACGCCGGTCAGGTGTTCGGCGAGACGGCCATCTTCGCCGACGCGCCGCGCTCGGCCAGCGTCGTCGCGCTCGAGGATGTGAGCACCGTCGTGGTCGAGCGGCAGGCGCTGGAAGGGATGCTCCAGAGCTCCTGGCTCGGTCAGTTCGTCAAAGCGCTCGCCGATCGGTTCCTCGAGCACGACGTGCTGCTCTCGAAGCTGAAGTCGGCCGCGGGGCACGCGCGCTGAGCGAGGGCGACCGCGCGGTGCGTGGCCTCAGTGCGTGGGCTCGCACGCGCCCGCTGCGCAGCGCTTGCCCGTGACGGTGATCTTCCCGCCGAAGCTCGCCGAAGCCGCCGGTGCGCCGCCGATCGCTTGAAACACGATGTCGGTCCCCGCCGTCACGGTGAGCGTCGCCGTGCCGCTGAACTTGAAGGGGCCCGCGGTCGGCGTCGGCCCTTGGAGCGTTACCGGAGGCGCGGGGGGCGGCGCTCCGCCGGCGAGGAGCCCAGCGAGCCCTTGGCTCGGACCGTGATCCCCCTCGTAAACCCAGTCGAAGGCGAACGATCCGCCCCCGGTCGAAGGGGCGTGGAAGGTGAAGGCCTGCCCCGGCGGCGCGCTCACGTCGTCGCTCGTGTCGCCGTAGGTGAAGACCTCGCTCTCCGGCGCGGCCCCCGCGGCCACGGCCACCTGCGCGCTCGGTGAGCTCGAGTCGCCGGCCCACGCTTGCGACGGCGCGAAGCCCGCGGGACACGCCGTGCCGCACCCGCCGCAGTGAAGCGGATCGGCGCTCGTGTCGACGCACGCGCCGCCGCACGAGGTGAGCGGGCTCGTGCACCCTTGGGTACCGCACGTGTCGCGGCACTGGCCGTCGGGGCAGAGCGTGGTCCCCGCGTCGCACGCGGACGCCGCGTTGCACACCCCGGCGAAGCACGACGCGCCGAGCGGGCACGCGTGGCCGCAGGCCCCGCAGTTCTTCGCGTCGCGCGCGAGATTGGCGCACGCGTCGCCGCACACGACCTGCGTGCTCGGGCAGCCGATGGCCGCGGGGGTGGAGCACGCGATCGCCGAGACGAGGAGGCTCACGCCGGCGAAGGTGACGAGACGCGCGCGCATCGAGCCATGCTACCGCGCGCCGCGTGCGCCGTGCTCACGAACGCGCGGGGCGCGGGAGAGCGCGGAGCGGGCGTCAGCCGCGAAGAAGGCGGGTCGCGCCAACCTCTGTCGTGCGTTATCCTTTCAAGGTGAACTCGCGCGCGCAGAAACTGCTCGATGAGGTGCTGGAACTCCCGGCCGAAGAGCGTGATGCGTTCGCCGCAAAGCTGCTCGAGAAGCTGGACGGTCCACCGGACACACGCACCGACGAGGAGTGGGCCGTGGAGCTCGAACGCCGCGCGGCCGAGGCGGTCGATCCGGCCTGGCGCGGACGTACTTGGGACGAGGTCCGTGCGGAGGTCGAGCGCGGGCTGCGTGTCCCACGGGGCGGATGAGCCTCGAGCTTCGTTTTCACGACGGGGCACTCGACGAACTTCGAAGTGCAGCCCACTGGTACGACGCGAAGCGAGCGGGATTGGGGAGCGAATTCCTCGAGGCCCTCGATGTTGCCCTGAAGAGGATCACCTCTTCCCCCAACCAAGGCGGACGCTTACCCGGGGCGGATCCACGGAGCCCATTTCGTCGAATCCTGCTCGCGCGGTTTCCCTACGTCGTTGTCTTCGTCGAGGTCGAAGACGCGATCCGCGTCCTCGCCGTGATGCACGCGAAGCGAAGGCCCGGCTACTGGCTGGGACGCGTACCGCCGTAGCTCGTGGCAGCGCGCGCCGCGCGCCGTGATCAGGAACGCGCGGGGCGCGGGAGAGCGCGGGGGAGCGGGCGTCAGCCGCGCTTCTCGAGCACGTCGACGCGCTGCTCGAGCCGATCGATGCGGGCGCGGTCCCCGCGCTGATCCCGGAGAAGATCGCGCACCTCGCGAACCATGGCCCCGAGGGCACGGAGCTGCGCGAGAAGACGGGCCTCCATCCCATCGAGCTGCACGATGAGCGGGTCGTCGCGAAGGCTCTCGAGGAGCTCGTCCGATTCGTCGTTCGAGTCCATCGCGGCCTCCTCGAAGTGTGACACGGGGCAGCGCAGGAGTCAGGCCAGCGGAGATGGTGGAGAATCGCTAAGAAGTAGGCGCGCCGAATCCCCGCATTCTCCACGCCACGCCGTATCCTGATCGCGTGCCGTTTCGCATCCCGGTGGCCCGCGATGGACACCAGCGCCTCGTGCCGCCCGAAGAGGCCAAGAAGCGTGCGGTCTACACGTGTCCCGCGTGCGGCGGCGTGGTCGATCTTCACGCGGGCGCGAAGAAGGTGCGTCACTTTCATCATCGAGCAGGCGCGTGCGCGCCCGAGACCGTGCTCCACCTCGGGGCGAAGGAGCTCGTGGTCCGCGCGGTCGAAGCGTGGCGCGAGGGTGGCGCGCCGCCCGTCTTCGCGCGACGTTGCGCGCACGAGGGATGCGAAGCGACGACGCGTCAGAAGATGCCCTCGAAGATCCGCCGCGCGGTCGCCGAGCATCGCGTCGCCTCGGGGCACGTGGTCGACGTCGCGCTGCTCGGCGCGGGAGATCTCGTGGTCGCGGCGATCGAAGTCCACGTCACGCACGCCGTCGACGAAGCGAAGGCGCGCGAGCTCGGCGTCCCGTGGATCGAGGTGGAGGCGGCCGACGTGTGCGCGTCGATGGGGCGCGTGCTCGCACCGACGCGCGACCGCTTCCTGCCCTGGCTATGCGACGAGCACGCGCCGATGCGCGGCGTGGCGGCGCGCGAGGAGCGGCACGAGCGCGCGACGGCGGCCTCGCTCGCGCGTCGCCTGCCGTATCGAATCGCCGACTTCCCCGGCTACCGGATCGATCGCGTCGGCGCGTGCGCCAAGGGGCACGCGACCCTCGTCTTCGTGTGGGACGGGCGTGAGCCGCCGTGGCCGAGACCGCCGCACGTGGTGGCGCGGGAGAGCGAGTCGGATCAGGTGTTCGACGTGACGGAGAAGAAGGCGCGGCGCGTGCTTCCGTTTCGCCGCACGTACGCGAGCGTGTGCGTGACGTGCGGAGGGGACATCGTCGGGTAGATTCGCTTATCCTCGCCGAATGCCCTCCGCGCTCCAAGAAGCCGCTGATCTGCTCGCCGCCGGTGAGTGGGAGAAGGCGCACCGGATCGTGCAAGACGATCCGTCCCCGCTCGCGGCGTGGATGCACGGGATCGTGCACCTCCTCGAGGGCGACACCGACAACGCGCGCTACTGGTACGGGCGCGCGTCGCACCCCTTCCGCGTAGGGGTCGACGTGCAGCGTGAGATCGCCGCGGCCGCGGCGGCGGTGCGGGGAGCGGACGGCGGTGCGTGACGCGGCGATGGCCGGTGTGGTCGCGTGGGCACGCGGCGCGGGGAGGTCATCATGCGGCGCCTGATGTACGTGGAGAACAAGTCGGCGGGGCTGGACGGTCCGGGCCGCATCGGGTGGGTCGAGCTGTCGAAGAGCGGCCGCACGTTCCACTACTGCGGGCGCCGGCTCCTCAAGGTGAAGAGCGGCTACAAGTACAACTGCATCGACGAGGAGACGGGCGAGGAGTTTTGGGTCTCCGGCCCGCACAAGGACGGCGCGGACAAGCTCCACGGGGGCGTCGTCGAGATCGATGAGGACGCGCGCGTCGAGTACTGGACGAACGTACGCGGGCAGCCATCGAGGATTGCAGAGAGCGCGTACCGTGCGGGCGCGTCGACGCGGACCGGCGGGCGGACGCGACGCGACGAGCGGCGCGTGCGGGGGTCGAGAGGGACGCGGCAGGAGACAGCCGAATCTAGGCGGATCACCAGCGCGCGAGCTGAAGGATCCGCGCGCCGTCGAAGAAGTACAGATCGGCACCTAGACCGACGGCACGCATCGCGCCGATGGGCGTCCCTTCCGGCGTCGTGACGGAGCGCTCCACCACGAGCCCGGTGGAACCATCCCCCTTCAATTCGACGATTCGGGCGGCGGATGGATCCTCGTAGCTGCCCAGCAGGAGCGCGCGACGTCCGTCGTCCACCGCCAGCGCACGCGCCCCGGTGATCCCGCAGGTCCAACGGCTGGACGCACGGCCGTGCAACCGCACGATCGGGAACTCCTTGTAGAAGTAGATGTGCACGACTCCGTTCGTGTCGACGTTGAGCGCGTACGCATCGCAGATCGCGTCCGTGCCCGCTTCGGCCGCGTCGTAGGCGTCACACGGCGTCCCGCGATCGTCGAAGCGAACGAGCCCGGTGCTTCCTATCGGCTCGGGCCCAGGTCCGCCCCATCCGTAATTCCCGAAAATCCCTTCGTCGAAATACGACGCCCAGATCGCGCCAGAGGGCGTCGTCCGGACATCACTGATCCCGTCGCCCAATGGGAATCGGCGAACCACGGCGCCGTGCGCGTCGACCACGACCGCGTTCTGCTCGGGCCCCTCGGTGCGCCACCTGCAGCGAGCGCTTACGAGGAGAGCGCCGTCGCCGAGGGGTTGGGCCAAGGAAAAGTTGGCACGTTCGCCCCGAACGTCGATGCGTCGGAGGTCCTCGCCCTCCCCACCGCTCAAGACCACCCAGTCATGCGCTTCGTTGGGCGTCGACCCTGGGCCCGGAAGGCCGCTTGGCTCGTCGCTCCGGCTCGCCTCGCGCGTCCGTCCAGCGATGACGACCCTTCCGTCGACCCCGACACCGAACGCAACCGGCGCGGACAAGGATGAAAGCTCGTCGCGCAGGTCACAGACGAGGCGCGTGGCGATCGCACGACCCATGTTGGACTCTCCAGCCTCCGGTCTCCGACCACGGGGCGTCGCTCGCACGGGAAGGTACCACGCGAGGGCCGCGGCGCGCCGTCGGCTGAGACCATGTGAGCTCGGCGCGAACGTCGGCGAGCGCGCGGCGAAGGCTGGGAAACGTGCGAAATCTGGCCCGTCGAGCGCGCGCGAAGACCGCGCGAGCGCTCGAGCGGGTCGTGCGAGCTTCGTCGCGCGCGGCGCCGCCCCCGCGATCGCGGCCGATTTCCGCGCTCGCAGGGGACGCGCTCGCGCCGCTCGATCCTTGCGCCCGCGCTCACATGGTGTCGCGCTTCACTCCCAAGGCGCCGACGCGCGCGCACAAAGCGTCACGTTTTTGCACCGGGGTGTCGAAATCGGATCGATTTCGTCGCGCGCCACGCAACTCGCCTTCGCACGTGACCGATGGGGAGTTTGTGAGCGGCCAAGACGGTCCGCGCACCTCGAAGCACGGTGCTTCGAGCATTCAGAAAGCGAGATTTCTCATGTCGATGTCACGTTATGTCCGCTCCGCCACCGAGACCCGTGCGCTCAAGATGCTCCGCACCTTGGCCACCTCGGCGGTGATTCGTTCCCAGATGGAAGCTCACGGCTACACCCAGGCCGACCAAGACGAGGGGTGGAGCCTCTGCCTCTCCGTCGCCGGCTACGGCGCCGTCGGCGCTGCACCCGTCACGAATCAAGACTCCATTCGCGCTGCGTTCGCGCAGCTCACCGACTTCGTCAGCGACGAGCTCCCCTGCCTCGCCGGCGGCGTCCAACGCAAGCACCCCGAGCTGTACGAGGTGCTCTTCGGCGGTCTCACCCTCGGCAGCGGCGCCGACGCGGTCATGGAGACAACGCTCTTCCTCGATCGCTTCGACGCCCTCAGCGCCAAGGGGGCGAAGAAGGCCGAGCACGCCGTGGCCGATCTCCTCGCGCGCCGCGGCTTCACCGCCGCGACCGCCGCGGGGCTTCGCAAGACCCTCCACACCACACGCGCCGTTCCCGAGGTCGCCGCCCCCGCGGTCGACGATCCGAAGGCGAAGCGCGACGCCGAGATCGAACGACTCCGCGCGTGGGTCGAAGATTGGAGCCGAGTCGCGCGCCGCGCGATGAAGAGAAAGGACGAGCTTCATCGGCTCGGGATTGGGCGGCGCGGGAAGTCGGGCGGCGCCGTCGACGACGGTGGCGCGGGCGTCGTGCCGGTGGTGGTGACGCCGGTGGGGGGTGACGCCAGTGGTACGGCGGGAAGTGGCAGCGGGGTGCCTGCGTTGCCCGCGGGGAACGTGCCGGCGTTGCCGGCCGCGGGGGGGACGCAGCGGGCGGCGTGAGGGGGCGCGTGGGACCAAGAAGAGGAGGAAGAAGAGAAGGAGGTGATGAGGGAGAAAGAAAGCGAAGCGTGAAATAGAAGAAAGAAGAAGTGAGCGGCTCAGCCGCTCCGAGATGCACCGAAGGCATCCCCCGTGAGGGGGGTGCCTTCGGTGCTTTTTGTGGTGTGGGCTCTGGCGAGCAGCCCGCAAGACTTCGCCGAGAACTTCGACGCGCCGCGTTCGCCTGCGAGGAACCCCGACGAACCTTGATCCGTCGTGTTGCGCGGCCGTAGCCTCGACCTCTCAATGGCGACCAAGCGCGATGTTCTACACCTGCTTACGCGCGATGAGCTCATCGCGGTGGCCGGTACGTTTGAGGTTCACGTCGAGCATCGGAGCGTGAAGGAAAAGCTCGTGGACGCGGTGGCCAGCTCAAAGAAGGCGACCCTCGCCTCCTTCCTGCCGGAGCTCTCACGGGATCGACTCAAAGAGCTCTGCCGAGCGCTCGGTCTCGATGATAGCGGCCGAGAGAAAAGCGCCTTGGTCGAGCGCCTTGCGGGCACGGGTGGGTCGCCGAGCCCATCGCCTGATGCGACCAATGGATCGGCCAAGCCGCCGTTGCCGCCCTCCTCGCAGAAGCCGTCCACGAAGAACGGCTCTGCCTCGAAGAGGGGCGGAGGCGACCTCGGGTTCGAGGCCACACTATGGCAAGCCGCCGACAAGCTCCGGAACAACCTGGATGCTGCCGAGTACAAGCACGTCGTGCTCGGCCTCATCTTCCTCAAGTACATCTCGGACGCCTTCCAGGAGCGCTACCGCGAGCTGCAAGCCGAGGTGGAAGACGGAGCCGACCCCGAGGATCCCGACGAGTACCGCGCCAAGAATATTTTCTGGGTTCCGCAGGATGCGCGGTGGGACAAGATTCAAGCGAACGCCAAGAAGCCTTCGAATGGCCAGGTCATCGACGATGCGATGACGGCCATCGAACGTGAGAACACGTCGCTCAAGGGCGTGCTCCCCAAGAACTACTCGCGTCCCCAGCTCGACAAGCATCGCCTCGGCGAGCTGATCGACCTCATCGCCACCATCGGTCTCGGCGATGCCGAGAACAGGTCGAAGGACATTCTCGGACGAGTCTACGAGTACTTCCTCTCCGAGTTCGCGTCAGCCGAGGGCAAGAAGGGCGGCCAGTTTTATACGCCTCGCTCGGTGGTCCGCGTTCTTGTCGAGATGCTGGCACCGTACAAAGGCCGCGTCTTCGACCCCTGCTGCGGTTCCGGCGGCATGTTCGTCCAGAGCGAGAAGTTCATCGAAGAACACGGTGGCAGGCTCGGGGACATCTCCATCTACGGCCAAGAGTCGAACCCCACCACGTGGCGGTTGGCCAAGATGAACCTCGCCATTCGCGGCATCGATGCCGATCTCGGCTCGGAGAACGCCGACAGCTACCACCGCGATCTGCATCCCGACCTGAAGGCAGACTTCGTCATTGCCAACCCGCCGTTCAACGACAGCGACTGGGGCGGAGATCGCCTTCGAGAGGACGTGCGCTGGAAGTACGGCGTACCTCCCGTGGGCAATGCGAACTTCGCTTGGGTCCAGCACTTCATCCACCACCTCTCCCCGAAGGGCATGGCGGGCTTCGTGCTCGCCAACGGAAGCATGTCCTCGCCCCAGTCAGGCGAGGGCGAGATCCGCAAGGCCATTGTTGAGGCGGACCTTGTGGACTGCATGGTCGCCCTACCGGCGCAGCTCTTCTACTCCACGCAAATCCCGGCGTGCCTGTGGTTCCTGGCGCGGGACAAGAGCAGTGGGCGGTTCAGGAGCCGCAAGGGCGAGGTTCTCTTCATCGATGCCCGCAAGCTCGGGACGATGCTCGATCGCACGCATCGCGAGCTGACCGATGAGGATGTCGCGAGGATCGCGAACACGTACCACGCATGGCGGGCTGATCCCAATGCGGGGAAGTACGAGGACGTTCCGGGCTTCTGTTTCGCGGCCAAGCGTGAGGACATCGAAAAGCACGGTGCTGTCCTCACTCCA
This sequence comes from uncultured Polyangiaceae bacterium, assembly GCA_964531795.1. GTDB lineage: Bacteria > Myxococcota_A > Polyangia > Polyangiales > Polyangiaceae > CAZHHD01. The sequence goes on along the minus strand of CAZHHD010000025.1, from coordinate 24,818 downwards.
GGTCGCTACGTGGGTGCAGCGGAAGATGACGCTACGGACGATGAGCCGCTCGAAGCGAAGCTGGATCGCCTCTTCATGACACTTGACGAGCAGTTCAAGGCGTCCAATGCGCTGGAACGACGAATTCGCGAGAACGCACCGCTCTTCCTGAAGGCGGGCGGCAGATGACAGCCGAGCCCGCCGAGCCCATCGCGACCCATGTGAGTCGCACGAAAGGTCGCGAGGCAACCGAAGGTACAATCCCTGGCCGTTGGGCGCTCTCGGTCGGCATGCCGCCCCTTCCGTGCCCCGATTCTTGGGCGTGGACCCCCCTCGGCACTGTCGCTCAGCTCGAAAGCGGCCACACGCCAAGCCGCCGCCAGCCCGAGTACTGGAATGGCGGAGTGCCGTGGATCGCGATCAAAGATGCGGTTGATGGTCATGGCCGCACCATCACGGATACCTACCAGCACGTTTCTAACCTCGGTCTCGCGAACTCCTCGGCACGGCTTCTTCCCGAGCGGACCGTCTGCCTCTCGCGAACCGCTTCTGTTGGCTACGTCGTGGTGATGGGCAAGTCGATGGCAACGAGCCAAGACTTCGTGAACTGGGTCTGCGGACCGTCGTTGGAGCCGGACTACCTGAAGTACATCCTTCTTGCGGAGCGCGATTCACTACTGCGGTTCGCAAGCGGCACGACGCATCAGACGATTTACTACCCGGAGGCAAAGGCGTTCCACGTGCTGTTGCCACCGGTTGACGAGCAGCGTGCAATTCTGCGCATCCTCGGTGTCCTCGACGACAAGATCGAGTTGAACCGTCGCATGAGCGAGACGCTTGAGGAACTGACCCGGACTGTCTTCAAGTCGTGGTTCGTGGATTTCGATCCCGTGCGAGCCAAAGCAGAGGGACGACGGCCAGTGGGGATGGACGCCGAGACGGCCGCTCTGTTCCCGAGCCGTCTTGTAGAGTCGGAGCTGGGCGAGGTGCCCCAGGGATGGCCTGCCGGAAAGCTTGGCGACCTTGTCGAGTTGAAGCGTGGATACGACTTGCCGGCTGCACAACGTCGAGATGGTTCCGTGCCCATCTGCTCCTCGTCGGGGATCTCCGGCCTCCACGACGAGGCCAAGGCGAAAGCGCCGGGCGTAGTCACGGGACGCTACGGCACGATCGGGCAGGTCTTCTACTTGGAGCGCGACTTCTGGCCCTTGAACACCACGCTCTACGTACGCGACTTCAAGGGCAACGAACCTCGCTTCGTCTTCCATGTTTTGGCCCGCGTGAAGTTCACCAACTACACCGACAAGGCTGCCGTGCCAGGGCTGAACCGCAACCACCTTCACGAGGACCCATTGGTCCTGGCGCCAACCTCAGTGCAGAAGCGTTTTAGTGAACTCTGCGGGTCATCGTGGGAGCGATGCTCAGCGAACACGAACGAGTCACGCACGCTTGCCGATCTGCGCGATCTCCTGCTCCCGAGACTGCTCTCTGGCGAGCTTCGAGTCCCCACCGCCGAGAAGATGGTCGAGGCCGCGTTGTGAGCAAGTGGCTGACCGAGCAGGACGTGGAGGACATCGCCCTCGGGTACTTCCGAGAGCTGGGCTACGACTATGTTCACGGAGGCGAGATTGCACCTGACGGCGAGCGCCCCGAGCGCGAGACCTTTGCCGAGGTCCTTCTGCTCGGCCGACTGAAGGACGCGGTGGCTCGCCTCAATCCAGGCATCCCTGCCGATGCTCTGGCCGAAGCGGTTCGTCGAGTACGTCGGCTGGATTCACCTACTCTCGTAGCGAACAACGAAGCGTTCCACGACCTTCTCGTGCAAGGCGTAACCGTCGAGATCGCGGGGTCATCAGGCGACCCTATCTACCCCAACGTCAAGCTCGTGGACTTCGACCTTCCGGAGAGGAACGAGTTCCTCGCCGTGAACCAGTACACGGTGAAGGAGAGCAAGCAGGCACGGCGGCCGGACATCGTCATCTTCGTGAACGGCATCCCGCTCGCCCTCTTCGAGCTGAAGAACGCGGCAGCCGACAACGCGGGTCTCGACGAGGCGTACCAGCAGGTCCAGACTTACAAGCTCGCGGACAACATCCCGACGCTCTTCCACTACAACGGCGTTCTCGTCACTTCGGATGGGATCAGCGCTCGCATCGGAAGCGTGACGGCGGGTAAGGAGCGCTTCGCTCGCTGGCGCACGATTGAGGGTGAGGGTGAGGCCCGCACCACCGACCTGGAACTCGAAGTGCTGGTGAAGGGTGTCTTCGAGAAGCGCCGGCTCCTGGAGCTGCTCCGCTCCTTCGTGGTCTTCGAGCACGAGGACGGCGGCAGCGTGGCGAAGAAGATCGCCGGCTACCACCAGTTTCACGCGGTGGAGAAGGCGGTCCAAGCGACGGTTCGAGCCACCTCAGCGAAGGGCGATCGAAAGGCGGGCGTCATCTGGCACACGCAGGGCTCTGGCAAGAGCCTCACGATGGCCTTCTACGCCGGCAAGGTGATCCAGACCCTCGACAACCCGACCATCGTGGTCATCACGGACCGCAACGATCTTGACGGGCAGCTCTTCGGAACGTTCTGCGGCTGCGCCAAGCTGCTGCGCCAAACGCCGGTTCAAGCGGCGGGCCGAGACGATCTCCGAGAGAAGCTAAAGGTCGCCTCGGGTGGCGCTATCTTCACGACGATCCAGAAGTTCCTCCCCGACGCACCGGGCGAGAAGTTCCCGCTCCTCTCGGATCGACGGAACATCGTCGTGATCGCCGATGAAGCTCACCGCAGCCAGTACGGCCTCAAAGGCAAGCTCGTGGTCAACAAGGAGGGCTCGTACAAGGTCCCGAGCGAGAGACTCCTCCAGGTCGCGGACAGTCAGGCGAAGGTCGTTTACGGCAAGGATGGGAAGCCACCGAGCACTCCACCGGGTGCCCACATGGCGTACGGCTTCGCTCGCCACCTGAGAGACGCGCTGCCCAACGCTTCTTTCATCGCCTTCACCGGGACTCCCGTCAGCCTGACGGACCGCAACACGAGAGCGGTGTTCGGCGACTACATCAGCATCTACGACATCCAGCAGGCAGTGAGCGATGGGGCGACCGTTCCAATCTACTACGAGAGCCGTGTCGCCAAACTCGACCTCCCGGAGGACCTAAAGCCCTTCATCGACGAGGAATTCGAGGAGGTCACCGAGGACGAAGAAGAGGGGCTGAAGCAGCGGCTCAAGTCACGCTGGGCGCAGCTCGAAGCCCTGGTCGGGAGCGATCGACGCCTCTCGAACATTGCTGCGGACATCGTCGCCCACTTTGAACGGCGCAACGCGCAGATGCCCGGCAAGGGCATGATCGTCTGCATGAGTCGTCGGATCTGCGTGAAGCTCTACGAAGAGATCCGCAAGCTGCGGCCCGACTGGCATCACGACGACGACGACAAGGGCGAGATGAAGGTCGTCATGACCGGCTCCGCCTCGGACGTAGCCGAGTTCCAGCCGCACATTCGCAACAAGACTCGCCGAGAGGATCTGGCCACACGCTTCAAGAGGCCCGTCGACCCCTTCAAGCTCGTGATCGTGCGCGACATGTGGCTCACGGGCTTTGACGCCCCGGTCATGCACACCATGTATCTGGACAAGCCGATGCAAGGGCACGGCCTGATGCAGGCCATCGCCCGCGTGAACCGCGTCTTCCGGGACAAGCCTGGTGGTCTCGTGGTCGATTACATCGGCCTGGTTGACTCGCTGAAGAGCGCCCTGGCCGACTACACACAGAGCGGCGGCAAGGGCGAGGCTGCCGAGGACCCGGCCGCAGAGGCGCTGCCGCTGTTGATGGAGCAGGTCTGGGTGTGCCGTGGTCTCTTCCACGGCTTCGACTTCCAGAGGTTCTTCGCGGCCTCGCCGGTCGAGCGACTGAAGCTGCTTCCGGCCGCGCAGGAGCACATCCTCGATCAAGAGAATGGGAAGGACCGCTTCGTGGATGCGGTGCTGAAGCTGACCAAGGCGAACGCCCTCTGCGGCACCCTCGACGAGGCCATCGAGCTCGAATCTGAGGTCGCCTTCTACCAGGCGGTGAAGGCCGCCCTCGTAAAGGGCGTGCAGCAGAACGGAAGGACGCAGGCCGAACTGGAGTTCGCGGTTCGGCAGATCGTGAACAGCTCGCTGATCTCCGAGGAGGTCATCGATGTGTTCGCAGCGGCCGGCCTAAATCGGCCCGACATCTCGATCCTCTCGGATGACTTTCTTGCCGAGGTGCGCAACCTGCCGCAGAAGCACGTGGCCGCCGAGTTGCTGCGCAAGCTCCTGGAGAACGAGATCAAGGGACACACGAAGACGAACCTCGTGAAGTCCGTTGCTTTCTCCGAGATGCTCGACGAGTCCCTCAAGCGCTATCGGAACCGCGCGGTCTCCACGTTGGAGGTGATCGAGGAGCTGATCAAGCTCGCCAAGAACGTGCGCCAGGATCGTGAGCGTGGTGCGAACATCGGCCTGACGCCTGCCGAGATCGCCTTCTACGATGCCCTCGCCGCGAACGAGAGTGCCAAGGATCTCCTTGGGGACGCCGTTCTGATGCAGATGGCGCAAGAGCTGGCGAAGGTCATCCGTCAGAACGCGACCATCGACTGGAACCTTCGGGAGACCGTTCGCGCCAAGCTCCGATCGCTCGTGAGGCGGTTGCTACGCAAGTACAAGTACCCGCCCGATGCGCAGGAGAAGGCGACCGAGACCGTGCTGAAGCAGGCCGAAATCTTGGCTGACGAGTGGGCGGCGTAGAAGCAACGGGGGGGGCGAGTGCTGCAAGAGAAGATCAAGAGCCAGTCGCTAAGCATCTTCCTCATCCGCGAGGGTTTGACGGCCGCTCGCTACCTAAAGCCGGGACTTCAGCGCCTCGCAGTGCGCAAGGTAGGAGACCTGCACTTTCGGCAGAATCCCCCGAGACCGCCGAGGTGGCTGGAATTCCTTGAAGAGGGACTCGACGAGATTCCGAAGGTCTACAACGCGAGCAACGGCGGACTGCTGACGATAAAGCGCGGCAAGCGAACCTTCGCGCTCTCCTTTGGGCACGGTCGTCACCTGCTTCAGGCGGGCGCATGGGAGGAGAACTTTGGCCTGAAGGTGACGCTGAACAGCGTGAACCCCGAGCGGCTCAAGAGCGTTGATAGAAAGACCTTTGACGCCATCTCGTGCCACACGCGGACTCAGGCGAGCCAGGAAGGCGATGTCACCGCGTTCGGACTGAACATCGAACAGGATCTTCTACGAGCCGCAACGGGCTACCCCCTCGACGAGACTCTCGGCACGCGGATGACGGGCATGGACTCCCTCCTCGTAGCAGTCCCCACGAAGCTCGCCGCCTTGCCAGCGCTCCTCGATCGGTACCTACTTAGGTTCGAGGACGAAGCCTACAAGAAGACATTCCCGTGGGTTGACCACATCGCCGAGGTGCGTGATCCGAAGCTGCGCGGGGAGCTCGATGAGGCCCTCGTTCAGACGATCCGCACCGAGGACCCGTCAGACATGTCGGCGTGGCTCGCGGTGCCCGATCTGATCGAGTGGGCAGAGATCGGCGGGTTTCGCTATCGGGAGTCGGGAGACGCCGACGTCTACCCGGACCTCCACATCCGAGACTTCCTCACGACCGTCTCGGACCCGAAGAAGATCACCGTGGCTACGATGAAGCAGCGCCACGTCTTTGCCTACGGGGTCGAGGATGATCAATCGGTCAAGCGTTGGACGATGTACGCCTGCCTCTACGGCGAGCTGGAGCGCGACAAGACGACCTACCTGCTGACCGGCGGCAAGTGGTACTGCGTGGAACGCGACTTCGTTGCCGCCGTCAACGCGGACATCGCCACTCTGGCGAGGCCCTGCTCGTTGCCCAAGTACAACGACAAGTCCGAGGGCGCGTACAACGCGCGCGTTGCGAAGGGCAGTGGCGGAAAGATCGCCCTCGTGGACCGCAAGCTGATTCGTATCGGCGGTACTTCGGTCGAGTTCTGCGACCTCTACACGGCCCAGCAGGAGATGATCCATGTGAAGAAGTACGCCGGCTCAAGCGTGCTCAGTCATCTCTTTGCCCAGGGCAGCGTGGCGGCGAACGCCTTCCTCGAAGATGCGGAGTTCAGAGCGGCCGTAAACAGCAAGCTTCCTACCTCGCACCGCCTGGCCGACCCATCGCAGCGTCCTGATCCGCGCTCCTTCGAGATCATCTACGCCGTGGTCAGCCGATCGAAGAAGCCGATCGAGAAGGTGCTGCCGTTCTTCAGCCGACTGAACCTGCGGAATGCCGTGAGGCAGCTACGCGCGTTTGGCTTCTCGGTGCAGTTGACCAAGATCCCATCATGAAGGTCGTAGGCGTCGCCACCCAAGGCTACGCAATCGAGCCGTCCTGACGGCGCCCCAGCAGACTCGGTACTTGGTGCTAAAGCCTATTTCGATGGAGTCACGGCTCGTCTACAAGTGAGGACGTGGCCACCCCGAAAGCGACGTTCACGATCGGCTACGAAGGCTCCACCGTTGCCGAGTTCGTCGACAAGCTGCTCAAGGCGGGCGTTGACCGAGTGATCGACGTACGTGCCCTGCCCCTCTCGCGGCGCAGAGGGTTCTCGAAGACGGCGCTGGGTGAAGCCCTCGGGGCAAAGGGGATCGAGTACGTTCATCTTCGCGCTGCCGGTAACCCCTACCGCGACCAAAAGAGCCACATCGAGAAGTGCCTGGCGCTCTACGGCGGACACCTGGATCGCCACCCGGCGGTCGTCGATGCCGTGGATGAGCTTCTTGTCGGGCACAACGCCGCCCTCCTCTGCGTCGAGGGCACCCCAGATCGCTGCCACCGCTCGGTTCTCGTTGAGCGCCTAAGGGCGAAGCATCCGCGACGGAGAGTCACACATCTCTAATCGAAGCCGGGGAGCTTCAACGACGCCGAGACAGGCTTTGCGATCGCCGGAGGTTCCACCGGCGGATGGAAGAGCCCCACGATCATGAAGCTCTGACAGTGCGCCTTCGTGTTGCCGAGGAAGAGGTACGGCTCTCGTTTGGTCGAGTCGAGCAGGTCCGCGATCTTCTCGATCACCTTCTGCTCCGCCATCGCGGCGCCTCGCGCCGCGTACTCCTTCCTGCTCAGGACATAGACTCCCCAATCGAGAATCGACAGGTCGTGCTCTGTGTTGCACGCGGGATCGTCGCACCGGAAGCACGCACGGTACTGGACGGGCATGAACTGTAGGTCCCGTGTCTCGCTCTCTACATCTACGAACAGGTCCTTCTGCTGAAGTGCCATAGCTCGTTGGTGATTCCACTCGACGCGATCGCTCTCCGGCTTCAGGCGCATGTAGATGCGCGTGATGGTCTTCGGCTTGATTAGGCCGAGGGAGGTGTGATCCCTCGCTTCCGCGGCTTGCAGAGCCTCGACCGAGGTGAAGATGTTCGAGGAATCAAGGATCCACTTCTTCCTCTCGGGCCAATCGGCCTTCGTCGTGTCGATGTGCCCCACGACCTTCAAGCTGTCTTGGCGAATGCGATAGCTCTCCGGGCGGAAGTCCGCCTCGTTGCGCTCCGCCTCGACCTCGATCCAGTCGTACGTCCTGAACGGCTCCTTCATGTGGCGGAGCGTGAGGGGGTAGATGCGGACGAGCCTTCCCGTTGCCTCGTCCACCGCTCCCGTGCACACGGTCTCGTAGTAGGTCTTGGAAAACTCGGGGTAGGTCTTGCCCCAGATGAGGAACCTCTTCTTCTCCCACACGAGCCACCCCCCTTAGCTTGCGCCCCGCGGGCCAACGTCGCGTCGCGCAGCTGGTTTTCGTCGTCCCTTCGTCAGCCCCTCATACGGAGGCCCGAACGTGTACAGCGCGACGCCCCCAGCCGACGTCGACGCATACTCCCCGGCAAGCGTCTGCTCGTTGCTCTTGTACGAGATGCGCATCTTCTTGAGCTCGGCCGTGGTCGCCAGCTGTCGAGCCACGCGCAGGATGTCCTCCTGATCGCGCGCCGACCGCGTGTACACACAGATGACGTGGCGCCCCCGACCTTGGCTCAGCGGCGAAGGACAATGCGTGGACACCTTGGCACCCGGCCCGAGAAGCCCCGCCGCGACGTCTTCCTGCACCCGAGCCCACACCCGATCCACCCACGGACAGGCGATCTGCAAGAGCCACTTCCCGCCGTCGCTCGAGACAGGCGCGGACGCTCGGTCCACTGCGGTGAGCCAGGGCGCGTTCTCGACCGCACACGGCGAAGCGGTCAGGCCGATCACGCGCCGAGGCGCGGTGCCGAGCGCCGCCTTCTCCGCCGCGGCGATCGACTCGCTCTCGGCCTCGCGCCGCACCAGGTACCCGCGAAGCGCTGCAAGCTCATCGTCGCAGGAGAGGGGCGCGCCACCTCTCCAGCCAGCAAGCGCAGCCTCGATCTTGGCGACGGTCGCGAGAGCAATCCAGCCTAGCGACTCCGCTGCGGCCTCGCCCGCCATCGCGGACCCGAGCGCGGACACCACCAGGTGATGTCGAATCAGCTCGAGCTGAACGCGCGAGAAGGCAACGGGCACCAACTCGGCGGCCGCGGGCGGCTCGCTCGGCGGACCGCGGCGCCCTTTGGGCTTCTTCCTCCGTCCCACCCCTATGGTCGCCATTACATCCTTTCGCCGCGGGCGATCTGCTCCGCGTACGGCTGTCGAACGGAGAGCGCGCGCATGGTTTCAGACTACCGACTTGGTCCTTGTCGAGGTGCACGACATCGCGAGCAACGCCGCGCACGGATGAGCTGGCGCGTCGGCCCGAAGCCGGGCACCAAGGAAGCGACGCTGCGTCCGCATCATCCCCCCGCCACCCTGCACCAAAAGTTCAAAAGCCTCATCTGCTCCACACTCCCCACCCGGGTCGTCGCGAGCCGCGGCGAGCCCACCACGATCGCCAGCGCCTGCGCCCGCGAGAGCGCCACGTTCAGCCGATTCACGTTGAACAGGAACTCCATCCCCCGCGGCACCTCGTCGCCTGAGCTCGCGCACATCGACACGATGGCGATCGGCGCCTCTTGGCCTTGGAACTTGTCGACGCTCGCCACGCGGATCTTCGGACCGAGCCGCCGCGCGATGGCGCGCACCTGCATGTTGTAGGGCGCGACGATCAGGATGTCCGACTCGCGCACCTTGCGCGTCGCCCCCGCCCTCCCCTTCTCCGGCTTCTCGACCAGCGTCCGTCCGAGGAGCTCGTCCACGATCTCGGCGATCCGTTCCACCTCTTCGTCGCTCGCTTGCGCGTTCCCCTCGTGCTCCACCGGCACGAACACGACCCCCGCCTCCTCGCGCACGTGCTTCGCCGACTTCGGCACCTTTACGACGCGCGCCGCGCACGCCGGGTCGGCCTGCAAGCGCCCTTCGTAGACCGCCTCCGACACCACGCGGCACACCGCGGGGTGCATGCGCCACGAAGTGTCGAGGAAGACCCCGAGCTCCGGCGGAATGGTGCGCGCGTCGCCGAGGAGGTACCCGAGCGCCGAAGCGCCGCTCTTTCCCGGGTGCGAGCCGAGGAGCACCTGCCCGAGCTGCATCTGATCGCCGAGCAGCACAAGGTTCTTCGTCGCGCGCGACATGGCGATCACGTTCGCGAGCGACACCTGGCTCGCTTCGTCGACAAAGAGGTAGTCGAAACGGCCGATGGCTCGCTCGTGGCACATGGCCCACGCGGTGCCGCCGACGAGGTTCGGGGCGTCGGGGCCGTCGTAGGGGACGTCCTTGCCGCTCTCGACCATGTCGAGCTCCGGATCGTCCACCCTGCCTACTTTGAGCGCCCGCACCTTCGCCCGCCCCGCGACACGCCGCACGTCGAGCATCAGCTTTTCGATCGCCTTGTGCCCGTTCGATGTCACACCCACGCGGTGGCCGAGCTCGATCAAGTGCACGATGGCCTTCGCCGCCGTCGTGGTCTTTCCCGATCCGGGCGGACCTTGAAACGCGATCGTGGTCTCGTTCATCCCGGCGAGGACGCGCTTCACCTCGTCGAGCCGGTCGACGCCGGCGCGAAGCAGCGCGCCCCCCTGGTGCCCGCGGACGCGCGGTGGCTTGCGGTGAAGGAGCGTCTCGAGCGCGCCGGAAAGTGCACCCGCGCGCCGGAAGGCATCGACGATCCCTTGCAGCGCCAGGTTGATCGGCTCGGGCTTCACGATCTTCGCTGGCAGGAGCGACACCACGTCGGGCGGGACCTCGCCCTTCGGGCCGATCTTCACGCTCGCGCGCCGCGCCTCGAGATCGAGCGCGTGAAGCTCGCCTCGCGCGAGATCCACCGAGAAGAAAACGGCGTTGCCCTCGTCGAGCTTCGTCTCCTGGTCGGGGACCTCGTACTCGTAGAGCCAAGATCTCTTCTCAGCGATCCGCGGCGTCTTGGTCCGCCGAAGCTTCCCGAGGCAATCGAACGCGTCCACCAGCTCGTCGTGCGTCTTCCCCTGCCAATCGAAGATCTGCCACCAGATGGGCTTTTGCTCGCGCGCGTGAAAGTCGAAGACGTCGTGGAGCAGCCTCGCCACGGATCCCTCGTCAGGCCTCGCCTCGCCCGCGGCGATGTCGTCCACCGCATCGTCGCCCTCGCTCTCCTCCTTCGTCGGTGGCACGTACCCGATCCCCGCCTCCTTCTGCCGCGCGTGAAGCCACTCGCGGAGCTCGTACGTGGAGACGCAATCCTCCTCGTTGTAGTCGCGGATCCCACGCAAGATCGCCGACGTCCTCCAGTCCGATCCGTCGCGTTCTTCGAGCCATCGCGCGTACTCGGTAACCGACTCCCCCGCGCTCGCCACGCCCCCCTCGCGCTTCGGGCGATAGAGGTGCTCCACGTTCTTGAGCGAGTACCTCGGCTCGCCGACGACGAGCCCCTGGCGCACCACCTGGTAGAGATCGACGAACACGTTCGCGCGGAGCAGGGCGTCGATCTCGCGCTCGCGCGTGCCGTGCTGGCCCATGAGGCGGCGGAGCGCGGTCACCTCGTACGGTGCGTAGTGGTAGACGTGCATCGACGGATCGGCGCGAAAGCGTGACCACAGGAAGTCGACGAGTCCTTCGAAGGCGCGCTTCTCCTCCGCCTCGTCGTGCGCCCAGAAGTCGTGGAAGACGCGCTTCCGCCCTTCGAGCGTCACGGCGCCAAACAGGTACTCGATGCCGTCGAACGGATAGCCCTCCATGTCGAAGAAGACATCGCCCCGTGACGGCGGCGGAAGGAGCGCAAGGCCGCGGCGCGGCTCGTCGTCATTCGGCGGGATGATCTCGAAGAGCGGCTGCGGGAGCTTCGCTGAGTCGATCTGGAGCCTCGCCTGGCGCTTCAGGCGATCGAAGACGGTGTCGTCGAGCTTCGCCACGCGGCGCGCGCGCGACGTAGCGAGCGCCTTCATCGTCGAGATGCCCGCGCTCTCGAGCCGCGCGATCTGGTTCGACGTGATGCTCGCCACGCGCGAGAGGTGGTCGCGCTCTTCGAGGATCTGCTCGGCAAGCGTCGTCCACCGCCGATGCTCGGCGCGCGCGTCGGGCATCGGGCGGCGCTCGCGGTCGAACTTCGCCTGCTCCTCGAGGAACGCGCGCTCGAGCGTCTTGAAGTAGTAGAAGAAGTCCTCGGTGCGGAGCGCGACGCGCTCGTGATCGCCGGTGATGATGACGAGCGTCTCGGGGCGCTTGCCTTGAATCGCCTCGAGCATCGCCGCATACGCGCAGAGCTGGAGAACGAAGTAGGGCTTGGCGCGCCGCGCGAGCTTGCTGTCGGCCACCTCGTAGCTGAAGGCGCCGAGCGACGAGGGCTTCTCCACGCGAAGCAAGAAGTCGGCGTAGCCGGCGAAGGCGCCGAGCCGGAGCGACGCTTGGTAGATGACCGCGTGCCCGTCGCGCATCGCGCGCTCGGTGGCCTCGCAGTCCTCCTTCGGCACCTCGAAGACGGTGTGCCCGGCGTCCTTGAAGCGCTGGAGCACGGCGAGCTCATGCTCGGTCCCCTTCTTGGAGAGCAGGTCCGCGCTCGCGTCCCGCGCGTCGGGCGCCGGGCAGGCGCTGCGGTCTTCGGCGTGGAGACGATCCATCCACGAGGCGAACGGGCTCTCGAGGTACGTGATCAGATCGGACGGGGAGAAGACGAGCTGGCCGCTGCGCTTGAACATGTCCCCCTACGATGCGATGCGCGACCATTCGAACGCCCGGCGCCGATACGCGCGACTGAGCGTACGGTCAGGCACGTCGTATCAAACTCGAGCAGCCTCGTCCCGGGAACAATGGCCATGGGATGCGTGCTACCTTCTCTGCATGGGCCTTCCTGCCCTCTTCTCGCCGGAGAGTTGGGTTCTTCCCAAGTCTCTCCCCCCGGTGGAGCCGAGCGCGCTCACCGAGCTGTCCGCCACCGTTCGTGGCCTCCTCGACGAGGCGCGGAAGCTCCGCCCGGTCGAGAACTCGCCTGAGGAAGGCGCTCTGCTCAAGCGCGTTGCGCTCTTCGGCTACCGCTGCATGAGGCTCCTTGGTCCGGACTTCCTCGCGGTCCAGCGCTTCAACTTGAATGAAGCGCTTGGAGATCTCGTGCGAAAGGAGCTCGCCGCGGCCGAGCCCGAGCGGAAGCTCGCCTTGCGTCACATCGAGCACGCGGTCCACAGCTACGGGGTCCTCACGGAGGCCTTCTGCGCCGCTCTCAGCGGGTTGCCGCCAGGGTCGTTTCTCGGCCTGGTCCAGGGGCTGGCTCAAGAGATCGAGGCCGGCACGCTGCCCGTGACGGAGGGCGATCGGATGGTGCTTCGCCTCCAGCTCGACGTGATGGTGGCGCTCGACGTGCTCGACGCGCCGCTCCCCGAGCTGACGACTTGGGCATTCCAGGCGATCACGAGCGCTCGACGTGTGGAGGCTCTCTCCCCCTCGGCGAGCGGGATCCAAGGGGAGTTGCGGGCGGAGCTGGCCCGGCTCCGGGCGCGACGATCGTGGATGTCGTGGGACGCGGCGGAGCTCGCCGAGGAGCTGGCTCCGTGGCCCGGCCCATCGCGGTAACCAATACCTCACCCATCATCACCCTCGCGGGCATTGGACAGCTTCAACTGTTCGATGCGCTCTTCGAGCGAGTCTTCGTGCCGTTCGAGGTGTGGGCGGAGCTCGACGACAAGCCTGGCGCGTCAGAACCTCGAGCTCTCCTCGCGCTGAAAAGCGTGAGCTTTCATCCTCCAGCACGAATCCCTGCCGACGCGATGTGGCTCGATCCCGGGGAGCGCGCGGCTGTAGCCCTGGCCGCAGCGATCCCAGGTTCGTGGATCTTGGTCGACGAGCTGGCCGCACGACGCGTCGGCCGCGGACTCGGCCTTCGTGTCGTCGGCACACTCGGCATACTCGTCGAAGCAAAGCGTCAGGGGCTCATCTCGCGACTGCGTCCGCTCGTCGAGCACATGCTCGCGAACGGCTGCCGGCTGGCGCCGGACCTTGTCGCAAGCGTGCTCGCGAGCGTCGACGAACGAACGGAATAGCGCCGACAGGATCGCCTCCCGCAACCCCCTCACCCCCCAAGCTCCCCCACCCTTCCCGCATCGCCCAACAGGCGCGCGAGGTACCGCGCCTCCACTTCCGCCTCGAAGTTCCCCACCACGTGCGTCGTCCCCGCGTGGTCGTACGCCACCACGTCGTACGAGACCGCCCCGCGGTTCTTCTTCCTCTCCATCACGACGATCTGCCCGACGGATCCGCGCGCCAGCGACAGGTCGCGCTTCCACGGGAGGCGGATCGGGCGCGTCGCGCTCCGGAGCTCGTTCGCGTCCAGCGTCACCCGCGTCGTGTTGAGGATCTTCGAGAACGCGCTGTAGGTGATCCCCACGCCGACCGCCACGTGCGCGAGCGGGAACACGAACATGATCCACGGCCCGCCGGTGGCGATCCCGATCCCGTACCAAAAGACCAAGAACGCGTCCCACGCGAGGGCGAAGCACGCGAGGAAGATCGCCTGCGGCGTGAACCATCGCCACCGGATCTCGATCGGGCTCGCGCCGTGCGCCGCCGGCTCGCGGTAGCCCGACTCGGAGAGGACGATGGGCGTGCCGCCGCTCACCGTAAAGCGCGCAGGCCTCGGTGGCATCGGGCCGGCGATCGCCATCGCCGCGGCCGCCGTCGAGAGCTGCGCGTCGAAGCGGAACACGTGATCGCACGCGCTGCATCGCGCGACGAGCGTCACGAGGCTCGCGTGTTCGCTAGGAATCGACGCGCCGCACTGGGGGCAAGCGATGTTGGACATCTCCCTCACCCCGTCGGCGCGCCGCAGTTGGGGCACCTTCCGAGCTGCGAGATCAGAAAGAGCGCGCGGCAGTAGCGGCACCGCACGCGCGTGCTCGGCGAGGCGACCTCCGCGGTGGCCGCGGCGACCGCTTGCTGCGCGGTCGGCGCGAGCCCTTTCAACTGCGCCCCGCTCCACGCGAGGAGCTGCGCGAACCGCACCGTCGCGGAGGCGACGTCGGGTTGGTCGCGCACCACGTAGCCGACGAGCTCGCTCTTCTCGACGCCGAGCACGCTCACGTTGTCGCGCTGCATGCCTTCGATGAGGTAGCCGGTGGCTTGGGGTGGGAACGATCGGAAGCCGGCGAGCTGTTGCTCGAGCTCGATGCCGTAGCACTCGATGACGACGCATCGACCGACCCACACCCGCACCTCCTCGGTGCCGTCGAAGGCGTCGTTGTCGACGGCGGTGGGGTCGGGGATCATCTTCGGACCGCCGGTCAGCGTGAACTCGCCGAGCGGGTTCTGGACCTCCACCTTGACGATGGCGAAGCCCGGTTGGAGCTCGATCTGCGTCTTCAAGTCGTAGAGCACGCCGCGCCATTGGTACTGCTGGGCGCTGGTGTGTTGCACGTTGCCGCCGCCAAGTTGCGCGGCGATCGCCTGGGCGAGCGGTTGGTCCCCGGAGCTCATGGCCCCCAAATACACCGCATGTTCGGCGCGCCGGCCAGCGGCACCTTCCGCTACCCTGCTCCCCCATGGGCCAGCGCACGCCGACGGAGACGCTCTTCGGCATCGTCGCCGCGTTCGTCGAGAAGCGGACGTGGACGCAGGCAGATCTCGCCAAGCGGCTCGAGACGCGCACCGAGACCATTCGCAAGCAGCTGAACGAGCTCGTCTCCGCCGGATTCAAGCTCGAGCGCGAAGAAGATCATCCGCACGTCTACTGGAGCGTCCCCAAAGACTGGTTCCCCGGCGCGCTCCTCTTCAAGACAGACGAGGTGTCGGATCTCTTGCGCCTCCTCTCGCGCGCGCCACGCGGCACGCTTCGCACGCGCGTGCTCGGGCTCGTCACCGCGCGCCTCGCCAACCTCGGCCGCGCGGAGCCCCACGTGGATCCGGGCGCCGTCCGCCCCGCCGACGTCCCCGACGACGAAGAGCGCTGGCTCGCCGTCGCCGAAGACGCCGTCGCCAAGCGTGTCCCCATGAAGATGCGCTACTTCACCGCCAGCCGGCGGAGCGATTCGTGGCGCCACGTCTCGGTGCATCGCGTCGACCTCGGACCGCGCACGCACTTCATCGCCACCTGCCACCAATCGGGCGGGCTGAAGACCTTCCGCCTGAGCAACGTCTCCGACGCCAAGCTCGATCCCGGCGAAGCGTTTCGTCCGACCACCGCGGAAGACCTTCGTCGCCTCGACGACGAGACCTTCGGCGGCTACCGCGAGGCGGGCCCGGCCGTGCGCTGCGCCTTCGTCGTGCGCGATCCCGACGCCGCGTGGGTCACGCGCAATTTGCCCGATCCGCGCATCGAGCACGCGCCGGTGGCGGGCGGCGCGGGGGGGACGCGCTTCAGCGTGACGACGAGCGGCGTTCAGATGCTGGCGCGCTTCGTCGTCGGCTTAGGCGAAGCGGCGCACGTCGAGACGCCGGAGCTCGCGGCCGCGGTGGCGAAGATCGCCCACGGGGCGCTCGGGGGAGCGCGCCCGAAGGCGCCGACGACCACGAAGAACAAGCGCGCGCGCTAGAACTGGAGCACCGCGCGCCAAAGGCTCTCCGAGGGCTCTCCCTCGCGCCATGCGCATGCAACATACTGCATGTGCCATAATCTTGCCATGCAGTATGCTGCGTGTTGCTCCTCTTGGAACGACACCCCCGCCGAGGCGCCGCGCGCCGAGCTCCGCTGCGGGCCTTCCAGTGCCCCTGGTTCAAGGTGCGGCGTAGTCGCCGTACTTGCCCCACGTGTTAGGCGAAGGCGCATGGCACGAGCCTGCCAAATCCCGGTTTTCTCGGGACTTCGACTAGCGTCTAACGCCGTCACCGGTTCGGCGATCGGCGTGCCCCAAGCTCTTGGGCATGACGATCTTCGCCGCCATCGATTTCGAGACCGCCAACTACTCCCCCGGCAGCGCTTGCTCGATCGGCATCGTCCGCGTCGAGCACGGCAAGGTCGTCGCGCGCGAGCACCGCCTCATTCGCCCCCCGAGCGACGACTTCTTCTTCACCGACATTCACGGGCTCGAGTGGCACGACGTGAAGGACGAGCCCGCCTTCGCCGAGGTCTGGCAGGAGATCCGTCACCTCTGCGAGGGGGTCGACTTCATCGCCGCCCACAACGCCGAGTTCGACCGCAAGGTGCTCGAAGCGTGCTGCGAAGACGCCGGGCTCCCCATGCCGTCGGCGCCGTTTCAGTGCACGGTGCGTCTCGCCCGCCGCACGTTCGGGATCTACCCGACCACGCTGAAGGACGTGGCGGCCCACCTTCACATCCCGCTCCAGCACCACCACGCCATGTCGGACGCCGAGGCCTGCGCGCAAATCGTCCTCCGCGCCGGCGAGCGCGCGCGCCGTCACGCCATGCCGGCCGTCGATCGCATCGCTCTCGCGCGAAGCGCCGCGCGCTCGAAGCTCCGCCGCGCGTCGTGAGAACGCGGATCTGACCTGAGCATCTTGGAGGATCGTGCGTGTCGCCCCTTCGTCGCCAACCGCATTGGTGGCCGTGGGAGCTCGAGTTCTCTCCGCACGTCGAACGTCGCATGGTGAGGCGAGACTTCAACGAGGTCGACGTTCGTCGCATGCTTCAGCACGCTGAGAGTGTTCGCTCCGACCACTTCGAGGGTCGCTTCGTGGTCGAAGCGAGACACCGAAGGGCGAGGTGGGCCGTGGTCGTGGAGCCGGACCTCGAACGAGCGTGCATCATCGTCATCACGGCGTATCCTGTGAGTGCTCCATGAGTTCGCCGATGCTCGAAATCACCTTTCAAAAGGGGCGTCCACTTGCGGCGTATCTCCATCTGACGACGGCGCGGCGGAAGGCAGCGGTGACACGCGAGCTCGCGCCTTCGCTCATTGGGGACTTCGGGAAGCGCGGCGAGCTGCTGGGCCTCGAGATTCTGGCCTTCGACCGGGCCACGCTCGCGCGCATCAATCCGGTGCTCGTCGCCTGCGGGCACCCCGCGTTGCCGGCCAAAGAGCTCGCTCCGCTGCGCGCTGCGTAACGATTCCACGGCGTCAGACGATCGTCCCTCCCGCCGGGGTATCCTCCCTCGGTGCGCTTCAAGGTCGTCGTCCTCGGCATCCCGCTCGTCCTCCTCACGGCGGGGTGCAAGCGCCTGGCCCATCTCGGTGCGGACGGCGGCGTCGCGCACGGCGGGGCCGATGCCGCCGCGCTCGAGCCGATCCCCTTCCCTGCGGCGGTCCCCGCGGTCGTCGCCGAGGCGAAGGTCCTCCCCGAGGCGCCGCTCCGCGCAGGCCACGTGACGCTCGGCGCGCCGCTCGTCCAGGGGGGCGCGTTCGAGATCAGCGACGGCGCCGTCACGCCGCCGCGGCTCGTCGTGACCGACGTCTCGGGCAACCCGAAGGAGCGCCCGCGGATGCGCCTCCTCGATCGCACGAGCGGCAAGGTGCTCGCGACCTTCTACGGTGACCAAGATTTTCGGCTCTCGGCGCGCGCCGGCGTTCTCGTCGGGCACGCCACGGCGAAGGGGCCGGCGGAGCTCGTGCGCCTCGACACCGGAGCCGCGCACGAGCCGCGGTTCGTGAACGAGGCCGGCGCGCCGCTCACCGATCCGCTCTTCGTGCTCGAGGACGAAGCGACTCTCGTCGGCGTCGTCGCGCGAGAGGCGGGCGACGCCGGCGTGGCGCGACGATGGGCGGGGATGATCGACGGCACGAGCACCGATCCGGTGCGCCTCACGGTCGCCGTCCCTTACACGCCTTACGACGGCGTCTACGATCGCGACACGGAGTCGGTCACGTGGCTCCCGGTCGGCGGCTATCCCATCCCGTACGGCGTCGACGCTTCCAATTTGCTCCTCGGCGACGCGATCGGCAGCGAGTGCACGGTGGTCCGCGTCGAGCCGCACGGCGCGTCGAGCTGCCGCGGCACCGGCAAGCTCCCACTCGATCACCAGCAGCGCACCGATTGGCTCGGCGGCGATCTCGGCCTATTTTACGGCACATCCCACGTCCTCGTCGACACGCGCGCCCGCGCGATGCGCCCGCTCCACGCCCCCATCCGCGATCCGCGAACCAAGAGCTGCAGCGTGCTCGCCACTCTCGCCCGCCCGGCGCGTGCGCTCGAAGCCTGCCAAGACGAAAAGGGGGCGGCGACGGCGCTCCTCTGGTCGCGCGAGAAGGTGGTCACGTGGGCCGAGCCGTGGCTCTCGTCGTCGAACGGGACGCGCGGCTTCGCGATGGAGGGGCTCGAGCGCGAGCCGGTCGCGCACCTCGGCGATACGTTCGGAAAGACCGCCGAGCGGACGACGCACCTCTTCGTCGATCTCGAGACGATGCACGTCCTTCACACGAAAGAGGTCACTCCGCTGCGCGTCGTCTTCGGGAGCGCGCGGCCGGCGCTCGCCTACGAGAAGCGCGGGAAGTCGCTCGTGCTCGAGAAGCTCGACGTCGATCGCGGCGAGATCACGCCGATCGCGGCCTACGCCGATTGCCCCGGCATGCTGCGCGAAGACGGCCGCGCCAAGGGGCGCGTCCTCGTCACCTGCATCACCCAGCCGAACCCGACCCTCTTCGTCTTTCGCTACGTCTGGTCGGAGCTCATCGATCTTGATCGCGGCGCGCGCTACCGCTTGCCTGCGCGCGGCGAGCTCCTGCTCGACGACGGCACCTTGATCGCCTCCGATCGAAAGCTCGACGGGGCAGAGGCTGTGTTCGGAGCGCACGCGGCATACGCGCCGAAGCTCGAGTAGCGGGTCGCGGCGCTACCGCGGGCGAGCCTGCGCGCAACGACGGTGCGGGCGGTGGCGCGTGGCGGCCTAGGCCGCGGCGCGCGCCATGAGGCGGGTCTCTGCGCGCGCGGGCATCTGGCGGAAGCGCCCGGGCGCGAGCCCGAAGCGCCGCTTGAACGCCTTGGAGAAGGCGAACTCGGTCGCGTAGCCGACCGCGTCGGCGATCTCGGCAAGCGACGCGTCGCTCGTGAGCAGCTGGTCGGCGGCGAGCTGAAGACGTCGCTCGATGAGGTGCTGAACAGGCCCCACGCCACACGCCTTGGCGAAGCGACGCGCGAAGGCGGCGCGCGAGAGACCGGCGATGCGCGCGAGCTCGGCGACCGTCCAGCGTCGGCGCGGATCGGCGTTCATGGCGGCGAGGGCGCGGTCGATCTGCGTGTCGCGCGGTGCCTCCCGCGGCACGTCGTTGGCCGGCTCTCCGACGAGACGACGAGGCAAACGACGGAGCTTCAAGGTCCCGTGCGAGAGCATGTCTCGACGATGCCCCGAGATCCGCACCGTGTCCACCGCGCCCCCGCAGGGCAGCGCAAGATCGAGACGATCGGACATGCGCGCGAGACGCACGGACATGGCGCGCGGACGGGCCCTCGCCGACGTTCTTCGCATGCCGAAGCCCCCCGAGACCGAGCGCGCCGAGCCAGACACGACGACCGCTCTCCCCTTGGCGCGCGAAGCGCTCTTTCGCGCGCGCACGGTGCTGGTCTTCGGCGAGGTGACGACCGAGCTCGCGGCTCGGGTCACGACCGAGCTCCTCGCCCTCGCCGCCACGGGCGACGCGCCCATTCGCATGCTCGTCCATTCGCAGGGCGGGCACGTCGAGGCCGGCGACACGATCCACGATCTCGTGAAGGCCGTCGCCCCCGACCTCGTCATGATCGGCACGGGCTGGGTCGCGAGCGCCGGCGCGCTCATCTACGCCGCAGCGAAGAAGAAGAACCGCTTCGCGCTCCCCAACACGCGCTTCCTCTTGCACCAACCGCTCGGCGGCGCGGGCGGACCGGCCTCCGACGTGGAGATCGAAGCGGCGCAGATCCTGAAGATGCGTGATCGCTTGAATCGCATCTTCGCCGACGCCACGGGGCGCGACGCGGCGACCGTCACGCGCGAGACCGAGCGCAATTTGTGGATGAGCGCCGAGGAGGCCCGCGACTACGGACTCGTGCACCGCGTGATCGGGCGGATCGACGAGGCGTCGAGGGGGTGATTCGGAAGCGCTCGTTGACCGGTGACGGCGGGCCTCGACGCGATTAGGAAGGTGGGCATGTCCATCTACTCCGCGCGGGCTGCAAAAGGCCTCTTCGCCGCGTTCGCCCTCGCGACATCGGGGGCCCTCGTCTTTGCTCTCGTGAGCTGCGATCACGTTGACGAGGACGACGTGGCGTTGCCCGACGCCGACCACATCGGGGCGGACGCGGCGGTGGTCGACGGAACGCTACTCGACGGGCAAGGTGACGGAGATCGCACGCTCGACAGTGGCCCTTCCGGCGTCTTCGATCCGAGCTTCGGTGACGGAGGGAAGGTGGAGATCACCTTCCCGATGCCCGACGGCGGTTTCATCTATGGCACCTCGGTCGCCGTGCGGAACGACGGGCGCGTGGTGGTCGGCGGACGCATCGACGGCTCCGGTCATCCGTCGGCTACGGTCCTTCAGCTCGACGTGACCGGCGCGCTCGATCCGTCGTTCGGCGACGGCGGATTCGCGGTCCCTCCGCTCAACCTCGGCGCGCAGATCCACGCGCTCGGCCTCGGCTCGAGCGGGCAAGTGTTTACCGCCTCGAGCACGAGCTCGGCGGACGGCGGCGAGATCGGCCAGCTCAAAGCGAATGGCCAAGCAGAGTCGAGCTTCGGCACGGCCGGGGTCGTGGGGCTGCCGCCCTCCACGGGCCCCTTCGGCACACTGCTGGCCATGAAGCTCACGAGCACGGGCATCCTCGCCGGCGGGGTCGACGGCACGAATGGGAAGCAGATCTTCTCCGTGTCGAAGCTCTACGTCGACGGAGGCATAGATCTCAGCTTCGGCCCGGGCGGGCGCGCGACGGTCGACGTGGGAAACGTGAACTCGGTGCTCACCGGATTGGCAGTCCAATCGAGCGGGACCATCGTCGCCGCCGGCTACGCGCTTCCTTCGGCCGCCGCACCCGTGGTCTTTCGATTCCACCCCGACGGCTCACGGGACACCGCGTTCTCCGACGGCGGCACGCCCCTCCGCGGGGATCTTTTCGTGGCGGGCGTGGCCGTCGCTCCCGATGATTCGATCTACGTCTGCGGCACCTTGAGCGAGACCGGGAGTGCGAAGCTTGTCGTGTGGAAGCTCGACCACGACGGGAACCCGGTTTCGACCTTCGGAAACGCAGGGTTCGTGGCGGTGCCGGTCTTGAGCGCAGGCAGTCTCAACGCGATCGCCGTCCAGCCCGACGGCCGCATCGTCGTCACGGGCGGCGAGTTCTCCCCCAGTCGAATGCTCGTCGCGCGCTTTCTCCCGGACGGCACGCCCGATCCGAGCTTCCACGGCGGCGTGCTCGAATGGTCGGACGCTGTCTTCGACTACGGGGCTGCGATCTCCCTCGCGCCTGATGGGAAGATCGTGGTCGTCGGGACGACGGCGAACGCGGGAGCCATCGGCGTATGGCGCGTGCTCCCCTGAGTCGAGCGACCGGGCGCGTGGTACGAAGGGCCCATGTCCATTTACTCCGCGCTCGCCTCCAAAGGTCCCAACGGATTCGGCTACGGCTCCACGGCCGAAGAGGTGACCGACGGGCTCGATCTCTCCGGGAAGACCATCCTCGTCACGGGGTGCAACTCCGGCATCGGCCAAGAGACGATGCGCGTCCTCCTCCTTCGCGGCGCGCACGTGCTCGGCGCCGCGCGCACCGAGGCGAAGGCGAAGGACGCTGGCGCGGGAATGGCCGAGAAGAACCCCGCGGCGAAGCTCACGCCCGTCGCGTGCGAGCTGTCCGAGCCAACGTCCGTGCGCGCGAGCGTCGAAGCGGTGAAGAAGCTCGGCGTGCGCCTCGACGCCGTCGTGTGCAACGCCGGGATCATGGCGCTCCCCAAGCGCGAGGTGAAGCACGGGCTCGAGCTGCAGTTTCTCACGAACCACGTGGGCCACTTCCTCCTCGTGACCGGGCTCCTCGACACGCTCGCCGACGACGGACGCGTGGTGATGCTGTCGAGCTCGGCGCATCGCCGCGCGCCGAAGGACACGATCCTTTGGGACGATCTCGCGATGGAGAAGGGCTACAGCGCCTTCGAGGCCTACGGTCAGTCGAAGATGGCGAACCTCCTCTTCTCGAACGAGCTCGCGCGCCGCTTCGAGGGGACGAAGCGCACGTCGAACGCGTGCCACCCCGGCGTCATCCACACCAACCTCGCCCGCTACATGAACCCGCTCGCCGAGGCGGCCCTCGCCGTCGGCGGTGCGCTGTTCATGAAGACCATTCCGCAAGGCGCCGCGACGCAGACGTTGCTCGCCGTGCACCCCAGCGTCGCCGGCGTGTCGGGGAAGTTCTTCCAGGACTGCAACGAGGCGCAGCCGCGCGGCGACGGTCGCGATCCGGAGAAGGCGAAGCGGCTGTGGGACGTGACGGAGAAGATCGTGGCGGGGCTCTGAGCTAGCGGCTCACAGCGCCGAAAAGCGCGGTACCGCGCCGCTCGCGTCGAGCACCCCGAAGAACAGCGCGCGCGTGCCGCCGGCGCCGGTCGGTGTCGTCCATCCGTGCATCGTCCACACGAACGTGCCGTCGGTGCTCTTCTCGGCCACGCCGCCCATCGCGCGAATCACCTCTTCGCCGCCCGGTCCGGTGAACCCGTGGCTCGTCATCGAAGCGAGCCAGGGCGCGGCGGCCGTCTTCTTCGTGCACGGTCCGGCGGCGGCGCTGCACTCGGCGTAGCCGATGGCGTAGTCGTCGGTCTTCCACGAGTTGGCCGAGTAGAAGAGGAGGCGCTTGCCGCCGGCGACGATCATCGCCGGGTTCTCCATGTTCGGATCCTCCCACGAGCCGGCGTTGCGCCGAATCAGCTCGACCGGATCGCTCCCCGCGGCGAACGCGTCCCCCTGCCCGTTCAGCGCTTGCTCGTACACCGAGCTCGTCGTCCCGCCCGCGCCATCGGCGACATCCTGACGCCACACGAGGTGGAAGCTGCCGTCGGCATCGGCGAACGGGCTCGGATCGAGCGACCAGCGCGTCGGCATGCAGAAGAGCGGGGCGGAGCCCCCGTCGACGAACGGCCCGCCCGGATCCGTCGCGACCGCGCGCCCGATGCACATCTGGCCCTTTTCGCCGACCGGCGCCGAGCCCGCGCGCTTCGCTGCGAAGAAGACGACGTAGTGCGTGGCGCTCGCCGCGAGGACGCCCGGCGCCCAGATGATCCCTTCGGAGGAAGCCCACGACGGGATCGTCGGCATCGCGTCGTTCTCCACCGCGCCGGCCCACGACGCGAGGGTCGTCGTCGTCATGTGCGGCAGGTTCTTACCGCGCGTGTTGGTGGAATAGAGGTGGTACACGCCGCCGACGTGGAGCACGAACGGATCGGCGTGATCCGGCTTGACCGGGCTCTCGACCTTGGAGCCCGCGTCGTGCGCGCTGGCGCCGTCATGCGAAGAAGCCGCGCCGTCGGAAGAGGAGGTCGCGCCGTCGTCGCCGATCGCCGCGCCGCCGTCGGCGCCTTGATAGATGCTCGCCCCGCCGTCGGCGCTCGCCGCCGATCCGTCGTCGCCCCCGCCGCACGCGAGCGGGCTCGCGGCCGCGACCGACGCGAGGAGCGCGAGGAGAAGAGGTGACGTGTGGACGACCGACGACAACGAGGTGAAAGCGCGCATGGCGTCGCGAGAAGGAGCAACCGACGTGCCGCCGGCACGCGCGCGGATCGCCAGGTATTTCCCGTCGATCGTGTGGATCGACCGCGACCGGTCGCCCGCACGTTCAGGGAGCCCGCTCCCTAGAGCGCATCTCATAAGCTCTGTGCACTCGTGCGAACCTGCACGAGTGCCTAAAACCCGCACCCCAAGAGCCCGCCGGGCATCGGCTGGCACGACTGCCGCACAGGGCAATCGCTGTCGGTCATGCACGGCCTCTTGCACGGCGCGTGCTTCGATTGGCACCCGAGCTCGGGCCCGTGATGGTTGTCCGCCGGCTGAATGCAGCAGATCTGCCCCTCGCCCTCTTTGACCGGACAATCGTTGTCGCCTTTGCAGGTGCCCGGCTCGTCGGGGAGCACCGCCGGCATCTTCTTCGGTGCCGAGGGCGAAGGCTTCGGAGCGTTCTTCGGATCGAGCGGTGCGTGCGAGAGATCGAGGCTCACCTTCCCCGATTCGTCCGGCGGCGGCGCGGTGGGGACGGCGCTCGCCGACGCCGAAGCGGCCGTCGCGGTCGTATCTTTCTTGTGACTGCACGCCGCGCTCGGAACGACGGCCGTCGCCGTGACGAGGACCAACACCGTCGAGGCGAGCGGCGACGAGACGAACGAGAAGCGCGAATGCGGGCGTCGAGTCATGGGGTCAGCTCCGTGGGGCGACAGCCTAGCAAATCCTCGACGACGTCGAGGTTCGTCAAGGGGGGTCGACGAATCGCGGCCCGCGCGATCACCGCGAGCCCAAAGCACGGGGAAATCGTCGCCGCCGAGGGCGCTCCCGACGGGTTCGTCAACACCCCTTGACGAACCTCGGCGTCAACCTCAGCTCTTCTGATTGTAGTTCGTGTTCTCGA
>CAZHHD010000024.1:83378-124764 GCA_964531795.1 uncultured Polyangiaceae bacterium | reverse complement strand
AGCTCTTCTCGATGACGACGTTGCGACCCTTGGGGCCGAGCGTGACCTTCACCGCGTTGGCGAGGTGGTTGACGCCATGGAGGATGCGGCTGCGTGCGCCGCGGCTGTAGTGGATCTCTTTCGCGCTCATGTTCTTCTCCTCGGACTTGTCGTTTTTGCCGCTGCCGTCCTCGGCGCGGCGGGGATTTCAAAGGGTCGGCGCGGACACGCCTCGTGACGAATCACGGTGTCCGCGCCGCGGGGGCCGTCAGGGGTCGAGGACCGCGAGGACGTCGCTCTCTTCCACGACGAGGAGATCCTGGCCGTCGACCTTGATCTCCATGCCGGCGTAGCGGCCGAAGAGGATCTTCTCCCCCGGCTTCACGGCGAGCGGACGGACGGTGCCGTTCTTGAGCTCCTTGCCGGTGCCGACGGCGACGACCTCGCCCTCGACCGGCTTCTCCTTGGCGGTGTCGGGGATGATGATCCCCCCCTTGGTCTTCTCTTCTTCCTTCACGCGCTTCACGACGATGTGATCACCAAGGGGACGGATCTTCATGGGAGCTCCTTCGACTTTTTCGGGTGCGGCGCGCGCCGGCGAACCAGGCGCCTCGCGCGTGCTGCAGGGACTCTTTGGCACTCGAATCGACCGAGTGCCAGCGCCGCGCAACCTAAACGCTTTGGCGGGATCGTCAAGCCTCGCCCGGTCAGAAGCTCACGGCCCTTGACATACGTTCCTACGCGGCTAGGCTGCGCCCCGCTTCGTGCCCGGAAGTTCTCGGGTTTCGTACTTTCTTCCCGTTTCCTTGGCGGATCGTCTAATGGCAGGACGACGGATTCTGGCTCCGTCTATCAAGGTTCGAATCCTTGTCCGCCAGCCGGTGGCTAGCCAGAGCCCACCGAACTCTTCACTTCAGCGCGGTACCAAAGCTTTCTTGAACGTCGCCACTTGCTCGGGGGGATACGAGCAAGCGGCCCATGGCCCCATCGTCTAGCGGTTAGGACACCGGCCTCTCACGTCGGTAACATGGGTTCAATTCCCATTGGGGTCGCCACCCAGCCCTTGAGAAAGGCTGAAACTCCTCCGGCGCTTCTGCGCGGCACCTCCTTGGAGGGCACCGCGGACGCGCCGGAAGCGTTTTGTGCCCGTGATAAACTGACCTCCATGGCGTTGCGCCTCGCTCGTCGCTTACCGCTCTTCGCGGCACTCGTCTCCCTGTCCGCGGTTGCCGCCTGCGTGGCCGACGAGCCCGCGGTCGCTCCGGCGGACGGCGGCGTCGGCGGGGATGCTGGAGCGGGCGAGGCAGGCGGGGGCGACGCGTCGACGGACGCGAGCGGCGCAGACGCCCCGACGACCTTCTGCTCGTCGCACGCGAGCGCAGCCTTCTGTGAGGACTTCGATCGAACCAACGTCCCGCCGTGGGGCTTTACCGCGACCCAGACCGCGCTCGGCCCTGTCGCCGTCAACACCGCGGCCTTCACGTCGGCGCCAAACTCGGCGCTGTTCCCCCTCTCGGCCGCGACCAAGGCCTTCCAAGGCACGTTCCTTCGCGCCGGCCTCGCGCCGCATGGGGCCAAGGGGGTCCGCGTGAGCTTCGCGATCCGCGTCGACAACGCCTCGGGCCCCGAGTCGCGCGATCTCGTGATCGTCAACGGTGACGGCGTCGGCGGCATCGCCCTTCATCGTGCGTCGTCGGGGACGGACAACGCCTGGACGATCGGGCCGAACTTCGCGCCGCTCGAGGCGCCGCCGCTGCACCAGTGGTCGCACGTCGTCGAGGAGATCCTCTTCGACCCGCCGCCCGGGCAGGACGCCGGCGCCACCGACGCGGCGACCGACGACGCGGGCGGTGCGAGCGGCAGCTTCACGGTCACGATCGAAGGGAAGAAGTTCGGCCCCTTCCCCACCAGCGGCGCGCTCCCTCCCCCTTCGAGCACCATCGGGCTGCTCCTCGGATCGCAAAGCCTCAGCGCAGTGTCGAACGCCTTCGCGTTCTCCGTCGACGACGTCGTCGTCGAGCTGCTCCCCTGACGGGCCGATCGCGACACCCTTCGAGCGCTGCGCATCGCTTGCGCATGCCCACGCGCACGCTGCGCGCGGTCGAAACAATGCGAAACGCCGCGGCGTGATCGGCGTGGCCCCCTCCGGGCACCTACCTTTACGAGACGCGAGCGACGGTGCTTCTCCGCATCGTCGTGCGTAGTTTCTTCGATCCCACCGCACCCCGCATGACGGAGGTAACCCCATGTCGTTCCTGTCCCGTGGCGCTTCGCGTCCAAGCTCTCGCGCCTCGTTCGCTCGCACGCTCGCGTCCATCGCCGTGCTCGGCTCGATCTCGACGAGCGCCCTCGCGGCCGAAGGCCCACCTCCTCGCCTCGAAGAAGGTCGACCGGCCACCGCCGACGAGCCATCTCACAAGACCTCGTCCAAGAAGAGCGCCGACGACGGGGTCGAAGTGGGCGCGCTGCTCTCCGCCGGCTTCCCCCGCCCGCTCGGCATCGAAGGCTTCGTCGGTGTCGACGGTTGGCTCTTGCTCGGAGGCGAGTACAGCGTGCTCCCGAAGATCAGCGCGTCGGGCGCGGACGTGACGCTCTCGGCCTTGGCCGCGGACGTGCGGCTGCTCCCCTTCGACGGCCCGTTCTTCGTCGGTGCGCGCGTCGGTCGCCAGCACCTCCGCGCTTCGGCGACGCTCAGCTACGCGGGGACGAGCGTGAGCGAATCGCTCGACGTCGACACGTGGTTCGTGAACCCGCGCCTCGGGCTTCTCTTCCGGTTCCGCCCCGGCCTCACGGTGGGCATGGACGCCGGGCTTCAGATCCCGGTGAGCTCGAGCTCGTCGACCACGCTCCCCGCGGCGGTCGCCAGCGCCACCGACGTCACCCGCGTGTCCGACGCGCTGGGAAAGAGCGTCATCCCCACCGTCAACGTATTGGAGGTAGGTCTCGTCTTTTGACGCAGCGTCACGGCACCGACGCGAAGAACCTCTCCAAGGTCTCGAAGAACGCGTCCTCACACTCGAGCCAGGGGATGTGGCCACACGCGGCGAGCGTGATCTTGGTGACGCGGGCGCGTGTGAGCGCCTCTCGGCCGGCCTCGCTCATCTCCAGGCCGAACGGCGTCTCCGCCGGCTCGATCACCGCGGTCGGAACCGTGACGTGGGCGAGCGCGGCACGCACGTCCCAGCCTTCGATCGCGAGATCGGCGCTGCGATCGACGCACGCCATGCCGGGAAAATCGCGGGCGCGCGCGCTCCTTGGATCGGCGAACCACACCGGCGTCCACGAGAGCATCGCCGCGCGGCAGTCCTCTTTGTCGTACGCCGGCATCTCCATCGGGACGATCCCCTCCTTCGCCAGCTCGGTCTTCCGCGCGAGGTAGCGCTCGAAGGCGACGTCGAGCCCGTGGCCGGTCGGGGGAATGCTGTCGACGAGGACGAGCGAAGCCAGTCGGTCCCCGTGGAGCGTGGCGTAGCGCATCGCCAAGAGCCCGGAGTACGAGTGACCGACGAGGTGCATGCGCTGGACGCCCAGCGCGCGGCGCACGGCGTCGATGTCGGCGGCGAAGTCTTCGAGCGTCCAGTGGCTCGCCTTGGGTCGCGACGAGCGCCCCACGCCGCGCGGGTCGAAGGTCACGTACGCGCGCTTCGTGGTCGCGAGTCGCGCGAGCGGCGCCAGGTACTCCTGCGAGAGGCCGTAGCCGCCGGGGATGGCGACGATGGGCGGACCTGCGGCCACGTCGCCCACCACGCGCACGTGGAGACGAAAGTCGTTCACCGGAACGTCGATCTCGCGAACGGCAAGCCCTCGCCCCGACTCGCTTGGGGCTCGCGGTGCGGCGCTCACGCGCGAGGGCGCCACCTCGGCGCCGGCCCCGCATCCGGCGAGGAGTGGCAGGGCGAGGAGCCCTGCGACGAGGCGGGGCCGCGGCGATGCGCGATTCGCCATCGGCGGAGTATCCCGATCGCCCGAGCTGCGTGTCAATCGGCGATACTGGGGCAATGAGCGACGATCCCCCCCTCCCGCGAGCTCTCGCGCCGGTCGCGTTCGCGCCGACGACGGCGGCCGATCCCCCCACAGCGGCGGGAGGCTTGGGCGAGACGCAGATCTCGGACCGCGAGCTCGAGACGTTCCTCGACGCGCTCTCGACGAGCGCGCCCCTCGCCACGCGCTACGAGCCGCTCGGTCTCCTCGGCACCGGCGGCATGGGTGAAGTGCGGCTCGTCCTCGACCGTCGCATCGGTCGTCACGTCGCTCGCAAGGTGCTCCGCCCGGGCGTCACCGCGAGCCACGCGCGGGCCCGCTTCGTCCGCGAGGCGCTCATCCAAGCGCAGCTCGAGCACCCGGGGATCGTGCCGGTGTACGACGTCGCCAGCGACGAAGGGATCGCCTTCACCATGCGCCGCGTGCGGGGCGCGACGTTGGCCCAGGTCATCGAGCTGCTCGCGGCGGGCGATCCGGAGGCGGCGAAGAAGTACTCGCGCCACAAGCTCCTCTCGGCGTTCCTCCGCGTCTGCGAGACCGTGCACTTTGCACACGCTCGCGGCGTCCTGCACCGCGACCTCAAGCCGGCCAACGTCATGCTCGGCGACTTCGGTGAGGTCTACGTCCTCGACTGGGGCATCGCCAAGGTCACGACCGGCGGCCAGGCCCACGCCGACCGCCCCCAGGTCGACGACGCGGCGGCCACGCTGCGCGGGACGATCCTCGGCACCCCCGGCTACATGGCGCCCGAGCAGATCGAAGGGGGCGCGGCCGACGAGCGATCCGACGTCTACGCGCTCGGGGTCATCCTCTACGAGCTCCTCGCGCTCTCTCCGCTTCATCGCGGCGACACCTCGCGCGCGCTCCTCGCCTCGGCGCTGAAGGGCGCCGACGCGCGCCCCTCCCGGCAGCTCCGCGGCCGCGACGTCCCACCCGAGCTCGACGCGATTTGTGTGCGCGCCACCGAGCGCATCGCCGAAGAGCGGTTCCCCAGCGTGGACGCGCTCCGCGAGCATCTCGAGCGCTTCCTCGAAGGGGACCGCGATCTCGAGCGCCGGCGCGCGCAGTCGCTCGAGCTCGTCGAGCGCGCCGCGGCCGCCGCCGACGCCGCCACGACCCTCGAGAAGCGCAACGAAGCGATGCGCGACGTGGGTCGCGCGTTGGCCCTCGATCCGGAGAACCGCGGCGCGGTGCGCCTCCTCGTGCGCCTCATGACCGAGGCCCCCAAGGAGATGCCCGAAGAGGTCGAGCGCGAGATCGACGCCGCCGAGAACGACGTGCAGCGCGCGCGGGCGCGGTTCGGTGCGCTCGCTTACGTCACGTGGTTCGCGTGCATTCCGGTGTTCGTGCTGATGGGCTTGAAGAGCGTGACGGCGCTGGCGCTCGGCAGCCTCGCCTGGGGTGCGGCCGCGGTGGCGCTCTACGCGAGCGCAGGGGCCACGAGCCCGGCCCGCTCGGTCGCTGCGCGTGTCTTCGCCGCTCTGGCGACGGCGTCGTCGAGCGTCGTGTTCGGGCCGCTGGTCGTCGTGCCGGGGCTCGCCGCGCTGAGCACGGTCGGGATGTCGCTCAGTCGCCGCCGCGGCTTGAGCGGTCCTTTGACCCCGCTCTTGTTCTCGGCGGCGATGATCGTCCCGCTCGCCTTCGAGTGGCTCGGGTTCCTGCCCAAGTCCTATGTCTTCACGTCCGACATGCTGTGCGTCGTGCCGCGGATGGTCGCCTTCTCCGAGGCGCAGACGTATGCGTTTCTCGTCGTCGTGCAGGTCTTCATCGTGGCGATTACGTACTTCTGGGGGACACGCATCCGCCGCGTACTCTCCGACCTGCATCGCCGCGTGTACTTCTCGGCGTGGCAAGCGCGCCAGCTCCTGCCCGATCCGCCGCCCCAATCCGGGGAATTCAAGGCGTAAGGGCGGCGCGCCCCGGGATGTGGACGCGCGTCGACGGCTGTCGACGATCGTCCACGTGTGGACGATCGAACCGCACGAGAATGATCGCGCCGAGGTTCAGTTCGTCGCCGGGTTCTTCGTGAGGTAGCGCGCCCAGATCGCGTCGCGCCAGCAGGTCGACCACGTCTTGAACGTGTACGTGGTGTGGCTCGCGAGCCCGTTCTTGCCGACGTGCCAGTCGCGCACTTGATCGCGAAGACTGAGCTTCATCGGGGCGCCCACCCAGATCGCGTGAATGTGGCGCACCTCGGTCGAGGGCCATCCGTCGTGGCCGGGGTTTCGGTAGTACGGCGCGAAGCCGACGCTCGTCAGCATGTCGAGGAAGGCGTTCACTTGCGAATCGGTCATCCCCGAGACGCTGAAGTCGGTGGCTGCCGAATAGGGCTTTCCGTCGGCCACGCCGTCTTGTGCGTGCGTCCCCGCGGAGGCCGCGGCGTTGCCGATCGTCTGCAGAATGCGTCCTGAGGTCACGCCGATGGAGACGAGCGCGTCGGAGGCGTCGGGGTGGAGGCCGTACTTCAGGTACGCCGCGTGCGGCGGGCTGGCGATCGAGCAGGTCGCCCCTGCGTCGCCTTTGGGCGTCCCCGCGTCGTGCGGCGCGCCGCCATCATCGGGCGTCGTGCCGCCTTGCTCGCCTCCGAGATCGGGGAGCGGCTGCGGCCCGGCGTCGGGCACCTCCGCAGGGAGCCCCATGTCGTCGTCGGGGAGCGAGCCGTCGTCCGAGCTCGAGCAAGCAGGCAGGAGGAGAGCAACTGGGAGGAGAGCGATCCACGCGAGGCGCATGGAGCTTCGTTAGAGCACGGCACGTGCCACGTCGCTTGCGAGGTCGCGTTGCGACGCCGTGTCGCAGCACGACGATCGCCTTGGCGATCGCCCTGCGGCGGGCCTCAGTACGAGAGGAAGCCGGGCGCGGTCATCACGCTGGCGCACGCGTACGACCAGCGGCGCTGCGGATCGGTCGGCTTCGTGCTCGTGCCGCCGGGGACGAGCTCCATCGTGGAGTCGGTCACCGCGACGTCGACGCACGCTTGCACTTCGTCCGGCGTCGGCGTGCGACTCCAGAACTTCGTCTCCATCGCCGTGCACTCGGCCTGCGCGGCCGTCGCGTCCGGCGCGACCTTGTACTTTGCGTCGGTGCCCGTGTACGTGAGGCAGCCTTCGAAGGCAACGCGGTACGCTTGATAGAGCGCGACGGCGCCGGGCTTCGGCTCGACGTACCAGCGGTCCGGCGGCTGGCCGAACGTCGGTCCCGACTCGCCAAGAACGGTGGGGGTCGTCGCGAGCACGCGCTTGTAC
The DNA here is from genome assembly GCA_964531795.1 of uncultured Polyangiaceae bacterium. Lineage (GTDB taxonomy): Bacteria > Myxococcota_A > Polyangia > Polyangiales > Polyangiaceae > CAZHHD01. Next base: position 117,562 of record CAZHHD010000024.1, on the reverse strand, counting down.
TCGTCGGTCAGCATCGAATAGGGCTTCATGCGGAAGCGATCGGTGCCGATCGGCGCGTCCTTGCGCCCGACCTCGAGCTTGCTGTTGCCGAAGCCGGTGTACGAGGTCTGGAGATCCGTGCACGTCTTCGGCTTGGTGTCCCCGCCGCCGGGGCCTGCGTCGGCCTGATCGTCGCCGCCTGTGCCGTCGTCGATGCTGAGGTCGCCGCCGTTGTCGCAGCCCGCGAGCGCGAGCCCGAGCGCAGCGAGCGCCGAGAGGGTGACCAGGGAGAGTGTGTTCTTCATGGTGCGCCTCACTGGCAGAAGGTCGGATCCTTGGCGACCGTCGCGACGGCCGATTGGATCATGCCGGTGGTTTGGAAGGTCTTCATGCAGGCGTCGAAGACCTGCGACTCGCACGCGTTCTCGTCGCGGCCGTAGAGGTAGCGGAACGAGAGGCGGCAGGCGTTGAAGCGGAACGCCGTCGAGCCGACGAGCGCTTGCACGAGCTCCTTGTCGTTCGAGACGGTCTTGTCGGCGACTTGCTGCGGGCCGTCCGTGGGCGGCGTGAAGGTCATGGTGTCGCCGGTGCCGACGCGGCGCGTGAGCACCTTCGCCGTGCTGTCGAGCGCGTACCAGTTCTGCATGTGGCAGCCGTTGCACGGGGACTTGGCGCGGCCAGTGGAGGTGACGTCGACGTCGGGGCCGTTGGTCGTCGCGGTGAGCGTGAGACCGACGGTGTTGTTGAGGATGTGGTACCCGGTCGAGATCTTGAGACCGCTCGACTCGTTGCCGGCGTAACGAACGAGCCAGGCGGGGCTACGGAAGTAGCCGAGGCCGTTCGGGTCGTCCTGCACCGTGACGTTCCCCTGCGCGTCGGCGACCACGTTGAACGGGCCCACGAAGAGCTGGTCGTAGGTGAGCTTGCCGTCGAGCACCTTCTTCGCGAGGTAGTAGGGCGCGTCCTCCACCGGCTTCATGCCCGGCGAGCGATTGAACTGCGAGTTCAAAAACCGCGCGAAGCGATCGGTGAACTGCGGGTCCTGGAGCATCGCGTCGACCGCAGCTTGCGGGTTGGGCGAAGCGAGCTGATCGGCGGTAGCACCGCGGCCGAAGATCGCTCCGGCGAGGCGGGTCGCGCACCGCTCCCGCGCCTGCACCGACGCGGCGTCATCCGCCGTCGCGTGCCTCGAGCCCCCGAGCGCCGCCGCCACGAGGGCGAGGACGGGAGCCGCCATCCACAGTCGACGGGCCTTCATGTCGGCCTACCGAGCAATGGTCGTGCCGTGGTCCAGGGGGCGCTAACCGCTTGTTTTCCCGTTGCTTGGCCGCGAGCGCCGCACGAATCCGAGCCCCACCCCATGGGTCTTTATCCCACCAGGGCGCAGAACCTACATCGATCCAGTGATCAAAAAATCCAAACAAGATCAAGGTTGCGAGGCTGGACGCCCCGACGTTCACGACTGGCGAGAGACTTGCAGCGCCTGCTCACGCCATGTCTACCCTCCGCATTGGTCGTCGCTCGCTCCTTCGAGGCCTCGCCGTCACGGCGGGGGCCGCCGCCGGTACGCGCCTCGCGGGGGGCTCGCTCCTCGGAAATGCCTACGCGCAGACCGCGGAGAAGTCGGCGGTGGTCATCGTCCACTTCGTCGGCGGGTACAACTCGGTCTTCCCCAGCGCCGGCTCCTTCGCCGGCAGCGGCGCGTTCCTGGCGAACGCGGGGAACATCGCCGACCTCGGCAATGGGCTCGTCGTCGACAAGGCGACGCTCGGCTCGCTCCCCGCGGTGGCGCTCCAGCACATGGCGACCATCGGCAACCGCCACGGCTCGAGCGATCACGGCCAAGCGATTCAACGCGTGTGGTCGGACGGAACGCACAACTTCTCGCTCCAGCTCGCCGCCGCGCTCGGCGGCACCGCCCCCATCAAGTGCGCGCAGATCCAAGGCCCCGGCGTCGACATCCCCTCCCCGGCGGAGAACGGCGTGTCGATCCAACCCATCAACGACATGGGCTCGCTCATCGAGACGCTCGTCGGCGGCGACGCCCGATCGCCCGATCGTGACATCGCCGCCAAGGCGATGAGCGCCTCGCAGAAGATGGCCAAGCGCACCCTCGACGCCAACCCGACCGCCGGCGCCGCGCTGAGCGACGGCTTCGCAGCGTCGATCGACGCGCTCCAGAAGAAGCCGCCCCCCTTCGACTACAAGTCGCTCCCGGGGATCTACGGGCTGCAAGGGACTGCGATCCAAGACGGCTTCCAGTCGAAGCTCGCCGCTGCCGAGCTCTTGATCCGCGCCGGCGCCAACGTCATCAACATCTTCAGCGAGAACGACTGGGACACGCACGGCTCGAACGGCAGCCGCGAGCGCAACCTGATGGGCTCGCAGGTCATCCCGCCGCTCAAGCAGTTCCTCTCCCGCGTGATGGATCCGGCGGATCTCGGCTCGAGCCACAACGTCGTCACCATGATGGTGGGCGACTTCGCGCGCAGCCTCCCCGGCGACGACCACCAGCCGAACCTCTCGGCCACAGTCATCGGCAAGTACGTGAAGGTCGGCACGACGGGCATGACCGACGGCAGTGTCGGTCTGAACCCGGCGACGCCCGGCTCGAAGCAGCTCTGGTCGTACGTGGCCGCGGTGGCCAAGGCGCAGGCGAATCCGTTCGGGGCAAACCCGCACGCGCTGGTGCTTTGATCGGCTGAACCGCCCGTCCGCGCGGAATTCGGCGCGGCTCCCCTGAAGTCCCTCCACGAGGTGCCGTACTTCGAGAGGTGAACTCTCGTAGCGAGCCGAGCCTCTTCCCCGTCGCGCCACCCACGCTCCCCCCAGCGTCTACGCCGCGCGAGGTCACGAAGACGAGCGTGCGCGCGCTCCTCGTGATGACGCTCGTCCCCGCGGTCTTCGCCGCCGGCGCGAGCTTCGCGGGGGGCGCGCATCCTTCGGCGGAGCCGGCGTCGCACGTGGCGCTCGGCGCCCCCGGTTTCCGCGACACGCCGTCGGGAGCGCGCGAGCGGTGGGCGAGCGGATCGATCGTCGTCGAGCTCGATCCTTCGCTCGACGACGCGGGCGAAGGGGCACGCGACGCGGTGGAGTCGGCGTTCGGGACGTGGCTCGGCTCGGTCGACGGGCTCCCCGACGTGACCTTCAACCGCGCCACCGAGTCGGGGGGCGTGGCCGAAGACGGCGTGAACCGCGTCGTGCTCGCGCCCATCCGAATCCCCGGTCACGAGAACGACGTCGCCGTGACCATCGGCTACGCCGACAGCACGAACGGCCACCTCGCCGAGGCGGACATCATCTTGAACAGCCGCTACGTCTTCGGCAACGCGCACGGCGACGACTCGGACGACACCGGCGACGAAGAGCACCCCGCGCACTGCGCGTCGAAGCGCTACGACGTCCAGTCGATCGTCACGCACGAAGCCGGGCACTTCTTCGGGCTCGGCGAGGATCTCTCCGACAGCAAGGCGACGATGTTCATTCGCTCGGCCCCCTGCGAGACGCACAAGCGTGGCCTCACGGCCGGGGACCAAGCGGCGATGAGCGATCTTTACGCGCGCGCGAGCGGTGCACCGGCGGCGGCCCCCTCGGCCCCCGCCGATCCGAACGCGCCGGTCGTCGCTCCCGCGGCGTGCTCGGTGGACGGCGCGCCGGCCCGCCAAGGGTCCGACGTGTGGGCGTCCGCGGGTGGCTTGCTCGTCGCCCTCGGCCTGCTCGCGCGCCTCGGTCGACGCGTCAGCTGAGCGATCAGGGCTGCGGGAGACTTCCGTCGTCGAGCGGCCGCGAGAAGAGCGCCGTGAGCTGCCGGAAGATGTCGATCTGATCGACGTAGCTCTGGAGCTGCGCGTCGGCGCCGGGCGCTTGCGGATCCTTCTGCGGGTGTCCGTTGGCGTCGAGCTTGAGCTGCGGCGTGCCGTCGGCGTTGAGCAGGATGTAGCCCTGAGCGTCGGTCTTCACGAGGTACGCCTGGCTGACCAACGTGTTGGCCCACTCGAGCATGCGCGCGCCCACGGCCTTCTCGTGGTCGGTGCCGAAGAGCGTCTCGGTGCCGGTCGAGTGCGCGCGGTACGTCATGCCGCTGGCAGGGTTGTAGAAGGTGTATGTCTCCGCCGCCGGCCAGTTGACCTGATCGCCGGCGAGCGTCGTGATGCGCGCGTCGTTGATCCACGACTGCGACCAGTTCGTGGGGAAGTACATGGCGCCCCACACCATGGCGTAGAGCTGCTCGTTGAAGCCGAAGTTGGGATCGACCATCTTCGCTGCCGTCGGGCGTGTGCCGAGCCCTGCTGCCGTGAGCGCGTGCCACGTCGGGTAGGTGAGGTCCACGTCGGGCGGGTTGTTCCCCGGCGCGGGGGACTGCGCCACCCAAGGTGCATACTGCACGGGATCGCCGGTGAAGAGCCCGGCGAAGAGGCGCCGCGTCTGCTCCGGGTACACGGTGGCAAAGTTCACGTTCTTGTAGCGGCCGTCGACGAAGTCCTGCTTCGAGTTCGAGATGAAGGAGTCGAACGCCTCGGCCAGATAGAACGTCGCCCAGGTCTTCTCGTAGTACGCGCCGACCTGCTTCTGATAGTCGCTCCACCAGTAGCCCTTCGAGTAGTCGAAGTCGTTGTGCACGTAGCGGCCGGGGCCGAGCGGCACGTGGAAGTCGTAGGGGCTCGCGCCGGGGAGCGGCGCCGAGTCGGCGACGTAGACATCGAGATCGAGCCCGTACGGCTGCCCGCCGACGCATTGATCGCTGTTGGCGTCGCAGTAGTAGCCAGGCTCGGGGCGCGTGAGCACGCGCGCGAACATGTCGAACGCGACGCTGCTCCCCATGGCGAGCGGGCCCCACTGGCCGTCGGAGAGGAGATCCTTCGTGGGGTTCGTCGGATCGTCGGCGTCGAGCACCATCCCGAAGGCGAAGGCCTTGGAGATGAGCTGCACGGTGTCGAGGTAGTGCGTCTGGAGCCGCGTGACGACGTCCTCCGAGTTGAAGGTGACGCGGTTTCGCCGGAAGGCGTCGAGGATGTAGCGGTTCTCGTAGGCCGCTTCGAGGAAGCGGATCTGCTCGTACGCGTCGGCGCCGGCGTCGTAGGTGAAGGCCGGCACGTTGCCCGAGTCCGAGTACTCGTCGCTCATGAACATGTAGCCGCGGCGCACGCGCCCGTTCGGATCGACGGCGCGCGAGAGGATGCCGAAGTCGAAGCCCGCGTACGTGGGATCGGGCGCGAAGTCCTGCATGTCGCGGTACGAGACGACGTCCATCGGCGCGCCGTTGCATTTTTTGCCGAGCACCGCGTCGGGCGAGCTGTCCGACTTGCAGTCACCGAGCAAGCCGAACTCGCTCTGGTACTGGCTGTAGTGCATGTGGATGTACGGGTCGGCGGCGTTCACCGGGGGGAAGTCGATGACGCCGAAGAGCCCGGGCGACTGCGCGAAGGCGGAGAGCTCGTAGGCCTTCTTCTGGCCGTCTCCCCCGCCCTTCACGGTGACGCCTTGCGCGTTCCACACATCGACGACGTCGCCGTAGCCGAAGCGGATCGCCGCCTTGTCGTACTTTCCTTGGAGGAGCTGATCGTGGTTCTGATCGCCCGGGTAATCCATCACGCTCGTGGTCGAGTAATGGCTGATGTTCCCGTCGATCTCCTGCTGGGTGATGGGATCCTTCCACCGCGGGCCGACGCAGCCCGAGCCGTCGGTGTTGCCGTCGGCGCACGGCGTCGTGACCGTCCCGTTGTTCGTGCGGAGCTGCCAGTACTCGTTCCGATAGTTGAGCGAGTCGAAGCTGGCGGCGAAGTTGTGACGGAGCCCCATCGAGTGGCCCATCTCGTGGGCGTAGACGCCGTTCGAGTACTGCTGGCGCGCCCACAAGTAGACGGCGTCGCGGTGCGAGGCGACGGCCTTGGGGTCCTTCGGATCGGGCTTGGGGAACAGCTTGGCCGCGTACTTCGCCAAGCCGATCAAATTGTCGGGCTCGGGCGCTTCCAGGCGGCACGCGTGACGCGCCGTCCGCGCGAGGCGCTGCGTGCGCTCGCGATCGCGACGAAGCGCCGGGTTCATGCGGTTGAAGGGCGAGCCGCGGCGGATCGCTTCTTTCGCGATGGGCGCGGTGGGATCGAAGCCGGCGGCTTGCGCCACGTCGGGCGTGACCATGCGCGCCTCGGTCTGCGAGCCGCGGAGTTGCGCGAGCCGCGCGCCGAGCGCCGTGTTCCCCGGGCCGAGTCGGTTGGCGTCGAGCAGCGCCTGGAGGCGCGCCTTCCTTCGCGCCGCCGCCGGCACGTGCGGTGAGCCGGCCTTCTTCGCCGAGAGCCCGCCGAGGTAGGGAGCTATCACTTGCGGATCGAACGCTCCCATGCGCGAGGCGATCTCGTCGGTGGAGAGCGCGTCGACGTGCTCGTTCTTGCCGCCGGGGCGATTGGCTTCGACCCAAGCGCGCACGGTCTCGCCCTGGATGTACTGGTTGGGATCGATCTCGCCGTTCAAGAGGCCCAAGAGATCGACGAGCGTCGCCGCGGCGCGATCGAGCACCGCGCCCCACTGGTTCACGCTCCCCGAGATCTTCTCGCCGGTGAGCGGATCCTCGGCGTCGACCATGATCCCCCACGGGCTCACGAGCTGCGGCGAGTTGACGAGGTTGATGAAGTTGTAACGGAGGTCACCGAGGCGACGGACGATGGGATTGCCGTCCTTGTCGGCCGCAGGCCCGCACGCCGGGTCGTCTTTCGTCGGGTCGATGGGGTTGTGGCAAAGGACGAAGACCTTCGCGACCTGCGCCGGCGTGTCGCTGCCGAGCGGCGGCGAGTAGTCGTCGGCCCAACGCGCCGGCCACGACATCTGCTCCTCGCAGCCCTTCTCCTTCGTGCGGCGGCACTCGGCGAGCCGGCCGGCGACGACGGCCACGCGAATGGCTTCGCTCCAGCCGTCGAGCGTCTTCTGTGTCCCCTCGAAGAGCTCCTCGGGGAAGCCCTGGTTCACGAACCACGCGGTGGTCTTCACCTTGCGGTCGCGCATGGGGAGCGTGCACTTCCCGGTGAACTCGTCGCAGCGCGAGCCGCGCCCCACGGTCTTGCACTCGTCCTCGGTGCCGTCCTTGTCGTCGTCGCGGTGCGGGTCGCTGCCCACCGGCGTCGTCTCGGGCGAGGCGCAGGCGACGACCGGATCGGCGTGCGACTTTTCGAACACGTTCCAGCGGGCGGCGAAGCGATGCCACTTGTCGTCGACGACGCCGTAGTGCCGGTCGTAGCCGAGGCGATCGTCGGTGAACCAGCCGAAGACGTCCATGCGCGTGCCGTCGAAGTCGAGCGGCTCGAAGTCGTGGTCGACGACCTTCAAGAACGACTGGCGGAGCGTGATCTCGCTCGGGTTGCAGTTGTCGAGCGGCCAGACGCCGGCCATGTAGCAGGCGGGGAAATCGCCGAAGTCCGGGTCGTGGATCATCTGCGGCGAGGCGAACACCTTGTTCGTCACGTCGAGGTAGCCGCCGTCCTTGTCGAACTGGACCGCGTCGGGGCTCTTGGGATCCTGCACGTAATAGGAGAGCGGATCGAAGCGCACGCCGCCTTCGAGGCCGAGCTCGGCGAGCGTGTCGAGCTCGTACGCGTCGGTGATCTGGTTCTGCGACCAGTCGACGCGCATGTACGCGCGCGAGTACCAGGGCTTGTCGGTGTCGTTCTCGACGACGGTGTTGAGCTCTTCGCCGGTCTGCGGGTTGTAGTCGCGCTGGATGTCGAAGTGCTTCTCGATGGCGTAGGACGCCACGACTTGGCCGTTGGTCGTCGGCTTCACGCCCGTGTGATCGGTGTCCTGGACGCGCTCGTACGTGAGGCGCGCGAGGAGCGACTTTTCGGTGATCTCCCAACGAACGCGCACCGTGGGCTGCGAGTCCGAGCTCGTGAAGAGCCCCTCCGAATCGGCGCCCGCGGGGACGTCGACCACGCTCGTTCGCATGTAGAACTCGGGATCGTCCGTCGGGTCGTCGAGCTTGTCGCCAACGAAGAAGGACTTGGCGAATCCCTCCGCTTGCACGCGGTTGATCGGGTCACGCTCTTGCGAGCAACCCGAGGGGGCCACCACGAGGGCGAGCACGAAGAACGCGAGGACGAGGCGCGGGAGTCCGGCGGCGTGAGCCGCGAGCCGAACGAGGTGGGCCGAGGATCGCATCGGCGCCCGCTCTACCACGTGACGCGCGCGAGGCCATCCCACGCCGAGCCCTTTTCGGCAGGGATTTGCCGGCGTTCGCCCCCTCGCACGATGCGTCGTCGCGCCGCGGCTCGGGGCTCCCCGCCCCGTCGGTCGCCGACAGCCGTCGTGCGAAGCCGTCACGCTGCGGCTCGACGTATGGCCGCGCGTGAGTAAGCTCCGGCGCCGTGCCGCGCCCCCAGATTCTGTCTTTGGCCGAGCGCCTCGACGCCCACCCGGATTTTCAAGGGCGCGGCGTCACCCTCGCGTTCATCGACGCGGCGTTCTTCGCGCACCCCGACGTGATGCGCCCCGAGCGCCGGGTACGCGCCTTCATCGACGTCGCCCGGGAGAAGCCCGAGCCGAGCGACTTCTTCGCCGCCCATCCGCGCGCGTGGCACGGCACGATGACCGCCTGCGCCGCCGCGGGAAACGGCTACGCGTCGGGCGGGCGTTTCCGCGGGCTCGCCGCCGAATCGCACGTCGTGCTCATCAAGGCCACCGACGAAACCGGGGAAATTCTCGGGAAGAACATCGCCGCGGCCCTCCGCATCCCGCTTCGTCACAAGGAGCTCGAGATCCGCATCGTGAGCATCTCGCTCGGCGTCGAGGACGACGATCCGCACAAGGCCGACGTCGAAGCGGCGGTGAACGAGCTCGCGGCCGCGGGCATCCTGGTGGTCGCTGCCGCGGGGAACGCCCCCGGCGAGCTCCCCGAAGTGCCGGGCGCTTCGGCCGCCGCGCTCACGGTCGGCGGGGGGAACGACGGCAACACCGCCGACAAGGCCGACGACACCGCGTGGCCTTCGAGCTACGGCACCGTGCGGCCGGGCGTCGACAAGCCCGACATGCTGGCGCCGGCGTGCTGGCTGCCTGCGCCGATGCTCCCGGGGACGCTCGTCGCGCGCGAGGCCGCGGCGCTCTTCCAAGCGCTCTCGGTCGTCGAAGAGGTCACTGCAGAGTACACCTACCTCGCCGAGGCCGGCCGCGAGGACGACGCTTCGGATCGCGAGGACGCGCTCGCCTTCGCCGCCGCCATCGAGGGGCGCATCGACCGCGGGCGCTTCGTGTCGCCCGACTACCAGCGCGTCGAAGGGACGTCGTTCGCCGCGCCCATCGTCGCCTCGGTGGCGGCGCAGATGCTCGAGGCGAACCCGGCGCTCAAGGCCAAAGATCTCCGCGAAGGGCTCCTCGCGACGGCGGTGGCGCTGCCGAACGTGGAGCCGATTCGTCAGGGCAAAGGTGAGCTCCACGCGCGGAACGCCGTGCTCTGGGCGCTCGAACGTGGGGGAAAGGGCGGTTCGCGATGATGCGGTTCGGACGCGTGGCGGGGCTCGTGGGCGTCTTCGCGATCGCGGCGGCTTCGGCCTGCTCGAGCTCGAGCAGCGACGCCGGCGCGAGCGACGGCGGCGACGGTCGCGGCGAGGTCGGCTCGATCGATCCCGTGTACGGCGAGCCCGACTCCGGCGTCTTCCTCGGCGGTGGCGGCGGCGGGGACGACTCGTTCGACGCCGCCATCAACCCCGAAGCGGGCGTAGCGACCGGCCTCGTGTTGAACGAGGTCGACTACGACAACGTCGGCACCGACAACCGCGAGTTCATCGAGATCTACAACGCCACCGGCGGCACGCTCGACCTCTCGAACGTCGCCATCGTGCTCGTCGACACGACCAGCGAATACGGCCGCGTGGACTTGAGCGGCACCCTCGCTGCGGGGAAATACCTCCTCGCTGCGAGCCCCAACGTGACCGTGGGCGACGCCGGCGCCGGGGTCATGCGCGTGTCGCTCCCCGCGAGCTCGAACGCGCTCCGCAACGGCACCGCCGCCGTCGGCCTCCTCGACAAGGCCAAAGGGACCTTGCTCGACGCGTTCTCCTACGGTGGCTCGGTGAACGGCGTGACGGTGAACGGCGTCGCGGCGAAGCTCAATTTCGTCGAAGGCACGGCCGCCGTCGCCGTCGATTCGAACACGGCGAACGGCTCCTTGAGCCGCATCCCCAACGGCGCCGACTCGAACAACGCCAACGCCGATTGGAAGTTCAGCAGCACCTCGACCCCGGGTGCGGCCAACGTGCCGTAGGCCAAAAAAAAAGAAGGAACGATGCGGTACGTCTCCCCCCCCGGAGAGACGCGCGCTGCATCGTTCCTTCCACCCGTGAGCCGTCAGTGTCCGTTCGAGCCTCGCGGCTCGCCCGCGATCACTCCGGGTCGTTGACGCCGCGGGCGATCATGCCGGCGATCGTCGCGATGGCGCGGTCCGCGTTCGACTTCGACGCGTAGGTCTCGCTGTGGGCGATGGTCTCGCCGTTTTGCGCGAGGAGGTGGAAGGCGTACCCGCCGTCCGCCGTGGGGAACTCGACGTAGTTCGCCTTGTTGCCGCCGTTGGCGTGCACCGACGCGATGCCAAGGAGCGCGCTCTCGGCCGACTTGTAGCCTTCCGAGCCGAGGACGATCTCGCCGTTGCCGGCGCGGAGGTGGAAGTAGGTCTGGCCGTCGAGGCCGGTGAAGGTCTCGAAGCGCTGCTCGCGCGGAGCCGCCGACGAGCCGCCGCCGGTGAGGCGGACGATGGCGCGGACGCTCGAAGCGCCGCGGGTCGCGCTCGACTTCGTGGTGTAGAGCTCGCTCGTGCCGATGACTTCGTGGTTCGGCGCGACGAGGTTGAAGTAGTACTCGCCGTCGCTGGCTTCCTTCACGTCGAAGGAGGCGACGTTGGTGCCGTAGTTCAGCACGGCTTGGATGCCGTCCGCGGCGCTCGACGCGCGGGTGTAACCCTGGGAGCGCAACACGTTCTGCCCGTTGGCGGCGACGAGGTCGAAGTACACCTTGCCGTCAGCGCCGGTGAAGGTCTCGAAGGTTCCTGCCTTCGACGAGAGCTCGTCACTCGACGAGTCGTCCGACTGCGTATCGGGAGCGCCCGCGCACGCGACGGTGCTGAGCGGAAGAGCGAACGCAAGTGCGAGGACGAGACCAGCACGGATAGTGAGGGACATTTGATTTCTTAGCTCCGAACAACCTTTCTCCGATTGGCTAGGGCCGCAGCCCTAGGGGCCCCCGACGACGGTCGCCGGACACCTTTCGCGCGAAGGACCGAAGTCCTGTCGCCACGCACGAGGGCTATCTAGCAGCGACCAATGTAGGTGCAAGTACACTTTGTCGGCACTCGCCCCGACCTGCTCGCAAGTCCTGGAGAGCACTGCGAAATGGGTGGGACAAAAATTCACAATTCCTCCTCGGGGCATGCCGCGATGCGTCGAAATCGACCGGAGAGCGCCCCGATCTCCCGCTCCGAACCGGGCGGAGTAGCCTTCGGAGCGTGCGGTCCCCTCGCCTTTTTCGCCCTGCCCTCGCGCTCCTCGCGCTCCTCGCCGCATGCGGCGGCCGTTCGCCTCACGCCGACGGCCCTCCGCGAGCGGGCGAAGGGGCGAGCGACGGCGACGCGCGCGTCGAGAAGCACACGACCGTCGAGAAGACCCCGACGGGAACGCGCACCGTCACGGTCACCACCACCACGCGCGTCGTCGAGCCCCCTTCGCCGCCGGCGCGCCCCGCGGATCCGTATCCGAGCGACGCGCGCGTGAAGCACAACGTCGAGCGTCTGAACGCGTACCGCGCCGCCGCACACGTCCCGCCTCTGCTCTACGACGCCAAGATCAGCGCGTTCGCCCTCGAGGGATCGCGCGAGCTCTCCAAGAGCCACGTCGCGCACGCGCACTTCGCGCGCGAGGAGTCGAAGTCGTCGGCGTTCGGCCCGCGAAGCGCCGAGAACCAAGGCGATCCGAGCGGTGTCCCGCCGATGGCCAAGGACGTCACCGAGAGCGGGAAAAAGCAGATCGATCTGCTCTTGAAGCTCATGTTCGACGAAGGGCCCGGCGGCGGGCATCACGACAACATGTTGAACCCGAAGTATCGGCGCGTCGGCGTCGGGCTCTACGACGACGGCGACCGCATGTACCTGACGAACGATTTCTCCGACTGAGCGATCGCGCCCGTCCCGGCGCTCCCGTGCACTCGCGCCGCCTCCGCGCGACGCGCTCGCGCGGTCAGTCGAGCGGAGCGTCCCCGGAGGCGTCCGAGCCGCCGCTGTCGCTTCCGGCGTCGCCGCCCCCGCACGCGCTGTCGCTCTTCACCGGGGCGCTGGCGAAGCCCTCCGGAGAGCACTCCTTCAGCGCCTTGCCGTCGCAGCCGCAGCGGTTGTGAACGAGGCAGCCCGAGCTCACGCCGTAGACGATGCACTGCCCCTTGGCCGAGCAGCCGTCGCCCGTCGGGAAGTAACAGGTGTACGTAGACGAAGGGCAGTCCGAGGACTTCGTGCAGGGAATCACGCCCGATCCGGCATCCGCCGTGCTGGCGTCGACCGCGCCGACGGCGCCGCCGTTCCCCGGGTCGTCGGGGTCGTCGAAGTTCTTGTCGCTCGTCGGCGCCTTGAGCGCGCCGGACGACGTGCACGCGGCCAAGGCTCCTGCGAAGAACAGGCTGCACAAGCGAAGGCGAAGCATGTCCCGAATTGTACGTACGACGCGCGCGCGGGCGAGTCTTTGTTCGTGAAAAGTGCCCCGTGGGGGTCTCCGGCTGGGGTCGAGCGTCTCGGGACCGGCGCGGCTCGGGGGGGGCCATGGGGGCGGCTGTCCACGGGAGGGGCTTCTCCGCCTACGAACCGCTGGCCCTCCCTTCCACCGAGCTACAGACCGAAGGGGACCTCGAGCGCGCGGTGCTTGCGCCAGCTTCGATCGCCCCCGGCGATCTTCCGCTCGGCGAGCTCGTGCATCATCAGGTTGATCGGCCAGTAGGCGACGTTCTGGATCCACGAGTGGTCGAGACGAAAGTCGTACCGCTTGTAGATCGACGAGTAGCTGTACATCGCCTTCCACGCCTTCACCCAGCCGGCGCGGAGCTCTTGGCGCGAGAGGTGACGCGGCTCGTAGAACGGCGCGTCCTCGTCGTGCGCTTCGCCGAGCCACCACGCGTCGCGCGTGAGGCGCTTCTCTTCGCGGAGCCGCTTGTAGAGGCGCGTACCGGGGTACGGCGTGAGCAGCGCGAAGAGCGCCATCGTGAGGCGTGACTCGATGCAGAACTCGACGGTGCGCTCGAACGAGTCACCGGTGTCGTCGTCGAGGCCGAAGATGAAGCTCCCCCACACGGCGATGCCGTGGTCGGCGAGCATGCGGACGACCTCGGTGTATTTGCGCGGCTTGTTCTGCTTCTTCCCCACGGTGCGCACCGTGCCGTCGTCGACCGACTCGAAGCCGATGAAGAGCGCGCGGCAGCCGGCGCGCGCCATGACCTCGATGTTCTCCACGCGGTGAAGCGCGGCGAGCGAGGCCTGCGCCACCCAGTGCTTCTTCATGGGCACCATGGCCTCGAAGAGCTCGTGGCTGTATTTCGTGTGGATCATCACGTTGTCGTCGCCGAAGAGGACGCGCGGTCCGACCTCTTCGAGCTCGCGGATGACCTCGCGCACCGGGCGGAAGCGGAACGACGTGCCGTTGTAAGTCGACACGCTGCAGAACTCGCAGGGGAACGGGCAGCCGCGCGTCGTCTGCACCACGTCGAAGGGGACGTACTTGAGCGAGCGCGTGAGATCGCGACGCGGGCGCGGGAGGTTCACGAGATCGGGCCAGGTCTCGTGCTTGTAGACACGAGGCGCCGTGAGCGAGCGCGTCTTGCCGAGGTTGCCGCTCTTGGCGTCGGCGACGACCTTCTGCCAGAGGAACTCCGCCTCGCCGGAGACGACGGCGTCGGCGTGGAGGAGCCCCTCTTCGGGGAGCGCGGTCACGTGGATGCCGCCGAGCACCACGGGGACACCGCGCGCGCGGTAGGCGTCGGCGATGGCGTAGCCGCGCGCTGCGGTCTTGGAGTTGACGCTGATCCCGACGAGATCGGGCGTGTCGTCTTCGCGGGCGAGGTCGATGGGCTCGATGCCGTCGTCGCGGAAGGTCACTTCGACGTCGGGCGGCGTGTGCGCGGCCAGTGTGCCTACCCAGAGCGGCTTGATGTACGTCGAATCCTCGTTCGACGGTGCCACGAGGTGCACGCGCATGACGCTAGAGCGCTTTCCACAAGCTCTGTGCACTCGTGCGAACCTGCACGAGTGCCTAGCCTCGCTTGAACAGACGTGAGAGCCACTTCAGCGCGCCCGCGTCCTCCGCGGCGGGGCCCGCCGTGATCTCGACCTTGGTGGTCTTCGCGGGCGGCGGCGGGTTCGAGCTGCTCGGCGGCGGGACGGTGGCCGCGTCGCGCGCCCGCACTTTCGCGCGCACGTCGCGCGGGACGGGCGGGAGGCTGGATCGACGTCGGATGCGCGGATCGGGCGCTTTGCGCACCTGATCGACCTGACTGAGCGCGTCCTTCACCGCCTCTTCGGCGGAGCGACCGTGGCCCTGCGCGAGGAACATCGTGTGGGTGATGGTCATGCCGTCCGACGACGGCACAGGCGCGTCGCCTTCGAGCCAGTCGGCGCTCGAGTCACCGCGGGCGGCGGCCTCCTCGGCGGCAGCGCGCTCTTCACGCCCCATCAACTTGGCGACGCAGATCCATTCGCCACCTTCGAGGCAGAAGGGATCGCCGACCTCGACGGAGTAGCCGTCGGCGTGAGCGATCGTCGTTCGACCGCTGGCCGGTCCGGAGGACTCGTCGTCCTCTCTGGAGCTGGAGCTCCCCCCTTCGTCCACCATCGAAGGGAAAGAATATCAGAGTTCCCCTGCCGCTCTCCCGCTTTCTCCCTTGGCCCGCGGGCTCAGGGAAGCGCTTCACCCACGCTCACGATGGGGGCGCTGACGCCGAGCGCCGTAGCCGGCATCGACACAGCGTCCGACGGAACTTGGACCTCTGCCCCGTTCGAGCTCTGGACCACGACCTTGAGCTGCGACGCGCCGGGTTCGACTTTGCCGCCGACGATGATGATGCTGCCGCTCGCGGTGTCGAACAGCGCCGCCGCCCGCGCGTTCGCCGAGATCTCCACGCCGTCGAGCTTGATGTCGCCGCCGCCGGCGAAGATCCCGACTCCGTCGCCGATCTGCTCGGTCGTGCCCAGGCTCGTCACCACCGGCGCGCTCGTCGTCCCGGCGATACGCCCGCCGACGATGATGATCCCGTGCGCGTCCGCTCCGCCGACACCGACGATGGCGTTGGCTTCGATGTTCGACGCCCCTTCGATGCGCACCGCGGGGGCGTCGAGCGTCCCTTGCGCGCGCTGGAGCCAAATCCCGCGCGACGCGTTGTGCGTGACGACGACGTCCTTGAGCGACGCGGTGGTCCCGCCCTGGCCGTCGATGAGAATGCCGGTCGCGGCGTTGCGCTCGACGGTGAGCCCGGTGGCGATGAGCTTCGCCCCCTTCTGCGCGACGACGCCCATGCCGCCGGTGAGCGTCTCGCCGGTCTGATCGCTCACGTCGCCGCCGTCGATCGTCACGGTGGCGCCGCTCATCCACAGACCGAGCGAGCTCTTCGTGAGGCGCACGTCGCTGAGCGCGACCCCGTGCGCGTCGTCCCCGCAGGAGGCGCCGTCGCAGCGGATGGCGAGCGCCGCCACCTTGGCATTTTGCACGGCGACGTCGGTCACCTTCGCCCCGCCGTTGCGGACCGCGACCCCAACCCCTTTGGCGCTCGAGACGTCCACGCTGGCGAGGCCGCCGCGCGTCGTCCCCTGCCCGCCTTGCAGATCGATCACCGGGTCGGCGCCGTCGCCGACGAAGGTGGCGCGCGAGCCGCGGCTGCTCGCCAAGGTGACCCCGGCGGGGACCACGAAGTGCCCCGTGTACGTCTGCGTCACGACGAGGACGCACGTTCCAGGTGTGGCACCGCCGAGGGCAGCGCTGAGCGAGGCCGCGTCGCCGCCGCCGTTCACCACCGAGCCGCACGCGAGCCCGTCCGGAGGGTCTCCGCCGTCCTTGAGGCTCGAGCACCCCGTGAGCAGAGCGAAGGGAAAAAGCAGGGCAAGGAGGCGGCGCGGCATGGTCCTACTCCGTTCTTACGTGTTCACGGTCGAACTGCTCCCCCGGCGGAAGCGTATTTCGATCTCTTCAGCGGCTTTGGCCGCGCCGGCCTCGCGCAGCAGCGCTACGGCCAGATCCTTGTGGCGCGTGGCGTCGTCGAAGTCGCGCTTCTCGTGGGTGCGGGTCGTGGTGGCGAGCGCCACGTCCATCGCCGCGGCGTGCGCCATGGCGCGGAAGTAGAGGACGCCGGTGCGCTCGGCCAGGGCCACGGCGTCGTCCGCCGTCTCCCGTGCCTCCTCGAGATCGCCGAGGGCGAGCTCCGCTTCGGCGAGGGCGCGCGTCGAGTCGGCGAGCACGTCGGAGTAACCGCCCTCTTCGGCCATGCGACACGCCTGCGTGAGCTCGCGCTTCGCGCCCGCGAGATCGCCGGCGGTGAGCTTCGCCTGGCCGAGGTTCGAGAGCCCCAGCGCTTCACGCGTCGCCCAACGGAGGCGCCGCGCGCTGGCGAGCGCGCGGTCGTAGTAGGCGACGGCCGCGGGGAAATCGCGTCGGCTGAAGGCCACGCCGCCGAGGTTCACGTACGCGTCCTGGAGACCGACGGCGTCGCCGCCGAGCTCACGATGCTCGAGGGCGCGCTGGTAGGCCTTCTCTGCTTCGTCGAAGCGCTCCTCGACGAAGGAAGACGCGCCTCCGGCGTCCTCGAGGCGCGCCATGGCCGCGTGCCAGCTCGCGTCGCGCACGTGGAGCGCTTGCCCGATGCGGAGCCCCTCGCGCACGTCTTCACGGCTCGCTTCGCGCTCGCCGTGCGTCGCACGAAGAAAGGCGCGTGCGCTGTAGAAGCGCATGTGCAGGAGCCCTTCCGGCTGACCGGCGACGAGCGCGAGCCCCTCGCTCAAGGCGGCGATGGCCTCCCTTGCGCGGGCGCTCTCCTTCAGCACGAGGCCGCGCTCGAGCGCGAGCCACGCGTAGACCGCGTCGCCGGGGGGGACGTTGGCGGCGTGGAGGTCCTCTTCGGCCCGCGAGAGCGACGCGAGCGACGCCTCGAAGCGCCCGAGCCGGGCTTCGGCGACGGCGCGCTCCCGGAGAACACCTGCACGTTGCACGCGATCGTCGCGGCTCGGCGCTGCCGGCCACGAAGGCTCCATGCGATCGAAGCACGCGAGCGCCTCGCGGTAGGCGAAGACACCCAGGGCGTGGCGCGCCGCGCTCAAGTAGTGCCTTCGCGCGCGCTCGTGATCGCCCGCCGCCTCGAGATGCAGCGCGAGCCCCGCTTGCGCCCCCTCCCAGAGATCGCCGCGGGCGAGGAGCCAATCGGCCACCGTGCGGTGCGCCGCCTTGCGCGCGCCGGCGGGGAGGAGCGCGTACGCCGTGTCGCGGAGCGCTTGGGTGGCGAAGGCGAGCTCGCGCTCGGCGCTCGGTTGCAGCGCCGAGAGCCGGAGGAGGTCGCGCTTCATCAGGCTCTCGAGGAGCCGCGCGATTTCGTCTTTGGGGACCTGGGGCGCGAGGACCTCGAGGGCGCCGGTCCAGAACGTACGCCCGACGACGGCGGCGAGCTTCAAGAGCTCCTTCTCTGCCGCGGGGAGCCCGTCGAGGCGCGCCTGCAGTACCCCGAGCACGGTGTCGGGGAGGACGAGCTGGCTCGAACGCCCCTTTTCCCAGCGGATCGGCACGTCACCGTCGTCCACCACGAGCGCGCCGCGGTCGACGAGGAGCCGCACGAGCTCCTTGCAGAGCGCAGGGTTCCCCTCGGCGCGCTCGGCGATCTCGTTTTTGATCTCGCGCGGCATGTTGGGGGTGCTGCGGAACAGATCGTCGACGAAGAGCCCCATCTCTTCACGCGTGAAGGGCTCGAGCTTGATCTGCGTGCGCACGTCGCAGGCGGTGAGCCATGGCGGCAGCTCTTCGCCCGAGCCCGGGCGCGCCGAGAGGACGAGCAGCACGGGGGCGCGGCGGAGCGCGCGGAGCAGGTACTCGAAGACTTCGAGGGACGGCTCGTCGCCCCACTGCACTTGCTCGAGCACGAGCACCACCGGTTGCTCGGCGGCGAGGCGCCCGAGCCAGTCGGCGAACGCGGCGGTCGTACGCGTGCGGTCCCCCGCGAGCTCGGTGCCGAGGAGCGGCCCGGCGGGGAGCGGCGCCACGAGCTCGGCGAGGAGCCTGCCGGCCTCGCGCCCGTCTTCCAGCTCGGCGCGGGGCCACGCCGCGGCCACGCCGTCGATGACGCGCGCGCGGACGATCTCCGGCTCTTCGTCGGCGCGGACGCGGAAGCGCGAACGAAGCACGCGACCGAGGAACCCGAGCGGAGCCATCGCCGACCCGCGCGAGGCGCGGAGGAGCGTTGGCGGCGTGGGGCGAGACGCGAGCGCCGCCCCGAGCTCGCGGACGAGGTGCGTCTTGCCGAGCCCGACCTCGCCGGTGAGCTCGACCACACGGAGCGCGTGCTCGCGCGCGGCGACGTCGAAGAGATGCACGAGGACGTCGAGCTCGCCCCTTCGTGCGAAGAATCCGCTCGGCGCCCCGGCACGAAGACGTGCGCTCGCCACTTCGTCGCCGCGCTCGGCGATGACGCGGAACGCCGGAACCGGGTCGCTCGAGCCGGGGAGCGTGAGCCCCTCGAAGGGGACGATCTCGAAGCGGTGGCGCACGAGGCGCTCCGTCGCCGCCGACACCGCGACGTGACCGGGGGCCGCGGCTTCTTCCAGCCGCGTCGCCAAGGTGACGGTCGCCCCGACGACGTCGGGGACAGCGTGGGCGCCGCCGCCGACGGTGCCGACCATGACGACGCCCGAGCTTATCCCCACGCGCAGCGCGAGCGATTGACGCTCTCGCTGGGCGATGGCGCGCGTGCGCCCCACCATGGCGATGGCGCAGCGCACCGCCCGCTCGGCGTCGTCTTCACGGCTCGTGGGGACGCCGAAGACCGCCATCAGCGCGTTGCCGACGTACTTCACGACGGTGCCCGCCTCGCGCTCGACCTCGCGCGAGAGCGGATCGAAGAACGCGTTGGCGAGCTCGCGCATCGCCTCTGGTTCGAGATCGGCCGCGAGCGCATCGAAGCCGAGCAGATCGGCGAGGAGCACCGTGGCGAGCTTGCGCTCCTCGACCCACGGAGGAATCGTCGACGTGCGCATGCGGCCGGCCGAGCTCGGCAAGGCGCTCGACGCCGGCGCGTTCGACGCCCCCGCGGCCTGCGGCGCGGCGAACGCCTCGCGCAGCGCCCCTTGCATCACGCGCGCGCTCGGCCAGCGGTCGGCCTTCTGGAACGCGAGCGCGCGATCGACGACATGCACGAGCGCCGGCGGTTGCCCGGGGGACGCGGCGGCGAGCGAGCGCGGCTTGGCCGTGGCGGCGAAGATCACCGACTCCATGGGGGTGGCGGCGTCGTGCACCGGCCTCCCCGAAGCGAGCGCGAAGAGCGTCGCGCCGACGGCCCAGATGTCGGAGAGCGCGTCGACCTCGTCCACGCGTCCCATCGCTTGCTCGGGCGGCATGAACGCCGGTGTCCCCATCGTGACGCCGTTGCGCGTGTTCGAGCCCGGGGGGAAGCTCCCCTCGCGGAGGCGCGCGATGCCGAAGTCGAGCACCTTGATGCGGCCGTCGCGGGCGAAGAAGATGTTCTCCGGCTTGATGTCGCGATGCACGACACCCGCCGCGTGCGCGGCGACGAGCACGTCGAGCAGCGCGTCGGCGAGCGCGAGGACGTCCTCGAGCGGGAGCCTTCCGCCGAGTCGCGCGGCGCGCGCCTCCGCCGTCTCTCCGGCGAGGAGCTCCATCACCAAGAAGGCTGCGCCGTCCTCGGTCTCGTCGTCGTCGAGCACGCGTACGACGCCCGGATGATCGACCGAGTTGGCGACGTAGCCTTCGCGAGCGAAGCGTGCGCGGATCTCGCCGTCGACCGAGAGCTGCGGGTGCAGCACCTTCAGGGCCACGCGGCTGCCGTTTCGGTGCGTGGCGGCGTAGACGGCGCCCATCCCGCCGACGCCAAGCAGCGCATCGACGTGCCATTTGCCGCGGATCCGTGTCCCGAGTCGCGCCTTCACGACGTCGAGGACGGGCGGATGGAGGGACGACACGGCGGTCCGAAAGGTATCACGTCGGCGCGTTGTCGCCCGCGGGGCGACGGACCGCGAGGAGAGCCCCGGAGAGCACGAAAGCCACGCCGATCCATTCGTTGCGTGTCGGCCACGCCCCTTGCGCGAAGGCTCCGATGGCGATCGAGCCGGCGGTCTCTCCGGGCGAGATGAGCGCGACGATCGACGGCGACACGTGACGCGCCGAGCGCTGGATCAACGTGTGGCCGATGAACGTGGAGACGATGCCGAGGGCGACGACATAGAGGAAGCTCGACGTGGGCGCGGGGGGCTCGGCGTGGAGCGCGAGGGCGGCGGGGATCGCGAGCACGACGAACGACACCGAGAAGACCGACGCGGCGTAGGGGAACATCGGGACGAGATCACGAAGGCCGCGCGCGGCCGCCACGTACGCGCCGTAGAAGACCACGGCGGCGAGCACGAGAAGATCGCCGACGAGCTTGTTTTCCCCATTCCCCGCGTCGTGCGCGATGACCAGCGCGCCCATCGTCGCCACCAAGATCCCCGCGAGCTCCATGCGCGTGGGCGGGAGTCGAAAGGCGATCCACGCGGCGAGGACCACGGCGAGCGGCTCGAGCGAGACGAGCGCGACCGCCGCTGGCAACGAGGTGTTGGCGAGACCGCCGAGGAAGAGCGCGAAGTGGATCGCGAGGAGCGCCGCCCCCCCGGCGAGAGACGCGCGCTGGCGCGCCGTCAGCCCCGCGAGCGCGCGCAACGTCGCGCGGGGAGCCACGGCCCAGACACAAAGTGCCCCGACGAGGCACCGCCCCGCGGCAATCGCGATCGAGGGGACCCCCACCGCGGCGCGCGCGAGCGGCGCGCTCGCGGCGACGGCCAACGATGCCCCGACCACCCCCGCGAGGTCGAGCGGGCTCGCTCGGGGCGGCTTCGGGGGGGCGTGCACGCGCTGAGGACGCCTGAGAGCGTCGCCCAGGTCAACTCGGCCCGGCGTTGGCCCCAGGAAACCCGCGGAAAGGCTCCGATTCAGCCCCCGACTTCCGACCGGAAGCACGGGACAGCGTTTGTACCGTCGTCAGGGGGTTTTACCGCTATAGTTTCTTCGTGCTCTGCGCGATCTGCAGGCAGTTCGACACCGTCGCCGGCGTCCTCTGCGAAGAATGCGTCTCGGACGTGCGAGGCGCGTCACAGCTGTGCCCCGAGCAAATCGTCACCCGCGTCCCCGCGCCGCTCGACGCCGCGTTGGTCGATCGCTGGGGGCGCGTCCATCCGATCGGACAGCACACCGCCATCGGGCGTCAGCCGCCCGAGGACGGGCTTCAGCTCGCCGAATCGTCCGTCTCGCGGCAGCACGCCGAGATCGTCGCCGAGCCCTCGGACACGGGGACCAAGCTGACCGCCTTCCGCGTGAAGGACTTGAAGAGCCGGAACGGCACCTACGTGAACGAAAAGGCGGTCGCGACGCCGCTCGAGCTCAAGCCGGGGGACATCGTCTTCTTCGGACAGGTGGGGATGTTCTTCGTCTCGCCGATTCCGAAGAGCAGCGTGGTCAACTCGCCGCAGCTCCCGACGATGCGCCCCGAAGCGGTCTCGAACACCGTGCGCGAGCCGCTGCCGAATTTCGCCGGCGAAGAAGAAGACGACGAAGCCGCCGACACCTTCCTCGGCCTCCGCAGCGTGGACCTCGCGCTCGTGGCCCCGGCCGGCGGTGGTGGAGGCGTGCTCGCGACCGAGGGTCGCACCGCCCAGCTCACGGCGATCCAGTTCGAGCTCCTCCTCCTCCTCGCCGACAGGATGTTCGAGGAGGAGGGTCGCGACGAGCGCGTCCGTGGATTCGTCCGCTCGAGCGAGCTCCTCGCTTCGCTCCCCTGGGACACGGCGCGCCCCGAGGACAATCACATCAAGCAGCTCGTGCGACGGGTGCGGCGCGCCCTCGTGCGCTGCGGCATCGGCGACCTCATCGAGTCGCGCCACGGCTTCGGCTACCGGCTCCGCGTGAAGCCGATTCGTCGCGCGCTCCGCGAGCCGGCCACGACCGCGGCAGCGGGCGCCACCGGCACCGGCACCCAAGGCTAAGGCCGCCAGCGGTGCGCGCGTGCTCCGCAAGGGGTGCGCGCGTGTAGGTCCGCGAGCGCGAAAAGCGCCGGAAAGGGGCCAAGCGCTACCCCTCGCTTACCCGGTGCACCATGGCCAAGTACCCCGGACTAAAGGCATCATCGACTTGATGGAGTCCGAGTCGACGCCCGAGCCGTCCACGTCGCTCGGTCGGTATCGACTGCTCGCGCAGATCGGTCGCGGCGGTATGGCCGACGTGTTCCTCGCGGTCGCGCGCGGGCCCCAGAACTTCAACAAGCTGCTCGTCGTGAAGAAGATGAAGTCGGCGCTCTCGAGCGACCAAGACTTCGTCCGCATGTTCAACGACGAAGCGCGCCTCGCCGCGCGCTTGAATCACCCCAACATCGTCCAGACGAACGAAGCGGGGGCCGTCGGCGAGGACTACTACATCGTGATGGAGTATCTGGACGGGCAGCCGTACCACCGGATCCTCCATCGCGCGGCCAAAGCGGGGAAGCCGCTCCCCCTCTCGATGCGCCTCAACGTCCTCTGCGACGCGCTCGCAGGCCTTCACGCC
The DNA here is from genome assembly GCA_964531795.1 of uncultured Polyangiaceae bacterium. Classification (GTDB taxonomy): domain Bacteria; phylum Myxococcota_A; class Polyangia; order Polyangiales; family Polyangiaceae; genus CAZHHD01. Next base: position 94,808 of record CAZHHD010000024.1, on the reverse strand, counting down.
GCGCACGAGCTCCGCGACTACGACGGCTCCTTGCTGAACGTCGTGCACCGCGACGCGACGCCGCACAACGTGTTCGTCACCTACGACGGCGCGGTGAAGGTCGTCGACTTCGGTATCGCGAAGGCCGCGGGGCGATCGGTGGAGACGCGCGTCGGCGTCATCAAAGGCAAAGTGCACTACATGGCGCCGGAGCAGGCGCTGGGGCGCGGCATCGATCGCCGCGTCGACGTGTTCGCCATCGGCGTCATCCTCTGGGAGTCGATGACGGGGAAGCGCTACTGGGGCAAGGTCTCCGACCTCGACGTGCTCCGCAAGCTCGTGACCGGCGAGCTTCCGCCCCCGCCCAGCGCGCTCGCTGGCCTCCAAACGGAAATCCCGCCGGAGCTCGACGAGATCTGCGCGAAGGCGCTCGCGCCGCGCCCGGACGATCGCTACGCGACCGCCGCCGAGATGCGCGACGCCATCGAAGGCTTCTTGAAGACGCAGACCGGACGCGCGACGCAGCACGAGCTCGGCGCAGTGGTCAGCAGCCTCTTCGCCGAAGAGCGTCAGACGATGCGCACCGTCGTGGACGCGAAGCTCCAAGAGCTCGCGCAGCTCAAAGAGCTGGGTATGACGAGCAGCGAGTTCCAGATGGCCGACTTCAACGCGTCGGGCGGACCGATGTCCATCTCGAGCCCGTCGCTCGTCGAGTCCTCGCCTTCGGTCTCGCGTCCGGCGCTTACGCCGTCGAAGCTCGCCGCCGAGGCGGTCGCTCCCCTCACCTCCTCGGGCCCGCCGCCCACGCGTACTTCGGTGCCGGTCACGTCGCAGCCGCCTGCGCCGCAGCTCGTGGTTCCCGCGCCGGCGAGCGGCGGCGCGCTCCGCGGCGTGCTCATCGCGGCGACCGCGCTCTGCGTGGGCGGTCTCTTGGCGGTCGCGGCGATGCGCGGGAACGACACGCCTCCGCCGCCGGTCACCGCGACTCTCGCTCAGGACGTCGACGTGAACCTCGAGGTCGCGCCCAGCAACGGTGCGCGCCTTTGGATCGACGGCGCGCCGGTGACGCAGCCCTTCAAGGGGAAGTATCCGCGCGGGAACGAGACGCACATCGTTCGCGCGGCGGCGCCGGGCTATCGCGCGCAGACGGTGAGCGTCATGTTCAACCAGGACGTGAACCGGCTCATTCAGCTCGAGCGCGAGAACGGTCCGTAGCCTAAGGACAGGTCGCGCCGCAGGGGCCTTCGAGGCAGGCCACGAACGCTTGGTACGCGTCGTTCGCCGTCTGGCTGTGGGCGGCGTAGCACGCCGAAGCGCAGTCGAGCTGCGCCTGCGCGTCGCCCCCGGCGTCGACCGAGGCACAACGACCGACGCAGTTGTTCAAGTCGATGCACGTCGGATCGCCGAAGCACGCGGTCGCTTGGTTGCAGCAGCCGTTGGCGAGGCAGACGTCGCACGCGGGGTGCTTGGTCGTCGCCTTGCCCTCTTTGAAGATAGGGCACGCCGCGAGGGCGCCGTCGTCGCTGGTGCTCGCTTCGAAGTAGTTGGCGCCGTCATGCGCGCTCGCGCCCGCGTCGTCGCTCGTCGTCCCCGTCCCGCAGCCGGGCCCGGCGAGCATGGCGACGAAGAGCGCGGCGCTCCCCGCCGTGACGAAGAGGAAGCTCGAAGCGCGCCTCATGACGCGAGCTTGGCCGAGAGCGCCTCACGCGCCAGGTCGTCGAAGCTCATGGCGTTGGCGCGAGCTTCCTCCTCTTGCGTGACGAGGTGCTGGAGAAACTGTGGCTCGACCCCCGCGAGGCGCGCCGCGGCGGGGCCGACCAGCGGGCCGAGGATGGGATGATTGTAGAGATCCTGCAGGCGCATCATGAACCGCGTGAAGGGGCGCTTCTGCACCGACGGTCGCGCGCCGAGGAGCTGGATGCGCCGGAACGCCTCGCGGATGCGGCGCCCCGTGGGGTCGACGTGGTTCATCGGCAAGAAGAACACCTCGCGGAAGAACGGGCGCGCGAAGTAGATGACGTGGGCGAAGGTCCACACCGCCGCGAGATCACGCCGCACGCTCGAGAGCCCACGACGCGCGCGCTTCTCCGCGGCTTCCTTCGCGGCGTAGGCGTCCGACGCGTAGTACTCGACCATGTGGTAATCGACGGCGATGTGCCGTGACTCGTCGCGGTTCACGAGGCGCATCGCGGCGGCGCTCATCGTGTCGTGGACGAAGTCGTCGATCGAACGGAGCAGCGCGACGTCGAGGATCAGCTCGCCGCTCGTGATGTAGGCGTTCGCCACGTCGTCCGAGAGGTAACGAATCGCGTTCAAGAAATGCGGGCGGAACCGGACGAGGTGCGGGTTCTGGGCGTACGTCTTGTAGCGATGCACGTCGTAGTAGCGCGCGAGGCGCTCGGCGACGTCGGCGTGGCGCTCCTCGTCGACCACGAAGCTGGCGAAGATCTCGCGCAAGGTGGCGTCTTCGGTGCGTCGCCCCTGCTCCTCGAAGAGCGCGCCGGCGAGCCGCTCGATACCGGCCATGTCGGTGAAGTACTGGACGATGGCGATCTCGTCCTCGCGCGAGAGATCGCGCGGCGGCTCCGACCAGTCGAGATCCTCGATCCGCCACTGGTCGCGGCGGCAGTTCCGCAGCATGCGCTCGAGATCCACGCGCGCCTCTACTTGACCCCGGGGACCACGGTCTTGCAGCCCTGGACGATGTCGACGCGCCCCTTGCCGTCGGCCTTCACCGCGTCGCAGCTCGCTTTGCAGAGCTCGACCTTCTTCGGCGTGGCCCCCTTCGCCGGATCGGCGTCGTAGTACCAGCCGCCCTTCGTCGGGTCGCACCCCGTGGCGTCGACGACGTAAGGGAGCACCGTGACGTTGCCGTTCCCCGCGGTGAACTGCACGTTCACCTTCGTGTAGTCGGGGGTGCCGGCCTCGGGCACGGGCAAGAGGAACTCGCACGGGAGCGATTGGCCGCGGATCTGGTTCAACGCCGCCTGGAACTGCTGGGTGACGTTCTGGCTGGTGTTGATGACGATGGCTTGTCCGGTGCCGCCGGCGGCTGCGATCTGGTTCAAGTTCGCCGTGGCCGAAGCCTGCTCCGCCTGCGTGAACACGCCGATGACGAAGGTCTTGACGCTCGGCGTTCCGGAGAGGCCCGCGGCGGCGATGCTCGAGCTGATGGTCGGGATGTCTTGCGGCGAGCACTCGGTGGGGAAGCCGTCGGTCACGAGCACGGCGACGACGGCGTCGTTCGGGTTCGCCGTCTTGTAGGTCTTCGCTTCGTTGATGGCCCCTTGGAGCGCGCCGGCCGTCGGGGTGAAGCCATCCGGATTGTGGTTCCCCATCGACGTGGTGATGTTGGTCGCGTTGCCCGGCAGGAGGCCGATGGGGACGGCCGGGGTCGCGTAGTCGGCGGCGCTGCACGAGTCGCGACCGCTGCAGTAGGAGAAGACGTTCAGGTCACACGGACCGAGCGGACCGCAGTCCTTGTTGGCGAAGCAGAAGTACGACTGCCCGTTCTGCGTGTAGTGGCAGATCCCGACGTTGCTGCACGCGCTGCCGCCGCAGTCCGTGGAGCTCGCGCAGAACTTGAGCGAGTTCTGGCCGGTGCACGCCTTGTTGTCGATGCACGGCGAATAGGCGCCGCACGCCGTGTCGTCGGCGCAGGTCGTCGGCGCCGCGGCGTTGGCGATGTACGGGAAGTACTGGAGCCCGACGCCGATGCCGGACGACGCCGGATCGTTCACGAAGCCGGTGAGGGCCGACTTCACCGCCGCCCACTTGGTGACGTTGGTGCTCGTCATCTCGGTCATCGAGCCCGAGGTGTCGAGCATCAGGTAGAGATCGAGCGGAAGGAGCGTCCCTTTCTGCGAGTCGGTGGCGCAGGCGTTGAGCCCGCTGTCGGTGTTGACCACGCCGCTGTCGCCGAAGTCGGCGCCGTCGGGGTTGTCGACCACGCCGCCGTCGTCGCCCCCCGGCCCGCCGTCGCCGGTGCCGTTGCCGAAGACGCTGTCGTCGCTCGAGCCGCACGCCAGCGCGGTGAGCGCCAGAAGGAGTGCAGCGCACGATCCTTTGAGGGCCAAGAGCCCGCCTTCGCGCTTCGTCATCGGAGCCTCCGTCGCTCCGAAGAGTCTAGCGAGATTGGGAAAAATGGCCCTCGAATGCGTCCGAGGGCCAGCACATTGCACCTACAGAGTGCGCTCGCTTCAGAACGCCGCGGGGGCGCTCTTCACGACGCTCTGATCGGCGCGCACGCCGTAGAGACGGATCGACCCGCCGCTCGCGATGGTCCCGGTGTTGGCGAAGTACAGCGTGAGGCTGTGCTTGCCCGCGGGGATGCTGACCGAGCCGTCGGCGGCGTTGAGGGCCTTGCCACCTTCGTAGACCCCCATGCCGGCGGAGTTCTTCCCCGCCTTCACGCTCGAGGCCAGCTCGGCCGGGAGCTTCTGATCGCCGACGAGCGTGTCGGTCTGAAAGTCGCTCGTCGGGTTCCCTTGCGCGTCGACCGAGACGACGACCAGCGCCGCGAGCGGCCCTTCGACTTCGGCGGTGAACGCCGCGTCCATGTTGCCGTCGGGGGCGAGCGCGCCGTCGCTGCCGCCGACCTTGTCGACCTTGAGCGAATCGGCGGCCTTGGCGAACGAAGTCACTGCGCCTCCGCCGGTCGTGCTCGAAGCCGCAGCGCCGCCCGTGGTCGTCGGATCGGGGGCCTTCGCCGCCGGCTCACTTCCACCGCACCCCGCGAGCACACACGCGATCAACCCCACCAAGCTGGCCTTCGTCACCATCGCTCCTCCTCGGCCGCCACGCGGCGACGGGGCGGAGTGTCGCTCAAACCGAGCGCCGCGTCAGCCTTCCTTCGAAGGCTGCCCGCCGCGGCCGAATCACCAGGGGAACCACTCGTGGGGGACATGCTGCCAGGACGTGGGCCGGCGCGCGTCGCCTTCGGGGAGAACGAGCGAGCCGACGAACTCGGCGTGCTCGTACACGCTGCCGATCGACCGCGCGATGCTGTCGAGGTCGGTGTCGCTCACGACGCCGTTGCTCGTCGCCTTGTAGAACTGCACGGTGATGCGGATGGGGAACTTGGGATCGCGCACGAGCCGCAGGTTGTGCCCCTCGTTGTAGGGGCCGAGGTTCGGGCCGTGGCCGAGCACCGCTTGCTCGACGTCACTTCGCTCGGCGCGCGCCGGCGCTCCAGCGGCGGCCGGAGGGGCCATGGGCGCGGCGCTCGGCTTGGCCATCGCCATGCCGCCGCCGCCCGGTGCGCCGTCCATGTCGGCCATGCCGCCGAGACGCCCGATGTTCTTGTGCATCAGCGGCACCTGCACGAGGAAGAGCACGTCGGCCCCCTTCGCCAGCGCCGAGCGATCGTTCTCGTCCTTCGGCCCGCCCTGCGCGGCGATGCGCTGCTCGACGTCGCTCTTGCGCTCGGCGGTGAAGGCCGCGCGCTGCCCCTTGTTGTTGAAGTAAATCTCCTGCCCTGCGCCTTGCGGGCTCAGATCTTCGGGCCGGTTCTCCACCACCTGCATGCTCGTCCCTTCGCGGGTGACGAGGATCGAGAGCACCGCGGGCGAGCCGGGGGCCGATTGGTAGTTGAAGAGAACCGGGTTGAACTCGGCCTTCCCCGACTTGGGGATGGGCAAGAACACCGCCTGGGCGCTCACGAGGAAGTGCGAGTCGCGCGCCGCGAGCAAGTTGCCGTCGCCGAGCACGCTCCCCGGGGCGGTGGAGAAGCTCTTGATGTCCTTCAGCACCTCGGTGAGGGCCACGGTGCGGAGCGCACCGCCGCGCTGCTGGTTGCCGACGCGGACGAAGAACTTGTCAGCGGGGACGTCGCCGGTGCGATCCGAGAAGTTCGGAAAGCGAATCACCGGCATCAGCGTGCTCGAGAAGCCGCCGTTCTCGTCGCGGCGGCGCACCTGCAGGGTGAGATCGGTGATGTTGGGGCCGAGCGCGGATCCCTCGGCGCGCCCGGTGTCTTCCCACATCACGTTCATCAAGCCGAGGCGGCGACGGGAAACGCGCGAGGTGAGATCGCCGTCCGACACCATGTTGCCGACCTTGTCGACGACACGCGCGTACTCGGCGGTCTGGTTGCGATCCAAGATCCCCCACTCTTGGTCGTCGTGGCGGGGCTCGGTCGCGTCGTCTCCTTTGGCGACGTCGTTCGTGGCGACGGGCTTGTCCGCCGACGACGCGGTGCTCGGATCGTGCACCACGACGATGCGCTCCTTGCCGCCGCCACACGCGCCCACGCCGAGCGCGAGCCCACCGACCACAAGCCAAGCCGCCGTCACCACCGTGCGTCGCATCGTTCGTTCTCCTGTGCGTCTAAGAACGGACCACGCGCCCGTTCGATCTGGAGAACGGCGCGCCGCCTCCCCCCTTACAGCTCACCCCCGGAAAAGCCCTTGGAAAACCAGGCCTCCAAGGCGCCGGCGCCCGTGTGGGCGCGCGCTCACTTGCACTCTTTGCCGTCCTCCGCCGGGTCGCGCCCGCGCTCGGCCTCGTAGTTCACGAGCTGCCCCGGCTTCACGATCTTGCGGGTCTCGATGTCGGCCTGAAGATGCAAGAGGCGGATCTCGCCGCGGAGACGCGCGCTCTCGCGGACGAGGCGCTCGAGCTTCTCCGGATCGTTCTCTTGGTCCTCGAAGTAGCGCTCGATGCGCGCCTCTTGATCGAGCAACTGCGCGCCGAGCGAGCGTGTGCGTCCGTTGAGCGCGGCGTAGATCGCCTTGAGCGGCGCGATCTGATCTTCGAAGAGCGCCATCTGCGACACGAGGCGGAGCGCGTAGTACGGCGCCGGGTAGTGGTTCTTCTCCGCCACGACGGCGAAGTCGAGCGCGCGCCCTTCGCGAAGGCCGCGCACCTCGTCCTTGCTGAACGCCTTGAGCTCGATGCGCCGCGGGGCCTCGGCCTTCTCTTCGTGCTTCACCGCGGGCGCAGGGGCCTCGGCCGGCGCGCGTGAGGTCGGCGAAGTCGTCGCGGGCGCTGCCGGAGCGCTCGGCGAAGGTGCGGGTACGGCAGGCGCGGCCGACGTCGCGGGGGCCGCGGGCTTCGCGTTCTTGTCGGGCACCCCTTCCACGTGCATCCCCGCGGGGACGTCGCTCGGCGGCTGAATGTGCCCTTGGCAGCCGAAGAGACCGAACGTGGAGCCGGCATAAAGAGCGCCGGTGAAGAGCGCGGAGGCGGCGGCGGAGCAGATCGCGTGACGCATGTTCGGGGGGCGTTCTAGCACCGCTCCGGGGCGGCCCGCACCGGCGAATGCGAGGCGCGCTGCTGGCGACGCCGGGTCGATCCCACCCGCGCAAAAAGTAGTGATAGCTTGCGCGCCGATGAAGACGCGCGCCCTCCCCCTCGCCCTTTTCCCCCTCTTCGCCTCGCTCGCCGCCTGCGGTGGCTCGGAGGGCCCGCCCCCCGACTTGAGCGTGCCGAAGATCATCGTCGCTCCGCCCGCTCCGGCGACGACGGCGAAGGCGCCGGGGGCGCACGACGCCATCGCGCGCGGAGACTTCAATCGCCTCGCCGCGCGCTTCAATCTGCCGCTCTACTGGCTGGCGGACGCGAACGGCAACAAGGCCGTGGACGCCGACGAAGTGCGCTCGCTCCTCTTCTACCCGACCGCGGGCGCGTGGACGGAAGGGGGCAAGCTCTCCCCGGCCTTCGAAGACGCGTACAAGAGGCTCGTTCAAGGCGATACGCTCCCGGCGGCGCTCACGCCGCAAGAGGCCGAGCGCCGCAAGCTCGTGCGCGAGGACCTCGATCAAGGGCGCGCGACGCTCGTCTACAACGATCTCCGCGGGCTCTCGGACGACGAGAAGTCGTTCGTGAAGCACGTGCTCGCGGCCAGCACCCTCGTCGACAAGCTCTACGCCACGCAACGCGGGATCGTCGACATGGCGGCGCAGGTCCCGGCCGACGACGCCGCGAGCCAGAGCCTCTTCCGCCGCGACTGGGGACCGAAGTGCGCGGCGCCCCTGACCGAGAAGAACCCGGCGTGCAGCGCCATCCCCGGCGCCCCGAAGCCGATGGTCGACGTCTACCCGCGGTCGCTCCAGGAGAAGGATCCGAAGTTCTGCGAGGCGCTCGAGAAGCGCCCCAACGCGAAGCAGCTCATGACGCCGTTCACCGTCGTGCGCGAGAAGAAGAACGGCAAGGCCGGCGAGCTCGAGGCGGTCTCGTACTCCGAGGCCTACAAGGATCAGGTCACGGCGATCGCGGCCGAGCTCCGCGCTGCTGCCGACGCCGTGAAGGACGCGAAGGAGGCGCCGCTCAAGGCGTACCTCACCGCCGCTGCGCAGGCCTTCACCGACAACAAGTGGAACCCCGCCGACGAAGCGTGGGCCAAGATGAACGCGCTGAACTCGAAGTTTTATCTGCGCATCGGCCCCGACGAGACGTACTGGGAGCCGTGCTCGCAGAAGGCGGGCTTCCACGTCACCTTCGCGCGCATCAACCGTGACTCGCTCGCCTGGCAAGACAAGCTCGCGCCGGTCGAGCAGGAGATGGAGAAGACCCTCGCCGATCACATCGGCGCTCCGTACAAGGCGCGCAAGGTCACCTTCCACCTCCCTGACTTCATCGACATCGTGTGGAACGCCGGCGACGATCGCCCGGCGATGGGCGCCACCATCGGCCAGAGCCTCCCCAACTGGGGTCCGGTGGCCAACGAGGGGCGCGGCCGCACCGTGGCGATGAGTAACCTCTACAACGATCCCGACAGCCTCAAGATCCGCCGCGCGCAGGCCGAAGGGCTCCTGGCGAAGGACACGGCCGCGGCCTACGCCGACAGCCCGACGCCCGGCCTCCTCGCCACGATCCTCCACGAAGCCACGCACAACCTCGGCCCCGCGCACGAGTACAAGATCAACGGCAAGACCGACGCACAGGCCTTCGGCGGCGGGCTCGCGAGCATGCTCGAGGAGCTGAAGGCGCAGACCGGCGGGCTCTACTTCATCGAGTTCGCCAGGAAGAAGGGGCTCATCTCGGACGAGCTCGCCAAGCAGACCTACGTCGACAACGTGGTCTGGGCATTCGGCCACATTTCGCGGGGAATGTACACGGATACGGGCGAGCGCAAGGCGTACAGCCAGCTCGCGGCGATCCAGATGGGCTTCTTGATGGACGAAGGCGCGCTCACGTGGGACGCGAAGACGCCGGCCGCCAACGGCAAAGACATGGGGGCGTTCGTCCTCCACTTCGACAAGATCGTCCCCGCCGTCGACAAGCTCATGAAGACCGTCGGCAGCATCAAGGCGAGCGGCGACAAGGCGCAGGCCGAGGCGCTCGCCAAGCGCTACGTCGACGGCGAGATCGTCCCGCAGAAGATCATCACCGATCGCGAGCTCCGCTTCCCCAAGGCGAGCTTCGTCTACGGCGTCGATCTCTAGACGAACGGGCCAAGCCATGGCGGCGAAGAAGAGCGCGGCGAAGGCACCGGTCAAGACCAAGAGCGGAAAGCCGCGCGCCCCGCGCAAAGCCAAAGAAGGCTCGGCGGGTCTCGACGCGCTCGCGTGCGTCCCGCAAGGCGGCGTGCCGGGCGTCGACGAGCTTCGCGCGCGCATCGAGAAGGAGGGGGGCGCGATCTGCGGCGCCTACCTCGATCCGCTCGGCGGTCACCCGCTCGTGCTCGCCGTCGTCCCCATCGACAAGGTGCAGCCGACGCCGTTTCAGCGCGACTTGTCGGAGACGCATCACAAGCGACTCGCCGACGTGATTCACAAGACAGGGCGCTTCCTCGATCCGCTCATCGCCATCACTGCGCCCAAGGAAGGCTTCTGGACGCCGAACGGCCGTCACCGCCTCGAAGCGATGCGTCGCCTCGGCGCGAAGGCGATCACCGTGCTCGTCGTCCCCACGCGCGAGGTCGCGTGGCAGATCCTCGCGCTCAACACCGAGAAGGCGCACAACCTGAAGGAGCGCTCGCTCGAGGTCATTCGCATTTACCGCGGGCTCCTCGAAGAGGACGGCACGCGCCCCGAGTCGGGCTTCGCGTTCTACCTCGAGGACCCGGCCCTGGTGACGCTCGGCGTGTGCTACGAGCGCCATCCGCGCTTCGCCGGCGGCGCGTACCACCCGGTGCTGCGACGGCTCGAGACCTTCTCCGACGAGCCCATCGCCAAGGCGATCACGTCGCGCGAAAAGATCGCCGCGCTCGTGCTCGAGGTGGAAGCGAAGGTCAGCGAGGCGATGCAACGCTTGCGCGATCGCGGGCTCCAAAGCCCCTATTTGCGATCGTTCGTCGTCGCGAGGGTGAACCCGCTTCGGTTCATCAAGGGGGATCTCCCTTCCACCGTGGACGTTCTAACGACCATGCGGGACCGTGCTGCCCGCTTCAACGTCGACCGCGTGAAGCAAGAAGACTTGGTTCGCGCGGGCGGCGGCGTCCCCGACGAGGAGTGATCTCCGCGTGTGCGCGCGCGAATCGGGGCGTCGAGGATCGCCGAGAGATCCCCTGACAGCGGCCCTTTCGCGTCTCGCTAGAACGCGCATTCCGGCACGCGATGTGCTCTACGCCGTCGCATGAATCGGCTTCTTTTCCGAGGGATCCTCGCTGCCCCGCTCGCTGGGGCGCTGGCGCTCGCGATCACCGCGTGCTCCTCCTCCGGCGATGCGCCGATGGACAACGCGTGCAGCTCGAGCTCGGGGGAGGCGCTCAGCGTGTGCGCCAAAGGGCCGACGGTGAACGGCGTCGACGTCTCGACGTACCAAGGGACGGTCAACTGGGCGTCGGTGAAGAGCTCGGGCCGCGTGTTCGCCTTCACGCGTGTGAGCGACGGCACCACGCACCCCGACGGGACCTTTGCCACCAACTGGGCCGGCATCAAGAACGCGGGGCTCCTTCGCGGCGCGTACCAATTCTTCCGTCCGGGCGAGGATCCGAACGCGCAAGCCGATCTTCTGATCGCCAAGGTGGGGAAGCTCGGCGCCGGTGACCTTCCCGCGGTGCTCGATCTCGAGACCGTCGACGGCGTCGCCGCGGCGACGCTCCAGGCGCGCGCCAAGGCGTGGCTCCAGCGCGTCGAGCAAGGGACCGGCAAGAAGCCGATCGTGTACACGGCGAACTTCATGTCGAGCGCCATCGGCACGTCGCTCGGCGCGTACCCGCTCTGGGTCGCAAACTACGGCGTCACGTGCCCGACGATGCCGAGCGGCTTCACGGCGTGGAAGTTTTGGCAGAGCTCGTCCACCGGGAACGTGTCGGGGATCTCGGGCGCGGTGGACCTCGACGAGTTCCAAGGGACGCTCGCGGACCTGAAGACCTACGCCGACGGCGCTCCTTCGGACGGCGGTCCCCCGCCGGCGCACGACGGCGGTGTGCCCGAGGTCGACGCCGGATCCGGCACCGGCGACGGCAACGCAATGGGCGACGGCATTCGCCTGACCGCGGGGCTCACCCTCGGCGGCGCCCCCTGCAACTGAGAGCGTGCGCCAGCTCCGAGCGTGAACGCGAGC
>CAZHHD010000024.1:0-83278 GCA_964531795.1 uncultured Polyangiaceae bacterium | reverse complement strand
CGCGAGCCGAGCGCTACCCGAGCGAGGCGAGCGTGAACGCGAGCCGAGCGCTACTAGAGTAGATGCATCGACCAGGTCGACCACACCGCGAAGGCGCAGAACGCGAGCGTGACGATCCAGAGCGCGAGGATGAGGAGCGTGCGCGTCTTCGCGCGGCTCTTCGTCGCCGGAGGCATGGTCTCGGCCGGGGCGACGACGGGCGCGGGGGCGACGGCGATCGGCGCGACCATCGGCGCGGGTGTCTCCATCGGCTCGGCGCGAGCTGCCACGCGCTCCACCGCCTCGCGCGAAGGCGCATGATCGCCCGCCGAGGCGAGCGCAGCGGCCAGGGGCGTCGGCTCGGGCGCGAGGAGCCCGGGGGCGCGCGGTGAGCCCATCTCGTGCGAAGCGGCGGCGGGGGGCGGCGGCTCGTAGGCGGGCGGCGGCGGCTCAGGGGCCGACGCGCTGAACGACGGCGCGGGGAGCGGCTCGTACGACGGCGGTGCCGGCGGCGGCTCCGACACGGCGTCGGGGGGGAGCGACGCGAGCTCCACCGCGTCCATCGGCTCCGGCGCGGGCATCGGCGCGGGCTTCGCGACCGGCGCGGCGAACACCGGCGCCGCGGGCGCGGGGGGCGGCGGCTCGGGGCGGGCCATCGGCGCGACGGCTTGCACCGGAGCGGCGGCGGCGACGTCGCGCGCGAGGGCGATCGGCACGGCGGCGAGGCGCGGGCGTGAGTCAGCGGCACGCGTTTGCACGCGCGTAAGGAGAGCTTCGAGTTTTGCCACGCGTTCGGCGCGACCCATGGAAGAACGGTACGGGCCCGGGGACCGACGTGTCAAATGCCTTCCTCGTCGAACGCGAGGCTTTCTCCGGCGTTACGGCAGGAGCACGCGCGCCGCGACCGGAGGCAAAGGCGGTCGCGTGGCCCCCTCGCCCTCGGCCTTCCCGGCGCTTTCGCCGTCGTTCGTCCCCGCGGCGCCGGTCGTGTCGACGACGAACGCGGTCAAGCGCCCCTCGTCGATGCGCTCGATCCGCGCGCCCGGCGTGGCGTCGAACGCCTCGTGGAGGCGCGCTTCCACGCTGCTCGCGGGCTCGCTCGAGCGGAGCGGATCGATCACGTAGGCGAAGCGGCGCGCCGCTTGGACGCGTGTGCGGTACGGCGTGTAGCGATCTTGCTTGGTGTGCGACGGCACGACGACGGGATCTTCTCGGTAGAGGAACGTCAGACGGTACGCCGTCCAATAGTCGGCGACGGCGTCGTGCACCCCTTCGGCGCGAAGACGCGCACCGAGACGAAAATCGTCGGGCGCAGAGCTCGGACGGAGCGCGAGGCCGTCCACGTCGGGTCCGTACGCCACCCATCCCCCGATCGCCGAGGTCACGAGGTACGGCGCGAGGAACGCCACGAGCCTCCACGTCGGAACGCGCGCGGCGAGCGGCGCGAGAGCAAACGGTGCGAAGAGAAGCAGCGCCGCGAGGTAGCGCATGGAGAAGTGGTCCATGACCATGCTCGAGAGGAGAAAGCCGACGACGTTCACCACCAGCGCCGCGAAGCCGACGAGCCCGAGACGACGCGGCCCCCACGGCACGCGACGGTCGAAGAAGAGCGCACCGCCGCTCAAGAGGCCGACGAGGAACATGGCCGCGGCGACGAGCTGGAGCGCGTGAAGCACCGGGGGCGCTGCCCACGGCGCGTAGTCCATCATGTGCTCGGCGCGGTACACCTCTGTGGAGAGCGCCCAAGGCCCGCACGTCGTGACGAGGAGCTCGGCGTTGTGACGAACGGCGTCCAGCGACATCGTGACTTCGCCGTGGCGCGAGCCCGGGCTCGTGAGGAGCGCCAAGAGCGGTGCGCCGCCGAGGAGCGCTCCCAGCGCGGTCGCGACCACCCTCGGCATCGTGCGCGCGCTCGGCGCGCGACGAGACGCGCGGCTCTTCGTCGCGTCGTCGAACGCCGCGAGGAGCCCGAGGAGCCCCGCGGGAGGCGCGAGCACGAAGGCGTAGGGATCGGCGAAGCAGGCGAAGGTGACGAGCGCGCCGCCTAGGCCGAAAGCGAAGAGCGGCCGCTTCGCCTGGGGGGCGCGATCGAGCACATAGAGGCCGGCGAACACGAGCGTCAGCGACGCTTGGCGCGGCGGGTAGAGCGCGTAGCTGTGGATCGTCGCCGACGTGAAGACGAGCAGCGCGGCGAGCCACGCCGCCTTCCCGCGGCCGAGATGACGCGCGAGGACCGCATAAGCGAACCACGTGAGGAGCACGTGCCCCACGAGCGCCGAGAGGAGCAGCGCGAGCGGCGTCGCTCCGAAGAGCGCGAAGTACCCGGCGGCGATCGTCGAGTCGACCGACGTCTGGTAGGTGCTCCCGAGGAGCAGCGGCGACCACTCGCCGCGGAGAATGTGCATCGCCTGAAGCCCGACGATGGCGACGTCGGAGTTCAGATCGGCCGCGTTCTTCAGCGGCGGCAGGCGAAAGAGGAACGACGCCGCGAAGAGCAGCGCCCACGGTGCGTGACGCGCGAGCGCGCGCGGCGACTTCGGAACGCGGGCGTGGCGTTCGTCGGGCGCGCTCGATTCGTCCACAGGCTCAGTCGTAATAGAACGTGTCGAAGTACGGGGGCGTAACCGTCGCGGCGAGGCGCGGCGTGGTGGTCGGGATCGTCTTCCACCCGAGGTCGATGCGGCGCACCGTCTCGGCGTAGTCGACGCGCGAGACGCGGCGCGGGAGCGTGGGCGGCACGCGACGCAGGTGGCCGCGGAGGATGTGGCGGTGCACCGCACCTTTGAGATCGAAGCGCACGCCGAGGCAGCGCCCGCGATCGTAGTCGCGGCGACCGTGGAGGATGCGCGTCACCTCCCCTTCGGCGTCGAAGCGAATGTCGAAGTCGGTCGCGCGGAAGGAGACGATGACGGGATCGCCGACGGCGATGTCGCCCTCGGATCGGACGAGCAGCCCGTCGGTCGAGAGATCGACGGTGCGCGCGCCGATGAGGCGGTGGTCCTTGCCGCGAATGACTTGGCAGCGGAGCTGAAGGTCGCGGCGAATGGCGATGCGATCACGTGCGTGGACGAATTTCATCTCGGTCCCCCTTACTCGTCGAGTCCAAGAAAGATGCGCGTCACGGTCTCGGCGTAGTTGATGCGCGGTTGTCGTGCCGGCGGCGCCGGCGGGAGCCGCTCGAGCCCCGCCTTCAAGTAGCTCTGCGAGAGCCGGTCGATGCGGCGGAACGTGAGCCCGAGGGCGCGTCCGCGATCGGTGGGCCTTCGTCCGTGGACGACGCGGGCCACCTCGGCCTCGGCGTCGAACCACATACGAAGCCCCGGCGCGCAGAAGCTCACGAGGACGTCCTCGCCGGTGAGCACGGGCTCCCAGGTGTGGACCATCATCCCGTCGAGCGAGAGGTCCATCGTCGTCTCACCGAGGAGCTTGAAGTCGCGCTCGCGCACGACCTGGCAAGGGACGGTGACGGCCCGACGAAGCGAGCGGCGCTGATGCAAGGGGACGAGCACGCCCATGGAAGTACCTCCTGGGGTGCGAGAGTATAGGTGGATGTAGGTATGGCCCAATTCGCGGCGAACGCGGGGGGCCTTGAGGAAGCGTGCGCGGCCCCGTGTCGTGCCGCGACGGGCGGAAATTGCGCCAGAAATGCCCCGAAACCGCGGGCGAAGGTCAGCCGCCGCGCGGGCGCGGGGCGTCGGTCGCGAAGACGGCGGTCTGCTCGTTCTCGTCTTCTTCGTCGTCCTCGACGGCTGGAGGCTCGGCGGGGATGGAGCGTCGCTTTCCGCCGAGCGGCTCGGGGCGCTTCGAGGGCGAAGCGGGGGTGAGCGACTTCGGCGCCGCGGGCGGAGCGGCCGCTGCTTCCTCTTCGACGTCGACCACGAGCCCTTCGTCGGTGAGCGAGCCGGCGTCGGCCTCCGGCTCGGCCTCGACCTTCGGCGGCGCGTCGCCCTTGGGGGCGAGACCGACCTTCGCCGCCATGGCGTCGAGCACCGAAACGAGAATGTCGTTCGCCGTTTGGGTGACGATCTTCTCCCAACCCAGCGCCGTCACGAGCCCGCGCGCGCTGCCGTCGCCGGACTTGTGGACGTTGCGGATCCACTCGGTGAGGTCCGCCTTGGTGAGCCCCTCGGCGATCACGTCGGTGCCGCGCAGCTTGCCGCCCCGCCCTTCGAGCGTGTCGAGGAACCAGCGCGCGTCGAAGAGCCCGAGGTCGTAGGCGCACTCGAGCGCGCGCCCGAGCGCCTTCTTGGAGAGCTTGCCGCCGCGCCAGAACGCCCAAATCGATGCCAGCGGCACCCAGCTGACGAGCGTCTCGGCGGGGAGCCCCTCTTCGAAGGCGGCGTGATCGATGTCGCCGGCGAGGAGCGCGTCTTGGACGACCGCGGCGACCTTGGCGTCGTCGTCGCGGAGCGCGGCCTTGAGCCCGCGGATCCCCCAGCCCGAGAGAATCGGCCCGCGCACCTCGTTGGGGAGATGGCAGAAGACGCGGTCGGTCGCGCTCTTCTCGTCGTAGGTGAAGAAGTGCGCGAGGAGCTCTTGGCTCGGACGGACTCGCCCCTCCGGGGTTCGACGGAACTCCTCGAGGGTGAGGCAGAACTTCGGCACCGGCGCGCCGAGGTCGTTCTTCGCTTTTCCCAAAAGAACCTCCCACGCCCGGCGGCGTCTCGAGATCCTACCGCGGGTCGTGCGAAGTTACACGAGTCTTTCCCGACCGCTCCGCGCTCGGTCAGATCTTGCTGATCAAGTCGTCGCCGAGCGAGCCCTGGTCGATCTTGCCGAACCAGATGCTCCAGACGGCCTTCATGAAGTCGACGCCGGGGACGCTGACCGTCCCCTGCCCTTGCACCTGAATGGTGGTCGTCTTCTTGTCGGAATCGTAGGTGATCACGACGTACTGGTTCTCTTTGATCTCGCTCTTGAAGGCGCTGACGAACTGGCCGATCTTGCCGCCGTCCTTGTAGCCGTTCATGTCGAACGCCTCTTTGAGCGCGTCCTGGATCTTCTCGTTGCCGACGTCGCGCAACATCTTCCAGGTGAAGCGCTTGCCGACGTCGAGGTCGATGACCGCCTGCTTCGACTTGGCGGGCGGAAGCTCCTTCATGTCGTGGCCGATCGCGTAGACGTCGAACCACTTCACGAGGACCTTCTTCTTCCGGATGCTGTCCCCCGTGTGGAACCACCCCGTCGCCCCCCGCTCCAGGGCGAAGGCGCTCGGAGCCAAAGCGAGCACGGCGACGGCGGCCAGGGAGCTCTTGAGGAACGCGCGGCGGAGGGTCTTCATCGGGGGCCTCGACGGAAAAAGGGGTCGTGCGGCGCTGATCCCGGCGGGACGCCTGGAATCCCCCGTTGGACGGAGGGGCCGCACGAACGATGCAAAACGAACACGGGCGGGTCGAAGTGACTTCGAGCCCGCCCGGCGCCTACTTGGCCTTCTTGGCCGGCGCCTTTTCCGCGGCCGCGGCCTTGGCGTCGCGCCAGGCGGCGAGCTTCTTCGTGCGACGGCGCTTTTGCTTGTTCCTGCGGGCGGGGTCTTGCGGGGTAGTCATGGGCCCGACTTTTACCTTAGGGAACGTCGGTCGGCCACTGCGACGACGGGGGGCCCGCCGTGCTCTCGCTCTCGAGCGCCTCGAGCCAGGCGTTGATGCGCCGCTCGCACGGCTCGTCCCAGGTCATTTGGCCGAAGCGCGAGAGGAGCTGCGGCGTGTGATCGCCGGTCCGGGTGCGCTCGCCGAAGGCCGCACGGGCCGCGTCGAGCTCGCGCTCGGCGTCCTCCCAGCGCTCGTTCTTTTGATGAAGCCAGGCGCGCGTGAGGTGGCGGTGCTGCCGCGGCTCGGCCTCGTCGAGGACGATGTTGTCGCACGCGGCCATCAAATCCTTGGCGCTCGGCTCCCCTCGCGCGAGCGCGACCTGCGTGAGGAGGAGGCGCGCTTCGAGATCGCCCCACGGGTCGCGGAGGCGCTCGAAGATCTTCTCGGCGACGCGGGCGTGGGCCACGGCGGCGGCGTAGTCGTCGGTGTCGATGGCGATCATCGAGAGCAAGCGCTCGCACGCCGCCTCGCCGCGCGGGTTGTGGAGCTCGCGGAACGAAGCGCGGGCCGAGAGGGCGCGCGAGCGCGCGCGATCCATCTCGAAGCCGCGGTGATCGGCGTGGCCGAGCACGACGTCGCACTGCGCGAGCCCGAGGCGATAGCCCATGGCGTCGAACTCGCTCCGCGCCTCGTTCAAGAGGCCGCGCGCGCGCTCGAAGCCGCCGACGGCGGTGGAGATCATCGCCAGCAAGATGAGGCACTGCGCGCGGCCGAGGGCGTCGCCGGCGTTCGAGCAGCGCGAGCTCGCTTCGATGAGCGTCTTTCGCGCGCGCGCGTGCTCGCCGAGGAGGTAGTCGATCTCGCCGCGCACGACGAGCGCCTGGGCGTAGCCCGCTTCGTCGCCGAGCTCCTCGAAGCGCGCGAGCGCACGCTCCACTTGCTTGCGGCCCTCCGCCGGCCTTCCGACGTCGGAATCGATGTGACCGAGGAGCCTGAGGGCGTGCGCCTCGCGTCCGAAGTCTTGCGCCTGCTCGAAGGCCTTTCGCGCGTTCTGCGCCTGCTCGCGCGCCTCTTCGAGCTTGCCGGTGTGGCGCAGCGCTTCGGCGCGCCAGTAGGCGTACTCGGCGGCGGCGACGCCGGTGACGTGACCGTCGAGGAGCTCGAGATCGCGCAAGGTCGCGGTGGTGTCGCGACCGCGGCGCCACGAGCCCTCGATGAAGCGGAACATGAGGCTCGCCGCGACGTCGTCGTCGCCCGCGCGCAGGAGGTTCTGCACCCGGTGCTTCATGATGCGGCGTGAGCCGACGGCGGGGTGCTTGGCGAGCGCGTTGGCGGCGAGGCGGAAGATCGCCGGCGCGTCCTTGCGCTCGTGGAGACGCACGAGCAAGTGCTCGAGGAGCAGCGCGTGCGGCCAGCGGAATTGGTCGTTGCCCGAGGCGAGCAAGATTTGGCCGCGCGTGAGCTCGACCATCGCGTCGCGCGGGTCCATGCCGAGCGCGCCGATGAGGGTCTTCAACACCTCGCCGCGGATGTCTTCGCCGAGGGCCGCGGCGGCGTACGCCGAGAGACGAAGCTCGGTCGGCACGGCGCGCAGGCGCTCGTCCCACAGCTCGGCGGTGGTGATCGCGCGGCCGTGGAGCGCGCTCTCGGGCACGCGGTAGCGGCCGTTCTCGAGCTTCAAGTAGCCGCCGCCGGCCCACGCGTGAAGGAGCTGCAGCGCGAAGAGCGGGTTGCCGCGGCTCGCCTCGCGCGCGCGCGCCACCGCCTCGTCGGCGAGCGGCAAGGTCGATCGGAGGAGCGCGTCGGTCTCGTCACCGCCGAGCGGCTTGAGCTCGAGCACGCGACCGTTCCATTCGGCGCGCGCGGCTTCCATGCGGAGCGCGGCGTCGAGGTCGGTGGCGAGCGTCTCGCTGCGCGCGGTGGCGACGACGAGCATGCGGAGCCCCGGGTTCGCCGAGCGCATGCGCGAGAGCACCTCGAACGTGTTGGGCGAGGCATGGTGAAGATCGTCCGACCAGAGCAGGATCGGTCGATCTTTTCCGATGCGCTCGAGCACCTTGCGGATGACGACCCAGCGGAGCTCGGGGGTGTCGAGGACGAAGCGCTTTCCGGTGGGGCCGAGCGGCGTGACGGTGCCCGGCGGCGTGGGGCGAAGCCACTCGGCGGTCGCGGCGACCCAGGTGAGCGCCTCGTCGTCGTCGGGCGCGACCTCCCAGCGGTTCATCAAAGTCTGCTCGACGAGCGCGCGATCGGCCCCTTCGAGACCGAAGTGCTTGTTCACCGCGCCGGTGACGCCGTCGAGCGGCGTGGGGATGCGGCCGTAGCGCGCCTGGAGCGGCACCATCGCGCCGTGCTCGTGCACTTGCTCGCACAGCCACGAGGCGAGCCGGCTCTTGCCGACGCCGGCTTCTCCGATGAGGGCGACGAGCTGACGTGGCGGAGCAGCCCCCGAGATCACGTCCTCGACGATCTTCCAGAGCTCGCGACGCTCTTCGTCGCGGGCGACGAGCGGCGAAGGACGAAGGCCGAGGAGACCCGGCGCGAGCGATCGCGCGGCGGCGACGGCGCGCCCGAGCGAAGGCGACGAAGAAGGCGCGACCGGCGGCGCAGGGGCGCTGGCCACGGCCTCTTCGAGCGTCGCCGATTGCGTCGGGCGAAAGCGCGCCCACGCGCGACGCGCGTCGGCGGCGAGCTCGTAGCGATGCCACGGGCGCTTGGCGAGGAGCTTCAGCACGAAGCCGTTCACCCCTTCGGGGATCCCCTGCGCGAGCGCGATGGGCGGAACGGGCGCGCGCTTGTGGGCGCGGAGCACCTCTTGCGCCGTCCCTTCGAAGACTTCTTTGCCGGCGAGCAGCCGGTAAAGGATGCAACCCAGCGCGTAGAGATCGGTCGGCGGTCCGACGTGCGTCGCCGCTTTGCGGATCTGCTCGGGAGCGACCCAGCCCACCGTCCCCGCGCCGGCGTGCGTCGCGAGCTCGGGCTCGGGCGCGCCGTCGAGGCGTGAGTCGTGGCGCGATTGACGAAGCCACGCGAGGCCGAGGTCCAAGATGTACGCGCGCGGTCCGCGCCCGGGGGACGCGAGGTCGAGCATCACGTTCGACGGCTTCAAGTCGCCGTGAATGACGCCGCGCGCGTGCGCGTGCGCGAGCCCCGCGAGCACTTGATCGACGAGCGCCCACAGGACGGGCCACGGGAGCGTCGTCGTGTGCATCCACTCGTGCACGCTGCGCCCGGGGAGCGCGTCCATGACGAGGTACGGCGAACCGTCGGCGAGCGTGCCGAAGTCACGCGCACGAACGAGCGCCGGATGCTCGAGCGAAGCGACGGCGCGCGCTTCTTGGTGGAACCACCAGGTCTCCTCCGGACGCGGCTGCCCCTTCGCTTCGTCGGGCGATCGCAGGCGCTTGAGCGCCACGCGCTCGCCGCTCACGAGGTCCTTGCACAGGTAAACGACCCCCATGCCGCCGCGGCCGAGCTCGCGGATCACTTCGTACCGTTGCGCGAGGAGCGCACCGGTTTCCGGTGGAATGGTGGGGCGTTTCTCGCCCTGCGACATGGTGGGATACCTTAGCGCAGTTTCAACGCGGCGGGGGGGCGCTCGGCGGTCCGCCGAGGCGTTCGCCGATCAGGCGGCGAAGATGACCGAGATCGTAGCGCGCCGGGCGATCGCCGTCGGGGAGCGCAGCGACCTCACGAACGAGGCGTTCGGCCGAGGCCCGCGGGCGTTCGGGGATGCCGAGCTTCGTCCCCAGCTCGGCGAGGGTGCTCGACTCCTCGTCGGTGACGCGGCCGTCGAGCTCGGCGATCCACCGCGCGACGGCGTAGACGAAGAGACGATCGACCTTGCTCATCGACGACTGGTCGATGGCGCCGAGGGTCACCTTCTGGCTCGTCGCCTTCTCGATGGCGGCGATCTCGTCGAGCTCGAGCCCTTCGTCCACGGCGGCGCGGACGATGGCGTCGGCCTCGTCGGCGTCGAGAGTTCCGTCGGCCCAAGCGACCGCAGCGAGCGCGATGAAGACGTCTTTGTGCAAAGTGGCGCGAGCCTACCACGCGCCGTGCCAGGAGAAACGCCGGCGAGGAGCGGCGCGGATCTCGTACGGGTCCTCGGGAGTTAGAGGCCCATCCGCGGCGAAGGACCACCTGCTCGGTAGGGGCAGAAAGTGCGATAAATCGACGCTGTACGGGCGAATCCCTCGGCGGCTGCCGGTTGCCGGGCGTAGGCTTGGGGAACGCAACGACGGAAACCGCGGCGACAGTGCCGCCTCAACCCGAGGAGGACCCCATGAACATCAGCTTGAACCGCACGACGGTGTGCCGGTACCTGGCGATCGGGGCTTTTGGACTCTCCGGTTCCGCGCTTGCTTTTTGGGCGGGAGCCCGCGTTGGCTCCAAGCTCGATCATCAGACGAAGAACGTGTCGGTTGCACGCATTCCCGTGCCCGATCTTCAGCAGCCGCGTGAGCCCGAGCCGGTCGTCGCGACCGCTGTCGCGCGCAAGTAGCCCTTACGTCACGCGCGCGCGGCGCGCTTCTCGGCGAGGCGGTTCTTCGGCATCGTGCCGAAGACGAGGTCCCATAGCGGGCTCGACACACCAAAGCCGCCTTCGTGGTCGGCGTGGTGATGCGTCATGTGGTGCTTGCGCAGCCACTTGCCGACGCGCGTCGTCATCTTGAAGTGGTGCACCGCGTAGTGCGTGCCGTCGTACATCAAGTAGCCGACGACGAAGCCGGCGAAGAACGGCTCGCCGTGCGTGACGCCAAGGAGCCCGCGGTAGAGACCGTAGAAGAGCACCGCCATCGGCGTGCTGAACCCGAGCGGCATGACCAAGCGGTCCTTGTCGTTCGGGTAGTCGTGGTGCACGCCGTGGAGCAGGAAGTGAATGCGACGCCCGCGCGGGGTGTCGTTCACCCAGTGGAACACGTAGCGGTGGAGCACGTACTCCGCGAGGCTCCAGGTCAGAAGACCGAGCAGGAAGAGCCCGACGATCCCGAAGCCGCTCAAGTCGTGGCGTGATGCAGAGCGATAGAGCATCCACACCGCGAGCGGCACCCACGCGACGAACGGGGCGATCGGGTGGACGCGAGAGAACCACTCGATGAAGTCGCTCTCGAACATCCTCGTCGTGACACCACGACGGAGGCGTTCCTCCAAGCTGTCGTCGTTGGCTACGGTGGACATGCGGCGCCTGGCTCGCGCAGTACCCCTCGGCGAGCGCCCGTAAACTAAAGCCGAGACGCGCTTCGGGCAAGGAGAACTGCGTTCGAAACGGCCGGTCGCCTCAGTTCGGTGCCGGGCGGTTCCGGTACTGGGCCTTGTACTTGTCCTTGAACCCGTTGTGGCAGCCCTTGCACGAAGCCTTTGCGCCGGGGATGTCCCCCTTCTTGGCCGCGGCAGCCCCCGCCTTGGCGAGGGCGCTCCAGCCGTTCGTGGCGTCGGCGTTCCACCCCGGGTCGGGCGAGGCGGCGGCGATGGTCTCGAGCGCCTTCGCCAGGCCGGCGGTGTCGTTGGCGGCCAAGGCGGCCCCCATGTTGGCGCGCATCCACTTTTGGAGCGGGCACGGGTTCTCTTTGCTGCCGCACGCGCCATCGGCCGACGCGGGGGTCGGCGAAGCGGCGATCGCCGCGGCACCGAGCACCACGCCCATCAAAACGGCCATCCAGGTCGTACGTCCCACGCGTCGATCGTGCTTCATCGCTCGGCTCCTCGGTGACGGTCGCGCTGCCCTCGTGCCCCGCCGGCTCTCGCTCTCCGGGTCCCCCCACCCTGCCCCAAGACGAAGCCCGAGGACGACGGGATCAGCGACCGACGGACGGTGTTTGGGAGCGCGTCGAGGGATGGACGGGTGCGCGAGCTTACCCATGCATCTTTTTTTTCATCATTTTTTCATGAAGGATTTTGACGAAAGAGACAGCGAACGTGACGGCCCGCTTGACGACGTGACCAAACTTGTACGATGCATGAGCCCCCCCATGGCCGACCAAGAGAGGTTCGTGCGCGCCGTCCACACCGTGGCCCGTGTTCTGGGTCGTATCAACCGTGAGCGGGCGCGCGCCAACGACGTCACCCCGCAACAAGCGGAGACCCTGCAACTCATTGCCGAACGCGGCGCGGTGTCGACATCGTCGCTCGCGACGATGCTCGGGATCGATCCTTCGACCGCCAGCCGGAACCTTTCCGGTCTGGAGCGGGCGGGGCTCATCTCGCGCAAGAAGGGGGCAGACGACGCTCGGCAAACCGACGTTCGTCTTACCCCGCGCGGCAAGCGCACCGCCGAGTCGGTGACCGACGAAGCCGATGGCTCGATCGCGTCGCTGCTCGAGCGCCTCCCGCGTGGCGAACGCCAACGCGTGACCGAGGCACTCGAGATCCTCGCGCGTAGCGTCGGCGAGTAGCGCGGGCCTCTGCGCGGCGCCCCCAGGGTCGCGCGAGCACCAGGAAAACGTGCGCTGCTCGCGCACGCTCGGGCCGTCGTGCGTCACGGGGGGACGACGAACGACTTCGAGACGGTGACGTTGCCTTGCGTCGGGTCGTACGCCGGGACGTGGAGCGCGCGGTACAGGTTGCTCACGCAGCCGGCGGTCCACGTGCCCTCGAGGAGCGGGCTGGCGATGCTCACCTGCACGACCTGGCCCGAGGGGGCGAACGTCACGCGCGCGACGCCGTCGCCCGATTGGCGGCCGGCGCAGCGGATGGTCTGCACCGACGAGAGCGCCCGTGCGATCGACGCGCGATCGAACGGCGGCGCGTTGACGACCGGGCCGGCGACCTCCACGAGCTCTTGCTCGTAACGGACCTGCACGCGTGCTGCTGCGACGCTCGGCCCTGCGAGCTGCTCGGTCGTCGTCATGTGCTCGCCTGCCGCGCGGATCGCCAGCGTGACCGGCACCGCCGCGGTGCTGCCGCCGCCGCGCACGAGCTCGACGGTGTACGGGCCGGCGAGCCCGCTCGAGACCGCGAGCGTCTCGTGGTGCTTGCTCGTCCCGTCGGCGACGCGAACGCCGCGCGCGCGGCTGGCCCACGCGAGGCGCGTCCCCGAAGGATCGACGACGGCGAGATCGACGTCGACCCCCGCGGCGGCGTCCCAGGTGGCGTCGACGACGATGTCGCCGAAGCCCACGTTCTCGGTCGGAACCGCCGAGCCCCGCGCCACCGCTTCGGCGCGCGTGGCGGCGGCTTCGGCCGCTGCGCGGTCCTTCGCCCCTTCGAGCCAGCGATCGGCGGAGGCGGCGCGCCCGTCGACGCGCTCGCAGGCGACGGCGCGACCGATGCGGGTGGGATCGCTCCTCCCGGCTTCGGCGTCGACCTCGGCCGACGCGATGCGGAATGCGCACGCGGCGCCGCGTTCCCCTCCCCGCTCCGACGCGAGGGCCAAGGTGTCGAGCGTCGCCGCGTCGGCATTGGCCTGCGCCACGCCGCCGAGGATACGAAGCGCGCGCGGACGGTCGCCGGCGCGTGCCGCGAGATCGGCGCGGGCGGCGATGGCCCCTTCGTCGAGCGGATCGCGCGAGGACCAACGGGCGAGGACCTCGCCGAGCTCGTCGAGCGCGCCGTTGGCCGAGAGCAGCCGCACGAGGTCCTTGTACTTTGCACGTTCATCGGGGGCCGCTTGCACCGCGGCGCGCGCCGTGGCCACGCGCTCGGCGGGGATCGCCGGCCCCCCGGAGGCGGTGAGCGTCGCGTGGCGCACCCAGACGCGCTTCATCCAACGACCTCGGTTCGAGGGGCCCGCCGTGAGGCCTTCGGCCCAGGGGTTCGGGTCGTCGAGGCGCGGGCGCGAAGGGTGGACCGGCTCGGACGCGTGTCCTTGCGCCGCGGGGGGCGGAGGGGCCATCGGCGCCGTGGTCGGTGACGGGCGAGGCGCGTCCGCCGCCTTCGCGGGAGGAGCCTGCGTCGCCCCCCCCAGGGAGCTCGACAGCGGGTCGCCGAGAGGCCCAGCGAGCGCCCCGCCGCGTCGACCGCCGCCGAAGCCCTCGCCGGCTCCTCCTCCTCCGGCCCCTTTGCCCGAGACCCCATCGAGGTTGGCTTCCTTCTTCTTCTCTTCGCTACGGAGGTCGTCGATGTCGCGCTCGCGCTCGTCGTCGGCGCCGGCGCTGTCGCTCTTGGTCGCCACTTCGGTGCCGGTGGCGAGCGTGTCGCCCGTCCACCCGGCGGCGCGGGTCCCGCGGTCGATGCCGAAGGCGGTGAACATCGCCTCGCTCTCGAGCACGAGGAGCGAGGTGAACTTGGACGGCACGGCGAAGCGCTGCGAGAGGCCGACGAGCTCGGCGCGCGCGGCGGGAGACGAAGCGTCGGGGCCACGCTCGCGATCGGCGATGCGCGCGGCGGCGAAGAGGCGCGGGACGAAGGCGTTGCCGGCGTCGCTCGTGGCGCGCACGTCGACCGGGTAGCGCGCCTCGAACGGCTCGCCGCCCACTTTGCCGCGGAGGATCACGTCGCCGTGCACGTCGCCGCCGGTCATGCGCGCGGCCACGATGGTCTCGCTGCCGGCGCGCATGGGCGCGAGGGCGGCGGGAGCGACGTCGGTGAGCCCCGGGGGGAGCGTGAGCTCGACGTCCCGCAAGGTCACGCCGTAGGTGGCGTTGAGCACGTCGAGGGCCGCCGATTCGAGCGCTTCGCCGGGCGCATAAGGGGCCACCACGCCGCCGCCGCCACGGGCGATCTCGGCGAGGGCGACGACGTCGGTGTCGCCGCCGATGGGCACCGTCACCACTTCGTCGCGCGGATCGGCGAGGGTGTCCTTCACCTCGCGGGCGAGGCGATCGGGGCGGCGGTAGCCGGCGCTGGCGACGCCGTCGCTGATGAGGACCACGCGAAGATCGCGCGCGCGCTCGTGACCTCCGAGCCCTTCGGCGGCGCGCACGGCGCCGACGAGATCGCTCGCGCCATCGGGCTCGGTGGAGGCGAGGAAGCCGTCGACGTCGTGCGCGCGGCCCGAGCCGGCGCCGTCGAAACCGCCGGGCATGGCGCGGCAGGTGACGTCGCACGCGAGGAGCGCGACCCGGTCGCGACGATCCATCTCTTGGGTGAGCTGCACCGCGAGCCTGCGCGCGCGTTGGAAGCGTTCACCGAACATCGAGCGACCGGCGTCGACGACGAGGACGACGTCGCGCGGCTTGGGATCGGTCCACCCCGGGAGCTTCGGACGCAGCGCGAGCGCGACGTACGACGTGTCGACGGCGAGGTGCTTCGTGTCGCCCGGTGCGCCGGGGAGCGGCGCGGGCGCCGGAGCGCCGACGTCGGTGTAGCCCCACGCGGTCACGTCGGTCGTGCGGTCGGCGAGCGCGTATTCGACCGACAAATCGCCGGTAGGGACGAAGCTCGTGAACGACTGCGCGAAGCGAGCGGCGCCCCCCTCCGAAGCGGTCTTGGCGAGCTCGTAGCCGCGCACGCGCACGTCGCTCTTCGGATCGGCGCCGAGCACCTGCACGTCGACGCCGAACTGGCCGATGCGGAGGTCGCTCGCGGTCGATTGCGGGAGCGGATACACGTAGCGACGCACGCCGCCGACCGGGGCCACGGTCTCGGTGTACGCGAGCACCACGCGGCGCGAGCCGTGCTTGGGGATGGGGAAGATCTTGAGCTCGAAGCGCCCGCCGCGCTGCCACTCGAGGAGCGCGGGGTCGCGCCACGGGCCGGGGACCCAGAAGATCTCCTCCTTGGGCTTCGGCGCCGTCGGGACGGCGTTGTGGATGGCGCCACGGAAGATCGCCGCCCCCTTGGCCTTGTCGACGAACGCGCCGTCGATGAGCTTGCCGTCGACCTCGAGCGCGAGCTTTTCGATCTCGGCGCCGGGCGGCAGCGGGAAACGGTAGACCCCTTCGAGATCGTCGCCGGTGTCGTTGGCGAAGGTCTCGTCGATCTCGGTCCGGGCCACGTTGCCGGCGATGCGCACCTTCACTTGGTGCGACGTGAGGGCGACGGCGTGGTCCTTCTCGTCGGTCTTTCCCGGGCGGCGCGCGCGGAGCTCGCCGAGCCCGCTCACCGGCAGATCGGCGTCTTCGTTGTGCACGCCGGGGAGCCCGAGGCGCTCGCCGAACGCGACGCGCTGGGCGAGATCGTTCACCGGCGCGATCTCCATCTTCGCGTGCTTGGCGATGACCCCTTCTTGCCCGGCGCCGATGCGCGCGGTGCTGGACGAGGCGTCTTTCAGCTCGACGAGGCCGCGGAGCACCTCCACGGTCGTACGATCGTCGGTCGCGGTGAGCGCGAGCTTCGTCCCGAGCACGCTCGCTTCGCCGTTCTCGGTGGCGAGACGCGCGGGCGGTGCCCCTTCGATGTGCGCGACGTCGGCGATGAGCGAGCCGGCGTCGATTCGCATCGTGCGCGGCGCCGCTTCGATCCGGAGCTTCGTGCCGCGATCGAGGACGACCGACGTGCCGTCGTCGAGGTCGAGTCGCGCGCGCGTGCGTTCGTCGGTGACGATCTCGACGCCTGCGCCGATCTCCGCCCCTTCGGTCGCGGGCGACGCCGCGCTCGTGTCTTTGCGGATCGTGACGCCGCCGGTCTTGTCGGCGCCCGAGCGCGCGATCTTTCCGATGGTGCCGTGCCACGCGCGCGTCGCGGCCGCCTCGGCCCCTTTGCCTTTGTTCTCCGCGGCGCGGTAGCCGAGCACCACGGCGAGCGAGACGGTGAAGACGCCGACGGCGCCCAGGCCCACGCGGCGGCGCGTGCGCGGTGAGATCTTCCCCAGGAGGCTCGGCTTCGGGTCTTCCACAGATCGATGAGACGCCCGTGGAGGGGGAAAGTTCTAGCCGAATGTCGCTTCGACGGCGCGGAGGGCGCTTGGCGGGGGTGCGGCGCTCGGGTCCGGGCTCAGTTCAGAAAGCGCTTGGAGATGTGGCGCACGGCGTCCTCCATCCCGGCGGTGATCTGACGCTCGAGCTCGCGCCCTTCCGTCCCCTCGTCGACGAGGATGCCCAAGTGCCCGGCTTCATCGCGGAAAAAACCGCCGGGGCGCTGCTCGCCGCTGTCGCGATCGAGCTTTACGGCTTGGACGGGGAGAGCGAACACCTTCGCCCCGACCTGGACTTGGACGACGCCGATGAGCCGACCTTGCGGGTGAGGTTGGAAGTCGTTCATGACATCGACCAAGCTAAGCATCGCTCCCGGCCTGGCAACGGCCCCTCGCCCCCACATCGCCCCCTACCCTGCGCGATTTGAGCGCGGGGAGCGCCAGAGGTCCTGCGCGCGGGTCCTCGGGCGGCGTGCACATGAGCCGCGGAGGCGCCTCGCGCGCGGGCGCCGAAGCGCGCGCGACGGTTCCCCCGAGGTCCGCTCCCGAGTAGTCTCGCCGCCCGCGCCACGCTCAGCGTCCTCCCCGTACGGAGTCGCGAGCCGAAGCACGAAGGGGAGTCAGGCCATGGAGATCGCGATCATTGGGCTCGGCAAGATGGGTGGAAACATGGTCAAGCGCCTCATGGGCGGTGGCCACAAGGTCGTCGCCTACGATCGCGATGCCGCGGCGGTCGAGCGCCTCGCCAAGGAAGGTGCCGTCGGCGCGAGCTCCCTCGAAGACGTGGTGAAGAAGCTCTCGGCGCCGCGCGCAGTGTGGGTCATGGTCCCCGCCGGCGCGCCGACCGAAGACACCATCCAGAAGCTCGCGGCGGCGATGAGCGAGGGCGACGTCATCATCGACGGCGGCAACTCGAACTTCCGAGACTCGCAGCGCCGCTCGGCCGAGCTCGCGCAGAAGAAGATCCGCTTCCTCGACGCCGGCACCTCCGGCGGCATCTGGGGGCTCACCGAGGGCTACTCGCTCATGGTCGGCGGCGACGAGAGCGCCTACAAGCACGTGGAGCCGGCGCTGAAGACGCTCGCCCCCGCGGGCGGCGGCCTCGGCTACTTCGGCAAAGCGGGCGCCGGCCACTACACCAAGATGGTCCACAACGGCATCGAGTACGCGATGATGCAGGCGTACGCCGAGGGCTTCGAGCTCCTCCAGGCGAGCGAGTACAAGATCGATCTGCAGAAGGCCTCGAAGGTCTGGCAGGTCGGCAGCGTCGTCCGCTCGTGGCTGCTCGATCTCGCGGTGCGCGCCTTCGAAAAGGATCCGGAGCTCAAGGACCTCAAGGCCTACGTCGACGACTCGGGCGAAGGTCGCTGGACGGTCAAGGAGTGCATCGATCTCGCGGTGCCGGCGCCGACGATCGCGATGTCGCTCTTCGCGCGGTTCGCTTCACGGCAGGAGAACTCGTTCTCCATGCGCGTGCTCGCCGCGCTTCGCAACGAGTTCGGCGGCCACGCCGTCAAAAAGGCCTGAAGGCAAAGGACGAAAAGGGCATGAGCAAGAACCCGCTACGCCAGGGGATGATCGACGACCGGACCATCGACGCATGCGCGGTGGTCATCTTCGGCGCCTCGGGCGATCTCACGCGGCGGAAGCTCATGCCCGCGCTCTACAACCTCGCCTTGGGGCGCTTGCTCCCCGGCGGGTTCGCCGTCGTCGGCGTGGCGCGCCGCGAGAAGAGCCACGAGGGCTTCCGCGCCGACATGAAGGAGGCCGTCTCCAAGTTCTCGCGCAAGAAGCCGGTCGACGCGGCGCTGTGGACCGACTTCGAGCGCGGCATCTCCTACGTGCCCGGCACGTTCGAGGATCCGGCCACGTACAAGAACCTCCGCGAGCACCTCGCCAAGCTCGACGAAGAGCGCGGCACCCGGAAAAATAGGCTCTTTTATCTCGCGGTGCCGCCGGCGGACTTCGGCACGATCTCGGAGGGCCTCAGGGCCGCGGGGCTCGTCGAGCCGCAAGGTGGGCGCGGCGCTCCGTGGACGCGCGTCGTCTTCGAGAAGCCGTTCGGCACCGATCTCGAGAGCGCGACGGCACTGAACGACACCATCGCCAAGGTGTTCGCCGAGCAACAGGTCTTCCGCATCGATCACTACCTCGGCAAAGAGACGGTGCAGAACCTGCTCGTCTTCCGCTTCGCCAACAGCCTGTTCGAGCCGGTGTGGACGCGCGAGCACGTCGACCACGTGCAGATCACCGTGGCCGAGGACATCGGCGTCGAAGGGCGCGGCAAGTTCTACGAGCAGACCGGCGTCACCCGCGACATCGTGGAAAACCACCTGATGCAGCTCCTCTGCCTCACGGCGATGGAGCCGCCCATCTCGCTCGACGCCGACGCCGTCCGCGACGAGAAGGTGAAAGTGCTGAAGTCGCTCCGCCCGATGGAGCGCTCGATGGTCGACAAGAACGTGGTGCGCGGCCAGTACGGGCGCGGCTTCGTGCGCGGCGACGAGGTCCCCTCCTACCGCGAAGAGCCGGACGTAGCCGGCGACTCGCGGGTCGAGACCTACGTGGCGATGCGCGTGCTCGTCGACAACTGGCGCTGGGGCGGCGTGCCGTTCTACGTGCGCGCCGGCAAGCGACTTGCGCGGCGCGTGACCGAGATTTCGCTGCAGTTCAAGAAGGTGCCGCACACGCTCTTCCGCGCGGCCGACGGCGGCGTGACGCCGAACGTGCTCTCGGTGCGCATCCAGCCGGACGAAGGCATCGCGCTCCGCTTCATCAGCAAAGAGCCGGGGCAGCAGACGGTGCTCCGCGACGTGTCGATGGACTTCCGCTACGGCGCGGCCTTCGGCTCGAACACGCCCGAGGCCTACGAGCGGCTCCTCCTCGACGCGATGCGCGGCGAGGCGACGCTCTTCACGCGCCGTGACGAGGTCGAGGGGCAGTGGTCCTTCGTCGACCCGATCTTCGACGCGTGGGCGGGCGCTGCGCCGCCGCCGATGTACACGTCGGGCTCGTGGGGGCCGGAGCAGGCGGAGGATCTGCTCGCCCAAGACGGGCGAAGGTGGAGGCGCCCGTGACGTCGATCCGCCCTTCCCCGCCGCTCGCCGTGCCGCCGGGCGCGAGCGCCGCCGCGGTCCTCTCGGCCATCGAGCAGCAGCTCCGCGAGATTTGGGTCCCGAAGGAGGGCGAGCCCGCGCGGAGCCGCGTGTGCACGATGAACCTGGTGGTCGTCGCGGGGACGCCCCGGCTCGCCGATTCGTACACCAAGGTCGTCGACGAAGTGACGAGCTCGCTGCCGGCGCGCGCCATCGTGGTGGCGCTCGATCCCGACGACGGCGACGGCTCGCTCTCGGGCGACGTGAGCGCGGTGTGCGGCACCGACGAGGACGCGGCGTATTCGGAGCGCGTGCGTCTCTCCGCCAAAGGGAGCGTGTGCGCGCGCATCGCCAGCGCGGTGGAAGCGCTCCTCGTGCCCGAGCTGCCGACGACGCTCGTTTGGCTCGGGCGCGTGCACGTGGACGATCCGGTCTTCGCGGCGCTCGCGCGTGACGCTTCGCGCGTCGTGCTCGACACCGAGTACACGTCGCTCTCGAGCCTCCTCTCGCTGGCGCGTTGGGCGCGGGCCGAGCCGGGGCGCGCGGCGGTGAACGATCTCGCGTGGACACGCCTCGCGCCGTGGCAAGAGCTGACGGCGCGCTTCTTCGACGAGCCGCGCCTCGACGAGCACCCCTTCGCCATTTCGCACCTCGAGATCCGCCAAGCCTCCGACGGCGGCGCGCGCCTCGGGTCGGAAGGAGCGCTCTTTCTCGGGTGGCTCGCGACGCGGCTCGGCTGGCGCCTTTCGCGCGTGAGCGGTCGCGTGCGCCTCCTTCGGAAAGACGGCGAGCCGGTGGTGCTCAAGCTCGTCGCCGTCCCCCGCCCTCAAGGCGTCGCCCCCACGGCCCTCGCCGGCGTCACCCTTCAGGCGACGCACGGCGGTGTCCGCGCCGAGGGGACCATCACCCGAGAGCTCGCCAGCGGCGGCGAAGGGCAGACCCCGGACGCCGATCTCATCGTGTGGCGCCTCTCGGTGAACGGCAGCGCGCCCATGGAGCAACGAATCCGACTGAGCTCGAACACGGGCGCGCGAATGCTCGAGCGCACCTTGCACCGCCCGGCGCACGATCCGGCCCTCGCCGAGTCGGCGCGATTCGCCGAAGAGATCCACGAAGAGGGGCTGGTGTGCTCATGACGACCAAGGTGGTGCCGGGCCTTTTGATCGCGACCCCCGACTCCGAAGGGGTTGCCCGCGAAGCCTCGAGCCGCATCGGTCGCGCGCTCCGCGACGCCATCGCCACGCGCGGGAGCGCGACGCTCGCCCTGAGCGGCGGCGAGACGCCCAAGGCCGCGTACGCGCTCCTCGCCAAGGACACGCGCGTCGATTGGAAGTGCGTGCAGATCTTCTGGGTCGACGAGCGCGCCGTGCCTCCGACCGACGATCGAAGCAACTACCGCTGGGCGAAGGAAGCGCTGCTCGTCCCCTCGGGCATTCCCGAAGCGAACGTGCACCGCATGCCCGCCGACGCGAAGGATCTCGCCGGCGCCGCGCGCGAGTACGAGCAGATCGTGAAGAACAAGGTCTCGCCCGGGCAAAAGGGCTTCCCCGCGTTCGACGTAGTGGTGCTCGGCATCGGCAACGACGGCCACACCGCGTCGCTCTTCCCCGGCGATTCGGGGGTCGACGTCATCGATCGCGCGGTCATCGCGGTCCCCGCTGCCGAGGGGCGCGAGGCGCGTCTCTCGCTCACCGTGCCGGTGCTCGAGCAGACGCGAAACTGCGTCGTCCTCGCCGTCGGCAAGGGCAAGCAAGCGGCGCTCGAGCGCGTGTGGTCGACGAGCGGCGACGTGCATCAAACGCCGGCGCGCGCGATCCGCGGCGTGCGCGGCGGCATCTTGTGGGTGATCGACAAGGCGGCGGGCGGCCTCGGCTGATCGCGGAGGCCGAGCGGCGCGGGTGCGGCGCGCGACCCGATCGTGCGGATGGTCAGCGCCCCGGCCATCACGCCGGTCGCATGGGGCGCGGACGGTGGATCGCCGAGACCCCGCCTCGTGACGGGCTCGCGATCTCGTCTCTCGCGACACCTCGCGTGAGCCTCCCCGATTGCCGCGGCGCGCGACAGAATCGCCTGCCGCGGCGCACGTGCGCTTCGCATGACTCCGCGAGGTGCGACGCCTCGTAACGGCACGCCCCTTGCGACATGTAGGGGCATGACGGCCTCGTGGAAGCTTTTCTTCGCCGGTGCGCTCACCGTGGCGTGTCTCCCCGGGTGTGCGGCGGACGCAAGTGACGAGAACGCCGACGACACGGGCGAGGAGCTCGCGGTCAGCACGTCGCTGCTCGATTCGTGCGCCGATCCGGGCGCGATCCTCGCGGACGGGATCTACTACGTGACCTGCACCGGCGGGCAGTTCCCCATCTACGCCTCCGACTCGGCGACCTCGGGCTTTCACAAGGTCGGCGACATCTTCTCGAAGAACGGCATCCCCGCCTGGTCGAACGGCGATCATTGGGCCCCCGAGATCCACCCCGTCCCCGGCGGCTACGCCGCGTATTTCACGGCCACGTCGAAGAAGACAGGCAAGCACGCCATCGGCGTCGCCTTCTCCAAGACGGTGACCGGCCCGTACGTGGACCGTGGCTCGCCCCTCGTCGAGAACGACGGCTCGTCGATCGACTCGACGATGTTCACGGATCCTGCGACCGGCAAGCTCTACTTGATCTGGAAGGACGAGCGGACCCGCTCGGTGAACGGCCACGACGTGCAGGCCGATGTGCTCCGCGGCCAGGAGCTCGCGCCGAACGGGCTCCACCTCGTCGGCGCGCCGCCCCCCTCGGCCGACACGCGCACGATCATGAGCTCGAGCGAGCCCTGGGAAGAGGGGGTCGTCGAGGGCCCCACGATGGTCAAGCGCGGGAGCTACTACTACCTCTTCTACAGCGGCGCCTATTACTGCAACGACTCGTACGGCATCGGCGTGGCGCGCGCCGACTCACCCCTCGGGCCCTTCACGAAGCACAAGGAGCCGCTCCCCGGCGCGAACGACGGGCGCATCTTGAAGAGCGGCGATCACTGGCTCGGCCCCGGGCACAACTCGGTGCTCCGGGGGAGCGACGGCAAGTGGCACACGTTCTTCCACGCGTACCGGAAGGGCCAAGGCACGCCGAAGTGCGGGCAGAACCTGGCGAACGACAACAACGATCGTCACCTCCTCTCGGCGACGATCTTCTTCCAGGGCGGTTGGCCGCACGTGGCGACGAAGCTCTGACGCGTCGGCGCGCTCTCACGCGCCGACTGCGTTTCTTCGAGTCATCGCCCGCGAGCGCCGCTCAGAGCCAGGCTTGGACCTTCGCCGTGACCGCGCCGATGGTGAGGCCGAACTTCTCGGCGAGCACCTTGTCGGGCGCGCTCGCGCCGAAGTGATCGAGGCCGATGTTGAGCGAGTCGGGCCCGAGCACGCTCTTCCACGGCTCGGGGCGCCCCGCTTCGATCGAGACCATCTTCGCCCCCTTGGGGAGCACCGATTCCTTGTAGGCCGCGTCTTGCGCCGCGAAGGCCTCGAGGCACGGCGCGCTGACGACGCGCACCTTCTTGCCGGCCTTCTCGAGCGCTTCGCGAGCCCCCACGGCGAGCTGCACTTCGCTCCCGGTGGCGACGAGGACGACGTCCGGCTTTCCGCCGGTCGCTTC
Source organism: uncultured Polyangiaceae bacterium (assembly GCA_964531795.1). GTDB lineage: Bacteria > Myxococcota_A > Polyangia > Polyangiales > Polyangiaceae > CAZHHD01. The sequence goes on along the minus strand of CAZHHD010000024.1, from coordinate 60,309 downwards.
CTGCGCGACGTAGGCCCCCTTGAGCACGTTCTTCGGATCGAAGCCCGCGTCGCGCTTGACGTTGGGGAGCTTCTGGCGCGTGAGCGAGAAGCAGGTCGGCCCGTGCTTGCGACCGAGCGCGTGCGTCCACGCCGCCGCGACCTCGAGCGTGTCGGCGGGGCGAACGAAGTGGACGTTGGGGATCAAGCGGAGCGCCCAGTAGTGCTCGATCGGTTGGTGCGTCGGGCCGTCTTCGCCGAGCATCACCGAGTCGTGGGTGAAGATCCAAAGGCACTGCTGCTCCATGATCGCCGAGAGGCGGATCGCCGGGCGCATGTAGTCGCTGAAGACGAGGAACGTCGCGCCGAAGGGGATGATCCCGCCGGCGAGCGCCATCCCGTTGCACACCGCGCCCATGCCGTGCTCGCGGATGCCGAAGTGCATGTTGCGCCCCGAGAACTCGCCGCGGGAAACGCCGGCGCTCCCCTTGATGAGCGTCTTCGTCGAGGGGGCGAGATCTGCCGAGCCGCCGATGAGTGACGGCACGAGGCCGGCGACGATCTGCTCGATGGCGTTCGACGTGTTGCGGGTCGCGTCTTCCTTCTCGGGGAGCTGCTTCAAGAGCTGCTCGTAGAGATCGGCCGGCACCTCTTTGGCGAGGAACGAGTCGAGCTGCTTGGCGAGCTCGGGCTTCGACTTCTTCCACGCGTCGAAGCGCGCCTTCCAGTCGGCGTGGGTCTTCTGGTTGTCGGCGGCGCGCTCGGCGAAGAGCTTCTTCACCGGCTCGGGGACGGTGAACTTGGGGAAATCCCAGCCGATCGACTTCTTGAAGAGCTCGATCTCCGCCTCACCGAGCGGCTCGCCGTGGGCCTTTGCCGTGTCGTGGAGGTTCGGCGCGCCGTGGCCGATGTGCGTGCGGGCGACGATGAACGACGGCTTGTCCTTCTGCGCCAGCGCCTTGTCGAGCGCTTCGCGGATCTGCGCGCGGTCGTGGCCGTCGATGTGCTGCACGTACCAGCCGTACGACTCGTAGCGCTTCCCGGCGTCGTCGGAGTACGCGAGGTTCGTGTCACCTTCGATGGTGATGTGGTTGTCGTCGTAGAAGAGGACGAGGTTCGAGAGGCCGAGGTGACCGGCCAAGCTCGAGGCCTCGGCGCTGATCCCTTCCATCAAGCAGCCGTCGCCGCAGATGGCGAAGACGCGCGAGCCGGCGAACGGCTCGCCGAAGCGCGCTTCCGAGAGGCGCTGCGCGAGGGCGAAGCCGACGGCGTTGCCGATCCCTTGACCGAGCGGGCCGGTGGTGGTCTCGACGCCCTTGGTGAGGTGGCTCTCGGGGTGGCCCGGCGTGAGCGAGCCCCACTGACGGAAGTTCTCGATCTCCTTCATCGGCAGCTCGTAGCCGGCGAGGTGGAGCATCGAGTAGAGGACCATCGACGCGTGCCCGTTGGAGAGCACGAACCGGTCGCGGCCGATCCACTTGGGGTCGGTCGGATCGTAGCGGAGGTACCGCGTGAACAGCTCGACGGTGATGTCGGCGAGCCCCATCGGTGTGCCGGGGTGACCGCTGTTGGCCTTCTGCACCGCGTCGATGGAGAGGGTCTTCACCGTGTTGATGGCCAACTCGACGGTCTTGGGATCGAACTCACGCATCGCCGGGCTCCTCGTCATTCACCGCGTTCTACGGCGCAGAAGCGCGCCGCGGCGGGGACCGGAGGATACGGCATCGGCGCGCGACCGGGAGGGGTTTCTCCGGGCCTTCGCGCCTTCGCGGGCGCGGCCGCTCCGGGCTCTTCGCGCCTCAGCGGAGGAGAAGCTCGGCGGCGTGGCGGGCGGTGCCGGCGAGGGCCACGTCGCTGTCCAAGACCACCGTCACGGGGATGCGCCGGACGAGGCCGGACATGCGCCCCTTGTCGGTGAAGGCGGCCTCGAAGGTCCCGGAGCGAAGGAGCGGCAAGAGGCGCTTGGCGATCCCTCCGCCGACGTACACGCCGCCCGTGGCCAGAGTCTTCAGCGCGAGGTTCCCCGCTTCGGCGCCGTAGATCGAGACGAACAGATCCAGCGCGGCTTTGGCCGGCGCGCTCGTGCCGTCGAGGCCGGCGTCGGAGATGGCGACGTTGCGATCCTTGGCGGCGGCGATCTTGGCGGCGACCTCGGGCGACTCGTGCGCTTGGCCGCGCTCGACGAAGAAGTCGTACAGGTTGCCGATGCCCGGGCCGGAGAGGACGCGCTCGTAGCTGACGCGCCCGCGGATCTTGGCGCGGAGATAGTCGAGGAGCTCCGCTTCCACCGATCCGCGGGGGGCGAAGTCGGTGTGCCCCCCCTCGGTGCCGAGCGGCACGTAGCGCGCGCCGTCCCAGACGAGCGCCGCCTCGCCGAGGCCGGTGCCGGCGGCGAGGATCGCGAGGTTTCCGCCCACGGCGGGGGCGACCGTCGGCACACCCGAAGGCGACGCGGCGCGCCCCGGGCCGACGAGCGGCGCGAGCTTCTCCGGCGGCAACGTGAGCGCCCCGAGCGCGTGGGCGACGAGATCGTTCACGAGCTCGAGCCGCGCCACGCCGAGATAGCTCGCGAGCTTTCGCGCGTCGACGATCCACGGGAGGTTCGTCGCCTCGCAGCGCTGCGCGACGACCGGGCCGGCGACGCCGATGCACGCCGCTTCGATGCGCTCGTCGCCTTCGGAGAGGAACTTCTCGGCGGCCTTCTCCAGCCCGTCGAAGTCTTTGCTCGGCAGCGCGGCGTGCCGGAGCGCCGTCTTGCCGTCCGACGAATAGATGCAAAAGCGCGCGTTCGTGCCGCCGACGTCCCCCGCGAGAATCACGACGCGGTCGTACTACGGCGCCGCGCCGGGGTCACGCGAGAGGACGATCATCGCGAGCACGCCGAGCGCTACGCCGAGCGCGCGCCGCGGCGTGAACGACTCTTGGAAGAGCCACGGCGCGAGGAGCGCGCTGATCGCCACCCCTCCGCCGAGCACCATCGCCCCGGTCGTCGCCACCGCGCCGCCGCGACGGAGCGTCATGAAGAGCAGGATGCTGGCCCCCGAGATGCACACGCCGCTCGCCACGGCGTAGAGGATCCCCGCGCGCGTCGTGGGGACGGGCGCGCTCTTCAGACCGGTGACGTACGCGGCGGCGATGCCGAGCGCCGCGGTCGTCTCGAGCACGAGGGCGCCGAGCGTGTCCCCGAGGCGGCCGCTCGCCGCGCGAAGGAGGAGATAATGCGCCGCGACGCAGAGCGCGCCGCCGATCGCCGGGAGGAGCCAGGGGGGCATGGGGCGCGAGAATACACGCGCGCGCGGCGCAGGGGCGCGTGGCGCACGAACGGGTCGGCGGACCGACTCGCCCGCGCGCCTCGTCAGTGCTTCTGCTCGTCGATCGCCGCCGCGTGGGCGCCGTAGGTCTCGGAGAAGGTGTGGCGCCCGCCGCCCTTGGCCACGAAGTAGAAGTAGCGCGACGGCGTGGCGTTCATCGCCGCTTCGAGCGACTTCAATCCCGGGCTCGCGATGGGACCGGGCGGGAGCCCCTCGTGCTTGTAGGTGTTGTACGGGTTCGCGCCGTCGGCCACGAGGTCGTGGGTGATCTTGCCGGTGTAGTTGGCGCACGACGGGATCTCGGCGGCGTCGACCAAGCAGCCGTAGCCCGCGGTCGGATCACACTGGAGGAGATGCGGCGTGAATTTCGGGTCGCGCAGGCGATTCAAGAACACGCCGGCGATGATCGGGCGCTCGTCGTCCATCACCGCCTCCTTCTCGATCATCGAGGCGAGGATGACGACCTCGCGCCGGCCCCAGTGGAGCGACTCGCCGAGGTCCAAGAGCCCCGAGGCGTGACGCTCTTCGAGGACGGCGTAGCGCTTGTCGAACTCGGCCTTGAGGCGGCGCACGACGTCGTCGGGGAGGCTGTCCTGCGCGAGCTCGTAGGTCGCGGGGAAGAGGTAGCCCTCGGCGCTCGGCCCTTCGATGCGGAGCTCGGCGAGGAGATCGGCGCGCTCGGTCGCCTCGAGGAAGGCCTTCTTCGTGCACACGCGGAGCGCCTGAAGGCGCTGGCCGATGTCGAAGCGCGTCCACCCCTCGGGCAACACGACCTTGGCGCGCGTGCCGCCGCCGCGCTTCTCGATGCGCACGAGAAGATCGTGCGGCGTCATGTCGTCGGTGAAGAGGTGCGCCCCGCGGGCGACGTGGCCGCTCGCGCCGCTCGCGCGGACGTAGACGGAGAAGAGCGACGGATGCGCGACGAGGCCGGCGCCGGCGAGCTTCCCGGCGAGGGCGTCGGGCGATTCGTCGCCGTCGAGGGCGAGCTCGACCTCGCGCCCCGTCCCCGGGCCGTGCGTGGCCGGATAGACGAAGTAGAGCATCGCCGTCACGAAGGCGGCGAGACCGAGGACGATGGTCGCCGTCCACTGCCCGGCGTGCCACGGCGCGCGCTTCTCGCGCTCGCGCGGCGGCGCCGACTCCTTCTCTTTCCGCTTCGCTCGGCGCGGCGGATCGCTTCGCTTCTTCTTCGCGCTCAACGCTTCCCTCCACGCCGCCGCGACGAGGGGCGCCCGGACGAAGGCGCGTCGCCGAACGAGAGGACGTCGTCGGCGCCGCCCCGGCGTTGATCGAGCCACGCCTGGAGGATCGTCACCGCGGCGGCTTCGTCGATCCGCGCCTTGGCCTTGGCCCCGTGGACCTCGCTGGCGGCGAGGGCGCGGCGCGCTTCGACGGTGGTGAGCCGCTCGTCCCACAGCTCCACGTCGAGCCCGGTGGCATCGGCGATGGCCTGGGCCATGGTCCGCATTTTTCGCGCGGCGTCCCCCTCGCCCCCCTTCATGTCGAGCGGGAGCCCCACGATGAAGCGGACGATTCCCTCCTCCTGGGCCAGGTCGACGAGCTTGGCGAGGAGCGCGCGGCGGTCTTTTCCGTCCAGGACTCCGCGGGGATGGGCGTAGATCCCGAGCTCGTCGTCGAGGGCGACCCCCACCCGCGCGCGCCCCAGATCCAGGGCGCACGTGCGCCCGCGCGGGGGCCCTCCGCCCTTTTCCAGGGATCGCTTGGAATCGGCCACGGGAACAAGCTCTTATCTGGGCTTGACCCCCGTGTCCAAGGGGGGCGATATACCCGGCGCTTGTCCTCGACTTCGAAGAAATCCTCGGCCGGACTCCGGGCGGTCAAGGGGATGAACGACGTGCTCCCCGACGAAATCGGGCGGTGGCAGCGCGTGGAGCGCCTCTTCGGAGACGTCGTGAGCCGCTACGGCTTCCGCGAGGTCCGGACCCCCTACGTGGAGCCCACGCCGCTCTTCGTACGCACGATCGGCGAGGCGACCGACGTCGTGGAGAAGGAGATGTACTCCTTCAAGCACCACGACGACGAGCTGACCTTGAGGCCCGAGGGGACCGCCGGCGCCGCGCGCGCGTACGTCGAGCACCAGGTCCACACGAAGGAGCCCATCACCAAGTGGTGGTACGCGGGGCCGATGTTCCGCGCGGAGCGGCCGCAGCGCGGGCGCTACCGGCAGTTCTCCCAGCTCGGCGCCGAGATTTACGGCGACCCCGGGCCGGCGTGCGACGCCGAGCTCATCGACATGCTCGTGGTGTTCTTGGGCGAGCTCAAGGTCCCCGACCTTCGCGTGCAGGTGAACTCGATCGGCGGCCCCGGGACGCGGCAGCGTTTCCGCGACGCCATCGTCGCCTTCCTCACGCCGAAGAAGGAGGCGCTCTCGGCCGACTCGCAACGCCGGCTGGAGACGAACCCGCTCCGCATCCTCGATTCGAAGAACCCGGCCGACCAAGCGGAGCTCGGGGGCGCCCCTTCGGTCCTCGATTGCCTGGACGACGCCGACAAAGAGCACTTCGACGCGCTCCAGCGCTACTTGAAGGCGCTCGGCACGCCGTTCGAGGTCACGCCTCGCCTCGTGCGCGGGCTCGACTACTACACGCGCACGCTCTTCGAGTTCCGCGGAGCGAGCGAGAAGCTCGGCGCCGGCGACACGCTCCTCGGCGGCGGACGCTACGACGGCATGATCGCCGAGCTCGGCGGTCCCAGCGTGCCGGCGCTCGGCTTCGCCGCGGGGCTCGAGCGTCTTCTCATCGCCAGCGACCTCGCCTCCGACGCACGCGGCACCGACGCGCTCATCGCGCCGCTCGGCGCTTCCTCGGTCGAGCCGGCGCTCTCGCTCGCGCGCGATCTTCGCGCCGCCGGAATCGCCGTCGAGGTCGACGGACGCGGCGCTTCGGTGAAGGCCCAGCTCCGTCGCGCGAACGCGCTCGGGTGCCGCCTTGCGCTGCTCCTCGGGGAGGCCGAGATCGCGGCGAGCACGGTGCAGGTGAAGGATCTCGCCGGCCATGCGCAAGACTCGGTGCCGCGCGCCGACGTCGTCGCCGCCGTGCGCGCGAAGCTCGCGACGCCCCCCGCGCCCAAGGTCGAGGTGGCTTCGTGAGCCGCGCGCGCATCTACGGCGTCGCCGCGTTCTTCGCTACGTCGATGGTCCTCGCGGGGACCGCCTCGGCCCAGCCGCGCGTCACGCCGACGACGCAGCCGGCGCCGCCTTCGGGCGACGACAACCAGCCGGCGCCGGTGATGCAGCGCGCCGAGCCGATGTCGCAGGCTCCCGACGATCCGCTTCAAATGAGCGACGAAGTCCGGGCGCGCATCGGCACCGACTCCGACCACCGCCCCGCATCTTCGGAGGGCGAGCTCAAGAGGAGCTACTTCCCCTACTACGAGGAGAAGAAGGGCGATTACCGCTTCCGCTTCTTGCCGCCGCTGCTCCTCGAGCACACGCGCGGCTTGCCCGATCCCGCCCACGCCACCTCGTACGGCATCCCCCAGCACGAGGACCGCGAGGGGCTCTACGGGATGCTCTACTACCAGCGCCGATCGTTGAAGCTCGACGCCGACGTCGTCTTCCCCTTCGCCTGGCGCGTGCGCGATCGCGAGAACAACGTCCTCGTGCTCGGCCCCCTCGCCCACCGCGAAGCGCCGAACGAGCACGACAACTGGTTCGCGCCGCTCTTCTTCGAGGGGTCGCGCAAAGAGGGCGGGTACTTCCACTCGCCGGTCCTCCTCACGACCACGCACTCGAACGCCGAAGGCGCCTTCACCCTGGTGGGGCCGTTCTTCCGCGATCGCACGAAGACCGACGTCGACATGGGCGTCGTGCCGTTCTTCTTCCGCGGCGACACCGGCGAGGCCGACGGAACGCGCAAGACGTACACGCTCATCCCGCCGCTGCTCTACTACCACCGCTGGAACGAGCTCGAAGACAGCACCACCAACGTCGTCGGGCCGGTCATCTCCAAGAGCGATCCGAAGCGCGGCGTGTTCGACATCGCGCCGCTCTTCTTCCACATCTGGGGCAAGCCCGAGACCGGCGGCATCCGCGAGCACCACACGACGCTCTTCCCGCTCTTCCACTACGGCGAGAGCGACGACGCCTCGCTCTTCGTGGTGCCGGGCTACCTCCGCCGCAAGACGCGCACCGTCGACACGATGATGACGCCGCTCTTCACGCACGCGACGACGCGGAGCGGTTCGACGTCGTTCACCGCGGTCGGGCCCATCCTGCCGATTTGGTACAACTACACCGACAAAGACATCGGCTTGAACGCGTGGGCCGTGGCCCCGTTCTACTACCAAGCCGACAGCCCCAAGGGGCACGACTTCCTGACGCCGCTCGTCGGTAAGTTCGAGACGCGCGGTGTGTCGAAGTCGTGGTGGGTGTTCCCCTCCATGGTCTTCAGCACCGACGTGCACGGCTGGGAGACCGACTTCCACCCGCTGCTCTACGTGGGCCGCAGCGACAAGTCTTCGCACACCGTCTTTGCGCCCGTGTTCTGGGACTTCACCTCGCCGCGGGGGCGCACGACCATCGGCTTCCCCTTCTACTGGCGCTTCGCCGACACGGCGGACGACTCGGTGGTGCAGGTCGCGGCCAACACGCTCTACATCCAGAAGCGCGCCGTCGGCGGAACCGACTGGCAGTTTCACATCCTGCCGCTCTTCTCTTACGGCGAGACGCCGAACGGTCACTGGTGGAACGTGCTGTTCGGCCTCGCCGGCTACGACCGCGAGGGGAGCTACGCGCGCATCAAGGCGCTGTGGATCCCGATCCAGGTCGCCGGCGGCGACGCCGCCAAGCAGACCGCGACGACGCGCTGAGGGGCGCCCGCCGCGCATCGCTTGCGCGCTCGCGGCGAAGCTGCGGCCCCTCCTCGTAGGCCGCGACGGACGCTGCGCGCGCGCGCCGCCGGCCCGCTTCTCGCATCCGCGTTGGATCGTGAGGACGCCGGATCTCCAACGTGCGCGCGTGCGGCGGGTCGGCCGCGGGAAGGCCGCGCGCTCCCTCGCGCTCGTCGTCACGCTCCTCGTCCCTGCGTGTGCGCCGCGGTTCGACGTCTTCGGTGGCCGCTCGCTCTGCACTCCGCAAACGAGGTTTCGCGAGGCGTACGAAGTCGCGCTCGTTCAAGCGCGCCGCGTGAACCGCGACGCGCGCCTCTTCTATTTCGAGAGCGAACAGCAATCGATCGACGGCACGGCGCAGGATTGGAACTTCTCGTTCACCTGGCCCTCCGCCGACGATCCGCTCTTCTCCGCCGACATCGCGTGCGGCAGGGTTCGGAGCGCGGCGAGCGGCGGGCACCTGTGGGTACCGGCGCATGATCACGCGCAAGCCGACGCCATCGCGAGCTGGGCGCTCGGGAGCGACTCCCCCCAATGGATGGCCGACGGCGGGTGGCTCGAGGAAGGTCACCTCGTCTCGAACGTGAACGACTGCTCGGGCCCCGCCAACGTGAAGACCGACACCCCCTCGTTCTTCTTCTGCGCTCCCGAGGCCGAGGGCGGGGCACTGATCGTCGGGTTCTTCGCCGGGGCGCACTACGATCCGATCCAACAGCGCACCGGCGGTCAGTACCTGGCCGACGGGCTCGAGCTGTGGCCGACCTACCGCGTCGTTCGCCTCCGCGAGACGCCGATCGTGGCAGCGGAATGAACGATGCGGGCCGAGGCGGGCGCGGCGCCCTCCCCGCCCCGCCCTCTGCATGGTCTACTGAGATCCATGAGCACTCCTCTCACGGCCGACTTGGGCGGTCGCACGTGCCTCGTCACCGGCGCCACGAGCGGCATCGGCAAAGAAATCGCGCGGACCCTCGCGCGCCTCGGCGCGACGGTCGTCATCGGCAGCCGCGACCGCGGACGCGGCGAAGCGGCGGTGGCCGAGCTCGTCGCCTCCACCGGGAAGAGAGACATCTCGGCGATGGAGGTCGATCTCGCCGAACAGGGCTCCATTCGCGCCTTCGCCAAGACCTTCACCGAGCGTCATCCGAAGCTCCACGTGCTCGTGAACAACGCCGGCCAGTGGACGACCGAGAAGGAGACGAGCCACGAAGGGATCGAGCTCACCTGGGCGACCAACGTTCTCGGCCCGTACCTTCTCACGCGGCTCCTCGAGCCTCGCCTCGCCGCCGCCGGCGGCGCGCGCGTCGTCAACGTGGTGTCGACCATCGCCGGCGATCTCGACTTCGGCGACGTGGAGATGAAGACGCGCACGTACGACGGCCTCACCGCCTACAAGCAGAGCAAGCAAGCGCTGCGCATGCTCTCGTGGCACCAGGCCGACGCCCTGAAGAGCGCCAAGATCACATCGAACGCGGTGGCGCCGGGCTTCGTGCGCACGCAGCTCAATCGAAAGGCGACCGGCTTCATCCCGGCGATGATGAACTTCTCCGCCAAGCTCTTCGCGCAAACCCCGGAGAAGGGCGCCGACACGCCGACCTGGGTCGCGGCGAGCGACGAGCACGCCACGACGACGAACAAGCTCTTCAACACCGGGCGTCGCGAGATGACGTGCAAGTTTCGCGACGCAGGGGAGATCCGGAAGCTCGTCGACGTGTGCGAGAAGATGGCGCCGAGCGCCGGATGAAGCGCCCCGCCGGCTTCCAAAGACTCACGCTCGACAAGCTCACCATCGAAGACGAGGCGTCGTTTCGCCACGTGGCGCTCTACGCCGACCTCAAAGAGGTGCTCCGCAAAGAGGGCTACGTGTTCCGCGTGCTCCCGAGCGAGGGGGCGAGCTGGGATCGCGCGCTCTTCTTGAACCTCACTTTTTGGGGCGCGACCGAGGGGGGCGACGTGCTCGTCGACGCCGAGGTGCCGGCCGACGTGGTCGCGCACGTGGCGTGGCATCGCCTGGCGGCGCGCGCGCTCGGAGAGACCGGCGAGCGACGCCCTTCGGTGGCCGCGCTCTTTTTGGGCGAGGCCGTGGCCAGCGCGTTCGATCTCTACTTGGTCGGTCGGCTCTTGGGCCACTCGCCGAAGTCCACCTTCCTCGCCACGCAGGTGCCGGCGATGGCGGAGGTGGCGAGCGACGCGGGCCGTGACGAGGACTCCTTCGCCGAGCTTCTTCAAGGGATCGCCGAAGATCCCGAGCGTGCCTTCGCCGATCTGCGCGAGCTCCTCTCCGACGCCACCGAAGCGCTCTACAGGAGCTCGAACGCCGAAGAGGCGCTCTCCGCGCTCACCGCCCTCGAGGCGCATCGCTTCTACCCGCTCTTGCATCGCTACGAGCTCGCGAACTGGGTTCTCTACGCGCGGGCGTACGGCGACCCGGTCGCGTCGCAGGCGGCGCGCGACACCGATCGGGCGCTCCGCGAGGCCGAAGAGCCGCTCGCGTGGCTGGTCGACCAGTGGGTCCGCCCGGCGCTCGGGTGAGCGAGGGCCCCCCGGACACTCCGGTGTTCGCTGGATCTTCCTCTCACGTCTCAAGACGTGAAAGAAGCGCCGCCGCGCGTCGCGCGTGGGCCTCGCGGGCCCGAAGTGCCGAAAATCCTGCGGTCCCGCGCGTTCGAGCGAGGCGCTCCGATGTGGCCGCCTCTTTGCAGTAGGGGAATGTATGCGAGGGGGATGCATGCGGTGGACTTCGTCCCTGGCGGTCGCCCTCACCGCGATCGCCCTGGCGTGCGGCTGCTCCGGCGGCGCGAGCCCCGACGACGGTGCCCAGTCCGACGGCGAGAGCGCCCTCTCCCGCTGCAAGACGATCACCGAGGGGGGCGATCCCGCTGCGGGCATGCGCCTTTGGACGAAGATCCCGAAGCCTTGGCAAGCGGCTCTCACGGGCGAGCGCGGCAAGCCGTACCTGCCTGCGCTCGCGAGCTTCGTGGAAGCCGAGCGCGCGGGAGCGACGCCGATCTATCCGCCCGAAGACGAGATGTTCACCGCCTTGCAGCTCACCGATCCGAACAAGGTGAACGTCGTCATCCTCGGTCAGGATCCGTACATCGACGAAGGGCAAGCCCACGGCCTCGCCTTCTCGGTGAAGCCGCCGAGCGAGCCGCCGCCTTCGCTGAAGAACATCTTCAAGGAGCTCGCCACGGACATCCCGACCATCCAGCCGGTGAAAGGTGGCTCGCTCGTGGCGTGGGCGCAGCAGGACATCTTGCTCCTGAACAGCGTGCTCACGGTGCGCGCGGGCGCGTCCAACTCGCACGCGTGCCATGGCTGGGAAGAGCTCACCGACGCGATCATCTCGACCCTGAGCGAGCGCCGCGATCATCTCGTCTTCGTCCTGTGGGGGAGCTTCGCGCAGACGAAGGCTCCGCTCATCGCCTCGCGTCACACCATCATCCGCGGCGCGCACCCCTCGCCGCTCTCGGCGACGCGAGGCTTCTTCGGCTCGCGCCCGTTCTCGCAAGTGAACGCCGCGCTTCGCGAGCATCAGCAGCCGGAGATCGACTGGCAGCTCCCCGATCCGACGCCCTGACGTTCGCTGCGCTGGACCGCGCAGGAGCGCGCGCGCACGGCTCGCGTGCGCCGCGGCGGGCTTGTCCTCGCGCGAGGGCTGCGGTTACCTGACGAGATGCGCTTCGCGAGAGACTTGGCGGTCGTCGGGTGGGTTGCCGCGCTCACCGGGCTCGTCGCGTGCAGCTCGTCGTCGAGCGGGTCGAACGGCGACACCTGCACCGCGGCGGACGGCGGCGTCGAGCGGAACAACGGAGGCGACGTCTACACCTACCCGTGGACCTGCGGCGCCACGTCGTACGAGATCGTCTGCGCCTGCAACGAGCTCCAAACGCCGCCGAGCCCGAGCTGCACGTGCAAGAAGAACGGGGTCAAAGCTTCGAGCTTCGACTGGACGTGCGGGCCGCTCGACCAACCGACGATCGCCAAGTGCGGCTTCCCGGTCCCTTGAAGGACCAGCGTCGGCCGGCCGGCGCATCACGCACGGGAGAGCGACGCGAACACCGGCCCGCCGCGGATGCTCTCAGGCCGCGTGCACCCGCGCGGTGAGCGTCGTCTCGAGCCACGAAGCGGCCCAAAAGAGCTCTTCGAGCTGGCGGTGCGCCACCGACGTCGGTCGCAAGAAGACCGTGCGCGCGTCGAGACGGATCGCGTCCACCAAGTGAACGAGGTGAAACGACGCCGCGTCGTCGATGCGGCGGCGGGCGGCGCGAAAATCCGGTCGGCCCGCTTCGAGCTCCTTCGCGAGGACGTCCAGGGCGCGCACGATCCCTTCGCACCACGCGACGACGCCGCGGAGGTACTCGGCGAGCGGCGCGTCGGCGTCGAGCAGGATCCCGACGCGCCAATCGCGGGCGCCGGTGCACACCGCGAGGACGGCGGTGGAGACCGACTCCACTTCGCGGGCGCGGGTGAGCAAGGTGTGCACCGCGGCCCCGGCCCACGCTTCACCGTGCAGGCGCTCGAGGACGTCGATCAACCGGGCGAGGCGCATGGCGAGGTTCAACTGCGCTTCGGCGATCTCGTCGCCAGCCTCGGCGCGGTCCTCGCCGGCGGGCTCCTCGGACATCATCGTGCGGTCTTCGGCGTCGTCCCACGTGAGGGCGTCGAGATCCGGTCCGCGGAGCGGCGCCGCACCCGCGGCGCGCTCGTCGCGCCCTTCGATCTGCCGAACCTGGGAGTCGAACCTCTCGCGCATGGAGGAGAATACGGCCCGGCGGGAAAGATCTTCCCGCGTGGCGGCTGGCTCGGCCCGGCGACCCCCTGCCCTCGGCCGTCTACCGCCGATTCGAGGGCTTTCTCGCCCGCCGGAGTGGCTCTACGGTGCGCGGCATGGAATTTCGTCGCACGTTCTCGAAGGCCCCTTGGGAGCCGCAGATCGGCTACTGCCGCGCCCTTCGCGCCGGCAATCACATCTATGTGACCGGCACCGCCCCGGTCGCCGAGGGGGGTGGCGTCCACGCCCCCGGCGACGCGACCGCCCAGGCGCGACGCTGCCTGGAGATCGTCGGCGAAGCGCTCCGCGCCCTCGACGCAGATTTCTCCAACGTGGTCCGCACGCGCATGTTCGTGACCGACATGAAGCGCTGGGCCGAGTTCGGCGTGGCCCACCGCGAGGTGTTCGGCGAGCATCCGCCGGCGACCAGTATGGTGGAGGTGAAGTCGCTCATCGATCCCGCGATGCTCATCGAGATCGAGGTCGACGCGGTGGTGGGGTAGCGCGGGCGCGAAGCGGCCGTGCTAGACGATCGCCATGCACAAGGAGTGGCTTGGCATCCCGTTGTGGCTCTTGATGGGGGTCCTCGGCGCGTGGATCGCGACCTCCAAGGGGCGCGGCGGGTGCTTCTGGTTCGTGTTCTGCAGCTTCCTCGGGCCGATCGGGCTCGTCATCGCAGCGGTGGTTCCCAGGCTAGACAGGTAGTCCACTAGCTAGGGGGCACGACGGGTCGCGATCGCCGTTGACCACGGCTGAGCCATCTCGTATCTCGCGGGAGATGATGAAGAGAGCCCTCTTCCTGGCCATGGCCGGTGCCTGCTTTGGCTGCACCTCGGTGGCGTCCATCGACGCGAGCGTGAACACCTCGGTCGCTCGGACGATGATGAACCAGCAAAAGCGCTCGTGCATGGTCTCGGGCGCGCAGTGCGGGCAGCTCGGCATCTACTTCCTCCACGCCGACGCGCTCTCCAAGGGGCGCTACCTCGCCACCGAGTCGATCGACCGCGAGGGGGCTCAGCAAGCCTTCCGTCGCGGCTGCCAGTACGGGGACGCCACCTCGTGCCGCGCGCTCGTGGAGTTCGAGCTCGTCGCGAGCCCCAAAGAGCGCGAGTGGGCGACGCGTCGGGCTGCATTCTTCGGAAAGGCCGTGCGCACCAAGGCCGAGGTCCAAGCCGAGCAAGACAAGGCGCAGGCCGAAGCCACGAAGGCCGACAACGAGCATCGCCAGCAGATCGCCAAGGCGCAGGCCGAGATCGACGCCCAGACCCCTTCGTTCTGGGAGGTCGCCGGCCAGGCAGCGGACGCGACCTGGCGCTCGTACCGCTACCAAGAGGAGGTGCGCGCGGCGACGAACGCGGCGACCGACACGCACCTCGACGCGCAGACGCGCATCGACTCCACCCTGCATCACGCCAACGAGGCCTCGCGCATCCTCACGGACAAGCCGCTCGTCGGCGAGCACGGCACGCTGGTCGACATTTGCACGCCGTGCACCGAGGAGGCCAAGCAGGTCGGCGGCGCGTGCAAAGGCGGCGCTTCGGACGCGTGCATCAGCGCCACGCAGAAGCTCAGCACCTGCATGGAGAAGGCCCAATGCGCCAAGCACTGAGAGCCGCGCTCGTCGCCACGCTCGCCGTCGGCTGCGGCGTCAGCGTCCCCGTCGCCCCGACCGAGCGCTTCGTCCCCGAAGACGCCGCGCCGCGCTGTGAGCTCAAGGCCGGCGCATCGCCGGAAGCCGTGGCCGCGCGCGACGCGCTCCTCGCGCGCTGGGCCCAGGTGAGGAAGGAACGGGCGGCGCGTGAAGCCGAGCTCGCCGCCTTCGCGCGGGATCTTGGCCTCGCCGAAGCCGACGAGTCGCTCATCGTCGATCGCGTGGCGACCCGCATGGAAAAGCTGAACGCACGCGGCTGCAAGTCGTCGTGCGAAGGGGGCGACTGCATGGTCAGCCTCAGCGTGGCGTGCGAGCTCGATCCCGCCGCGCAGAAGGACGCCGACAAGTTGGTCGCGGCCGTGCGCGCGCACGCGGCGAAGCTGAAGTGGGAAGCGCCGCCCGCGGGCCCGAACATGACGCCGCTCTATTCGGCCATGGAGCCCGACCGCTGCGACCTCAACCCGCCGGCCTACGATCTCGGTGCGTCGATGTACACGATGCACATGAGCTCGGCGCTCTCGACGGGGATGATTCAATCGCTCCAGAACGGCTGCCCCGCCTCGATCGCCCACTGCGACGCGCTCTGCAACAAGGGAGACGGCGTGGCGTGCGGGTACGTCGCCATGAACGCGAAGACGAGCGAAGAGCGGGTCTTCGAAGCAGGAGCCAAGGCGTGCGACAGCGACGCTGCGATCAAGACCGATTCGACCTCGGGCATCGCGCGTGTCGGCTGCTCGAAGGCCTTCGGCTCCGGCCTGCTCGCGACGCACGAGGATCTTCGCGCGCGCGCCGAGGCACTCTTCGACAAGGTGTGCGGTGAGTCGCCGCTCACCGATCGATGCGCCTCCGCGGTTGCTGCGGGGGCGAAGCTCGACTGGCTCCGCGCGCGACCGGTCTTCACCAAGGTCGCGACCACCCTCCCCTCGGAGTGCGAAGCGATGGGACCGAGCCGGTGCAGCATGTTGGCGTACGGCTTCTTCCCGGCCGATGGGCCCGCGCTGCTCGACGCGGCCGCGCGCGCGAAGATCGTCACGGCGATGCGCCACGCCTGCGACGCCGGTCAGTCGCGCGCCTGCGTGGCTCTCGGCAGCGAGGGCTTCGCCACGAGCGAGCCCACCGACAAGCGCGTCAAGGATCTGGAGCACGCGTGCGATCTCGACCTGTCCGGCTGCTGGTCGGGGGTCTACTGCTTCGGCAAGGGGAAGTGCCCGGGGATTTCTGCCGATCCGGAGCGCGCGCGCCACGCCAACCAAAAGCTGTGCGACGACTTCACGTCGAAGGTGAAGGACGCCTCGGTCGTCGCTACCTACGCGCCGTGCAAGGACGCGAAGTAGCGCCACGGCCCGCGGCACGCGCTCTCACACCGACACGAGCGCCCGCGCGAGCGCGGCATCCGAGACGCGGGTGTGGATCGCGACGCTCGACATGAGCTCCGGCCGGAGGCGCGCGACCGCGCCGAGCAGCGCTTGGCCCGAGCGCCGCACGAGGCCGTGCGAGAGGAGCGTCGCGAGGAGGACCTGCCCGGAGACGTCGCGGGCGAGCTGCTCTTGGTACGCGTCGGCGTCGCCCCCCGCGAGGTAGGTCGTGGCGGCGAGCTCGGCGCTGTGGAGGGCGATCGACATGCCGTCGCCGGAGAAGGACGGAATGACCGCCGCTTGATCGCCAAGACGAAAGAGCCCGTCGGAGCGCCGCTGCACGAGGCCGTAGGGAATGGCCGAGAGAGCCAACGGTCGCGCGGAGCAAGCCTCGGCGCCCGTGAGGCGAAGGTCGAGGTGCGACGACTCGGCGCGCATCGCCGCCAAGAGGCTTGGCCAACGGGATCCCAGCGCGTGAAAGCGCCGCCGCCGGACGAGCAGACAAAGGTTGGCGCGCCCCGCTTCGATCGGTTGAAGGCCGGCGTAGCCGCCCGCGAACATCACGAGCTCGACGTGCCCCTCGAGCGCCGCCGCCTGCGCGGGGGCGAGCCGCCAATGCATCTTGAACGCGAGCAGATCGTCTTGAAGCCCCGGCGGACGCTTGTGCCCGCGCAGATCGTGCTTCCCCGTGGCGAGGAACGCCTGCGCGGCGTGGACCCGCGTGCCGTCGTCGAGGCGCGCCTCCCATCCCGCGCCGTCGCGCGTGAGCTCGGTCACCTTCGCGCCCCGCTGGACGCGCGCACCCGCCCCGGCCGCGCGCTCGAGCAAGGCCTCGTCGAGCACACGACGTGAGAGGCTCATCGCGGCGAACGGCAGCGCGACGACCGCCACGCGATCGCCCGCGCAGAGCCTCACGGCGTCGATGGGGACGGCGCCGAGCGCGCGAAGATCCACGCCGAGCGCCACGAGGTAGAGCCGCGCCTCCCGCGAGAGGAACTCGCCGCACACCTTGTCGATCGGGCCCGCTTCGCGCTCGACGAGCACGACGTCGCGCCCGGCCTCCGCGAGCCGCGTCGCCAGCGACGCTCCTGCCGGGCCCCCGCCGACGACGAGCGCCGACGTCATGGCGCTTCGAGGGAGGTGTGCGGTGGTCAAGTTGCGGCTCCTGCGTTCTTCGTCGAGGGAAACCCCGCGGGGACGAATGCCACAGTGCAAGTGCCCGGCCATGGCGAGCTGCGCAGCGCTGCCGTGGCGCTGAAGTCGTGACCGCGCCGATGCTCGCCGAAGGGACGCTCCTCGAACGCCGCCCGAACCGTGGGCCCCCCGCGCGCGCACCACCGGCGCGCACGCGCGTCGACTGCAGGCCTACCTCGCGCGTACGGACGAGACGAGGAGGGCCACGCCCGAGAGCGTGAGGCCGGCGAGGATGTCGGCGAGGTAGTGCCACCTGAGGAACATCGTCGCGAGGATGATCTGCGACGCGAAGAAGGCCACGATCGGCCACGTGAAGCGGAACGCGGCGAGACGACGGTGGCGAAGCGAGAAGAGCGCGAGGAAGGTCGGCGCCGCGGTGTGAAGGCTGGGGAAGATGTCCTTCAACGCGCCGCCGGCGTGCACCGTCCGCTCGACAGAGCTCCACCAAAACCCGCCGACGAGCGGGTGCTGGAACTGCCCGGCGAAGTGCGCGTAGGGGCCGAAGCCGGGGACGATGGCGTACGTGAGCTGCCCCACGCAGAAGACGAACGTGACGCCGACGGCCAGCTCTTCGAGGACGCGCGCGTCTTTGATGATGAACGGGATCACGACGACGTGGAGCGCGACGAGGACGAAGTAGCTGAAATAGAAGAACGCGAACCACTCCACGCTCCTCGGCGTCACGAAGCGGTCCCACGCGAGCGCCGGCTCGTAGCCGAAGACGCGCAGGTCGAAGCTGGCGATCTGCGCGTCGAGCACGCGCGAGGTCACCGTCGGCAAGATGTGCCGCAGCTGCAGGAACGACGCGGTCAGGAGCCCCCCGAGGAGCAGCCGATGAAGCGCCGCGGCGACTCGCTCGGACGCCACGACGCGGCCGTGCACGAGCGCGAGCCCGGTGACGAGGACGGCGAGGTCGAGCCCCACCCACGCGAGGCACCGCGCGCGCTCCGGCCCCGCGCCACGAACCAGCGCGACGGCGAGCACCACGAAGTACACGAGGACGATCCAATCCTGCGCGCGAACGGCGCTCACGAAGGAGCGGAGCGATGCGGACTCGCGCCGCGCCTCGGAGCTCGCGAGCGGCCGATCGAGGGTCTCGAAGAGGGAGGGACGCTGGGAGAGGTTCATGTGGTTCAACCAGTGAACCAGCAAGCCTCATGCCGCCCTCGCGACGGGGGGCGCCAAGGGTCCGAAGGCCCAAATCGCAGGGATGTTTTGCGGGTTTTGTGGCAACCGGGGGCGCGCGCAGGGGACGGGCTGCGGACGCCCATTCACACCCGCGGCGTAACAAGGCGCCGTCAGCGCCGCCTTACGACCAGGAGAGCCACGTCTTCGTCCACCAGGTTCGCAGCGTGGTCTGGCGCGACGCGAGGTAAGCGTCGGCCGCCATTTTGATCGCTTGCGACTGCGTCGGGTACGGCTGATTGACCCGCCCGAGCGCGCGGAGGCCGAGCCCGTTGGCCATCGCGAGCGAGATCTCGTTGATGAGCTCACCGGCGTGGGCGGCGACCACCGTCGCGCCGAGGATCTCTCCCGTCCCCTCGCGCACGTGCAGCTTCACGAAGCCCTCCTCCTCGCCGTCGGTGATGGCGCGATCGACCTCGTGCATGAGGACCGTGAACGTCTTGACGGGGATGTTCTTCGCGCGGGCCTCGGTGACGTACATCCCGACGTGGGCGATCTCCGGATCGGTGAAGGTGCACCAGGGGACGACGGCCTCGCTCAGCCTGCGGCGACTGAGAAAGAGCGCGTTGGCGACGACGATGCGCGCGGCCGCCCCCTCGATGTGCGGGAACTTGTTTTGCCCCGAGACGTCGCCGGCGGCGAAGATGCGCCGGTTGGTCGTCCGCAGAAAGTCGTCGACGCCGATCCCGTCGACGTCGTCGTAAGCGATCCCCGCCGCTTCGAGCCCGAGCCCTTGGACGTTCGGCGCGGTGCCGACACCGACGAGGATCTCGTCGACGGCGACCGTTTGCTTCAAGTCGCCGCTCACGAGCTCGGCGATCTTGTCGCCCCCCTCGACGCGTACGCCGAGCGTTCGCGTGTCGAGGTGAATGGCGATCCCGTCGCGCGCGAGCGCGTCGGAGAGGAGCTGCGCGGCGTCCCGCTCTTCGCGGCCGAGGAACATCGGCTCGGCCTGGACGAGGGTCACGCGCGCTCCGAGCCGGGCAAAAGCCTGCGCTAGCTCGCAACCGACGGGGCCGCCGCCGATGACCAAGAGGCGCTTCGGGCACTCGGTGAGGCCGAACACGTTCTCGTACGTGAGGTAGCCCGCTTCCTCGAGCCCTGGGATCGGCGGGCGCACGGGCCTCGCCCCCGTCGCGACCAGCGCCTTACGGAAGCGGAGGGTGCGACCTTCCACCGTCACCGAATCGGGGCCGGTGAAGCGTGCCTCGCCCGCGTACACGTCGATGCCCATCGCCCGGAGCCGCTCCGCCGTGATGTCTCGGGCGAGGCGCGCGCGGATGCGTCGCACGCGCTCCATGACCGCGGAGAAATCCACGGGCCTCGTGCCGGGGACGCACCCGCCGAAGTGCTCGGCGTCGCGCATCTCGCGGTAGACGCGCGAGGTGCGGATGAGCGCCTTCGAAGGGATGCAGCCAAGGTGGAGGCACGTGCCTCCAAAAAGCCCCCGCTCGATGAGCGCGACCTTGGCGCCGCGTCGCGCAGCCGCCAGCGCCGCGAGGAGGCCCGCCGGGCCCGCGCCCACGACGAGCAGACGGTACGGATGCTGGCGCACGGTCATAGCCAGCCTCCTTCGAAGCCGGCGCGCGTGAGCCCGTCGCGAATGGGAGGCGAGCTCCGCATCAACTTCCAGATCAGCCCCGAGCGGTAGTTCTCGATCATGAGGACGGCGAGCCCCTGATCGAGACCGAAGTAGCCGGCGGAGATCCATCCGCGCGCGTCGGCGCCGGGGGCTGCGCTGTTCACCCCGCTCGGGAGCCGCCACGTCTCGGCCCACTCCGGGTACCGCGCGAGGAGGTGCCGCACGGCGGAGAGCGCGTAGGCAGGCGCGAACGGAAGCGACGCGAGCGACGCCACCGGCGCGAGGGTCCCGTCGTCCGGACCGAACGGCACGCCGCGCGCGGTGTACTCGAAGAAGCGGCGCTCGCGCCCGCCGACGCGCATCACGCCGAAGCCCGGTCCGTCGCCCGCCGAGAGCCCCCACGCGTCGAGCCCGTAGGTGCCGTACTCGTTCGGATCCCGCCGCGCGTATTCGCGCTGCACGTCGACCGCGCGGCGGCTGTTCTCGAAGTAGTCGCTCCCCTTCTCGCGCATGAAGGGATCTTGGATTTTTCGAAAGTCGATCCACGCGTGGGAGAACTGATGGATGAAGAGCGGCCCGGCGTAGAGCAGATCGCGGCCGTAGATGCGCTCCCACTGGTACGTCGCCGTCCACGCGGCGTAGCTCTTGGCCGGTAGCGGGTGCGTGGGCGAAGCGAGCCCGAGCACGTAGAGGAGCGCCGCCTCGTTGTAGCCCTCCCAGCCGTAGTGAAGAAAGCCGCACTCGGGCTTCCAGCCTTGCGCGACGGTGGCCTTGCCATTTCGCGCCCAATCCCAGTCGATGCGTTCGTAGAGTGCTCGGGCGAGCGCGCGGATCTCGGACTCGGTGGACGAAGGCGCGGTGAAGTACGCCGCGGCGGTGAGCGCGCCGGCGATGAGCAACGTCGTGTCGATCGGTGAGACCTCGCAGCGCCACGTGCGCTTGCCGGTCTGCAGGTCGAGGAAGTGGTAGTAGAAGCCGCGGTAGCCGGTCGCGTCGGGCCCCGACCCTTGCACGCTGGCGTCGAAGAAGCGCAGCGTGACGAGCGTGCGCGCCGCCGCGTCGTCGCGCGTGAGCCACCCGCGCTCGACCGCGACCGGATACGCCGAGAGCGCGAACCCGATCACCGCGATGCTGGCCGGCGAATCTTTGCGCGACGTGTCCGCCACGAGGCCGGTCCGCGCGTCGACCTGCTCGACGAAGTAGCCGAACGCCGCGCGCTCGAGGCGATCGAGCAGCTCATCGTCGAGCATGCTGTCCTGCTTCGCTTCGCGCGCAGTCGCTTTCGTTGGGCACATCGCCCCAAAGGTTCAAGCAACGAGCGAGCCACGAGCGAGGCGGCTCGTGGGGCGCTAGGGCTCGCCGCTCCCCGATGGCCCCCGCGATGGTCCGTGCGATGCATCACGCGTCGCGCAGCGCGCGCTCGCGCACCAAGGGGGGTCGTCATGATCACGCGTCGTCAGTTTCTCTCGTCCACGACGGTCACGCTCGTGCTGGTCCCGGTCATGGGATGCAGCTCGTCCTCCAGCAGCTCCACCACCGCGTGCGACGGCGCGGGGGCGACCTCGAGCGTCGCCAGCGGGCACACGCACACGGTCTGCGTCCCCGCCAAAGATCTGAGTATGCCGCCGGCGAACGGCGCCACGTACATCACCTCCGCCGACTCGGGGCACTCGCACTTGCTCGTCTTGACCCAAGCGCAGCTTCAGCAGATCGAAGCGGGCCGAATGGTCGCGGTGACCACCTCGAGCACTGGCGGGCACACGCACGACTTCATCCTTTCGTGAGGAGCCGGTCCGACGCGGGACTGCAGCTCGCGCTCCGACCCGCACCGTTTGCGGGGGCGCGAGCCTGCGCGTGGCGGCGTGCGCGCGGCGATCCACCGCGATTCTCGATTCGGCACGACCTTCGCAACCGGAGCCTCGTCTCGAACGACCGAACCGCGACGGAAGGTGAAGCCATGAGCAAGGTACTCGTCGTCTACTATTCGCGCAGCGGGAACACGAGGCAGGTGGCGGAGGCGGTGGCCACGGCGTTCGACGCGGACATCGAGGCCATCGTCGACAAGCACCCGCGTCACGGACTGCTCGGCTATCTACGGAGCGGGCTCGAAGCCACCTTGCACAGCCTCGCGGACATCGAGCCGCCGAAGCACGATCCCTTGGAGTACGACCTCGTCGTGTTGGGGACGCCGATCTGGGACGCTTCTCTCTCGGCGCCGATGCGCACGTTTCTCACGCAGCAGCGGGGGCGCTTCCGTGGCGAGGTGGCTTTCTTCTGCACCTGCGGTAGCTCGGGGGGCGAGCGCGTGCTTCGCCAGATGACCATGCTCACGCGGGACCCGGCGGCGACGCTCGTCCTCCGTGAGGCCGAGCTCCACGGAGACGGCCTCGCGCCGAAGATCGAGCGCTTCGTGCGCGAAGCGCGGGAGATGCGCGTCGAGCCGCCGCAACCGATGGGACCGACCCCGCCGACGGCGACCGCACCGGCGCTCGACCTCGTGTGAGGTCGGCGCAGGGGGCGGCGGCACGCCGAGGTCAGCGTCCTCTCGCGGCGCCCGGCTCTACTTCCCGACCGTCGCCTTGTACGCCACGAGCAGATCGTGGATCTCGGTCATCGACGCGTCTTGCGGGGCCAGCGCGACCTTGGCGAGCGCGTCGTCGATCACCGCCGCGCGCGCCGGGGCGGTGATCCCGCCGGCGATCTTCTTGAGCGCCTCGGCGTAAGCCACGATCGCGCTGCCTCGCACGAGCTCCGTGCTTGCGCCGGCGTAGAGATCGCCGATGGTCTGGGTCGAGCTCGCGCTGAGCGGCGCGAAGGTCACCGGATCCTTCCACGTGGCTTCGACGGCCACCGAGTCGGTGGTCTGAATCTGCGACGCCGCGCACGCGCGGAGGAGCTGGTTGAACACCATCGAGTCGCCCGGCGCGAGATCCTGCGGCTTCACCGCCGAGGCGTCGCTCGAGTACTGCTCGCCGTGGAACTCGAGCATGTTGAAGTACCAAGGGAGCGTGAGCTTGACGTGCACGTCGCGCGCGGCGACGCCGATGACCTCGTCGAAGCGGCCGCCGAGCATCTTGTCGGCCTCGTCGAAGGAGTCGAGGTAGACGTACGCGCCGTTGCCGGCGTCGGTGACCGTGTCCATGAGCGTGTCGTTGACGCCGTCGCCCACGCCGATGCCGACGAGGTAGATGCCGTCTTGGTTTTGGACGTCGGCGTTCTGCCCGATGAGGTTCTTGTCGGTGATGCCGGCGTTCGCCTGGCCGTCGCTGATGATGACGACGCGGTTGATGCGGCCCGTCCCCTTCGTTTGGTTCGCGAGCTGGTAGCCACGCGTGAGGCCCGCCGAGAGATCGGTGCCGCCACCCGCCTCGAGTGAGTCGGCGAGCGCGAGGATCGCCGGATCGTTCGGGCCGACGACGTCGTGCGCCTGCATCGGCACCGACTGCGACGTGCTCCACGTGACGGCGTTGACGATGTCCCCCTGGCGGAGCTGCGAGGCGAGCGCCCGCACCGCGCGGGTCGACGTCGCGATCGGCGTGCCGGTCATCGATCCCGAGGTGTCGAGGACGAGGGTCAAGGTGACGGGAGCGCGCGGCGTGGCCGGCGGCGGCGCTTGCACGCCGATTTGCAGCTCGACGTCGCCCGAGCCGGAGGCGGGCGGCCGCATCTCGGAGACGACGCGCAGCGTGCCGGGGTCCGCGGGGGCGTACGGCACGTTGTAGTAGTTCAAGAACTCGTAGGTGCGGAGGACATGGAGCGGCACGACGCCGCTCCCCTCGTGGATGATGCGCCGCGCGATGGCGGGCGAGGCCATGGAGTTCGAGTCGTCGGCCGAGAGGTAGAGGATGTCGGGCTTCGTGGGGTCGAGCGTGGCGCACGCAGGGGGCGCGGCGTCCGGATCGAGACCGGCGTCTTTCGCGAGCATCGGGCGGCCAGGGCCGTTGTCGGGGTTCGCGTAGCTGCCGCCGCCACCGGCGTCGGCGTACTCGCCGCCGGCTCCGCCGTCGCCGCTCGACTCCGAGGGGCCGCCGAAGTCGGTGCCGGCCGACGTGGCGTCCGCGCTGCAGCCGACGTGACCGAGGACCAACGCGCCGAGGCCGAGGAGAGCCAGCGAAGAGAAGCGGTAGTTCATGGCGGCGCCCCTTCGCAAGGTGCGTGCCGAACGCGACGCGCCTTGCGAATGCGCGTGAAGGAAGCGACGTGACGCGAACGGCGCGGATCCGAGGGCGGCGCGCGCGGCGACGATCGCGCGCCGTCCGCCATGACACGCGTGTCGCTTGCGAAGCTCGTAGATCCGGAACCGCGACGACGACCGAAGAGCGACGTGGCGGTCGCGACGCGCGTGCCGGAGTGGGCCAATCAAGTGGCGGTGGCCGGTGGCGGCCGCGGGGAAGTGTCTTGCGCGGGCGCGTCGAGGTGCAGCGAATCGCCGGCGGACTCCGGCGCAACCGAGGGCACGCTCGTTGCTCTTGCACGCGGCCATGTCGCCCCCCCCGAAGCCGCGCCTGCGCACCGCCATCGTCCCTCGAGCTCTCCTTACTGGTGCGTTCGTCGCCGTCGTTCCGGCGTGCGTCCTCGCCGCCACCACCGAGGGCTGCGGCGACTCGTCGAGCGGCGGCTCGGATCAAGACGTCTTCACGTACGACGTCAGCGCGCACTTCGACGCCAGCGACGCGCGCGACAAGGACGTCTTCACCGCCGACGTGAGCGCCCACTTCGACGGCCCCCTCCCCGATGTGAACGACTCCGATGCTGGCGACGGCGGCGACGCCAAGGCCGACGCGACCGAGGACGCGGACGATGCGGGTTGAGCGCGCGCTGACGACGACGCCGCTCGCGCGCGCGCACGAGCGAGCGCTCCGCGTGGGTCGGCCGGTTCCGTGGACGACGTTCCGGCGCGAGGAGTACCCGGAAGGCGCGCTCGACCTCGCCGCCGCCTCCGCCGAGAGCTTGGCGAGCGGCGAGTTCGGCGCCGTCGCGCTCTTCGGTCACCTCGCGAGCGCCTTTGCCCAGCTCGGGCTTCCCTTCGATCTCGTGTCGGCAGCGGCGCGGATCCCCTCGGACGAGATCCGTCACGCCGACGCCATCACGCGCCTCGCGGCGGTGCTGCGAGGCGTCGCGCCGAGCGCCATCTCGTTCCCGGTCGACGAAGACGGCGTGCGCCACCGATGCCGCGAGACGAAGAGCCTGGAGGAGCTCGATCTCCGCGTCCTCGAGCTCCCTGTCTTCGCCGAGACGCTGGCGACGGCGATGCTCACCGGCTGCTACGACGGCGCGACCGATCCGGTGGCGCGCGCCGTGTACGGCAACATCGTGCGCGACGAGGTGCATCACGCGCGCCTCGGTTGGTACTACCTCGCGTGGCGCGCGCCGCAGTGGAGCGACGCCGAGCGGCAGCGGGTGGCGGATCGCGCCGGCGAGATCGTCGTCGACGTCGAGCGCCGCTTCGCCCACGGGCGCGACGCGCCGAAGGGGCTCGCGTCGGCGGCCATCGCGCTCGGCGTGCTCGACACCGAGCGGCAGCGCGCCATCGTGCGGCACGCGATGGAGCGCGAGATCGTGCCGGCGCTCGATTCGTTCGGGCTCGGGGCTTCGAAGGCGTGGGCGATCCGGCGGCGTGTGGGGTGAGGGCGTAGGCTCACCCAAGGAGGCACGGTCACCATGTCTGGCATCTACGGCTGGCGTTGCGCGTGCGGGGTCGACACCGAGGTCTCGCGCGAGCGCCTCGATCAAGAGAGCGCCGCGGCGTGCTACGCGTGCCACCTCTTGTACGAGGAGGGGGGCGCCGCGTGCACGAGGTGCGGCGCGGCGCTGACGTGTCTCGATAGCGCGGGGAACTTCGTCGAGGGGGCGAACGCTGCGTCGGCCGAGCGCTACTTCGTCGAGCGGTTCCTCGACGACGCGATGAGCAGCTTGCACTGGGAGCGAAACCACCCGAAGCCCCCCTTCCCCACCGACGCGATGCCGGCGCCCCCCGGCTGGTCGCGCAGCACCGCGCAAACGCGCGCCTACGACGCGTGGCTCTCCGACATGTTCCGCACGTGGCCCGCGCGGAAGGCCGAGGCGCTCGCCGACGCGGCGCTCGTCGCCGAGGCGAAGCGCGCGATCGAGAAGCGCGTGGCCGACGCGGTGGCCGTCACCGTGTACGGCGATCGGAAGTACCGGTGCCCGAAGTGCGACGCGTTCGCGCTGACCTACCGGGGGATTCCGTTTCCGCGGTGACAGGTTGGAGGCGGCGCGCGCGGGGCTCGGTCGTGAGCCGCGCGTGGAGGGACGCGGCTTTGCGCTTGTCCGCCGCGCTCGGCGCGACATCTCGGACGAACTCAGCCCAGAGGCGCTCGAGCTCGCGATCGTCGAGGTGCTCCTCGATGCGCTCGGTGACCCAGGTGGAGACGGGGACCCCCTTGGCCGCCTTCTTGATGCGAGCGGCGGTCTCCTCGGGCACGCTGATGGTGATTCGCCGAATCGACATAACATCAACATGACATACGAATCGCGTGAACGGCGTTCTCCGTTCACGTGACCGGCCGGCACGTCAGCACGCCAGCAAGGCCCGCTGACGTTGAGATTCGTCAAGCGGCCTTGTCGAAAGCGAGCGTTGGCTCCGGAGCGTTGCGAGCGAAGGCGCATCGTCCGCGCTGTCGTCGAGTGCGGTGGCGGTGGGCAATCCGTCGTGCCTCCTGCGGATTGGGCGCTCCGCCGAACCTCGCGTACTCTCGTTCGTGTCCGGAACGGCGATCGCACGGAGGCGCCGCAAACCACCTTGAGACTCCGCGTAAATTGGCTCCACGGCGCAGCACGCAACGCCTACGGCTCGGAGGTGTTGGGCGTCGAGCGGGCGCTCAAGATCTTCGATGCGTGCAGGAAGCACGCGGGCTCGATGCACGTCGTGCTCGACGCGACGTCTCTCCTCACCGTCCACCCGCATGGCCCGCGCGAGATGCAGCTGCTTCATGTCGACGCAGCGAGGAAGCTCGAGGCGTGCGCGAACCTCACGATCGCCGAGGCCCGGCGGCACGTGCAAACTGCCTTCGCGGGGAAGGCCACCGTCGCGAACCTCGGGGCAAGGAGCCTTTGGTTTCAGTCGGGCCCGTGGGGCCCCGCGATGTCGCACACGTACTGGGCCGCCCGGTCGCTTCGTTTTCCGTGCAGGGGGGCGAAGCACATCCTCCACGTGTATCGGCTGGGGAAGGCCCCCCCGGTGTTTGGACGAACCGAGCCCCACCCCAAGGCGCTCGACGGTCTGTTCGCTCGATTCGACACGGCGACGGGCGGCTCGTTCCACATGGTGCTCGACGACCACCTCATCATCACGTGGGCCCAGTCGGGGCCGGAGGCGTTCAGCGTCACGATCCTGAACCGCCGCACGAAGCGAATGACTCGCTTCGACGTTTCCGACGAGCTGGCGCGCGAGGCGGCGCACCGGGCCCTCCAAGGCGATTGGGAGCTCGAGGATCTCTACGATCGCGCCCCGCGTTGCGCCAGCATGCGCTGGTCGCCCGAGATCGAGGACGAGTTCCGCCACCTTGGATCCGATACTTGGCCGAAGTGAGGCGCGTGCGCCCGCGCCCCCGGGCGCATTCGGCTGGCGCAAGGCGCCCATGTATGCCACGACTGGCGGTATCGCTTGGAGCCGCAAATGTGCAAATCCCAACACTTGCAGTCCCGCTCGCTCCGCGGCGCACGTCTTCTTCGCGCCGCCTTCTTTCTCGGGTTCGTAGCCACGGCGGCGGTCGCGCATGCCGACGGTGGCGGCGATTCGGCGACGACCCAGGCCACGGTCCAGCGCCTGCTCGAAGCCAAGCGCACGCTGAAGTGGAACCGCCAGCTCGACGGCCAGCGCTACGGCCACGCCGAGACGCTCGTCGGTGCGTCTGCCGACAAGCTGCTCAGCACGGTGGAGGACTTCGGGCACTACCGCGATCTGCACCCCAAGTTCTCGACCGCGCGGGTCATCGGAAAAGAGCAGAACCAAACCGACGTGTACATGCAGTACCCGGTGAAGATCGGGCTCGTGCGAATTCGCATGTACGAAGTCATGCGGTTTGGGGCGGACAGCCTGCGCGACGGCGCGCACGTCATCAACGCGCGCGGCACCAAGGGCGACATGGAGCACGCGCACACCGTCATCACGGTGACGCCGGTCGACGCGGGCCACGCGCTCTTGCAGGTCGACGTGCTGCTCGTGCCGAAGCTCCCTGCCCCGCAGTTCATGATCGACGAGGAGCTCCGCGACGGCGCGGAGGACTTCGTCAACGGTCTCAAAGACCGCGCGCAGGGCTGGGTCGGGCCCGTCGTCGCGCTGTAGGCTTGCCTCTGTAGGCTCGCCTCAGAGCACGATCTTCTCGTGCTTCAGGAGGATGGCGAGCGCGTCCTCCATGATCGCGCGGGCGCGGGCGGTGTGCTCGTAGAGCGCGCCGTGGACGGCGGCGTCGGCGTCGTTCAGGCTCTCGCACTTGGCGGAGTAGTCCTCGAAGCTGGTGAGCGAGAGCAGGATCGTCGAGAGATGATTCGGGCACTCGCACTGGACCGCGCTCTCGATCTCGGCCAGGCGCCCGAGCTGCGCGGTGGAGAACTTCCGCGGCGGGGCCGCGTGCGCCACGGCGGTCGCCTCTTGCCCGTGCAAGATCGACTTGATGATGGACCCGAGCATCTGGGTGCGAAGGCCCGAGAGTGAGATGGGGGCGCGCACAGCTCTTCGGCCGTCTTTCGCGAGCTCGCTCACGACCTCGCGCCGCGCGAAGCGGTAGAGGGTGATGACCAGCTCGGCCTGCGAGGACTTTTGAAGATCGCGAACGCGCGCGACGGGATCCTCAGCGCCGAGGGTGTCGAGATCGAGCACGAGCACGGCGGGGCGCGTTTGATCGAAGGAGGCCTCGAGCTCGGTCGGCGACGTTCCTTGCCAGACGATGTCGACGCCTTCGAGGTCGCGAGGCCGCTCGCGGATTTGATGGGGCAGAACGGAGTCCAGGATGGCGATGCGGAGATTGCTCATGACGCTGTCCGGTCGGTAGGACCGGCTCTGCCTCGTGACAACTGCTTGAGGTGAAGGGATCTCGCGCTCGGGGCAGAAGGATCTCGCACGCCGATGCGCACGCCGCACCCACGACACCCGTGTCGCGGTTCGCGCGAGGCCTTGGGGCCGATGTCGCGGTTCGCGCGGGACGGCAATGCCGACGCGCGCTGCGAGCCGCGGTTCTCACGATCCGCGGACGCGGGCGGCAGCCTACGAGCGACTTGGTACGTCGATTGCTCCTGCGGCGGCTCATGGAACGACGTGCGCGCGTGCTTCTTCTTCTCCTCGGGGCGCTCTCGGCGGCGGCGGCCGGGTGCGCGTCGCAGTCGACGTCGTGCAGCGACGTCGCGATCGAGCGGCCGATGACCTACGACGCGGTGCTCGCCCCGGGCCTCGACACGGCCTCGACGACGGTCGAGATCTGCTTCGACACGACGTGCGACACCTCGCGCCTCGCGACCAGCCGAAACCCCAACGTCACCGGGATCCGCTGCGAGGACGTCGACGGCCACACCCCGTCGTTCCCCACCGAGTGCACCTTCGACGACGCGAGCCGGAAGCTCGCGTTCACCACGAACACCGTCTACGGCGGCCACGCCGGTTCGAGCACGATGACCGTCACGGCCGTCGGCGCGAACGGAACGCGCACCGAGCTACTCCGCGGTACGGTGAGCTTCCAAGACACGAGCGACGAGACCGCGCGCGCCGCGTGCACCACCGCGTGGCAGGGGTCGTTTCACCAGGGATGAGGCGGGCGCTACTTCACCTGGCTCAAACAACACCCCTGCACGCACGCCGTTCCCGCGGGGCACGCGGGGTCTGTCGGCGCGCCGCACTGGGCGACGCCCGGGCCGCAGAGCGTACCGGTGCCGGCGCAGAAGACGGCGCACGCTTCGCCCGAGTCGCCGCCCTTGGTCTGGTCGCCGTCGTGGGCGATGACCTGCAAGCGGTACGAGTGACCTGAGATGAGGCCGACCTCGTAGCGCAGCTCGGCGCCGAAGCCCTGGTTGCACGCGGCCGTGGCCGAGGCGGGGACCGGATCGGCCGACGGGCCGAGGTTCCAGGTGTTGTTCTTCGGCTCGGTCGTGATGGGCGTTCCGATGTTGTTGGCGCCTTCGTTCGCCCCCTTCCACGTGCCGAAGACGGCGATGGGATCGTACGCGGTGCCGCCCTTTTGCTGATCGCCCGCGGTGCACGTGGGGTCGCCCGAGAGATCGGTGACGTAGAGCACCGGCCGCATCGCGCGACCGACGGTGTCGACGCACGCGGGGTCGCCGGTCTGCGGATACTTCACGGCGTCGGGGTTGGCCGTCATCGCCGATACCGGATGGCTCGCCGTGCCGCAGCCGAGCGTGAGCGCGTGCTCGTCGTTGTAAAAGAGCTGGATGATGGCCGGCTTGGCGCCGCCGCCGCTCGCTGTGATGGCGCAGAGGGTCGAGCTCTCGATGAAGCTCGTGGCCGGATAGCCGCAGCCGTCGTTACCGCCTGTCGCCGCGGGGATCGTCACGCCGGGGGTGCAGGTGGGCGCGCCCGAGACCGGAGCGCACGACTTGCCGATGGTGCCGCCCACAGACGAGCAGTCGGTGCCGTTGCAACAAAGGTTGGGGCGCGGCGAGGGCTGCGGCGTGCAGGTGAGGTTCGGTGCGCAGCCGCCCGTCGAGTCGCAGAGGCAGCCTTGCGTGCCGACCACGCAGGTCGTGGGCGCGCCGGACGCGGCGTTGTTGCCGCCGCCGCCGTCGTCACCACCGGTCGTGAAGGACGAGTCGTCGCCGCCGTTGACGGTGCCGCCGTCGCTGTCGGTGTTGTTGAACGTGGACGACGAGCTCCCGCAGCCGTGGATCACCAGCAAGAAGGCCAGCGAGCTCAGCGCGATCCCGGTGCCGACGAACGACTTTCGCTTGGGCATGTCTCCCCTCGGCGCGTGCGGCGTCACGATCGGTGCACGCGCGACTTGCGGTTGATCGTACGTGGCGACGGAGGAAGTGTCGAACAACGCGCGGGGTTTGGGAGGTGGATGTGGGGTGCGGGGCGAGGTGGAGGAGGCACTGCTGTGCTACTCTTCCTTCGTGGATCGCTTGCGCCAAGACGACCTTGAGCGCGCCAGGCGTACACCGCCGGCGACGAAGCTCCGACAGGCTCTCGAGGCCATGGCGACGGGGATTCGCCTCAAGGAGGTCTCTCTCCGGCGGCAGCACCCGCACGCGTCGGAGGAGGAGATCGACGCGATGCTGCGTGCTTGGCTCTTGAGCGATGATTGACGGCTCCACGCCGGAGCGCGCGCTCCGGGCGATCAGTCTCGACCTCACGAAGCGTGGGCGAGCCTTCGCGTTGGTCGGTGGGCTCGCGATCTCGATTCGTGCAGAAGTTCGCTTCACGCGCGACGTGGATCTCGCGGTTGTCGTCAGCGACGATGAAGACGCCGAAGGGCTCGTGCGAGAGCTGTCCGCCGCCGGCTATCGCCCCGTGGCCGTGGTGGAGCACGAGTTCGCCAAGAGACTCCCGACCGTCCGCCTCGCCGCGCCGGGGGGCGTCGCCGTCGCCTCGTAGCTCGGAGTGGGTCTTGTCTACCTCCGCAGCAGCAGAAACAGCGCCACGGCCAGCGCGCTCGCGAGCACGACCGCCCCTCCGCGAACGAACAGCCGACCGTTTCTGTTGGCACGCATGACCGCGAGGTTCCCCAACAGCAGATCGGGCGCGACGAGCTGGCGGTAGTAGTGACGACTCAGCTCGACGGCCGTCTCGATGTGATCGACCACGAGGAAGCGGCGTCCCCGTGCGAGCTCTCCCCTCACCCGCGTGGCGTGGGCCGCGAGATCTTCGCCGAGGTTCCCCGTGCCGCCGCTGGACACGAGCGACCCAGGAATCGACGTCGTGCGCGGGCTCGCGTGGGCCCACGTCAGGTGCGCGGTGCCGTCGTCGAAGTAGGTCGAGAGCATGTAGCGACCGGCGTTGATGAGGGCCACGCTGATCGCGCCGTCCCGCGTGGCCCACACTTCCTTCTTGCTCGTGTGGGAGTCGCTTTTGAAGGACAGCCCCTCGAAGCACGTGCCCAAGCAAACGAGCCCGAGCTCCTCGACCACGCGCCGGTGAGCAGCGTCCCCGAAGCGCTCGCCGAGGGCCGCCGGGTGCCCAGCGGGGGCGCGGTAGCCCGCCGGCTCGCTCTTCGGCTCTCTGCGGGCGACCAGATCCTCGAACACCCCGAACTGCAAGTGCTCGAGACCTACGGCGCGCTCCGCCGTGACGGGGCGCGCACGAAACTCGGCGAGTGCCTCCGGCGTCGAAGGGACGGCCAGCGAGGGTTCGAAGGGCTCGTAGGGCGCGGGCATGAGAGAGAGAGTACCCGCGCGGGGTCTTGTAGACTCTCTCTCGTGCGCGAGGAGGTTGCCGGCAAGCTCGCGTACGCTCGCCGAGCGCTCAAGAGGGTGGATCTCGCGATCGCGGACGCCGCGACGTACGGCGGATCGTGGAACGGCCCGCTCGCCATTCATCTCCGTCGCCTCGACGCGGCCACGACCATCTTTCTGCGAGAGTACGCGGGGGCGGTGTCGCTCCCCTGGGTCGGTAGCGACCTCGCGCTCACCAAGCTCGCCCGCCGCGGGCGCATCGACGCCGAGCTCCTCGCCGAGGCCCGCCGCTGGCTCACCGGGAATGGCGACCAGCTCTCGGAGCAAGCCCTCGACGCATCCGCCGATCCCGTCGCGGATGCGCGCGCGATGCGCTCGGTCGCCGAGCGGGTGATCGAGGCGACCCTCGATGCGTGGCCCGAGCCAGCGGGCGAGCTGAGGGAGGGGCTCGACCTCCTCTCGAGCGAGGGGGTGCCCGGCGCGCTCGTCCGGATCCAGATCGAGGCCGAGACGCGCGCGGCGCTTCGAGCGAGTGGCGCGCTCCTCGAGATCGAGGAGCCGTCGGCGATGGGGCGCGCGTGGAACGTCGCGGCGCATCGCCTGCGCTTCGAGTTCGGCTGGCGGACGGCGTGGACCACGCTGGAGGTGGTCGCTCGCGGCTCGCGCGACGAGCTCGTCGCCGCCGGGCGGGAGACGCTCGCGAACCTGCGCGACCGGCGCTTTTTGCCCGCTCGCGCGCCTCTCGAGTGGCACGTTCTCTTCTTCGAGCACCGCGGCGGCGACGCGGCGACGACGCTCACCTGCGATCCCGGCTACGACGTGCGAACGGTCGCGGGGCGCTCTGCGCTCGTCTGGATCGTCCCGAAGGCAGGGACGTACCCCGACGTCGAGATCGTCGACCCGTGAGTCTCGCGGCTCGCGATGTCGGTCAACCTGAGCGTGCCGGGCTCGTCGTCGGCTCGCCCGGCCGAAGCCCCACGACCAGCATCACCGTGCCGGCGATCATGGTGAGCGCCACCGAGACCAGCACCGCCGTCACGATCCCCTCCTGAAGGGCGCTGCCTGCGTGCCCTGCGCCCGCGAGCGGCGTCATGCGGCTCGTGCCGAAGAGCGCCGACAGCAGCGTCGCGACCCAGTTCGCGTACGTGCCGTACAGGAGCAGCCCCTGCGTCGCCGCGCGCGCTCTCGCCGACAGACGGAGCTGCGACCAGAGCGCCCCCACCCCCAGCAGGAAGATCCCGTTCATGATCCCCTCGAGGTGCGCCGAGAGCCCGAGCCGGGGTACCGGCATGCCTGCCGACGCGAGGCCGGTGAGCAGACCGAGCAAGAACAGAAGCGCGCCGCTCCGGAGCAGCGTGCGATTCATCGCGTTCATGAGGCCGAGGGTAGCGGAGGATTCGCTGGCGACATCGCTCGAAGGCGAGACGAACGAGAAGCAGAGGAGAACCTGTGGCGTACGCGCCGGCGTCGCCATCACCGCGCCGCCTAGACCGTTTAGTGACGCGCGCCCTAAAGCGGTAAACTTGGGCCTCCCCCACTCTCGCGTACTCTTCGTGGTGTCCTGCGAGATCGGTGAGCGCATTCGCCTCATCAGCGCGCGCAAAGCCTCCCCAGCGCAGCGAAGGGTGTACGAACATGGCCCGAAACGACGAGACTGACCTCAATCGCTACGACTGGTCCAAGGCGACGCGCGGCAAGTACGTCGAGAAGGCTCGGCGGTCGTTCGAGACCATCGTGATCGACAAGAAGACGGCCAAAGCGCTCGGCGGCCCCGAGGCCATCGTGCGGATCCTCCACGCAATCGCCGAGGCGCTGGAGCCGCGCCGCAAGAAGCGCCGCGCTGCGTGACGACGTAGAGCGCGCCGGGGGGGCGCGCGACCGCAAAGCGTACCCCTCAGGGACGACGCCCCGCCCACGTGACGCCGCACTGGACCACGCCGCCATCGCCTGCGTCCCCCGATGCCACGAACACGGTCAATGGCTCGGCCTCCTGCACCATCATCGCAGCACCGTGCACGTTCAACGGTGACGCCAGCACCCACAGAGGTCCCTCGAGGCCGCCGCTCACGACGAGCAAATCGCGAGAGCACGGGCCCACGCGCTCCAAGTCGGTGACGACGAGCGGACCAATGGCCGCGCGCACGCAGGTTCCTGACGTCGAACGACCATTCAGCGACACGGTGCACGCCTTCGCCTTCTTGTCCGAGTCCGGGAACGACGTCCCGGCCCGGAGCCCTGCAACCTTCGACCATGCGGGTGGCGACGGCTCCTTGCCCTCCGGATCGCCTTCGGTCCCTGCATAGAGCTGCTCGGGGCTCGGCGTCTTGGCAAGCGACGCGGACGGGCTCGATTCGCTCGGTGAGAGCACGCTCGCGATCTCGACGAGCTGGGCGGTGTACGAGTCGGCGCCGGGGACGCTCGCAAGCTTCTTCACGGCGTCGGCGAACGCGCGGAGCTTCTCGGGCTCGTTCTCCGCGGCGCCGTCGCGCAGCTTCGAACTCCCCTCGTCGTGCTTGCCGTCGAGATAGAGGAGCACGCCGTCGGTGATCTTGGGACATCCCTTGAGGCCGGTCGCTTCGCATCGCTGCGTGACGGGCGTCTCAAGGATCGTGCGCGCTCCGAGGCCGCAAGAGGGGGTTAGGGCGAGGAAGAGCGTGATGCCTACGAGCCTGGGCTTGAGCATTCGTCACCGATGCGAAGGGCTGGAGGTCTTCGTTGTGCCGCGCGCCCGCGGCAACCTATCGAACTCGCGACCGCAGCTGGTGCAGCGATGGCTGCGCTCGCTCCCGTCCATGACGCACCCGCCAAGGAGCAACTCGCCGCGCTCGACTTCGTCCGCGGCCTCCGGACCGGGCATGCCGTAGAGCACCCTCACGACGCGACCGGTCTTGCACGACGGGCACGGGGCCCAACGTCGACGCTGAGCCGCCATCAGCCCGCCCCTTCGAAGACGGCTTCGACCATTCCGCCGCCGACCGGGAGGTGGATCCAGCATCCGAGCACTGGCTTGCTCCCCGCACGCCGCACCGCCTCGGCGTAGGCCGCCAGTTGCGGAAGGAACTCGGTCGTCTTCTTTCGCCACGCGGCCTCGGAGGCAGCGGGGAATGTCTTGTGGTCCAAGACCAGGTAGCCCTGCTCCGTCTCCAGCAGTAGGTCGATCACCCCCGCGACGCGACGCTCGGCGGGCGACGTGAGGATCATCTCCACCGGTACTTCGCGCCGCCAGGACGCCCCCGGCCAGCGCGACGCCACGAACGCGCGCAGTCGGTCGCTCGCCTCCACCAGAGCCTCCGGTCGCACCACCCCGACGAGCGCCGCCGCATTCACCATCCGTCGCGCGATGTCGAGTCGGTGCTCCGGTGAAAGCCCCTCCACGTCCGCCGCAAAGAACCGGTGCACCGCATCTCCCAGCACATCGCTCTCGGCGACCTTCCCCTCCACGGGCATCGAGGACGGAAGCTTCACGACGTCGCCCACGCGCGGGAGCGTCAGCTCGGGCCATTCTTCCGCGGCACGCGATGGCGCGATGCCGTACGCAGGACCGCGCGCAGCCGCTTCGAACGGAGGCGCGGCAAACCAGCGGGGCTCCGTCGCGGTTGCCTGTGCGGCCTCCGCTTCGCCCGACAGTTGCCACACGCGCGCCGGCACCGCGAGGGCCCCCTTCCCTCGCCCGATGCGCATCGTGTCCTCGGCTCCATCTGCCGCGCCGAGAGGCAGCGCGAGCAGCGGATCGCCATCCGCGCCGGTAAGGACGTCGAGCCAGTCGAGCTGCCCCTTCCCCTTCGCGACGCGCGCCGCCAAGACGAGGTGATCGCGTGCCCGCGTGAATCCCACGTAGAGCAGTCGCGCGCGCTCGCGCTCTTCGCGCTCCAACACACGCTTGCCGATCGCCGACTGCGACGCGGCATCTCGCAGCGGGGCCTTGGTGGTCGCGCCGAGCGGCCAAGGCCAGTAGCGGATCCACCGTCCACCGAGCGGCGCCGCCGGATCGAAGCTCGCGGCATCGGTCTCGGGGCACACGTCGAAGGGGTGCCGTCGCGCGTCGCGCCCCAAGCTGCCGAGGACGACGACCGGCCACTCGAGCCCTTTGGACTTGTGATACGTGCACACGGTCACGGCGCCGTGGTCGGTCGGCACGTGCTGGTCGTCGGAGGCGAGCATCTCGTCGCGCCGCAGAGTCTCGGCCTGCATGTCGTCGAAGTGCCGAATCAAGCCGGCGAGCGTCGCCGCTTCGTGCTCTTGGCGCGCCCGATCCTCGTAGTTCGCCGTGAGAGCCCGCAGCGCATCGAGGTTCGAGACGCGTTGGGCGGGATCCGGCCATCGCGCGCAAAGCTTCACCGCGTCGAGTCCCGCGAGCGCCTCGTCGAGCGCCTCCGATGGCGCAAGGACGTCGAGCCGTTCCCGCACGCGCTCCAGCGGCTCGTACCAGACCGGACGAGCGGTCGCTTCGCCCTGCGCGTCGGGCTCTCGATCGCGAGTCGCCGAGGCCGCTTGCGCCAACTTGGCCTCGAGCCACGCATCGGGATCGCCCCCGTCGAAGCCAGTGAGCGCGTCGAGGACTGCCGCCGCGAGCGTGTCGCGCTCGTCGAGCAGCCATCGCACCGCCGCTTCGGCGAGCGCCCCCTCGGGGGTATGCAACAGGCCAGCGCGCGCGATCGCGGTGCGGATCCCTCGGTCGTGGAGCGCCGCGGCAACGGCTCGTGCCTCCGCATTCGTTGCGACGAGGACGGCGATGTCGCCCGGGCGTACGTCGCGCGCCTCGCGGCTCGTTCGATCGACCACCGGCGTCGCCTCGGGTGTAGCGAGCATGCGGCGCACCCCGTCCGCGACGGCCGAAGCGTCCTGCCCCGCGTTCTTGGTGCCGAGGCACCACAGCCCGAACGCCGGCAACTTGGCGAGCGTCTTCGGCGACTCTCGCTTGGCGGCCACGGCCACCTCCTCACGCGCAAATCCGTGCGGCGCCAGCGCTTGGACGAATAGCTCCGAGCATGCCTTCACCAGCTCGGGTCGCGAGCGATAGTTCGTCCCCAGCGTGTCGCGATGGCCTCCTCCCTTCGCGACCCACTCCGCGACCGCGTCCATCAAGGTCGGATCGGCGCCGGCGTACTCGAAGATGCACTGCTTGCGGTCCCCCACCCAGGTCGACCGCGCACTGATCGCGTGGAGCTTCACGAACAAGGCGAGCTGGATGGGGCTCGTGTCCTGAAACTCGTCCACCACGACCAGGCGAAGTCGGCTCGCGAGCTCTTCCACCACACGCGGGTGGTCGAGCAGCGTGAGCGCACCGTCGAGCATGTCGACGTAGTCGACGACGCGCCGCTCGGTCTTCCACGCTTGGTAGCCCGAGAGCCCGATGCGGGCCGCCTCGAAGATCAGCGAGGTGAGCTCGCGCGCCTCGTCGCGAAGACGCGGGTGCAACTCGTAGCGCGCGGCGACTTCCTTGAGCGGAGCTACGGCGTCGCGGCTGGCGGCTCCAGGTGCGAGAGACGCAAGCTTCGCCCAGTGGCTCCACAGGAGCTCTCCGTCTGCGAGCCGACGGCGTGCCTCGCGGATCGTCTCCTTCACCCCGGCCGTGACGCCCGTGGTGTCATTCCCCTTCGCGAGCGCCCTCTCGGCTCGTGCGAGCTCGATCGCCAACGCGTCCTCGAGCGCCGCGCCGTCCTTCTCGGGCACGGGCGGGAGGAGCGCCAAAAGCCCCTCCACCGAGCGCTGCGCCATGCCGGCGAGCGCTTCGGGCGCGATCCGGTTCGAGCGCGCGAGCTCCATGATGTCCCCGACCGGTTGAAGCCAGTCGAAGCGGCTGACCTTGGGGTTCCACCGGAGCTCCCATCGACTTGCGAGCTCGTCGATGCGGCAACGGAGGTCGTGGGGCAGACAATGGTCGAGCGCCTGGCGAAGTAGAGCCCCCTGGTCGCCCGCCACGACGTCGACTGTGGGCGAGAGGCCGGCATCCAGTGCGAACTCTTGCAGCAACCGGAGGCAGGCCGCGTGGACCGTGCCCAGGTACGAAAGCGGCAAGTCCGCCGCTTGGTCGAACGCCCCCGCGCTTACGAGCGTCTGGCGGATGCGCGCAGCCAGCTCCGCGTGCGCCTTCTTCGTGTAGGTGACGGCCACGAGCCCTTCGAGGGGGACGCGGCTCGCCGCACGAGGATCGACCGCCTCGGTGACGACTTGGGTCAGGCGATACGTCTTGCCGCTGCCGGCGCTCGCCGACACCACCGTGATCCCTGCTGCGCTCCGAGCACTCATTTCAACCCCTCCCACGCTCGGCCACAAAGCGATCCGTACGCGCAGTACTTGCAAGGCGCCTCGTCCTTGGCTTGGTAATGCGTCGCGTGTTGGCCTTCGGGCACGCCGAGCGCACCAAGCAGCGGCAAGGCGTTCTTCTGCCGCGCAACATAGACCTCGCCACGCCCGAGCTTTTTCATCACGGCGGCGACGGTCTGCTCGAGGCCGCTCCACGTCTCGTCCAGCGGCGCCCCGTCGAGCACCCGGTCGGCCTTCATTCGTTCGTCGGTGGTGAGCACCTTCCCCCCGCCGATGGCGAAGTAGGCTGCGGGAGGGAGGCGCTTCTTCCGCTTGTCCCGGAGTGCGCGTGCGTAGATGGCGAGCTGCACCGCGCGCCCCTCCTTGAGGAGCGCGCCGTAGGATGACGCTCCCCACTTGAGATCGAGCACCGCGGGCTCGCCGTCCGCATCCGCAAGGCGCACGTCGAGGCGACCGGTGACCCGCCCCACGATCGAGTCGATCTCGATGTTCTCTTCGACCGCGGCAATGGTGAAGCCGGAGGCTTCCAGGTAGCGCCAGAGCGCGCGGAGCGCCTTGGCTATCTGAATTTGGAGCTGCGATCGCTCGAAGGTGGCGCCGGGGAGGAGAAGCGTCGCCCCCTCGGTCTCTATGAGTCGCGCCAGCACGCCTTCGACGCGCGCGAGGAAGTCGAGCTCCGGTCGCGCAAACGCCCCCTCCCGATGAAGCTCCTCCACGAGCCGGTGACTCAGATTGCCGTTGAGAAGCGGCCCTTCCGCAACCTTGGCAACAGCGCCCGAGCGCACATTCGCCCGTTGATCGAGCACCCACGCGAGAGGGCAGCTCGCCAGCTTCTCGAGCGCGGTCGCGTAAAGGCCCCGCTCGTCCTCGCCTTCTCGCTTCAGGAGCTCCGGCGCCACCCTCCATACGTCGCGCGCGTCGGGCAGGTCGAGGGGCGGTAGTGCCGCGACGTCGGCGAGGTCTCCTTCCGCATTCTCGAGCGCGGCCCGCACATGACGCGTCATCTGCCGTGTGGACGATTCATCGAGCGAGAGTCGCGCCGCGATCTCGTCCCAGACCGGGTGAGGCGACATCGGCTCCCCCTTCAGCGTCGACGGGATCACGAACACGACGCGCTCGCGAGCAGCCAGCACCGCGCGGCGCCAGCTTGCGGCATCGGCTTGCAGGAGCTTCCCCGGATCAGGGAACGTGACACCTGCGCCGGCGAGGGCAGCGCGCTCGGCCCGATTCCACGGCAAGAGGCGCGGCTTCTTGGCCACGCTCGCGACGAAGCCCCACACGACCAAGGTGCCGACCGAGGCGAGGATCCCATCGGGCTGAGCGACGTGCGCAATTCGACCCGCGCGCTCCTGCGAGATCGCGTGCGCCTCGTCGACGCGGGCGATCGTCTCGAGAAGATGCCGCGCGTCCTCGTGCGTGAGACGCTCGCGCGCGTCGCTTGCGAGGGCCAGATCGAAGGCCTGCGCTTGCGCATAAGCCGCGGCGTAGATCGGGCGGTCCTCTTCTCGCACGAGGCGCTTCTGGAGCCACGTCCGAACGCGCGTCGCGAGCTCCAAGAGCGAGGACCGCGTCGCCCCTTCCGGACCAGCACCGCGCGCCTCGATCCACTCGGCCACGCGCGCGAGCTGAGTCTCGACGTGCGCAGCGGCGGCGGCCGCGGCAGCCTCCGGGCTCGCCCCCGCCTCGACGTGGCGCTTCGATTCGATCGCGCGGAGCTTGTTGGCGACGACCTCGCGCTGCCGCATCCACTCTTGTCCACCGACGCCGGGCTGCTTCGACACCGCGCGCGCGAGGCTCGTGCCGACAAGGCCGCGGAAAGGCCCCACGGGGAGAGTCAGGAGCTCGAGCGCGCGGTAGGGATCGCGCGGCTCGTACGCGAGCTCGAGGGCGAGCGGGAGGATCTGCATCGCGGGCCGGGCCGCGCTGGCACCGGTGTGACCTTGCGCGGCAAGCCCCTGCCGAACCAGCGCCGCTTCGAGGCTCGCCGTATCGATGCAACGTACGACGACGGCGTCC
Organism: uncultured Polyangiaceae bacterium; assembly: GCA_964531795.1. Classification (GTDB taxonomy): domain Bacteria; phylum Myxococcota_A; class Polyangia; order Polyangiales; family Polyangiaceae; genus CAZHHD01. The sequence continues at coordinate 19,788 of CAZHHD010000024.1, read as the reverse complement.
TTCGGATCGCGCGCGAGCATGCCTGCTGTGAAGGCGGCGACCTCGGCCGGTGTCTCGCCACGGAGGACGAGAAGCGTGCCGTCGCCCCGCACGGCGCTCGCCGGGGACGCAGCGCCGAGCGACTCGTCACGAAGGAGCCGCTGCAAGACGCCAAGATCGGTGCTCGCCGGCGCCCCCGACACCTCGAACGACGAAGCGACGACGCGCGTGCCCCGCGCTTCGAGGGCGAGAAAGACGCGCTGCCACCGACGCGACCAGAGGTCGCGCGGTTCGAGGAGCGAGAGCGTCTCGTAGACGCGACCGGTCGCTTTGCGAAGCTCCTCTTCGATGCGCGCGAGCCGGTCCCCCGTCCCCGGGGGTAGCTCGATCTCCTTGCGCGCTTCGAGGGCCGCCAGCGCGACGAGCCGATCTCCCCCGCCGGCCACCGCCTTGCCGTCCCATCCTGCGTCGACGAGCGCGTCGCGCCACGCGAGCAAGGTGCTCGCCGTCCCCAGCGCATCGACGCGAAACGAACGCGCGTAGAAAGCACCCTCGTCGGCAACGGCGCGCATGCGATTCACCCATTGCGGCAAGCGCACGCTGGCGGGCGCGTCGACGAACGGGAGCCCGAGCCGCAGGTGCAGATCGCGCAAGAGCTCGCCGGGGCCCCAGTTCGGCTCGCCCAGGCGCGCCCTGCCGTCTCGGTCGCGCGGAGACAACACCGGGCCGCCAAGCCCCCACCCCACCGTCGGTCGCATTCCAGCTTCAAGCATCCAGGTCACTCTGCGCGCTCGCGTTCCGCGAAGCGCTCCAACGAATGGGGGTTACTGACCAGAAGTTCATCGCGCGTGCGACTCGCGCGAACCCTTGCGCCTACTCCGCGGCGCGCGCGTCGATCGAAGCGAGCGCACCTCGCGCGATGGCAGCGACCGCTTCGGCCAACTCGGGCGTGAGCGGCTTGGCGGCGCCGCCAAGCCCGACCACGTAGCGCGCCAGGCGCTTGAGGGCCGCGGTCTCGATGTGAACGCGGATCCCGCCGGGGACCTCTTCGGCCTGCATTTCCTCGAGCAGATTGCGCACCACCCATCGCGCGTCGGGGTTGCTGACGAAGAAGGCGTGCTTCTTCGGCTCGCCGCCTTCATGGAATCCGTCGAGGCTCGCGCGGAGGTGGGCGTCGATGCGCTTGGAGTCGGTGTCGCGAAAGGGCTCGGCGGCGTCGAGCTTGGCGTCGGACACGTTCTCGATGCGGAACCACTTGAGATCGCCCGTGCGATGGCACGTGGCGAGGAAGCGCGCGGGCGGGCCGAGAAGAATGCGATGCACCGACGCGTGCCGCGTCCCTTCGCTCCCGCGCGTCGCGGTGAAGTACCGGAACTTGAGCGCGACGCGCTCGCTCGCGGCGTCTTCGAGGATCGGCAGGTGCTGCTCTTCGCGCGCCGTGGTCTCGGCGGGGACCACGGGAGCCGTCGTCTGACGCGCGGGGAGGTACTTGAGCAGGCTCTCGATGAGATCGTTCCGTGCCTGACTCTTGGGGAGGCGCGAGAGCTGGCGAAAGACCTCGGTGACCTGGTCGCCGGTGAAGAGCACGCCGCCCGGATACCAGCTCTTGGGGACGCTCCAGTAGACGTGCGGGTGCTCCTTCTCGCTGTCGAGGGGGATGCCGCTCGCTTGGAGCTCGATGAGTCGCTTGTGGACGGTTGCCGCTTGCACGCCGACGTGGCGCGCGAGGTCGGCCTGCTTCCAGGTGCGCTGATCGAGGAAGGCTTTCAGGATCGCGACGATGGTCTCGGTGTTGCTCCGCTGCCCCACGGGGCGAGCGTAACCGGTTCGCGTGAGCGGGCGGCGAACATCGGGGTACGGATGAGGTGGCGGGGGCGGGGTCCGGTCGAACTCGGGCCCCGCGGCGGGGGCATCACTCAGCGCTGAGGACTGCGCCCCGCACCTGCGGCGGGGGAAGCAGCGCGCAGATCCGCGCGATCTCCGCATCGGGGTTCTGCCACCAGCTCCGGCTCCAAATGCGCGCGATCTTCCAATGTCGTCGCTCGAGAAAGAGCTGCCGCGCCACGTCGCGCTCGCGCACGCTTCGCGCGCTGTGGAACATCGCGCCATCGCATTCGATGCCGAGACAGAAGCGCGTGGGGTTCGCGGGATCGACCACGGCGAGGTCGATGCGGTAGCCCCCAAAGCCCCACTGCGTGCGGACGTCGTAGCCAGCCCGCGTAAGGCGCTCGTACACCTGCTCCTCGAACGGCGAATCGAACGAGGGCGTAAGCGCACCGCCAACGTTCACTACCGGAGCACGGAGCTCCTCACGAACCTTGGCGAGCTCGTCGGCGTCGCGATCCGAGACAGCGCGCGCGTACCGTAGGTATTGCTGAAAGCGGACAGGGCCGAGATTCTTCAGATCCTGGACCGCGAGCTCCTTGGGCTCAAAGGAGCAGACGACGTACACACGCTGCTTGGCGCGCGTCACCGCGACGTTTAGACGATTCTCGCCGCCAGTCTGGCTGAGCGGTCCAAAGATGCGACGGAACTGTCCCTCTGGGCTCGGTCCGTAGCCGACGCTGAAGATGATGACGTCACGCTCGTCGCCTTGAACGTTCTCGACGTTCTTCACCACGGGGCGTTCGTCGCGATCCGGGTGCATGTTCGCCTGCGAGTAGAGGGTCGCAAAGTCGGGATCGGTCTCAGTCCGTCGACGGATCTCGTCCTCGACGGCCTCGGCCTGCGCCGCGTTGAACGTGATGATGCCGACGCTTCGATGCGATTCTTGGGCCTCCGCGAGCTCGGTATGCAGCACGTCGACCACCCTGCTCGCTTCGCGCAAGTTGCGGTTGTTGGACCAAAGCCCGTCGACACCGATCCATCGGATCGGGGGGGCATCGGCCTCGGTCTGAAGGTTCGCCGCGACCTGCAGCTTGCCGTCGTAGAAGGCGTGGTTGCTGAAGTCGATGAGCTCTTGGTGCTCGCTGCGGTAGTGCCACTCGAGGTAGGAGAACCCGAAGATGCGCTTTGCGGCCTCCAGCAAGCTCTCTGCGCGCAGTGCCTCGTTGGGCTCATCGTCCTCCGAGCTCCCTTCGGCGTCGGGATCCGTCGCCCGCGTGAAGAAGTTGCTCGGTGGCATCTGCTGCTCATCGCCGGCGATGACAACCCGCTTGCCGCGGTACACGACGGGGATGGCGCGTTCGAGCGCGAGCTGCGACGCCTCGTCGAAGATGACTAGGTCGAAGTAGCCCTTCGTCAGCGGGAAGACATCGCTTACGACCTCGGGGAGGCACAGCCAACATCCCGTCAGAGCCCGCAGCTCCGGCTCGAATTCGCTGAGCAGCCTTCGTAGGGGCCAGAGTCGCCGCTGCTTGTCGACTTCGTGTTTGAGCTTGTTCCAGCGCGTGCGCGCGGAGCGCTCTTCGCTCTTGCTGGCCGTGGGGGCCGACTTTCGCTTCGCGGTCTCCCGCAGGTAGCGCGGCAGGTCGGTCACCAGGAGTCGCTTCTTCTCCTTGAGCTTTCCGCCAAGAGCCTCGCGGACGGCTTCGTAGCGACCGAGCGGGTCTCCGCGGAGCTGCGGAAAGCGACGCTCCACTTCGTCGATCCACTCCGTGCGCGCTTCGTCGAGGATGCGCTCGGCCCAGTCGCTTCCCGGTTCCAGCCGCTCCGCGCAGATAGCGAGTACGGCGCGAAGTTCTGGGCGTACTGCGCGGTCATACTCTTCGATCGCGGCGATTCTCGCCTCGACGAATTCGGCGAGGCCGTGGAGGGTGAGCGCGAGACCTTGGGGGTCGGCGATCCGCGCAAGCGCGTCCGTGAGCCAGCTCTCCTGAAAGAACACGCCGACGCGACGGAGCGCGTCTCCGAGCTGGGCCCCGGCGTCGAGCAGTGCAGGCCAGGTCGCTATCTCGTCGGCGCCCACGTGCGCGCGGAGCGACTCAATCGTCGCGACGGCTGCATGCCACTTGGGCAAGAGAATGCGATACCAGCGCGGCTGCAGCGCTTCGTGCGTCTGAACCGCCGCGGCCACCAGGGCGCGCTGCGCGGGATCCGCAATCCAACACGCGGCGCGGGCGGCTTGCGCCACATCCCGCGCCGAACGAAGCGCGTCCAGCAGTTCGGACCGTGCGTCGTAGTCGAGGTCGGTCCATGCCTTCCGCCAACGAACCGGTGAGTCGGGTCCGTCGAACGCGAGATGCTCGGCCTGCCTTCGTCGAACGATCGCGAGCTGGTCGCGAAGCGCGGGCTCGTCGAGTGCGACCAAATGCGCCGGCAAACGCAGGGTGCGACGCGACCTCGGTTTGGCATGTGCGTAGAGACTTGAAACGCGGACGCCGTGGGCGATCGACGCGAGGGCACCCCCCAGCGCGCGAAGCTCCGCGACGTGCTCGTCGATCTCCGCGCTCAATCGGGTCACCCTCGCCTCCTCGCGAGGCGGTTCGGTGCCTGCTGCCGCCATGCGGGCGCTGATCTGCTTGTAGAGCTCCTTGAGGCCCGCCTGCGGATCGTGAAGAAGGAAGACGTTCTCCGCGAGGCCCACCTTCGCCAGTCGGTCGCGCACGACGTCGAGCGCGACGCGCTTCTGACAGACCACAGCCACGCGTTGGTCCCGACTGAGTGCGTTACTCACCAGGTTCGCGATGACTTGCGACTTCCCCGTTCCTGGGGGGCCGCGGACGACAAGGCAGTCCGCTGCCGCGGCACGAAGAACGACGGCGTCTTGGCTCGGGTCGCTGTCGACAACCAGGTTCAGACGACTGTCCGAGATCGTGTCGAGGACGACATCCGTGGTGTTGGCTTCGTTCTCCCGTGGATCGTCAGCCGGCGCATCGAGCAGGTTGTCGACGATGCCCTGGTCGACCTCGCCGCCCTTCGCAGCGTCGATCATCGCGCCGAGGTCGGCGTGCAGTGTGGTGCTCGAGAGCTCGAACAAGCCGAGCACGGCGTAGGGCTGGAGGGTCAAAAGCTGCTGTCGCCCCTCCATCTCGCGCTTGGTGTCTCGCGCGATCGCGCGAGGTGCACCAAGAGCCGTATGACCTGGGAAGGCCACGCTGGCGAGCAGCTCGAGCGCTTGGGCCCAACCGGTCGAGGCGTCTTTGGTTCCGCCGAGCGCCTCGTCCAGGCGCTGTTCGAAGTCTGGGGGAAGCTCGTACCCCGCATCGCGCTTCATCAGGGAGAGGAGACCCGTGTTGAGCAGCGGTCCGTCTTGCTCGAACAGGAGCTTCCACCCCGCGTTGCGTCCGCTCGTTTCTCGCTTCAGCGCACAGGGGAGAAGAAAGAGCGGCGCGCGCACGAGGGTCTTGGGTGCAAGGGTCCCTTCGACCCAGACGAGCCCCAGGTGTAACGGCTCCAGCCCGGTTTCCTCCGCGCACGCGAGTGCGGTGCGGTGGACGTTTGCGATCGCCGCGCGTAGTGAGGCAGCCTCGGGTCGGGCATCGCGATCGAGGACGAGCGCGAGCTCCGCGGGAGCGTGGGCGCTCTTGAGGAGCGCCTGGGCGTGGATTTCGGGGATCGCGGCGACGTCGACGTGGGTCTTTCCCGGGAGTCGACCGAGGAAGATGGTCGGGCTTCTCCCGTCCATGTTGAGCAGACGGTCACGAAGCACCTCGAGCTGGCGAACGAGGCGTGCTGTCGTTGCGTTCGCCGGAGCCACGCGCTGTTCTCCCTCCCTCATCGACGCCCCGCGGCTTGAGAGAGCTTCGGCGCGGCGAGGACCGCGGTTACGGAATGTCCGAGTTGGCGCATCTCCCGGACTCGCTGGGCGAGCGTGTCGACGTACCTCGCCTCGGTCCTGCACAGCACGAGGAGGAGCGGACCGCGCCCACGCCACGTCGTCAGGTAGGAGAGCGCCTGGCCCGCCATGCGATCGAGGCCAGTTCCGGTCAGATTCGCCTTCATCTCGATAAGAACGGAACCTGCGAGCAGAATGTCGACGCGATCCGTCGGTCCGATCTGGACCTCCGGTGCGGGCTCGGATTCGGGGAGCTTCCTCTTCAAAAGAGCGATCAGCTTGTCCTGATACTCCCGCTCGTCGTCGTAGTACGCGCGCGGGCGCCAATCCGCGAGCTCTGCGAGGACGCGCGCGACGAGCGGGTGCTGCACGTGGCTCGCGATGCGCTTGACGTTCTCTGCGTCGGCGCAATCGACGAGCTCCGGGAGGAGGCGCACGGCCTCCTCGACTGCATGCTGGCCCCCGGGCGCGACGGCGAGGCCGTTCATCCGCCCGGCGGCTCGAAGGTGCTGCCTTCCCCACCACCAGGCGACGCCGCCGAGAAGGATCGACGCGATGCCGAGGTACCTCAGGTCACTCGCGGTATCTGCATCTACGACCCAGGCGAGGAGATTCGCAGACGCGGCGGTGAACAAACCAAGCTGAACGAGCAAGACGCCCGCGTCCATCGCCTTCCGACCGAGGGGTGCCTCGAACATTCGTTGGAGGAATTCGGTCGTAGCGTCCCACGCGTCGGTCAGGGCGCGCTGCAGGAGCTCCAGTCTCCATCCGCGCTCGTCGCGAAGACCATCGACGCGAGCGAGGAGAAGCACAAGGAGGAGCGCGCCGAAGAGAGCGACCGACGCGGTCCCAAAGGTCGAGTCCGTTGGGTCGTCTAGCCAAGGTGCAACTAGGACAAGGAGAGCAGTCAAGGCGACAACGTAGCGGCGGCGTCCGTGAAGGATCCGATCCAGCGCTCCGGCCCCCGAGAGCACGCTGGAGCCTGCCGCAGCAGCAGCGCCCCCTACCCCCTCCGCCACGCGGCCGAAGTTCTGTGCGTGCGGGGCCCCGGCCCACTGCCCCGGCGAAGCAACCTGCTGCGGTTGGTAGGGCGGCGGAGTCGCAGGCACGTAGTAGCCGGCAGCCGGCCCCGGCGCGGGCCTCGGTTGCGCCATCGCGGGAGGCGGGTGGTCGTGGCGAGCCCAGTCGGCGTGTGTGGGGGCGGGAGCGAACGGCTGCGCGGCGAGCTTCGTTGCGTCCGCCGCCGGGGGCGCGTCGACGGCTGCTGGTGGACAGCGGCCCATGCTCGGTGAAGGGCTGACCGCGGCCATCGGCGCGGTTCGCGTCCGCATCGGCGCTGTCGTGACGCGCGGGGCCTGGGGCGTCATCGGGGGAGCGGGAGGCGCTCCGTCAAGCGACGCCGTCAGTTCTTGAGCGTTGGGAGCCCGAGCGGGCTGAAGATCGCTCGCGGGCACCGCGGAGAGCGGCGTCGCGAGGTCGACGAGGTCTGCGGCAGCATGCTTCGTTCCACAGCGCGGGCAGCGAAACGCACGTCGCAAATCCTCTGTCGGCAGCACGAGATTCTGACCGCACTGCGGGCAGAAGCGCGCGACCTTGGACGGCTCGGGCATGCAGTGGCCTTCTGACGCGCTCGGCGAGCACTCGCTCGGGTCGCACGGATCGATCTCCGAGGCTCGCGCGTCCGCGAAGTCGGCACAAGGAGCTTTGCGGATGAGCTGGCGCGCGCTTCCTCGGGTCGATTATCGCGCGCCTGCACGCTCGCTCAGTCCGAGCGAAGTGAGCGAACAGTTGCAGCAATCACGCGACCTAAGGTGGCGGGAGATGAAGAGCTCCGTGTCAGCCTACGAACGTCGCGACTTCGCGGAGGGCGCAACGCATCTGTGCGCGCGCCCGCTTCATAGAGCTAGCTCAGCCACCGGAAGGATTGCGCAGGCCGTCCGAACGAGGGACTCTCGGCGACGCGATTCGTTCACCCCGCGCTCGGTCAGTCACGATCCGCACCTGCGATCGGCGCGACGCAGCACGCAGAGCGTCGCGGCCCCGGCGAATCGATTGAGTGACATTTTCTCGTGCCCAGTGGAACGGAGCGTGGCGTGACTGCACTTCAACTCGTCTCGTCGCCTGGCGATAGCTACGCACGCGCAGTGACAGGAGCGCTCGAGGGAGCGAACTCGTTCGTGCTCGTGACCGGGTTTGCGTCCGTACGCGGCGTCGCCTCCGTGGCGGAGAGGATCGGCCAAGTTCTCGCGAGGGGTGGTCAGGGGCGAATCATCCTCGCCGTTGATCGCCAAGGCTTCAACGCGGCGGCGGTCTTCGAAGCGCTGCTTGCGCTCAAGAAGGCACACGGCACTCGGCTCTCTATCGGACTCGTGATGGAGGAGTCAGGGCTGCTTCACGCGAAGGCTCTCTTTACGCAGGGGCCCCGGGGAGACCAGCTCGTGGTTGGCTCGGCGAACCTCACGCGAGCTGCTCTGAGCACCAATCACGAGCTTGGCGTCCTCTTGGGCGATGCCCCGAGCGACATCCGACAGGCGTTCCTTCGTTTCGTCGGCAGCATTGCTCCGAGGTCCCTCGACGGGCCTGAAGCGCGAACGTTCCTGGAACGCCTCGGCCTCGTGCCGGTGCCGAAGCCACCCGGCCATCGTAGCCCCGCTGGAGCCCCGGGGCCGTCGATCGCCGCGGTGATGGTTCGACTGCCGGCACTCCCGCCCTTGTCCATTGAGCCCGAGGCTCACCTGGCGGAGTGGGTCCGACGGGGCTACCTCGTTGGCCGCGGGCGACGAAGTCTCGACGCTCTCGTCTTGCGACTCCCGCAGGAGCAGCTGGTCAAGCACGGCTACACCCGCGCCCCTGCGCGGCAGACCATCGGCCTCGCGTCGCACGAGACGCGAACGATGGGCTACGGGATCGACTTGGTGCCTACCGAGCACAGCGAAGCGCTGCGCCGAGACGCACGCCGCGTCTCGATGCTGCTCGCCAGGCTCACCCTCAACCTGCCCTGCTTTGGGCTCTGGATGCCCGAGAGTTACTGGGAGGTCTTTCTGGCTGCCCGGGACGTCTTGCGCAGTGCCCACTCCCTGTCACCCGAGCACGTGGCGCAGGTGGCCGCGCAGCAACGTGCGCGCTTGGAGGCCGGGGGACTCGAGGTGGAGATCGATCGGATCCTCGATCGCTTGCAGCAGCAGGACCTCGTGGTCCCTGGACGCCGTGACGCGCTGCGAGCGTTTGTCCTGCCCCGGTTCCAACGCGAGCTTGCACTACGCACGCCCGAGATGCTCGCGAGCTGCATCGAGTTTCGCACGGCGCGACAGCGATGGAGTCCCTACGACCAAACCGAGGGTCCCTATCGTCAGTTGATGGTCGACGTGGTGCAGGCGACTTTCGCTGCCACGTATCGCACAGGCGACTGGCCGCGACGCATTCTCTCCTTGGCGGCACGAGAGCTCGAGCGGGCCATCGCGCAACAGGTCGAGGCCGCGGGGGGGGGCGCGGATGGTGCCCTCGCGGCGGAGCTCCTCGACCAGGCCTCGAGCTGGGAGAACTCCGAGAGGTCGATGGAATCCGTGGTGGAGGAGTTTCGTCGCTTCGTGCCCGACGACTTGTCGTTTCCGCCACCCGACGTGGATGGGCTCACGGGCGCAGACGAGCAAGAAGAGGAACTAACGGAGGAAGCAGATGGGCTTCGATGAGGCTGCGGGGGCGATTGCCGCCCGCGTGCGTTCGACGGGTCGCGGATATCTCACCATGCGTCGCGACGAGCTACGCGACGTCTTTGAAATCGGGCGGTTCACGGCAGGTCAGTCCGAGGCCGTCTGCGAGGCGCTTAAGCGACACGGCGTCTTCACGTACCCGCACCCCTTCGAGAGCGGCCCCACACTCCGGCTCTACGATCAGGCACATCCCGTCGCGGGGGTCGCAGAGGCGGTCGTGCGCCCAGACGTGATTCCTGAGACCGAGCTGCGTCGAGCAGCCGAGGTCTTCGCGCGCGAGCGGGCGGGCCGAGACCTTCGCTCCGATGACGCGCCCTGGCTCGCGGCCTTTGATCTCTTTCTCCAAGTCGTGCTGGGTCGAGACCCCGACGGCTGGGAGGAACTACGCGACGACCGCCACCCCTCCGAGCTCGCGCGCGAGCTGGGGGCTGCTCTCGGCCTTGCCCACGGGATCGCCGACCAGCCGTCCACACTCCGCATTGCCGCCGCGGTCTGCGCTTTCCGCTCGCGCCGAAGGCACTGGCCTGTCGCAGACCTCTTGGGCTCGACCGGTGATCACGCGGCGGTCAGCGCTCTTATCGACAGTCTCGGTGCAGCCAATCGTCGCTTGCACGAAGAGCACGACAGGCTCCTCCGCCAGGCCGCCAGGCTTCTCGGCGGCACCGACGTGATCCCCGAGCGAGCCGTAGAGCTCGGGGTGCTCCAGCTCCGCTATCGGCGCGAAGAACTTGAACGAGGGGATGCCAAATGAACATGACAGTGGGTCAGCTCGTCGAGCACCGAAGCGACGTGGCTCTCGGACAGGGGCGCGTGCTCTACACAAGCAACGCCGGCGGCGTTACCCAGTTCGGCGTGCAGTGGAGCTCGGGGAACGCGCCGTCTCAACACTCCATCGAGGAGATCGTCGCCATCAAGTCCCTGCCCGACCGTCTCGACGAGATCGGGCCCGCTTCACTCGTGCCCTTCCAGCTCAAGGTGCTCGGCCGGTGGTTCGAGGCTCGCCACGCGCTGACGGGTGAGCTTTCGAACCAGCCGTTTCAGATGTTGCCGCACCAGGTCGTCGTCACGAACAAGGTCGTCAACAGCGCGGCGGACGGACGCCGGTGGCTCATCGCCGATGACGTCGGTCTCGGCAAGACGATCGAAGCTGGGATGATCATGGAGGTGATTCGAAAGAAGACCCTGGGTCGCTTTCGCTGCCTTGTGGTGGCTCCCGCCGGCCTGCTCGCCCAGTGGGAGGACGAGCTCGGTCGCCGATTTGCTCGCCGCTTCCGTCGTTTCGAAAGCAAGGTGGTCAACGACCTAGAGACGGTCGACCAACTTGTCGCCTCGATCGACACGCTGAAGCTCGCGAAGTTCAAGAGCGCAATTCAGACGGTCACCCCCTGGGACCTCGTTATCTTCGACGAAGCCCACCACCTCGCGACGGTCCCGAGCGTCCAGAGCTATCAGCTCGGGGAGGCGCTGGAGGCGAACGCCAAGGCCCGGAACATGCTGTTTCTCACAGCGACGCCGCACTCGGGAAACAACGAACACTTCTTCAACATGCTGCGCATTCTGCGCGCGGATCTGTTCCCGAAGGGGGCAAAGGACTACCCCGAGGTCCCGCTCAAACAGGTCATGCTCAGGAATCGCAAGAGCGACGTGACCGACATTCACGGCCAGAAGATCTTCAAGGGGATCGCTCCCGCCAAGATCATTCACTTCGCACCGACGAGCGAGGAGGTCGCGTTTTACGAGGACCTGCAGGGGTATCTACGAACCGGCTACAAGGTCGTGGAGCGCCTGCAGCGAGACAAGGAGGGAACGAAGGCGACGGCCGTCGGGTTCCTCATGTCCACCTTCGGTAAGCTCGCCTCCTCGTCGCGAGCCGCAATCGAATCGGCGCTCGAGAATCGGCATCACGCGCTGCAGGGCGAGGCACTCGTCGATCCTCCCCTTGAGGACGAGGACGGTCGGTTCCCTGGCGAGCAGGCTGTGCGCGTGGTGCGAGCGCTCGCGATTGAGCCAGGCACCGGCGCCGGGAAGTCGAAGAAGAGGAAGAGCCTCATTGAAGGCGAACTCGCCGAGGTAGAGGCGTTGCTCACGCGGCTGCGGCTGCTGAAGGGCGCGGACTCAAAGCTCGCCGCCTTCATTGCTCGCGTTCGAGAGGTGCCGTCCGACGTGAAGCTGCTGATCTTCACGGAGTATCGCGGCACGCAGGACGTCCTCGTCGCCGCGCTACGCAAAGAGTTTGGGGAAGGCAGCGTCGCCACGATTCACGGCAGCATGAAGCGCGAAGAGCGGGGCCACCAGGTCGCCGCCTTCAACGAGCAGAGGCCGAATCCGCGCTTCATGGTCTCGACGGAGGCCGGCGGCGAAGGCCTCAACATGCAGAAGTCCTGTCACACTATCGTGAACTACGACCTGCCTTGGAACCCGATGGTGCTGCAGCAGCGCATCGGTCGTGTTTACCGCTACGGGCAGCAGCACCCGGTGGTCGTCATCAACATCAAGGTCGAGACCGCGAGCGAGGCCTTCGCGGATCAGCGGGTGTACGACTACCTCGAGCGGAAGATCGACGAGATCACCAAGAAGCTCCAAGAGGTTCAGGATGGCGACGTCGAGGACCTGCGGAGCGAAGTGCTCGGCCAGGTCGCCGTCCAGGTCTCGTTCGACGAGCTCTACAAGACCGCTGTCGAGGAGGGTCGACGAAAGGTCGAAGCCGAGATCGACCGCACGGCGGATCACATCGAGCGAATCATGGGCGATCCGAAGGGAATGCTCGGGGTCTTTCGCGGCCTCGACCGGTTCGATGTGACGGACTACGAGAAGGTCGCCGCCCGGGTGACGACACCGCAGCTCGATTTCTTCGTTCGCCAGTATTTGGGGCATCAGGGCGTTACGGCGAAGACCTCGGGAGACGGGCTCCTGAGCTTCAAGGTCCCGAAGCGACTGATCGAGGTCTCGCGAGCTCCGCGAAGGGCTGACGAGCCGACCGACGCCTACGAGCTGCGAGAGCAGCTTGGCGAGGGGACGATCGAGCGGGGCACCGTAGATAAGCAGCTGGCGCAGGTGACCCTCGGCTGCCGACTGCTTCGCTTCGGTGACCCTGCGTTTGAGGCGATGATTCGTCACGTCCAACACGGAGGCTTCTCTGACGGCGTGGCCTCGATTGACCTTCCGGCAGGCTGCCTCGGAGTTGAGCGCGGCGTAGAGCTCACCTGGGTGCTCTTCGATCTCCGGGTCGTACGACAGGAGGGCTCGCGCGGCGGAGCGCGCGTGCTTCGGAGCGAGCTCGCGTCGTTCGTCGTTCCCCGCGGCGGTGAGCCGGTCGCTCGGGATGGCGTCGTCGAGTCGCTCAATGAGGGTGTCGATGGTCCGACCAGCATCGATCGGTCGGAGGCCGCTCGCGCCTACGCGGCCGCGTGGCAGCGGGCAGACGCGCGCCTCGCCCAGCTCTATCAGGAGGTCGTCGCGGAGTCTGGTACGCGCGAAGGTATTTTGCCGCAGCCCGTGCAAGACGTCGCCCTCGCTTGGGTGCGAGCGTGTTGACGGGACCACCGAGGACGAATCGGTCGCGCCGAGCCGCGCGTCGCTGACTCGACCTGATGACCTTCTTCCCCTCGCCCGCGGGACACCTCGGGCAAGAGCGAGTCCCCGGAGGACGTAGATGCCCGTTCCGCAGTTCAAAGGTTTCATCGAGCCCCTGCTTCGTGTCCTGGCGCAGTGCTCGGAAGGTGTTTCGACAGCGGACGCGCACGAGCGTGTTGCCAAGGCACTCGGTCTGACCGACGCGGATAAGCAGGAGCTGTTGGCGGCTGGACAACCCGTCTACAAGAATCGCAACGGCTGGGCACAGGACAGGCTGAAGCGCGCTGGGCTTTCGATCAGCTCGAGCCGCGGCGTTTGGCAGCTCACGCCCGCGGGTGTCGCCTTCGTTCGCGATCACGCGACGCCTCTCTCGGCGGAGGAGATTGAGCGAATCGCCTCGGTCGAGGACGAGCGCCAGGGGGTCCTCTGGCGGGATCGGCTCGCGACCTGTCGCGCGGACACCGAGTGGATGGCTCAGCGCGCAGACGCTGCGAAGTCGCGCACCGCGATCCTTCCTGGGATGCGCGCGCTCATCCGAGCCTTCTTGGGGCACGAAGCGAGCCTCGAAGACCTCAGAGCGACCTTCGATCAGAAGACGCGTCCCGGCGGGGAGTGGGGAGCGTTCGGGTTTGGAGCGATGAGCGGAGCCATGGTTCTGAACCAGCTCTTGAAGAACGCGGATCGCGCGAAGGTCGAGGAGCAGATCCGCGCGCTCCTTCCGGAGCCAACGAACGAGCTTGCCGCAGCAGGCTCACTCCGGCGGTTCGCTTCGTTTCTCGAATCCGAGCGAAGCCGCGTCGGCCCCGACGTGAACATCCCAGTACCATCGCGCGCGGGGTTCTTCGCGAGCGCATTCTGGCACATCCAGAACCCGGAAGAATGGCCTGCCTATTACACGTCGGCACGCAATGCACTCGCGTCGGATGGCCTCTACGAGCGCAAGCCAGACGCTGGGGACGACTATCTCGCGTTTCGCTCGGCCTTCGGGAAGCTCAGGGACGCGCTCGGAATCGGGACGTGGGAGCTCGAGTCCCTCCTGCGCTGGGTCAGGCGAGGTCCGCAGGAGAACGACGTCCCCGGCGAAGAGGAGGAGGACACGAGCGGCGCGCGCGTTTGGCTCATCGCTCTCGGCTCCAACGCCGATCAGTGGGAGGCCTCCTACAAGCAGGGGGTGATCGGGATCGGCTGGCAGACAGGCGACCTCCGTGGCTTCCCGACCCCTGAAGCGATCCGCGCGAAGATTCGCTCGGACCGCGGTGACGACACCGAGCCCATGAACGCTGGCCTCGCGTGCTGGCAGTTCGCGCACGAGATGCGCCCGGGCGACATCGTCTACGTCAAGCGCGGCCGACGCTTCATCGTGGGCTACGGCGTGGTCAAGTCCGAGTACCGGTACGACGCCGACAGCAAACTCTGGCCCCATCAACGTGACGTCGAGTGGCGAGCCAAAGGCGAGTGGCGACCGCGGGAGAAGTCGCTGACGGTGAAGACGCTCACCGAGATCGGAAAGTATCCCGGCCTGCTGAGCGACATTCGCAAGGCGCTGCGCGGGGGAGACGCGCCTGAGAGCGAGCCCGAGCTCGGTGCACCCGATTCCCCGAAGCCGGCGCCCCCGGGCTACTCGCTCGATGACGCCGAGGCGGACCTATTTCTCAGTCGCGAGCAGACGACCGAGCTCGTCGAGTTGCTGCGCTACAAGAAGAACCTGATCCTTCAGGGGCCGCCCGGGGTCGGGAAGACCTTCGTCGCCAGGCGACTTGCCTATCTCTTGCTGCGTGCGAAGGCGCCCGAGCAACTGTGCGTCGTGCAGTTTCACCCCTCGTATTCCTACGAAGACTTCGTCCAGGGCCTCCGACCTGTCGAGGAAGGAGGCTTTGCCCGGAAGGACGGCCCCTTCCTGCGGTTCTGCAAAGACGCACTCGAAGATCAGGCGAGTCCCTACGTGTTGATCATCGACGAGATCAATCGCGGCAACGTCAGCAAGATCTTCGGCGAGCTCCTTTCCCTTATCGAGGCCGACAAGAGGCGACCCGCGGACGCGGTGACGTTGGCGTACTCGGTCGAGGACGAACCCGAGTTTCACGTGCCGCCGAATCTTCACATCATCGGCACCATGAATACCGCGGACCGATCCCTTGCGCTTGTTGACTACGCTCTTCGTCGTCGTTTCGGCTTCGCGGACCTCGCGCCGGCTTTCCACACGGATCGCTTCGAGGCGGAGCTCACGCGGATGGGAGTCGACGGAGGGCTCCGAAAGCGCATCCGCGAGCGGATGACGGCTCTCAACGAGCTCATTACCAATGACTCGTCTTTGGGGGCCGGCTTTCGCCTTGGGCACAGCTACTTCTGCCAGCGTGCCGATCTGCACGACGAGACCTGGCTGGAGCGCATCATCGAGTACGAGGTCGCGCCACTCCTTCGAGAGTACTGGTTCGACAGCCCCTCACGGGTCGACGAGGCTCTGGCGGCGCTGCGAGCCGAGGCCTGACGTTGCAGGTACGCGTCGAGAACATCTACTACTTGCTCTGCTACGCGTGGCGCCACCTGGAGGCCCGTGATCTGGTCGAGGTGGATGCGATCCGTGGTCGAAAGCCCGAAGAGCTTCTCGCGCGGGTTCTGGCAGCGTGCTGCCGCGGGCTCCTGCGGCAGGGCCTCGACCGCGCGTATCAGGAGGAGGTCGATGACCTTCGACGGCCGCGCGGGAAGCCAAACATTGCGGTCTCGCTGGCGCGGGCGCTACCCCGGCGAGGGGTGCTCCATTGCGCCTTTGACGATCTCTCGGAAGACGTTCTGCACAACCGTTTGGTGAAGGCTGCTCTCCGCCGCGTCTCGCGATTGTCGTCGCTCGGGTCCGCGCTCCGTGACGAGGTGATCGGGGTGCTCCGAGGCTTCGGCGCCGTCAGCGACGTTGAGCTGACACTGCAAGACTTTCGCCGCGTACAGCTTCACTCGAACGTGCGCCGCTACCGCTTCGTGCTCCACGTTGCGGAGTTAGTCTTCCGAACCGTCCTCCTCGACCAGCGGACGGGAAATTGGTCCTTCTACTCGTTCACGGGCAACGAGCAGGAAATGGGGCACTTGTTCCAGGCATTCGTTCGGACATTCTTGGAGCGCGAGCAGAGGACCTTTCCGACCGTCACTGCGCCCCAGGTCCCTTGGGACGTTGCCGGTGATGACCAGGGGCTACTCCCAAGGATGAACACGGACATCGTCTTGCGGCGTCCCGGGCAGGTCGCTGTCATCGAGACGAAGTGCTACGGGCAGCCGCTCGTTCAAGCTCACGGTGGTCGTCCCACGTTGCGCGCGAAGGACGTGTACCAGCTCGCTTCTTACGTCTCCAACTTGGCAGCCAAGGAGAAGGACCCGGTCGAGGGCGTGCTTCTCTATGCCGTCGACGAGGAGCGGATGCCGCGGATGACGACGTTTGCGCTTACGGGGCGCCGGTGTTCGATCGCGACCTTGAACCTGAACGAGCCGTGGTCGTCGATCCACGCGGCGCTGATCGCAGTCGTCGATGGGCTCGCGGCGGAGACCGCGGGCGTTCGGGCGGCTGGGTAGCGCGCCACCACATGCGACCGTGCCTCGGCCTCTGGGACCAGGTAATCCCCGAGGACCGACTCCTCTCAAGAGATCCGCAGCTCTCGTTGCTCGCAACGGGGCCGAAGAAGGTCGCGCCGCGTTCTCCCGTGTCGAAGAGGCGCGCCGGAGAGGGTTGAGCGGCGACCGGAGTAGTGGCGCCCGAGGAGGCTGCGATTTCCTCGCGCGGACTCTTTTCGTTTGAGAAGGCGACCTCTAGGCTCGGATCCAATGGCGTGCTCACACTGCGGGGGCCTCGTCCTCCTCGGCACGGTCTGCGGCGACTGCAAGGCGAAGCTGGCGGGTCCTCTCGGGCAGTGGGTCGCATACATGAATGCCGCGCTCGTCGATCGCGTGCTCACGCCCGACGAAGAAGCGAGCCTCCGCGCCTACCAAGTACAGTTGGGCATTCCGGACGCGCATGTCGCGCCTTCGTTCCTGCGCTTCATCGCGCGAAGGCGCTCGGCCAGGTGATGGCCGGCCACTTGCCGCGCGTCGACCTTCCGGGGGTCTTCCTCGACGCCGGAGAGGTGGCCCACTACGCGTGTCAGGCCGCCTATTGCGACACGGTTCAAACAAAGGAGTATGTCCGCGCGACGTCCAGCTCCAGCGTGCGAATCATGAAAGGTTGGACGGTGCGCACCGGCGGCTCGCGTGGCCGATGGGAGACGCATTCTCACCTCATGCAGGTTCCGGGGACGTTAGCCATCACGAGCGCGAACATCAGGTTCATCACGCGCGGTTCATTCAAGTTTCCGCTCCGCGAGCTTTCAGCCTTCAACTATGCTGAGAACGGCGTCTCCTTCATGTTCGGGGGCGATGCGAAGGGTTTCTTCGCTGTTGGTGATGGAGAGATGACCGCGGCCATGGCGTTCGCAGCGAAGCAGCGCCTAGACGCTCCGCCGCGCGTCGTTGCCGAGGTCGTCTCGTACCGAGACCCGGCCCAGTTGCCACCGGCCGCTCGGCAACGCGCAGAGATCAAGCGCGGCATGTCGCTCACCGCCCTCGTGGAGGCGCTTGGCGCGCCCGATTCGGCGACGGAACGCGTAACCAAGACTGCCGTGAAGAAGACGCTAAAGTTCTGCCCGGAGGGACGCAAACACCTCCTCAAAGTGCAACTCGAGGATGACGTCGTCGTTGGCTGGACAGACGAGCGCTAGGCTCCCGCCGACATCAAGGGGAACGGATCGCTCGCACGGCATGACCTTCGGGTGCGGACAGGCACCGCTCCTCACCCCGCCGCAATCTTCACGTCCGCATAGAAGTCCGGCGGCGCCGGATGCTCGAGCTCCCACACGACTCGCATCGGCTTCTCGCCCTCGTGCGACACGTAGCGGACCGGGCCGAGGAACAAGTACGGGCTCGTGAACCCTCGGTCGTCCTCGACGCGCCGTCGGACGAAGAGAAGGATCCGCCAGCCGGTTGACGC
Source organism: uncultured Polyangiaceae bacterium (assembly GCA_964531795.1). GTDB lineage: Bacteria > Myxococcota_A > Polyangia > Polyangiales > Polyangiaceae > CAZHHD01. The sequence continues at coordinate 1,805 of CAZHHD010000024.1, read as the reverse complement.
GTGCGTTTGGTAGCGCCGCCCGGTCTCCGAGTCCGCCCGCGTTCGTGACTGCGATTCCCATTGGAACAGCGCAGCGCTGAGGAACCTGTCTTCGTAGAGCGTCGTCGGCGTGTAGTGCCTGGGGTCCTTCTCCAACTCGACGTAGAGAATGTCCGCGCGCACCTCGTCGACCTTCAGGACGCCACCCTGCGTCCGCAAGATCTTCCCCTTCCGGATCTGGCGCAGCCCCGCGCTGACCTCGTCTCGGCTGTAGGTAGCGTGGATCCGAAAGGGCAGATCCTCGAGGGGCAGCGTGGGTCGTCGACGTCGGTCCGCGAGTAGTTCCAGCAGAGCGACAAGCTCGTCGCGGACTCCCGGTGTGGCCCACACCTCGGCGAGTGCGGTGGCCATCTCCGTCACCGGACGTCGGACAAAGCCGAGCGCCGCGAAGAGCATGAGCTGAAGGGGGTCGCTCGTGTTGACCTGAGGCGGCCTAGGAGCGCGAAGCCAGTTTCGCCACCTATCGAGGCGCGTGTCGTCGTCTACGTAGAGGAGTCGCGGCAACGCACGCGTCAGCTCTGAATCGACTTCGCTTGGGAGAAAGCCCGCGGCGTGGCGCAGCGCCACGAACGACCGCCTTGGACGCGAATAGAGCTCCTCGAGCTCGAGATCCGCTGCTTCGAGGAACTTCGGCAGCGGTACGTCTCCAACGCCGCGAAGGTCCTCGGCCATCTCCTTCCACGCGTTCGTCAGAGCGCCTCGCAGGTTCGCCAGCACGATCTCGCGACTCTCCCGATCGAGACGGATCGCGCATCCGCCTGGGAGGTGCGGAAACCCTTCTTCGATCGCGTCACGCACGGACGCTCGGGTACCCCGCGAGAGTGCCTTGAAGCGATCCGCAAATCGAAACTTGCGGTGCGCATTACCGATGAAATCGAGCACCGTGAGACACGTCTTGTCGTCCTCGAGACGGAGACCGCGTCCAAGCTGCTGGAGAAAAGTGGTGGCGCTCTCCGTGGGTCTTAGGAAGAGCACGGTATCGATGGCGGGAATGTCGACCCCCTCATTGAAGAGATCTTTGGCGAAGATGACCTTCACGGTCCCGGCCCGAAGCTCTTCGAGGGCACGCGCGCGGTCCGCGTCCGGCGTCTCGGCGTGGACCGCGACAGCCGGGATGCCCTTCTCGGAGAAGAACTTCGCCATGAACTCGGCGTGTGCGACGGAAACGCAGAAGCCGAGCGCGCGCATGGCGAGTGGGTCCTGCACTTTTTCGACCACGGCGCGCAGAACCGCGTTCGCGCGCACGTGGTCGGCCGTGTAGATCTTCTCGAGACTCGCCACGTCGTAGCGACCGCTCGCGAAGTCGACCGTCGAGAGATCCGTCCCATCGTGGATCCCGAAGTACTGAAACGGTGCGACCAGGCCGAGGTCCAGCGCGTCCCAGAGCCGCAGCTCGGCGGCGATGCGGCCATCAAACCAGCCGAGCACCGAGCGTCCGTCGGCGCGCTCCGGCGTGGCCGTGAGGCCGAGCAGCACCTTGGGTCTCAGGTGCTGAAGCAACGCTTCGTACGAATCCGCTGCGGCGTGGTGAAACTCGTCGATGACGACGACGTCGTAGGCGTCCGGCGGAAGGGTCGCGAGTCGCTTCTGATGCAACGATTGAATCGCGGCGAACACGTGTCGCCCTTCGATAGCTTTGTGTCGCCCGACGAGCAGTTCCCCGAAGTGGCCGTCGCGCAGCGCTGCACGGTACCGGGCCTGGCTCTGGATCTGGGCTTGATCCGTCTTGGTGGACACCAACCCTACGGGGGAGAAGATGGTGTCCA
>CAZHHD010000023.1:0-126710 GCA_964531795.1 uncultured Polyangiaceae bacterium | reverse complement strand
GAGGATCGCGAAGGGAGCGTCAGCGACCGAGCGAGGGGGAGCGCAAGCTCCCCACAAGGGTGACCGGTGGCCTAGTTGCAGCGATCGCCGCCGCACTTCAAGGCGGGGCTCAGGCTCACGGTGCTCGGCTCGTCCTTCGGGCGAGTGACGGCGAAGATCGCTGCGCCGCCGCCCACGACGGCGACGCCCGCCAAGATCCCCCAGAAGCCCGCGCTGCCGACGAAGCCGCCCTTGCTCGGCTTCTCGCCGCCGCCACCGGCCACGACCGGCGGAGGGGTCTCCACCGTCACGGTCTTCGGCGTCTGCGGGTTGCCGCTCTCGAGCACCACGTTGTCTTTGTCGTCGTTGGCCTGCACGAAGTAATCGAGGCGCGTCGTCCCCGGCGGGGCGGCGGGCACCTCGAGCGTCGTGGGGTCACCCGCCGAGATGGGGCGCGTCTTGAACTCGCCCGTCGCGCCCCAGCGGTAGCCGGCCTGCGCCTTCTTCACGATGTGCGAAGGATCGCGGACCACGATGCGGATCGTCCCCCCTTCGCGCGCCTTCACGCTCGCCGTGGCATCGATGCCCGGCTTCTGCGACTGGCTACGCCAAAAGCCGCGCGCCTCGAAGAAGGGGGTCGTGACCTTCGGGCCCAAGTTCGGATCGGCCTGAAAATCCGCGTCGTAGGTGAGGAGCATGATGAAGGCGTCGCGCGAGGGATCTTCGTGATCCAAGATCGCGTGCGTCACTGCCGCGATGCGGTACGCGCGGACGAGCTGATCGTGCGTCAGGCCGCGCTGCTTGGTGACGCTCACCGCCACCTTGTTGGCCTCGTCGTAGTTGAGGCTCCCGTAGAGCTGCTCCGCCTTCTCGAGATCCTCTTTGGGGCCGGCGTGGGCGAATCCACCAAGGCAAAAGAAGACGACGCTGGCCGCACCCAAGGTGCGCGCGAAGAAGCGAGAGCCCCGACCCATGGGACGAGAATAGCCGGGCGGGGCCCCCCTGGGTGGAATTTGGCGCCGCCCTTCCAGCGCCGCCCCGAAGGGTGGTAACGAGAGGCCGATGGTCTCTCCGCCCAAGCGAGCCTCGTGGGACGAGTACTTCATGAACATCGCGCGCGAGGTGGCGACGCGCTCGACCTGCGATCGCAAGCACGTGGGCGCCGTCATCGTCCGCGACAAGTGCATCCTCGCGACCGGGTACAACGGCTCGATTCGCGGCCTCCCGCACTGCGACGAGATCGGCCACTTGATGGAAGACGGCCACTGCGTGCGCACCGTCCACGCCGAGGCCAACGCCATCGTGCAGGCGGCGAAGAACGGCACGCGCATCGACGGCGCGGGGATCTACGTGACGGCCTCGCCCTGCTGGAGCTGCTTTCGCTTGATCGCCAACGCCGGCATCGGGCGCATCGTCTTCGGTGAGTTCTACCGCGACCCCAAGATCTACGAGATGTCGCAGGCGCTCGCGATCGAGCTCATCGATCTCTCGGGCGGCCCGCCGAAGACTTCGTGAGTCCTCGCGCGTCGTCGACGCGCCCAAGCCCAAAGGAGCGAGAAGAAGCCATGTCGCGTCTTTCGGTCGCCGTGATTCAAGGAGGGCCTTCGTCCGAGGCCGAGGTGAGCCGCGCTTCGGCCGCCGGCGTCGCGCGCGCGCTCGTCCAAGCAGGGCACAGCGCGGTGCGCCTCGAGCTCGACGCGTTCCTCTCCGAGTCGCTCCGCACGGGCGGGTACGACGTCGTGTTCCCCGTCGTGCACGGCGCGGTGGGCGAGGACGGATCGCTCCAAGGGCTCCTCGAAGTGCTCGAGCTTCCTTACGTAGGCTCGGCGGTGCTCGCGAGCGCGCTGGCCATGAACAAGCCCCTCGCGCGTCGCGTGTTCGCGCTCGAAGGGATCCCGGTGGCGCGCGGCCTCGCCGCGCCGCGAGGCCAAAGCGAAGCGACGTCGCTCGACGTCGCCCGTCGTGCGCGTCGTGAGGTGGGCGCGCGCCTCGTGGTGAAGCCGGCGGCCAACGGCTCGGCGGTGGCGGTGGCGCGCCTCGACGAGGCGGCGAGCGAGGAGGAGATCGCTCGCGCCGTCGACGCCGTGTGGGCCATCGACGAGGTCGCCCTCCTCGAGCACTTCGCGCGCGGCCGCGAGGTCACGTGCGGCGTGCTCCACGTGGGCGGCGAGGCGCGGGCCTTCCCTCCGACCGAGATCCTGACTCCGAAGGATGCATTCTACACGTACGAAGCGCGCTACGCGCCGGGGCGGAGCGTCCACGTGTGCCCGGCCGAGCTCGGCGACGAGCTCACGGCGCGCGTACGTGACCTCGCCGTGCGCGCCCACCGCGCGCTCGGTTGCCGCGACCTCTCCCGCGTGGACATGATCGTCGGCGACGAAGGCGACCCCGCGGCGTGCATCGTGCTCGAGGTGAACACCCTGCCCGGCTTCACCGCCACGAGCCTCTATCCGGAAGCGGCCGCCGCCGCCGGCCTCTCCTTCGCCGATCTGTGCTCCAGCCTCGTGGGCGAGGCGCAGCGCCGCGGCGTCCCCACGAGGAACGTGGCCCGCCCGCTCCCCGTTTGACCCAAGAAGCTCGCTAGATCCGGCGTCCCACCTCCGCGCCTCGGGGATCGCCGCCCCCTCCCTGGACACACGCCCCGAAGGGACGCACGGTTAAGGGAGGCGTACGAGGCGAGAGAGGCCCATGGATCGCGATTCGCTGTTCGGCGAGAGGATCGTCTGGTCGGGCCGCCCGCGGTTCTTCGCGGTCCCGCCGCTGTATCGTCTCGTCGGCTGGCTGGCGATCACCATGACCGTCGTCTCGCTGTGCTTCGCCGTCCTCGTGGGGACCGCGCTGCACGCGTCGGTCGGCTCGCTCGTCTTCTTCGCTGCCTGGTGCGCCACCTTGGCGCTCGGCGCCTTTCGCCTCCCCATCGTGTGGCAGAGCAAGGTCGAGTACCTCATCACCGAGAAGCACGTCATCTGGCGGCGCGGCCGCCTGCGTCGCACCATCGATCGTCGCGCCATCAGCTACGCGCACATTCGCTGGGACGCCCGCGAGCGCGACGCCGGGGACTTGGTCCTCGTGCGCGCCGTCCCCACCGGCGCGCTGAGGCGCACGCTCAAGCTCACGCTCTCGGGCGTGACCGCGCCCGACCGTCTGTGGGCCATCGTGCGCGGCGTCACCCCCACCGCACCCTGCGGCGACGGCCATCGCCCGCTGGCGCAGCGGCTCGATCCTGGAGAGCGCGTCCTCTGGAGTGGGATCCCGCTCGCTTCGCCGTGGACGATGCGTCGCGCCCTGACGGCGTGCGTCGCCGCGCTCCTCGCGGTGATGGCGGCGCGCATGGTGCTGCGCGCGGTCCCTTCCATCCTTCGCGTGCTTCGCCTCCACGCGCTCTCGCCCGCGGCGGCCGTGGTGCTCGTGTCGGCGGTCGCCATCGGTGCGCTGGTCCTCGTCGCGGTGGCGGCGGGGGTCGGCTACGCGGCGTGTCTACGTCCAGCGCGACTCGCGCGCGTCACGCGCTACTTCGTCACTGATCGCCGCGTCTTGATCCGCCGCGGTCCCGAGGAGCTCCACCTCGATCGCTCACGCATCGCGTACGTCATCAGCGCGCCGGTCTTCGTCCGCAAGCTGGGCGCGGGCGGCGGGCGCGAGCTCCAAGACGTGTTCCTCGTGCTCGACGGGCCGCAAGCGCGCGCCCTCGCGCCGAGCGGCGCGTTCGACGCGCAGCGCGACGACGCGGTCCTCGCGCCGGTGCTCGCGTCGATCGAAGACGCCGAGACGGTGGGGGAGCTGCTTCGTCAGAAGGAAGAGCCGCTGCCCGAAGCGGCGTAGGGCGTCTTCGGGGCCGCGCACTCAGTTCCTGGAAACGGGGTCCGCCGCCATGTGCAGGAGAACCAGCGCACGCCGCCCCCCTCGCCGACGCCGTCGCACACGAGGAAGCACGGCGGCTCGTCCTCGTGGGCGTCGAGTGGGGGCGCGCCGCACGATGTCGATCCACCAAGCACCATGAGAGCTGCGACCGTGACGCGGACCGTGAGAGCCATGCCGCACGCCGTTGCACGATGCATGCTCGACCCGATCGCTCGCGTGCAACCTGCAAATATCCGAGGGAACGACTCACGTCGAGTTGGCGGCGCGCCAACCGAGTTGTCGGCGGACGAGCTACAGCGTGATCACCGCGCCGGCCCACGTGTAGCCGCTGCCGAACGCGGCCATGAGCACGGTCGATCCGCGCTTGCAGCGCCCCTCGCGCCAGGCCTCGCTGAGGCCGAGGGGGATCGTCGCGGCGGTGGTGTTCCCGTACTTCTCGATGTTGTGCACGGTCTTCTCTTCGGGGATGCCGAGCTTCATGCACACGAACTGATTGATGCGCATGTTCGCTTGGTGCGGCACGAAGAGGTCGAGCGTCTCGACCGTCACCCCCGCCTTGTCGAGCACCGACTTCGCCACCTCCGGCATCTTGTCGGTCGCCCAGCGGAAGACGTGCTTGCCGATCATCTTCGGGTAGTGACGCCCCTCGTCGATGAGCTCGTGCGTGATGCGCGGGATGTACGCGCTCGCCGGCGCTTCGACCCATAGATCCTTCGCCCCCGATCCATCGGCGTGGAGCTCGAGCGCCTTGATGCCTTGGCCCTCGTCGGTCGCGCGTCCGATGACCGCCGCACCGGCGCCGTCGCCGAAGAGCACCGCCACGTCGCGCCCGCGATCGGCGAGCTCGATCCCCGTCGAGTGCACCTCGGCTCCGACGAGCAGCACGTGCTTGTACACGCCCGCGCGGATCCACGCGTCGGCGATCGAGAGGCCGTAGAGGAACCCCGAGCATTGGTTTCGCACGTCGAGCGCGGGCACCCCGGGGAGGCCGAGCTTGTCGCCGAGGAGAACCCCCGAGCCGGGGAACGTGAAGTCGGGCGAGAGGGTGGCGAAGATGATCGCGTCGATGTCCTTCGCCTCGAGCCCCGCGTGCTCGAGCGCCATCTTCGAGGCGTGCACCGCGAGATCGCTCGCGCCGATGCCGGTGTGCTCGATGAACCGCCGCTCCTTGATGCCGCTTCGCTGGACGATCCACTCGTCCGAGGTCGTCATCATCTTCGCGAGGTCGTGGTTGGTCACCACCTTGGTGGGCACGTAATGGCCTACGCCGAGGATCGTCGAGCGCGTCTCCATGCGCCCCGGTTTCCTTCACTTTTGCGTCTCGGGCAAGCGTCAACGCATGGCGCAACGCGGCATCCGCGGGTACCTTGGGGCACCTTGGGTGAACCTTCGTGATCGGCGTCGGCTCGGTGATCAGCGGCAAGTACCGCCTCCTCCGCCTCCTCGGCGACGGGGGGATGGGCTCCGTCTACGAGGCGCAGCACGAGCTTCTCGGCACGCGCGTCGCCATCAAGGTGCTGCATCCCGATCTCGCGCGTCGGCCGGGGCTCGTCGATCGCTTCCTCCAGGAGGCGAAGGTGTCGGCGCAGATCAAGAGCCCGCACGTCGTCCACGTCTCCGACGTCGACCGCACCCCCGAGGGGACGGCGTACATCGTCATGGATCTGCTCGAGGGGCAGCCGCTCTCCTCGGTGCTCGAGCGGGATCGTCGCCTCCCCATCCCCACCGCCGTCGACTACACGAAGCAGATCCTCACCGCGCTCGAAGCGGCGCACGCGCTCGGCGTGGTGCACCGCGACCTCAAACCGGAGAACGTCTTCGTCACCTTCTTGTCGGGGAAGCCGGTGCTCAAGCTCATCGACTTCGGCATCGCGAAGTTGAAGAGCACCGATCCTTCGGCCAAGAGCCTCACCGTGGCCGGCGTGGTGATGGGAACGGCCGAGTACATGGCCCCCGAGCAGGCCTATGGCGCCGACCGCGCCGACGCGCGCTCCGACGTCTACGCCGTCGGCGTCATGCTCTACGAGATGATCGCCGGTGAGCGCCCCGTTTCCGGGGAAGATGCACGCATCATCGCGACCAAGGTCGAGCGCGGCGAAGTGAAGCCGCTCGTGCACGCTGCGCCGCAGGTCCCGCGCGAAATCGCCGGCCTCGTGCACAGGGCCATGGCCGCGCGGCCCGAGCTCCGCTTCGCCAGCGCCACCGAGATGCGCCTCGCGCTCGAGGGGGCGCCCGTCGCCTCGGACGGCAAGCGCGTCGCCACGCGTCCGATCGCCCAGGCCGCTTCGGTCGCGCCGGTGCCGCCTCGCGGGACGGCGCACGACCTGGCGGCGGCGGGCCCGGGGAGCACCGTGCTCGGAGCGCCGATCGACGCGGTGTTCGCCCCGGTGAACGACGCGCGCTCGGTGGGGCCGATGCCGCCTCAGGACCCCAGGTTCTACGGCACCGGGCCGGGCCCCGCGGGCGGCACCGCGGTCGGCGCGGTCCAAGCGGCGCCGATGCCGTCGATGCAGCCGATGCAGCAGGCGATGCCGTCGCTTCCCGACGCGTACACCGAGGCGCCGCCGGTGCGACGGCGCGGACGCGGCATGTGGCTCCTTTTGATTCTCCCGGTGCTCCTCGGCGTGGGCGCCGCGATCGCGTACGTGGCCGGGGTCGCGCAAGAGGGGGGAGGCACCCCGACGGCGGCGACGACGCAGGCCACGATCCCCCCGACGACGCCTGCCACCGCGACGACGACGGCCGCCCAGACGGCCGCCACCGACACCAGCGTCGCGCCGCTGAACCCGCTGACCGGCACGGCGACGCCACCAGCGACCGCTCGTCCGCGCCCGTCGGGCGGCGGCACCGCGGCGCCCACCGACACGGTGCCCACGCTGCCGTTCCCTTCGGCGTTCCCCTCGGGATTTCCCAGCGCCTTTCCCATGCCGAGCGGCTTTCCCACGGCATTTCCGACGGCCTTCCCGTTCCCGCCGGCGCCTGGCGCCCCGGCCGCCTCGGCTTCGTCGGCGCCCCCTCCGTAACCTTCCGACACGCAGCGCGGCGCGTACGCCCTTGAGTTGTGACGCCGATGTGGCAAACCATCGCGCCATGCACCGCCGCCCCCTCTTCGCCAGCTTGGGAATGATCGCGCTCGTCGCGCTCGCCGCGTGTTCTTCGTCGTCCACCACGCCCGACAACGGCGGCGGAACGGGAGACGACGCCGGCGGCGGAGGAACGGGGGACGACGCGGCCACCGGCCCGACCTGGTCGAGCGTCTACGCGGCGTACTTTGCCCCCGGCACCCCCGGGCACTGCAGCAACGCCGGCTGCCACGCTGCGTCGCGCGGCGGCTTCAAGTGCGGCACCACGAAGGACACCTGTTACCAGGGGCTCATCGACTCGCAGCTCGTGAGCACGTCGCTCAAGGAGAAGTCGCCCATCGCCGGCTCCTCGAGCCCGCTCGTGTGGTTCAACTCGCGCGGCACGATGCCCGACGACAACCGCAAGGCGAACGCGCAAGCGGCGAGCGACATCAAGACCTGGCTCGCGTCCGGCGCCGAGAACAACTGACCTTCGCCCGCCGTCCCCCGAGGCGCGCGCCCCCCCTCGGCGGCGCGGTCCTTGTGCTACTTCTTTGGGGGTGACGCGGGGACGCAAGAAGCGCGGTGCCACGTCGGCGGCCCCCGCCGCGGGCCGCCATCTCGCCAAGCTTCGACCGCTCGCCGACGCGTGGCGGGAGGCGGTGCGCACGCCGGTTCGACGCTCGGCCTCGGCGGCCGTGGCGCTCGTCGTGGCCCTCGGCCTGCTCCTCGCGCGCACGGGGACGACGCGCGCGCGGGTCCTCGCGGGGGTCGCCTTCGCCGTGACCTTCGGCGCGCTCGCCCTCTTGCGGCGTCGCGAAGCCGAGGTGTGGGGCGATCCGGGGCGTGTCATCGATCGGGTCGCGAGCAAGGTCGATCCCGAGCGCGCCGCGCGTGCGCTCCGCGCCTTGAGCCTCCTCGACGAAGAAGGAGAGGCGAAGAGCGGCGGCACCTCGGGCGAGCTCTCGCGCCTCCACGTCGATCGCGCGCTCGCGGCGCTCCCGGTCGATCAAGTAGCGCGCGGCGCCTCGCGCACGGCGCTTCGCTTCGCGACCCTGGCCGTCGTGCTGGCGGCGCTGACGCTCGTCGTCTCGGCGACGAACCCGTGGGGGATCCTCGAAGGCGGCGACGTGCTCTTGGCGCACGGAGGCTCGGCGCCCATGGCCATGGTGTGGCTCTCCGAGCCCGAGCTGCACGCGCGGCCGCCGGAGTACCTGCACGAAGAAGAGCGACGCGAGGGGATGTTCGGCGAGCTCGAGCTCCCGCGCGGCACGCTGCTCACGTTTCGCGGACAACCGACGCACAGTGGCCGGCGCTTGCTCCTCACCGACGGCGCCAGCGAGGTCCCCTTCGTCGACGACGGCTCGGGGAAGATGGTCGCGCGATGGCCGCTCGCCGAGAGCGTCACCTTGCGCGTCGTCGCCCGCTTCGGGGACGTGGTGATCGAAGAGCCCGACGTCACCAAGGTCACGTCGATCCCCGACGCCGTCCCCGAGGTGAAGCTCGAGGGCGCGCCGAAGAAGATCCTCCTCGCCGGCGATCCCTCGAAGGGGGAAGAAGCCGCGCCGAGCGAGATCCCCATCCGCTACGAAGCGACCGACGACCACGGGCTCCGCGAGGTGCACCTCGTGCTTCGCTCCGGGCCGCGCGAAGAGCGCCGCGTGCTCGCGCGTCTCGACGGCGAGACGCGCGTCGATCGCGGCGGTCATGTGCTCCGTGCGAACGACGCGTTCTTGAAGAAGAGCCACGCGCCGGTCGAGGTGCGGGTCGAGGCCAAGGACAACGACCCCATCACCGGTCCAAAATGGGGCGCGAGCGCAGCGATCACGCTGATCCCGCCCGACGTCGGCGAGCCCGAGGCGCGGCGGATGGACGCCCTTCGCAAGCTCCGCGACGCGCTCGTCGACACGCTGGCCTCGCGTATGAGCCACGATCCGCCGGCGGCGGCGAAGGATCGCCGCTCGTTCATCGTCGAGCTCGTTCACGGCGCCGACGAGAACGCCGATCTCCTCGACGCGACCTTGAGCGGCGCGTACGCCGGCGTGCGCGTCCCCGCGCGGCTGGCCGCGCTCCTTCGCGGGCAGATGCGAAAGCTCCGCACCGCCGTCGACGCCGAGGTCCACGCGCCGGGGACTGCGACCCACGTGGCGACGGTCAAGGCCACCGAGCGCATGGTCCTCGTCGTGGACGCGATGATCCGCGGCCTGGGACAACGCGACGGCCACGACGTGGCGCGGCAGCTCGCCGACGTCGCCGACGACCTCGTGCTCGGTGTCACCCAGATCCAGCACGGCGATCCGCCCGCGGCCGCCGGCGCTCCCAAGCCCGCCCACGCGAACGACGAGACCGAGCGCGGCGTGGCCCGCGCCGACGCCGCCGTCATCGTCCTCGGTGGTGGCGCGCGCACGCTCACACGCCTCGGCACGCTCGGCCACGACATCGGCGAGATCGTCGTCGCCGACGTCGCCCGCGTGGGGCGCGCCCGCCAAGGCGAGGATCTCCCCCACGCCGAGCTCGCGGCGCGCGACCTGGCCGCGCGTCTTCGCCAGCCCGATCCGTCGTTCGGCTCGAAGGGGCGCTCGGGGCGCGGCGGCGGCGAGTCCGGTGGCGGGCGCGGCACACCCACCGAAGGCGGCGAAGGCGAAGACGACGCCGAGCGCGCCTTCAACGAGGCGGCGCAGGACATCGAGCGGCTCGCGCAGGATCACGCGGGGCAAATCGGAAAGATCGAGCAAGCGTTGAGCGGCGCGGCGAGCGACGAAGAGGTGAAGTCGCTCACCGAGGACGCGAAGAAGCACGCCGCGGCGGTGCGCTCCGCGACCGACAAGCTCCCCAGCGTGGGCGGCGGCAGCGACTCGTGGACGAGCAAGGGGGCGGCGGCGCGCGAGCACGGCGAGCAAATGGCGCGCTCGCTCGAACAGGGGAACCCTTCGGACGCGGTGCAGAGCGGACACAACGCACTCCAAGCGCTCGACGAAGCGAAACGCATCGCCTCGCGCGAGCGCTGGTCGACGTGGTCGCAGAACCCCGGCGAGCCCACCGACGCGGAGAGGCGCATCGACGAAGCGCGGAAGAAGCTCGAGCCCGAGGTGGCCTGGTCGGAAGAGAAGCTCGCCGAGCTCCGAAAGCGCGCCGCCGAGCGCGCGTCGTCGCAGCTCGCGCAAGGGGGCGAAGAAGAGGACAAGATGGCCGAGCGGTCTCACGACATCGGAGACAAGGGGCGCGCGCAAGGCACGCTCCCCGCGCCGGCGCTCGACTCGCTCGACGCGGCGGAGAAGGCCGCGCGCGAAGCGGCCCAGGCGCTGAAGCACGGCGACGCCGAGCGCGGTCTCGATCGCCAACGCGAGGCGCAGCGCATGCTGGAGATGGCCAAGCAGGCGCTCGGGAGCGAAGGGGAAGGGGACCGTGGCGGCGACGGCGAGAACGGCGATCCCTCGCTCGATCACGCGGACATTCCCGATGCCAACGCCCACAAGGGGCCCGAGGAGTTCCGGCGGCGCGTCATCAAGGGGCTCGGTCAGCCTTCGAGCGGTCTCCACAAGGACGCCATCCGTCGCTACGCAGAAGGGCTCCTCCGATGAGCGCGCGCGCCTTTCGCACGAGGCCTCTTGCCCGTCTCGCGTTCGCCGCGAGCCTCGCGCTCCTCTCGTTCGCGGCGGCGGTGCGCGCCGACACGCCGCTCACGCCTTCCGCAGAGCACGCGGCGCGCGCCGAGCTCTTGACGCTCGGTCTCGACTTCGACGAAGCGAGAAAAGAGCTCGCCGCCGGCGATCCCGAGGACCCCGCCGTCGCCATCGAGCGAGGTCGCCTCGCCCTCTACGAGGAGGACTGCGACGGCGCAGCGACCATCCTCGCCCGCCCCGATCTCGCCAAGACCGAGCAGGGCGAGAGCCTCGCCGACATCGCCCGCGGATGCGCGCGCGTCACTGCGGCGACGGTCGTCGATCACGACGCCGCGACCAACGTCGAGATTCGTTACCAGGACGAGGCCGATCGCGCGCTCACGCCGCTCCTCACCGAGACCATCGTCAAAGCGCGCGATGCGCTCACGCGCGATCTCGGCGTCACGTGGCCCAAGCCGACGCGCGTGGTGGTCGTGCGCGACCTCCTCTCGCTCAGCGCGATGACCGGCCTCCCCTACGAGTCGGCGCAGACCACCGGCACGGTGGCCGTCGCCAAGTGGGGACGCGTCACCTTGCTCTCGCCGCGCGCGAGCCGCCACGGCTACAGCTGGCGTGACACCGTCGCCCACGAGCTCACCCACTTGGCGGTGACGCGCGCGAGCCAGGACCGCGCGCCTTTGTGGCTGCAAGAAGGGGTGGCGAAGCGCGAAGAGGTGCGGTGGCGCGAGCCGGGACCGTTCGATGATCGCCCGCCGGTCGATTCGGTCGTGAGCCGCGGCATCGAGATGAAGCTCGATCTCGCGCTCGACAAGCTCGGTCCGTCGATCGCGATGCTGCCCAGCGCCGACGCGGCGATGGTGGCGTTCGCCGAGGTCACGAGCTTTGTGCGTTTCTATGTCACGAGTGGTCCGCCCGATGCGCTTCCGCACCTGTTCCTGCTGCTCCGCCAAGGGAAGAACGTGGACGAAGCGCTCCGCGAAGCGAGCGGGAGCGATTTGAAGCAGTGGGACGGACGATGGCGCGCGGCCCTCGCCGCCGAGCACCACGAGGCGCTCCCTTCGGCCTTCGGTCTCGGGACCGAGCCGCCCAACGTGAAGGAGCTTCGTGAGCGTGTTCGCTTGGCCGAGCTCCTCGCGTCGCGAGGTCACCTTCAAGAAGCGCTCGTCGAGGTCGACCACTTGAAGGGGAAGGGGGGAACGAAAGACGTCGCCGCCGACGACCCCAGCCTCCAAGCGCTTCGGGGGAAGATCCTCGCCCAGCTCGGTCGGCCGAAGGAGGCGTCGGCCCAAGTCACCGATCCCAAGGAGGTCGTGGCTTCGTTTGCGCCGTGGTGGGCCCTTCGCGGCGTGCTCGCCCGGGGGGCGGGGAGCGACGGCGGAGGCGATTTCGTGGAGGCGGTCGCGGCCGATCCGTTCGACGTCGAGGCGGCCTGCGAGGACCTCACTCCGCCGCAGGGCGTCATGGCTCCGGCGCCCCCAGGCGCGACCCCCCCGCCGACACTCGGAGAAGCGTCACGCCTCCTTTGCGAGGCGGCTCGCGGCTGGACCACGGGGCTCGATCCCAGCGAATGACCGCTCCGCGTGCCGCCGGCCCGTCGCGCCCCCCCAAAGGGCCAGACGAGGCCAGACGAGCGCGAGACGAGGCCAGCCGCGCCCCTGACACGGGCTGGATGCGGGTCTGACGCGGGCGTAACGCGGGGGCGGCGAGCAGGCATGGAAGCGGCCTTCGGCTGCGTCGGCGGCTACGCGCCAAAAAGAGCCATTTGACCGCGCTCTTGGGCGACAGGTAGCATCGATGCCAGCGCGGTTCTCGCTCGTGAGGGCGCATCCACCCGTGCATCGCCTGATGCGTGCCATCACGTTCGCCACCGCACAGCTCTTGCGAGTCCTCCCGCGGGCGGGCGTCAGTCGCGCAATGGGTAGGCTCGCAGATCATCGTTGGCCCGCGCCTGTCGGTCGCGCGGTCGTCGGGCTCTACTCGCGCTTCTACGACGTCGCGCTCGACGAGTGCCGCGAGAGCGGAGGCTGGTCCAACTTCGACGAGTTCTTCACGCGCGGTCTGCGCGACGGCGCTCGTCCCGTCGACACCGCGGCGCGCACCATCGTGAGCCCCGCCGACGGACGCGTCGAGTCGATGGGCGAGGTCACGAAGGACGGCACGTTCACGGTGAAAGGGCGCCCATACAGCGTCGAAGAGCTCGTGGGCGACGCGAGCGACGCCGCGCGCTACGAAGGCGGCGCCGGCTGCGTGATCTACCTCTCGCCGCGCGACTACCACCGCGTGCACGCGCCGGTGGACGGCAAGCTCGCGGTCGTTCGCTCGATGCCCGGCGACTACTACCCGGTCAACGCCATCGGCGTCCGCCACGTGCCGAACCTCTTCGCGCGGAACCGTCGCGTGGCCTTGGCGATCGACGCGCCCAAGGAGTCCGGCTTCGGTCGCGTCACCGTGGTGATGGTCGCGGCGATCGTCGTCGGTCGCATCACCGTGAGCGGCATCGACGCCCGCGACGTCCCCTTGGGCGAGCACCGCCCGGGGCTCGAGCTCGCGCGCGGCGAAGAGCTCGGCATGTTCCACCTCGGCTCCACGGCGGTGGTGTTCCTCGAGAAGCAGGCGATGGGCCGCTTCGCCGTCGAGGAAGGGCCGATCCGCTACGGCGAAGCGCTCGTGCGACCGACGAACGGGGCTTCGTCATGACGACTTGGAGGACGCCGTGAGCGACGAGCTCCGAGCCGCCAAGTCCGCGGCCGACGACATCGAGGTGTCGGTCGAAGAGGCCGCCCCTTCGCAAGGCGCGCCGCCGAAGGACGGCGTCGATTCGGCCCCGCTGAGCCGCCGGCCGAAGCCGCGCATGTCGCTCCGCATTCCCGACGACGAGGTGAGTCGTCCGCGCAGCGCGCCCCCCAAGGTGGCGTCGGCGCCGCCCGCTGCCAACGAGCCCATCGCCCCCGCGCGCATCATCACCATCAACCCGCCGACGTCCGACGCCGCGGTCACGCCGCGTGTCGTCCCCTCGGCGCCGCGCATGCCGAGCCTCCCGACGGCCCCCGCGCCGCAAGGGGCGAGCTCCGCGCTCCCCAGCCTGCCGACCGCGCCCACCACGCCGGCCGCGCCGCCGACGAATCCCGCGGCGCCCAACGCGCGCGCCGCTGCCGCTGCCGGCGCTCTGCCGCAACCGCCCGCTCCTCACGCGCCGGCGGTGGAACAAGATCTCGATCCGGACAAGACGCAACCGCGCGCTGCGGTGGGGAGCATCCCCGAGGTCCCCGACACCGAGATGATCCCGGTGACCTCGTCGGAGCCGCCGCCGCCTTCGGCGCCGCAGCTGGCATCGTCCGAGGCTGTCGACGCCGAAGAGATGGACGAGGCCGAGAGCGCGGCGATGCTCGCGGCGGTGCGCCCGCCCCCCGACGACGAATCGGTCGACATCCCCGTCGACGAAGAAGAGGAGCCGGCCCCTTCGTCCGATCCCGAGGTCATCGCGCAAGAGCCCGCGCCTCGCGCCGAGGTGGCGACGACGCCCGCACCGCTGCCGGTGGCGACTGCGGCGGCCGCGGCTCCGGCCGCGAGCCCGGTGCGAAGATCCTTCCCCCCGGCGGCCGCGCCGATCGGCATGTCCTCTTCGCCGAACCTCGCCGCCACGGCGCGCGGCGAGTCGGGATCGCCGAGTGGCCAACACGCGGCGCTCCGCGGCGGCGCGACGCCTGCCGCGAGCCCGCTCGCGCCCCCGCCGATGAACGAAGCGGCGGCCGCACGCAAGCGCGCGCGCCCGTGGTGGGAAGAGCTCTTCAACGACGATTTTCTCCGCACGATGGCGAAGATCACCGACCCGCAAATCGGCGGCGAGTGTGACTTCATCGAAGAGAGCCTGGGCGTGGCCAAGGGGGCGATGCTCCTCGACCTCGCCTGCGGCACCGGCCGTCACGCCATCGAGCTCACGCGGCGCGGCTACCAAGTCGTCGGCTTCGACTTGAGCTTGCCGATGCTGGCGCGCGCCGCCGAGGAGGCGCAGGAGCGCGATCAGAAGATCAACTTCGTGCAAGGCGACATGCGCGAGATGACCTTCGAAGAGACCTTCGACGGCGTCTACTGCTGGAACACGAGCTTCGGCTTCTTCGAAGAAGAGCGAAACTCGCAGGTCGTCGCTCGCGTGCACAAGGCGCTCCGCTTGGGCGGGCAGTTCCTGCTCGACGTCGCCAACCGCGACTACGTCATCAAGCAGTCGCCTTCGCTCTGTTGGTTCGAGGGTGACGGCTGCATCTGCATGGACGAGATGCAGGTCGACTTCATCACCAGCCGTATGCGTGTGAAGCGCACCATGATGATGGACGACGGCCGGTCGAAGGAGATCGAGTACTCGATCCGCCTCTACTCGCTCCACGAGCTCGGGAAGATCCTCCACGACCAGGGCTTCCGCGTGGTCGAGGTGAGCGGCCGCATGGCCACGCCGGGGGTCTTCTTCGGCAACGAAGCCCCGCGCACGCTCATCCTCGCCGAGAAGCGGTGAGATGCACGCGTTCTTCGCCCCCGGCATGGGCGGCGCGGACGTAGGCGAGACGACGAGCTGGGACGAGCTCGCCACCCGTTACGGCGAAGGGGCCACGGTCTGGGTCGACCTCGGGCCCGAGTGTGAAGAGGCTGCCCACGCGCTCACGGTGACCTTCAAGCTCCACCCGCTGGTCATCGAGGACATCTGGGCCGATCGCGCCCTCCCCAAGATCGAAGACTTCGACGACTACCTCTTCGTGCTCGTCCACGGCGTGAGCCCCGACGCCAAGTCGGACCACTTCGACGTCGAAGAGATCGATCTCGTGCTCGGCGCGCGCTTTCTCCTCACGCATCACCACGACTGCCGCGCGGTGAAGGCCGCGCGCGAAGACGTGATGCGCTCGGCGAAGCTCCTCAAGAAGGGGCCGGCGTGGGTCATGCACGACGTGCTCGATCACCTCGTCGATCACTACCTCCCGGTGCTCGAGGAGTTCGACACCACCATCGAGCAGATCGAGGACGATGTGATGGCCAAAGCCGGCACGCCCGGCGGGCAAGCGGTCATGTCGCGCATGCTGGCGTTCAAGCGCACGCTGCTCGCGCTGCGTCGCTCGACGATCTACCAGCGCGAGATCCTCCTCCGACTCTCGCGCGTGGAGTTCGACGAGATCCCCCCGGAGGCGGCGCACTTCTTCCGCGACGTCTTCGACCACTTCGCGCGCGTCACCGACCTCGTGGAGGGGCATCGCGATCTTCTCTCGGGCGCCATCGAGGCGTACTTGAGCGTGCAGTCGAATCGACTGAACGAGATCATGAAGACGCTCACCTTGATGTCGACGGTGATGCTCCCGCTCACCTTCATCGCCGGCGTGTACGGCATGAATTTCAAGGTCATGCCCGAGCTCGAGTGGCACGCGGGCTACCCCTACGCGCTCGGTCTCATGGCGACGACGGCGGTCGTGATCCTCGCGTGGTTCCGGCATCGGCGTTGGCTCTGAGGACGCGCTAAGATCGGCCCATGGCCATCCGGAAAATCGCCACCATCGGGCACCCGGTCCTTCGTGAGACCGCGCGCGCCCTCACGCGCGAGGAGCTCGCCACGCCGGCGATGCAGAGCTTCGTCGACGACCTCGTCGAGACGATGCGCGACGCCAACGGCGCCGGGCTCGCGGCGAACCAGATCTACGCGCCGGTGCGCGTCGTGGCCATCTGCGTGGAGAACAACCCGCGCTACCCCTACAAGCCGAACTACCCGCTCACGGTCCTCGTGAACCCGGTGCTCACTCCCACCACCGAAGAGACGTTCCTCAACTACGAGGGGTGCCTCTCGGTGCCGAACCTGCGCGGCGAGGTCCCGCGCTTCGCCGGCGTGCGCGTCGTCGCCTGGGACCGTCACGGCAAAGAGCTCGACTTCGAGGTGAAGGGGCTCACCGCCGGCACGTTCCAGCACGAGGTCGATCACATCGACGGGAAGCTCTTCGTCGACCGCGTGACCGACACGAAGAGCCTCACGACCTGGGCCGACTTCGAGCGCTACCACCAAGCGGCCTTCGCCGCGCGCGCCAAAGCGCTCGTCGCGCGCTTCGGCAGCTGAGAGGTCAGCGCGACGAGATGCGCGTCTCGGTCGGCGCGTCTTTGCAGCAGCGCGTCCCCGACTCGGTCCCTTGATAGTAGGCGTCGTGGCCCGCTTGGTGCGCGCGGCAGGCGTGACGCCCGGGGAGCCACCACGAGCCCTTCATCACCGCGCGGGTCGCCACCGGCGCGCCGTCGAGGGTCGCCCACTCGTCGACGTTGCCCGCCATGTCGTGCACACCGAAGGGGCTCACGCAGCGCGCGAGCGAGCCCACCGGACGGCGGTGATCGACGAGGCGCCCGACCTTGCCGAGATCCGTGAGGTCCACGTTGCACGCCGAAGGGTCGCGTTCCCAGCCGTAGGCGTAGGGGCGCATCTCTTCCCCTTCGCAGGCAAACGTCCACTCGCTCGTCTTGCAGAGGCGCGCGCCGTCGCCCTCGCAGAGCGCCTTGGAGGTCGTCCACGACATGTGGTTCCGCGGAAGATCGCTGCCTTGCTCGCGCCGTTCGGTCGCGTCGATGCAGAAGCGCTGGTGCACGCGCGCCTTGCTCTTGCACGTCGCCGGCTGCTTGTATTTTGCACAACGATAGAAGTGGTAGCGATCCTCGGGCGGATCCATCCACGCGAGGCAGGTCTGATCGACGTCGGGGCAGTAGTCCCCCTCGACGAGGACCATTCCCTCGGGGCACGCGTTCGCTCCCGCGCTCGTCGCCGGGCTCGCTATGCCCGGAGCTCGCAGAGCCCCCGCGTCCGCTCCGCGCGCCGCTTCTCCGTTCGTTACGCCTGGGAGCGTCGCGAGGGTCAAGGTCGCCGGCTCACCGCGCTCCGCCGTGCTGCGGGTGCACCCAGCGAGGCTTGCGGCGGCGATCGCGATCGCGAGCAGCGTCGACCTCGCGACGTCGACTCCCTCTCGTGCGCGCTCGGGGTGCTGCGGGTGCTGCGGGTACATCGTACGACCCGCCCGGGGTATCGCACGAACGGCGTCCGCGCAAGCGTGCGCCCCGAAGCGACGCTCAGGGATCGCCGAAGACGATCCCGTCCGGATAAACGCCGACCGCGTAGCGCGCGCGTGTCTCGAGCGTCACCGGATCGATCGCGAGCACCGATCCCTTCGCCGTGTGATCCCCCTCGCACACGAGGAACACGCGCCCATCTTTGGCGCGCCGCACGACGTGAGGCAGGCCGCACACGTCCTTGGTGAAGGTGACGCGCCTCTCGATCGTCCCTCTCTTGAGGTCGAGACGCGCGAGCCCGTCGGGGCTTTGGAGCGGCACGAGCAAGGTCCCGTCGTCGAGAAAATCCGGCATGAAGGCGCGCGCGCCGAGCGTGAAAATAGCCTCGGGGAGCATCTTCTTGGTGGCGACGTCGAAGATGCGCACGTCGGCCCCTTCGAGGTTCGCCACCGCGGCGATGCGCCCGTCGCGCGAGAGCGTGACCGAGTACGGCCCGTACTTGGGCGCGCCCAAAACGCCCGGTTGCGGCCCGACGGGGACGCGCGTCGTCGCAAGCGTGGGGCTCGTCAAATCGACCCACGCGACCTCGTCCGATCCGTAGCAAGCGACGAGCGCCGCCTTGTCGTCTTGGGTGATGGCCATGCCGTGCGGCGCGACGCAGAGAGGTCGCTCGGCGATCTTGGTCAGCTTCGCCGCGTCCCACACCTGCAAGCTGGCGAAGAGGGTCGAGGGGAGACCGCCGGCGGCGGCCGCGGTCATCGCCCGCTTCATGTCGAAGTGCGTGACGAGGACGCGCGTCTCGTCGTGGGTGACGACCACGTCGCCGGGGTTCTCGTCCACGTCCACGGTCTTCTGCACGGTGAGCGTGGCGAGGTCGAGCCGCGCGAGCTTCCCGTGCACCTCCGCCGCGCCGTGACTGGCGTGCGGATCGTTCGTCTTCGTGGGCGGAGGGGGGAAACCGAGCGCGACGAACAGGGCGTTCTGCTTCCGCGAGATCGCGAGATGATGCGGCGCTTCGTGCGCGTCCTTGTCGATGTCCACGCTGCGCGAGACGACGGCGGTGCCACCGAGATCGATCACGCTCACCGTGTCGGATCCGTTGTCGGTCACGTACGCCGCGCGCGCGAGCGGGATCTCGACGGGCGGGGCGGGCGTGGCGGCGGCGCCGCGCTTGCACCCCGCGACTGCACCGAGCGACGCGACGAGCGTCAAGAGAACCTGGTAGAAGGGGGGCGTGCCGCTCATCACTCGCGTCCGCGCGGCGTGCGCGGGACTCACGTCACTCTACCTCGCCCTCGCGCTCCCGGGGACCGCGCGCGCGAACGGCCGCTTTCCCGAGGCCGAGGCGATCGTCACGCCGGTCGGTGCGACCGATCCCGCAGCTCTCCAGACCCTGTACCTCCGCGCCACGTTCGGTGTCGTCGTCTCCCGCGACGCCGGGAAGACGTGGCGTTGGATCTGCGAGCAGGCGCTCGGCTTCGAAGGGACGTGGGATCCGCCGCTCGCCGCGACGCGCGACGGAAAGCTCTTCATCGGTCTCGCGGACGGGCTTCGCTTCACCACCGACGGCTGCGCCACGGAAGAGGCGAGCGCGCTCCACGGCGAGACGGTGGCCGACCTCACGCTCGACCCCACGGGCGGCGAAGTCGTCGCGCTCCTCACCACAGCGAACAAGCCGGGCCGCGTCGTGTGGCTCGACACGCGCGGGAAGGTCACGAGCACGCTCGGCGCGATCGAGGGGCTCAAGCTCGACACGGTGGAGGTCGCCCCCTCGGCGCCGAAGGTCGTCTACGTGACCGGCGTCCCCAGCGGACCTGGTCCGCGGCCGCACCTCTATCGCGGCGAGCGCGGCGGAAAGCTCGTCGAGGTGAAGCCGGCGAACGTGGCCTCGGATCAGCGCCTGCTCGTCTCGGCCATCGACCCGAAGAACCCCGACCGGATCTTGCTGCGCGCGCTGAGCGGCGCCGGAAGCCAGGTGCTGCTCTCCACCGACGGCGGCAAGACGGTGCGCACGGTGCTGGAGATCAAGAGCTCCATGTTCGGCTTCGCCAAGAGCGATGACGGGAGCACGTACTGGGCGGGGAGCGGCGATCCGACGGACGGGATCTACCGCTCGCGCGACCGCGGCGAGACGTGGGAGCCGATGGCCAAGCTCCGCGTCTATTGCCTTCATGCGCACGGCCAAGACCTCTACGCGTGCTCGACCCCGTACCGTCCCGACGGGTTCGCCGTCGCCGTGTCGCACGACGGTGGCAAGAGCTTCGATCGGCTCAATCGCTTCTCCGACATCGAGGGCCCGCTCGCGTGCGACGCCGGGGCGGGCGCGGTCTGCGGGCTCAAGTGGCCCGAGATGCAGACGAGCCTCGCGCCGCCGCCGGCCTCGACGACGATCTTCTTCCCCGACGCCGCACCCGCCGAGGCGAGTGACGCCGGCGCCGCCCCGCCCGACGCCGGATCCGTCGCCGCCAAGAGCCCTCGATCGGCCTGCGGCTGTCAGGCCGTCGGAGCGGAAAAATCCAACGCCTTCGGGCTCTTCCTCCTGCTCGTTCTCCCGCTCGCGCGACGTCGCGTTGTGGATCGCGATGGACCCAACCCGAGCCGCGCGCACCCCAGGACGCGGCGTGATTCAGCGCCCGACTGACGGACGGGCCGTTCGGATCACTGCAGGGAAATTCAGCGGGGAAGTGGGCGAAGGGGCGCCGACGTGGGGGGCCTCCCCTCCGAAAAGCGGAACGAAATGCCGCGGATTGGAGATGGCGCCGCCTTTGCATCCTTGTCTGCCATGCTCGCCCGCACCCACCTCCTCCAGGCCCTCTTCGTCGCGACCCTCTGCGCTCCGCTCGCCCTCGGGTGCGGCGACGCCAGCACGAGTGGTGGCGGCCAGTGGGACGGCGTCAGCGGCGCCAACGGCGGCGGTAGCGGTGGCGACACCGGCGGCGGCAACGGCGCGACCAGCAGCAGCGGCGGCGGCGGGAGCTCCTCGGGCGGATCGAGCAGCGGGGCCACGGGGAGCAGCAGCGGGAGCAGCGGCTCGAGCAGCGGCTCCAGCAGCGGGTCGACGACGACCCCGGGCTTCACCGTCGCCCTCGCGAACCCCGCGCTCGACAGCGAGCTGATGATGAACGCGCAGGTCACCGTCACCGTGACCCCGCAGAACGGCTTCACCGGGCAGGTCGCGATGTCGGCGACCGGGTTCCCGAGCGGCGTCACCGCCACGTTCAACCCGGCCACCGTCAACATCACCGGCACGACGCCCGTCACCACCGTGATGACGGTCGCGACCCCCTCGACCATCACCCCCTTCGCCACCGCGATGAGCGTCCCCGTCACCGGCACCGCCGGCACGGCGACCGCCAAGTCGCCGCTCGCCTACACGGTGAAGCGCGTCCTCACCATCACCATCCCGCAGAACGCGGAGCAGAGCACGAGCTCCTTCGGCACCTCGCCCATCGTCCTCAACACGGGCGGCATCTCGGCGTCGAACCCCATCAAGGTCTACTTCGTCAACAAGGACTCGTCGAAGGACCACGAGGTCCACTCGAGCAACACGACGAACGGCTTCTTCCACGGCACCTCGGCGATCCCGCTCAACGGCATGGAGCTCCGCACGGTGACCGGAACGGGGAACTACCCGTTCTACATGCACAACGAGAATCAGGGCATCGGCAACAGCGTCAAGATCAACTAAGGCCGCCGCTCGACGCACTCAGTAGCGCACGTCGAGGATCGACAGCTCGACGTCGCCCGTAGGTCTTCGCAAGACCACCACGTCGCCGGCCTCTTTCTTGAGGAGTGCGCGGCCGATGGGTGAGCGCCAGCTGACGTCGCCCCGCTTGGGATCGATCTCGTCCTCGCCGACGATGCGGTAGGTGAACACCTTGCCGTCTTCGTCTTCCACGTCGACCGTGGCGCCGAAGAAGATGCGCGTCGTCCCCTCGGGCTGCGGGCCCACGACCTCGGCCGCCTCGAGCCGCTTCGTGAGGAAGCGCATGCGGCGATCGATCTCGCGGAGGCGTCGCTTGCCGTAGATATACTCGGCGTTCTCGCTGCGATCCCCCTGCGCGGCCGCGTCGCTGACCTCCTGGACGACTTTGGGGCGCTCCTTCGAGCGGAGGTGCCCGAGCTCCTCCTGGAGCTTCTTGGCGCCGATGGCGGTGATGTAATTGGGGTTGCTCACCGCGAGGGCTCCTCGGGCGAGCGCGCGTCGTCGCCCAAGAGCACGTCGAGCGCGTACGGCGCCCCCTCGAGACGGCCGAGCGAAGCGACCGCCAGCGCGATCGATCGCCGCGAGGCGTCGTCGGGGACCGTGACCACCGCCCACCGCGTCGTCGGGCGGGGCGCGCCCCACATGCGCCCGGCGTCGACACGAAGATGACGCCGCGCCGGCGCCACCGCGATGCGCACGCCGCGCGGGCGCAGCATGTCGATCGCTTGAAGGGCGAAGGCGACGCGATCGAAGCGTTCGTGCGAGCGCTCGTAGTCTTGCTCGCGCTCGTGGTCGATCCAAGTCGCGCGGTGCGTATCGTCGTCGAGCTTACGTTCCATCGCCGACGTCCTTTGAAGCCGTGTGCCGCTCAGCGCGGACGAGCACGTGCCTCGAGCTCTAGATAGTAGCTCACGAGATCGCGTTCCTTGTGGCCCATCACCACCCAGCGGTGCACGCGCCCGAAAGGCCACACGCGCGTGCTCGGCGGGACGGTCATCGCCCAGTAACCCATCTCGGTCGGCGCGACGTCCGTCCACTCGGCGCCGAGCGAGCGCGCCAGCACTTCCGCCAGGAAAGCGCCGTGGCGCTCGAGCGAGCGGATTTGCTCGGGCGTCGTGACGGTGCCGTTGGGGAAGTCGTCGCGCAGCCCCGCTTGCACGAGCTCGATGCCGCGCACGTCGGTCCACAGCTCCACGCCGTGGCGCGTGCGGTATTCGCGTCCGAGCTCGCGCGCGAGGTGCGTGAAGTAAATGCGCGCCGCGATCGCGCTGCGCGGGCGCTCGCCCGAGCCCGGCGCTTCGCCGTGAAGGCCCGGCGGCAAGCTGAGCATCTCCACCGGCTCGGGGGCACGCCGCTCGGGAGGCGGCAGCGTGCGCGGCACCGCGGGGCGCGGCGGCGGCTCGGTGCGAAACGGCGGCTGCGACGCCCCCTTGGCCCACGCAGGGCGCGCGCTCGGCTCGGCGGCAGGGGCCTGGGGCGTAGCACCAGCAAAGCCGAGCACAGGAGGCAACGACGAGGCGGGGACGTTCGCGCCGCCGACCTGCCCGGCGGACGGCGCGCTCGGCAGGTGCACGCGAGGTGGCTCGGGGAACGTGAGATCGGGCGGTGCCGCGGCGGAGACGAGCGGAAGCCCTTCGGGCACCACGGCGTCCCAATCGAACGGCGACAGATCGACCGAGGCGCTCATCGGCGGCACCGACGGCGCTTCTCCGATGGGGGTCACACGATCGGGGACGATCGGAGGCATCGAGAAGTCTTGGAGCGGCGGCGGCGGCCTTGCCGACATGAAGGGCGGCGGCATCGGCGGGATGCTCGGGTCGGGGATCCCTTCGGCGATCGATTCGGCCGCGCGCCGGAGCGCCGCCGAAGCTTGGGGGTTCGTCTGCACCGCATGAGCGAAGGCCCGCGCGCGCCGCGGCTCCTGCGCCGAGATCCACGCCTGTGCAGCGAGGAGCTCGAGCTCGGGGAAGGCGTGCGAGAGGGCGAGCTGCTCGAGGCGCTCGCCGATGACGTGCGGAGCCTCCTCGCCGCGGAGGAGCGAAGCGCGCGCGCGAAGGTAGATCGTCACCGGCTGACGTCCTATCTCCGCCTCGAGCGCGTCGACCCGCTCCGGGATCCCTTGAAGCTCCCCCTTGCTCATCGCCACGTCGATGGCCCACGCGCGAGGATCGGCGAGTGGTCCGCGGGCCGGGGGCCGTGCGCCGGCGAGCGCGCGCTCGAACTTCGCGAAGCGCTCCTCGGGGACGGCGCGATCGCGGAGCGACTGCACGAGCTCGACGATGGGGCGCGGCTTCCGCGGCTCGAGAGGGACGACGCTCGCGGTGAGCGCCCGCATGGCGTCGAGGATGCGCGCCACGCCGGTGAGCACCGGTCGCTTGTAGGAGCGCGCCCCCGGGCGGCCGTCCTTCATGATGGCGAGCGTGTCGAGGACGACCTCGGCGTTCGGAGCGACTTCGCAGAGGAGCGCGCGGAGGCCCAGCGCCTGGAGGATCGCCCCCGCGCGCGGGAACGCAAGGTCACGCGCCAGCGCGGTGTGGTCGAGCCAGAGCCCTTCGTACGTCGTGGTGGCGGCGTCGTAGACGTAGCCGTCGAAGAGCTCGGCCGGGCCGAGCAGCGAGAACACGTGCTCTCCCCAATCGCCGCGTGTGTAGGCCCGCGGCGGGAGCGCCTCAGCTGCGCGCGCGGTCTCGCTCACGACGAGTCCCCCCACGCCGAGCGTGTCGAGACGTGCCAGCGCTTCGCCCGCCGTCGTGCGGTAGCCGGCTTCGACGTTGCTGCCGGGCGAAACGGCACGGAGCTCGATCTCGTTGGGATCGAACAGCGCGAACTCCGCGTCGGGGGGGCCACCCTCCGCGCGAAGCACGATCCTGCCGGCGATTTCGAGCGTGCAGAAGGTCACAGACTTCCGAGGGTCATTTCTTCACCGAGTATCCGCCCCTTGGCAACGAATCTTTCCCTCGGCGAGCGGAAAAGGGCTGGGGCGGCAGGGCTGCTCGAAAAGCTCGCTCCGCGGCGCCCGCCTTCGGTATAACGGCCCGCGGAGAAGAGGCATTCGATGTCCACGCAGGCTTGCGTGAACGCGCGCTCCCCCGAAGGCGTCGACCCGCCTTTGGTCTCCGAGAGAGGAACGAACATGAACAAGCGTCTTTCTTTCTGTGTGTCGCTCGCCGCCGCGGGGCTCTTCACGCTCTCCGTCGCCGCCTGCGGGGCCAAGAAGCCCCCGAAGCCGATGGAGCCGTCGGTCACCGACACCCAGGCCGACGCTGGCGACGACGCGGACGCGGGGCCGCCCGCGCCCAAGTCGCTCTACGACCGCCTCGGCGGCAAGGACGGCGTGAACGCGGTCATCGACTCGTTCCTCAAGAACGCCGCTGCCGACGCCGATCTCAAGAAGAGCTTCGCCAAGGTCACGGGCCCCAAGCTCGACCACTTGAAGGAGGAGCTCCACGACTTCCTCTGCCAAGCGACCGGCGGTGGTTGCACCTACGGCGGCAAGGACATGAAGACCGCCCACAAGGGGATGGGGATCACCGAGAAGCAGTGGGACGCCTTCGTGAAGGATTTCACCCTCGCGATGGACGAGAAGTCGGTCGGCGACAAGGAGAAGGGCGAGGTCCTCGCCGCGGTCGCGCCGCTCCACGACGACATCGTCGAAAAGAAGAAGTAGCCTCCGGCCATCGGTGCGGCGCCGTTCCGCGCGCCGCGCCGTCGTCGATCCCGCACGAAAGCACGAGCATGAAGCACGGCGCCGATCTCATCGTTCACGCCGACCAGGCGTCGTACCTCGAAGCGCTCGAGCCGCCGCGCGACGCGCTCCTCGTTCGGATGGAGGCGTTCGCCGCCGAGCGCGGCCTCCCCATCAGCGATCCAGAGGTCGCCTCGTTCCTCGCCGTGACCGCGCGCGCCATGGAGCCGAAGCTCGTCGTCGAGCTGGGCACGAACATCGGCTACGGAGCGATCGTCCTCGCGCGCGCCGCCGGTCCCGCGGCCAAGGTCGTCAGCCTCGAGCTCTCGCGCGACTTGTGCGAGACGGCGCGCGGCTTCATCCGCGAAGCTGGGCTCGAAGACCGCATCGAGGTGATCCAAGGCGCGGCGATCCTCGAGCTCGAGAAGATGAGCGGCCCCATCGATCTCGTCTACATCGACTGCGTGAAGGAAGAGTACGTGCGCTACCTCGAGCTCGCGGTGCCGCGTCTCGCGCCGCACGGCGTGATCATCGCCGACAACGTGCTATGGCGCGGCCACGTCGCGCGCGACACGGTCCCCGAGGATCAGCGCGAGCGCTCCCAGGCGCTCCGCGCGTTCAACCTCGCGCTCGTGCAGCACCCCGAGCTTCGTGCCGTCGTGTTGCCGCTCGGCGACGGCGTCGCTTACGCCGTCAAGAAGGGCTAGCGGGGGCCGCGGCTTCGCTGCCGCCTTCGGGGCTCGCGCCTTCGGCCGGTGCCTCGGCGGAGCGCTTGTAGCCGCACTCTTTGTTCGCGCAGGCGATCATCGGCTTCGACTTCGAGCCGGCGGCGACGAGGAACGCCGCGCCGCACACCGGGCACGGCTCCTTGATGGGCTTCTGCCAGAGCTTGAAGTCGCACTTCACCGTCTCGACGTTCCAGTTCGAGCAACCGTAGAAGGTCTTGCCCCCCTTCTTCTTGGGGCGCACCTCGATCAAGTCGCCGCCGCACTTGGGGCAGGGGACTCCGAGCGGAACGGGCTTGGCGTTCTTGCACTCGGGGTAGCCGGTGCAGGAGAGGAACTCGCCGTAGCGACCGCTGCGGATCGACATCGGCTTGCCGCACTTGTCGCAGTTGACGTCGGTGATGCGTACCTGCGAGCCGGTGCCGTCGGGGCCGAGGTCGCGCGTGTTCTTGCACTTCGGGTAGTTCGAGCAGCCGAGGAACCAGCCGTTCTTCGACCACCGCTTCATCATCATGCCTTCGCCGCAGACGTCGCACTTCTCGTCCGTCGCGACCGGCTCGGGGTTCCAGCGCTTCCCCTTCTTGCCTTCGTCGAGCTGCTTCTTGAAGCGCTTGTAGAAGCGCGTGAGGAGCTTCACCCGATCTTCGGTCCCCGCTTCGACCTGATCGAGCTCCTCCTCCATGCTGGAGGTGAAGGCCGGGTCCATGAAGTCGAGGTGACTGCCGACGAGCCCGTCGACGACGAACTTACCGAGCGTCGTCGGGTGGAAGCGCGCCTCCTGCTTCTCGACGTAGTCGCGCGCCTGCACCTTGCTGATGATCTCGGCGTAGGTGCTGGGGCGACCGATGCCGCGCTCTTCGAGCTCGCGGACGAGCGAGCCTTCGTTGTAGCGCGGTGGAGGCTGCGTGAACTTTTGCTCGGTGACGACACCGGGCGGCGTGTTCAGAAGGAGCGCTTCGCCTTCGGTGAGCTCGGGGAGCGTCGCCTCCTCGTCTTCGGCGGCGGCGTTCGCTGCAGCGTTGGCCGCGGCGCCGCTCGCTCCGTTGGCTTCGGGCGCCCCCTCTTGCTCTTCGCCGGCGAGCTCGGTCTTGCCGCCGCCGTAGGCCGCGAGCCATCCCGCGAACTTGAGCACCCGCCCGCTCGAGCGAAGCCCGTAGGTCGGCGCGCTGCCGCCGTTCGCCTTGGGGGTGGCCTCGATGTCGATGCCCGTCTGGTCGTAGACCGCCTCTTTCATCTGGCTCGCGAGGAAGCGCTCCCAGATGAGGCGATAGAGCTTGAACTGGTCGTCCTTCAGATACTTCCGCACCGACTCGGGCGGGAGCTCGACGCTGGTGGGACGAATGGCTTCGTGGGCGTCCTGCGCGCCCTTCTTCGACTTGAAGACGTTGGCCTCGGCCGGGATGTAGTCCTTGCCGAAGGTCGCCACCACGTGCTCGCGCACCGCGGCCACCGCTTCCGGCGACGAACGGGTCGAGTCGGTACGCATGTACGTGATGAGACCGACTTGGCCGGCTTCCTTGCCGAGCTCCACGCCTTCGTAGAGCCCTTGCGCGACCTGCATCGTGCGCTTGGCGCTGAAGCCGAGGCGGTTCACCGCGTCTTGCTGGAGCTTGCTGGTGGTGTAGGGCGGCGGCGCCTTGCGCTTGCGCTCGCTCTTCGTGATCTTGGCGACCTTGAACTTCGCGCTCTCGAGGTGACCGCGGAGCTCCTGGGCTTCGGCGCCGGTCGCGACCTCGAGCTTCTTGCCGTCACGTGACGTGAGCCGCGCATAGAAGGGGAGCTTCCGCGCCGCCTCGGCTTGCACGAGCCCGGCGCCGCAGTTCCAGTACTCGACCGGGACGAACGCTTCGATCTCGCGCTCGCGATCGACGATGAGGCGGAGCGCCACCGATTGCACGCGCCCGGCGGAGAGGCCGAAGGCGAGCTTCGACCAGACCAGCGCCGACACGTCGTAGCCGACGATTCGATCGAGAACTCGCCGCGCCCGCTGCGCGTCGTAGAGGTGCTTGTTCAAGGCACGCGGATGGGCGACGCCCTTCTGCACTCCTGCCTTCGTGATCTCGTGGAACTCGACGCGCTTCGTGACCTTCTTCTTGCCGACCGCGAGCTCCTCGGAGAGGTGCCAGGCGATGGCTTCCCCTTCGCGATCGGGGTCGGTCGCGAGCAGGACTTCCTCGGCGGTCTTGGCCGCTTCCTTGAGCTCGGCGAGCGCCTTCTCTTTGCCGGCGATGACCTCGTAGGTCTCCTCGAAGCCGTGCTCGATATCGATCCCCATCTTCTTGGGGAGGTCCTTCACGTGCCCCTTCGAGGCCATCACCTCGTAGCCGGCCCCGAGGTACTTTTTGATCGTCTTCGCCTTGGCGGGAGACTCGACGACGACCAGTGTTTTACCCATGGAGTGGACCGGCTAACGTAAAAAGGTGAGTGATCTCGATGACTCCGCTTCAGGGCGGCCGCCGGTAGTGCCCGGTGGGACCCTCTACTAGTACGTGCTCCAAAACGAGCGTCAAGAGCGGCGTGGCCGCCTGAGCCGGGGTCAGGCCCGCCTCGAGGAGCAGCTCGTCGAGGTGGCGCGGGGCGGTCGTGGCCGCCTCAGCTAGCCGTTTTTCCTCGGGATTCAGGGGACGGGAGGGGCGGGGTGGAAGCGCCGTTCGGGAGGGGGTCGAGAAAATCGTCGCCCGCTCCGGGGGAGCGCCGGCCAGGAGGGGGGGAGGGCGTCTTGCCTCGGGGAGGGCCAAGGAGAGCTGCGTGGCGGAGGGCGCCAGCTTGGAGCCGCGTAGAAAGCCCTCGATCGACATCAGCGGCCTCGCCCCGCGCTCGATCTCGAGGCGGTTGCCGTCGAACCCCTCGACCCAGGGCGACGGGGCGACGGCCCACACCGGGCGTCCCATCTCGCGCGCCCACTTCGCGGCGTTGCGCGAGCCCGAGCGAAAGTCCGCCTCCACGATGACGAGCTCGTCGGCCAGCGCCGCGAGGACGCGGTTCCTCGCGAAGTACAGAGGCACGCCGTACGTCGGCGGAAACGGCCAGATGAGCGCGCCGCGGTTCGTGGCGATGCGCTCGAAGAGCGGCCTGAGCTCGCTCGGCACGAGATGAAGGGGTCCTGTCGGGAGGACCGCCCACGTTCGCCCGCCGGCTTCGAGCGTCGCTTCGTGCGCGCGCGCGTCGACCCCCAGCGCGCCCCCCGAGACGACGACCGCCCCCGCTTGGACGCACGCGCGGGCGAGGTGCGTCGTGACCTCGAGCGCGGCTTCGCACGGCGTACGCGTCCCGACGATCGCCACGACCGGGCCGGCCGGCGGCGAGAAATCGCCGAGCACCGTCACCGCGCGCAGCGGCGGTCGGAGCTCGGCGAGGCAGGGGGGAAAAACGGGGAGATCGTAGGGGACCGGGAAGTCGGGGCTCACCCGCTCCCCATCGGCCCCGCGCTCACACGAGTTGCGTGCGCGCCTTCGCGCGCCGGGCGATCACTTCGCCTTGGAGAAGACCTGCACCGCGACTTGCCCCGCGCCCTGACGCGCGTGGATGTCGAGCTTGTACTGGAGCGGGAACGGCGTGATCGGGCACGTCGGGTTGTTGCCGCGACCGATGACCGCGGTGTTGTCGGTCGAATCGTCCTGGCCCGCCATCATGTTGTAGAAGGGCGGCGCCATGAGGTGGAGATCCAAGTTGCGGATCTGACCGAGCGGGGAGAAGCCGATGATCGTGTAGCACTTGCCACCCTGCATCGTGATCATCATCTCTTTGTGGCCGTCCTGCTGGAGGGTGTCCTTCGCCTCCTGGCCTTCGGGCTGCATCCCCTGGGCGTAGCGCGCAGCCGCCGCCTTGATGCCGAGATCGGAGAGATCGCCGGTAGCCGCGCCGCCCGGCGCCATGATCGCCGCGCCCGCCGATTGGATCTGCGCGAGGAGACCCGGATCGATGGGGATGCCGCCGATGTTCGCGGGGGCCGCGCTGCCGCTCGCCGCCGGCGCCGGCTGTCCGCCCGGCTGCTGCTGCGGATAACCCTGCGGTTGCTGCTGCGGCTGCTGCTGCGGGTAACCTTGCGGTTGCTGTTGCGGGTAACCCTGCGGCTGTTGCTGCGGGTAGCCCTGCTGTTGCGGATAGCCCTGCTGCTGCGGGTAGCCTTGCTGTTGCGGATAACCCTGCTGCTGCGGGTATTGCTGGTTCATCCCCTGCTGCGGAGGCGGCGTGTTCTTGTCGCTTCCGCCGCACGCGACCACCGGCAGCGCGAGCCCGAACGCGGCGAGCGCGACGAACGGTCCGACGCGGCCTCCGGTGAGGGCCTTGGACGTCATCGAGCGAAGAACAGAGCGAATTCGGGTCGTCATCGTGAACCAAGCCTCCTCAAGGGTCTCGCCGCGCGCGTTGAGGCCGCGATCGGCGCCGAGAATCCTACCTCGGCTCGGTCGCGCCCTGGTGCGCTTTTCTCTCCCTTGAACGGAGCACGGGCGGTGGGCCTTACGGCTGCCCGGCCCCTTTTTTTGCCGTCGGATCGCCGCGGCGCACGCGCACCGGTTGCGACCGCGCTTCAGCCGGGGGCGCGCGGGTGGAGGCGGGCGTAGAAGCCGAGCGCCCCTTCGGTCCCCGCCTTGGCGACGAACGAGAGCCACGCGTCGCGGCCTCGCGTGCCGATCCCGGCGCTCTCGAGCCACGCGTTCGCGCGCGCGTCGGCGGCACGCACCGCGCTCGGCGTCGCGAGACGCGAAGCCGTCGCGAGCGCGCGCGCCCGTTCGTCGCGCGTCCACACGGAGTCGCCCGCTTCGCGCGTCACCGTCGGCGTCGGGCACGTGAGATCGGTCCCGGCGTGCGCGAGCTCGGCGGCGAGGACGAAGTCGACCATCTCGACGAAGCGTGCGTCGTGCGCGGCGTCGATCACGCCCGCCTCGCTCGCCTCGACGGTCGCGAAGAACCCGGGCGGCGGCGCAAAGAGGCGTGTCGTCGCGCGCTCGCGCGGGGCGAGCATCGCCGCGTAGTCGTCGGTCTTGTGCGTGCCGAGGAGATCGTCGGCCGCCGTCGCGTCGGCCACGAAGTCGAGCACGACGAGCATCGGATCGCTCACCACCACCACATAGTCACCGTCCTCGTCGCACGCGGCGAGCGCGTACGGCGTGACCGACTGTGTGTCGAAGGCGACGTACACACCAGGCATCCGCGCGCTCGGCGCTTCGTGGGCGACGAGGGTGCGGAGCTCCTCCTCGGCGGTGCGTCGCGCGAGGACCGCTTCGATCCCCGGTGCGGTCGCGCTCGGCGCGGGGGCGACGGGGATCGCCGGATCGGGGGCTGCGACCGCGTGCGAGGTGACGAGGAGGAGCGAGAGAAGGCGAGCGCCCGTCCCCGCGGCGTGCACCGGGAACGATCGAAAACCGGCCAGCGGACGGGGGGGGCGCGTCATGCCCGACCTATCGGCCGCGGCGCGCCCCGAGTTGCGTGCCTACTGGCGAACGAAGTGAAACGGAATGTCGACCGTCGTGGTCCCGCCGGAAGCGGGGAAGCTCCAGCTTCGCACCGAGCTCTCGATGCATTTCGTGACGACCGGATCGCTGCCGTTGGCGCTGGCGCTCGAGACCTGTCCGTTGCCGGCGATGACCACGCGGCACGTCACGTTGACGCTCGAAGCCTGGCTCCCGCCGCGCTCCCAGCACGTGCGCTTCACGCCGGCGGAGTGTGAGCGAACGACCCCCTCGATGGCGTCGCTGCTGAGCGAGGATCCGCCGCCTCCGCCTCCTCCGCCACCGGTCGGGCCCGCCGTGGGACCGGAGCCGCCGCCTTGGAGGAGCGCCGCGATGCTCGGATCGACCGGCTTTCCGTTGCCCGTGCTCGCCGGCTTCGCGACGCCCGTGGCGCGCGGAGTCCCCGGCTTCTCCGGCGCGGCGGAGGCGACCGAGTCGGTCGGTGCGGGGTTCGTGTCGACCGACGCCGAAGGCGGCGGTGCCACCGGGGCCGCGGTCGCCGTGGCCGACGGCATTTGGATCACGACCTGCGGCGGCTGTTGCGGCTGGCGGAAGAAGTAGGCGAAGCCTCCGACGAGGCCGAAGGTCATCGCCGCGCCGATCATCGCGATGGGGATCCACGGCGGGGCCTTCTTCTGCGCCGGCTCGGCGGGGGCGAAGGGGGCCGGCGCGCTCAGCGGCGAACCGAGCGGGTTCGGCGTGGCGAACGGCGACGACGGCGCCATCCCCGGCGGGGGGGTGAGGATCGGCGCGAGCACGGCGGGGGGCGGCGTAGCGACCGCGGGGGCCGGCGGCGGCATGGCGAAAGGATCGGGCGCGACCAGCGACGAGCGCGCCGGGACGGCATCGAGCTGCGGAACGACCTGCACCTCGGTGAGCTGCGCGTCGTCTTCTTCGACTTCGATCTTCTCCGCGGTGGCGAGGCGCGGTCCGGTGAACGCGACGACGTTGCTCCGCGCGGCGGCGGGCTCGGACGAGCGCATCGGCGGGCGCGGCGGGATCCCCGAAGGGCGCGTGGGTCGTGCCGGCGGGCTCCCGGTGGGCGCCGGCGGCGGAACGCTGGCGCGGACCTCTCCCGGCGCGGGGGAAATGAGCGAAGGGCGCCCGCTCGAAGCGGCCTCGCGCACGAGCGCGGCGAGCTCGGCGACGGCGCGCACCGGGCGCCACTCGTCCATGCCCTCTTGCCACACGAGCGAGTCGTCGGTGACCGAGCCTTGCGCCGCCTTGCGACGGAGCTCCGACCCGCGCACCGGACCGACCGGCACGCCGTTGATGGCCACGTACCACTCCGAAGAAGCCGAGAGCGAGAGGAGGTCGAGCGCCGAGTCGTCCTTCTTCACCGTCGACTGAAACGCGCCGGCGAGCGCGCCCGGCGGCTTCGGCGGCTCGCCTCGACGCGGGGCCGTCGCCAGGCTCGTCGCCAGACCGGCGCGCGGCGGCGCGGGCTTCTGCGGCGGACGCGGCGCGCCGGGCACGGGAGGCTTGGCGCCGTCGGGGGCGGGGAGCCCCTTGGCCACGCTCGTCTCGGTCACCTCAGCGCGCACCTCGATGTTGTGCCCGCACTTGCGGCACGTCATGCGTACCGTCTTGCCGGCGACCTTGTCGTCGGAGATCTGGTACTTCGCCTTGCACTGCTCGCAGAGAAACTTCACGCGCTTGGGCTCGCCGGAGGTCGAGGGAGGGCGACGGACGAGAGCAAAAGGATAGCGCAGGCCCCCTCGCCGACGCGAGGGCGATCCGCCTCGGCCCCTTACAAGAGACTCATCAAGTGCTCTTTGACTTGGGTCCGCGTCTCGTGGTCGGGCGCCGCGTGCGCACACCGCTCCCACATCTCGACCGCCTTGTGGCGGAAGCCGGCCTTCTCGTAAAGCACGGCGAGATTTTTCAGCGCCGGGAAGTGCTTGGCGTTGAGCTCGACCGCGCGTTCGAGCTCTTGGATCCCCTCGTAGATGTTCCCCTTCTTCCCGTGCAAGAGCGCGAGGTGAAAGTGGAGCCGGTAGGCGAGGGGATCGATCTGCACGCCGCGCTGAAGATGCGCGATGGCGGTGTCGAGGTCGCCGGCCTTGTAGGCGGCGACACCGCTCACGAGCGCCTTCTCCGCGTCGGCGTCGATGGCCTCGGGATCGCGCTCCGGCGCGACGCTGTTTCGCTTCTCGACCGCGCGCGCGACGGCGGCCATGACCTCGGAGATGCGGAACGGCTTCTCGAAGTAGGTCTCGATGCCGTAGCTCGACTTCAAATCCTCGGCGATGCGCCAGCCGCGGTAGACCGCGCTGATCATGATGATGGGGATCTTGCCGTACTTGTCGCTCCCCTTGATGCGTCGCGCGATGTCGAAGCCGTGGAGCTCGGGGAGCATGGCGTCGAGGATGATGACGTCGGGGTTGTGCTGCTTCACCATCTGCAGGGCGAGGAGCCCGCGATCGGCCTCCACCACGCGGTAGCCCTTCTCGGTGAGCATGCGACGCAGCATGTTGCGGATGTCCGCTTCGTCGTCGACGACGAGGATCATCTTCCCGTGGCGATTGAGGGTCGGCGCCTCTTCCTCGAGGAGCGACGGCGGCTTGCCGACGGAGGAGATTTCCGGATTCAGGTCGCCGAAGTCGGACGTCGACATCTCGGCGGCGGCGCCCACGCGCAACATGTCGTCGTCGAGGACGACGGCGGGCGACTCGGGCTCGGCGTCCGTGAGCTCGAGATACTCGGGCTCGGGGTCGGCGGCCGCGGGGGCGGGGGCGGGCGTGGCGGGAGCAGGCGCCGCGGCGGGCGCGGCGAGGCCGAGACGCGCCAACGTCTGCGCGGGGACGTTGGGCCCGAGGTAGTAGCGCTCGCCGCGGTCCTTGGCGTCGTAGGCGGCGCCGATGGTGCGCTGGAGCGGCGTGCTCAGCGCGACGTACGCGTAGACCTTCTTGCCCGAGACGAACTCGAGCTCGTCGATCACTTTGCGATCGGTCGGGTTCGACATCGCCAAGAAGAGGCGCTCTCCGCGCACGAGCACCGGGAGCATCGCTTGGAGCTCGGCTAGCTCGCGCGGCATCACGTCGAGGTGCTCGAGCAAGATGGCGACCTGGCTGAGATCGATCCCCGGCACGCCGTACTGCTCGGAGAGTGCGCGGAGCGCGTCCTCCTGCGAGAGCGAGCCTTGATCGGCGAGGTACGACGCGAGCGGCGTTCTGTCCGCTTGCCTTCGCTCGTCGTGGAGCGCCTTGTCGAGCGCCTCCGGCGACACGAGCTTGCGTGTCAGAAGGATGCGGCCGATCGGCTTCTTTTCGTCGTTCGCCATCGGAAGTTCGACCGAGGGGAAGGGTAGACTCAGCCGCTCTCGTCGACAACCGCTCGATCGAGCCACGCCTTCTTGAAGGCAGAATACCGGCCGTTCGCGATGGCTTCGCGCGCCCCCGCGGTGAGCTCGCCGTACAAGTGGAGGTTGTGGAGCGAGAGCAGGCGCAGGGCGAGGATCTCGCCGGCGAGGAACAGGTGGCGCAAGTACGAGCGCGAGAATCCTCCGGCGCAGGCGGCGCAGGAGCACTCGGGGTCGATGGGGAGCTCGTCTTCCTTGTACCGGGCCTGCTTGATGACGACGCGCCCGAAGCGGGTGAGCGCCTGGCCGTTGCGCGCGTTCCTGGTCGGGAGCACGCAGTCGAACATGTCGACGCCGGCCTCGATGGCCTCGAGCAAATCGCGCGGGGTGCCGACCCCCATCAAGTAGCGCGGCCTTTCGGGATCGAGCTTGTGCGCGACCTCGGCGCACGTGGCCCACATCTTCTCGATGGGCTCGCCGACGGAGAAGCCGCCGAGCGCGAGACCGTCGAAGCCGGGATCGATGGCGGCGAGCTCCTCGGCGTGCGCGGTGCGTAGATCGGGGAAGCATGCACCCTGCACGATTCCGAAGAGGGCCTGCCCCTCGGGGCGCGGGCAGGCGAGGGCGCGCTTCGCCCATCGCGTGGTCTGCGCGACGGCGCGCTCCACGACGTCGCGCGGCGAGTCGCCGGGAGGGCACACGTCGAGCTGCATCTGGATGTCGGCGCCAAGGAGACCTTGGACACGCACTGCCTCCTCCGGCGAGAGGTGATGCTTCGAGCCGTCGAGGTGCGAGCGAAAGGTGAAGCCCTCCTCCGAGGGGGTCACGAGCGCTGCCTTCTTCTCTTTGGCCGCGCCGAGCGAGAACGCCTGGAAGCCTCCCGAGTCGGTGAGCATCGCGTGCGGCCAGCGGACGAAGCGATGAAGGCCCCCGCGCCGCGCGATGAGGTCGGCGCCGGGCCGGAGCCACAGGTGGTACGTGTTGCCGAGGACGACGCGCGCGCCGGTGGAGGCGACCTCGTCGGGGGTGAGCGTCTTCACGCTCCCTTGGGTGCCCACGGGCATGAACGTCGGGCAGGCGACCTCGCCGTGCGGCGTGGTGAGCACGCTCGTTCGCGCGTGTCCGTCCTGCGCGAGCACGCGGAAGGAGAAGCCGGGGGTGCGCGGCGCGGTCACGACGTCGCCTCGCTTCGCGTGAGGAGCATGGCGTCACCGTAGGAGTAGAAGCGGTACGCCTCGCGGACGGCGAGGGCGTAGGCCGAGAGCACGCGCTCGCGCCCGCCGAACGCACAGACCATCGCCAAGAGCGTGGAGCGCGGAAGATGGAAGTTCGTGAAGAGCCGATCGACCACGCGGAAGTGGTAGCCCGGCTGAATGAGGAGGCGTGTCTCGCCCGAGGTCGCGGCGACGCGACCGGGCGCGTCCTTCCGCGCGGCGCTCTCGAGCGCGCGCACGACCGTGGTCCCGACGGCGACGACCTTCGCCCCGCGATCGCGCGCGGCGTCGATGGCGCGCGCCGTGGTCTGCGAGATCTCGAACGACTCGGAGTGCATCGGGTGATCGTCGAGATCGGCGACGGTGACCGGCTGGAACGTGCCGAGGCCGACGTGCAACGTGACGCTCGCCACCTCGACCCCGAGCACGGCGAGCCGACCGAGGAGCCCGTGCGAGAGGTGCAACCCCGCGGTCGGTGCGGCCACCGCCCCCTCGACGCGCGCGAAGACCGTTTGGTAACGCGCGAGGTCTTCGGCGTCGTCGTCTCGCTTGATGTACGGCGGGAGCGGCACGTGGCCGACGCTGCGCACGAGGTCTTTGACCTTGGCGCCGCGCGGGCCGGAGAGCGCGACCTCGAGGAGCCCGTCGTCCCCGCGCCCGAGGAGATGCACGAGCAGCGGGCCGACGCGCACGTCGGTGCCGAAGCGGAGCGGCTTGCTCGACTTGCCGAGCGCGCGCCACACCTCGACCTCGCGCGTGTCACCGGGGGCGACCTCGAGGGTGCGCTCGCCCACCGGCCGCACGAGGAAGATCTCCACGCGGCCGCCGGTGTCCTTCTTCTCACCCAAGAGGCGCGCCGGGAGGACGCGCGTGTCGTTGACCACGAGGAGGGGCGAAGGTCCGCCGCCGGCGGTCAGAAGCTCGGGGAGCTCGGCCACGGTGTGGTGCCCGGGCGGCAAGTCTCCGTCGAGGACGAGCAGGCGCGCGGCCTCGCGGTCTTCGGCCGGCCGCTGCGCGATGCGCTCGGGGGGGAGCTCGTAGTCGAAGTCGTCGAGGCGCAACGGGCGCGCATCCTACACGAGGCGGGGCCCGACCTTCATCTGGTCGGGAGTTGTGACCGGGAGGGGCTGGCGTCGCTCGCTCAGCGGACAGCGACGGCCTTGAACTGGCCGGTGCCGCTCGCGAGCTTCCGCCGGAGAAACCCGACCAGCTCGTCGATGCGGCACGGCTTGGGGACGAAGCCGACGGCGCCGCAGTCGGCGCGAAGCAGCTGGCGCTCGCTGAGGTGGTACGCGCTCGTCAGAAGGATCCGCACGCCCGGGTACTCGGCGCGCATGCGTCGGGCGAAGTCGAGCCCGTTCGTCCGGGGGAGCATCAGGTCGATGAGAGCGGCGTCGACGTCTCCCTTGGCGAGGACGAGCATGGCGGCTTCGGCACATGGCGCGACTTCGACGTCGAAGCCCTCGAGGCGGAGCCCGATCGCGACCTTTCGGGTCTCGACCGGATGATCCTCGATCAACAACACCTTCGCCATACACCCCTCCAGACCGGGTCTTTGTGCCGCGCTTCTCGGACACAAGAGAGGGACGGGCCGGGACCCCGGTGAGGGGGTCCCGTTCGTTCCGGTCTCAGGCTTAGCAAGTGAAGGGCCATAGGCCCCGCTCATGCGATCCAGCGACTTGCGAGAGGTCGCGACGCGTGCAGCCTTCAAACATGAAATCGCGGGCACGCGATATGAAAGGTTGCAGGCGATTTTCGCGGTCACGCGCGTGGGGATGGCACCGCGACCGGCCTAGGGGTTTGTCCTACGCTCGCGCGCGGTCGGCGTGCTCGCTTCGCGGCGTGCAGAGCGGTGGAGCGCCGACGCTGCGCGCACGAGGCGCGCTGCGCTCACTTCCCGTGGATGCCGAGCCGGGTCATCTTCCGCCACAGCGTGGTCGGTGAGATGGCCAGGGCTTCGGCGGCCTTTTCGCGGTTGCCGTCGCACTCGCGGAGGGCGTTCTCGATCGCCGCGCGCTCGGCGGCGTCGACGACGTCGGAGAGCGCGTGCCCTGTCCCCTTGTCGGGCGGCGGCGCGCTCGGCGTGGGGAGCAGATCGTCGGCGGTGATGATGCCGTCTTGGATGAGGGCGACGGCTTGCTCGACCATGTGCTCGAGCTCGCGGATGTTGCCAGGGAAGTCGTAGTGCGCGAGCGCGTCGAGGACGCCGTCGTGCATCTTCGGCTTCACCCCCATGCGCTTCGAGTACTTCTCGAGGAAGTGCGTGAGCAGATCGGCCGTGTCCTCGCGTCGCTCGCGGAGCGGCGGGAGCTGGAACCGCGCGACGTTCAGGCGGTAGTAGAGGTCCTGGCGGAAGCGCTTGTCGGCGACGGCGGTGAGCAAGTCTTGGTTCGTCGCGGCGATGATGCGCACGTCGACGTGGATCGGCTTGTTCTCGCCGACGCGGCGGATCTCTTTCTCTTGGATGGCGCGGAGGAGCTTGGCCTGGAAGGCGAGGGGGGTCTCGGCGATCTCGTCGAAGAAGAACGTGCCGCCGTCGGCCTCTTCGAAGAGCCCTTTGCGCGCGGAGACGGCGCCGGTGAAAGCGCCGCGTGCGTGGCCGAAGAGCTCGCTCTCGAGGAGCGTCTCGGTGATGGCGGCGCAGTTCACCGGCACGAAGAGTCGGTTGGCGCGCTTGGAGTTGGCGTGGATGGCCTTGGCGACGAGCTCTTTGCCGGTGCCGCTCTCGCCGGTGATGAGGACGATGGCGTCGGTCGGAGCGACACGGACGATGCGGCCGAGGACTTCGCGCACCGAGCGCGAGCGACCGACGATGTTCTCGAAGCCGTAGCGGTCCTTGAACTCGCTCGCGAGGAAGGCGACCTCGCCGGCGAGGCGCCGGCTCTGGAGCGCCTTGTCGACCTTGACCGTGAGCTCCTGCTCGCTGAACGGCTTCTGGATGTAGTCGTAGGCGCCGAGGCGCATCGCTTCGACGGCGCTCTCGATCGTGCCGTACGCGGTCATCACGATGACCTCGGTCATCGGCTGCGCGTCTTTGACCGCGCGGAGCACCTGCATGCCGTCTTTCCCGCCCATGCGGAGATCGGTGAGGACGACGTCGAACGCACCGGTGGCGCCACGATCGGCCCCCTCGTCGCCGTCCTGCGCTTCTTCCACCTCGTAGCCGATGCCTCGCAGCATCATGGCGAGCGTGGTGCGCATGTTGCGCTGGTCGTCGACGATCAGAATCTTGGGCATCGGGCTTTACCGTGCAGAGCGATGTCGGTTGGGCTCGCGGGCGACGACGTCAATCGTTCTTCGCGCCGGCTTTCATCCAGTCGGTGATACGCCGCATGTCGTCGTCCGAGAAGGCGCAGGCGGGCGATCGTGGCATCTTGTTGGTGCCGACGGCCGTCGTCTTCCGCAGGACGAGGAAGAGGCCGGAGCCCTCCGGGTTCTGGCTGTCGATGAGCCCGGCGTTCGAGCTCGTGATTCCGGCGTAGCAGGCGTCCTTGTCGCTCGGCGGGCAAACGTAGTTGCTCGCGACCGCGCCCTGCTGATCGGCAGCGCTGTGACAGCCGCTCGATTTCCCGCATCCGCTCGGAGCGCTGCCGCCGAAGTAGTCGGCGTAGAGGCTCGTCCACGTCGCGCCGCCCACGCTCCCGCCGTCGGCGCTGGCGCGGCAGAGCGAGATGCCCCCTTCGCCCACCGTGAGCGGGGCCGATGCGTCGAACCGAAGCTCGCCGCCGCGCGCGTCGCCTGAAGCCGCGGTGCAGGCGGCGGCACCGAGGGTGAGCGCGGTCACCGCGGCAAGGACGAGCGAAGTGCGAAGCATGATGCGTGGGCCGATTGTTGCCGCCATGGCCGTCCCGTCAAGGTAGATCCCGCTCGGCTTCCCGCCGAGCCACGACGACCCCGGGACGAGCGAGGGGCTAACCCCTGAGCTACGCGTGGGGTGGAGGACCGGTTCGCTGGCGCGTCGATCAGTAGACGACGCCGAGGAAAAGACGCACGGTTTGCGCGCTCGACGTCTCCCAGTTGGGGAGCTGGGTGGTCTGCTCGCCGGGGAGGTAGCTCAACCCGCCGAGCGGGAAGAACACGCCGTACTGGAGCATCGTGTAGAAGCCGCCGACCTTCTCCGGGTCGTCGTTCAACGAGCCGTCGCGCGCTTGGTAGTAGAGGCTCAAGTCGAGCTCGACGCCGAGGTCGCGCTTGTGACCCGGGGTCTGCACGAACTCGCTCGCGCGATCCCACAAGATCGCCGCGCCGCCGCCGAACTTCTGGCCGTTGGCGTTGCGGATGAAGTCGTAATCGACGCTCGGGCGGAAGTAGTACGCCCCCTCGACCCGCGAGAGGAGCTTGCGGAAGAAGATGAGGTCGACGTTGTACGCCGGGTTGAAGCGGAAGGTGGAGATCGGCCCGCGCCCGTTGAGCTCGGGCGTCATGCCGTTGCCCGGGTTGAGCGACTGCGCCCACGGATCGCCGCTCGCCCAACCGAAGCCGAAGCCGAGGTGGAGCTTGTCCTCGACCGCTTTGAACTCGGTCTGCGTGGTCAAGCCGTACTGACGGATCTTCACCGGGTTCGTGGTGTCGGTGGAGACCGGCGAGTTCTCGATCGATCCGAAGACCATCGCGAACTCGGCCTCGAAGCGGAACTTGTTCCAGAGGAACTGCACCCACGGATCGGGGATGAACATCGACGAGCCGCGACGCTCGAGGCCGTTGTTCGAGACGCCCGTCGCGCCGGTGGTGTCGACGCCGGTCTGCGGCGTCTGGCCAGCGGCGACGTCGATGAGCTGCTTCCGGTAGCTCGCGAAGATACCGCCGTTGAGCACCACGTCGCCGCGCGAGAGCGCGAGGCGCTGGAGATCGGGGTTCATGCGGCGCGCGACGAAGAGCGACCACTGGTCGACGTTCGTGAGGTTGCCGGTGTTGTACGGCTGACCGCCGTAGACGTCGTAGGGCGACGAGCTCGTGTTGCCGGTGGAGATGAAGTCCCACGCGCCGCCGAAGTACAAGTCGAGCGCCTTGATGCCGCTCACGAACATGATGCGGTCTTGCGTCGTCTGGTAGTCCTGGTCGATCCCGTCGCCCGAGTTGTAGACCATGCCCAAGCCCCAGTGCGACGGCATGCGGCCGAAGCGGAGGAGGCCGACAGGGGTCATGTACTCGGCCCACGCGCGCTTCACGTCGATCGAGTTGCGCGTGCCGTTGACGCCGGCGGTGGGCGGGCCTTGCGTGGTGGCGAAGGTGCCGAGCGGCGCGTAGCCGTTGTAGCCCGAGCCGGCGGGCGCGTAGCCCGAGGCGCGGTTCGAAGGCTGAATCGCGTACGAGTCCGGCGTCGAGCCGAGCACCAAGTTATCGAGCGCGTCGATCTGCGCGAGGATCCGCAAGTTGTCCGAGATGTGAAGCTCGGGGTTCATGCGGAAGCGGAGGTTCGCCGAGGCTTGCGTCTTGTCGTAGCAAGGCTGGTTCGGCGCGCTCCCGTCGCCGCAGAGGGCGACGACGTGGTTCTGCCCGTTCGAGTCGCTGTAGGTCTGATCGATCGGCTGCGGCCAGAGGTTCTGCGAGTCGAGCCCCGGCGCGTTGTGTCGGCCGAGGAAGAAGTTGTGCAGGATCTCTCCGCGGGTGCGGAAGTAGCCGTGCATCTCGAGGATGGGACGCGTGCGCCCCCACCAGTCTTCGCTGTAGACCTCGCGCGGGCTCGCGCCCACGGAGCCGTCGGTCGACGGGCGCTCGGTCCCTTGCTTCGCGAGATCTTTCTGATCCTGCGCAGGGTCGATCGCCGTCACGGCGGCGGGAGTCGCAGCGCTGCTGCTCGCGCTCGACGTGGGCGTCGGCGGGAGCAACGCGCCGCGCGCCGATGCGCCGCCGCTCGCGCCGGCACCGCCGCTCGTCGGGCTCGCGGGATCTTGCTGAGCCCCCGCGGTGAGAGAGAACAGCGTGCAAGCGGCGAAGACGGTCGTCGTCAGGGCGCGCAAACGGCCAAGCATCGTGTGCGCCTTGTAACACACGAACCGCGAGCCACAGCGAGAATCGCCCCGCGCGGGCCGGGGGTGCTCCTCGGCGGCGATGGCCGCGCGGCGGAGCGCCGGCGCGTCAGCCGCGACGAAGCTCGGTCTCGAGGAAAGACTCGATCTCGGCGCGGAGCTCGCTGAGCGTGGCCCGCATGCGCGAGCCGTCGCCCACGCTGGAACCACTGGGGGGCGCTAGGGCCGCCACGGCGCGCGGCGCCGCCTCGACCTCGGGCGCGCTCTCGACCGCCGGCGCCGCATGCGCGGCCTCGCGCGGTTCCATTCCGCCTCGCTGAAGCTTCTTCTTCGCCCCGGCGATGGTGAACCCCTCGTTGTAGAGGAGCTCACGCACGCGAAGGAGGTTCTCGACGTCGCGTCGTGAGTAGACGCGCTGCCCCTTCGCGCTCTTCGTCGGGCGAATGC
Source organism: uncultured Polyangiaceae bacterium (assembly GCA_964531795.1). Taxonomy (GTDB): domain Bacteria; phylum Myxococcota_A; class Polyangia; order Polyangiales; family Polyangiaceae; genus CAZHHD01. The sequence continues at coordinate 84,671 of CAZHHD010000023.1, read as the reverse complement.
TGCGAAACTCGCGCTCCCAATAGCGGAGCACGTGCGGCTCGACGCCGACGAGCGACGCCACTTCGCCGATGCGGAAGTAGAGCTTCGGCGGGAGAGGGCCCGGAGCCCGCCCTCCAGGGGAGTTTCCCCCTCCGTCACCCGGCGGAATCAAAGGGGCGCTACTCCTTGGCTACGGAAGAAGAAGAGGAGGGGGCGGGGGCGGCGCCGTGCATCGTGCCGCCGACGCTCGGCGAGGAGGCCGCGCTGTCCGGCTTGCCGGCGCCGTCGCCGCGGGGGCCCGACGACGCGCGCGCGTTGAGCGCTTGCTTCAAGATTTGGCTCGCCTTGAAGGTGAGCACGCGACGCTCGCTGATCTCGATCGGATCGCCCGTCTGCGGGTTGCGACCGGGGCGCTGGCGCTTGTCGCGGAGCACGAAATTGCCGAAGCCGCTGATCTTGATCTTCTCGCCGCGCCCGAGCGTCTCTTTCATCATGTCGAAGACACGATCGACGATGTCGGCGGACTCCTTCTTCGAGAAGCCTCCGACCTTCGAGTACAGCGCTTGAACGATCTCCGCCTTCGTCATGACCGCCTATGCTCCCCCTGGCGTCGCATCCGAAGGATAGTAAACGGGTTTTGCCACGGAGAGCCATCGAGAAATGGCGGGGTAGATGCGAACTGGTAGCCCCCTGGCTCGCGGCAGCCTCTTCGCTTGGCTCTCCGCTGCAAAACCACCAACCCTAGTGGGCCGTGCCGGCCCCTCGTTCGCTCCGCGAACGAGCCTCCCCCCGCATTGCTGACGCAGCGCCTTTTGCTCCGCAAGAGGCGAAGGCATCGGGTCTGCCACGTCGAAGCTGTGCACCGGCGTCGAGGCTTCGCTGGCCGTGCCGTCTCTCGGACCGCGAGTGAGACCACGAGGCGCGAGCAAGCGTCGGCGCTGCAAGTCGGCTCTTCGCGTTTCGTGCAGACTGCACGAAACGCGTTCGCATCAGCGAGGCGGGGGGAGGCTCGAAACGCGCAAGCGTTTCGAGGGGCCCGGAGGGCCCACAAGGGTGGTCAGCGGCCGGTCGAGAAACGCGCCTCGACCTTGCCGCGCCTAGGCCGCGAGCTCTTCGGGCTCCGCCTCGGCCGGCGGCATGCTGTCCGCCGAGATACGTTCGCCAGTCTCGGTAGCCAAGCTCGCAGCCCGGCGCCTGGCGAACTGCTCGCTCGCCACCAGGCTCGCCACGTAGCCGTACCCGAAGCAGAACAAACCGGCGAACGGCAATGCGAACCAGTGGCCGGTCTCGACCGAGGCGACGACGGCGGCGAACGAGAAGAGGCAGAGGCCCACTTCGACCATCGGGAGATCGGCGCGTGCGCGGTAGCGCTGGCCGTTCGAGCCCGGGGCTGCGCCCTTCTTCGGGGTGCGGACGAACTCGCCGGCCATCGAGCGGAGCCCCTCGAAGACCGCCTTCGAGAGGTGCGGCGCGAGGCCGGCGCCGAGCGCGAGGAGCGCGGGGAGCTGGCGGAACGCGTCGCGACGGCGGCGCCCCTGCGCGCGCTCGGCCATCGCGTAGAACGCGGCGAGCGATCCGGTCGTGCCGATGCACAGCGGCAAGTCGATGAGGAGCATCGTGCGCGGGTTCGTCGCCGGCATGAGCACGAGGGCCGGGAGGAGAAGCACGCTAAGGAAGACCATCAGCGGGTAAGCAAAGTGCGGCGTGAGGTGGAAGAAGGCTTCCACCCGTTGCATGAGGGTGAGCTCGGACGAGGTCATCACGCGCTTCATGAGCTTGCGCGCGGTCTGCACGGTGCCCTTCGCCCAGCGGAACTGCTGCGCGCGGAAGGCGCTCACGTCCTCGGGGAGCTCGGCGGGCGTGACCACCGCTTCGCGGTAGATGAACTTCCAGCCTTTGAGCTGCGCGCGGTAGCTGAGGTCGAGGTCTTCGGTGAGCGTGTCGTGCTGCCAGCCGCCGCTCGTGAAGATGGCCTCCTTGCGCCAGATGCCGCCGGTGCCGGAGAAGTTGAAGAGCCAGCCCGACGCCGAGCGCGCGCGGTTCTCCACCAAGTGGTGACCGTCGAGCATGAGCGCCTGGACGCGCGTGAGCAGCGAGTGCTCGCGGTTTAGGTGACCCCAGCGCGCCTGCACCATGCCGACCTTCTCGTCGGCGACGAAGTGCGGGACGACCGACATCAAGAACTCCGGCTGCGGGAGGAAGTCGGCGTCGAAGACGGCGACGAGCGCGCCCTTCGCCACCTTGAGCCCGGCGTCGAGGGCGCCGGCCTTGTAGCCGACGCGATCGGTGCGGTGCAGGTAGATGAGATCGAGATCGGGCTCGGCGTCGCGGAGGCGCATCACGTGGGCGCGGACGATCGACGACGTCTCGTCGGTCGAGTCGTCGAGGACTTGGATCTCGAGGAGATGGCGCGGGTAGTCGAGGCGCGCGACGTGATCGAGCAGACGGCCGGCGACCGTGGCCTCGTTGTAGAGCGGGAGCTGCACGGTCACGTGCGGGAGCTCCGCGGGATCGGTGACCGGGGTCACCTCTTTCATCTGCGCGAGGCGCTTTCGGTGACGGATGACCGTCAGGACGAGGTGCGACCGATGAAGCCCGTACATCGAGAGCAGGAGGAGCACGGCGAAGTACGCCACGCACAAGGCGATCTGCATGCGCGCAGCTTGGCACCCGCGCCCCGGCGCTTTGTCATCAACTTGTAAATCATCGTACGTCCTTGTCGACGCAGCGCGTCGCAGGAAATCGCGATGAATCTTGGTGGCTTGGCCGATTTCTTGACGCGCTCGAGCGCGCCGCGGGCGGAGCTTGGGCCGCGTCGCCGAAGGGGAGCTGGCTACTTCTTCGGGCCCGACTTCTTGTCGAGGTCCATGTTGAAATAGCCGCCGACGCCGATGAAGAAGAAGGAGTGGCCGTCGATGGTGGAGTTGAACGCCGTCGTGCCCGACCCCTTGAGCTGGCCGGTGTCCGACGAGAACAGACCGTAGTTCCACTCGATCTTGGGGATGATGCGGACGTGCTCGCCCGCCTTCACCGGGACGCCGGCGCCGAGGTGAATCTCGAGGCCGCCGTAGTTGTAGCTGTCGTCCTGGATCTTCAGCGAGAGCGCGCGGTAGCCGAGACCGAGGTCCATCAAGAAGGCGACCGTCGCTTCGGCGCTCGAGATGTACCCGAGCGACGCCATGAAGAGCGCCGTCGCGGTCTTCGTGTCGGCGTCGGTGTACGAGCTGCCGTTGAACGAGCCGTTGAACTTCTTGCCGCTGAGCGCAGCGCCTTCGAGGTACGCGCCCACGTAGAAGACCTTGGCGAAGCGGAACGCGCCTTCGAGGCCGATGTCGCCGCCGGGGCCAGCGACGTCGCTCATCTTCACGCCGTCGAGCGAGGCCGAGCCGAGACCGAGCGGACCCGAGCTGAAGCCGGGGAGGGAGCCCGCGGGGAGGTACAGGCCGAGGCGCGCGCCGACCCAGAGGCCGAGCTTCGATCCCGGATCCTGCGCCTTCATCGGCGGCGTGGTGGTCGTCGACTTGTCGCTGCCGGGGGGCGGGGTCGTGCCGTTGCCGCTCGTTGCCGTCGTGCCGCCCGCGCCGGCGCCGGTCGCGCCCGCGTCGCCGTAGGTGACGCCGCCGGTGTTGGTGATCGTGAGGGTGATGGCCTTGTGCTCGCGCTCTTTGAGCTCGACCGTCTGCTCTGCCTTGGAATAGCCGGGCGCGGTGGCCGCGACCTTGTGCGAGCCCGGGTTCACCGGGCGCGACACGCCGACGAGCGCCGAGTTGATCGGCTTGTCGTCGATGGTCACGGTGAGCGTCGGGACGTCCTTCGGCTGGACGTCGATCTTGAGCTCGGGGATGCGCGTGGCGTCGATCTGCTGCGACTCCTTCGCTCCCTGATCCTTCGCTTGCCTGAACGCTTCGGGGGAGTTGGCGTCGAGCGGGAAGAGCGAGAGCTGACGGTAGCTCTCGGTCGCTTCGACGAGCTGTCCCATCGCCGCTTGGCACTCGGCCATGTGGAGCAGGTTCGTCGGCGCGTTGATGACGGCTTGCGCGCGGCTGAACTTGTCGAGCGCGTCGGCGAACTTCCCCGCGTTCTGCAGCTCGAGCCCGGCGTTGAAGAGCTCGCGCGCGGCCTTCTTGTCTGCGGCGCTCACGTTCCCTTGCGCCGACGCCGTCGCCGACCACGTCACGGCGGCGAGCGTCGTTCCGACGAGGGCTGCGCCGGCGAGGCGCGCGCCGAACGCGAGACGAAAGAGTGAAGGACGAAGAAGAGCGCGGCAAGCAGACGAAGAGCGGATCATCGCGGTCCGAGCCTACTTGGCTCTTCTCGGATAGCCAAGCTCAGTAGCCGCTGAGATCTGCGGGCGGCTTCGTGCCCGTCCCCGTGGGGGCCGTGACGGTCACGCCGGTGTGCGTCCCCGGCAACGGTTTCACCGTCGTCGTGGTCCCCGCGTGCTGCGTGTGCGTCGTCGTCGTCGCGTGGGTCGTCGTCGGCTTGGGGGCGCCAGCGTTCACGGCGCTGGGCTCTTCGCTGGCGATGGCGCTGGGGATCGTCGGCACGCTCGCGATGGCGGCGACCGAGGCTGACGGGGTCACCGGGAGCGTCGCGCCACCAAGGCCGGCACCGGTCGCCGTGCCGGGACCGGCGACGACGGCCGCGACCGGCGGGCGTGTCACTTTGTAGAGGACACCAGCGACCGCCAAGACGACGACGACGCCCACGGCGGCGAAGATCCCCGCCGACCCGCCTCGCGCGCGCGGGGTCGAAGCGGTGAAGGGGGCGGACGTTGCGCCCGGGCCGCCGGCCGATTGCGAGATGCCGTAGGCGGCCTGCGGCGGCGTACCGCCGGGGAACGAGGGGCGCTGCTGGTAGCCGCCTTGCGAGCCTTGGCCGAAGCCGGGTTGCGATCCGTAGCCGGGCTGCGGCGTCATCCCGCCCGGCGGAGGCGGCACGCTCGCCACCGTCCTGGCTTGGCCCATCGCCGCCGGGTCCATGCTCGACGAGGGGCCGCGCTTCACGCTCATGCCGCACGCGTAGGCGAGCGCGTCGGCCATCTCGTTCGCCGTGGCGAAGCGACGCTGTGGATCGCGATCGAGCGCGCGCGCGAACCACGCGTCGAACGCCGGCGGGAGCCCAGGCAGCACCTGCGAAGGGACCGGCAACGGCATCGTGCAGATCTTCACGAGCAGATCGCCGAGCGACTCGCCGTCGAAGGGGAGCACGCCGGTGGCGCAGCGGAAGACGATGACCGCGAGCGACCACAAGTCGGTGCGGTGATCGACGTCGCGGAGCCCGCGCGCCTGCTCGGGCGACATGTAATAGGGGGTGCCGAGCACCGCGCCGGTCTTCGTGCTGTTCGAGAGCTGCTGCCCTGCCGGTCCGCGGATCTTGGCGATGCCGAAGTCCAGGACCTTGGCGATCTCGTCGTCGTCGTCCGGCGTGCGGACGAGGAAGATGTTCTCCGGCTTCAGATCGCGGTGAACGATGCCGCCGTCGTGGGCGCGCTGGAGCGCGCGGCACACCTGCGTGAGGATGCGCGAGGTGTCTTGCAGCGACATGCGACGCACGCGCTCGAGGCGCTTGTCGAGCCCTTCGCCTTGGAGGAGCTCCATGACGATGTACGGCTTGCCGTCGTCGGTGACGCCGTGATCGAAGATCTGGATCGCGTGCTTCGATTGGATCGTCGCCGCGGCGCGCGCTTCGTTGTCGAAGCGAGCGCGAGCCTCTTTGCTCTCCGCGTACTCCTTCTCGATGAACTTGATCGCGACGCGCGTGCCGAGCGAGACGTGCCGCCCTTCCCACACCGAGCCCATGCCGCCGCGGCCGATGATGCCGAGGAGCTGGTACTTGCCGGCGACGAGCGTCGCTGACGGCGGGCTGCTGATGGTCTTCGACATGAACGTTCCCGGGCCGTGCGCAGGCGAGGTACGGCGCCATGGCAAGCGCGCCGAGAGGACAGACGGACGTGGAGGCAGAACGACCTAAAGTCGATCGTATTCCGGCAGCGAGAAGGGCGAACCCTCCCCCGAGCCATGGTAGCGCGTGCAGCAAGCTACGGGCCAGATTCGTCCGAGATTCGAAGGCTGGCCGAGGAGCGGGATTCTCCGCCGTTCGGGGGCCTTCGCTGGCCTACCTCGGCTGCGGGTGTGCGCTTTTCTTGCGCGGTTGGGCTACGCAGGCGTGGCAGCCCCTTCGCGGGGGGCGTCAACGCGGGTTGACGAGCGAGGCGCCGCGCAGTCAAGTCGGGGCATGCCGCGACCCCCCAAGCAGGCCGCTCCGCCCGCCACTTCGTCTGCCGTTTCGGGCGCCGCTTCGGTCGCCGCGAGCCTCCCCGCCCCGGGGGCCGACGACGCGCTCTACCTGATCGACCTCTCGGGCTACGTCTTTCGCGCCTACCACGCCATCGCGCCGCTCTCCTCGTCGAAGGGGGAGCCGACCCACGCCGTCATGGGGACGGTGAACATGCTGCAGAAGGTGGTGAACGATCGCAAGCCGCACCTCCTCGCGGTGGCGATGGACTCGCGCGGGCCGACCTTCCGGAAGGCGATCGACGAGCGCTACAAAGCGAACCGCCCGCCGCCGCCGCCCGACCTGTCGCAGCAGATGGCGCGCTGCGAGGAGATCGTCCGCGCCTACAACATCCCCGTCTTCCAAGAGAACGGTGTCGAGGCCGACGATCTCATCGCCACGGTGGTCGACCGCGCGCGGGCGGAAGGGCTCCGCGTGGTGGTGGTGAGCGCCGACAAAGATCTCATGCAGCTCGTCGACGACGAGAAGAGCGACGTCGTCCTGTGGGACTCGATGCGCGACAAGGTCTATGGCCCGGCCGAGGTGCGCGCGAAGTTCAACGTGCCGCCGAGCCAAGTGCGCGATCTGCTCGCGCTCATGGGCGATACCTCGGACAACGTCCCCGGTGTGCCGGGCGTAGGCCCGAAGACCGCGTCCGATTTGCTCGCCGAGTTCGGGAGCGTCGAAGGGATCTACGCCTCGCTCGACAAGGTGAAGCGCGCGAAGCTCAAAGAGTCGCTCATCGCCCACGAGGCCGACGCGCGTGTGAGCCAGAAGCTCGTGACCCTGAAGCGCGACGTCGCCATCACCTGGGATTTGCCGCACCTCGTGTACGGCGGCGCCGACGTGGCGAAGCTCCGCGAGCTCTTCCTCGATCTCGAGTTCAATCGCATGCTCGATCAGCTCGAGGCGAAGCCCGCCCCCCCCGCGGCCGACGGAAAGCCGCGTCTGCCGGTCAAAACGGCGGAGCGCGTCTACGCGTCGGTGCTCGATCTCGCGACGCTCGATCGCGTGCTCGAAGGGGCGAAGAAGACGAAGGTGCTCGGCATCGAGCTCGTCACCGCCGGGCAAGAGCCCAAGCGCGACATCGTGGGTGTCTCGCTCGCCAGCGCTCCCGGCGAAGGGTTCTACGTGCCGCTCGGCCACAGGTATCTCGGCGCGCCACCGCAGATCTCGTTCACCGATCTCGCCGCGCGCCTCGGGCCGCTCCTCGCCGACGAGACGATCCGGAAGACGAGCCATCACGCGAAAGAAGTGGAGGTGCTGCTCGCGCGCCGCGGTCTTCGCGTCGCCGGGCCGGTCTTCGACACGATGGTCGCGAGCTACCTGCTCGATCCCGAGACCCCCAACGCGATGCGCGAGGTCGCGCGCACCGTGCTCGGCGTGGAGATGAAGGTGTACGTCGAGCCCAAGGGGAAGCAGTCGTCCCCCTTCGACGTCTTGCCGGTGGAGGAGGCGACGCCCTACGCCGCTGCCGAGGCCGAGATCTCGGTCGCTCTCGCCGACAAATACGAGGGGCGCCTCGAGCGCGACGGCCTCGGCCCGCTCTTTCGCGACGTGGAGATGCCGCTCGCGCGCGTGCTCGCGCAGATGGAGCTCCACGGCGTGCTCGTCGACGCCAAGGTGCTCTCCGACATCGGCAAGCTCGCCGAAGAGGAGCTGAAGAAGCTCGAAGCACGCGCGAAGGATCTCGCCGGGCGCGACTTCTCCGTCCGCTCGCGCGATCAGCTCGAGACCATTCTCTTCGACGAGCTGAAGCTCCCCGTGTTGAAGAAGACCCCGAAGGGGGGCCGCTCCACCGACGCCGAGGTGCTCGAGGAGCTCGCCGAGAAGCACCCTCTGCCGAAGGTCATCTGCGACTACCGCGAGATCGACAAATTGAAGGGGACGTACATCGAGGCGCTGCCGCGGGCGATCCACCCCGAGACGGGCCGTATCCACACGCGCTACGACCAGGCCGTCGCCGCCACCGGGCGCCTCTCGTCGCGCGACCCCAACCTGCAGAACATCCCCATCCGCACCGAGCTCGGACGAAAGATCCGCGCCGCGTTCATCGCCCCGCCGGGGCACGTGCTCGTCAGCGCCGACTACTCGCAGATCGAGCTCCGCGTGCTCGCGCACCTGTCGCAAGACCCCGAGCTCATCAAGGCCTTCTCTTCGACCCAAGAAGACGTGCACACGCACACCGCTTCGCTCGTCTTCGGCGTGGAGAAGAGCGCCGTCACGCGCGAGATGCGCGCGCGCGCCAAGACGATCAACTTCGGCGTGATTTACGGCATGGGCGACAGCGCGCTCGCGCGGCAGATCGACGTCACGCGCGCCGAGGCGGCGGCGTTCATCGAGGCGTACTTCACCCGCTACGAAGGGGTCGCGCGCTTCATGACGAAGACGGTGGAGGCGGCGCGGAGCGGCGAAGCGGTCCGCACGCTCCTCGGACGCAGGCGCTTTCTACCGAACCTGCACTCGGCGAACCGCGGGCTTCGCATGGAGGCGGAGCGCGTCGCGAAGAACACTCCGATCCAAGGGACCGCCGCCGACATCTTGAAGGTGGCGATGGTGAACCTCGGTCGCGAGCCGGTGGTCCCCGGCGCGACGATGATCCTCACCGTGCACGACGAGCTCGTCTTCGAGGTCCCCGAGGGCCGTGTGACCGAGGCGGAGAAGGCGATCCGCGAGCGGATGGAGAACGCGGTGAAGCTCTCGGTCCCGCTCGTCGTCGACGTGGGCCACGGACCGAACTGGTCGCTCGCGCATTGACGCTCACGCCGCTCGATGCGCGCGACGGGCTCCGGAGCGGGCGTTCTAGTTGCGGCGGCGAAGGAGGAGCGCCGCGCCGAGAAGGAGGCCGACGAGGCCCGCCGAGCCGGTCGGCGCCGAGCCGCCCGACGCCGAGCAACCGCCGGCGTGCGGCGCGGGGGCCGAGCTGCCCGCCGGATCGCTCGCGGGCGCGGCGACGTCGCCCGTCTCTTCGAGCGGCATCGCGCCGGCAGCGGCGAACGCTTGGCGGATGAGGGGTTCGAAGCCGGAGGTCTGCGTGTAGATGTGACCGAAGTCGTCGTTGCAGCCGCCGCCGCGCGAGACGACGCCGACGATGGCGCCGGTCTTCTCGCTGATGGCCGGACCGCCGGAGTCGCCCTGGCAGATCGAGACGCCGACCTCGAACTCGAAGGGGCCGAGCGCCGTCTGGAAGCGCGAGACGCCGGCGCCGACCGCGAGCACGCCGACGCCCTCGCGACGGAGTCGCGTGCCGAGCTGCGCGCCGAGGTCGTTCTTGCCGTAGCCGACGGTGCGGAGCCCTTCCTTCTCTTGCACCGCGTGGTGGAGACGCAGGGGGAGGGGGGTGATGCCGGGGACCGAGCGATCGAGGACGAGGAGCGCGATGTCCTGGTTGCAGAGGACGTCCCCTTGCGGGCGGAAGACCTGCGTGACCTCGGCGTCCGCCGCTTGGCTGAAGTTCGCGTCCGAGCCGGTGAAGACGTGGATGCTCTCGGCGGCGTAGTCGGCGCCCACCTGCTTGCCGTTGGCCGACTTGCCCGTCTCGTCGCAGATGACGGTGGGGTTCGCCGACTTGCTGACGCAGTGGCGCGCGGTGAGGACCACGTTCGGGGCGACCAGCGAGCCGGTGCAGATCTCGAAGGGGGTGGTGTTGCCGATGCGGATCGCGACGACCGCGTCGTTGGTCAAGTCTTCGGATCCGCCCATGATGGCTTCCGAGGTCGAACCGACGCTCTCGGAGCTCCCCGTGCCAGCGGCGCTTTGGTCGGCTCCGGCGCTGCAACCCGCGAGAAGGGCGAGCCCAGCGAGGGCCACGGGCGCCTTGGCGGCCCAGGAGCGCACAACGGCAAACAGCGAGGAGTTCTCGACGTTTGTCTTGGTGCTCGGGGTCGCAATCGGCATCGCGTCTCCTCAGGTTAGCCTACCCGCACCCTGGTGTCCGGCGATGTACGCGGACGTAGGAGGCGAACAGGTGAGGGGTGGTACCTAGCACCCGGTCTCGCTCGATCCAGGGTTCGTGTAGGAGGAGACGTGATTGAGATGGGTAGGTCTGATCGCTCTGTCAGGGCCTGGGCACTCCCTGAGGAGGGGGTAGCGGTCGCGGGGGGCCTCCGGTGGACATGGACGGCGCACCGCGCTAGCCTCGCCCCGAGCTTTTTTTGGCTGAATTCGCCGCGACCGTACCGCGCCACCCGGCGCGTCATTCGTCGGTTGGGCCCGCCTTTGCTTCCATCGCCCTCACGAGGATCTTCCGTCTCCGATGTCGAAAGTGGACCTGGTTGCGCACAGCCGAGAGGTGGCCCTCGAGCCCCCCTTGTCGGCCCGCCCGTCCCTTGGGGAGCTGCCGGGGATCGCGGGGCGTGTGCGTGCGGCGTTCGCGCGGCTGAGTGACCAGCGCCTCGCTACGCTCATCGGCGTCGTCCTCTTCGCCCTGGCGGCATGGCCGGTGGCGCTGACCGAGGTCCCGCCGTTCCAAGATCTGCCGAACCACCTCGCGGCGGTCACGGTGATCAGCCATCCGGACAAGTACCCGGAGTTCGTCTCGAACGGCTTCCTGAAGACGAACGCGGCGCTCTTCACCTGGCTCTACTTCGTGGGGAAGGTCGTGGGGGCCGAGGCCGCCGCGCGACTCTTCACGCTGCTCGTCCTCGCGGCCAACGCGTTCGTCCTCCCGCGCTTCGTCCTCCACTTCGCCGGCGAAGGCTCGGCGGCGCGCGGCCGGGGCACGCTCATCACCGCGAGCTTCTTCCTCTGGCCGATGATCCACAACTGGTTCGTCTCCATGGGGATGCTCGACTTCGCGATGGGGATCCCCCTCGCGCTCGGGACCCTCGTCTTGCTCGACAAGCAGCGAAAGGCCCCCTCGGCGAAGACCGCGGCGATGATCGCGGCGGCGAGCGTGGCCACCTGGTACGCGCACGTCTTCGGCCTGCTCGTCGTGAACATGCTCGTGCTCGTGCACGTCGTGCAGCAGAAGACGTGGGCCGCGCGCCTCGAAGAGGGGCGTCGCATGTGGCTGCCGCAGATCCCGGCGGTGCTGCTCACGCTCATCTCGGTCTACAAGCACGTGACCGAGCCGGTCGGCGAGATGACCGGCTACGTGAACATGGTGCAGCTCCTCCCGCCGTGGGAGCTCCTCTACAACGCGTGGGCCGAGTGGTTTTACGGCTTCACTTGGCTGTCGATCGGGTCGTTCGTCCCGGCGCTGGTGCTCGCCATCTACGGCTTCCTCGGCCGCCGCCAGTCGCCGACGTTCTTCTCGCCGGCGGCGATGGTGCTGCTCCTCGTCCTCTTCATCTTCACGCCGTACATCGCGACGAACTGGTTTCACTTCAACTCGCGCTTCATCCCCTTCCTCTGGTTCGGCCTGCTGCTCCGCTTGCCGTCGCGGTTGCCGTGGCGACTCGCCGGGCTGCTCGGTGTCGCCTGCGCGACGTACACGGCGGGGATGGGGATCGACTACGTGCGCCTCGACGCCGATCGCGCGAAGTTCACCGCCGGCATGTCGGTCGTGCCCGAAGGGGCGAAGCTCCTCCCGCTCGTCTTCAAGCGGAAGCTCACGAGCGAGAACACGCGGAGCCTGCTCCACGCGTGGGGCTTCTACGTGATGGAGAAGCAGACGAGCGCGCCGCTCCTCTTCGCGCACTCGCGATCGTTCCCGGTCATGTACCGGCAGCCTCCGCCGCCGCGCTTCAATCACCTCGTGCTCGAGAGCTTCGCCCCCAGCATGGGGACGCCGAGCTGGATGTGCGACGTGCTCCGCGGCGGCGGCGTCATGGAGACCGACTGCGAAGGCGCGTGGCGCCGCCAGTGGCACGAGTTCTGGACCGACGCGACGCCGCGCTTCGATCACGTGCTCATGTGGGACGCGCCGGAGGAGGCACGCGACATGGTGCCGCCCAGCTACCGCCTGGTCTTCCAGCAAGACCGCTTGGCGATCTACGAACGCGTCGACGGCCCGTAGGCCTCGCGGCGCCCGTTGCCTCGTGACGAAGCCCGGCGAAGGATCGCGCGTATCGATCGTCCACGCGGCGGTGCTCGCGGCGGTGTACCTCGGCGTGGCGCTGTATGTGCTCGCGCGTGGCTTCCCCCACGAGGACGCGTTCATCCTCTTCAAGTACGCGAACCAACTCGGGTGCGGTCACGGCGTCGTCTTCTTCCCCGGGGGGCCGCACGCCGAAGGGGGGACCGACTTCTTGTGGATGGCGACGCTCGGGCTCGCGCGCGCGGCGGGGATCGATCCCGCAGTGGGCGCGGCGGCGGTCAACGCGCTGGGGATCTTCGTTCTCGCGCGGGCGCTCTTTGCCTCGGCGCGCGGGGAGGAGGGACGAGCGTCGCTCGGCGTGGCGCTGGCGACGAGCGCGCTCCTGCTCGTGACGGCGGCGGCGGTCGCGGGGTACGTGGGCTTCAGCGCGCCCATCTACACCGCGTGTGCGTTCGTGCTGCACCGCACGTGGGTGCGTGGCGACGAGCGGGGCGTCACGAGCCTTCCTCTCTTGGGCCTCGTCCTCGGTCTCGTGCGCCCCGACGGCGTGGTCCTCGCCGCGGGCTTCGGCCTGCTCGGCGCGATCGACGCGCGTCGTCGCGGGTTCCTCCGCCGCTATGCGACGAGCGCGGGCCTCGCCACGCTCCTCGGTGCCATCTACTTCGTGGCGCGGCGTGCGTACTTCGGCGCGTGGCTGCCGCTGCCGCTCTACGTGAAGTCGCACTACGCCGGGACACCGCCCGGGCTCGGAGAGACGATCGCGTGGTGTCTCTCGACCCTGATTCCGCTCGGGCTCTTCGCCGTCGTCGGTCCGCACCTCCTCGGGGCAGCGCGCGCGGATCTCGATGTGGGCGCGCGAAGGCGAAGGCTCGTCGCCCTCGCGCCCTTCGCGCTTCACATCCTGAGCTTCGTGCCGGCGGTGCCGAGTCAGAACATCGCCGACCGGTTTCAAGCACCGACCACGGTGGTGCTCTTCGACCTCGCGCTCTTCTTGGGAGCCACGCGCATCGTCGCGTCGCCTTGGCGCGCGGCGTTGTACGTCGCCGGCGCGGTGGCCGCGCTACTTCCGCAAGTCGACATGGCGCGGAAGGAGGTCGGCTTCGCGCTGAGCCCGCAGTACGCGAACGTCTTCGCCGCCGAGCTCGGGCGCATCGACCCCACGGCACGCGTGGCGGCGACCGAGGCGGGGCGGATCCCCTTCTACACGTCAGGGCCGGCGCTCGACCTCGTGGGGCTCGACAGCCCGGAGACCGCGCGCACTCCGCCCACGCACGCGCTGCTGGATCGCTTCGCCCCCGACCTCGTGATGCTGCATCACGCCGGCACGCTCGACGAGCGCCGACTCGACGACGGCTCGGGGCGCGACGTCATCCCGATCCAAGGGGCGCTCGTCGATCGCATGGGGACGGAGTGGCGCACGTGGCTCGCCGATCCTTTGCCGCCTTACGACGAGCTCCGCATGCAGAACGTCGTCGTCGCGCCGATCGCCACCGCGGGGTGGCTCGACAGCGTGGCCGATCGCTACGAGCTCTACGCGGTGCGCTTTCAGAGCCGCTTCTTCCACTTTCACGTCTTCGCCGTGCGACGCGACTGGTCGGCGAAGACACGCGTGCTCGAGGCGCTCGCGCGCGCCCACGTGGAGGCCGGCGCGCACGACTACCTCGAGCTCCAGCACGCGCGCGGCGACGTGTGCGCCAAGTAGAACGGGCGCGCTACTTCCCCGCGCGGACGTTGACGTCGACGCGTCGACCGATGGCGAGCGCGAAGAAGGCGCTGCCGTCCCCTTCGCGGTAGCTCGCTCCCAAAGCGAAGACGTCGCCGTGAAGGCCGTCGTGGACCTCGTCGGGGGAGACGCGGGCGTGGACGCGCAGCGTGGTGACGCGGCCGGGCGCGGTGAAGCTGCGGTTCTTCAAGAGCGCGAGGGTGCGCTCGATGCCGCGGCGAAGCCCGGGGCCGGGGGAGCCGCCGATGCGCGTCGCTTGGAGCTCGCCGGTGGCGTCGATCTCCAAGGTCACCGTGGCGCTGCCGCCTTCGCCGAACGGCGCGCTGGCCCACACCGGATCGGCGCTCGCGGCTTGGGGGAACCCGCGCGTGAAGGCGGTGGCCACGTCGATCGCGCCGCGCTCGCCCACGGCGCCGAAGAGCGGCGGCGGCGAGGGGGTCGCTTCCTCGGTGCCGGCGTGACCGAGAGGCGCGCGCCGGACCCCCTTGGGACGAGGGCGCGCCGAGGAGGCGGCGTGAACGCCGAGCCCTTCGTCGTGCACCTGCGGAGCGGCGACGCCGTCGTCGGTGTTCGCTCCGGGCTCGTCGATCTCGTCGACGCGCCCGACCTCCACCCCCTCTTCGAGAGCCACCGCCTCGCCCACGAGCGCCCCGCCGCCGTCGCTCGCTCGGCTTGCTTCGGCCAGAGAACGGTGGAGCACGAAGGGGGCGGCGACACCGGCGTGGACCAGCGTCGAGGCCAAGATCCACGGCCAAACTCCGGCGCCGGCGTGCCGGCTCGCGCGCGCCAAGGGCGTGGGGCGGGCGCCTTCGCGTCGCTCGGAGGGCTTGGGCACGGTGGTTTGGACCGCTCGCCCCCCCTTGGGGTTCCCGCTGGATTGCATGGAGAGCCCGTTGCGTCTTGCCCGTACCGTGTGAGAAGTGTCAGGGGCGCGCGTCCGTGGTGTCGCCGCCCCCTTCAAGATGACATCTTCACGCAAGGCTGGCGTCACGATCCCGCTCTTTTCGATCCGTACCCGGCGAAGCTGGGGGATCGGTGACGTCGCCGACCTCGCGCCGTGCGCGCGTTGGATCCGCACCGGAGGTTTCCGCGTGCTCCAGATCCTCCCGCCGTACGAGCTCGCCGCGGGCGAGTCGAGCCCCTACGGCGCGCGCACGTCGTTCGGCTTGGATCCGATCTACGTCGCGCTCGACGAGGTCGAAGATCTCGACGCGTCGGCGATCGACGAGGCCCTCGGCGACGACGGCGCTCGCGAGCTCGAGCGCGTAAAGGCCGCGCCGCGCGTGGAGTACGAAGCCGTCCGCGCCCTCAAGCGTCGCGTGCTCCGCCACGCCTTCGAGCGGTTCCAGAAGAACGAGTGGGCACACGACACGGCACGCGCTCGCGCGCTGCGCGAGTTCGTGGCGCGCGAAGGGGCGTGGACCTTGGACCTTGCGCTCTACGTCGCCCTCCGCGAGAGCCACGACAACTTCGCCTGGGGAACCTGGCCCGAGGGGGAGCGCACGCGCGAGCCCGGCGCGCTCGCAGCCGCGCGGGCCACCCACGAAGATCGCATCCTCGAGCACCACTACGGCCAGTGGATCGCGCACGACCAATGGCAGCGCGCCAGGCGAAAGCTCGCCGACCTCGGCGTCGACTTGATGGGCGACGTGCCGTTCGTCGTCGGTGGCGAGAGCGCCGACGTCTGGAGCCACGCCGGGCTCTTCCGCCACGACGCCTCGCTCGGCGCGCCGCCCGACGCCTTCGCCCCCGATGGCCAGGAGTGGGGGCTCCCGCCGTACGACTGGCAAGCGGTGCGCGGCTCGCAGGAAGCCTGGCTCCGCGCCCGCACGCGTCGCGCCGCCGAGCTCTACGATCGCTTCCGGCTGGATCACGTCGTCGGCTACTTCCGCATGTTCCTCTACGAGCGCGGGGAGAAGAAGGGGCACTTCGAGCCGCGCGACGAAGACGCGCAGACCGAGCGCGGGCTCCGCGAGCTCTCGGCGATCCGCGAGGCCGCTGGGCGTGCCGCCGTCATCGCCGAAGACCTCGGCGTCATCCCCGACTTCGTGCGCCGCTCGCTGAAACAGCTCGATCTCCCCGGCTACCGCATTCTGCCGTGGGAGCGCGCGTGGAAGGTCGAGGGGCAGCCGTACATCGATCCCGCGACGTTCGACGCGCGGAGCGTCGCCGCGTGGAGCACCCACGACACCGCGCCCATCGGCGCGTGGTGGGGCGAGATGAAAGAGGAAGAGCGGAGCGGCCTCTCGAAGCTCATGAACCTCGACCCCAACGCCGACGCGCGCACGCGCTGGCGCACCTTGAACCGCACGCTCTTCGGCGCGGGGTCGGAGCTCGCGCTCGTGCTCGCGCCCGAGCTGCTCGACGAGCCCGAGCGCATCAACACGCCGGGGACGGTGGGGCCGCACAACTGGACCTACCGCCTGCCGCAGGCGATCGAAGATCTCGAGGCGAGCGCCGAAGCCTCGGGCCGCATGCGTGATCTCGTCGTGCTCGTCGAAGGGAGCGGCCGCTAGGTCGCGTTCGCTCGGTGAAGGATCTCGGCACGGCGTCCCTCCTCCCGCGCGACAGCGCTCCCTCGCGTGGGGCTCGCCTCGTCGAAGGCGGCGCAGAATTTCGCCTCTTTTCCGAGCGCGCGTACGGCGTCGAGCTGTGCCTCTTCGACGAAGCGGGGCACGAGCAGAAGATCGCCATGACGCCGGGCGAGGACGCGGTGTGGTCGGCGTTCGTCGCCGGTGCGCGCGCCGGGCAGCGCTACGGCTTTCGCGTGCACGGCCCCTACGCGCCGAGCGAGGGCGATCGCTTCAACCCGGCCAAGCTCGTCATCGATCCCTACGCGCGCGGCTTCGTGGGGAAGGTCGATCACTGGGGGCCGCTCGTGGGAGGCACGACGGACGCGCCCGATCCCAAAGACAGCGCCCCCTTCGTCCCCAAGTCGGTGCTGCTCGACGCGTCCTTCGACTGGGGAGGCGACGCTCTCCCGCGTGTCCCCTGGGAGCACGTCGTCCTCTACGAAGCGCACGTGAAGGGGCTCACCAAGCTCCACCCCGAGGTCCCCGAGGCGCACCGCGGCACCTACGCCGGGCTCGCGGCCGACGCCGTCATCGCTCACCTTCGCGCGCTCGGCGTGACGACCATCGAGCTCTTGCCGATCCACGAGGCGCTCGACGAAGCGGCGGTCGCTCACCGCGGGCGCACGAATGCGTGGGGCTACTCGACGCTCGGCTACTTCGCCGCCGATCAGCGCTTCGCCGCCGATCCGCGCGATCCGGTGCGTGAGCTCAAGACCGCGGTGAAGAAGCTCCACGCCGCCGGTCTCGAGGTCGTGCTCGACGTCGTCTACAACCACACCTGCGAAGGCGACGACCGCGGACCGACGGTCGCCTTCCGCGGCCTGGACAACCGAGCGTATTACCGCCTCGAGCAAGACGCGCGCGCGCGCTACGCCGACTACACCGGCTGCGGCAACACCCTCGACGCCACGAAATCGGAGGTGATCCGCCTCGTCTTGGACAGCCTCCGGTACTGGGTCGAAGAGGTGCACATCGACGGCTTCCGCTTCGACCTCACGCCGGCGCTCGGCCGCGGTCGCGACGGCGGCTTCGATCCCGAGGCGCCGCTCATCATCGCGCTCCTGCAAGATCCCGTGCTCTCGCGGGTCAAGCTCATCGCCGAGCCGTGGGACGTGGGTCCGCTCGGCTACCAGCTCGGTCGATTCCCCGCGCCGTTTCGCGAGTGGAACGCCGCGTACCGCGACGGCATGCGGCGCTTCTGGAACGGACACACGCGCTCGCTCGCCGATCTCGGCTACCGGGTGAGCGGGTCGAGCGACGTCTTCACCGCGCGCCGCGGTCCGCTCGCGAGCGTGAACTTCGTCACCGCGCACGACGGCTTCACGATGCGTGACCTCGTCAGCTACGAGCAGAAGCACAACGAGGCCAACGGCGAGAACAACCAGGACGGTTGGTCGGCCAACTCCAGCACGAACTTCGGCGTCGAGGGGGAGACGCGCGACCCGGCGATCCTCGCCGCGCGCGCCAAGCAGGTGCGAAACTTCTTCGCTTCGTTGCTCCTCGTCCCCGGCGTACCGATGATCCTCGCCGGCGACGAGCTCTCGCGCACGCAGCGCGGCAACAACAACGCCTACGTGATCGACGACCCGACCTCGTGGGTCGATTGGACGCTGACCGACGCCTCGCGCGAGCTCCTCGACTTCGTGCGCGGGCTCACGAAGCTCCGCGCCGAGAGGCCCGAGCTGCGTCGCACCGCGTTCTTTTCCGGCCAGGGGGACGTCATTTGGCTCCGGCCCGACGGTGCCGAGATGGTCGCCGCCGATTGGAGCGAGCCTCCCTCGGAAGCGCCGCCCCCGCCGCCGCCGTCCGAAGCGCGCCCCTCGGCGCGGCGCCCGAGGCGAGACTCGAAGCGCGCGATCCCCAAGGCCCAAGAGGCGCGCGCGAAGGAGCCGCCGCCGCTGGCTCTCGGCGTGTGGATGCCCGGTCCGCGAAGCCTGCTCCTCCTCGTGAACGGGAGCCCGACGCCGGTGAAGTTCCGACTTCCGACCGCGCGATCGGCGGGATGGCGTGTGCTCGTCGACACCCGCACGGCGCGTGGGGTCGAGGACGCGGCGCTGGGGGAGGGGGCTCTTCACGAGCTCGCGCCGCGCTCGCTCGTCCTCCTCGAGACCCCGCCAGGCGGTTGATTTCGCCGGTTCGTCGCCCGAGCATGCCGAGCTCTGCCGGGATGTGCCAAGATGAACGAGCTGATGACGAAGGAAGACGTCGAAGAGCTGATTGAGGTGACCATCATCGAGCTGCGGGGCATCGCGCAGCCACGTGAGGTCTCCGAGCTGCGTGAGCTCGCGCTCGACGCGCGTGAGGCCGACGCGGAAGATCAGCTCCGCGCCATCGCTCGACAGGTGGAGCGCCTGCGCGAGTTCTGCGAGGCCCGGAAGCAGTCGAGCTCGTACACCGACATTCTCCCCCAGGGGCGCAGGCGCGCCTGAGCGAGAGAGCAAGGATGTCGGAGCGTGAGGTCGCCGCGACGGGCGTGCACGTCCCCGAGCGCCTCGCCGGTCGTTACGAAATTCTGGGCCTCATCGGCGTGGGGGGCATGGGCGCGGTGTACCGCGCGCGCGACACGCTGCTCGACGAGCCGGTGGCCCTGAAGATGCTCCGCCGCGAGCTCGTCGAGTCGGGGGAGGCCCTCGCGCGGTTCCGTCAAGAGGTGAGGCTCGCGCGACGGGTGACGCACCAGAACGTGGCGCGCACCTACGACATCGGTGAAGACGGCGATCATCGCTTCCTCACCATGGAGCTCATCGACGGCGAGTCCCTGAGCGATCTCATCGCCCGCGAGGCGCCGACCGGCGTGGCGCGCGCCATCGAGCTCATCACCGCCGTGTGCGCCGGGCTCGCCGCCGCGCACGACGCCGGCGTCGTGCATCGCGACCTGAAGCCCGACAACGTCCTCGTCGCCCGCGACGGCCGCGTCGTGCTGACCGACTTCGGCATCGCGCGGGTCCTCGACGCGTCGGTGGCGGTGACGTTCGGCGTGCGCACGGGGACGCCGGCGTACATGGCGCCCGAACAGGTCGAGGCGAGCGCAGTCGACGCGCGCGCCGACGTCTACGCGGCGGGCGAGCTCCTCTACGAGCTCTTGACGGGGCAGCGTGCGTGGCCGGGCGACTCGGTCTACCAGGTCGCCGCTGCGCGTCTCCTCTCTCCGCCGCCCGACCCGCGCTTCGTGCGGCCCGATCTACCTCCCGCCGTGGCGGCGGCGACGCTCCGGGCGATGGCGCGCCGGCCCGACGAGCGCTTCGCGAGCGCCGCCGAGCTCGCCGCGTGCCTCCATGGACTGACGCTCCCCTTCGAACCCGTCCCACGAGCGGGCCGCCCCCCCTCCGAGCGTCCGCCGGCCCCCACGCCCCTGGGGAAGGCGCTCGCCGTCTTGCCCTTTCACAACCTGGGCTCGCCGGCCGACGACTACCTGGCGGCGGGCCTCACCGAGGACCTCATCGACACGCTCTCGATGACCGACGGGCTCCGGGTGCGGCCACTCGGCGCGGTGCGCGACGTGAGCCGCGATCGCGATCCACGTCACGTGGGGGCCGAGCTCGGGGTGCAGGTGGTGATCGACGGTTCGATGCGGCGCGTGGGGGATCTTCTTCGCGTGAGCGCGCGCGTGGTCGGCGTGGCCGACGGCTTTCAACTGTGGGCGCGTCGCTTCGAGTGCGGCGTGGGCGACGTTCTCCGCGTCGCCGACGAGATCGCCGACGCGCTCGCCTCGGCGATGACGGTCCCGCGCGCGGCCGCCGATCCGCGCGGCGCGCCCTCCGATCCCGAGGCGCTCGCCCTCTACCTCGAGGGGCGCCACGAGCTCCACAAGCACTTCAGCCCCGCAACCGACAAGGCGATCGAGCTCTTCGCGCGCGCGCTCGAACGCGCCCCCGAGGAGCCGTCGATCCTCGCCTCGTTCGCCCTCGCGCACCTCCGTCGCTTCGGCGTCGATGCCCGCGGAGACGAGGCGGGGGATCTCGCCGAGAAGGCTGCCGAGCACGCGATGGCGCTGGCCCCCGAGCTCCCCGAGGCGATCGTGGCGCTCGCGGGGGTGAAGCACGCGCTCGGGGAAGAGGCGCTCGCGGCGCGTCTCGCCAAGCGCGCGGTGACGCTCGGCCCCTCGCAGCCCGACGCGTGCGAGCTCTACGGCCGCATGGCCGTGCGCGCGGGGGCCACGGACGAGGGGATCAAGAGTCTCGTCAAGGCCATCGGGGTCGAGCCACGCATCCAACAGCTCCGATCGGAGATCGGGCGGTTCTACGCGGTGATCGGCGAGCACGATCGAAGCGACCAGCTCTTCGCCGCTCCGCCCTCCGACCACGAAGCGGTCATGCCCTATTGGGTGCAACGTACACGGGTTCTCCTTTGGCGCCGCGACCGGAAGGCGGCGGAGCGCCTCCTCGCCGACACGACCGCGGCCGGCCCCCAAGGCCCGGCGATCGAGATGCTCCGCACGCTCGCGACCGGGCAACTCGTTCGCGAGCGCATGGAGAAGCTCTCGGCGTTCGTGAGCCCGGGCAAGGCGCTGGCGCGCGTCGCGAACTTCAGCGTCGTCCGCGCCGAGATCTTCCTCACCGTCGGGGCTGTGGACGACGCGCTGGCTGCGCTGAAGACGGCCGACGAAGCTCGCAGCTACGACATCACGTGGTTCGAACGCTGCCCCTTGCTCGACGGGCTTCGCGAGAGGCGAGAGATCGCCCTCGCGACCGAGCACGTCGCCGAGCGCGCAGCGCGGGTGAGAGAAGAGCTCCGACGCCCCTCGAGTTGACGACGCCGACACACGACGGGTGGGAGGATCAGCCGATGGCGCGAAGCCGCTCCGCCCGCGCGCGATCGGCGGGCGAAATCTGGGGGCTGGCAAGGTAGGCCGCGAGGAGAGCGTCGGCGGCGCGGAGATCCCCATGGACCTGCGCGCGGAGCGACCACAGGTCGAGCATCTCGCGCTCGCGGGCTTCGGGGCGCGCCATCTTCCACGCGCGCTCGAGATCGTCTCCCGCGCGCGATCGATCTCCCGACGCGAGCCGCGCCGCTGCCCGCGCGCCGAAAGCCTCGACCGAGGCATGTGCCGCGCGCACACCGGCTTCGGCCGCTTGAAGGGCGAGCGCCGCGTCTCCGGTGGCGAGCGCGAGTCGAGCCGCGAAGGTGTGGGGCTTGTGCCAGCTCGGATCGACCGCCGCCGTCTCCTGGTACATGCGCATCGCCCCCGCGACGTCTCCCCGAAGCTCGAGGGTGCGCGCCGAGATGAAGAGCCCCGAGCTGTGGCGCGGCGCGATGCGCAGCACGCGATCGGCGAAGGCTTGCGCGAGCGTCGGTTGCCCGGCGTCGTGCGCCACCTCGGCGAGGATGCCGAGGCTCCTCGCGTTGCTCGCTTGCCGGAGGCCGAACTTCTCCGCGCGCTCGAGCTCGCCCAGGCGTGCGAGGCACTCGAACTTGGCGATTTCCCAGGGGTCGAGTAGCCCGTCGGCATCGTCTTCGCCACCGTCGCGCGAGAGGCCTTCGGCGAGCTCCAAGCACGTGCGGTAGTCGCCCCGCCGGCGGGCGACGTCGTAGCGGAGCGTGCGCGCGCCGTAGGTGGTCTTCCCCGGCTCACCCCACTTCTTGTCGAAGGCGGCGATCGTCGCTTCGATCTCAGGGAGGCGCTCGAGCGCGAGGAGCGAGCGCACGCGCGATCGCGCCACCTGGTGGCGGAGCTGGCACGGCGCGAGAATCGCCAGCGCCTCTTCGTGACGACCGCGTTGCGCGAGCCGCTCGGCGAAGACGCGGCGCGGATACTCGATCGTGGGCGCGGCAAGGATGGCCTCGGAGAGGAGCTTCTCGCCCTCGGCCTCGCGCTCGAGGCCGGCGTCGAAGGCGTTCGCGCCGCGGAAGGCCTTGGCGTAGGGATCGTCGAAAGAGAGCTCCAAGATGCGCGCGAGGATGGGACGCGCGACCTCGGGGGCCCAACACAGCTCGAGCATCGTGCGCGCGAAGGCGCGGAGCACGCCCAGATCGTCGGGCCGCCGCGCGCGGATCTCTTCGAAGAGCGGACGCACCGGCTCGTGCGCAGCGACCAAGACCTCGCCGACTTGGTTCA
Organism: uncultured Polyangiaceae bacterium; assembly: GCA_964531795.1. Classification (GTDB taxonomy): domain Bacteria; phylum Myxococcota_A; class Polyangia; order Polyangiales; family Polyangiaceae; genus CAZHHD01. The sequence goes on along the minus strand of CAZHHD010000023.1, from coordinate 62,085 downwards.
GCGCCGCCTCGTCGAGATCGCCGCGGCTCGCCGCTCGTGCGAGGAGCCTCGCCGCTTCCGGTGAATGCCCCGCCGCATGGAGGGCGACGCCGAGCTCGAGCTCGCGCTCCGGCTCTCCCTTCGAGAGACCAAGCGCCGTCGCGAACGCTTCGACCGCGTGGGCGTGCTGGCCCGACTTGGAGAGGCACCGGCCGATCTGCGTGTAGATCCATGCGTCGGTCGGGCGCTGCTCGAGCGCCTTGCGCATGGTCACCATCCCCTCCATCGCTTGCGGGCCTCGGGCCTTGGCCGCGCCGAGGATCGCCAGCGCGGCGGCGCTCTTCGGATCGGAGGCGAGGATCCCCTCCGCCACTTTCGCGGCCGGCTCGGGGCGATCGTTCTCGTAGAGGAGGCGCGCGAGCTCGACCCTGAGCCACGGCTCCTTGGGGAGCTCGTCGCACGCGGCCTCGAGCTTCTTGGCCGCTTCGTCGACGCGACCGAGGCGCGCGAGCGAGCGTGCCCGTTCGAGCTGGGTCGTCGGCTTCTTGGCGTCGATGGCGAGCGCCCGCTCGAAGGCCTCCACCGCCTCGGCGTGGCGTCCGCGCTTCTGGCAGAGGCGCGCGTGCACGTAATGATTCACCGGCCGATCAGGGGCGCGCTTGCGCGCGACCTCGTTGAGCGAGGTGGCGAGCTCGTCCTCGCCGCGATCGAGCGCGAGGAGCGAGAGCCGCTCGCCGGCGCTCGGGTGCGAGGGATCGCGCCGCAGCGCTTGCTTCAGCGATTCGTAGGCGGCGTCGAGCTGGCCGAGGGCCATTTGGCAGGCGCCCATCGACGCCCAGTTGCGCGCGTCGGCGTCGTCCCTGTCACGCGCGCGGGTGAAGGCCTGGAGCGCCTCGCCGAAGCGCCCTTCGGTGGCCAGCATCTCGCCGCGGAGCTGCTCCGGCCACTCGTCGTCGGGCCAGAGGGTGAGGATCTCTTGCACGATGCTCTGCACCGCGGCGCGGTTCTCCGGCGTGGGCGCGGCGTCGACCTTGTCCATCGCGCGACCGAATTTGTAAAACCACGCGAGCTCGTAGTCTCTCCGGATGGCGAGCGACTGCTCGACCAGACGATCGGCCTCTTCGAGCTTGCCCGCGTGCTTCGCCGCCCACGCTTCGTCGACGAGCGAGATGTAGCGGCACTCGACGGCGCCGGCGTGATCGAGCGCGGCGATGCGCTGCGTGTCGTGGCGGGGTACGGCTACGAGCGCGCCGTAGTTCGAGAGGTTTCGGAGCTTCGGGAGCTCTTCGTAGAAGGTCTCTCGCACCTCGTGCGTCATCGGGTCTTGTACGTCCAAGACGTCGCGGACGTCGTCGTAGCCGATGGCCACGGCGACGTGTGCCGAGCTCGAGCACTCCTCCTCGACGATGACCGGGATCTGCGCGTCGACGAGGCGGCGCAAGACCGGCAAGTCGGCTTCGATGCGCCGCGTGTGGAGCCCCGCCTGCTCGAGGAAGCTGCGCATGCGATAGACCGGGGTGCCGGCGTCGGGGAACTTGATGGCGCGGGCGACCTCGACCTGGGAAGCGGGGACACCGTAGTAGCGGAGGTAGAGCTCGCACGACGCCGGGCCGCAGTGGCTCCGCAACTGGGCGACGGTGGGAAAGGCTTGCAAGCGTCTCCACGGGCGCTGCGTCGCGTCGGGGCGCGCCAGCATCTTGGCGTGACGCCGCGCGTACTCCACCCACGTCCCTTGCTCGGCGGACGCGCCGAGCTCCTCGAAGGCGGCGCACGCCTCGCGGATCCAGCCGCCGCGGTAGAAGGCGCACGCGCGGTCGTACTTGTCGCGGGGAGCCGAGTCGCTCGCCGGGCTCATGCGCAAGAGCTCGTCGATGGCGCCGATCGCGTCGCCCCACCGTTGCTGCGCGAGGAAGAGCCTTGCGCGAAGGCGCTGCGCGTAGAGCTCGCCGCTGCGCAGCGGCGCGAGCGAGGCGAGGAGCGCGTGCGCCTCGTCGAAGTGGCCGAGGAGCATCGCTACGTGCGCGCGCCCCGCGCGTCCGCGTCGATCGCCGATGGGGGAGAGCGCGCGCGCCGCGTCGTAACGAGCGATCGCCGGCGCCCGCTCGTCGAAGTCGCACAGCACCTCGGCCTCGGCGCACGGCTGATCTTCGTCGTGAGGCGCGAGAGCCGCGGCGCGCTTCAAGTGCTCGTCGGCGAGGTCGCGCACGCGCTTCTTCGCCAGGAGGCGCGCGGCCTCACGGTGCGCCTCGGCGGCAAGATCCACTGCTGCCTTCCCCATGCGCTCGGCCGAGCTCGCGGCACGAAGCGCGAGGTCGAGCGCTTCGTCGACGAACGGTGACGTGCGCCGGAGGAGCCGCGCTTTGACGATGCGCAGCTCCTCGCGATCGCGATCGCCGAGATCCTTCCGCGCGTGCACTGCACCGACGGCGTCGTACGCAGCGTCGATGCGCTCGAGCGCGAGGAGCGCCCGCGCGCGAAGGAGGCCGAGCTCGGCGGCCTCGCTCTTCGCGCCGCCCGCTTGAGTCTCGCGGAGCGCTTCCGCGGCGAAGAGCTCGAACAAAAGCTTGCGCGCGCGCGCCGGGGCAGGGGGGACAGCGCCTTGCGCCGGGCCGGCGACCGCGCCTTGGGGGATGCCTGTCGACATGGGCCGATCTTAACGGCGACCTGGGGAGGGATGGAACCATGCGCGGAGCCGGCGCGTAGGTCCCACGCACGACGACAAGACCGCGCGCAGCTCGCACGCGGTCGAGGTTCGTGGGTGTCGCCTCATGCGATCTCCGCGGTCTGTGCGCTCGTGCCGACTTGCACGACGCCAAGGAGGACTTCCATGCAACGTATCCATATTCGATTGGCGGCCGTGTCCGCTCTCGCTCTCGTGACCGCTTCGGCGGTCATCGCCTGCTCGGGGGACGACACCACGACCCCGGCTTCGACCGACGGCGGCTCGACCGGCGACGGCTCGTCCGCCGGCAACGACTCGGGCGGTGGCGGCGGCGACTCCGGCTCGACCGACACGCTCTACAAGCGCCTCGGCGGACACGACGGGATCCGCAAAGCGGTGGAGGCGATCGTCGCCGCCGAGCTCGCCGACACCGAGATCGCGTCGTTCTTCGGACAAGTCGGCATGCCCGGCCACCCGAACGCCGACCAGATCGAGGAGTGTCTCACCATCCAGCTCGGCTCGGTGGCCGGCGGAACCGAGACCTACCCGGTCATGCTCGACGCCACGCACGGGAGCTTCCAGTGCCGCAGCATGAAGGCGGCGCACGTGGCGCTGCACATCCCGGCGTCGACCTTCGACAAGTTCGTCACCATCGCCGCGGGCAAGCTGAAGGCCCTCGGCGTGGCGGACGCCGACATCACCACGATCGGCACCGTGCTGGTCGGTACCAAGTCGGACATCGTGGATCCTGCCGCGATGTACGACGCGGGGCCCGGGTGACATGCGTTCCCGCACCAAGACGCGGGTGGCGAAGGTGGCGGCGCTCTCCGGCGTCGCCGCTACGGCTCTCGTTGGGTTGCTTCACCTCCCGGCCGCGCGACCTCTCCTCGCGCGGCTGGGGGTGAAGTGCCCGATGGGAGAAGCCACGGTGGAGAGCGTCGATGCGCAAAGGCGCTTCGCCGCTGCCGCCGAGCGAGGTGCGGATCCGGCGCCGGCTCGTCCGGCGCTGTCTTTCTCGCTCGACGTCACCACGCGCGACGACGTTCGCGCGTGGACGGCGAAGGCGTCGCTAGACTGCTCGGAGAATCGTCCGGCGCTCGTGCGTTGTCACAACGTCCCTGCGGCGCTCCTCGGCGAAGAAGGGGCGCCGACGCTCGACGAGCTCGACCTCGGATTCGATCCGCGCGGTCATCTCGTGAACGTCTCGACCTTTCGTCGCAACCTCGACCCCGCCTCGGCCTCGCGCGCCGCCGAGGTCGCGGCTTCTGCTCTCCGTGCTCGCCTGGGCGTGCCCGCCGAGCACGAAGGCGCGTTCGACCGAGACACGCTCGCACGCGGCACGCTCGCCTCGGGGAGCGTCGGTTACCACTACCGCGACTACGTCGCGGGGGTGACGGCGGTGAACCTCGGCGACGCCAACGTGGCGGTGCGCGAGCAGTACATGTCGGCCAACGACTGAAGAAGAAGAGGCTCGGTCTCGCGCGCTCTTCGTCAGAGCGCGTCGAGATCGACGCCGGCCTGAGCGAGGAGCGCGCGGAGCGTGGCCATCGCCCGCGCCGCGCGCGACTTGATGGTCCCCACCGGGACCCCTTCGCGCGCTGCGATCTCTTCGTAGCTGAGGCCCTCGAAGAAGGCGGCCTCGAGCGTGCGCCGTTGCACCTCCGCCAGCTCGGCCAGGGCGCCACGCACCGCGCGCCGTGAAGCCGCGGCGTGAGCGAGCTCCTCGGGACCGGCCTGGGGCGCGGGCGGCTCGTGCGCCACGACCTCGCGCTGGATCTCGCCGCGGCGCTGACCGCGACGCACGCGATCGATGCTCGAGTTGCGCACGAGGGTGACGAGCCAAGCGGCGACACTGCCGCGCGCTTCGACGTATTGCTCGGCGCGCTCGGCCAGGGTCACGAAGGCGTCGTGCACGGTGTCCTCCGCCTCGGAGCGATCGCGCAGGATGCGGAGCGCGAGGGGGAAGAGGATGGTCGCGTACCTGTCGTACAGCGCACCTACGGCCTCGCGGTCGCCCTGGGCTACCGCGCGGACGAGATCCGCATCCGACACGCGATCCATGCGAGAAGGCTCGTCGCTGCCTCGTGGGGCGTCAAGCTCCGCGGTGGGGGTGGACGTCGGTTCGAGGGGCGCCCGATCCGGGAATTCGAGTTGCGCGTAGCCTCCAAGAAGGGCTTCGCGCCATACGGGCAGAGGTCGGCTAGACTCGGGGAAGGGTCGGAGACGTACGTGGACCAAGAACACCTTCTCGCAGAGCTGTTGGCGCTCGTCGCCGCGGGCCGCGTCGATCGTCTGGTCGACGTCGCGGTGGCCGACGTGCCCGAAGCAGCGCGCCCCGAGGTCCGCGCCACTGGCGAGGCGTTCGCGGCGATCGCGCTCGGCGAGCCGGCCGAAGCGCCTTCGCCGGCGCTGCGCGATCGTGTGATGACGAGCGTGGGCGCGAAGCTCGCGGCCAAGCGGGCGCCGCGCCGCGCGCTGCTCGTCCTCGACATGCTGAACGACCACCTCACCCCCGGTCGTCCGCTCGAGGTGCCGCGTGCGCGCGAGATCGTCCCCGCCGTCGCCGCGCGGATCGAGGCCGCCCGTCGTGAAGGGACGCCGGTCGTCTACGTGTGCGACGCGCACGAGCCGAGCGACGCCGATCTCGACGATTGGCGCGTGCACAACGTGAAAGGGAGCGCGGGGGCGGAAGTTTGGCCGCCGCTCGCGCCGAAGGCGAACGATCGCGTCGTCCACAAGCCGACGTACAGCGGCTTCGTGCGCTCTTCGCTCTCGGAGGTTCTCGGCGAGCTCAAGGTCGACACGCTCGTCCTCACCGGCTGCCTCACCGAGATCGGCATGATGGCGACGGCGACCGACGCGCTCCAACGCGGCTACGCCGTCGAGATCCCCCCCGACGCGCAAGCGGGTGTGAGCGAAGCCACCGAGCGGACGACGCTGGGGATCCTGCGCGTGATGACGCCGTACGGCGAGGCGCGCCGCGAGCTGCTCGCGCGCCTCACCGGCTAGGGGCGTCGACCCGCTTCTCAGCGGTGCGGAGGCATCGTCGGCGGGCGCATTCCGCCGCCCATGCCGCCGAGCATCTGCTCGAGGTCCATCGTCTTGTACGTGGGCGGGATGGCGAAGCGTGCGTCGTCGATCGTCTTCTTGTCGATCTTCGTTGCTTCGATGTCGGCCTCTTCGGTGCCGACCTTGTCGTAGGAGACCATCTTGAGCGGGAAGCTCCCGCTGAAGAGCTGGGCCATGAGCCCGGCCTTGCCGCCGATGCCGCCACCGGGGGCCATGCCGCCGAGACCGGCGAGGCCGGAGAGCGGGAGCGAGATGAACGAGAGCGCCTTGGCCATGCACACCGTGGCCTTCGAGCCGTCCTCCGATTGGATGTCCCAATCTTCGCAGTCGTAGCCGGCGACCTTCTCGATCTTCCCCGTCTTCGTGACCTTGGTGTTGTCGGTGGGCGTGCCGCCCGCGCTCTTGGCGTTGGGGGTGCTCGGCATCTTCGGCCCTTCGAACTTCTTGTTCAGGTCGATGACGAGGACTTGCTTCTCCTTGTCCATCACGACGTAGATCTTCTTCTCCGCCGAGTTGATGACCGCGTAGCCGGTGCCAAGCTGATCGAGCTCCGACTTCTGGCCCGGAGGAGCGGTGGGGAAGTCGATGCGGATCTTCTCCGGCTTCATCTCGAGATGAAGGTTCATCGGCGGCTCGGGCTTCGCCTTGTTCTTCTGGGCGATCGACACGTCGACCGCGCCCTCGAGCGGGCTCGGCTTGAGCGCGCTGAGCAGCCCGCCTCCGCCCGCGCTCTCTCCGGCGCCGCCGTCGCCGCCGCCCTTCATCGCTTTGAGCTTGCTGCATCCCGTGAGCGCCACTGCACCCGCGAACCCCAGGATCGAGAGACTCCGAACGTTCATGGCGCGGATCCTCGCTCGAAGGGGGACCCGGGGCAAGGGGCTCGTCCCGCGTAGGTCGCTGTGCGCGAGGCCGTGCAGCTCAGCGGGGCGGCGCGGGGGGCGCGGTCTTCGTGCCGCAGGAGGGGCAGGTGACCTCGACGCCCCGCAGCTGTTCCGGTGGAACGAAAGCGTGCCCACACTTGGCGCAGGTGCGCTTGGCCTCGCGCATCCTTCGAAACAGGTCTTCGAGTTGGAACAGCACGCGCTTCCTCCGGCCTTCTTTACGATGTGGCGGGGTGGAGGGAAGTCAACCCGCCCCGCGCGATGAAGCGCGCGGCGCGCGGGGGGGGCGCCGTCAGCCGCGGGCGAGGAGGCTCTCGTGCACGCCCGCTTCGAGGGCGTCGATGTCTTGCTTGGCGACGCCGAGCGCCGCCGCCATCTGCTCGAGCCGCTCGGCCTCCACGGCGCCGTAACGGCCGTCGGCGTGCGCGAGCTGGAGCGAGAGGCGCACCGCTTCGCGTCGATCGCCCGCCTCTTTGAGCCCGGCGACGACCGCCTCGAGGGTCGGCGCGGTGTCGAGGAGGCCGCGCAACGGCCCCCGCTCGCCTTCGGGGACACCGAGCTCGGTGAGAATGCGCTCGTACTCGGCGCGTTCGTCGTCGAGGACCCTCCGATCGGAGGACGCTACGTACGCGACCGCCGTGAGGACGCCCAAACGATCGACCACCTTGCTCATCGCAAAGACTCCTTCGCTCCTGGCCGCAAATGGCGGAAAAACAGGCTCCGCGCCGCGATCTGTCGTCGAGCTGACCACGCCTCGGGGCTCGGGGCAAGGGGTCGGCGGCGTGACCCGCCGAGCGACCTTGAGCCGGCGGGGGCGGCGTGGCATCTCTTGCGCCGTGCAAATCCGAGCGCGCGACACGCTCCGTCTCGCCGGGAGCGTCGCGCTTTTGGCGCTCGCCGCCTGCACCCGGGCCCACGACGTGGCGGCCGACGCAGGCGGAGCCAGAGCCGCCGCGCCGGCCGAAGACGCAGCGCTCGGGGCCTCTGCGCTCGACGCGGGAAAGCCCGCGCCGCCGGCCGCGAAGCCGGCGGACGATGGTCGCCCGCGCGCTGACACGTCGAGCGACGTCGACGGCGCGACGTTCGCCGAAGCGCGGCGGATGCGGATCGCGCGGCCGGTCAGCGACCCGGTGCTCGCCTCGTACGCGGCCCCCCTGCGCACGCACTTCGGGGCCGCCTTCGCCTCGCCGTTACGCGTGCAGATTGCATCCGTCGGCGAGGCGCGGAGCGCGCTGCTCGTGACCCACGACGGCGCCGATCCTTTCGTGATCTTGGCCGACGCCGAGCACCGCGTGCTCTGGCAGAAGGATCGCCCCGCGGGGGGGATCGTGGTGCCGGTGGGGGATCTCGCGATCGCCTCCGGTCCCTCGGGGCGCGTCGTGCTCGCGGCGTGCGATCCCCCCACCTCGACGGTCGCCCTTCGCCAATGGAACGACGACGCCACGCCGTTCGCCGATTTTCACGCCTTCGACGCCGACGGGTGCGAAGCGATTTCGCTGCTCCGTTGGCCGCGTCACGGGTGGGTGATCGTCGCGTGGCGGAGCGGCGTCGCGCGCGCCGAGCTGCTCAGCGAGCGAGGCATGCGCGCGTGGGGCGACGGCGTCGACCTCGGGGTCCCCACGCGCAGCGGCGCGCCCGGAGCGATCGCCCTCGACACGCCGGACACGATGGTGCTCGTGGAGCGGGCGCCGCTCCCCGGCGGGCAGACGGCGTACGCCGTCGAGCATGTGCTCGCCCAGCGCTACGACGCGAGCGGCAACGCCTTGTGGCGCGCTCCCGTCGACCTCGGGCCCGCGCCGTCCGACGACGCCGGCGCGCACCGGCCGCGTCCGGTGATCGATCGTGCCGCGGGGCGGGACGAGGAGCTCACCATCGAGCTCCAAGGACACAAGGTCGGCCTCACGTCGCGCGGCGAGACGCGCGGCTCGTTTTGACGCTCGTCGCGCGCGGGTAGCTGCCGAAGATCGCGACGCGCTCGGCCACCGTGGCGAGCGCGCGGAGAGCGCGCGCCACGGCCTCGTCGCGCCTGTGCCCTTCGACGTCGACGAGGAAGACGTACTCCCACGCGCGCTCGCCGGCGGGACGAGACTCGATGCGGCACAGGTTGACCCCTGCGTCCTCGAACACCGAGAGCACACGGCGGAGCGCGCCGCGTCGATGAGGGACGGAGAAGGCGAGCGTCGTCTTGTCGGCGCCGGTCGGCGGCGCGTCCTTCCGGCCGAGCACCAAAAAGCGCGTCGAGTTCCCGGGGCGATCTTGGATCCTTCGCGCCCGCACGGGGAGGGCATTCGCCTTCGCCGCGAGCTCGCTCCCCACCGCGGCGCACGTGGGATCTTGCGCGGCGAGGCGCGCCGCGGCGGCCGTCGACGCGGTCGCCACGACCTCGGCCTGGGGGAGATTCCGCGCGAGCCAGGCGCGGCATTGCGCCAGCGCTTGCGGATGCGAGTGCACGCGCTTCACGCGAGCGAGCCGCGGCGCCTGCGACATGAGCACGAGATCCACGGACAGGATGAGCTCGCGCTCGAGCTTCACCTTTCCTTCGAGGAGCGCGTCGGTCGAGAGAGTCACCGAGCCCTCGGTGGAGTTTTCGACCGGCACGACGCCCCGATCCGCGGTGCGCTCCGCCACGGCCTCGAACACGGCGTGGACGCTGGGGAGCGGCAAGTAGCGCGCCCCCTCGCCGAACGCGTGGCGCGCGGCGAGCTCGGAGAACGTCCCTTCCGGACCGAGGAAGGCTACGCGCGGCCTCGCGGGGGCGCGCCGCGTCTTCCTCGGCGGCGCCTTCACGGGGTGGGAGTCTACCTCGTCCGCGGGGACCCTGCGCGTCGCGCGAAGAAGGGCCAGGGCGTCGCTCCACCGTAGCCACGGAGCCGCGAATGGTGCACCCTCTTGGTGTGAGCGATCCCTCGCGTGATCGACCCGGCGCGCCGCGCGCGCCCGCCTTGCCGCGTACAGCGGCATCCCCCAAACCGCCCGTCACCGCCGGTGTTCGTGCGCCGGTCGCGGCGCCGAACGCGCCGCAGGTGCCGAAGGCGCCCTCGCGCCCGCCGCCCCCCGGCGCTTCGCCCGCGGCTCCCAACGTCGCGCCCGCCGCCCGCGTCCCCGCGGTCATCCCGGTCCCCGTCGGTGCGCGCAAGAGCGACAGCGACGCTCCTCCGGCAGAAGACGATTGGGGGGCGCCGGCTGCGCCGCCCGCGCAGCGCGAGCCGCAGCGTCTCTCGCCCGAGCAACGCGCCGAGGTGCAGTCGCTCGTGCGATCGCAAGTGGACGAGGCCGTGGCCCCGGTCGTGCGCGCCGTGGGCGATTTGAAGACCGCGATCGAAAAAGATCGCCGCGAGCGCGCCGAGGCGCCGCCCGCCAAGAAGCCGAGCTTCGAGAGCATGGTCCCCGCCGCGGCCTCACCGTGGAAGGAGACGCCGCTCGGCCCGCCGGTGCAGCTCACCCCCGCGCTCCCCGATCTCGAGGCGACCCCCGCGGTGGCTCCGGCGCAGACCCCCGCGGCCCCCGCTGCCGTGAATCATCCGTCGATTCCGGTGTCGATGGCGCCGCCGGCGCAGGCGCCGCAGCACATCGATCTTCAGCCGGGTCTCTACGTGGAGATCCCCGGGGCGCTCGACGGCTCGCGCCGCCGTCGCCGCTTGGGGATCTTCGTCGGCTTCGTCGTGCTGTGCCTCGTGGGTGGCCTGCTCGCGGCGATGATCGCCAGCCGCTCCTGACGAGGTGTTCGAGGCGCTGCTCCTTGCCGTCGCGCTCGGCCTGGGCCTCCTCCTGCCGTGGCGCGCGGCGCGGAGGGACCGCCGGGTCGCACGCGTGGGCCTCGCGGCGCTCGTCGGGATCGCCAGCGTCTCGGCGCTGGCCCTCGCGCGCCGTGCGCCGACGCGGTCTGCCCACGGCCCCGCGACCGACAACGGCGGCGCGTACGTGTCGTCGGCGGCCTGTCGGAGCTGCCATCCCAGCGAGCACGCGAGCTTCGCCCGCACGTTTCATCGCACGATGACGGCTCGGGCGAGCCCGTCCACGATCTTCGCGCCGATCGGCGTGAGCGGATCCAAGAGCGCGTCGGATCCGCACGTCGAGCTCCGCGTGCGCGCCGGCGACGTGTGGGCGCGCGACGAAGCGAGCAGCGCGCCCGAGGCGCGCCTCGTCCTCACGACCGGCTCGCACCACTACCAGACCTACTGGACCGAGGTCGGTCGCGAAGGCGAGCTCACCGCGTTCCCCTTCGTGTGGCTCATCGCCGAGCGGCGTTGGCTCCCGCGGCACGAAGCGTTCCTCGATCCTCCCGACGCCCCCTCGGCCGACGTGCACTGGAGCTCGAACTGCATCCAGTGCCACGCCGTGGCCGGTGAGCCGCGTCGGGACGATGCGCGGTTCTCTCCTCGCGTCGCCGAGCTCGGCATCGCCTGCGAGGCGTGTCACGGACCTGGGCGCGAGCACGTCGCGCGTCATCAAGATCCCTTCGAGCGCTACGCGAGCCGCGGACGCGACGTGGCCGACCCGACGATCGTGAACCCGGCGCGCCTCCCCGCCGATCGCGCCTCCGAGGTGTGCGGCCAATGCCACGCGTACGCCTACCCGCGGGACGAAGAAGAGTGGTGGCGCCACGGGTACACGGCGAGCTACCGGCCCGGCGGTGAGCTCGCCGCTTCGCGGACGCTCTTGACCCTCGACACCCTCGAAGGCTCGCGCGGCCCACGCCTCGATGCGCCGATCGCCAGCGTCTATTGGAAGGACGGTACGATCCGCGTCGGCGGGCGCGAATGGAACGGCCTCGCGCTCTCGGCGTGTCGCACCCGCGGTGAAGGACCGCGCCGCATCTCGTGCCTCTCCTGCCACGCGATGCACGACAGCGAGCCCGACGATCAGCTCACGCGCACGAAGCCGGGCGACGCCGCTTGCCGAGGCTGCCACGAAGCGACGCCCCCGCACGCGCATCACGCCGAGGGATCGGCCGGCGCGTCGTGCCTCGGATGCCACATGCCGAAGACCAGCTACGCGCTGCTCGGCGCGATCCGCTCGCACCGCATCGACATCCCCCGCGTGACCACCGCACGTGACACGGGGCGCCCGCTGGCGTGCAACCTGTGTCACCTCGACAAGAGCCTCGGCTGGAGCCAAGAGCACCTCGTCGCTTGGTACGGGGCGAAGCCGGCGCCGCTCGAGCCGCGCGTGAGTGAGGTGTCCGAGGCGGTGGAGCTCGCGCTCCGCGGCGACGCGGCCCAGCGCGCGATCGTCGCCGCGAGCTTCGCCGATCCCGACGCGCGCCGCGCGAGCGCGATGGGGTGGGAGGGGCCGATCCTCGCCGTGCTCGCCGACGACCCGTATCCGGCGGTGCGCACGATCGCCGGTCGCGCGCGGGACGCGTCGGTGAAGAAGGGAGGGGACGCGAGCCGTTCGGCGTCGCCCGCCTTGTCGCCCGACCGCGCGCGGTGCCTCTTGCTGCGAAGCGACGGAACGCCCGACCGCGAGGCGTGGGACGCCGAGCTTCGCGCGCGAGACGACCACCCGGTGAGCATCTCGGAGTAACGTCGTCGCGATGGTCCAGGACGACTCCGAAGATCGCGCGCCGAGCGAGGCGGGCCGCGACGCCGAGAAGATGGTCACGCGGCACCTCCGCGCCGGCTACTGGGCGCTCTTCGTCTATCTCCTCTTCGGCGCCGCGCTCGAGGGCATGCACGCCTTCAAGGTCGGCGCGTACCTCGACGTGGGCAACGAGACGCGGCGGCTTCTTTTTCGGCTCGCCCACGCGCACGGGACGCTCTTTGCCCTCGTGCAGATCGCCTTCGCCGTCACGGTCCGCGCGCGCCCGCGCACCGCGACGATCATGGCCTCGGCGGGGCTGCTCGCGGCGCTCTTCCTCCTGCCGATGGGGTTCTTCCTCGGCGGCCTGACGCTGCACGACGGCGATCCCGGTCTCGGCATCGCGCTCGTCCCCGCGGGGGTGCTCGCCGCCGCGGTGGGGGTCTTCGCCGTCGCGCGTCGCCTCTGAGTCGCGCTCACCACACGTCGACGATGACGAGCTCGCCGCGCTTGCCCGGCGCGGGGATGGAGTCCCCCTGCGCCTTGCCGAGGAGCGCGCGACCGAGCGGCGATTGCGGCGTCACCACCACGAGCGCCGTCTCTCCGTGCTGCAAGCGCGCGCCGCCACCGTGCGGCAAGAAGAAGTACGCCGCGCGCCCCCCCTCTTCGTCTTCGAGGGTGACGACGGCCGAGGCGGAGATGGGATCTTCGGCGCCGAGCACGCGCAGAGGAAGCCCCTCGAGCATCTTCGCCGCGAGCTCCAGATCACGCACGCGGCCCGCCTGGGCGCCGGCCAGGTACGCGGCCTCGAGCCCGCGCGTGTCCTTGTCGTTCTCTGGGCGACTCTCTTCGTGCGTCGCCGCTTCGTGGGCGGCGCGGGCCGCGCGGTCCATCGTCTCCTTGTCGGCGCGAAGAAGTGCGACGAGCTCGGCGACGAGGGCGCGCTTCGCCTCGAGATCCTCCTTCGCCATGCGTCGAGACTACACGCTCCCTCACACGAGCGGACCGACGAGACGCGCGACGTCCTCGGCCGCGGCGCGAAGCCGACCGGGCTCGGGGCGCTCGGCGGCGCAGTCCTGAAACACCTCCTCGAACCACGCGGCGAGGCGCGTCGTCTCCGCCGCGCTCCTCAGGAAGATCCCGATCTCGTAGTTGAGAAAGAGGCTCCGCATGTCGAAGTTCGCCGAGCCGACGACCGCGATCGCGTCGTCGACCAGGTAGCTCTTCGCGTGGAGCATGCCGGGCAGGTAGGGACGCACCGCGCCCCCGGCTTCTTCGACCGCGCGGAGGCTCGGGCCGCCGGCGAGATCCGCCGAGAGGTGGTTCGACCGCGCCGGCAGGACGATCTGCACGTCGACGCCGCGCCGGCAGGCGAGGACGAGCGCGCGCACGAGCGCGTCGTCGGGGACGAAGTACGGCGTTGCGATCCAGATGCGGCGCGTGGCCGAGAAGAGCGCGGTGAGGAGGACGTCGTAGAGCGTGTCGGTGGCGACGTCGGGGCCGCTGGGGACCGCGCGGAGCGACGACGTGCCCGAACCGAACGCCCGCGGCGCCGGCTTGGGGGCGAGCTCTTCTCCCGCCGCGAACGCCCAGTCTGCACGGAAGACCGCCTCGAGGTCCTCGGCGAGGCTGCCGTCGACGCGCATCGCGATGTCCCGCCATCGGCCTTCGAACGGGGTCGGCCCCATGTACTCCTCGGCGAGGTTCATTCCGCCGACCACGGCGCGAGCGCCGTCGGCCACCGCGAGCTTGCGATGGTTTCTCAGGTTCGCGTGACCGCGGAAGGGGATGTGCACGAGCGGCATGAAGAAGGCGATGCGCCCACCCGCCGCGCGAAGCGCGTCGAGCCCCGCGCCGTGCGGACGTCGGGCGAAGAGCGCGTCGAGCAAGAGTCGCACCTCGACGCCGGCCTTCGCCCGCTCGGTGAGCCGCTCGAGGATCGCGTCGCCCACGGCGTCGCCGCCCAAGATGAACGTCGTCACGTGGACCGAGACGGATGCTCCGTCGATCAGCTCGATCAGGCTCGCATACGCAGCTTCGCCGGTCGTGAGCAGCGTCACGGCGTTGTCATTTTTCGCCGGCAGGACCCCCATGCCGTCGAGCAGACGATCGACCGCGGCGCTCGTCCCTCCGTGCGGTGCATCGTCACGGCGCTCCGCTTCGATGCGCTCCTTCGCCACGAGGAGCTGCTTCTTGCTCGCCGCACGGCGAGCCAGCTTTCGCCCCCCAAACACGAGATAGAGCGGCACTCCGACGTAGGGGACGAGGGCCACTGCCAAGAGCCACGCGATGGTGACGGAGGTCGGACGACGCTCGCGGAGCTCGCGCGAGAGCAAGAGCACGCCGAGGGCGAAGCCCACGATCGACGCGAGGTGCTCGACGAGGAACGCGATCACGCGGCGAGGATAGCCTCGATCGTGCGCGCGTCGCGCTTGCCGTGTCGCTCCGCGTGAGACAACCTCCGCGCATGCCTCCCTTCGCCAACGTTCGATCGGGCTCTCGCACCGGGCGCCTCGGGTGGATCTTCGCCGGCTCGGTGACGAGCGCGCTCGCGCTCCTCCTCTCGTTCGCCGCGTGCGGCGGCGACGACACGAGCTTGCCGGCGACCGATCACGTGGACGGGAGCACGCTCGGTGACGACGGAGCCCTCGCGGCGAACGACGGCGCAGCGGGCGACGACGGCGCGACGAGCGACGCCGCCGACGCCAGCGTGGACGGGCCTCTTCCGTACCCGACGCGCACCGCGTACCGCATCAAGTCGCTCCAGCCGGATTTTTGGCCCAACAAGGACGAGATCGCCGGCAACAACACCGGCGGGGTGGCGATGAACCTCACCTGGTTCTCGTGGGAGCCGTCGAAGAAGGCGCCCCCGTGCGCCGCCACCGAAGACGAGTACGAGGGGCACTGCTTCGCAGTACAGACGAACATCGACGACACGATCGTCGATTGGACGAAGCGCGGCCTCGTGGTGACGGGCGTGGTCTACGGCGTCCCCGCGTGGGCGCGCGTGAAGCGCACGTGCTCGCCCGCCTCGCCGGGCTTCGAGATCTTCTGCGCCCCCGACGACGCCGGCGACTACGGACGCTTCGTGGGGATGCTCGCGCGTCACTACGACGGCAAGCACGGGCACGGGCGCGTCGCCGACTTCGTCATCCACAACGAGGTGAACTCGAACGACTGGTTCGACATCGGGTGCGGGCAGGGGACGGCGTGCGACACGACGGCGTGGCTCGACGCCTACGCCGCCAACTACGTCTCGGCCTTCGACCACGCGGCCAAAGAGCAACCGGCGGCCAAGGTGCTCATCTCGCTCGAGCACAGCTTCCTCGTGGCCGACGCTCCAGCGGCGCAAAACCCGCTGCTCTCCGGCGCGACCTTCCTCCAAGGCTTCGCCACCCGCGTGGCGCCTCGCGCTTGGCGCGTCGCCTACCACCCGTACGCGCCGAACCTCCTCTCACCGACGTTCGGGGCCGACGACGAGCCGGTGGTCGGCTACGGGAACATCGGCGTGCTCTTGGGCTATCTGCGCAAGAACTTCCCCAACGTCCCTTCGTCGTGGGACGTCGAGCTCACCGAGAGCGGCGTCAACTCGCTCGCGCCGCAGTCGAGCGCCGCGGCGCAGGCGACGGCGATCTGCGACGGGTTCCGCAACATCCTCGGCACGCCGGGGATCTCGAACTACGTCTACCACCGCATGGTCGACAACCCGGTCGAGACCGGCGCGGGGCTCGGCCTCGGTCTTCGCGACACGAACAACGCCGCCAAGCCGGCGTGGACGACGTGGGCGCTCGCCAACCGCAACGACTTGAACCCGCCGCAGCTCTCGTGCGGGTTCGAGGATCTCCCCTACACGCGCCTCACGAGGAGCTCGAGCGGCACGCGCGGGCACTGGGCCTCCACACGCATCGCGCCGAGCGGCTTCACCGCCGAGCAGTCGTACAAGCTCTTTCGCGACGAGAAGCCCGGCACGGTGATGCTCTACGAGTGCCGCGCCGGCCAACACAACTTGGTCTCGCGCGACGTCGGGTGCGAGGGGCTCGAGCCGCTCGGGCCCCTCGGCTACGCGTACACCGCCGCCACCACCGGCGCGGTCGCGCTCTACCGCTGCCGCATCGGCGCCGGGACGGATCACTTCATCAGCCCCGACGCCGCGTGCGAGGGGCAAACGATGGAGCAGCTCCTCGGCTACGTCCTCCCGTAGCTCGCGCGGCGCCCTACACGCCCTGGACGGTGACCTTCTTCATCTTCACCGGCGTCCTCGGACGGTCGCTGGCGTCGGTCGGCGTCTTCTCGATCGCCTTCACCACGTCCATGCCGGCGATGACCTTGCCGAAGACGGGGTGCTTCGAAGCGCCGGGGCTGAACCAGTCGAGGTAGGCGTTGTGCACGGTGTTGACGAAGAACTGGCACGAGCCGCTGTTCGGCGCGCCGGTGTTCGCCATGGAGAGCGTGCCGGGCTCGTTGGAGAGGCGCGCGGTGTGCTCGTCCTTGATGGTGCCGTCCGGGCCGTCGCCGGTGCCGGCGCGCGGGCTCATCGGATCCTTCGAATGCGGGCAGCCGAACTGCAGCATGAAGCCGTTGATCACGCGGTGGAAGTGGAGCCCGTCGTAGAAGCCGCTCTTGGCGAGCTTGATGAAGTTGTTCGCCGTCAGGGGCATCTGGTCGACGAAGAGCTCGATCTGAATGTTGCCGAGGGAGGTCTCGAGGAGCGCGGTCGGGTTGGCCATGGCGGGGAAATTAGCACGCGAATGCGCGCGCGCGCCGCACGAAGTCGACGAACGAGTCGTCAGGATGCCGGCGGCGGCGCGTCGACGCGCTGCTTCGGGAGCGCCCCGGGGAGACGCAGGTGCACGAAGGAGAGGAGCTTCTCGCGCAGGTGGCAGCGGAGCTCGAAGAGATCGTCGGAGTTTGCCGCGCTCACGAGGACACGCACCAACATCGTCTTGTCGCTCGCGCCGGTCACCTGCACCTTGGCGATCTTCTTGTCCCAGAGGCTCGACGCCGCGACGAGACGCTCGAGCTCCTTGCGGAGATCGTCCACCGGGACACCGAAGTCGAGCTGGAGCTCGACGGTGCCGAGGAGCTCGCCGGTGCCGCGCGTCCAGTTCTGGAACGGCTTGTCGAGGAAGTACTCTACCGGGACGATGAGGCGGCGAAGGTCCCACAGACGCACGACCGTGTACGTGAGCGCGATCTCCTCCACGGTGCCGATCTCGGAGTCGACCCCGACGAGGTCGCCGACGCGGATCGGCTGGGCGAAGGCGATCTGAATTCCCGCGACCAGCGTGGTGAGCGTCTTCTGCGCGGCGAAGCCGAGGACGATGCCCGCGACCCCCGCCGAAGCGAGGAGGCCGGCGCCGATGTTCCGCACCTCTTCGAAGGTCATGAGGGCGAAGGCGATGGTCACCATCACCACCACCACGCCCCCCACGTTCCGGAGGGCGCGAAGCTGCGTGTAGACTGCACGCGCATGGACCGTGGTCGCGCGCGAGAGGTCGTAGCGCTGCTCCACGAGGTCCTCGAGCACGCGAAGCGCGGCGAAGACCGCCCACCCGGTGGTCACGATGATCGCCAAGACCGTGGTGTGGGTGAGGATCTGCCCCATACGCTCGGGGAGCGGCACCATCGGCAGGACGCAGTCGACGCCGATGGCCGGCAGAAGCCAGCGGAGGGGGGCGGCGACGTGACGGAGGACGAGGTCGTCGGCGGGGGTGACCGTGTGCTTGGCCCAACGCGCGAGCGCGCGGACCGAGAGCCAGGCCACGAAGCGACCGAAGACGTAGGCGCCGACCACGAGACCGAGCGACCAGAGGATCGCGTCGCCCTTGAGCTCGCGCGCCGCGCGGAGGGTCGCGTCGACCTTCTCCGGCACCGCGCCGTCCACCACGTGAAGCCACATGCTGTTCACTAGAGCGCATTTCATAAGCTCTGTGCGCTCGTGCGAACCTGCACGAGTGCCTCGTCTCCTTCTTCGAGCAGAAAAGGGATGGAGGCCTCGGCGAAGGCGCCGACCGCGTCCACGTGCATGAAGTGCGAGCCCTTCGCCACCCGCACGTAGCGTGCGGAGGGGAGGAGCGCGTGCAGCCGCTCGCCGACGACCGGCGGCACCATCGGATCCTCCGCCGCGTAGAGCAAGAGCAGCGGCACCGGGAACGTGCCCGAGAGCCCCACGAGCCGCGTGACGAAGGCGCGCATCTGGCTGGCGGTGAGCGTCTCTCGGAGCATGCGGGCGAAGGCCCTTCGCCCCTCGGGCGTGCGGAGCGGCGCCGCGTACTCGCGGTGCTCTTCGCGCGATTTCAAGGTCTCGTCGAAGTAGTGCACGTTCTGGTGCACCCACCGCTCGGGATCCTTTTCGACCCGCGAAGCGACGAGGCGGAGCAAGAAGGGGAGGGCCGAGGTCGCCCATTCGAGCGCCACCATGCGCCCCGTGGGGATGCCCGGCGAGTGCACGTTCACCAGGCGCTTCATGGCCCGCCGATCGTCGAGCGCGAGGCGCATCGCCAAGTAGCCGCCGAGCGAGTTGCCGATCACGCGCGCGCCGTAGACACCGAGCGCGCGCATGGTCTCGCCGATCGAGGTGGCGAGCGCGTCGGGGCCGTAGAAGGCGTCGGGCTTGCTCGAGCGCCCCGAGCCGACGAGATCGGGCGCGTAGCAGGTGAAGCGCTCGGACAAGGGACCGAGCGCGTAGCGCCACGAGTAGCTCGACGTCATGAAGCCGTGGACCAAGAGGAGCGGCGGACCGCTCCCCAAGACGCGCACGTGCACGTCCACCTTGCCGAAGGGCGCCGAATCGAAGCTCACGGTCTCGACGCGCGCGTCGAAGTAGCGATGCGGGAGGCGAGGCGCTTCGGGGACGTCCTCGAACCGGAGCTGCGCGAACGGACGCGACATGAGCGGGGAGAGTAGGCACTCGTGCAGGTTCGCACGAGTGCACAGAGCTTATGAGATGCGCTCTCGTGCGCTTTTCGCGCTCGGTGCGCGGCGTGGCGTGGCGTGCAAATTTCCACGGGCTCGCCGGCGGGCGGTTCGCGCTACCCTCCCGCGCATGTCGGATCTGCTCGTCGAGAGCGCGAGAGGCGTGTCGTCGCGCGCGCTCGTGCATCTCTCGGAGCCGGCGCTTGGCGCGCCCCGCGCGGTCGTCGTCGTCGTGCCGGCGATGGGGGTCCCCGCGGCGTTCTACGGACCTTTGGCGGAGAAGGTCGCGAGCTCTGGGCTCGCCGTCGTGGTCTCCGAGCTCCGGGGGATCGGATCGAGCTCGGTGCGCGCCGGCCGCGACGTCGACTTCGGCTACGAAGAGCTCGCGACCGACGATCTCCCGGCGGTGATCGACGCGGCGCGCGCGCGCTTCCCCGACGTGCCGGTGCTCTTGCTCGGTCACAGCCTCGGCGGTCACGTGGCGCTCCTCGCCGTCGCCGAGCGCCCCGATCTCGCGCGGGCGGTCGCGCTCGTGGCGTCGGGGACGCCTTACTTTCGCAATTGGCCGTTCCCTGCGAGCAGCGGCATGCGCGCGCTCGCCCACGCCGCCCGCGGAGTCTCGAGCGGCGTCGGCCACTTCCCCGGGCGCAGTCTGGGCTTCGCCGGGCGCGAAGCGAAGCGCCTGATGCACGAGTGGGCCGGCTTCGTGTTGAAAGGGCGGCTCGCCGTGCGCGGTGCCGATCGCTTGGGCGAGGTCCGTCTCCCGGTGATGGCGCTTTCGATCGACGGCGACAGGTTCGCGCCGGCGCGCGCGGTCGATCACCTCGTCGGGCTCGTCCCCGGCGCCGCCTTGACGCGCGTGCACGTCGAAGGCGGAGAGCTCGACCACTTCCGTTGGGTGCGGAAGCCGGACGCGGTCGTCCGTCGCCTCGCGCCGTGGCTCGAGGAAGTCACTTCGTGAGCTCGCGCCTCGTCGCGCTCGTCGCCGTCTTGGCGCTGGCGTCGGTCCCCGCGTGCGGATCCTCGTCCGACGCTACCGACGCGCCGTCGCAAGATGCCGGCGGCGGAGAAGGCTCGATCTTGGCCGAAGGGGGCGTGGGCGACGCCGGGCCGAAGGGCGACGCCGCACCCCCGGAGCCTCTCGAGAGCACCACCGGCCCCATCGGTCTCGACGCGCTCGGCGCCTCCGCCTTCGAGCGCCTCGCCGATCTCCGCACCGGCGAGCTCGCCACGCGCGAGACGAGCTTCGATCGCACGGGGGGGAACACCGACTTCTCCCAGCCGGGGAATTTTCTCTACGTCGACACGCAGGGGGACAAAGTCCTCCTCGACCAGCGTGGGCCGGGCGCGCTCTATCGCATTTGGTTCACCGGCTTCGGCGCTGCGCAGGAGATCCACTTCTACTTCGACGACGAGCCCGCGCCGCGGATCTCGATGAAGCTCGCCGATCTCTTCAGCGGTACCAAGGCGCCGTTTCTTGCGCCGCTCGTCGGCGACGGCAAGGTCGCGAGCGGAGGCTTCTACAGCTACGTGCCGCTCCCTTTCGCCAAGGCGCTGCGCGTGACCGCCACCGCCGGGAGCCCCGACTTCTACTACCACCTCGACACGCACCTCTATCCGCCCGACACGGCGGTCACGACCTTCACCGGCACCGAGGACTCGAGCGCCGCGCGCGCCTTGTGGAACGCCGCTGGCGCCGATCCGAAGCCGCCGGGGGCCGACGTCTCGGCGAGCGCGACGGTGAGCATCCCGGCCGGTGGCGCGGTGACGCTCCTCGAGGTCGACGGCCCGCGCTCGATCGCGTCGATGCACCTCGGCGTGGGGGGCGTGTTCCCGGTGCGCCCGGTCCCCTTCACCGACGCCGGTCGCGCCTTCGGAGCCGGCGGATCGAGCACCTTCACGGTGGCCGTCGATCCAGCCAACGAAGGCGTCGTCCTTCAGCGGCGGCTCGATCACGGCATCCCCGACCAATCCGCACAGATCTTCGTCGACGGTCAGCTCGCTGGCACGTTCCACGATCGCGGCTCCGACGCAGCGCACCCCTGGCGCGACGACTTCTTCCCTGTCCCCGCGGCGCTCACCGCCGGTAAATCGCACGTCACGGTGAAGGTGGCCTTCCAGAGCAGCGGCGACGACTGGAACGAGTTCTTCTACTGGGTCTACAGCCGGGTGAGCGGTGACGAAAAGCTCACCGACACCCTCGACGTGGGCGACGCGACCTCCGAGGCCTCGCACGCCTACGCCATCGTGGGGCAAACCTTCGCCGGCTCGCGGAGCTTCACGTATCCCGCGCCCGACACCTTCGCCGGCAAGCTCAACGATCTGTGGATCCGCATCACGTGGGACGACGCGCCGTCCCCCGCGGTCGAAGCGCCGCTCGGCTCCTTCTTCGCCCAAGGACAGTACGGCCCCGGCTTCGTGAAGGGGCTCGCCGCGGGGATGAACCCCGACGGCATCCTCTACATGTACTTCCCGATGCCCTTCGCCCGTCACGCGAAGGTGGAGCTCGCGAATCACGGCGCGGCGACGATCGACGACGTCTTCTACGACGTGCGCCATCGCCCCTTCACGAGGAGCTTCGAGAACGTCGGGAGCTTCTCGGTCGCGTTCCACGCGGCGACCCCGAGCACGAGCGGCAAAGATCTTCTCTTCCTCGAGACCGCGGGGGCCGGGCAGATCGTCGGCATCGTGGAGTCGGCCGAAGGGCCGCCGATCCGCGGCTACCTCGAGGGAGACGATCGCATCGCCATCGACGAGCGGCGCACCCCGTCGATCCACGGGACCGGCACTGAGGACATCTACAACGGCGGCTTCTACTTCAGCGAGGGGCCGTTCAGCATCCCGATGTCGGGGAACCCAGCGCACGTCGTCGCGGGCAACGATGCCACGGCGGCGTTCCGCTTCTTCGTCTCCGACGCCATCCCCTTCCGTAGCCACGTGCGTTTCACCATCGAGCACGGGCCGGTGAACGACATCGCGGTGAACGCTTGGACGCTCGCTTACTACTACGCCAAGCCCACGCCACGCGTCGTCTTGAGCGACACACTCACGCTCGGCGACGGAGCGAGCGAAGCGAAGCACGCGTACGTCGTCACCGGCGCCACGTTCTCCGGGCAGCGCACGTCGACGTTCGAGGGGGAGAACGACGCCGTCTCGGTGACCGCCGGCGGGCACGGCTTCACCGGGAAGAGCGAGCTCACGTTGGCCGTCGACCCGGCGAACCACGGCGTGCTTCTCCGCCGTGTGCTCGATCAAGGGATCGGCCGACAGGTCGCCAAGGTGTTCGTGGACGGCGAAGAGGCGGTGCTGTGGTCCACGCCCCAGAAGAATTCGTCGCACCGGTTTCGCGAGGACGAGATCGCGCTGCCTGCGCGGCTGACCGAGAAAAAGAGCCTGATCCACCTTCGCGTCGAGCTCGTTTCGTCCGAGCAAGACTGGAACGAGTTCGAGTACCGCGCGTATTCGATCTTGCGCTGACCTTCGCGCGTGCTTACTTCGGGGCGCATGTCCGAACGGCCCATGATCGATCCTGCGCGCGTCCGCCCCGAAGTGTTCCAGAAGATGCAGTCGTTCCACGTGGACGTGGTGAACGAGGTGAAGGCGGCGATCGCCGCGCACGACGTGGTCGTGGTCGGCATGGCGTTGAACCCGCACGTGCGCAAGGTGCGGGAGGCGCTCGACGCAGCGAAGATCCCGTACCACTACGTCGGCGTGGGGGGCTACGCGTCCAAGTGGAAGGAGCGCCTGGCGCTCAAGCTGTGGACCGGCTGGCCGACGTTCCCCCAAGTGTTCGTGAAGGGGACGTTCGTCGGCGGTGAAGATCTGACGAAGGCCGCGCTGGCCGACGGTTGGATCCAGCGCGCCCTCGCGTCGTAGCTCCGGCGCTCACTCGGGGAGCGGAATGCGCTCTTGGTCGTCCCCCGGCACTTTGGGGAAGCGATCTTCGCGCCACGCGCGCTTCGCCGCCTCGAGGCTCTCCTTTTCGCTGGAGACGAAGTTCCAGAAGATGAAGCGCGGTCCGTCCATGGCCGCGCCGCCAAGGAGCATCACGCGTGCCTTCTCCTTGGCGACGAGGCGCGGTGCAGCTCCCGCGCGAAAGACCACCAGGCTCCCTTCGCCGAAGGTGACGCCGTCGACGGTCACGGCGCCGACCGCGACGTAAGCCGCGAGCTCCTCGACGTCGCGCGCCACGTCGAGCGTGGTGCCCGCTTCGAGGCTCGCCTCGACGTAGAGCGTCGGCATCGTGGTGACGACAGGAGACGTGACGCCGAACGCCGTCCCCACGAGCACGCGAAGACGCGCTCCTTCGCGCGTCACCTCGGGGAGCGCGCTCGCCTCGTGATGATGAAAGCTCGGCGCGTCGTTCTCGTGCGCCTTGGGGAGCGCGACCCACGCTTGAATGCCGTGGAGCGCGCCACCTTCACGACGCCGCTCGGGTCCGGTGCGCTCGGAGTGGACGATCCCTTCGCCCGCCGTCATCCAGTTCACCGCACCTGGGCGGATCGCTTGATCGTTCCCCAGGCTGTCCTTGTGCACGATCTCCCCCTCGAAGAGGTAGGTGACGGTAGCTAAGTGGATGTGCGGGTGCGGTCGCACGTCGATCCCCTCGCCGGGCGCGTGCACGACCGGCCCCATGTGATCGAAGAAGATGAAGGGGCCGACGAGACGGCGCTGGATCGAGGGGAGAACGCGGCGCACGACGAGCCCGCCGAGATCGCGCGCGCGCCCTTCGACGACGAGCTCGACGGACGGGCAGCCGCCGGGTCGCCCCTCGGCGTAGCGCTCGCCGTTGTAGTCGTGTGTCGTCTCGTCGGCGTGCGTCGCCCCCTTTGTGATTGTGCTCATCGTCCCCTCTTCTCTCGTGCGCCGAGCCGAAGCCGGATGGTAATTTGAAATTGGAGAGCACGCGCGTCGCTCCGATCGAGTCGACGCCACGCGGGCTTTGCTTCTCGCTCACGCATCGTCCTCGCACGCGCGTCGGACGTCGCCACCGCGACGCCGCGCGCGCGTCCTCACGCATCCCGCCCATCCCGCCAAGGAGGTCTCATGTCCCAACGCCTCGTTCGTCGCGCCGGTTCTTTCGCTCTCGTCCTCGCGTGCGTCGGTCTCGCCTCGACGGTGTTCGCCGACGACTCGAAGGAGGCCAAGGCGACGGCGACGAAAGAGGCGAAGAGCGCCGCGTCGGATCCGGTCGCGGTGGCCGCGGCGTTGAAGCGCACCGATCAAGCGCAGCTCAAAGCGCTCCCCGAGGGGCAAGCGGGGAACGACGGGACGGCGATCGACGTCTCTTCGCGGAGCGCGGGGGTCACGACCCAAGACAGCGCCACGGGGCTGGCCGACGTGCATGGGACGACCAAGGGGCAAGCGGTGGCGGTGGCGGGCTCGGCGCGTGACGTCGCGGTGAAGGATCAGACGGTCGCCTCGGCCCCCAAGCCGCAGGCGAGCCCGCGGCAGCTCCGTCGCATGAACGTCGAGCGCGTCGTCGTCGCGCTCGGCCCGGCCTTCCAGACGTGCGCCGACAGCGCGCAGGGGACCAAGCCCACCGCTTCCTCGAGCGCGGTGGTCGTCGCCGAGGTCTCTCCGACCGGGAGCGTCGACGTCGCCAACGTCGCGACGTCGAGCGGCGTGTCGACCGACGTGCTCGCGTGCGTCGCTCGCGAAGTGCGCGGCGCGAAGTTCGGCGCGCCGGGCGGCGTTGGCGCGACGGTCGCGGTCCCGGTCGCCTTCGCCCGCGCGAAGTGAGTGAGCCTCGGCGCGAGCGTCGCGCCTCGCGCCGATCTGCTACGGCGCGGTGACTTGGGTGACGAGCTCGTGGATCGCCGGGAGCTTCCCCGAGGCGATGACGAGATGGCTCATCGTGTAGCCGGTCCCCGTCGCCCCTTCGCCGTAGGTGCACGCCCCGGCGTAGTGCGCGAGCTCGCTCGAAGCGAAGACCGGATCGAGCCAGCGTGACGCCTGCGCGCGCCCCGCGCTGTCGCGCGCGAGCGTCCCGTTGGCGGCGTCGGCGAAGGGGAAGACGACGCAGCCGGTGCGTGACGTCGGCCCCTCCGGCGTCGCCATCAAGTACTCGGTGCCGCTCACGGTGAAGAGATCGACGGCGTTCACCCGCTTGCCCGATCCGCCGAAGCACGCGCCGTCGGATCCGCGGAGCGGCGTGCTCAGGTACGACCACGTGGCGCCGTGATCGGTCGAGCGAAGAAGCACGATGTCGAGCGCGGGATCGGCGAAGGGCGGCTGGATGCATCCGAGCGCGAGGTGCAGCGAGCCGTCGGGAGCGAGCGTCGCCCCCGGCTCGCCGAACGCGCCGCACGCGGCGGTGTGCGTGTCGCTCGTGGAGAGGTACTTGGCACCGGTCGTGGAGATGGCATCGCCCGGCCAACCGACGGCGACCTCGGGTCCGGAGAAGGGACCTTGCGGGAGCTTCGCCGTGTACATGGCGATGTGTCCGACGGTGTAGAGGAGCTTCGCCTGGGGATCGCCCGAGACCTTCACCACCTCGTAGCGGTGCGTGAAGATCTTCCACACGCGATCGGCCGTGTCGGTCGGGTCGTAGACGATGGACGGCGTCTCGTTCACGAGCGCGGCGGTGCAGGCGCCGGCGTCGGGGCACACCGCGCTCGAAGGGGTCACGCTCGCCGGCGTGTTGGCCTCGGCGACGAAGGTCCACGTCGCGCCGTGATCGCCCGAGACGGCGACGCGCGTGCGAATGCCCCCTTGATCGGCGATTCCGGAGGAGAGAGGAACGCTGGAGTAGGCGAGGGCACCGCCCGGCGCACCCGCCGGGTAGAAGATCGAAGGATCGGCGATCTCGTCGGGGCCGGTGTCGCCGCTCACCGTGAGCACCCCGGCGGCGGGATCCTGCACCTTCGTGTCTGCCCCCGCGGCGAGGCAGCCGGCAGCGTCGATCGCTGCGTCGATAGGCCCCGCTGCGTCTTTGTCTCCGCCGTCCGAGGCCGTCGCGTCGGCCCCGCCGCCGTCGGCGCTCGTCGAAGCATCGTCCCCTCCACCGCAGCTCGCCGAAGCGGCGACGAGCGAGAAAAATAGGCCAACGAGCGCGACGCGAGGGCCGGGCGGGGCGGAGCGCATGGACCGAGGATACATCGAGGGGGAGAAAGCACCCTCACCGCGCGTATGCGACCGAGACATGAAGAAGCTCGTCCTCCTCGCCACGGTCGCCTCGATCTCCGCTCTGCCGCTCCTCACCGGGTGCGGGTTCATGAAGAGCCTCGTCGGGAAGAACTCGGTCGATCTCGAAGGCGCCGAGGTCAAGACGATGGCCGTCGACATCCGCAAGGAGCAGAAGACGATCTGTCCGCGCGAGAAGGTGCAGATGGGGGTCTTCGCCGACGTCGTCTTGAAGGGCGACAAGGACGCGAAGAAGCTCGAGACCTACGTGGGCGGCGCCGACGCGAACAAGAACGACAAGATGGAGTTCGCCGACTTCGCGTTCCACAGCGACGAAGGGGCCTTCGACGAGTTCGGGTTCTTCTCGCCCAACAAGGACGTGCTCGCGACCGCGGGGAAAGAGATCCAGATCAAGACGGTGTACCGCCGTCGTCCCGACAAGTTCTCCTTCGATTCGAAGTTCAAGCCCGACTACGACTGCATCAAGATGGCGGGCGCGCTCGGCAGCGCCGGTCCCGCGGGGCAGGGCGGTGAGTCGGGGGCGCAAGGATCGGCGGGGAGCTTCGGCGGGAGCGACCGCGCGGGGACGCGCGGTGGCGACGGTGGCTCGGGCTCGCCGGGGACGAGCGGCGGCGACGGCGGTGCCGGTCCGCACATCGTCGCCTACGCCACCATGGTGAAGACGCCGTTCTACGACAAGCTCGTCGCGGTGAAGATCGAAGGCGACGTGAACGACTTCGTCCTCGTCCCTGTCGATCACCCGTTCGCGCTCGAGGCGAGCGGCGGCGCGGGCGGCCCCGGCGGATCGGGAGGCTCGGGCGGATCGGGCGGCGCCGGTGGCTCGGGGGCGATCGGCGGCGACGGCGGCAACGGCGGCGTCGGCGGCCAAGGAGGGAACGGCGGTCGCGGCGGTCCCGGCGGCACCATCGAGGTGATCGTCGACGCCAAGTACCCCGAGCTCGCGCGCGCCTTCCAACTGGACGTCTCGGGCGGCGCTGCGGGCGCGCCCGGTGAAGCCGGCGCGGCGGGGAGGGGCGGCAACGGCGGCGGCGGCGCGGGCGAGCAACCGCAAGCGGGTCGCGACGGCACGGCCGGCGGCCACGGCGCGGCGGGGGCACCCGGACAACGCGGCCCCGACGGCCGCGCGGCGATCCACGCCGGCCCCGTGGGGAACAAGTTCGCCGACCTCGCGGGGAGCGCCGTCGCTCTCCTCGACGCGGCCGCGCCGTCGAGCGCGCAAGCGAGCGCCGACGAGACCAGCCAGTCCGACGCGAAGGCGCGCGCGACGAAATCCAAGAAGCTCGGCAAGGTGAAGCGAGAGGACGCGCAAGCGAAGTGATCTCGCGTCGCACGTTCCTCGCCGCGGTCTCCGCTTCGCCCCTCTTCGCCCCCGCGGTGCTCGCAGGGTGCGGGAGCAAGCCGGCGGAGACGCCGCTCGCGCACCTCTACGGGCGCGAGTGGGTGGCCGGCGCGTACGAGATGCACGGCCAGGCGTACCTCGGGCTCGCGAAGAGCACCGAGGCCGAGACCGCCGGTGCCTACGGTGTGCTCGCGCAGAAGGGGATCGCCGCGCTGGACGGCCTGCAAACGCGCGAGGTGCCGTTCTTCATTCGTGTCGACGAGGTGGGCGAGCGCTTCTCGGTCGAGCGCAAGATCCCCGAGCGTCTCACCTTCACCTCGGAGATGAGCGCCGACGATCGCGCCGCCGCGCAGGCCTCGTTCGACCGAGCACGCGAGCACCTCCACACCGACTACGAAGAGATCCGTCGCCTCGACGGCTCGCTCACGCGTCTCCTCGGCCAGATCCAGCGCCTGCGATCGGCCATCGACGCCGGTCGCGAGGAGCGCTTCAAGATCGTGCGCCAGCTCGTGGCGATGCGCGAGGGGTCGCTCCCCTTCGAGCTCCCCTATCAAGTCACCAAAGAAGACTACGAGACGGTGCTCTTGCTCCTCCTCGAGCGCCTCGACGACGACTGCGCGCGCCTCGAGCGGGCCGAGTCGGCGATCGTCACCGTGGGCCTCACGGCGCGGGCGACCGACGCGGGTTCAGGGAGCCTCTCGGCGAATTTGTACCGCGTGCTCGTCGCCGTGGACGAAGACGCCAGGGCCTCTTCGCCGCGCGCCGCGCAGTTCCCCGCGGCGCCCGACGAGCGCGCGAAGCTCGTGCAGCGGGGAAGGGCGCTCGAGGCCTCGATCCTCGCGAGCCCCGACTACGCCGCGTGGGAACGAAAGGGGCGCGCCGATGCGCTCGAGCAGATCGGCGGACTCTTGGCGATCGTCGACCAGGTGACGCACCTCAACACCTCGGCCGTGTACCGCCAGGTGCTCTCGATCTACCGCGGCGACGCCGACTACCTCTCGTACCTCAAGACCGCGGTGAGCCTCTTGCCGATGGGCGACTCGCTCGGTGGCACGTTGAAGAGCGCGATCGACACGACCGAGCAGGCGCGGAAGATCGCCCGCACCGTGCGCGGCGCGCGGGGCGAGCTCGGCAAGATGACCGACGGCCGAGCGCTCTTGAACCTGGGGACCGACTACGCACGGCAGCGCATCGACAAGCAGCTCGTCCTCTACCGCGATCGGGGGGAGCTCGCGTCGGCCGAGGAGGCGCTCGGCGCGACCGGGCTCCTCACGAGAGCGCCCTGAGCGTATCGCTCTCTGCCGGCCGCGGCGTGGCAGGGGCAGCGTCGCGGCGCTGGATCCCGCAGGTTAAGCGGGCGTCCGCACGACATGCGTGACGCGTCGTGGAACGCGTCGCGCGCTGCACCTTCTTTTCCGCACGTTCCTTGGGCCTTCGCGAGGCTCAGCCGATCGCATGTCGAGCCCGCGCGATGGCACGCGCGATGCTCCTTACCCTTCTGTCTGGTGGCGAGCCCCGAGAGCCCGACGCATTGCACGTCACCGTGCGGAACGCCCGCTGACGTCAGCAAGGTTTGGCGCTTGGAACCTCGCGAGCGTGTCCTTCTCCTGGCAGGCAGAGGCCCCCGGCCGCCAAGCCCGGAGTGGCTCAATCCGCGTAAGGGAAAGGACGCCTCGCGAGGTGCTCGCCGCCGGACGATTCTTCGACGCCCTCGACATACTCGTCGTTCGGTCGTAGGACGAGTCTTGAGCGATGCAGAAGCTAGCGGAAGGAATCCACGA
The DNA here is from genome assembly GCA_964531795.1 of uncultured Polyangiaceae bacterium. Taxonomy (GTDB): domain Bacteria; phylum Myxococcota_A; class Polyangia; order Polyangiales; family Polyangiaceae; genus CAZHHD01. The sequence goes on along the minus strand of CAZHHD010000023.1, from coordinate 32,793 downwards.
GTTTCAGAACAACTACTTCGCGCGGAACCGTGACCTCTTCGTGAGGCTCGCGACCGACGGCCAGCGTCCCGAGACGCTGTTCATCACCTGCGCCGATTCGCGCGTCGTCCCGACCCTCTTCACCAACACCGCGCCCGGCGAGCTCTTCATCGTGCGCAACGTAGGGAACGTCGTCCCGCACGGTCTCCCCGGGGGCACGGCGGCGGCGATCGAGTACGCCATCGAGGTGCTGGAGGTCGAGCAGGTCATCATCTGCGGCCACACCGGTTGCGGCGCGATGCAGGCGATCCTCGATCCTTCACGGATGGACCGCCTGCCTTACGTGCGTCGGTGGCTCGAGGAGACGACGCGCGTTCGCGGCATCGTCGAGGAGCGCTACGGGGATCTCACCGGGCAAGAGCGGCTCACGGCTGCGGCCGAAGAGAACGTGCTCGTGCAGCTCGAGAACCTGCGCGCCTATCCCTTCGTGGCTGCGCGCCTCGACTCCGGGCGCCTGCAGATGAACGGTTGGATCTTCAAGATCGAGACCGGTGAGGTCTTCGGCTACGAGCCCGAGCACGGGCAGTTCTTGAAGCTCACGCCGAACAGCGAGCGCCCGCCGGCGGTCACGATGCGGCCTTCGCGGCAGCCGCCTCCGGGGCGCTGACCGAACGACCGCGCGAGCGTCGGGCGGTCAGAGTAGCCACAAGAGCAGCAAGGAGAGGGCGAGCGTCGGGATCAAGACGAGCGTCCCGAGGCGCACGAACTTGCCGACGCCGATCTCGATGCCGCGGCGCTTCAACAGGTCCATCCACAAGAGGCCGGCGAGCGAGCCGATGGGGAGGAGACGCGGTCCGATGTCGCCGCCCACGAGCGCGGCCAGGAGCGGGCGCGTGCCCGGGTGATCGCCGAGCGCCATCATGTCGAGGATCGACATGGGGTGATTGTCGACGATGGCCGAGCCGAGCGCCGCGACCCCGCCGACGACGGCGATTTGCGCTCCGCCGTGGTGTGCGTGAAAGAGCGCGGTGAGCCGTTCGCCCACGCCCGCCTGACGAAGCCCGACGACCACGAGGAACACGCCCCACAAGAAGGCGAGGATGTCGATCGAGACGTGCCCCGCGAGCTTCTCCGCCGGCGCGACGGCGTAGCGGAGCGCGAGCAAGACCGAGGCGAGCGCGCCGAGGACGGCGACGACCCAGATCGGTTGGCCCAGCGCGGCGAACAGCGGGTACGCCAAGAACACCGCGAGGAGGAGCGCGAGGGCGGGGCGCTCGGCGCGATGCGGGGGTGGAAGCTCGCGCGCCGGCGGAGCCACCGAGACGGCCCTGAGGTCACGTCGGAAGTGGAACCGAAGCACGCCGTAGGTGAGGAGCGCCCCCGCCGCCGAGATCGGGAGCATGAGCGCGGCGTAGGCGTTGAACCCGACGCCGGCGAACTCGGCGACGATCATGTTCATCGGGTTGGAGATGACGAAGGGCGCTACGCCGGGGGCGAGGAACACGGCGAACGCGAAGGCGTGAAGGAGGCGCGTGTTCCCCGGGTAGAGTCGCTGCACGAGGGTGACGACGACCGGCGTGAGCAAGAGGATCGCGGCGTCGTTGTTGAGGAGCGACGGCGTGATCACGCTGGCGAGGAAGACGAGGTTCCACGCGCGAAGCGCCGAGCCCCGGCGCGCGTGGGCCTCGATGCGGAGCGCGAGCCGGTCGAACGCGCCGACCTCTTTCACGACGCCGGTCATCACCATCACGCAGACGAGGGTGAGGAGCGGGCGCCACTGCACCGCCGCCGAGGTGACGAGGTCGGCCGGACGAAGCAGCCCGGCGAAGAGGAGCGCGATCACCCCGAAGACCGCCGCGAGGCCGGGCGTGATGCGGATCTCGCGGAAGCCGAGGCGCGGCTGCGACACGGCCAGCCCCACGGTCATCGCCAGCGTCGAATACGCGATCGCCTGGTCCATCTTCGCCCTCGAGCCCGTGGGGGGAGCCGGCCTCTGCCGCGCGACCCCCGCGCCAACTTCGCGTGTCTCTTGAGGAAGGGTGGGAGAGGGGGCACCCGCGGGCAACCCGATTCCTACCGATGGTTCCCTCCTCGTCCTTTCAGTTACTTTCAGTTACTTTGAAGGGGCGATGGCGGCCGAGATGATGTCCAGCCGCGAGGTGGCGGCGTACCTCGGGATCCACGAGAAGCAGGTCTATCGACTGCTGCGCCAAGGGCGCCTCCCGGGGACGCGCGTCACCGGGCGTTGGGTCTTCTCGCGGAGGCTCGTGCGCGAGTGGATCGAGTCCTCGTCACGCGCCGCCGTCGCCGACGAGAAGAGCGCAGGGGGGATCCGCGGGGTCGATCCGCACCACCTCATTTTGGTGGGGAGCGACGATCTGCTCTTGCAGATCCTCCAGCGCGAGTTCAACCGACGTCACCCCTCGATGCTCGTCACCTCGGCGGCGATGTCGTCCGTCGCCGGCCTCGCCGCGGTGAAGGAGCGGCGCGCGCACATCGGCGGGCTCCACCTCTTGGACCCGGCGAGCGGCGAGTACAACCGGCCTGCCGTGGCGGCGATGTTCGGCACCGAGCGCGCGTTTCTCGTCACGCTCGCAGAGAGGCAAGTCGGGCTCATGCTCCCTCCCGGGAACCCGCGCAAGGTCACGAGCCTCGCCGACGTGGTGCGGCTTCGTCTTCGCCTCACCGCGCGCGAGGAAGGATCGGGCGTGCGCGTGCTGCAAGACCACCTCCTTCGCGCGCACACGGCGAAGAGGACGCATGAGCCCGATCTCGAAGTGGCGACGCACCTCGAGGTGGCGACGGCCGTAGCCGAAGGGCGCGCCGACGCCGGGCTCGGCGTGATGGCGCCGGCGCGGAGCCTGGGGCTCGAGTTCGTGCCGCTGGTCTGGGAGCGTTACGATCTCCTGGCCACCGACGAGGGCTTCTACCACCGACCCACGCAGACCCTGTTCGAGATGATCAAGTCGGACTGGCTTCGGCAGCTCGTCCGGACCTTGCCCGGCTACGAAGCGAAGCAGACCGGAATGCTCACCGTGGTGCAGAGCGAAGACTGACCGAGGGCTCGGCGCGTCGCGTCCCCCCGGCCGCCGGCTTCTTGGGGCGTGACTCGACCTCGAGCACGCGCCGCATCGTGCGCACGAGCGCGTCGGCGCTCAGGCTGATGGAGTCGATGCCGCGCTCGACGAGGAACGCGGCAAAATCGGGGAAGTCGCTGGGCGCCTGTCCGCAGATCCCCACCTTGCACTTTTCCGCGTGCGCCGCCTTGATGAGGTGCGCGCAGGAGATCTTCACCGCTTCGTTCCTCTCGTCGAAGAGCGGAGCGATGGTGGTCGAGTCCCGATCGACCCCCAGGGTGAGCTGGGTCAGGTCGTTCGATCCGATGGAGAAGCCGTCGAAGAGTCGCGCGAAGCGATCAGCGAGCAGGATGTTGGAGGGGATCTCCGCCATCACGTAGACGTCGAGGTCGTTCACCCCTCGTTCGAGACCGCCTTCGCGCATGGTCGCGAGGACCTTCTCGCCTTCTTCCGGCGTTCGGCAGAAGGGGACCATGACCTTGAGGTTCTTGAGCCCGAGCTTCTCGCGCACGCGAGCGATGGCCGCCACCTCGAGGAGGAAGCCCTCTTTGTAGCTCGGGTGGTAGTACCGGCTCGCGCCGCGAAAGCCGAGCATCGGGTTCTCCTCCACCGGCTCGAACGATGCCCCGCCCACGAGCTTTGCGTACTCGTTGGTCTTGAAGTCGCTGAAGCGGAGGATGACCGGGCGCGGCCAGAACGCGGCGGCGAGCGTCGCGATCCCTTGCGACAAGCGGTCGACGAAGAAGGCGGTCTTGTCGGCGTAGCCCGCGGTGAGGGCGTCGACCTCGCGCTTCTCCTTGGCGGAGAGGGTCTCGTAGCGCGTCAAGGCGAGGGGATGCACGCCGACCCAGCCGGCGAAGATGAACTCGCGCGAGCCCCACGCCGTCGCTGGGCAAGAGCGCCAACTTGAACGCCTGGTCGGGGTTCCCCACGTTGAGCATGATCTGCGTGCGCGGTCGGGCGATCGTCGCGGGGTCGAGCTCCTCGACCGTGAACGGCACCGCCCCTTCGTACACGTGGCCGACCTCGCCCTCGGCGCACGAGACGGTCACGGTCTTCCCTTCGCCGAGGAGGCGCGTGGCGTTCTCCGCCCCCACGAGCGCCGAGATGCCGAGCTCGCGCGCGACGATCGCCGCGTGCGAGGTGCGACCGCCGCGCTCGGTCACGACGGCGGAGGCGATCTTCATGATGGGCTCCCAGTCGGGATCGGTCACCTCGGTGACGAGGATCTCGCCGGGGTGGAAGCTCGCGAGGTCACGTGGATCCCGAATGATGCGCGCGGGCCCGGCGGCGACGCCGTCACCGATGGCGAGCCCCGAGGCGATCGCCTTGCCCGTCCGCCCGAGCGCGTAGAGGCGAATCTTCGGCGCCTTTCTTTGGCTGTGCACGGTCTCGGGGCGCGCCTGAACGACGAAGAGCTCGCCCGTGACGCCGTCCTTCGCCCACTCGATGTCCATCGGCGTGTCGGAGCCGCGTTGCTGTGTGTAGTGAGCTTCGATCTGCTCAGCCCAGCGCGCGAGCGTGAGGACGTCCTCGTCGGTCAACGACCACTTGGTGCGTTCGGCGGCGGGGACCGGGATCGACTTGACCTCTTTGTGCCCCTCCTCGTCGTAGACGAGCCGCACCTCCTTGGTGCCGAGCCGCTTGAGGAAGAGGGAGGGGAAGCCTTGCTTCAGCGTGGCCTTGTGGACGTAGAACTGATCGGGCGAGACCTTCCCCTGGACCACGCTCTCACCGAGGCCCCAGCTCGAGGTCACGAGTACGACGCCGCGATGCCCGGTCTCGGGATCGAGGGTGAAGATGACGCCGGCGCTCGCCAGATCCGAGCGCACCATGCGTTGCACGCCCACCGAGAGGGCGATCTGCGTGTGCTCGAAGCCCATGTCGCGGCGGTAGTGGATGGCGCGCGGCGTGAAGAGGCTGGCGAACGCCTTCTTCACCGCTTCGGTGACGAAGGCCGCGCCGCGGACGTTCAAGAAGCTCTCTTGCTGACCGGCGAAGCTCGCCGTCGGGAGATCTTCCGCCGTCGCCGAAGAGCGGACGGCCACGTCGCAGCTCGGAGCGCCGGCCGCTTCGGCGAGAGCTCGGTAGCTCGCTTCGATCTCTTCACGAAGGTCGTCGGGCATGCGTGCCGTGACGAAGAGCCCGCGGATCGCGTCGGCGCGCCGCACGAGGTCGGTCACGTCGCCGTGCTCGGCCCCCTCGAGCGCGCGCTGGATCCCTGCCTCGAGCCGCGTCTCGCGGAGGAAGTGGCGGTAGCCCTCGGCGGTCACGGCGAACCCGTCGGGGACCTTCACCCCGAGCGGCGCGAGGTGGCGGAGAAGCTCCCCCAAGGAGGCGTTCTTGCCGCCGACGAGCCCGACGTCCGCGAGGCCCACGTCACGAAGCGAACGAACGAAGTGCATGGTCGTCTCCCTGGTGCGATGGCGCGGCCGAGCGGCCCGGGAGGGCATCGGCAGCCTGGACGGCGAAAAGCGGGAGCAAGGTGGATGCCGGCTGCGTGGGCGCGTGCGCACGGCGATCGGCGAGGGATGCGGCGCAGCCGCTTCGCCGCACGCGCACGAGTTGCATCGCTCGCGCCCCTTCGTGCGCGCTCTCTCCGGTGGGCACGCACCGTGCTTCTCCTGCGTGTGGAGGGTGAAGCCATGACGGGCACCGTGCGCGACTACATGAACGCGAAGCTGGTGTATCTCCGAGAAGGCGATCGCGCCGAGACGGCGCTGCGACCGATTCTCGACTTCGGCATCACTGCCGTCCCGGTTCTCGACGAGAACCATCGACCCGTCGGGGTCGTCTCGCTCCGTGATCTGGTCGACGAGCGAAAGCCCGAGGTTCGGGCCACCACACCGGTGGAGAAGATCGAGAGCGACGCTTCGCTGAAGGCCGCCGCCCAGGCGATGACCGACGCCGACGTGCATCATCTCGTCGTCGTCGACGCAGAAGGTCGCGCGAGCGGAATGATCTCGGCGCTCGACGTCGTTCGCGGCCTGCTCGGCATCGCACCGCGGCACCCACGGTCGATCGAGAAGCTCTACGCGCTCACGGCGAGGACGTGAGCGTCGTGGCTCGGGATCGCTGCTTGCTTTGGGGCGACGCATGACTCGCCCCGGCACGCCTACGTCGCAGGTCCGCCGCGTCTGCCTGGTGAGCGGCGGAGGGGATGCGCCCGGCGTCAACGCGATCCTCCGCGGCTTCGTTCACGCCGCGCACCGGAGGTCGATCGAGGTCGTCGGTAGCCGCTACGGCTTCGAGGGCCTCCTCTCGGCGAACGGGCTCGGTCCGTTCGGGCTCGAGGACGTGAGCGGCATCCTCCCCAAGGGGGGATGCGTGCTCGGCTGCTCCACGCGCATCAACCCGTTCTTCATGAAGGGGAAGGACGGCAAAATCGTCGACGCGAGCGGGTCGATCGTCGACCGCCTGCGCTCGCTCGGCGTCGATCGCCTGGTCCTCGTCGGCGGAGACGGCACCACGCTCGCGGCGATGCGCTTTGCCGAGCGAGGCCTCGGGTGCGTGTGCATTCCCAAGACGATCGACAACGACCTCGGTCACTCCGAGCGCACGTGTGGATTCGAGAGCGCGGTCGAGACGGTGACGCACGCGATCGACGCGCTGCACTCGACGGCCGAGGCCCACGCGCGCGTGATGATCGTCGAGGTGATGGGACGCAACGCCGGCTGCATCGCCCTCCACGCCGGGGTCGCCGGCGGCGCCGACGTCGTCCTCGTGCCCGAAGTCCCGTATCGGCTCGAGCACGTCGTCGCCAAGATCCGCGAGCGAGAAGCCCTGGGGAGGCGCTTTTCCATCGTCGTCGTGGCCGAAGGGGCGAGGCCCGTCGCCGGCCCGGTGCTCGAGGTCGAAGCCGGTGCGCCGGGGCGCCTGCCGCGGCTCGGCGGCGCCGGGGAGAGGCTCCTCCACGAGCTCGAGGGCGCGAACCTCGGGCACGAGGTCCGCCTCACCGTGCTCGGTCACTTGCAGCGCGGAGGATCGCCGTCGGCGTCGGACCGCATCCTCGGCACCGAGATGGGGGTCTTCGCCGCCGAGCTGTGTCACGCCGGCGCACGCGACGTGTGCGTGGCGATCCGCGGCGGGCGCATCACCCAGATCCCCCTTCCGGCGCCGACGGAAGCGCGGCTGCACCGGCAGGTGGACCTCGAAGGGACCACGGCGCACGCCGCGCGGCTCGTTGGGATCGAGCTCGGCGACGGAAGCGGAATCGCAGGGACACCGACGCCGGTGGGACCCGGACATTGTCGAACAGGAGAGTGGAGGTCGTCATGAAGAACGGAACGATGTGGACGCTTGCTCTTGTGGCCTCTCTCGCGGGGTGCACGACCAGCACCGAGCCCTCGGCGGGGAAGCCGACCACGCTCACCGCGGCTCGCATGCCGACGGGGTGCCCGCTCGGGGTCTCGGGCGCGCTCGCCACCGTGGACGACACCGCGGACGGGGTCGGGATCACGTTCCTCGTTGCGTCCGATCGCCTCGACGAGCTCCGCATCCGCGCGCGTCACGCCGCGGCGATGCACGGGCCGGACGCCCACCTCGGCCCCGGGCACGCGGGGGAGCACGGAACCGGCGGCCAGCACGGCCTCCAAGCCATGCAGCTCCCGCCGTCGCGCGCGACGACCAACGACGTCGAGGCGGGGGCGCGCATCCTGCTCGTCCCGGTGGATCCCGCCGATCGGGAGGCGCTGGTGGCCAAGGTGCACGAGGGCGTGCGCCGGATGAACGTCTCCGCCTGTCGCTGAACGACCGTCCAAGCCTGCCCCAAGCTCGTGCAAGCGAGCGATGTCCCAGCCAAGGAGATGCCACCGTGAGCCACAAGCAACTTCTCTTTCACGCTGCTGCGCGCGAGAAGATCCTCCGTGGCGCGACCGCCCTCGCGGACGCGGTCCGTGTGACGCTCGGACCGAAGTCGAAGAGCGTTCTCATCGGGAAAAAATGGGGCACGCCGATCGTGTGCAACGACGGGGTCACCATCGCCAAAGAGATGGATCTGAAGGACGCCGAGGAGAACCTCGGCGTTCAGATCATGCGACAAGCCGCGGAGCGCACCGGCGACGCGGTCGGCGACGGCACCACGACCTCCACCCTCCTCGCGCACGCCATCTACGCCGAGGGGCTTCGCAACGTCGCCGCCGGGGCCAGCGCCATCGACTTGAAGCGAGGCCTCGACCGCGGCTTGAAGGTGGCCGTGGAGTGCGTGAAGGGGCTCTCGCGCCCGGTGGTGAGCCGAAAGGAGAAGGTGCAGGTGGCGACGATCTCCGCCCACAACGACGCGGTGATCGGCGAGCTCGTCGGCGACGCGGTGGAGAAGGTCGGGAGCGAAGGGGTCATCACCGTCGAAGAGGCCAAGGGGACGGAGACCGCCGTCGAGGTCGTGCAGGGCATGCAGTTCGACCGCGGGTACCTCTCGCCGTACTTCGTGAGCGACCCGGAGCGGATGGAGTGCGTGCTCGAGGCGCCGCTCGTCCTGATCTACGACAAGCGCATCGGCGCCATGAAGGATCTCCTGCCGGTCCTCGAAGAGGTAGCCAAGGAAGGGCGATCGCTCCTCCTCATCGCCGAAGAGGTCGAGGGGGACGCTCTGGCGACGCTCGTCGTGAACAAGCTCCGCGGGACGCTCACCTGCGTGGCGGTAAAGGCCCCTGGCTTCGGTGATCGTCGCAAGGCGCTCCTCGAAGACATCGCCATCCTCACCGGTGGACAGGTGATCTCGGAGGAGACCGGCCTCAAGCTCGAGCATGTGCAAGCCAAGCAGCTCGGACGCGCGACGCGGGTCGTCGTCAAGCAAGAGGACACGACGATCATCGGCGGCGGCGGCGACCAGCGCCGCATCTCGGCGCGCGTCGACCAGATCCGAAGGCAGATCCAAGAGACGAAGAGCGAGTACGACAAAGAGAAGCTAGAGGAGCGGCTCGCCAAGCTCGTGGGCGGCGTCGCCGTGGTGCGTGTCGGAGCCCCGTCGGAAGCCGAGCTCAAATCGCGCAAAGAGGCCTTCGAGGACGCCATCAGCGCCACCAAGGCGGCGGTGGCCGAGGGGATCGTCCCCGGCGCGGGCTTGGTGTTGATTCGCGCGAGCGACGCCTTGACGCGAGAGGAGCAGCTCTGTGAGGGGGACGAGCGCAGCGGCATTCGCATCTTGCGCACGGCGCTCGAGATGCCCGCGCGTCAAATCGCCGTAAACTCCGGGGTCGACGCCGGGGTCGTCGTCGATCACATGCGGAGCGGCGAAGGGAACTACGGGTTCGACGCATCGAAGGGGACGTACGTCGACCTCGTCGCCGCGGGCATCGTCGACCCGACGAAGGTCGTGCGCGTCGCGCTCGAGAACGCCGTCTCGGTGGCGGGGGTACTCCTCTTGACCGAGGCGACGATGACCGAGCTCCCCGAGGCGCCGCCCAAGTCTTCGCACGGAACGGCCGCCGAGCTCGAGTGATCGAGCTCGCGTGACGCGAGCTCACGCCGCCGAGGGGTGAGCGAGCGCCCGGCGTGGCTCTTGGCGCTCGTCGCTCACGATGCGCCCGTCGCGCAGCGTGATGACGCGCGACGCGCATTGGGCTACGTCGGCCTCGTGCGTCACGTAGAGGATGGTGAGCCCGCCGCGCCACAGCTCCTGGAAGAGCGCCATGATGGCCTCGCTCGTCTTCGAGTCGAGGTTCCCCGTCGGCTCGTCGGCGAGCAGCACCTTCGGATCGTTGACGATGCTGCGCGCGATGGCGACGCGCTGCTGCTGGCCCCCGGAGAGCTGCGAAGGGAGGTGGTGCATGCGATCGCCGAGGCCCACGCGCGTGAGGGCGGCGCTCGCGCGCGCCATACGCTCGGCCTTGCCGAGCCCCGCGTAGACCAAGGGGAGCTCCACGTTCTCGAGCGCGCTCGTCCGCGGCAGCAGGTTGAAGCTCTGAAAGACGAAGCCGAGGAAGCGGTTGCGCACGTCGGCGAGCTCACTCCGCCCGAGCCCCGACACCTCGCGGCCGGCCAGCGCGTACGCGCCGGTGGTCGGGCGATCGAGGCACCCGAGGATGTTCATCAGGGTCGACTTGCCGGAGCCCGAGGCGCCCATGATGGCGACGAGGTCCCCAGGCTCGACGGTGAGCGAGACGCCGTCGAGCGCACAAAACTCGACGTCCCCCGAAAGGTAGACCTTTCGGAGGTTCGTCGTGACGATGACCGGTGTCGTTGCAGGTCCGCGCGTGGCATCCGATCTCATGGCATGCGCGGCTTCGCGAAGGTCCGGCGCCCGTGGTGTGACGAGCGCCGGACGCATGCCTGGCCTCAGGACTTCTTCGCCGAAGACTGGATGGCGATCCGCTTCGGTTGCGCCTCGGGGGTCTTCTTGATCCACAAGGTCAAGACGCCCTCCTTGAGATCGGCGTGCACGCTGTTCATGTCGACCCCTTCGGGCAACGTGAACGAACGCGTGAAGCTGCCGTAGGTGCGCTCGTACGTGTAGAAGGTGTCCGTCTGGTCCTGCTTCTCCGCCTCGCGCTTCCCCGAGACCGAGAGGCGATTGCCGGTGACGGTGATCTCGATGTCGTTCTCCTTCACCCCCGGGAGATCGGCCTTGAAGCTGTAGCCGTCCTTCGTCTCTTTGACCTCGAAGGAGGGGACGAAGGCGAGGGGCGCTTGCGGGACGAAGGGGGCCATCTCGCGGAACGGATCCCAACCCATGAGATCGCGCATCATGCGGAAGGGCTCCCAACGCGGCTCGTTGACGGCGAGGGCGGCCGGACGGTTTCCATCTTCCCTGCGAACGGTGATGTTGCTCATGACGATTCTCCTTGGAATGTGAGTGAACTACGGGCGAGCGCGGCGGCGTGCGTCGCGCTCGGTTCACACGCTCGGTGGCGCATGGACATGTGGAGAGGCTCAGACCGCGTGGTGGCGGTGCGTGAGGGGCGCGTGGTGCGCGCGAGGCGACGTCACCCAACGTCGCAGCCGGAGGGCGAGTGCGAGCATGGCGGCGCCGAAGAACAGCGCGTAGGAGCCGAAGAGGATCACGATCGCGAGCGCGCCGACGGTCGGTGACTCGAGGATCGCCACGCCGAGGACGAGCGACGCAGCTCCTGCGAGCCCGAGGAGGGCCGCGCCGCGTACGCGGTGACGGAGACGCACCGAAGCCGCGATCTCGAGCGCACCGGTGAGGATCGCCCAGAGCGCCATGAGATCCGCGAGAACGAGCGCCGTCATCCCCGTCCAGAAGACCGCCGCGAGGCCGACGCCGACCCCCACGAGCCCCTCCACGGCGATCGTGGACGAGTGCCCCTGCCCACGATCGCGGAACGCCGCGTTCAGGGCGAAGAGCCCGTCGAGCAGCGCGTAGGCGCCGAAGAGCAAGACGAGGCTCACGAGCGTGATCGATGGCCAGGCGAGCGCGACGATGCCGAGCAAGGCGCTCGCGAGTCCGCGCACGGCGAGCGCTTTCCAACTGGGGGCGATGTAGAGCTCCAACGGAACCTCCGGGCTACGAGCCGGCTCTGAGCACGTTGCGTTCCATCGGGCCCCTCGGCGCGAGCGTGGGCGCCGCGCGCAGGTTCGCGCCCACTCACCGCGGAGGGCGACGCAAGCCTTTCGTGCCCCCGCAGGAGTCGCGTCACATCTCGACGCCGCTGCGACGCGCGAGCTCGTACTCCAGGATCTCGTGGAGCGCCCCCTCGACCTCGCGACGAAAGCGCCGCACGGCGAGGGGATCTTCGGCGAGCGAAGGGGGGCCGGGCGGCTCGAGTGGCTCGCCGAAGACGAACTTGAGGGGAACGAGGTGCGGGATCGGGAGGAGGCGCGAAGGGAGGGGGAGAGGAATGCCCGTGCGCCGCAAGACGCGCTCGCCGCGACGGTACGCATTGCCGACGAAGTCGAAGAGATCGTCCGAGCCCATGCACACGAGCGGAATGATCGGCGCTTGGTTGCGAATCGCCGTTTGGATGAAGCCGTAGCGATGGCCCCAGAGCAGGCGGTAACGCAGCTCGCGCGGCTTCACCGCCTCGCGAAGGCCCCCGGGCAAGACGAGGACGAGCTCGTCCCGCGCGAGCAGCCGATCGGCGTTCTCCATCGTGCCGTCGACGGTTCCGAGCGCGGCGGCCAGCCTCCGCAAGAACGGCACCTTCCACCAAAGGTGCTCGCCTAGGGCCCAGACCGGTCGACCGAGCTCGCGAAAGACCGCTCCCATCGGGAAGACGACGTCCCAGCCGAAGGCGTGGTTGGCCACGAGCAGCGCGCGCCCCGACGAGGGGACGTTGGCGAGCCCCTCCACGTCGATGCGAAGACGATCGGTGAGCCACCCGAGCCCTCGGTAGAAGCGGCGGGCGACGTCGGCGTCGAAGGCGACGAACGGTTGGCGGTCTTCGGGGCGGAAGCGGTCGATGGTCACTCCGACGAATGAATCACGTCGCGTGCCGACTTCGGGCGCGTCCTCTCGGCGGCGTGGGCTTCGTTCTTGCAATCGCCCGACGCGATGAGCCAGCTTCGACAAGGCGGCACCGCTCCGCAACAAGGCCCTGACCCGACGAGACGCGCGCGCGAGCGCGCCCGCATGGTGGACGTGGACCTCGCCGGGCGACAGATCACCGATCCGCTCGTGCTCGACGCCTTTCGGAGCGTCCCTCGCGAAGGCTTCGTCCCCGAAGCACTCGACGAGTTCGCGTACGACGACACACCGCTCCCCATCGGCGAGGGGCAGACCATCTCCCAGCCGTACATCGTTGCGCTGACGGTGCAGTCGTTGCGCCTTCGCGGCGGAGAGCGCGTCCTCGAGGTCGGCACCGGCTCGGGCTACGCCGCGGCGATCTTGAGCCGCATCGCCGGCCGGCTGTACACGGTCGAGCGCGTGGCCGATCTCGCGGCGACGGCCAAGGAGCGTCTCGCTCGTCTGGGATTCACCAACGTCGAGGTGCTCCACGGCGACGGTTCGCTCGGATGGCCGGAGCACGCGCCGTACGACGCCATCGCCGTGGCGGCCGGCGGGCCGAGCCCTCCCCCGGCGTTGCTCGCGCAGCTCGCGATCGGCGGGCGCATGGTGATCCCCGTGGGACCGGACGTGTCGTCGCAAGTGCTCGTTCGCATCACGCGGGAGAGCGCGGCGGACTATCGCCAAGAGCCGCTCTCGGATGTTCGCTTCGTGCCGCTCATCGGGGAACAAGCGTGGAAGGACGCCGCCGCCGCCCGTGGCGAAGAAGGCGCACCTCGTTCGCCCGAGCCCTCGCATATTCTCGAGGCCCCGCGCGCTCGACCGCGATCGGGCCTCGCGACCCTCGTTCGCGAAGCCGCCGAGCGGATCGACGACATCGAGACCGCATCCATCGACGCGCTGATCGACCGCATCGGCGACAGTCGCCTGGTGCTGCTCGGCGAGGCGAGCCACGGCACGAGCGAGTTCTATCGCATGCGCGCCCGCATCACGCGCGAGCTCATCGCGCGCCGAGGCTTCCGCTTCGTCGCCGCCGAGGCGGACTGGCCCGACGCGGCGCGCGTGGACGACTACGTGCGCGGCGCGCGAAGGAGCGCCAAGCACGAGTTCACGCCGTTTGCGCGCTTCCCCACGTGGATGTGGCGGAACGAGGACGTGCACGACTTCGTCGGCTGGCTTCGCGCGTACAACGCCGATCACCCGCGTGAGATGGCGGGCTTCCACGGGCTCGACCTCTACAGCTTGTTCACCTCCATCGCGGCGGTCTTGACCTACCTCGACGAGGTCGATCCCGACGCGGCGCGCGTGGCGCGTCACCGCTACGGCGCGCTCACCCCTTGGCAGCGGGACCCCGCGGCCTACGGGGAGGCAGTCCTCGTCGGTCGTTACCAGAGCTCGGAGCCGGCCGTGGTGGCCATGTTGCGCGACATGCTCGCGCGTCGTGTCGACTACGCGCGGAAAGACGGCGATCGCTTCTTCGACGCGGCTCAGAACGCACGGCTCGTCGCCGACGCCGAGCGGTACTACCGCGCCATGTATTACGGCGCGGCGGCGTCGTGGAACCTGCGCGATACACACATGTTCGAGACCCTCCGCTCGCTCCTTGCCTTCTACGGCCCCGACGCCAAGGGGATCGTGTGGGCGCACAACTCGCACCTGGGGGACGCCGCGGCGACCGAGATGAGCGTGCGCGGCGAGCACAACATTGGGCAGCTCTGTCGCGAGACCTACGGCAGAGAGGTCTACAGCGTCGGCTTCGGCACCGACCGAGGCACCGTCGCTGCCGCGTCGACGTGGGACGGACCGATGCAGCGCATGCGCGTGGTCCCGGCACGCGAAGGGAGCTACGAGCGCGTCTGCCACGAGGCGGGGCTCCCGGCCTTCGCGCTGCATCTTCGCGAGCCGCGCCGCGCCGCCGTTCGCGAGGAGCTCTCCTCGCCGCTGCTCGAACGCGCGATCGGGGTCATCTACCGTCCCGACACCGAGCTCGAGAGTCACTACTTCTACGCCACGCTCGCGCGTCAGTTCGACGAGTACGTGTGGTTCGACGAGACGCACGCGGTGGAGTCGCTCGAGGGGCGGCCGACGACACCGAAGGGCGAGGTCCCGGACACGTATCCGTTCGGCCTCTGAGGCGGGCGATGCGGCTCCCTTGGCTCGCGCTGGCGGCCGTCCTCGCGAGCCTCGCCCTCGCGAAGAACACGCGCGCGCAGTGCGGCGCCAAGCAGTCGACGTGCAGCGGGTGTCACGACGGCGCTCGCGCGACGTTCGCGCGGGACGCCGCCTGGCACGAAGACCACGCGTTCGCCGACGTCTGCCCCACGTGCCACGGAGGGGACGGCGAGGCGAAGGAGATCGACGCGGCCCACGCTTCGCTCGTCGCCCCTCTCGTGGAGGAGCGCTGCCGCGCGTGCCACGGCGCGGGAGCCGCTGCGTTCGTCGAGCGATACCACGCCGCGCTCGTCGCGCGCGCCGACGCCGGGGTCGAAGGCAGCGCGTTGCCCGGCGCGCCCTCGCGGCCCGCGGGCGGCGGCACGATCGACCCCCACGGAGACGCGACGCACAACGCGGCGATGGTCGCCGCGCTGTGCATCGTCGCTTTGCTCGGCGGCGCCTTCATCGCGCGAAACGAGCGCGCGCGTCGCGCGTCGCCCGGCGCGTCCCCCGCCGAATGATCTGCTTCACGGAGGTGCACGCATGCGTCGTCCCGCGATCCTCGGTCCTTGGTCCCCGTACGTGGCGGGCGTCGGGCTCGGCCTCGTCGTCACTGTCTCGATGGCGCTCTTCGGCCACCGCTTGAGCGGGGCGGGGGCCTCGCAGCACCTCTCGGGCTACGTGGGGCGGAGCTTCGCCCCCGACAGCATGTATTGGCGCGACGTCGTGCCGACGGGGGTGACGTGGGACGTGCTCGTGGTCGTGGGCGCCGTCGTCGGTGCGTTCGTCGCTTCGGTCCTCGGCGGCGAGTTCGCCGTGCGCACCATGCCCGATCGCCAGTGGACGGCGGTCTTCGGGCCGAGCGTCGGGCGCCGTTGGCTCCTCGCCTTCCTGGGCTCGGTGCTCACCGAGATCGGCGGAGGGATCGCCGGAGGATGCACGGCGAGCTTGGCCGTCTCGGGGGGCGCCGTCTTCGCCCCTGCGGCGTTCGTCTTCATGTTCGGCATGTTCGCCAGCGGCGTCCCCACGGCGCTCCTCCTTTACCGAGGGAAGACCTCATGAGCACCACGACGCTCGTCCCGTTGCTGCTCGGCGCGGCGTTCGGCGCGCTCCTCCAGAAGGCGGGGCTCGCGCGCTACGAGCGCATCGTGAACGTCTTTCGCTTTCGCGACTTCGCGGTCCTTCAGTTCCTCATGAGCGCGCTCGTGACCGGCGCGATCGGGATCCGTGTCCTTCAGACCCTCGGGCTCGCGGGGGACGTCCCCATCCCCGCGACGTACGTGCTCGGCAATCTCCTCGGTGGGCTCGTCTTCGGCGTCGGGATGGCGCTGTCCGGCTTCTGTCCAGGGACGGTCGCCGCCGGAGCGGGGGAGGGGCGGCTCGACTATCTCCTCCCCGGAGGGCTCGGTCTCTACGTGGGAGCGGTCGTGTACGGCCTGCTCTACGAGCGCTTCATGCCGGTTCTCACGCGGTGGGGCCGCCTCGGCCATGTGACCCTCGCCGATTGGGCGCGCGTCGAGCCGTGGCTGGTCGTGGCGCTCCTCGTCGAGGCGTCGGTCGTTCTCTTCTACGCCGTGGAGCGCGTGCGCAAGCTCGCCGCAAGGCGTGCGCGCTGAGCGAAGCAAACGGCGCAAAGCAGGCGTCACCAGGTAAGGAGACCGCGTCGTTGCCCTTCGCTCAGCGAGAAACCCGGCGCGATCTGCCCCGGCACGCGGGTTGCTGTAGCGCTCCCATGCTGTCCCCCTCGCCGCCGGATCCCCCGCAGGAGCTTCACGAGCATTTCCTCGCCGATCATCGGCGGCTCGAGGACGTGCTCGAGCGGGTCCTCGCCGCCTGCGAGGCCAACGACCGCGAGGCGCTAGGGCCCTTGTGGACCGAGTTCGAGGTCGGCTTGCTCGCTCACCTCGACGCCGAGGACGCCCACCTCCTCCCCGCGCTCTTCGCGGCCGCGCCCCAAGACGCGCGCGTCATCGTGCAGGAGCATCGCCACATCCGCTCGCGCTTGGCCGAGCTCGGCGTCGCGGTGGATCTTCATACGCTGCGACTCGAGACCGCGCGTCTCTTCATCGACGAGCTCCGCGCGCACGCGCGAACCGAGGACCGCCTCCTCTACGCGTGGGGCGACGCTCACCTCGACGCGCCTCGTCGTACGTCGATCATCGCCGCCCTCGCCGAGGCGCTCCGTGTGCGAAGAGCTGCACGCCGCGAAGCCGCTCCCGCGTGAGACCGACGTTCGAGCCGACCGCCGCGCGTTAGCTAGCGCGCGGGCTCGGTGTGCGGCGCTGCTCCGAGGAGCTCCTCGAGCGTGGCGACGAGCTCGGTGACGCGCACCGGCTTCGTGAGGTAGCGGTAGAAGCCCGCCTTGGTCCCGCGCTCCTTGTCGCGCTCGGAGGCCGCGGCGGTGAGGGCGATGACCGGGATGTCCTGCGTCTCCGGCCAGCCTCGCAACGTGCGAAGGGCTTCGAGCCCGCTCATTCCCGGCAAGTTGATGTCCATGAGGATCACCTTGGGGCGACGTGCGCGTGCGAGCTCGACCCCCATCTCGGCCGTCGGCGCGGTGACGAGCTCCACGCCGTCGAAGCCGCTCATCAGATCGGTCATGAAGGAGATGTTCGCGGGGTTGTCCTCGACGTAGAGGATCGTCTGTCGCCTTTCTCCTGCCAGGCGTGGCGCGGCTTCAGCGACGAGAGCCGGCGGCACGCTCGAGGCCGGATGGGCCGCGTGCGCCGGGAGCTCCACCCAGAACGACGAGCCCTCCCCGGGGACGCTCTCGAACCCGACGTCACCGTGCATCAAGCGTGCGAGGCGTTGGGTGATGACGAGCCCGATCCCCGTCCCCTCGATGGGGCCGGTCTCTTGGCCTGCGCGCTGGAACGGCTGAAAGAGCTTGTCCTGCTTGTCGGCGGGGATGCCCATGCCGGTGTCCCGCACGGTGACGCGCACCGCGCCCGGGCTCGGCGTGGAGACGAGGAAGGTGACCTCGCCGCCCGGCCGGTTGTACTTGATCGCGTTCGAGCCGAAGTTCATGAGGATCTGCGCGAAGCGTGTCCGGTCGGCCGAGACCATCGAGACGGCGGCAGGGAGCGCCTCCAGATCGAGCTTGATCCCGTGCTGCGCGGCGATCGGCAGGAGCGTCGTCTTCACCTCTTCGAGGACGTCGACGACTCCGACCGGCTCGGTGGAGATCGACACGCCGCCCGCCTCGATGCGGGAGAGGTCCAAGATGTCGTCGATGAGCCGAAGGAGGTGCTCGCCCCCCTTCAGGATCTGCGCGACGCGCCCACGGTGACGCTCGGAGAGCGGATCGCGACGATCGTGATCGAGGAGCTGCGCGAACCCGAGCACGGCGTTGAGCGGGGTCCGTAGCTCATGGCTCATGGACGAGAGAAACTCGCTCTTCGCACGGCTCGCCGCTTCGGCCGCTTCGCGCGCCTCGCGGAGCTCCTCGGCGAGGCGGACGTCGTCGGTCAGATCCCAGATCGTCTTGACGATGCCCCCTTCGGCGGTGCGGCGATCGATGACGCGAAGGCTCCGTCCGTCGCGCATGCGCAGGTCGAACGTCGAGGTCTCGTCACGGCGTCTTCGTTCGATACGCTCGGCCCGGAAGCGCTCCCGCGCCTCGTCGTCGGGGAAGGCGATGTCGTGGACCCACGCGTCGAGCAGGCTCTCGTACGAGCGCCCGACCAGCGCTCCAGGGAGGGCCTCTCCCACGAGGCGCCGGTAGACGCTGTTGCAGAGGATCAGGCGATCGTCGTCGTCGAAGAGGGCAAAAGCGTCTTGGATGCTCTCGACGGCGCTGGCGAGTCGCTCGGCGCCGAGGCGAGCGGCCCTCTCGATGCGCTTTCGTTCGGTGATGTCGCGGATCGCCGCCGAGACCGTCACCCCGCGGGCGCTCCTCAGCGGGCTGAGGCTCACCTCGATGGGGAGCTCGGTGCCGTCGCTCCTCTGACCGTAGAGCTCGAGCCCCGAGCCCATCGGGCGTGCCCCCGGATCGCGGAAGAAGCGGGCGAGATGCGCGCTGTGCCCTCGGCGAAAGCGCTCGGGCAAGAGAAGGTCGAGCGGCTGCCCGACGAGGTTTTCGCGCGAGTAGCCGAAGACGCGCTCGGTCTGCGCGTTGACGAGCTGGATCTTGCCGTCGTCGCCCACCACGATCATGGCGTCGGGGGCGGTGTCGAGCAGCTCGCTGAAGCGCGCCTCCGAGGCGATCGCGAGATCGCGCAAGGCCTCGTCGTGCGCCGCGCCGGCGGCCTTCAATCGCTCCACGTCGGTGACGTCTTCGACGTGATGGAGGATGTAGAGCACCTCGCCGTCGTCGCCCCGGATCGGCGAGTTCACGGGGAGCCAATGACGCTCTTCGAATCCACCCCCATCCGCCTCGGGGCGCCGGATGTCGTACCGCTGGGTGGCCATCCGGTGCGGCCGCCCTTCGGCGAGCACCCGCGTCAGCGAGTCGCGCAGATTGGCGACCCCGGTGGCTGTCGGGTCGTCGGGGTTGTCAGGGAAGACCTCGAACAGCTGCCGTCCGACGATCGTGTCGCGTCGGGTCATCGTCGCCGCGAGGTACGCGTCGCTGACGGCGACGATCTCGAGCTCGGGGCTCAAGACGAGGTAGCAGCCCGGCGCCCCCTCGAAGAGGCGGCGGAAGTCCGGTGCCGCGCGATCAAGAGCCACGGGGGATCCTCACGCAGAAGACGGCGCCGGGCGCGGCGTCCTCGACCCAGATCCGCCCGCCGTGGGCTTCGACGGCCAGCTTGCAGAAGGTGAGGCCGAGCCCGCGGCTGCTCCGCGCGGCCATGCGCTCGCCCGCTTCGACCTGCACGAAGGCGTCGAACACCTTCTCGCGCATCTCTTCCGGGATGCCCGCGCCGGCGTCGGCCACGCGAAGCTCGGTCTCTTCGCCGAGCTCGCGCGTGGTGATGGAGACCGTCGACTGCTTCGGAGCGTAGCGGGTCGCGTTCTCGACGAGGTTCGCCAAGGTGCGGTGGAGCAGATCTCCGTCGGCGGAGGCGCTCTTCGCGCCGAGGTCCACGCGTAGCGTGACCTGGCGCGCGTCGGCGAGGGGGGTGAGCTCGGCTACCACGCTGTCAACGAGGCTTCGGAGGTCGACGTTCGATCGCTTCGGCGCGAGGTGGCCCTCCTCCGCTTTGCTGACGTCGAGGAGGTTCACGATCATGCGCGAGAGCTGCCGTGCCTCGGTGCGGATTTGCGTGGCCGACTCGCGCCCGCTCTCCGAGAGCCCCTTCTCCCGGAGGAGGAGCTGGGCGTGAAGGTCCATGGAGTTGACCGGGTTCTTGAGGTCGTGGACGACGAAGGCCATCAAGCGCTCCTTCTGGAGCTGGAGCCTCAAGAGATCGTCCCGCTGCGACTTCAAGAGGTCGTAGTGCTCTCGGAGCTCCACGCTCACGCGGCGAAGCTTGAGTGCAGTCTGCACGCGTACGACGAGCTCGGTCGGACGGACGGGCTTCGTGAGGAAGTCGTCGCACCCAGCGCGCAGCGCGCGATCGAAGGTGTCGACGTCGCGGAGCGCGGTCAGGAAGAGCACCGGGGTGTCGAGCCCGCCGGGGAGCGAGCGGATCTGCTCGCACACGGTGAAGCCGTCGACGTTCGGCATGCGCACGTCGAGGAGCACGCAGCTCGGCTGCTCCTTGCGGAAGGCGAGGAGCCCTTCGGCCCCGTCGTTCGCGAGGACGACACGGTAGCCCTCGTCCTCGAGCGTCTCCTTGGCGAGCGTGCGATTCGCCTCGTGATCGTCGACGACCAGGATCGTCGTGGGCTTGTCGCTGTCGCTCTGCATCCGAAGGGCCGTCGTGATGGAGGAACCACAACGGTAGAGTGCCCGAGCCCGCTTGGGAAGGCGCTGCCGAGTTGCCCGGGAATGGGCGACGGATTGGCCACGACGTCGGTGATTTCCCACCGGTAGTAGTCGAACCGCCCTGCCGGGAGGTCCCAGCCGACGACCCCGCGCACCGGCACCTCGACGCCGCGCACGACGCGCCAGTCGCTCGAGGTGACGACCCACGGCGTGAGCTTGGCCTCGGCGCCGCCGCCCAGGTAGCGCGAAGCGCGCATCCCGGTCGATCGCCCCGCCTCGTCGAACGCGAGCTCGGCGCTCACCTCGTGATCGCCCCAGCGCAACGTCGCCTTGGCGTGCGCGCCGTCGATCGGCTCCCACGTGACGTAGGGCATGAGCGCCGCCGAGGGGAACCAGACCATCTCTCCCAGAAAGCGGAGCAACGCTCCTTGGGTGATCTTGTCGTCGGCGACGTCGACGATGGGGACGAGCGAGGCGGCCGCGATCCACATGTGGCCGCGCCCTTCGAAGAGTCGGTCCCGGCCGGCGATGGGGAGGACGCCCCACATCGTGGCGTCGACGCGCCACACGAAGCCCGGCTCGTCGACGGTGAAGTCTTGCTCTGCGACGACCGGCATCCACGCCGCGTCGGGTGCGGTCCGGAGCTCGCCCCGTTGCGTGAGGTGAACGACACGCGCCCGCTCGCGCCCCACCACGCCGGCGCGAACGAGCCACGTGCGCACCGGCGGAGGGAGACGAGCGAGATCCGCCTGCGTGACGATCGCCGCGGAGCCCGGGGGCTCTTTGGCGACGAGCGCACGAACCTCACCGTCGATCCGTCGCTCGAAGCGAGCGTGCGCGCCGCCGGCGAGCGTCGGAACGAGGAGGCACGCGTTGACGAGCGTCGCCGCTCTTGCGTCTTGCCAGGCCAAGACCACGAGCCCTTGCGAGAGGAGGATCCCCGCGAGGGCGAAGAGCCACCACGCTTCGCTTGCGGCGAGGCGGAGGGCCGCCGCGACGAGGAGGAGGAGAAATGCACCGAGCCAACCGACGCCGAAGACCTTTTGCACGCGCGGGGACATCGCCACCGAGGTGCGCCCACTCAAGGACCGCACCCTGGCGAGCTTCGTCCACGTGGCGAAACCGAGCAGGTGGATCGCGCCGTGGAGCGCGAAGAGGAGCGTGAGCGCGAGGGCCACGCGCGCCTCTCAGCGAGCGTCGGGGACGCTGACGATCTCGTCCACGTTCGGCAGCAGGGTGATCTCGATTCGCCGGTTCTTCGCCCGCCCGGCGGCGTTGTCGTTGGGGGCGACGGGATCGAACTCGCTGTAGCCGGCGGCGGAGAGAGAGGTGGCGGGCACCCCCTGCGCGAGGAGAAAGCGAACGACCTCGACACCGCGCGCGGTGGAGAGATCCCAGTTCGACGAGAAGCGCGCGTTCTCGATGGGGACGTTGTCGGTGTGGCCCGCGACCTGGAAGTGGCGCCCCTCGAGCGTCTTCAGCACGGCGCCCACTTGCTTGAGCGCGGCTTGCCCACGCGGCTTGATGTCGACTTGCCCGGTCTCGAAGAGGACGTCGTTGGGGAGCTGAAGCACCATGCGTCCGTCGCGGAGCGCGATGCTGAGGTCTCCGGCGTCGACCATCTTCTTCAGGCGCAAGGCCAAGTCGCGGTACAAGCGCGCGCGCCCCTCGGCAGCGGCCTGCGCGCGACGAAGCTCCTCGAGCCGCGCCCGCGACTCGTTGAGTGCGCTCGCCAGCGTCCCCTTCTCCGCCAAGAGCGCGTCGGCGTTGGTCCCGAGCCGCTCGAGCTCCCCGCGGAGGCGCGCGTCTTCGGCCGTCGCGTCGTCGAGCTGGTGCTGGGTGGCGCGCACGTCCTTCTCGAGAGCGGCGAGCTTGGCGTCGTCGCTCGCCTTCACCTTGCGCAGCTCGGCGCGCGCGGCGTCGGCGCTCTTGACCGCGGCGTCGTACTTCCCCGAAGAGACACAGGCGCACGCGAGCAGAGGGAAGAGGGCACAAACGGCGCGGAGAGAGAGTGTGCGTGTCATGCGCCGGTGCTAGGCAACGGGCGGGCCAAGAGCAGAACCGCGGGAGTTGCTGGGGTGCGCTTTGGCCCCCGGCCCGCCCCCTGCGAGATTCTGCGCCGGCGCCGCAATGACTGCGCGCGCCCTCGCGAACGAGCACGAAGGGCGAGGCGAGCCTCCACGATTTTTGCGCTCGGCGCCGATGGCGCGTGGGGGGCGGAGGGGCGCCGACAGCTTCGGCACGGGGCTCGCAAGGTCACGCGCCATGCAAGTTCGTCACGCGGCCGTTTGGCTCGATCACAAAGAAGCGAAGATCTTTCACGTCGACGCCGAGGACACGACCCCCTCGGTGGTCCATGCACCCAAGCACCACCTGCATCGTCATCCGGTGGCGACGGCGGAGCACGCGCATCCTGCCGACGCGGCGCACTTCTTCCACGACGTGGCGCGCTCGCTCGCGGACGCCGAGGAGATCCTCGTCGTCGGGCCCGGCTCGGCCAAGCTCGAGTTCGTCAAGCACCTCCACGCCCACGAGCGACCCCTCGAGGGGCGCCTCGTCGGGGTGGAGACGATGGACCATCCGACCGACGGCGAGCTCGTGAAGTTCGTGCGCGGTTACTTCCGCGCGGCCGATCGTCTGCGCTGATCGTCAGATCCAGCGGCGCGCCCGCGCTCCGTGGACGAGCTCGTCCCGGAACGCGGGGTGCGCGATGGCGACGAGGGCGTGCACGCGCTCGCGTACCGTCTTGCCGTGGAGCGCGGCCACGCCGTATTCGGTGACGACGTAGTGCACGTCGTTCCGCGACGTGGTGACCCCCGAACCCAAGGGGAGCTCCACCGAGATGCGTGAGACGGTCCCCC
The DNA here is from genome assembly GCA_964531795.1 of uncultured Polyangiaceae bacterium. Classification (GTDB taxonomy): domain Bacteria; phylum Myxococcota_A; class Polyangia; order Polyangiales; family Polyangiaceae; genus CAZHHD01. The sequence continues at coordinate 9,507 of CAZHHD010000023.1, read as the reverse complement.
CTTTGGCGGTGGCCGGCAGGGCGACGACGGGCCGGCCTCCCAACGAGCGCGCCGCGCCGCGGAAGAAATCCACCTGACCGCCGACCCCCGAGTACAGGCGCGGTCCGATCGAATCGGCGCACACCTGCCCGGTGAGATCCACCACCAGCGCCGAGTTGATCGCCACCATGCCGCGGTTCTTCGCCACCACGAACGGATCGTTCACGTAGTGCGAAGGGTGCATCTCGAGGGCCGGGTTGTCGTGCACGAAGTCGTACACGCGCTTCGTTCCCATGACGAAGCTCGTCACGAGCTTGCCGCGATGGAGTGTCTTCTGGGAGTTGGTCACGACCCCGCGATTGACGAGATCGACGACGCCGTCGGAGAACATCTCGGTGTGGATGCCGAGCTCTTGGTGCCCCTGGAGCGCCGCGAGCACGGCGTTGGGGATCGCGCCGATGCCGAGTTGCAAGGTGTCGCCGTTGCGCACGAGGCCGGCGACGTGCTCTCCGATGGCCTTCGCCAGCGGGCTGATGGGTTCGGGGACGAGCTCGGGGAGGGGGTGGTCGACCTCCACGAGGTGATCGATGCGTGACACGTGCACGAACGCGTCGCCGTGCGTGCGCGGCATCCGTGCGTTCACCTCGGCGACGACCACCCGCGCGTCGTCGACGGCGGGCTTGACGATGTCGACCGAGACGCCGAGCGAACAGTAGCCGTGCGCGTCGGGGGGAGAGACTTGGACGAGGGCCACGTCGACGGCCAGAGGGCCACGGAGGAGCGCGGCGATCTCGCTCAAGAACACCGGCGTGAAGTCGGCGCGCCCCTCGGCCACGGCTTCGCGCGTGTTCGGCCCGATGAAGAACGCGTTGTGCCGCACGTGCCCGGCGAACGCCGGCGAGGCGTAGGGCGCGTCTCCGAGCGTGAGGAGCTGGCACACCTCGACCTCGCGGAGCGTGAGCGCACGCTTGCAGAATGCATGGATCAGGGTCGTCGGCGCCGCCGCGCCGGAGCCGACGAGGACACGCATTCCGTCGCCGATGGAGAGGACGGCGTCGTCCGCCGTGGTCGCGCGGCTCACGGGCCTCTCTTGGACGAGACGGGACTCACGGTCGAATGGCTACCTTGAGCACGCCGTCTCGTTGATGGGAGAAGAGATCGTAGGCGCGGTCGATCTCCCCGAGCCGGAAGGAGTGCGTCACGAGATCGCGGAAGGGGAAGCGCTTCGCCGCGACCACGCCGAGCAGCCTTCGCATGCGCTCCTTGCCACCGGGGCAGAGCGTCGTGCGAATCGTGTGATCGCCGAGCCCGGCGCTCATCGCGTCGAGGGGGAGGGTGAGGTGACCGGAGTACACGCCGAGACTCGAGACGGTGCCGCCAGGTCGCACGCTGCGCAAGCAATTTTCGAAGGTGGTGGGGAGGCCGAGCGCTTCGATGGCGACGTCGGCGCCGCCCCCGGTCAGGCGCTTCACCTCGGCCACGACGTCTTGCGACTTGGGATCGAGGACGACGTCGGCCCCCATGCGCTTCGCCATCTCGCGCCGGTTCGACAGACCGTCGACCCCGATGACGAGAGAGGCGCCACAAAGGCGAGCGCCGGCGGTGGCGCAGAGGCCGATGGGGCCTTGGGCGAAGACGACGACCGCGTCGCCGATGCGTACCCCGCCGCGCTCCGCCGCCGAGATCCCCGTCGACATGATGTCGGGGCAGAGGATGACGTCTTCGTCGGTGAGGCCGTCGGGGACGCGCGCGAGGTTCGCCTGCGCGTTGGGGACGACCACGTACTCGGCTTGGCATCCGTTGAGTGTGTTGCCGAAGCGCCAGCCGCCGATGGCCTCGAAGGAGTCGGCTCCGTGGCTGCACTGGGCGCCGTCGTTGGAGAGGCAGGCGCGGCACTGGCCGCAGGGGGTGATCGCGCCGGCGAGCACGCGCTCGCCGACCTTGTAGCCGCGGACGCCCGGGCCGAGCGCGGCGATGGTGCCGACGTGCTCGTGCCCCACGATGAGGCCGGGTTTGACCGGGTATTCGCCCTTGAGGATGTGAACGTCGGTCCCGCAAATGGTCGTGAGCGAGACGGCGACGAGCGCCTCCCCCGGACCCGGCTCGGGGCGCGGGACCTCACGAAGCTCGATGCGCCCCTTCTCGACGAACACCGCGGCCTGCATCGTCTTCATGTCGTCCTCCTTGGATGACCGAGGCCGAGAGCAGGCGGCGTGCCAGCAGGGAACGGCCGAAGACGCCGCGCGACGCTGCGCGCGCCTACGGAGCTTTTGCGGATCGACGCAAGCGCTGCGTCGCGGAGGTCAGCTCGCGGGGGCCCCGCGGCTCGCCGCTTCGCGGAGGACGCGCTCTAGCGCGGCGACGTCGACGAGCGTGTAGTGCTCGATCACGCGGCCGTCGGCCATGCGTTGGAAGTTGACCCCCGCGAGGGCGATCTCGATCCCGGTCGGGTCGATGTCGAGGAACCGACCCGTGTGGGCTCCGCGGAGCGTCCAGCGCCAGGCGAGGCGGTCTCCTTCGACGAGGAGCGCTTCCACGTTGACCGAGCGGTTCGAAAACGCCGCGTTCACCGCGCTCGCGCGGGCCTTGAACGTGGCGCGGCCTACGCTCTCCTTGCCGCCGCTGAGATCGCGCACGTCTTCGTGGAGCAGCTCGTCGAAGACCTCCAGTCGGCCGGCAGCGACCCCTTCGTTGGCCCAGCGTCGTACGAGCTCTTCGGCGTTCCGTCGTTCCATCGAGACCTCCGCGGTGAGAGACGCGCGATGGTCGCCGTCCTTGGGTTCAAAGAGGTACGCGCATTCGCGCTGCCGCGTACGGAGATCGTCCGAAGCGCCGTCGCCAAGCTCACTCGACCGTGGGGAGCGGCGCCACGCGCGCCCCTTCGCCCTCGAGGACGGCGCTCAAGACGCGCTTCATGACCCGTCGCGCGCGGTCGATCCCCTCGGCGGTGACGCCGCGCCCTTCGTCCTTCTCTTGGAAGAGCATGCGAGGGACGGCCTCGAGCGAGAGCACGAGGGCGCGCGCCAAGAAGGGATCGATCCTTTTACCCAGGTGCGCGTCCATGCTCGCGCCGAACATGGTGGCGAGCTTCTCGTGCACCTCCATGCGGCGGGCGTGGAGCGCCGAGTCCGGGCGCTGCGCCTCCCCGCCGAGGACGAACACCAAGCGACCGAAGCTCTGGGAGGTGGCGAGGTGGGCCTCGATGCACCGCTCGAACTGGCGGAGCGGATCGCTCTCTTCACGCACCGCGCGCTCGCACGCCTCCACGAGCATCTTCGTCCCCATCTTGTAGAGGGCGAGGGCGACGTCTTCCTTGCCGGCGTAGTGCTTGTAGAACGTGCGCCGCGAGAGCTTGGCGGCCTCCAAGATGTGCTCCACCGAAGCTGCGCGCACACCGAGGGCGGAGAACACCTGGGCGCCGCCCTGCAAAATCATCGCGCGGACGTTGGCTTCGCCGAGCTGCGCGCCCGAGGGGCGGCGCGCGGGAGGCGCCTTGCTCTTCTTGGCGATCGCCACGACGAAGCAGAGGATATCGGATCGTCAGCGCTTCGACGTCACCTCGTCGACCCAGGCGTCGATCATGCGGCGGGCGATGCTGAGACGCGGGGGGATGGAAGGGAGCGCCTCGGCGGAGAACCACTTGGCGTCGGCGATCTCGCTCGGGTCGACGACGATCTCCCCCGACTCCCAGTCGGCGGTGAAGGCGATCATGAGCGAGTTGGGGAACGGCCACGGCTGGCTGCCGAAGTAGCGAAGGTTCGTCACCTTCACCCCGACCTCCTCTTCGACCTCGCGTACGAGCGTCTCCTCCAAGGACTCCCCGATGTCGGAGAAGCCGGCGAGCGTGCTGTAGAAGAGACCGGGAAACTTCGCGTTCGAAGCAAGGAGCGCGAGGTCCCCTTTGCGCACGAGGGTGATGATGGCCGGCGAAATGCGCGGGTGCATGTGGAGGCCGCACGCGGGGCACGCCATGCATCGCTCGGTGGGGACGCGCACCGTCCTCGTTCCGCAGCGGCCGCAGAAGCGGGTCGTCGTGAGCCAGTCGGCGGCGTGGAGCGCGCGAGCGACGACGCCGAAGAGCCCCCCCTCGAGAAAGCCGACGAGCGCGCGGAGCGAGAGCGGCTCGAAGGGGGCGGGGACGTCGCCTTCGACGGTGACGGCGAGGGCGTCGGTGCCGTCGAGCGAGCCGAGGCGATGCGCTTCCTCGGCGCGGAGCCCCAGCGCGAGGACATCTTCCTCGGTGAGGAGCTCGATTCGCTCGCCCTCGCGCCGGACGACGAGCCCGCGCGGGTGGACGACGAACCACGTGCGACGCTCGTGAACGAGCGTGGAGGTGACGGCGGGGACGAACGTCATGCGTGGGGCGGGGATCTAGGGACCCGCGCGCCCTGCGTCAACGTCCGGCGCTTGGGCTCTCCGCGCGCACCGCTTCCTTCGCCGCGCGCACCGCGCCGAGGATCGACGTGGCGTGACGGAAGAACAGCTCCCCGCTCGCCGAGAGCTTCATGCCGCGCGGCGAGCGAACGAAGAGCTCGACGCCGAGCTCGTCCTCGAGGTTTCGGATCTGACGGCTCACCGCCGGCTGCGCGACGCGGAGCGCCTGGGCGGCGCGGCCGACGTTCTCGTTCTCGGCGACGGCGACGAAGTACTCGACTTGCGAGAGGCTCACCGTCCGAGCCTACGACATTTCGCTCGGCGGGGCTCGCGGGCGGGCCAGATCCAAACGGTATTGGACGCACGGCGTCTCGCTTCGCAAGGTGCTCGGCGATGGCGGAGATCTTGGGGGCGAGCGAGATCGCGCGGATGCGACGCGCGGGGGCCTTGGCCGCCGCCACCCTGGCTTTCGTGGGGGCGCGTCTCCGCGCCGGCGTCACGACCGGCGCGATCGATCGATGGGTCCGCGAGCACACCCGCGCCCACGGCGCCACGCCGAGTCAGCTCGGCTACGAGGGGTTTCCCGCCGCGGTGTGCACCAGCAAGAACGAGGTCGTGTGCCACGGCATCCCCCGCGACGACGTCGTGCTCGAAGACGGCGACATCGTGAACGTCGACGTGACCAGCGAGCTCGACGGCTTTCACGGCGACACGTCGGCCACGTTCTGCGTGGGGGAGGTCTCGAGCGACGCGCGTCGTCTCGTCGAGGTGGCGCGCGCCTGCCGTGACGCAGGGGTGTCGGTCGTGCGCGAAGGAGCGCGTCTCGGCGACGTGGGGGCGGCGATCCTGGAGGTCGCGAAGCGGGCCGGGTGCTCGGTGGTGCGCGACTTCGGCGGTCACGGCATCGGACGAAAGATGCACATGCCGCCGCACGTCGCCCACGTGGGCCAGCGCGGCGCGGGGCTTCGGCTGCGCGCCGGAATGACCTTCACCGTGGAGCCGATGGTGAACCTCGGGCGCCCCGAGGTCCGCGTCTTGGACGACGGATGGACCGTCGTCACCGCCGACGGATCGCTCTCGGCGCAGTTCGAGCACACCGTGCTCGTCACGAAGACGGGCCACGAGATCCTCACGCGCGCTCCCGACGGAGCGTAGAGGGGCGCGACGTCACGCGTCGGCGACTTCGCGAGCAGGCGCGCGCGTCGAAGGTGCGGCGCGAAGCCCTCCTGGTCTCGCGCTTGTTCGTGGATCGCGGTGTCGACGGGGGACGCGCGGCGAGCCAGGCGTCGCGGATCGCAGGTGACGGAATTTTTCGACATGGGTCCTCTTTCGCGACCACGACGCGCGATAGGGCGCGAGACCGACCCGCCGATCGCGCGGCGCTTCGCGAGTCGAGCGGGGGTCCGTCGTTGGTACGGCGCGCGCAAAGCGTGGAGGCATCTCCCCGGAGCTCGTGAGGCGCCATGACCTTTCTGTCCCGTTCGCTCGCGGTCGTCTTGTTGCTCCCCCTGGGGAGCCTTGTCGCAGCCTGCTCCGCCGATCCTTCGACATCGGGTGGCGACGAGTCGGCGTCGAGCTCGTCGAGCGATGCGCTCAGCACGAGCGACGCGCTGGCCCGCGCCGAGCAATGGGTGGCTGCGCAGTTGAAGTACTGCCAAGCGGCGAACCACGGACGCGACTACGACTCGGCGTGCTCGACGTACTGCAGCCGGACGAGCAATCCGGCGTGGGACCCGTACCGCTCCGACTGCTCGGGGCTCGTGTCGTGGGCCTGGGGGCTTCCGGCGCCGGGGCGCGTGACCGGGGAGTTTGCGCCGTTTCAGTCCGACATCACCCACGTAATCCCCGCATCGTCCTTGCAGCCTGGCGACGCGGTGAACAACAGCGATCACATCATGCTCTTCAAGGCGTGGGTGAACCCGGGCAAGACAGCCACGTTCATCGAGGAGCCGGGTTGCAGCACCACGATCAACTATGCGCACGAGTTCACGTCGAACGTCACGTTGAACGGCACCTCGATCAGCGTGGCCTACAACGGCATGACCTTCAGCGCGATCCGCTACACCGCGCTCACCGCGCCGGTGCCGCCGGTGACGAGCGCGCTCAAAGGGGCCTTCGACGCCGCGTCGTGCAGCGGGCTCACGGGCTGGGCCGAGGACACGTCGGCCAAGGACGCGCCGATCGACGTGAGCCTCTCGTTCGACGCCGCCGAGGGGAAGAGCGGCGGTGAGGGGGCCGAGAAGATCGTCGCCAACGTGCACCGCCCGGATCTGTGCTCGAGCCTCGGCTCGTGCGACCACGGCTTCTCGCTCGCCGTGCCGCTCGGCATCCAAGACGGCAAGGCGCACCAGATCTTCGCCTACGCCGTACCGAGCGCGGGGAAGGGGAGCGACAGCCTTCTCTCGACCGGGCCGAAGAGCGTCACGTGTCCGTTCCCCACGCTGCCCGTGGGGCCGGACAAGGCCGTGAAGCGCCTGGTCGCGAGCCCGCAGGTCTTCGGCGCGTGGCAACTGAGCGGCCTCACCGACGTGGCCCACGAGGCAGCGGCCACGGTCGACGCGTACCCCAAGGGGGAGGACCTTCCAGCTTCGCCGACGGTCGTGAAGAGCGACGACGGTAGCCCCGAGGTGTGGGTCATCGACGGCGACGCGCGACGTCTCGTCCCCGACGCGAACGCGCTCGCGGCATGGCACTTCACGGCGGCGACGTGGCCGGCGGCGAAGCTCACCGCGGTCCCCCAGGGACCCAACTGGCCCGGCGCGCCGATGATCCTCGAAGCCGAGGGGGCACAAGAGATGTACGCGCTCGACGGCACCTTCGCCGCGCCCGCCGGGGGCCCTGCGTCCAACGCAGGGGCGAGCACGCCGCCGCAGGGAGACGATCCGCTCACGCAATCGTCTTCGGGTGGCTGCAGCGCCTCGCGCGGCAAGAGCGGATCGCTCGGCGCGCTTCTCCTCGGCCTGACGGCGATCGCCGGTGCGCGCCGTCGCCGTGGGCGTCCTTCGTCGCGCTAGGAAGCCCTCACGCCGGAGCTCGCCGGCCGGTCCGCGCCGGGTCGCTCGGTTGCCGCGCGGCGCGAGCGTCGGCGGGCGACGAGCATCTGGAAGGCGACACCGACGGCGGTGACGAAGATGAGCGCCTCGGAGGCGAGCTTGATGCCGCGGTGCGTGGGGGTCAGGTGAAAGACCGTCTGCGCGATGCGCACGGTGAACCAGTCGTCGGTCGCGGGGCTCGTGCGCGCTGCCGCGCCGCTCTCCCAGCAATTGCGCGCGAGCGTCGTGAGAAAGCACTCTCCCAGAGCGGCTTGCGAGGCCTGGTTCAGGACGACGAAGAGGATCGCGTAGATGGCGTAGGCGCGTGTGAGCCTCGGGTAGCGGTGCCAGAAGAGGAGCGGCAGCCCGAGGATCCACGCGGCCATGAGGAGCGCGTGAAGGAGATCGATGCCGGCGCCGCAGACGGGTCCCATGACGCACGCGAGTGCAAGTCCGGCGCCTACGCGAGCGGCGCCCTTGGCGCGGCCTATCCCGAGGACTCCGTGAGGTCGGCCACGAGGCGCTCGAGCGCGGTCAGCCCGTGGCCAATCTTCCTCAAGAAGGAGGCGTCGTGGGGCACGAGGGTGAAGTTCCGATGCCTCGACCAGATCCGCTGCAGCGCCCGATCGAGCTGGAGGGCCTCGTTTAGCGATTCGATGCGCGCGGGGTTCCCCCCCTCGATGGCGAGCCCGCCGACGGCCGCGCTCTCGAAGAAGAGCACGGCGTCGTAGCGCGCGAGCTCTGCGCTCTCGGTCGTCCCGAGCGAGGTGAAGAAGCCCGCGGGATCGCCGGGCCAGTAGGCGGCGCCGTCCACCGTCCCGCGATCGCACAGGAGGACACGATCGGGATACCGCGCGGCCTGGACGTCCTCGAGGTTTCGCTGCAGGTGGTAGATGGCCGTCTGCGTGGCGCGGCGCGCTTGCGGCTCCATCACGCGGGGGAAGCCCCCGTTGAAGACGAGCGTCGCGGCTTCGGGGACCACGACCACGCGCGGTCCCATCTCGCGTCGAAAGAGATCGGCGGCGGTCGTCTTGCCCGCGCCGGGGCCGCCCGTCAGCACGATGCGGCAGTGTCTAGGCTTCGTCGGTTCCGCCATCGCTCCTCACCACCTCCAAGCACGTACCGCGCCGAGTTTGCGCGGGGGCGCGGCGCGCGAGTGAGGCGCGCGCGCGCGAAAGACCTGCGCATGGACGAAGGACCTGCGCTTCGACCGACCGCTGGCGCGCTCGGCGCGTCGTTGCTGGCGCCGGTGCATGGGACGGGTGAGGATATGGAGGTGAGGCTCCGCGCGGCGCTGCAGACGGTCGTCGTGATCGCGGCGATGGCCGTCGTCCCGGTGAGCCACGCGGTGGAGCGCGCCTACTTGTTCCCCGCGTCCGAGGTGCGAGCGACCTCGGCCCCCGAAGGGTTTGCTCACTACGCGCTTCGCGCGCGCGACGGCGTGGAGGTGCACGCGTTCGGGCTCGACGCTCCTCCCGGCGGACGCACGGTCGTCTACTTCCACAACAACCGCGAGACGGCGGCGTCGGAGGCGGACCTGGCGCGCGCGCTTCACGCTCGCGGCTTCGGTGTCCTTCTCGTGGAGTACCGCGGCTACGGAGAGTCGCGCGGAGCTTCGCCCACCGAGGAGGGGCTCTACCTCGATGCCGAATGCGCCCTCGACATGCTCGCGCAACGCGGCGTGGGGCCCGAGCGCGTCGTTCTCTTCGGCGCCTCGCTCGGCACCGGGGTCGCGGCGGAGATGGCCCAGCGAGGTCGCGGCGCGCGCCTCGTCCTCGTGACGCCGTACACGTCGATTCCGGGCTTGGTCTCCGACGCGGCCCCGGGCGTTCCTGCACGTCTCCTCGTCGCCGATGCGTTCGACACGCTCGGCAAAGCAGAAGACATCCGCATCCCCACGCTCGTCATTCACGGCGACGCGGACGAGATCGTCCCGTTCTGGATGGGCGAGCGCGTGGCAGGAGCCATTCGTGGCGCGCGGTTCGAGCGCGTCCCCGGAGCACATCACGGGGACGTGTTCGCCCGCGATCGCGAGCATCTCTTGGCCGCGATCACCGCCCTCGGTGGCTAGAGCGCATCTCATAAATCGCGAGGTCGTAAGCGATCGAAATGTCTGTGCAAA